>CP113055.1:1416250-2830000 GCA_026625625.1 Blastomonas sp. SL216
GCTTCCTCGCGCATGATCGTCTCGATCAAAGGGCGGATGGCCGGATCGGCGACCGCCTCGTGCACGAAGTCATGGCGCGCATCGAGCCCGAGATAGGCCAGCGCCGAATGCGCGCCGTTGAGCATGCGCAGCTTCGCCGCCTCATAGGGGCGGACATCGCCGACCAGCTGTGCGCCCACTACGTCCCAGCGCGGACGGGGCCCGGCAAAGTCATTCTCGATCACCCATTGGCAGAAGCGTTCGGTGATGATCGCGCCTTCATCCGCCAGGCCGATCTGCTCTGCCACCCAGGCGCGATCATCAGCCGTCATCGCCGGAACGATGCGGTCGACCATCGTGCCGGGGCAGCGGCAATGCCGGGCGAACCAGTCGGCCAACGCCGGGTCGACCGCCTGAAGGTAGCTTTGCACCAGGCCGTTCAACTGGCGGCCGTTATCCGCCAGATTGTCGCAGCTGAGCAGCGTGATGCCGGTCAAGCCTGATGCCTGACGCTGCGCCAGGCCGGCGGCGAGAAAGCCATAGATCGTGCGCGGTGCGCCCTGCCCGGCCATGTCGGCTGCGATCGCCGGATTGTCGGTATCGAGCGTCCCGTCGGCGCGGCGGACATAGCCCTTTTCGGTCACGGTGAAGCTGACGATATGCGTGTCAGGGCTGGCGATCGCGGCGATGACCTCGCCCGGCGCATCGGGTGCCACGATCACCCTGGCGACCGCACCGATCGACCGCATGGCAAACGCATCGGACGTCCGTTCGACCAGCGTGTACAGACCATCTTGCGGGTTCAATTGCTGCGCAACATCGGGCGAGCGCAGCGACACGCCGATGATCCGCCAATCGCGGTCACCGGCCGCCATCGCATCATCGGTATAGACCGCCTGGTGCGCACGGTGGAACGCGCCAATGCCGAAATGCACGATGCCGCACGCCTGCGCTGCCGGGTCGTATCCCGGGCGCTCGACACTGGCGGAGAGCTGCGCAGCCGTCTCGTGGTTCAGCCTCAAAGCTTGTACGCCTTTTTCGCGAGGTTGTAGCTGAGCTCCTGCGCCAGCTCTGCCGCTTCCCATTCCTCGATCCGGTGTTCCGCGACAAGCTGCGCCAGAAAGCCGCAATCGATCCGCCGCGCGACATCGTGCCGCGCCGGGATGGAGAGGAAAGCGCGGGTATCGTCGTTGAAGCCCACGGTGTTGTAGAAGCCCGCCGTCTCGGTCATCGCGTGGCGGAAGCGGCGCATGCCTTCGGGACTGTCGTGGAACCACCAGGCCGGACCCAGCTTCAGCGCGGGATAATGGCCCGCCAGCGGTGCCAGTTCGCGCGCATAGACCGATTCGTCGAGCGTAAACAGAATGATGGTGAGGTCCGGATTATTGCCATGCCGCGCCAGAAGCGGGCGCAGCGCGGTCACATAATCGGTGCGGCTGGGCATGTCCGCGCCCTTGTCGCGTCCGAAGCGCGCGAACACTGCCGGGTTGTGGTTGCGGAAGGCCCCGGGGTGAATCTGCATCACCAGCCCGTCCTCGGCGCTCATCGTCGCCATCTCGGTCAGCATCTGCGCGCGGAACAGTTCGGCGTCCTGCGGCGAGACATCGGCGCGCATCACGCGCGCGAACAGCGCTTCGGCTTCATCGCGTGACAGGTCCGCCGTCTGCGCGGTCGGGTGGCCATGGTCGGTCGATGTCGCGCCATGCTGCGCAAAAAACGCACGGCGTTTGCGATGCGCTGCAAGATAGCCGGACCAGCTGAACACGTCCTCGCCGGTCAGCTCGCCGAACCGGGCGAGATTGCCGAGAAAGCCCTCGAACTCGGGATCGATCACCGGATCGGGGCGATAGGCGGTGAGCACCCTGCCCTGCCAGCCGCTCGCCGCAATCGCCTGATGATGTTCCAGCGTATCGAGCGGCGATTCGGTGGTGGTGATCACCTCGATGCCGAACCGGTCGAACAGCGCGCGCGGGCGGAATGCGGGCGTCGCCAGCTGCGCGGTGATATGGTCGTAATAATGGTCCGCCGTTGCCGCATCGAGCTGCACGTCGATGCCAAAGGCTTCCGCGAACACCCAGTCGAGCCACATGCGCGAAGGCGTGCCACGGAACAGATGGTAGTTGCTGGCCAGGATGCGCCATGCCTCGCGCGGATCGACCGCCGGAGCGGCAGCGCCAGACACCGGTGTCAGCCCAAGAGATTCGAGCGAAATTCCCTGGCTGTACAGCATGCGGAAGACATAATGGTCGGGCTGCAACAGCAGCGCGGTCGCATTTTCGAACGGCGCATCGCTGGCGAACCATTCCGGGTCGGTATGGCCGTGCGGGCTGATGATCGGGAGTGTCGCGACCTGATCGTACAGCCGGCGCGTGATCGCGCGGACATCGCTGTCGACGGGGAAGAGACGGTCGGGGTGAAGCAGAAGCGGTCGGGTCGTCATGTCAGAGTTGCGCTGCCCTTGCATAGCGTTCGCGGGTGGAGGCGACATTGCGCCGGGCGGCTTCAATAGCCTCTTCTTCGGTGGCGAACAGCAAATGATTGATCACCGAAGACATATGGTTGCGCATCGCCGCGCGCGCTGCGGAAGGATCGCGCGCACGCAGGGCATCGAGAACAGCCTTGTGCTCTTCCACCACTGGCTGGACATTGGCGGTGCGCGCCTTTTCGAGCAGCAAAGCACAGTTGGGCGAGGCCGAGCGCAGCCGCCACATCTCTTCCACCTGGCTGCGGATCACGGCGTTGCGCGTGGCGGTGGCGATCAGCATGTGAAAGGCGTGGTCGGCATGGGTGCTGCCGCCCGACAGGCGATTTTCATGTTCGATTTCGTTGACCAGCCGCTCGAGCTCGTCGAGCTCTTCCGCGCGGATATGCACTGCGGCCAGCGCTGCAGCCTCACCCTCGATCAGCAACCGCGCTTCCATCAGCTCGAACGCGGTGACGGTAAAGCCCGGCGCATCGGCCTCACCCGGTAGCGCGCGCACATAGGCGCCCGATCCGATGCGCACCTCGATAAAGCCCTGCACTTCCAGCGCGATCATCGCCTCGCGCACGGCGGGGCGAGAGACATTATACTGGATCGAAAGCTCGCGCTCTGCCGGCAGGCGGTCGCCGATCGCATAGCGTCCCGCCGCAAGATCGGAAAACAGGTCACGCGCCAGCTTCTGGTAAAGCCGCTCGGTCGGCAGGGCATTGTCGGGTGCGGATGCGCTTTTCTTCTGTCGCGCCATGCGATGTTGCTCCTGATCGAAAGGCCTGACCAATTGGGGGCGTAGCGGCCTTATGGACTCTTGCCACAGCGCAGGCGGGATGGACAAGGCCAAAAGCGCCTCGCGCTTGTCATCGCTTACCCGCCTTGCAAGCCGGATAGCGTTTGCGCTGCGCGATGACCTGGCTTGCCCAGCACGGTCCACCCGCGAGGACAGCTCGCTCCGGCTGGGCACGGCCCGGTTGGCCCACGCCTCTAGAGCCCGCGTTCCATTTCGGCGAAATAGGTATTACCAATTTTATTGTATTTGGTGCAGCAGGCGTTATCACTGGTGCACCAGATGACATTCAGGAGAGGGGAAGCGTATCTCATGAAGATACAATCGGCCAAGGTGATCGTGACGTGTCCCGGGCGCAATTTTGTAACGCTCAAGATCGAGACCGATCAGGGCGTCCATGGCATCGGCGACGCAACGCTGAATGGCCGCGAGCTTTCTGTCGTCTCCTATCTGGAAGACCATGTGATCCCCTGCCTGATCGGCATGGATCCGCAGCGGATCGAGGATATCTGGCAATATCTCTATCGCGGTGCCTATTGGCGGCGCGGCCCGGTGACGATGCGCGCGATCGCTGCGGTCGACATGGCGTTGTGGGACATCAAGGCCAAGATGGCGGGCATGCCGCTCTACCAGCTTCTGGGCGGGCGCAGCCGCGATGGCGTGATGGTCTATGGCCATGCCAATGGCAGCGACATTGCCGAAACGGTCGAGGCCGTGGGCCATTATATCGACATGGGATACAAGGCGATCCGCGCGCAGACCGGCGTTCCCGGCATCAAGGACGCCTATGGGGTCGGGCGCGGCAAGCTTTACTATGAACCCGCAGACGCCAGCCTGCCCTCGGTCACCGGATGGGATACGCGCAAGGCGCTGAACTATGTGCCCAGGCTGTTCGAGGAACTGCGCAAGACCTATGGTTTCGACCATCATCTGCTGCACGATGGCCATCACCGCTACACCCCGCAGGAAGCAGCGAATCTGGGCAAGATGCTGGAGCCCTATCAGCTGTTCTGGCTGGAGGATTGCACGCCTGCCGAAAACCAGGAAGCCTTCAAGCTGGTGCGCCAGCACACGGTGACCCCGCTCGCGGTAGGCGAAATCTTCAACACCATCTGGGACTGCAAGGACCTGATCCAGAACCAGCTGATCGACTATATCCGCGCGACCGTGGTCGGTGCGGGCGGACTGACGCATCTGCGCCGCATTGCCGATCTCGCGAGCCTGTATCAGGTGCGCACCGGCTGCCACGGCGCGACCGACCTGTCGCCCGTCACCATGGGCTGCGCGCTGCATTTCGATACCTGGGTGCCCAATTTCGGCATTCAGGAATATATGCGCCACACCGAAGAGACCGACGCGGTCTTCCCGCATGATTACCGCTTCGACGCAGCGATGATGTATTGCGGCGAAACGCCCGGCCATGGCGTCGATATCGACGAGGCGCTGGCGGCGAAATACCCCTATAAGCCGGCCTATCTGCCGGTCGCGCGGCTCGAAGACGGGACGATGTGGAACTGGTGAGCGCATGCGCATCGTCCTGATCGGCGAGGCCATGCTGGAGCTGAGCCGGCGTGGCGAGGCGTGGCGGCTTGGCCATGGCGGAGACACGCTCAACACCGCGCTGCATCTGGCGCGGGCGGGGCATGATGTCGCGTACATGACCGCGCTGGGCAGCGATCCGTTCAGCGCCGATCTCGTCAAGGCGTGGCGCGGCGAAGGGCTGGATACCGGCCTGGTGCTGCGCCATCCCGACCGCGCGACCGGGCTCTATGCGATCAGCACCGACCCGCATGGCGAGCGCAGCTTTGCCTATTGGCGCGACACCAGCGCCGCACGTGCAATGTTCACGCTGCCCGGCGCAGAGCGCGCGCTCGAACAGGCGGCGCAGGCGGACATGATCGCGTTTTCGCTGATCACCCTAGCGGTCCTGCCGCGCGAGGGCCGCGAGGCGCTCCATGCGCTGGCCCGTTCGGTTCGGCAGCGCGGCGGCCAAGTGGCGTTCGACGGCAATTACCGCCCCCGGCTCTGGTCCGATCCCGGCGAGGCACGGGCAGAGCGCGACCACGCGATTGCGCTGGCGACAATCGGCCTGCCGACGCTCGACGACGAGCGCCTGCTGTCAGGCGAAGCCGAGGCGGCTCAGGTCGCCGCGCACTGGCAGCGGCTCGGCTGCGGCGAGACCGTGGTGAAGCTGGGCGAACAGGGTTGCCGTCTTGGCGATGGCACGATCATCCCGCCGCCTCAGGTGCTGCAGCCGGTGGATACCAGCGGCGCAGGCGATGCCTTCAATGCCGGCTATCTGGGCGCGAGGATCAGCGGAGCGCTCCCGTTGGACGCGGCCCGGGCCGGGCACGCGCTCGCCGGCTGGACGGTCATGCGGCCTGGCGCGATCCCCGACCGGGATCCCTGAGCAGGCCCCACAGCACGATCGCTGCCATCAGGTCCAGCCCGGCCAGCGCGACGAACAGCGGGTTGTAGCCGAACGTATCCGCGCTCTGCCCGATCAGCAGCGTGAACAGCATGCCGCCGATCCAGGCCGACGTGCCCGCCATGCCGCTTGCCGTGCCCACCGTCTTCTTGTCGAACACATCGGCGCACAGCGTGATCAGCGCGCCGTTGAGCATCTGGTGCGCAAAACCGCCGACACAGAACAGCGCGATCGCCATGCCGGGCGATGTCGCCAGCCCAATGCATGCCGGGCCGACCATGCACAGCGCGCCGATGGTCATCGTGATCTTGCGGCTGGCGAGCAGCCCTGCCCCGCGCTTCATCAACCAGCCGGGCAGCAGGCCGGCGGCAAGACTGCCGAAATCCGCCGCCAGAAACGGCAGCCAGGCCCAGAGCGCTATCGCCTTCAGGTCGAGATTCCACGCCGATACCAGGTAGAGCGGGATGAAGAAGTTAAACGTCTGCCACGCCGGTTCGGACAGGAAGCGCGGCGTCGCGATCGCCCAGAACGACCGGCTGCGCAGCACGTCGCGCTTGGTCGCGGGCTTCGCGCCGACATCGTCGGCCCGCCCCGCCTCGATCAGGTCACGCTCGGCCTGCGACAGCCTGGGATGGTCGGCAGGGTCGCGATAGCCGAACCACCATAGCCCAGCCCAGACCAGGCTGAGCACGCCGGTGACGATGAACGCTGCCTCCCAGTTCCAGGCGAGGATGCAGAAGGCGACCAGCGGCGGCGCGATCATGTTGCCGACGCTGGTGCCCATCTGGAACAGGCTGGTCGCCAGCGACCGTTCGCGCGGCGGAAACCAGGTCGCCACCGTCTTGGCCCCGGCAGGGATCGCCGCTGCCTCGGTCGCGCCCAACAAGGTGCGGAAAAAGGCCAGGCTCTGCCAGCCGGTCGCCAGCGCATGCGCCATATTGGCAAAGGCCCAGCCGATCGCGAACAGGAAGAACCCCAGCCGCGTGCCCAGCGCATCCAGCACCGTGCCCGCCACCGTCTGCATCACCGTATAGCTGGCCTGAAAAGCCAGCACGACCCAGCTATACTGCTCGGTCGACATGGCAAATTCGCTCTTCAGCGTCGGCGCCGCGACCGACAGCGTCGAGCGCGCAAGGTAGTTCAGGATCGTACCCACGGTGACGAGCCCGATAATCCACCAGCGCAAGCGTCCGACACGAACTGGGCTCATCCGATCATGCTTTCATGAAAAAGCGGCCGGGCACCGGGCCCGGCCAAGGGGAGTAAAACTGTCAGGCCGCGCCTGCCGGAGCCCCGGCGGCGCGAGGCCGCCCGGTCGGCATGGCGGGGCGGAATTTTCCTTCGAGCACTGCAACGAGATAGCGCGCGGCGCGGATGACATAGTCATTCTCGTCATCGACAATCGCCTTGATCGCGGGCAGCACCGGACGCGCGCGCTCATCGAGCGCATCGAGCGCGTTCAGCGCCATCAGCCGCTCGGGGATCGGCCTGCCGGGGGCAATCGCCTGCTCCAGCACCGGCAGAGCGGTGGCAGCATCGCCGATAGCAGCCAGCGCTTCGGCAGCGGCGATGCGCACCGCTTCCGATTTCTCGCGCGCGACGGCCTCGGCCAGTGCGCCCCTGGCGGGCAGCGCTGCCTCGCCGAGGATGACGAGCCCGGTTGCCGCCCAGTAGCGGATCACGGCTTGCCTGTGCGCCAGAAGTGCCGCTAATCGCCGAACGTTGGAGGCCTCGCAGCGGGCGGCCATCGACGCCACCGTCATGATCCGGCGGAGCGGATAAGCGGCATCGCTGCGGGTCGCGGCAAAGCCCTCGCCCGGCTCGCCTTCCGGAATGAAGCCGTTGTCGCGGATCGCCAGCATATGCGCATCGAGCGCCTTGCGGAACCGCGCGAGCGTCGCTGCCTGCCCGGCATCCCCTGCAAGATTGGTCAACTGAAACGGATCGGCCCGAAGGTCGTAGAGTTCCTCATAAGGCTTTCGCCCGAAGAAGCGCGACTGCGCCGGCGTCAGCGTTCCCGCGATCCGCGCCTCGTCCCACGACTGATAGCCCTTGGCGATCCATTCGAACGACGAATAGACGCCCCAGGGCCGGTGCGGCATGTAGTTGCGGATATAGCGAAAGCGCCCGTCGCAGGCCGTGCGCACCAGATCATAGCGCTCGTCCATGCGATCGCGCATGCCAAAAGCGAGCCCTGTGCGCTTGCCGGTCTCGCTGCCGAGAAACGCGGTACCGTGCATCTGCGCGGGTCTGGGCACCCCTGCCAGCGACAGCAATGTGGGGGCCAGATCGACCAGGCTCACCGGCTCGCCGACCTCGCTTCCCATCGGCATCGGGCACAAATGTTGCCATTTGGGTGGCACATGCACGATCAGCGCGACGCGCAGGCCTTCCTCATAGCAATAGCGCTTGCTGCGCGGCAGCACCCCGCCATGATCGGAATAATAGAAGATGATCGTGTCCTCGGAGAGGCCGTCCGCCTCCAGTTCCTTCACCCGCGCGCCGATCTCGCCATCCATGCGCGCGATCAGGTTGTAATAGCTGGCAAAATCGGTCCGCATCGCCGGAGTGTCGGGCAGATAGGGCGGAATGCGCACCTGGTCGGGCGTCACCGGACCCTCGACGGGCTTCGGCCCGAACAACCGCGATTCATGCGTCGTCATGTGGTTGAACACCGCCATGAACGGTGCGCCTTCGGGCCGACCCCGCCAATGCGCGCTGGCGCTGGATTCGTTCCAGATCCGCTCGGGCTCGACATTGCAATTGTAATCGGTCTTGTCGTTGTTGGTGCAGTAATAGCCCAGGCTGCGCAGATATTCAGGGTAGGTGCGCATCACCATCGGCAGGTTCGCCATCGCGCGCATGTGCTGGGCGGGTGCGTTGCTCTCCGGATGGCAGCCGGTCAGGATGCCGAAGCGCGATGGCGCGCAGACTGGGGCGTTGGCATAGGCATGGGTATAAAGAATGCCCTTCGCGGCAAGGGCATCGATATTGGGTGTGTGCGCGATCGGATCGCCGTAACAGCCGAGAAACGGACTGTGATCCTCGCTCACCAGCCAGAGGATGTTGGGCAGCGCACGGCCCCCATCTTTGGCGCGGATGACCGTCGGAGCAGACGCGACCGCACCACTCGCCGCCAGCGCCTTGATCAGGCTGCGCCTCGAAACCATCGCGCCGCTCCGCCTGTCAGCGCGCCGGGCTGACGGAAATGGCGGAAACCACCGCGCCGCCCTCGCCCCCGCTGAAATCGAGCTTGAGCGCGCCGCCGGTCGACGGCACGTCGAAGCTGCGCGTCACCGCTTTCAGCGATCCGCCTGCCGCCTTGGCCGGGTTGAAACCGGTCAGCACCGGCTTGCCATTGGCGAGCACGGTGATGCTGCGCGTGGCGGCCTTGGCGGCGTCGGCTTGCGGCTCGAACATGTGCAGCGTCACCGTCCAGCGGCCATCGGGCAGCGGCAGGCCGTAGCCGAAACTGCCCTGGCGATAGGAGGCATAAAGCTCCGGATCGCTCGTCCCGGTGACGTTGCTGGGCGCAACCTTGCTGCGCCCGGCCATGCGCAGCTCGGACGCGCTGCCGCCGGTGAAGAAATTGTCCGATCCGAAACGCAGCCCGGTGGAGGTGGTGATGCCGGTCAGATGGCCCGCGCGCACATGCATCCCGTTCGCCGCATCGGGCGCGGTCCATTGCAGCGCGTCGGTGAGCGTCTTGCCCCCCTGCTGCGCGGTGGCGGTCACCGTGTTGTCGCCTGGCTGCAGCCGCACGCCGGGCCACACGCAGATGCGATCGGAACAGGCAACGGTGCCGACCGCCCGGCCATTGACCGACAGGCTTGCCGAAGCCGCGTTGCTATAGGCGCGCACATCGACCACCGGATAGGCGCGGTCGACATAGCGACGGCCGGTCAGATGCAGCACCGGCTGGTCGGACCATTGCGCCTTGTAGAAATAGAAGGCGTCCTTGCGGGTCTTGCGGTCATAGCTGACCAGCCCCTTGTCGTTGAGGTCATAGGCCTCGCCTTCCTCGCGGCTGGTCGAGGCGAAATCGAACATGTTCCAGATCCAGCTGGCAGACAGGAACCCGGCCTTGTTGAGCGCCTTCCAGTTTTCCTCGTGCACCCAGGCCTGGAATTCCTCGGGATGCGGACGGCCATTGGCATTGACCGGGCCGCCCTGCGGATTGTCGCTATGCTGGCTGAACGCGCCGCCCGCGCCATATTCGGTGACGGTCAAGGCGCGGCCCGGATAGCGGGCGCGCACCATGGCCAGCATGCGTGTCAGGTCGTCGGGCTGGCCGTAATACCAGCCGAAATAGCGGTTGAGCCCGATCACATCGGTGACATCGTTGAGCACCTGCGCGCCCGGACGCGCCAGCGGGGACGGCGTGCCCTCGCAGCAATCGGCATAGAGCGTCGGGCGGCTGGGATCTTCGCGCTTCGCGAGCGCGTTGAGCTCGACCAGCATGTCGCGCGACTTGGCAGGCGCACCCTTGCCGCCTTTCTGCAGCGCCATGATCGCCGCGCCGATATCGATCTCGTTGCCCACCGACCACAGCATGATCGAGGGATGGTTGTAATTCTGCCGGATCAGCTCGAGCAGTTGCTGGCGCGCATTGTCGACTAGGTCTGGCGCGGGCAGCGACTCATCAAAGGCAGACTGGTGGACGAAGGGCAGCTCCGCCTTCACCACCATGCCGTTGCGGTCGGCCAGATCGCTCCATTCCTGTGCGTGCTGGTAATGCGCGTGGCGGATGGTGTTGACGCCCATTTCGGCCATGATCGCCATATCGGTGGCATGGTCTTGCGCGCTCAAGGCCCAACCCTTGCCCTGCCAGTCCTGATGCCGTGACGCGCCGTGCAGGCGCATCGGCTTGCCGTTGAGGATGAAGCCCTTGTCGGCATCCCAGGCAAAGCTGCGCACGCCGAGCGGTTCGGTGACGCTGTCGATCACGCGCTTGCCGTCGCGCAGCTCGACCGTCACCGAATAGAGATAGGGGTCGCTGCGCCCCTGCCACAGCCGCGGGTTGGCGAGGCTCAGCGGCGTCGTCAGCGCGCTCGCCTGCCCCGCTGCGAGGCGCACCGGCATGGTCGCGGTCGCCACCGTCCGGCCATCGGCATCGGCGATGCGGGTAGTGACCCCCAGCTTGCGCGCCTTGCGTCCCGAATTGCGCAACCGCGCAAGCACCGCAATGTCAGCCTTGGCCTCGCTGACCTGCGGCGTCGAAACATAAATCCCCGGGCCGCCATGATCGAGCAGGTCGATCGATGCCTCATCCGCGACGATCAGCGACACACCGCGATACAGGCCGCCATGGATGAAGAAATCGCCGCCCAGGGGGATGACATGCTGGGTGCTGCTACCCGGCCCAGGCTTGCTGTTGTCCGCGCGGACGACAATCAGATTGGCCTGACCGGATGTCACCTGATCCGTGACATCGAAGCGGAAGCGGGAAAAGGCCCCCTTGTGCGCGCCGACATGCTGGCCGTTGACCCACAGATCGGCAACCGCGCCGACGCCATCGAACTGCAGGATCGCCCGCTTGCCCTTTGGCAGCACCGGCGCATCCATGCGCAGCCGGTACCAGCCGATGCCCTGGCGCACGTCCGATCCATCGGCGCGCTCGGGCGCGTAATTTCCCATGCGATTCCAGCTATGGGGCAGCTTTACCTGCTCCCAGCCGCTGTCATCAAAAGCCGCGCCGGTGACATCGGCAGGCGCATCGCCGAAGCGGAAGCGCCAGCCATCATGAAGTTGGGTTACCTGCCGCGAACCCGCAGCGGTCGTCGCGCCGGGCACCGCCTGTGCATCATCGGACCGGGCCTGAACCGGGACCGCCAGCGATGCCGTTGCCAGCCCCAAAGCGACTGCAGCACCCCAACGCAGCGCGCGCGACCGCGCCCCCACTCCCTGATCCATAGCACCACTCCCAGATTATTGGTCTGACCAGATACGATTGAACATCAACTGTCAATCGCATTTTGGAGCTGGATCACGGGTGCAGGCGGTCGCGACGGCCAGGCAGCCCACACCATTGGGGGCAGTCGATCGTCACGATCGTCCCAGGTGCTGGGCCCCTCACCTCGACAACCGCGATGAACTGGACGGCCTGCGCGAACAGCGACTGACCGACGATAACGACAGGATCCATCCCGAAACTGCGGCAGTACGGTCCGCTGGCGGCGAGCACCATCAGGTCCTGGTCGAGGAGCACCAGCGGCGTGCTCGACGACCTGACAAGCGCCCGCTGGAGGCTGCGGGATCAAGCTCGTCCTGCACCCAAGCACCAACGCGCAAACCAGGGGCGGATAGTTCGCATCACGCAAGCTGCGCTGTTCCCGATGGCAATGTTCGCCATGCGGCAGGAAAATGCACCGGAAAGCCACGGCAAACAAAATGGTCGGGGAGACAGGATTCGAACCTGCGACCCTCTGCTCCCAAAGCAGATGCGCTACCAGGCTGCGCTACTCCCCGATCCGGCGCAAAGGCGCGGGCCGATTGCTGGTGGCCGTGTGCGGGACTGGCTGGTGGGCCCGGAGGGACTCGAACCCCCGACCTAGCCGTTATGAGCGGCCAGCTCTAACCAACTGAGCTACAGGCCCGTCCCGGCTGTGCCAGAGGCGCGGTTAGCCCAGCGGGGGGCGGCATGGCAAGCGCGAAAAGCGCCATCGGCACTTTGGCGGGGGATACTGCGCCCCATCAACGGACGATATTGGCGTCGATCTCGGAAATGTTGGTCGGCTTTACCCCGCGTTGCGCCAGATAGGACAGCACACGGTGCCACCAGTCATAAAAGGCGGTCACGTCCTCATCCTTGCGGACATAGGGGGTATAGCCCGGCTTCAGCGACGGCGAATGGAACGAGAAGTTGAGGATCGGCAGGCCATCATCGAGCGCGATGTCGATCCCGCGGATCACCTCGGCCACGCTGATCCCTTCGGGTGTCAGCGAAATCCGCTCGAGTAGCCGCCCGCGCGCCATCAGCGATTTGGTGACGCCCGCCATCTGCGCCAGCGGGAAGAACGCGCCCTGCCGCCGCAACAGCCCCCAATAGACCGACGTCACCGGCAGTTCGACAATCCCCAGCGACTTGTCCAGCCAGTAAGGCTCCAGCGGATATTGCGAGAAATCCGGACCTTCGGCCTTGCTGTAATCGAAATTTGCCCGGACGGAGGTGTCGAACCGCACCCCTGCCTCGCGCAGCAGGTTGAGCGTTTCGCCGCCAATGCCATAGCGCCCGGCGCGATAGGCGATAGGCTGCTTGCCGGTCACCTCGGTAATCGCATCGCGCAACGCATAGAATTTCGCCCGCTCCAGCGCCTTGGGCAGATTGCCGGCATAGGTGTTGCGCTGGGTGACTTCCTCCTCGAACGGCGGGTTGACCCAGGGGTGCAGCTGTATGCCCACCTCGGCGCGGCCTTCGCGCACCAGCTGTCCATAGATTTCGCGCCCGCGCGGGTCGGAAATGATCGGCCAGTCGACAAGGTACAGCGGCGTTACGCCATAGTCTTCGCACAGCTTCTGAAAGTCGGTGATCGCTTCGACCGCTTCAAGCGAATAGCCTTCGCGCTCGATGGGCCGGGTCCAGTCAAATTCTTCCTCGACATCCACCGTCACCAGATATCGCTGGCCGAAATCGGGTGAAAAGCGGACAAAGTCATCCTTGCCCGGCAATCTTGCAAAGGTCATTCGCTTGTGTCTCGCAGCGTCGCAAACGATCGGCGCAGCACCCCCGGTCACCGCCCCGCGCGCACCCCTCCCGCTTTATGAGCGCGCGACCTCTGCGCTAATCCCGCCATCGGGCAAGGTCAAGCGCAGACCTTGGTCGTCGATCCGCAGCTGTCCGCCATGGCTGGCGAGCAGGTTGCGCACCAGGCGCAGACAGAAGCCCAGGCCCAGCAGCGGCCCGCCATCACCTGGCGCTGCATCGGCGCGATCGACATCGAGCAACGCATCCTCATCCAGCCCGGCGAGTGACTGCGGGCGAATGAACGCCAGGCTGATGCCCTGCGCATCATGCCCCAGCGCGACGGCCAGCACCTCGCCCGGCTGACAGCTGCCGATCAGCGCGCCGGCGAGGCGCGGCACGATCCGATCGAGCGCCTGGGCCGACATGGCGACGATGGCACCATGCGGCACCGGGCCGATATCGAGCGCGGACCCCGAATAGTCGAGCAGAGGCTGGACCCGGGCGGACAGGCGTTCGACCAGATCGGTCAGCGGCACATGGCCTTGCGGATCGTCGATCGCGTTGCGATCGAGCCGCAGCGCGGTGTCGAGATCATCGAAACCGCTGAGCAGCTGCCGCGCATCCTGCCGGATCCGCAGCGCCATCTCGCGATATTCGCTGAGCACGGGGCCGAACAGCTGCTGCTCGATAATCTCGGAAAAGCCCATGATCGCATTGAGCGGCGTGCGCAGCTCGTGCACGATCTGGCGCAGGCCATCGCGGCCCGCCAGCCCGGGGGCGCCATCGGGACCGGCGCTTTCCCACGCCATCGGGCGGCGCAGGGTGCCGCTATAACCGGTAAAGCGCCCGGTCGCGCGGTCGAAACAGGGGTCGGCATCGATGCGCCATTCGCCCGCGAGCGCGGCGGCGCTGCCCAGGTCCGCGCGGCCGCCACGGATCGGCATCCGGCGGCTGAACGCGGTCGACACCGCCGCATCGACGCCGCGATAGCCGGTGATCGCTGGCTGGGCGAGCGACAGGCCGTGGACCATGCCCAGCATGATGCCGCGCGTGCTGGCGATGCTGCCATCCACGCCGGTCGCGAACTGGAAATGCTGATGGCCTTCGGGCCAAAGACCGGGCGCGCTGAACGGCTCTTCTGCAGGCTCGGCGGAGACAGGTTCGCTCGCCAATGCGCTGGCAGCTTCGCCAGCCGGTTCATCGGCCGGCTGTTCGGGAACCGCACCCTGGATCGCCTGTTCCAGTTCCTGCCATCCATCGCGGCTGCGCGCCGGGCTTTCTTCCATCGCCTGGCGAATGCGGACCTCTTGCAAGGCCTCGATGCGCTTGACGATCTCGCCGATGCTCTGCGGGCCCTGATTGTCGGCGACCGGCGCGGGCGCAGGTTCGGGCTCCGGTTCCGCCTGAGGCTCCGGCTCCGGCTCTGGCGCAGGTATCGAAGCGTCTGCGGGCGGCGCTGTTTCAGCAGCGTCTTCAGCCTCAACGACCAGCGCTTGCGGAATGAAGACAGTCTCGGCCATCTCTTCCGGTGCCGCATCGGCTATGGCTTCGACGGAGATCACCGGCTGCGCCACCGCAGCAGGCAGCGCGGTGTCATACAGGCCGAGCTGATCGAGCAGCGCCTGGGTGCGCGGGCCGAGGTCGCGGCGGTTGCGCAGGAAAGCGCGTGCACGCGTCGGCAGCGCCGGGACCAAAGCCGCCCATTGGCCATCGTCCAGCCGTGCCGCGCGCACAGCAGCGCTGGCGATATCGGGCTTTTCGGAGGCGAGATACTGGACGAGGACCGGCGAGACCAGCCGGCCCGACAGGCATTGCACGGTCAGCAAGCGATCGGCATCGCTGACCGTGGCGCGCAACTGATGGATGCGCGCCAACGCAGGCGCATGACGCTCGTCCACATCGTCGCCGCCGATCTGCCCCAGAATGTCGACCAGCTGGCGATATTGCGCCACCGCTGCCGTCCCGGTGGGAACCGCACCGGCCAGCACGGTGGAGAGGCGGTCATCATAGCGCATCGGCGGGGCAGCGGTCCTTGAAATCGGATCTTGAATTCTGGTTGGGCCAGGCACCTGCGATACACAGGACCTGCCCTCAGGAACAGGGATAGTCCGCGCAGCCCGCCTGCGAAAGGGCGCTTTTCGTCGCGTCGCAATGTGGGACAATTGCGTTACCGAATAATTATATTATAGATGGGTGGCGTCATGTTGCGGAAAATTTCCGCCTGACGCCCAATTACCGCAGGTTCAGCGCCGCAGCGATGCCACGCCATCGCACCGGTCTCGTTCCTGCCGGAGCAAGCCAGGGGAAAAATCGTGTCAAGTCTGGACCATATCGACCGGCAGTTGCTGACCCGGCTTCAGGAAGAAGGCCGGATCACCAATGTCGAGCTGGCAAGCCGTGTCGGGTTGACCGCGCCCCCTTGCCTGCGCCGCGTGCGCGCGCTGGAAGAAGCCGGAATCATCCGAGGCTATCATGCCGATATCGATCCCCAGAAACTGGGCTTTGCGATCACGGTCTTTGCCATGGTCAGCCTCAAGAGCCAGGCCGAGAGCGATCTCAAGGCGTTCGAAGAGCATGTCAGCACGCTGCCCGAAGTGCGCGAGTGCCATATGCTCAACGGCGAGATCGACTTCATCCTCAAGATCGTCGCGCGCGACCTGCAGGAATTCCAGGCTTTCCTCACCTCCAAGCTGACCCCGGCCGCGAATGTCGCCAGCGTCAAGACGTCGCTGACCATCCGCACGTCGAAACAGCAGCCCGGCGTTCCGCTCGAAGAATAAGCGGCTCGTTCAAGGCCACAAAAAAGCAGGCCTGGCGCGATGCCAGGCCTGCTTTTTTTGTCTTGCGATCAGGCTGAAGCGATCAGGCAGCCGGAGCTGCTGCGCCTGCACCCGCCTTCTGATCGACATACAGCACCCACAGCTTGGCAAGCGGCGCGCGAACGCCGCTCATGCCGCTGAGCGTCTGTCGCGCGGGGTCATATTTGCCCTGCGCGATCTGGGCGATCGCCTGGACCATCTGTGCACGCTCGGTATCGGCAACGCCCTTGGTCAGCGCGATCCCGGCCAGTTCCTCGGCTTCGGCATATTGCTTGTTGGCGAGCAGCGCGTCTGCCGTTGCAAGCGTCACCGTCGCGGTCGCCTTGCCGCGCGAATCGCGCACCGATTCAGGCAAGGTGCCGACATATTCGCCGCGGTTGCTGTTGGCGGTCGTCAGCGCGTCCTTGAAATAGGCATTGCTGTCGGTGATGACGCCTGCAGCCTTGCCTTCCTCGATCACCGCGATGACTTCGGTCGGACGACGCGCAGCACCGGCAGCTTCGATATATTCCTGATAATCGGCAGCGCTGGACATGCCGCCGGTCATGCGCAGCAGACGCATCGCATCGAGGCTCTGTTCGCTGGTGAAGCCGCGATTGTCGCTCTGCATCGCGCGGATCACTTCGTTCCACGCGCCCTTGCCGGTATCGGCACGCAGCAGAAGCTGTGCAAAGGCGCTGCTGTCGGTCTTGGTGGCGCGGGCGATCTGGAAACCGCGCTTGGCCCAGCTTGCGGCATATTGCTTGTCGGCAGCCAGATTGCCTTCCACCGCGCGCTGCAGATAGGGCAGGCCCTGCGCTGCCAGCGGGGCGTTGGTGGCATCGATGCTGCGACCGCCGGACTTGGCAATGGCTTCACCGAAATGCGCTTCGGCCAGCTGGAACAGATTGACCGGGCTGTTCTGACCGGCCTGCACGGCGGCGGTCAGGAAGGTGCGGGCACGGGCGAAGTCATTCTTCACCAGCGCCTTTTCGCCGATGAAGCTGTTGAAGGTGCGCATTTCGGCTTCGGTTGCCTTGCCGCTGGTCAGCGCCATTTCGACGCCCTTCATTTGCATCGCTTCATCGTTCTTCTTGAGGCCGATCTGCAGCGACATCTTGCCGGTGAGATATTTCTCGTCGGCGCTTGCCGCAACGGCAGCCGCTTCGGTCAGCTTGGCTTCGGCGGTGACGAAATCGCTCGCGCCAAAGGCGGTCTGCGCGGCGGCAAAGGCGTTGCGGAACTCGGGGCTCAGCTCCATCTGCGGCGCTTCTTCCTTGCCCTTCTTGCCCTTCTTTTCCTTCTGGGCGAAGGCGGCATCGACCGGCAGTGCCAGCGAAACCGCCGTGGTTCCGGCCAGGGCCAGCATCAGAGCCATGTTGAAACGGGAAATGCGACGCATGTTATCCTCCGAACTAAAACACGGCATTTTGGGGTGCCGATCATGTACAAGCCTTTGGCGGCTGGTTGATGAAGCCGTCCTTAATGACTCTGGCAGGAACGGACAACGACCTTTGCGGTTCCGGGCCAAAAAGCCCGCCGCGCGGCGATCTTGGCGTCATCACAGTGCCGGCCCCTCGCGCTCCAGCGATGGTCTTTGCATCGGTCCGTCGCTGGTCTATGCGCTGGCGCCATGATCATCCTGCTTTCCCCCGCCAAATCGCTGGATTTCGATTCGCCTGCCCCCGCCATCGCGCCGACCCAGGCGCGCTTCGAGCCGGAAACCGAACGGCTGGTGAAATCCGCAGCACGCCTCAGCAAGGCGAAGATGAAGCAGATCATGCCGGTCTCGGACGCGCTGATCGACCTCAACTATGCCCGCTATCGCGGCTTTTACGACCAGCCAGAGCGCCCCGCTGCGTTCGCCTTCAACGGCGATGTCTATACCGGGCTCGAGGCCAGATCGCTGGAAGAGCCTGCGCTGGCCTTTGCGCAGGACCATGTGCGCATTCTGTCCGGGCTGTACGGGCTGCTGAGACCGTTTGACAGCATGCGACCCTATCGCCTTGAAATGGGGACGCGATGGGCGCCCCGGCACAATTCCCTGGTCGCTTTCTGGGGGGATAAGATCGCCGCGACAATCGCGCAGGACCTGTCCGCCAGCGGCGGCGACACGATCATCAACCTCGCCAGCCAGGAATATTTCGCTGCGGCCGACAAGGGCCTCACCCGGCGCGGCATCCGCGTGATCACCGCCGATTTCCGCCAGCAGGGCCCCAAGGGTCCGCGCTTCGTCAGCTTCGATGCCAAGCGCGCGCGCGGCATGGCGGCGCGCTTCCTGTGCGAGAACCGGCACACCGACCCCGAAGCGCTGAAGGGCTTTGACAGCGACGGCAATCGCTTCGATCCCGAGGCGAGCGACCACGACGTCTGGCGCTTCGTGCGCGCATGAGCCGCAACACCGTCATCATCGGAGCCTCTGGCGGCCTTGGCTCGGCCTTCGTCCGCCAGGCCGGACAGCGCGGTGACACGGTGGTCGCGCTGGCCCGCAGCTTGGCAGGCAATGACCATATCGACCTGGAGGATGAGGCCAGCATCGCGGCGGCAGCGGCGCGGCTGGCCGATCGCGGCTTCGTACCCGATCAGGTGATCGTCGCCACCGGCCTGCTCCATGCCGATGGCCGCGGGCCTGAAAAGAGCATGAAGGACCTGGATGCCGCCTGGATGGCGCGCAACTTCGCGGTCAACACCATCGGCCCTACTCTGGTCGCCAAGCATTTCGTTCCGCTGATGCCACGCAAGGCCCCTGCCCTGTTCGCCGCCATCGGCGCGCGGGTGGGCAGCATTTCGGACAATCGGCTGGGCGGCTGGTACGGCTATCGCGCGGCCAAGGCGGCGCTGCACATGACGATCCGCAACATCGCCATCGAATGGGGCCGCCGCAACGACCAGTCGATCGCGGTCGCGCTGCACCCCGGCACGGTCGATACCGCGCTCAGCAAGCCCTTTCAGGCCAATGTCGCAGACGGCAAGCTGTTCGACGCCGACCGGAGCGCAGCCATGATGCTGGACGTGCTGGCGGGGCTGAATCCGGCCGATTCGGGCGGTATCTTTGCCTTTGACGGCAGCGCAATTCAGCCCTGACGGTAAGGGGCATCCAAGCCCCTGTTTTTCTTGTTGAAAAATACCCGTAAAACGCCCGCAAAAGCTGGCTTTTCTGCAGGGTGTCGCCTAGAGCCGAGGCTGACGCGAAAGCGTCATAAAAGGCATAAAAGGCGCATGGAATGAACGATACCACCGCACCCGCGGAACCCAGTGAAATCGAACGCATCGACATCGTCGACGAGATGCGGTCGAGCTATCTCGACTATGCGATGTCGGTCATCGTCAGCCGCGCCCTGCCCGATGTTCGTGACGGCCTGAAGCCCGTCCACCGCCGCATTCTCTTCGCCAGCCAGGAAGGCGGCTTTGTCGCCGGGCGGCCGTATCGCAAGTCCGCCAAGATCGTCGGCGACGTGATGGGTAACTATCACCCTCATGGCGACAGCGCGATCTACGACGCCCTGGCGCGCATGACGCAGGACTGGTCGATGCGCGTGCCGCTGATCGACGGTCAGGGCAATTTCGGATCGATGGACCCCGATCCGCCGGCCTCGATGCGATACACCGAAGCGCGCCTCGCCAAGGTCGCCAACAGCCTGCTCGACGATCTCGACAAGGACACCGTCGACTTCACCCCCAACTATGACGGATCGCGCGACGAGCCGCAGGTTCTGCCCGCGCGCTTCCCCAACCTGCTGGTCAACGGCGCTGGCGGCATCGCGGTCGGCATGGCGACCAACATTCCACCGCACAATCTGGGCGAAGTCATCGATGCCTGCCTCGCGTGGATCGACAACCCGATGATCGAGCTGGAAGATCTGATGAAGATCGTCCCCGGCCCCGATTTCCCGACCGCGCCGCTGATCCTGGGCCAGGCGGGCGTGCGCAACGCCTATTCGGTCGGTCGCGGATCGATCATGATGCGCGCGCGCCACAAGATCGAGGAAGGCCGCGGTGACCGCCGCTCGATCGTGCTGACTTCCATTCCCTTCCAGGTCGGCAAGAACAGCCTGGTCGAAAAGCTGGCCGAGGCCGCCAAGGAAAAGCGGATCGAAGGCGTCAGCGACATACGCGATGAATCGAACCGCGAAGGCGTGCGCGTGGTCATCGACCTCAAGCGCGATGCCACGCCCGATGTCGTGCTCAACCAGATCTGGCGGCACAGCCCGGCCCAGTCGAGCTTCCCCGCCAATATGCTCGCCATTCGCGGCGGTCGCCCGGAAGTTCTGCCGCTCAAGGAAATCATCGAGGCATTCGTCCGCTTCCGCGAGCAGGTGATCACCCGCCGCACCAAGTTCGAGCTCGCCAAGGCGCGCGACCGTGCGCATATCTTGCTGGGCCTGGTCGTTGCGGTCACCAATATGGACGAGGTGGTGCGGATCATCCGCTCGTCCGCTTCGCCCGCCGAAGCCCGCGCCGCGCTGATCGCGCGGCAATGGCCGATTGCCGAAATCGCGCCCTATATCCGCCTGGTCGAGGCGATCGAGGCGGAGATCGAGGGCGATACCTATACGCTGAGCGACGTGCAGGTTCGCGCCATTCTGGACCTGCGCCTGCATCGCCTGACCGCCCTGGGCCGCGACGAAATCGGCAATGAATTGAAGGTGCTTGCCGCCAGCATCGAAGAGTATCTCGCAATTCTGGCCGACCGCGCCAAGCTGTACGAGGTGCTGCGCGAAGAGCTGATCGCGGTGCGTGACGAATTCGCCACCCCGCGCCTGTCGGAAATCGCGCCGGCTGCCGATGGCATCGATGACGAAGACCTGATCGAGCGCGAGGAGATGGTCGTCACGGTCACGCTGCAGGGCTATATCAAGCGTACCCCGCTTGATGCCTTCCGCGCCCAGGCACGCGGCGGCAAGGGCCGCTCCGGCATGGCAACCAAGGACGAGGACGCCGTCACCAGCATGTTCGTCACGTCGACGCATACGCCGGTGCTGTTCTTCTCGACCCATGGCAAGGTCTATCGCCAGAAGGTGTGGCGCCTGCCCGAAGGTGGCCCGGCGACGCGCGGACGGCCGATGATCAACCTGTTGCCGCTCGCCACAGGCGAGACCATCCAGACCGTGCTGCCGCTGCCCGAGGACGAGAGCACCTGGTCCAATCTGCACGTGATGTTCGCCACCGCCAACGGCACGGTCCGCCGCAACTCGATGGATGCGTTCACCAACATCCCGTCGAACGGCAAGATCGCGATGCGCTTTGACGAAGGGTCGGACGACCGGCTGATCGGCGTCGCGCTGCTGACCGAGGGCGACGATGTGCTGCTCGCCACCCGTCAGGGCAAGGCGATCCGTTTTGCCGCCACCGATGTCCGCGAGTTCCAGAGCCGCACCTCCACCGGTGTGCGCGGCATGACGCTGCGCGATGGCGACGAGGTGATCTCGCTCTCCATCCTGGGCGGATTTGCCGCCAGCACCGAGGAGCGCGACGACTATCTGCGCGCCGCACCGTGGAAGGGCAACGAGGCCGAACCGACGCTGAAGCCCGAGCGCGTGGCCGAATTTGCCGAAGCCGAACAGTTCATCCTCACCGTGTGCGCCAATGGCTATGGCAAGCTGTCCTCGGCCTATGAATATCGCCGCACCGGACGCGGTGGCCAGGGTATCACCAATATCGACAATATCGATCGCAACGGCCCAGTTCTGGCGAGCTTCCCGGCGCACCAGTCGGATCAGCTCATGCTGGTCACCGATCAGGCCAAGCTCATTCGCCTCAGCCTGTCGACCATGCGCGTCATCGGCCGCAATTCGGCAGGCGTGCGCCTGTTCAACGTTGCCGATAACGAACATGTCGTCAGCGCCGCACGCATCGCCGAAGAGGATAATGGCGACGAGCCGGGTGTGGACGTGGACGAGGCCGAAGCGCCGAGCGAATAAGGCTCAGCCGCGCGGCACGATATGATCGCGAAACCAGCGGGCGACCTCATCCTCGGTGAGGTCGCCTGCGGCGAGTGCCATCGTCATGACGACAAGCTCGGCCTCGGTGATTTCGAATGCCACGTCATTGAGCAGCAAAAAGGTCAGCGCGACCACAGCAGCGCTGCGCTTGTTGCCATCGGCAAAGGGATGGTTGCGCGCCAGGCCAAAGGCATAGGCGGCGGCCAGATCAGCGGCGTCCGGCTCTCCATAAGCTGCGAGATTGAGCGGGCGAGCAAGTGCGCTTTCGACCAGCGCCGCATCGCGGATGCCGCTCAGTCCGCCATGTTCGGCAATCTGTTCGTCATGGAGCGCAAAGACGACATCCTGGCGTACCCAAATCCAGTCGGCCACCTCACTTGGCCAGTTCGCGCAGCGCGTTGCGATAACGCGCCATCACGTCACGGGCTGCCGACATCTGCTTGTCGAACTCGGGATCAGCGGACTTGAGCGCGATGCCATCTGCCTGCTTGACGACGGACACCTCGTCGCCCTGCGACAGGTTGAGATGCGCCAGCACGTCCTTGGGCAGGATCACCCCGGTCGAATTGCCGATCTTGATGAGCTTGAGGGGCTTGTTCATACGAATGTTATAACACGCGGCTGCCCATGCTTCAACCTGCGACCCTCGGGTCCTTGTGGCGCAGGCTCTGGATGACACCGGTGCAGATCAGGAACTGCCCGAAATAATAGAGCGGCCAGATCAGCCAATCGGGGATGGCCGAGCCTTCCAGCGGCCCCAGCCGGGCGAAGATCAGCAGGTCCGACACCACGAACATCAGCGCGCCAAAGCCGACGCGATAGCGCGGGAAATCGCTGGTCCAGGCCATGGCCGCCATCACGGCAAGGAACAGGCTGTACAGCGCGATGCCGCCCGCCCCGCTGCGGTCCATCGGCAGCGCCCAGGCGATCAGCACCACGCACGGCACCAGCAGCAGCGCAAACAGCCGCTGGCTGAACGTGACGCTGGCCCTCCGGTGCCGCGCATAGAGCCAGATCGCGACGACATGGCCGAACAGGAACGCGACCGCGCCATAGATCATGTCGATCTCGATCAGCATGTCGCCGATCGCGCCCAGCGCCATTACCGCGCCGATCATGCGGCCATCAGCCGAATGGTGGCGGACCAGGGCAAAGACCGCGAGAAACCCGACGCCCAGCCCCTTCCACAGCATCAGGTACAGCCCCGGGATCGGCGCATCACTGACAAAGAAATAGCTGATCGCTGCCACGAGGCTCACCAGTAGCCAAGGCCGCGATTCCGCCAGCGCGCGTTTGACGACCATGTATCTTCCCCCGTTTGCGTCCGTACCCCTGATGGCACCGAAGACCGATCATGCGCAAGCTGGGCAAATGCCCTCACACACGCTATCTGCACGCGCATGAGCAACAGCAGCGATTTTCAGCACCAGATTCACATCATCGGCGGCGGCCTGGCCGGATCAGAGGCGGCATGGCAGCTCGCGCAAGCAGGCATCAAGGTGCGCCTGTCCGAAATGCGCGGCAGCGGCGAGATGACGCCCGCGCACCAGACCGATGGCCTGGCCGAGCTCGTTTGCTCGAACAGCTTCCGCTCGGACGATGCCGATCGCAACGCCGTCGGCCTGTTGCACCAGGAGATGCGCACGCTGGATTCGCTGATCATGGCATCGGCAGACAAGGCCAAGGTGCCCGCCGGCTCTGCGCTGGCGGTCGATCGCGACATCTTCTCCGAAATCGTCACCAAGGCCTTGGCCGAGCACCCGAATATCCGGATCGTGCGCGAGCGGATCGACAGCCTGCCCGGCGAAGGCCCGACGATCATCGCCACCGGCCCGCTCACCGCCATGTCGCTCGCCCAGTCGATCGGCGCGGCGACGGGCGAGGATGCGCTGGCGTTTTTCGACGCGATAGCCCCCATCGTCCACCGCGACAGCATTGACATGGACATCTGCTGGATGGCGAGCCGCTGGGACAAGGTCGGGCCGGAGGGCGATGGCAAGGACTATATCAACTGCCCGATGGACAAGGACCAGTATCTGGCTTTCCATCGCGGTCTGATCGAGGGCGACAAGACCGAGTTCAAGGAATGGGAGAAGGACACGCCCTATTTCGAGGGCTGCATGCCGATCGAGGTCATGGCGGCGCGCGGGGTCGATACGCTGCGCTTCGGGCCGATGAAGCCCGTCGGGCTGGACAATCCGCGCACCGGGCGCTGGCCCTATGCGGTGGTTCAGCTGCGCCAGGACAACAAGCTGGGCACCTTGTGGAACATGGTCGGCTTCCAGACCAAGCTGAAGCACGGCGCGCAGGTCGAGCTGTTCCGCACCATTCCCGGGCTGGAAAAGGCCGAGTTCGCGCGGCTGGGCGGGCTGCACCGCAATACCTTCATCAACTCGCCGCGCCTGCTCGACGGGCAGCTGCGCCTGCGCAAGGCACCGCATATCCGCTTTGCCGGGCAGATTACCGGCTGCGAAGGTTATGTCGAAAGCGCCAGTGTCGGCCTGATGGCGGGGCGCTTTGCCGCCGCCGAACTGCAGGGGCGCTCGCTGGATACGCCGCCGGTAACCACCGCGCTCGGCGCGCTGCTTGGCCATATCACCGGCGGTGCGGAGGCGAGCGACTTCCAGCCGATGAACGTCAATTTCGGCCTGTTTCCGCCGCCTGAGGAGCCTGTCCACAAAAAGGCGCGCAAGGAAGCCTATACCAGCCGCGCCCGTACCGATCTGCAGGGCTGGCTGAACGGGACGGGCGAGGCTGTCGCCGCCGAATAATCAGCATTTGCAGCGCTGCACCGCGCGCTTGGGCTTGGTGGTGGCGAATTCCTCGGGCGACAGGCGGCCATTGCTGTCGCCATCGGCGCCGGCAAAGCGCTGCGACGTCGCGACCGCCCATTCCTCGAAGGTCAGCAGATTGTTGCCGTCCTTGTCGAGCGCGCGGAACGCCTTGGTCCGGCTGGCGAGCAGTTCCTCGCGGGTGATGATGCGATCACCATTGCGGTCGAACCGGGCAAAGCGGCGCTCTTCGCGGGTCATTTCGGTGGCCTGGGGCGGTTCGGGTCCGCGCATGGTTCCAGGATCAGCATTGGGCAGCCCGTCGTCCTGAAGCTCGGGCGGCGGTGCGGCAATATCGGCGAGCGCATCATCCCGTTGCTGCTGCGCGCGGATGAGGAAGAAGCCGCCGATCATCAGCGCGATGGCGGCCAGCCCGCCCAAAAGGATGCGCATTGCCCTGCCCTCCTCACTTCGCTGGCGACGGGCGGCTGGCTTATCAGCGCCCCGTCAGCCCGTGCCAGACCAGCCGGGCGAACACGCCCGGACTGCCCCAGGGACGATCCATCCGCCCCGATGCGATGTCAAGCTGCACCGCGCGCGTGATGATCGCCAGCGGGCGAAGCCTGCGCGGCAGGGCGATGCGCTTCAGCGCCGGGGTGTCGATCCCGGCCATAGCCGCATCCAGCACGGGCGTCCGCCGGTGGAAACGCAGCATGTCCCACAGCGCCCAGGCCCTGCCCGCCTGAGCGAGCGCAGCGCGGTCAGCCCCGCAATCGAGCGCGCAAAAGGCAGCGAACAGCGCGCCGCGACCGGCCGCAAATTCGGCCACGGCTTCGGCATCCTCTGCTTCCAGCGCCGCCTCCCAGCCACGGATCACCGGGCCAAGCGCCTCGGGCAAAGCCAGCCCTTGGGCCTCCAGCGGCAGCAGCGCGGCCAGCGCCGGATTGGCGGACGGGCGTTCGGCTGCGGGCTTGGCGATGACGTCATGCCACCATTGCAGCCGGATCTGCGCCAGCATCGGTTCACGCGCCTGCAGCACGATGCCTGCCATCTGCGCATCGAAGGCGAACAGCGCCTGGCACCAGCTGCGCATCCTGGCATCACCATAGCCAGTGGCGAGCGTCACCAGCGGTGAGACGGGAGTTTCGGGCGCGACCATGGCTGCGCGATCCACGAAAATCTGCCGCGGATCAAGGTAAACATGGGCGTAACCATCTCCCTTTGAAGGCTGCTTACCATTGCGCGCGTAGAAGAATGGATACGTCGCAGGGGCACTATCCAGACCATGACCATCCGCAACACCGAAAACCAGCGCCTTGAAAGCATCGCGCGGCCCGTCGCCGCAGCGGACGTGAAGCGCCCGGTGCTGAGCCGGCTGCTTGCGTCGAAACGCGGCAACGTGCTGCCCATCCTGGCCGCCAGCATCCTGCCGATGGCCGCGATGATCGGCGGCGCTGTCGACATGAGCCGCGCCTATATGGTCAAGTCGCGCATCCAGCATGCGTGCGATGCCGGCGTGCTCGCCGGACGCCGCGCCATGGCAGCCAGCACCTATTCGACCGCAGCGCAGAACCAGGCGCAGGACTTTTTCGATATCAACTACAAGGCGGGCTATAACCGCACCACCAATGTGGTGTTCACCACCAGCAACCCCACGGGCAGCAGCAAGGTGCTGGGCAGCGCATCGACGATCATGCCGACCACCATCATGGGCATGTTCGGCAAGCCTTCCCTGACCATCGCGGTATCGTGCGAGGCCGAGCTCAACCTCACCAATACCGACACCACCTTCGTGCTCGACGTCACCGGATCGATGCTCGAGACGATCCCCAATGGCAGCGGCGGCAGCATCGTCAAGATCACCGCACTGCGCAATTCGGTGATGAGCTTCTACGATACGCTGGCCAACGCCTCGTCGGGCAGCAACGCGCGCGTGCGCTATTCGTTCGTGCCCTATTCGACCAACGTCAATGTCGGCGAACTGCTTTATGATGCCAATCAGCAGTGGCTGGTGGGCGGCAATTCGGGCGAGACCTGGCCTTATCAGACGCGCCGTCCGATCTGGAGTATCCCGGTCACCGAAACCAATACGTCGGTTGATACCCAGAGCTCAGAGGTGCTGGAGACCTATGGCACAACGCTGAATATCGCGAAGTGCACGGATTATGGCAACAACGTCAATTTCGATCAGGCTACCGGCTGGAACTTCAGGCCGAACCCTCAGGGTTCACCCATTGTCGTGCAGAACGGCAATGTGAAGACCACGACCACCTATGTGCAGCACACCCACAACGGCCAGGCGTGGCCCAATTGGACTTCATCCAATCGCCGCACCTGTGTGCGCAAGAAAACGACGACGGTCGAGACGACTACCACCACGACCACGACCACCTACGTTCTGTCGCCGACCTGGCAAAGCGGGGCAACCTTCTCCTATTGGGAATATGGCCAGTTCAGCTTCCCGGTCGATGCCTTTCTCCGCTCGATCAAGTCGGCCAATCCGGCCGTGACCACGCCGAGCGAAACCAACGGCAGCACCAGCCGCTGGGGCGGATGCATCGAGGAGCGCGACACGCTTGCCGCGTCCAACTTTGCCAGCACGTCCAGCGGCATCACCGCCGATGGCAGTGCGAACGCGCATGACCTCAATATCGATGCAGTCCCCACCAGCACGGCAACCAAATGGCGGCCCTATTGGGAGGATGTCTATTTCTACCGCAATGACGGCACCAGCATCAAGAATTACGGCGGCGGCTATACCGCCTGCCCCAGCAAGGCGACGCTGCTCGCGACGATGACGCGCGATCAGGTGCAGACCTATGTCAACGGTCTGGTCGCGGTGGGCGGCACCTATCATGACGTCGGCCTGCTCTGGGGCGCACGGCTTGCCTCGCCGCAGGGCCTCTTCCAGTCGACCGTCAACGCCAACCCCGGCAATGCCGGCTCGGTCAGCCGTCACATGATCTTCATGACCGACGGCCAGCTGACCAGCTATGACTTTGTCGCCAGCATGTACGGCGTGGAAATGTACGACCGGCGCGTCACCGGCGGCAGCAACGACCCGACCCAGCTTGAGCGCCAGCGCCGCCGCTATCTCGCGATCTGCGAGGCGATCAAGTCAAAGGGCATCCGCCTGTGGGTGATTGCGTTCGGCACCACGCTGACCGCCGACATGCAGACCTGCTCGAGCAGCGGCAGTTCGTTCACCGCATCGAACAGTTCGCAGCTTAACACCGCGTTCCAGAATATCGCCAAGCAGATTTCCGAGCTGAGGTTGACCAAGTGATGCGCATGCCCGGATTTCTCAGGCGAGCAATCGGCGACCGGCGCGGGGTGACCGTGACCGAGTTCGGCCTGATCGCGCCCACGTTTCTCATGCTGCTGCTCGGCGTGTTCGACCTGGGCTATACCGTCTATGCCCGCGCTATCCTGGATGGCGCGGTGCAGAAGGCGGGCCGCGATTCCGCACTGGAAACCGGCACGCTAAACGTGGCCAATCTGGACGAGAAGGTGAGGACCAACCTGGGCGGGCTGGGTGAAGGGGCGACCTTCGCTTACACCCGCCGCAATTATCGCGACTTTGCCAAGGTCGGCCTGCCCGAGGATTTCGAGGACAAGAACAGCAACGGCAACCGCGATCCGGGCGAATGCTTCACCGATGAGAACCAGAACATGTCATGGGACCGCGACCTCGGCAAGGACGGGGTCGGCGGTGCGCGCGATGTCGTGCTCTACACCGTCAACATGACCTATCAGCGCAAATTTCCGCTCTATGGGCTGATCGGTGCCAGCAGCCAGGCGACCATCACGTCCGCCACGGTGTTGCGCAACCAGCCTTATGCCGACCAGAATGCCGAGACCAAGCAGGTGATCTGCACATGACGTTCGACATCCACACCGCCGCCGCCCCTGCCCCGGTCAAGCGCCGCTCGCTGCTGGCGCGCACCCGCACGGTTGCGCGCAGGCTTAAACGCGACCGGTCAGGCCTGGCCCTGATCGAATTCGCCTTTTCGCTGCCCATCTTCATGGGGCTGGGCTTTTACGGTGTCGAGGTCGCGAACCTTGCCATCACCCAGATGAAGATGAGCCAGGTTGCGCTCAACATGGCGGACAATGCCTCGCGTATCGGGACGCTCAACGCGACCCTGGGCGCCAAGGTGATCAACGAGGCGCAGATCAACGACGTGTTTCAGGCCGCCTCGATCCAGGCCGGTGCGGCGGGCATCTATCAGGATGGCCGCACCGTGCTGTCCAGCCTTGAGGTCAATGCCCAGGGCGGGCAGACGATCATGTGGCAGCGCTGCAAGGGCATATTGTTCGAGGATTCGGACTATGGCCCGCAGGGCACCGGCGCGACCGGCACCGGCTTTGCGGGCATGGGCCCGCCTGCAGACCGCATCCAGGCCAGTACCGGCACCGCGGTGATGTATGTCGAGCTGACCTATATCTACCACCCGCTGTTCGGCGACATGTTCATGCAGGATCAGGAACTGCGCCAGGAGGCGGCTTACACGGTGCGCGACGCGCGCGAAATCGGCAAGCCGCCGACGAACAACGTATCGTCAGCGCGCCAGTCGACCTGCAACAAATATGACGCGATCCTGCCGCAGACCAGCGATGCGCAGATTGCCTCCGCGCAGGCGGCTAATCAAGATGCCAGAAACAATGACATGAAGGACGGTGTGATGGATGGCAACGCCGGTCAGGGCAACAACAAAGGGGTCTGCACCGGCCTGATCTGCACCAAGGTATAAGGCTCGAAACTCGTAATCAGCAAGGCTGAAGGATGACCGGGCTGCACCGCCCGGCCATCCCTAGCATGTCCGGGCTCAGCCCTTGTAGGTCACCTTCTTGACCGCGGCGATCACGCGGGCGCTGTCGACCAGCGCCAGCTTTTCCAGGTTCGCGGCATAAGGCAGCGGCACGTCCTCGTTGGTCACGCGCAGCACTGGCGCGTCGAGATCGTCAAAGCCCTGCTCCATCGCCACCGCAATGATTTCCGACGCGATCGAGCAGACCGGCCAGCCTTCCTCGACCACCACCATGCGGTTGGTCTTTTTCAGGCTCTCCAGCACCGTCGCGGTATCGAGCGGACGCAACGTGCGCAAATCGACCACCTCGGCCTCGATCCCCTCGCCCGCCAGCTTTTCGGCCGCTTCGAGCGCGATGCCGACGCCGATCGAATAGCTGACGATGGTGACATCGCTGCCTTCGCGCATGATCCGCGCCTTGCCGATGGGCAGCACATGGTCTTCCAGCGCCGGCACATCGAAGGTGCGGCCATAGACCAGCTCGTTTTCCAGGAACACGACCGGGTCTTCGGTGCGGATTGCCGCCTTGAGCAGGCCCTTGGCATCGGCACTGTCATAGGGCGCGATGACGATCAGGCCCGGCACGCTGGCATACCAGGGGCCGAAATTCTGGCTGTGCTGAGCGCCGACGCGGCTCGCCGCACCATTGGGTCCGCGGAACACCACCGGGCAGCGCATCTGGCCGCCCGACATATAGTTGGTCTTGGCCGCCGAATTGATGACATGGTCGATCGCCTGCATGGCGAAGTTGAACGTCATGAACTCGATCACCGGACGCAGGCCGCCCATCGCCGCGCCGGCACCGATGCCGGCAAAGCCATATTCGGTGATCGGCGTGTCGATCACGCGGCGCGCGCCGAATTCATCGAGCAGCCCCTGAGTGACCTTGTACGCGCCCTGATATTCGGCGACTTCCTCACCCATCACGAACACGCGGTCATCGCGGCGCATTTCCTCCGCCATCGCATCGCGCAGCGCCTCGCGGACCGTGGTCGGCACCATCTGCGTGCCTTCGGGCACCGCCGGATCGCTGACCTCAGCGCGCTTGGGCGTTTCGGGAATGATCTGGACATTCTCGGTCGGTGCCGCCTTGGCCGCTTCGGGTTCCGGCGCAGGAGCGGGAGCAGGCGCCGGGGCAGCGGCGGGAGCGGATGCATCCTCGCCCTCTCCAGCGATCAGCGCGATCACCTCGCCCACCTTCACATTGTCGGTCCCGGCAGCAACCAGAATCTTCGACACGGTGCCTTCATCGACCGCCTCGAATTCCATTGTCGCCTTGTCGGTCTCGATCTCGGCCAGGATATCGCCCGAGGACACGGTATCGCCTTCCTTGACCAGCCACTTGGCCAGCGTCCCCTCTTCCATCGTCGGGGAAAGGGCAGGCATTTTCAGTTCGATGGCCATCAATATTGCTCCACCAGCACATCGGTATACAGTTCGGACGGATCCGGCTCGGGCGAGGTTTCGGCAAAGTCTGCCGCTTCGCTGACGATCGTGCGGATTTCCTTGTCGATCGCCTTCATCGCGTCCTCGCTCACGCCCAGCTTGATCAGCTCGGCCTTGGCTGCTTCGATCGGGTCGGACTTTTCCTTGACGTTCTGCACCTCTTCGCGGCTGCGATACTTGGCGGGGTCGGACATCGAATGACCGCGATAGCGATAGGTCTTCAGTTCCATCAGCAGCGGACCATTGCCGCCGCGGACATATTCCAGCGCCGCCTCGGCCGCGCCGCGCACTTCGAGCACGTCCATGCCGTTGACCTGCATGCCCGGGATGCGGAAGGAATCGCCGCGCCGGTAGAATTCGGTCTCGGCGCTGCCACGCGACACCTTGGTGCCCATCGCATAGCCGTTATTCTCGATCACGAAGATGATCGGCAGCTTCCACAGCGCAGCCATGTTGAAGCTTTCATAGACCTGGCCCTGGTTCGCCGCGCCATCGCCGAAATAGGCCATGCACACGCCGCCATCGTCGCTGTACTTGTGCCCGAAGGCGAGGCCCGCGCCGAGCGGTACCTGCGCGCCGACAATGCCGTGGCCGCCATAGAATTTGTGTTCGGTCGAGAACATGTGCATCGAACCGCCCTTGCCGCGCGAGATGCCCGCGCCGCGTCCGGTCAGTTCGGCCATGATGACCTTGGGATCAATGCCATAAGCCAGCATATGGCCATGGTCGCGATAGCCGGTGATCACGCTGTCCTTGCCCGGCTCCAGCGCCGATTGCAGGCCGACCGCGACCGCTTCCTGGCCGATATACAGGTGGCAGAAGCCGCCGATCAGCCCCAGGCCGTACAGCTGGCCGGCGCGCTCTTCGAAGCGGCGGATGAGCAGCATTTCCTTGTAGAAATGCAGCAGCTCTTCCTGGCTCGCCTGATAGCGTTCGGGCGTGCGCGGACGCGGGTGATTGCTGCCTTCTTCGGGCAGCACGGCCGCAGCGGCCTTTTCAGCCGGTGCCGCAGCGGGAGCCGCAGCCTTGGACCGGGATTTTGCAGGTGGTTTGCGAACGGGCTTTGCAGCGGGTGTCTTGACCAAGACGGAAAACCTTTCACGCTGAAGGATCAGTGCCATAAGGCAGGGGGAGGAATTGACCGCCTGTCTATAGAGGCACAGGCGCGGTTTACGCAACGGCCAAGGCGGTTTTTGCGCAATATTCCCGCAGCATCGAGGCGCAGGCAGCGCCGCTTATTTCAGCGGGACGATAACCTCGTCCGGATGCGCGACATTCAGTTCGCGCCGAACCAGCTCGCTCACCAGATCGGGATCGACCGCGCGCGGATCGAGCAGATTGACCCGATTGCGCAGGGCATCGCGCTGTTTCTGCAGCCGCGCCAGTTCGACCTTCTGCACTTCCAGTCGCTGGCGATAATCGCCCCAGGCGAGCACGCCCGTCGGCCCCAGCAGCGCGTAAGCCGCAATGGCCAGCAGCGCGACGAGCGAGATGCCCGGCGCGATGGCCTGTTTTGCGGGTTTAATCACGGGTTTGCGGGACGACATTAATCTCTTGAATCACAATTGATTCGGGCTGGCAAGCCGAAACGGCCAGCCCGAATCAAATATGCGATCAATGCCTCTCAAGTCGTGCGGCGAACCGCATGAACCTCAACGGAAGATGGCGCTGCCGGCATAATGGGCGCTGGCACCCAGCTCTTCTTCGATGCGGATCAGCTGATTGTACTTGGCAAGCCGGTCCGACCGGGCGAGCGAGCCGGTCTTGATCTGTCCGCAATTGGTGGCCACCGCCAGATCGGCGATGGTCGCATCCTCGGTTTCGCCCGAACGGTGCGACATGACCGCCGTGTACCCGGCGCGGTGCGCCATGTTCACGGCCTCCAGCGTCTCGGTCAGCGTGCCGATCTGGTTGACCTTGACCAGCAGGCTGTTGGCCAGCCCCTTGTCGATGCCCATCGCGAGCCGCTCGGGATTGGTCACGAACAGATCGTCCCCGACCAGCTGCACCTTGTCGCCCAGCAGCTGGGTGACGGCGAGCCAGCCTTCAAAATCGTCTTCGCTCATGCCGTCCTCGATCGAGCGGATCGGGTAATCAGCGCACAGCTTGCCCAGATAATCGGCCATTTCGGTGGGGCTGAGCGACAGCCCCTCGCCGCTGATCTCGTACTTGCCATTGCGGAAGAATTCGGTCGCGGCGCAATCGAGCGCCAGCATGACGTTCTCGCCCGGCTTGAACCCTGCCTTTTCGATCGAAGCCATGATGAAATCGAGCGCAGCGCGGGTCGAGGCGAGATTGGGGGCAAAGCCGCCCTCGTCGCCCACAGCCGTCGCCAGACCCTTTTCATGCAGGCCCTTTTTGAGCGTATGGAAGATTTCCGAACCCCAGCGCACCGCCTCGGCCAGGCTGTCGGCGCCCACCGGCATGATCATGAATTCCTGGAAATCGATCGGGTTGTCAGCATGTTCGCCGCCATTGATGATGTTCATCATCGGAACGGGCAGCACATGCGCGGAAACGCCGCCGACATAGCTGTAAAGCGGCAGGCCGCGCGCATCGGCAGCGGCCTTGGCCACGGCCAGGCTGACGCCCAGGATCGCATTGGCGCCCAGGCGCGACTTGTTCTCTGTGCCGTCCAGAGCAATCATCGTCATGTCGATGTCGCGCTGATCTTCGGCATCCAGGCCGACAATCGCCTCGAAAATCTCGCTATTGACCATGTCGACGGCCTGGGTGACGCCCTTGCCCATGTACATGGACATGTCGCCATCGCGCTTTTCGACCGCCTCATACGCGCCGGTCGATGCGCCCGACGGCACGCCAGCGCGGCCGAAGCTGCCATCTTCCAGCAACACGTCCACCTCGACCGTGGGGTTGCCGCGGCTGTCGAGAATCTGGCGGGCGTGAATGTCCATGATCGCGGTCATAAGCGGCACTCTTTCAGGTCTGGCAGGGTGGAAGGATGGCGCCCCTCTAGGCGGTGAACCGCGCATTTGCAACAGTTGCAGGCGTACGGGCACCATGCTGTAAAGTCGCGTTGCTGCACCCGCGAAACCGCTTGAAAATATGGACGGACTGGCCAGAATAGAATTGGGCAAGCGGAACCGTGGCAGCGCTTCATGCGTCTGCCCTCAAGCTTGAGGAGGAATTCATGTCCGAAGAAGAAACCAAGGCCGCCGCCGCGCCGAAAAAGCCGCGCGCCAAAAAGGCTGCGACCGGTGAAAGCGCGCCCAAGGCCGCGACCGCCAAGCGGACCACCAGCGCCAAGAGCGGCACCGCGGCCCCCAAGCGCAAGGCTGCGCCCAAGCCTGCAGAAGCGCCTGCCGAACAGACGCCCACGCCCAACAGCGCGGTGCTGGTCTCGACCGGCGTCGCCGCAGCAGCTACCGGCGTTGCCGCGCAATCTTCCAGTGCCTTCCAGACCGTTTCCGAAAAGGTGAGTGCGATGATTCCCGAAGACATGACCGGCAAGGCCAAGGACGTGGCCAGCGACGTCAAGGACATGGCCTGCGATGCCGCGAACAGCGTGGCGCAGATCCTGAAGGACAGCGCCGGCGCGATCGACGACAATGTCGGCCCGAAATATGGCGACTATGCCCGCAGCGCCGCGCAGAGCGTCACCGACGTGGCCGAACGCATCCGCGCCAAGCCGGTCGAGGAAATCGCGGAGGATACGCGCGAATTCGTGCGCACCAAACCGGTGGCCGCCGCCGGTATCGCCGCAGTTTTCAGCCTGGTGCTCGCCAAGGTGCTGAGTTCGGTGTTCGGCAAGCGGCGCTGATCCGCTGACCGGAACCGCAATAGAGTGACACAGCCCCAATCCGAGACCGTGCCCGTCCAGGGCGCGCCGGTTGATCCGCCTTCGCCAGAGGCAGAGGCGGATCAACCCGGTCTCATCGAACAGCTGCACGGCCTGTACGCCGATGGCCGTGCGATGGTCGATGCCGAAGTCAGCTTTCAGAAGGTGCGCCTCGCCGCCGCAGGTCGGCAGATCCGCGCTATGGCGCTGCTTGCCTTTGTCGGCCTGGTGCTGATCGTCTGCGCGCTCATCGCGCTGGTCGTCGGCACGATGATCGCGCTGGTGCCGCTGATCGGTGGCTGGGGCGCGATGGGGGCAACGGTGCTGGGCTCGCTGCTGCTGGCGGTGCTGACCTTCTGGCTGGCGGCGCGGCGGATCGGCAAGATCAGCGCATTGTTTGCCAGCGATACCAACGATGATGAAGAAGCAAAGGCCGGTGCATGACCGAGGCGGCTGAACACCCTGTTCCCGAACATGAAGACGATGGCGCAGAGACCCTGGCCGAGGTCTCCGCACGCCGACTGGCGGCGCGCAGCCAGTGGCAAATGGCGCTGGCCCGCGCCAAGGATCGCTTTGCGCCCGCCAATCTGCGCGAAGAGGCGATAGACACCGCCGCCGAGAAGATCGGATCGGCCGCCGACAAGGCAGCGGGGCTCGCCTGGGCGCATCGCGGCAAGATTGCGCTGGCCGGCCTGCTGGGCGGGCTGTTCCTGGCGCGCAAGCCGATTGCCAAGAATGCCGGGCCGCTTGCAGCCAGGGCCAAGGACGGAGTCAGCAAGGCCGCGGCGAAGCTGCGCAGGTCCGGCAAGCCCTGATTGCCGCAAAACCTGCCCGGCATCGCTGCAACAGGGCTGGAAAATCCCGCAAAAGCTGATTATGGCGCAGCCCCAGCGCATAGGGGGCCGCACGCACGACCCCTTGCTTGGAGAGGATGCCGCCAGGCATCCGGATCATCTGTCAGGGACGCACATTCACATGAGCAAACTTCATCTCGTCATGGGCGGACGCGTCAGCGACCCGCAAACCCTCGATTATTGCGAACTCGACAAGATGGACCTTGTCGGCGTCTATCCCGATTATGCGAGCGCGGAAGAAGCCTGGCGCAGCAAGGCGCAGGCTACTGTCGATGACGCCGAAATGCGCTATGTGATCGTGCACCTGCACCGGCTGCTCGACCCGGAAGAAAACCCGGCCGGCTAAGGGCTTCGGCTTTCAGGGAATATCGTGACGCGGCCGCCGGATCTGGTGGCTGCGCACGAGCGGCACCGCGAGCAGCAGCCCCGCCGCAAAGCCGCCGATATGCGCCCAGATGGCAATGCCCAGCGCAGTCCCGGCAAAGGCAAGCTGGCTGAGCAGGTTGATGCCGACCCAGGCCGCCATCAGCCACGCCATGTGCACGGCAAGCTGCGGTATCGGCCCGATCGCGGGCGGCTTGCGGCGTGAAAACAGCAGGAAATAGGCGGCCATCAGCGCAGAGATCGCGCCGCTTGCGCCGACCACTGGCACCATCGACACCGGATCGATGGCGTAATGCACCCCGGCTGCGGCGATGATCCCCGCACTATAGAGCAGCAGAAAGCGCTCCCAGCCCAGCGCCATTTCCACGATCCGCCCGATCACCACCAGCACCAGCATGTTCATCGCGAGATGAAACAGACCGGCGTGGAGAAAGGCCGAGGTAACGGGGGTCAGCCAGACCGGCACAACCCAGGGATAATCCACCGGCAAGGCGCTGGAATGCCCGTACAGGCTGTCATGCAGCCGCGCCGCCCAGAAACCCCCTTCGATCTGCATGGGCTCGGTCCAGCCGGTGACAATACCCACCAGCCAGACCAGCACATTCAATATGACCAGCGCGTTGGTCGCCGACCCGCGCGGTATGGGGGGCATGGTTCAGATGAACTCGATCTTGGACACGAGATAGAACTTGTCGCCCGAAGGCACGCTCACCTCGACTTCGTCGTCGAGCTGGCGGCCGATCAGCGCCCGGCCCAGCGGGCTCGAATAGCTGATGCGGCCCTTGCGCGCGTCAGCCTCGGCTTCGCCGACGATCTGATACTTCACCGGCTTGTCGTCTTCGTCCATCAGCGTCACGGTCGCGCCGAACACGATCTTGTCGCCCGAAAGCGTGGTCGGATCGATGATCTGCGCGCGGCTCAGCTTGCCTTCGAGATCGGCGATGGTCGCCTCGACCTGGCCCTGGCGCTCCTTGGCGGCGTGATATTCGGCATTTTCGGAGAGGTCGCCATGCGCGCGCGCTTCCTCGATCGCCTCGACGATCAGGGGGCGCTCTTCCTTGAGCGCCTTCAGTTCGCGCGAAAGCTTTTCATATCCTTCTGCCAGCATGGGCAGCTTATCGACGGTTGCCATTCGGCATATCCCTTCTTCCTTGGCCGACGCCCGGCCAATCGTCCGACAATAATGCCTTTAGCGGCCCGGAAATGGGGCCGCATCAGGGTAACGACTTGTCGGGGGGCTCAAGCGTCAGGCCGTATATTATAGGCCTGAAGCGGCTTTACTTCAAGGCTTGTCCTGGCCAGCGATGCCATCGCCTTCACCGCCGCGACGCTGGCCGCCGCCGTGGTGAAGTACGGAATCTTCCCCGTCAGCGCGCTGGCGCGGATCGATTGCGAGTCCTTCAGGCTCTGCCACCCTTCGGTGGTGTTGAAGATCAGCGCGATCTGGCCGTCCTTGATCCGGTCGACGATATGCGGGCGCCCCTGGGCCACCTTGTTGACCTCGGTCACCGCCACGCCATTGTCGGCGAGATAGCGCGCGGTGCCACCGGTGGCGACGATATCCATGCCCAGATCCGTAAGGCCGCGCGCGGCATCCAGGATCACCGGCTTGTCGCCATCCTTGACCGAGATGAACACCGTACCCTTGGTGGGCAGCGTGAGCCCTGCCCCGATCTGCGCCTTGGCAAAGGCGGTGGCGAAATCCTTGTCGATGCCCATGACTTCGCCGGTGGACTTCATCTCAGGGCTCAGCACCGGATCGACCCCGGCAAAGCGTGCCCAGGGGAACACCGCCTCCTTGACCGCCATATGCTCGATATCGCGGTCGATCACCGGCAGATTGGCCAGCATCTCGCCCGCCATCACGCGCGCGGCATATTTGGCCACCGGCTGGCCGATCGCCTTGGCGACGAACGGCACGGTGCGGCTGGCGCGCGGGTTGACCTCGATCAGATAGACCTGCCCGTTCTTGACCGCGAACTGGATGTTCATCAGGCCGCGTACCTTCAGCCCTTCGGCCAGCAGCCGCGTCTGACGCTCCATCTCTGCGATGATGTCAGCGCCCAGGCTATACGGCGGCAGGGTGCAGGCGCTGTCGCCCGAATGGACGCCGGCTTCCTCGATATGCTGCATCACGCCGGCAATCGCGACATCCTTGCCATCGCAGATCGCATCGACATCGACCTCGATCGCATCGCGCAGATACTGGTCGATCAGGACCGGGCTGTCGCCGGAGACCTGCACGGCGGTGGCGATATAGCTTTCCAGCTGCGCCTGACCGTCGACGATTTCCATCGCGCGGCCGCCCAGCACATAAGACGGACGGATCAACACCGGATAGCCGATGCGGTTGGCGACCGCGATTGCCTCTTCGCGGCTGCGGGCGATGCCGTTGGCAGGCTGTTTCAGGCCCAGCTTGTCGACCAGCTTGGCAAAGCGCTCGCGGTCTTCGGCCAGGTCGATCGCATCGGGCGATGTGCCCAGGATCGGAATACCGGCATCCTCGAGCGCCTGTGCGAGCTTCAGCGGTGTCTGGCCGCCGAACTGCACGATCACGCCGACCAGCTCGCCGGTCGAACGCTCGACATCGAGCAGTTCGAGCACGTCCTCGGCGGTCAGCGGCTCGAAATAGAGCCGGTCCGAGGTGTCGTAGTCGGTCGAGACGGTTTCGGGGTTGCAGTTGACCATGATGGTTTCAAACCCGGCGTCGCCCAGCGCAAAGCACGCATGGCAGCAGCAATAGTCGAACTCGATTCCCTGGCCGATCCGGTTGGGTCCGCCGCCGAGGATCACGACCTTGCGCCGCGTCGTCGGCTGGCTCTCGCATTCGGGCTCGCCGAAGCTCGGGGCCTCATAGGTCGAATACATGTACGGCGTCTTCGCTTCGAACTCCGCCGCGCAGGTGTCGATCCGCTTGTAGACCGGGCGCACGCCCAGCCTGTGGCGCAGCGCGCGCACCTCCTCTTCGGTGACGCCGCCGGTCATCGCGACCACGGCATCGCGCACCATGCCCGATCCGCGCGCCAGCGCCCGGTCCATGCCGGGGCGCAGATTGGCCGATTGCAGCGCCAGATAGGCGAGGCGCTTGTCGGAAAAGCCCATGGACTTGAGCCTGCGCATCCCCGCCGCATCGCGCGGCAGGCCATCGGCCAGCACCTCGGCCTCGGCATCGACGATCTGCTTGATCTGCTCGAGGAACCAGGGGTCGAACTTGGCGACGGCATGGATCTGCTCGACCGTCATGCCTTCGCGCAGCGCCTGGGCGGCGATCAGCAGCCGGTCGGGCGTCGCCTGGCTCAATTCGGCGACAATATCCTCATGGGCTGCGCCGACCAAATGGTCGACGAAATTGAAACCGCTCAGGCCCGTTTCCAGCCCGCGCAGTGCCTTCTGGACCGATTCCTGGAAGTTGCGGCCGATCGCCATCACTTCACCGACCGACTTCATCGCGGTGCCGAGCAGCGGGCTCGATCCCTTGAACTTCTCAAAGGCGAAGCGCGGAATCTTGGTGACGACATAATCGATCGTCGGCTCGAAGCTCGCTGGCGTCGCGCCGGTAATGTCGTTGGTGATCTCGTCGAGCGTGTAGCCGACGGCCAGCTTCGCCGCGACCTTGGCGATCGGGAAGCCGGTCGCCTTCGACGCCAGCGCCGAGGAGCGCGACACGCGCGGGTTCATCTCGATGACGATCAGGCGGCCGTCCTTGGGGTTGACCGCGAACTGCACGTTCGACCCGCCCGTCTCCACGCCAATCTCGCGCAGCACCGCGATGCTGGCCGAGCGCATGATCTGATATTCCTTGTCGGTCAGCGTCAGCGCGGGGGCGACGGTGATGGAATCGCCGGTGTGCACGCCCATCGGATCGACATTCTCGATCGAGCAGATGATGATGGCATTGTCGGCGCGATCGCGCACGACCTCCATTTCGTACTCTTTCCAGCCGAGCAGCGATTCCTCGATCAGCACCTCGGTGGTGGGCGATGCATCGAGCCCGCCGGTAACGATCTGGACGAACTCGTCGCGGTTATAGGCAATGCCGCCGCCGGTGCCGCCCATGGTGAAGCTGGGGCGGATGATCGACGGCAGGCCGGTGCGCTCGAGCACGGCGAGCGCCTCTTCGACCGTATGGGCGATGCCTGAACGCGCCGATTCCAGCCCGATCTTGTCCATCGCCTCGCGGAATTTCTGCCGGTCCTCGGCCTTGTCGATCGCTTCGGCCTTCGCGCCGATCAGCTCGACATCATATTTTTCCAGCGTGCCATTGGCATCGAGCGCCAGCGCGGTGTTGAGCGCGGTCTGCCCACCCATCGTCGGCAGCACCACCAGCTTCTCGTTCGGCCGCTCGGCGCGTTCCTTGGCGATGATCTTGGCGACGATCTCGGGCGTAATCGGCTCGACATAGGTCGCGTCGGCCATGTCGGGATCAGTCATGATCGTCGCGGGGTTGGAGTTGACGAGGACGATGCGATAGCCCTCTTCCTTCAACGCCTTGCACGCCTGCGTGCCCGAATAATCGAACTCGCACGCCTGGCCGATGATGATCGGGCCAGCGCCGATGATCAGGATGCTGTCTATGTCGCTGCGCTTGGGCATTGTTGTCGTGCTCTCTTTAAAGGCGTGAATTTTGTGTCAGGGCGGGGGCAGCAACGGGCATCGTCAATGCACCGTGCCGGTCTGGGCTTCGCAGCCCCAGCCATCATATTCGAGGTCGAACAGCTGCTCGATCTGCAGGCAGAGTTCGGTGAGCGCGCGGATCGACTTTTCATCGACCGCCTGCACCCGCTCCAGGAACAGCCAGGGATGGCCGCCCTCGGCATCATCCTCATGCCCCAGCTCGGTCAGCCCCAGCTCCTCCGCGGCTTCGGACAGGCGCTCCAGATTCTCCTCGGACCCGCGAAAGCTCACGTCCACCGAACGGCGGATGCTCGCCTGGTCGCCATTGTCGGCCAGATTGCGCAGCACGTCCTGATCGGCGGCCCATTCCTGCTCCATCCGGGCAGGATCGACGGGGGGGAGCTTGAGAGTCACGCGGCGGTCGCCGGAGCCTTGAGGCCGCTCACAAACTTCTCGAACAGGTAGAAGCTGTCCTGCGGTCCCGGCGAGGCTTCGGGGTGATACTGAACCCCGAACGCATTCTTGTCGGTGAACGCGATGCCGCAATTGCTGCCGTCGAACAGCGATACGTGCGTCTCGACAACATTGGCTGGCAGGGTCGCGGCGTCGACCGCGAATCCGTGGTTCATGCTGGTGATCTCGACCACGCCCGTTTCCAGTCGCTTGACCGGATGGTTCGCGCCTCGGTGGCCCTGGTGCATCTTGGTCGTGCGCGCGCCGGCAGCCAGGCCGAGCAGCTGATGGCCGAGGCAGATGCCGAAGATCGGCACATCCCGCTCGAGCAGGCCCCGGATCACCGGCACCGCGTACACGCCGGTCGCGGCGGGATCGCCCGGGCCGTTCGACAGGAACACGCCCGCAGGCTCCAGCGCGAGGATCTCATCGAGCGAGGTCTTGGCGGGCACCACGGTCACCTTCGCACCGGCCTCAACCAGCGAGCGGAAGATATTGTGCTTGGCGCCGTAATCGATGGCGACGACATGGGGGCGTGTCCCCTCGCCCATTTCGGCATAGCCAGCCCCCAGCGTCCATTTGCCGCCCTGCCAGCCGCGCGTGTCGGCACCTGTGACCTCGATCGCCAGGTCCATGCCCTCGAGCCCCGGCCAGCCCTGTGCCAGTGCGAGCAGCGCGGGCATGTCGAACACGCCATCGGGCGCGTGGGCGATCACGGCATTGGGGGCGCCTGCTTCACGGATGCGGCGGGTCAGCGCGCGGGTATCGATACCCGACAGGCCGATCTGGCCGTTCGCGCCCAACCACTCGCTGAAATGCTGGACGGAGCGGAAGCTGCTGGGGTTGGTCACATCCTCGCGCACGATGCAGCCCAGCGCCTGGGGGACATCGGCCTCGATATCCTCGGGGTTCGCGCCGACATTGCCGATATGCGGGAAGGTGAAGGTGATGATCTGCCCGGCATAGCTCGGGTCGGTCAGGATTTCCTGATAGCCGGTGATCGAGGTGTTGAAGCACACCTCGCCCGTCTTGGCCCCCGCGGCACCAAAGCCCCTGCCCCAGATCGCGGTGCCGTCGGCCAGCAGCAACAGGCCGGTCGCGCCTTGGGGTTGAGCGGAGGTGGTGGCGTGCGCCATGGATCGTCTTCCTTGCGTTGCGTATTGAGTCGCGAATATGCCGGGCCGCAGGATATGGCAGGACAAGGCCGGGCCAAAGCCCCGTGACGCTTCCTGCCGGACAGCGGCCAAATTGGCGGGTCACTAGGCGCGCCTGGCTTGCACGGTCAATCTATGAAAAACATTTTTATCCGGCTAGGTTGGAAGCTTGTTCCAAAATCCACGGGAAAAGAAAGGTTCGCGCGCATGATTCGCGATTTGCTGAAAGCTGCGCAGGTGGCCGCCATGAAGGCAGGCGACAAGGAGCGTACGGCCGCTGTCCGGCTTATCCTGGCCAAGATCAAGGACCGCGATATCGAGCTGCGCACCCAGGCCGCGCCGGCCGATGACGATGCGATGGTCACCGAGGTGCTGCAGAAGATGATCAAGCAGCGCCGCGAATCGATCGCGATGTACGAACAGGGCGGCCGCGCCGAGCTTGCCGCGCAGGAAGCGGCCGAGGTCGCGGTGATCGAGGAGTTCCTGCCCGCCCAGATGGACGAGGCCGCCGCTAGGGCCGCGATCGCCAAGGTGGTCGCCGATACCGGCGCTGCCAGCCTCAAGGACATGGGCAAGGTCATGGCCGAGGTAAAATCGCGCCACGGCAGCGAACTCGACATGAGCAAGGCCAGCGCCTGGGTAAAGGAGGCCCTGGCGGGGGCTTGAGCGATCACGCCCCTTTCCGTTTGTCCCGAGGCAAGCCACTCGCATGACCCTATCCCCGCAATGGCTGGACGAACTGCGATCGCGGATCACGCTGTCCACGCTGATCGGGCGGCATGTGAAGGTGCAGCGCGCAGGCCGCGAGTACAAGGCGTGCTGCCCGTTCCATAACGAGAAGACGCCCAGCTTCACGATCAACGACGACAAGGGGTTCTACCATTGCTTCGGCTGCGGGGCGCATGGTGATGCGATCCGGTTCATGACCGATCACCAGGGGCTGGGCTTCATGGATGCGGTCAAGGAGCTGGCCGCTGAAGCGGGGATGAGCGTGCCTGCGCCCGATCCGCGCGCTGCCCGTCAGGCCGAGGCGCGGGCCTCGCTGCACGATGTCTGCCAGGCGGCGCAGGACTGGTTCGTGGCGCAGCTGAACAGCGCTGCTGGCGAGGAGGCGCGCGCCTATCTGAAGAACCGGGGGCTGACCGCCGAGACCATCGCGCGCTTCGGCATCGGTTTTGCGCCCGACAGCCGCATCGGCATCAAGTCGGCGCTCGGCAATCTCGACGAGGAGCTGCTGGTCGAGGCGGGATTGCTGATCAAGGTCGACGACAAGGCCCCTTATGACCGGTTCCGCGGCCGGGTCATGATCCCGATCCGCGATCCGCGCGGGCGCGTCATTGCGTTTGGCGGCCGCATTCTGGGGGCGGGTGAGCCCAAATATCTGAACTCGCCCGACACGCCATTGTTCGACAAGGGCCGCACGCTCTACAATCTGCACCTCGCCGCTCCCGCCTCGCGCCAGACCGGGCGCGTTGTGGTGGTCGAAGGCTATATGGACGTGATCGCGCTGGCCCAGGCGGGCTTTGGCGAGTGCGTCGCGCCGCTCGGCACCGCGCTGACCGAGCACCAGATCGAGCGGCTGTGGAAGATGGTCGATCGGCCCCTGCTGTGCTTCGATGGAGACAATGCGGGGCAAAAGGCCGCGATGCGCGCCGCGACCCGTGCGCTGCCGCTGCTCAAGCCCGGCCTGTCGCTGGGCTTTGTCTCGCTGCCGGGCGGCCAGGACCCGGACGATCTGGTTCGCGCATCGGGCCCACAGGCCTTTGCCGCGTGCCTTGATCAGGCGACCGGCCTGCTCGACCATCTCTGGACGCACGAGCTGAACGCGGCTCCGCTGCAAAGCCCCGAGGCACGCGCCGGGTTGAAGGCGCGGCTCAATGCGCATGCCGACACCATTGGCGATGGCGACATCAAGGCGCTGTATCGGCGCGAGATCGGCCAGCGCTTTTCCGACCTGTTCTTCGCAGCGCGTACGCCCTCCCCCGCCCGTCCGGCGCAGCAACGCGGCGGCAGCGGCGGCGGCAAGGGCTGGCAGCGGCGCGACGAACCCGTGCCGCCGAGCGAGGAGCTGCGCGCCTTCAGCCGTCAGCCGATGAGCGACCTGATCGTGCGCGGCGTTATCACTGGCCTCATCCACCGCCCGCACCTCATCGGGCAGCACAGCGAGACATTGAGCGAATTCGTCACCCTGGCCGATCGCTGGGCTGCGCTGCTCGATGCGCTGATCGATGCAGCGCATAGCCACGCATCGGGCGCTCTTGATCCGCCTGCACTGATGACCATATTGCATTCCAAGGGGCTGGCAGACGCGGTGGACAGGCTGAAAACGGGCGGAACGCCGCCTTTTTCCTTCTGTTCCGCCTGTACCGATCCAGCCGACCAGTTGCGCGAGGTGCGGATTGCAGAGGACTTTGCCGAAGCGATCGAAGTGATGATCACCCGCCCCAGGCTGGAGGCGGCGCTGCAGGATGTGACTCGCCGTTTCGAAAATGACATGCAAGACGGTTTGTTTTTGGAGCAGCAGCAGCTAAGGGCAAGAAAGGATGCGTTTGACCAGCGCCTGATTGAATTGGCAGAGCGAGGCTGAGACGGCCGGGACCCGGGGGTCCTTTCCGATCATTGCCACCGCGCCAGATCGGCACACAGGTTGACGCGAAATATTTGAAACGGCCCCATGCGGCCTGATAAGACAGTATAATTCGCTCTGGCCGGGACGCGGGCCTTGGTGAAACAGGTGACAGGAATTACGGAATTGGCAAGCAAGGCACCGAAAGACAGCAAGACCGACAGCACCGATGCACCGCTGATCGATCTCAATGAAGCCTCGGTCAAGAAGCTGCTCGCGCGTGCCAAGAAGCGCGGCTACATCACCTATGACGAGCTGAACGAAGCGCTGCCGCAGGACCAGATGTCGTCCGAGCAGATCGAGGACGTGATGTCTGCGATCTCCGAAATGGGCGTCAACATCGTCGAGAATGACGAGGAAGGCGGCGAAGAGCAGCCCGTCGACGACAATGACGCGCCCGACGATGGTTCGGAGCAGCTCAACATCTCTCCCGAAAAGAAGAAGGAGACGATGGACCGCACCGATGACCCGGTGCGCATGTACCTGCGCGAAATGGGCGCGGTGGAACTGCTCAGCCGCGAAGGCGAAATCGCGATTGCCAAGCGCATCGAGGCTGGCCGCGACACCATGATCCTGGGCCTGTGCGAAAGCCCGATCACCTTCCACGCCATCATCGAATGGTCGACCGCGCTCAACGACGGCGAGATGCAGCTGCGCGAGATTCTCGATCTCGACGCGATGCTCTCCAAGGAGCCCGCACCCGAAAGCCTGTCAGAGGACGGCGACGATGATGGCGAGATCAGCGAAAAGACCGCCGGCCCCAGCTTCAAGGACGAGGACGAGGTTGAGGAAGTCACCGATTCGGAAGACGAAGAGGATGATCTGACCGAGCGTCGCACCCGTCGCCCCGAAGAGGATGACGAGGAAGACAACACGCTCTCGCTCGCGCAGATGGAAGCGCAGCTCAAGCCTGCCGCGCTCGAAAAGTTCGCGCAGATCACCGCGCTGTTCCGCAAGTTCGAGAAGATCCAGGGCGAGCGGCTCAACGCGCTCAGCATTGGCGACGATTTCCCCGCCGCCAAGGAAAAGACCTATCAGAAGCTGCGCGAGGACCTGACCGCCGAAGTGGAATCGGTGCAGTTCCACGCCAACAAGATCGAATATCTGGTCGACCAGCTCTATTCGTTCAACCGCCGCCTGACCGCGCTGGGCGGCCAGATGCTGCGTCTGGCCGAGCGCCACAAGGTACCGCGCAAGGATTTCCTCGACCGCTATGTCGGGCACGAGATGGACGAGCAGTGGCTCGAATCCATGGCCGGTATCGACAAGAAATGGGCCAATTTCGCCGCCAATGAGGCAGGCGCGGTCGATCGCATCCGCGCCGAGATTTCGGACATCGCGGCGGCCACCGGCATGTCGCTGGGCGAGTTCCGCCGCATCGTCAACATGGTCCAGAAGGGCGAGCGCGAGGCGCGGATTGCCAAGAAGGAAATGGTCGAGGCGAACCTGCGCCTGGTGATCTCGATCGCCAAGAAATACACCAATCGCGGCCTGCAGTTCCTGGACCTCATCCAGGAAGGCAATATCGGCCTGATGAAGGCGGTGGACAAGTTCGAGTATCGCCGCGGCTACAAGTTCAGCACCTATGCGACCTGGTGGATCCGTCAGGCGATCACCCGCTCGATCGCCGATCAGGCGCGCACCATCCGTATTCCGGTGCACATGATCGAGACGATCAACAAGCTGGTGCGCACCAGCCGCCAGTTCCTGCACGAACAGGGCCGCGAGCCGACGCCCGAAGAGATGGCCGAGCGCCTGTCGATGCCGCTCGAAAAGGTCCGCAAGGTGATGAAGATCGCCAAGGAACCGATCAGCCTCGAAACGCCGATCGGCGACGAGGAAGACAGCCACCTGGGCGATTTCATCGAGGACAAGAACGCGATCATCCCGGTGGATGCCGCGATCCAGGCGAACCTCAAGGAAACCGTGACGCGGGTTCTGGCGTCGCTGACGCCGCGCGAAGAACGCGTGCTGCGCATGCGCTTCGGCATCGGCATGAACACCGATCACACGCTCGAGGAAGTGGGCCAGCAGTTCTCGGTCACCCGCGAACGTATCCGCCAGATCGAGGCGAAGGCGCTGCGGAAGCTGAAGCATCCGTCACGGTCGCGCAAGATGCGGAGTTTCTTGGATCAGTGAATAACTACGTCGAGCGCGATCTGCTGGCGCAGAATAGAATAGCCCCAGTCATTCGGGAAATGCTTTACGCTTTGCATCTTAATTATTGAACATTAGCCACACATTGAATTCGATACCAGCGCTCAACTGCGACATTATTCAACAGTCCTGGCAGAAGCTTCGATCAATAATATCATTTGAGGCATCGTCCCAACCTCGAGCAATCACTGCTGCTCGGCGATACTTGTTAGGATGACTGGATGTATCGCGCTCACTCCCTATTGCCAATATCGCCGCCTGCGCAGCATCGGATGATGATCCTAAACGCTGTAGCGCTTGCCCACTCCAGTAGTCAGCGTTGAGCTCTCCACGATGGGAATCAGTATCAAATCCAGCAATATGGTGACCAACTTCATGCGCAATTACTTGAATTGCACTCCACTCCGTGCCGACTTGATCATTTAGTCTATCAAGGAAGTCCACATCAATACCTAATATTTTTCGCCCACCTGCAACGGTAGCATAAGCATTATCCTCGTCCTCGGTAATCAATATTCTGAAATCGTAGTCGAGGCCAAGCTCCTCCAATATTCTACGGACGATTTGTGGAACTCCAGAGCGATCGTTACCACGAGCTTCTCGAGTAACAAATTCTCTTCCGTATGCCGTCCATCCGTCTTCAAGGGAAAACCCGCAAAATGGGATCGCCCTTTGCGCATATACTGGCGTAACCAATCCGCCGCAGCATAGATCCGCCCCGCAAATCAAGCCGGAGGTAGCGAATGCTCGTCGAGTCAACTTCATCGCGGCGAGAATCCCCTAGGCGTGCTGGGTATGCGCAGAACTACCGTCCGATCCTCATCATCTACTTCAAGTTCTTCGATAGATTCCTCGTCAATGCCATTTTCGATATCGGAATCCGCCGGATTCCGGCGCTTTCGATTTCTATCATCTGTGGAGGCACACATGCTCACTAACTGCTGATACCAGCCGTTAATCAAATAAGACTGATTAGCATACCATTGATTTAATTGAAGTAATTGTGAGTTTCCGCAATATGCATTGTAACCACAGCGCATTGGAATACCCTGATAAAGCTCGGCATTTGCCACTTGATTGACCTGACCGGCATAAGCCTGCAGTTGATAAAGAGCACTGCCGCAAGTCGTGGACTGAGCAGATGCGGGCGCATTTATCGCTGCAGCGATCATCGTTAACGCCAACATGGATTTTATGCCGTGCTCCATCACTTCCCCCACAAGTTTCGCTTAAAAATATCAGGCCAGAAAATTATGTCGAGTCATTTGGGAACACCGTTAGGGTGTACGACAATCACAAAATGGCAGCATAAATTCCGGGAACATCGAGTTCCTAGGCCACAATGGATGATCACCGGATCACAGTACTTGACACTAAAGTCAGATAGTTACCGTATCCTCTGCGTAAAAATCCAGATTTGATACGCTACTCAGCTGTATCGAACCCTCGCCCCACAAACTCAAGCCCTTACCTCTCCCCCCGCCTGCACTGTAGCCACACGCCCCCGCCCAGTCACTTCCGCAAACTTCGCATGGTATTTCGGGTGCTCGGTGCCCATCCACTTGTCCCACCAGGTGAAATACAGGCCATAATTGGTGTTGAACCCGCCATTGTGGTGCAGGTCGTGGTGGACGGTGGTGTTGATCCAGCGGGTCAGCGGGGAGGACAGCCACCAGCGCGGGAAGAATTCGAAGCCCGCATGGCCCATCGCGTTGCGGATGATCTGGAAGTTGAGCCAGGTGAACATCACCCAGCCAGGCGTCGGCACGAAGAACTGCCAGAGCGGCACGAACAGGAACATCACCGCCGCTTCCGGCATCGCGAAGCTGTACGCGGCCCAGGGCGTCGGCGTGATCGAGCGGTGGTGTGCACGGTGGAAATGCTTGAACAGCCGGGGATGGTGCATGAAGCGGTGCGCCCAGTAGAAATAGGCGTCATGCGCGATGATGATCCCGGCCAGGATCACAAGATCGATGCCCAGACCGAAGCCCTTGCCGAACACGCTGTAGAGCAGCCCGACCTCCTTGCCCCAGATCAGGAAACACGCGCCGATCACATAGACGAACACCGACTGCAGCGACTGGAGAAACTCGCGGCGCATATCGGCGGCCGTCGCCTCACGCGCCTGAATCTTGCGCGCCCGGATCGCGGTGCGTCTGAGCAGCCACACGACCGCAAAGGTCACCGATGCGGCGATGAAATAGCGGCCGAAATCAAAGGCGAAAATATGGTGGCCCTTGGCGAGGAGAATATCGAGGGGCGGGAAACCTGTGGTCATGCTCGGCTCCTGGTGGCAGCGGTCAGTGACCGAATGCCCGGCTTTGTGCCTTGATGCCCAGCTTTGCCCGAAAGCGGCTAGCCGATTTCGAAATCAGCCAGTTGAACGGGCACGAAATTCGCTCGGCGTCATCCCTTCGGCCTCGCGGAATGCGCGATTGAACGGACCCAGCGAACCAAAGCCTGCATCGAGCGCGATGGTGATGATCGGCACATCCTTCTGTGCCGGATCGGCCAGCGCCGCCTTCACCTCTGCCAGACGATAGCCGTTGAGAAAGGCTGCAAAATTGCGGTGGCCAAGCTGGCCGTTGATGGTGCGGCGCAGCCTGTATTCCTGCTCGCCCAGCATTGCGGCGAGCTTGGCGATCGACAGCGTCTCGTCGCGGTGTGGCATCTCTGCCGCCATGTGGCGCAGAAGCTTTTCGGACAAGGGGTCGGCAATCGGCTCGGCAGCGGGCTTGACCGGGGCCACGGGCGCGGCAGCAGCGCCGAACAGGTCGGCCTGGCGCATGCGCAGCATCACCGCGCAAAAGCCGAGCACCGCCAGCAGCGCTCCGCTCGCGACAACGCGCTTGAGTTCCAGCGTCCCGCCGGGGAGCGCCTTCGGATCAGCGACTTCGACGATCGCGATCAGGATGACATAGACGGCAATGACCCCCACCAGCAGCGGACGGATGCGACGCCGACGCTCGACCAGATCGCCCTCACGGCTGCGCCACACCTCCCACAATGCAGCAGCGGCAAAGGCCAGCATGAAAAGCCGGAAAAGGACGCGTGAGGCGAGCGCAACATTGCCATCGGACAAGCCTGTCAGCTGCACGACCAGTGTGTTGAGCACGGAGAGCAGCACCAGACCGGCGCTGATCGCCGTCACCTGCTTTTCGTCGTTGAACCACGCCTTGCCAAACAGCCAGAACAGGCCTGGCGTTGCGCCCGCGCCCAGCGAAAACAGCAGGCCGATGATGCTCCGCTCGTCACATAATCCGGACGTCACGATCAGATAGCTGCAGATCGCAGCGTTCATCGCCACGGCCAATCGCGCTGGAACATCCTGCCAATGGTCGCGGACAAGGATCCAGCTCCAGAGAGCGAGAATTGCGATCGATCCGCCGCGTGCCATCTGATCGATCTGTTCGAAAGCCGTCATCATGACAGGGCTGCCAAAGCCGGAAGGCCACGGCAAGCCGATTCCGAAATCGACCAGCAAGAGCAGTTTGCATCAGCCTCGCCCCATCCGGAATCGACCAGCCATTTTTCGAAATGAGCAGGCTTGGGGCGGGTCGCTCCCGTCACTGTGCCTCATCACCGGTCAGTCCAAGGATCGGCGACAATGAGGAGACTTGCGATGACGAAGATTTTCACGGCACTGGCCCTGGCAGCGCTGACGATTCCGGCGATCGCCGCCCCTGCCCAAAACGCGCAGAGCATGCCGGTTCCGATCAACCATCTGGATCTGGCATCCACGGACGGCCAGAGGAGCCTTGCGCGGCGCATCCACCGTGCCGCCCAGGCGCTGTGCGCGATTCACGCCGTCGATAGCCTGCCACAGGCCCAGCGCTCGGAGCGCCGCTGCATCAGGGAAACGCAGATGCGCGCCCTGGCCGCGGCAAGAACCCAGCACGCCGCCCTTGCCGCTGTGCCCGCGCGGATGGTGCAGCCGGGTATCGCGACGGCGGAATGAACAACGCGGCACGGTGCCCGATTCCCATCGGGGATGCGAGGCGCATCGCCCCTGTCGGCCAGGCTGACCGCAAGCCACGATGGCAGAGGCGGATGGTCGTGGCGATTCCCTTCCTGATCGGCGCGCCATCCAAAAAATTATTCGCTGCCCTTTGCGTCAACTTGTCGGTCAGGAATACCGACGTAATTCCGCCAATTCGGCTCTAGTTTTGCAGCAATACCGCGCAGCAATGCCAAAGGCGGAGCCATGTTGTCCCATAGTTCCGCCACGCACAGTAAAGAAAAATTTTACCACGCCCCAATAGCGATTCGTGTTGGGCGCTCCGTCTGGTGTCCGGCAGGGGGCCGGCCGACCGAGCGCTAAGGGGAAACACGATCCATGGCCAAGACTGCATTTCTGATGGTCACGTCCTATCTGGCGCTTTCGACACCGGCATGGGCCGAAACGGCTACCGCGTCTGCCTCTGCAGCTACGGCGTCCGATGCCGCAGCATTGGAAACGACCGATGCCGATGCTGCGCAGCAATCCACCGACACTGCGGCCAAGCCGCCGCAGGAGATGTTCTCCACTGGCGTTGCCAAGGGCCGTGACCGGCTGGATAGCGCAACCTCGACCAGCGCGCTGCGCGGCGAAGACATCACGATCCTGGGCCCGCGCCCGATCGGCGAAGTGCTGCGCACCATGGCGGGCCTGCGCGTCGCGACCAGCATCGGCGAAGGCAATAACAACTACACCGTGCGCGGGCTGCCGCTGGCGGCCGGTGGTTCGAAATACATGCAGATCCAGGAAGACGGCCTGCCGCTGCTGGAATTTGCCGATCTGTTCAACGTCGGCGCGGATGTCTATCTGCGCAACGACCTGACCGTGAACGCGATCGAGACGATCCGTGGCGGCTCTGCCTCCACCTTCGCGTCCAACTCGCCCGGCGGCCTGATCAACATCCTGTCGCGCACCGGCGAGGTCGAGGGCGGGTCGGTGCAACTCACCACCGGAGTCGATTTCGACACGAAGCGCGTCGATTTCACTTATGGCGGCAAGCTGGGCGAAAACACCCGCTTCCAGATCGGCGGCTTCTACCGCCAGGGTGAAGGCCCGCGCAACAATGGCTTCGATGGCTGGAAGGGTGGCCAGATCAAGTTCAACATCACGCGCGAGTTCGAGAATGGCTATATCCGGCTGTATCTCAAATATCTCGATGACCGCTCGCCGACCTTTGCGCCCTATTTCGCCAACATCACCGGCACCAACGCCAATCCGCGCATCCGCAGCTTTCCCGGCTTCGACCTGCGCGATGACACCATCCTGTCCTCTTTCCTGGGCCCGATCATCACGCTCGACCAGAACAACAACCCGGCCGCCTTCCCGGTCGCGACCGGCCAGAGCGCCGAATCCAAGTCGATCGGGCTGGAGGGCCAGTTCGAGGTCGCCGGTTGGACGATCACCGAACGCATGCGCTATGCGGCCAATGGCGGCGATTTCAGCCGCGGCTTCCCCAATACGGCCAACACCGTGTCGGCTTTTGCCGCAGGCCAGGGCGGGGTCGGCGCAACCGCGCGCTATGCCAGCGGGCCTCTGGCGGGCCAGCTGATCGATCCCAATGGGCTGATCAACGGCAACGGACTGCTGTCGCTCTATTTCTTCTCGTTCGTGCGCGCGCGTTCGCTCGACAATTTCACCAATGATGTCCGAGCCAGCAAGGTGTGGGAACTGCCCGGCGGCAAGCTGACCACGACGGTCGGCGGCTATCTGGCGACGCAGGACCTCAACACCACCTGGCTGCACACCGCGATGAACATCGACGCCAATGGCGACAATGGCACCGCGCAGGTCGACATCTTCAACGCCGCAGGTCAGCCGCAGACGCTGAACGGCTATTTCGCCTTTGCCCGTGCGACCAGCCTGTTCCGCCGCGCGTTCGATGTGAACTACAAGGTGTTCGCGCCTTATGGATCGGTGAACTATCATTTCGGCAAGATCGCGATTGGCGGCAGCCTGCGCTATGATATCGGGCGCGTGCGCGGCTCGCTGGTGGGGGCAGACCTCAACAACGGCAGTGTCGGCCTGATCACGCAGGACATCAACCGCGATGGCATCATCAACCCGGCCGAACGCCGCGTTGCCTTCCTGCCGTTCACCCAGTCCGCGCCGGTCAACTATAACTACGGCTATCTGAGTTATTCGGCGGGGATCAACTATCGCGCGGCAGAGCCCTTCTCGCTCTTCGCGCGCTACAGCAAGGGCGCGCGCGCCAATGCCGACAAGGTGCTGTTCACGCCGCTGATCAGCAATGCCACGGGCGACATCCGCAGCAACACCGACAAGCAGGACAATGTGAAGCAGCTCGAAGGCGGCTTCAAGTTCCGCAAGGACGGCTTCACCTTCAACGCGACGGCGTTCCGCGTGACGGCAGCGGACCATAATGTGATCAACGGCGCAGCCAATCGCACCGATCGGCGCTACCGTGCCACCGGCGTCGAAATGGAAGGCGGGGTGCACAAGGGGCCGTTCAGCCTGATGATCGGCGCAACCTATACCAAGGCCAAGATCACCCGCGACCTGCTCGATCCGACGCTGACCGGCAAGGAACCGCGCCACCAGCCCGACTGGACCTTCTTCGCGACGCCCTCGGTCGATCTGGGCCGCGCCGTGATCGGTGCCAGCATCGTCGGCGTGACCAAGAGCTTCTCGCAGGATTCGAACCTGCTGGTGATGCCCGGCTTCACCACGGTCGACCTGTTCGGCCAGGTCAAGCTGTTCAACGGCGGCAGCCTGCAGGTCAACGCCAACAACGTGTTCAACACGCTCGGCATTTTCGAGGTGAACCAGGCCAGCGTGCCAGCCAATGGCGTCGGCTTTGCCCGCGCGATCAACGGGCGGACGATTTCCGCCTCGTTGCGCTTCGACTTCTGATCCCCGGGGGGATGGGGACGTCAGGCGCTCTCGGGAACCCCGGCAGCGCCTGATGGCGCATCGGCTAGCGCCGCCTGTCCTGCCGGCTCGCGCGGCAGGAACAGCGTCATCACCGTACCCTTCCCCACCTCGCTCTCGATGCTGAGGCCGCCGCCCGATTGATGGGTGAACCCGTGCACCATCGAAACGCCCAGGCCGGTGCCCTTGCCGACCTGCTTGGTGGTAAAGAATGGTTCGGCGACGCGGGCCAGCACGTCAGACGGCATGCCGGTGCCGGTATCGATGACGCTGATCGCGACATAATCGCCATCGGCAAGATCGCCCAGCGCGTCAGGACCCGGTGCGCGCACCGCACGCGCGGCGATGCGCACCGTGCCGCCATCGGGCATCGCATCGCGCGCATTGATCACCAGGTTGAGCAGCGCCGATTGCAGCTGGGCAGCGTCCGCGATGATCGCACCGCAGCTGCCGTCCTCGTTCACCTCGACCGTAACTCCCGTTCCCGCCGACACCCGCAGCAACGGCTCGAGCTCGTGCAGGAATGCAGCAAGGTCGATCCGCTCAGGGTCCAGCCGCTGTTGCCGTGCGAACGCGAGCAGCTGCTTGACCAGCCCGGTGCCGCGCATCGCCGCATTGGTGCTCATGTCGATCAGCTTCAGCGCTTCGGGATCGTCGAGCCGCCGCCCGACCAGTGACAGCCCGCTCAGCACGGCGGCGAGGATGTTGTTGAAATCATGGGCGACGCCCGCAACCAGCCGGCCCATGGCCTCCAGCTTCTGGCTATGGATCAGCGCGTCCTGCGCAGCCTCACGCCGGGCGATTTCCTCGGTCAGCTGGGCATTGGCCTCGTGCAAGGCCGCCGTCCGCCGCGCCACGGTGATCTCCAGATCGTCGGCCAGCGCGCGCAGCGCACGTTCAGCCTGCACGCGTTCCTCGATGATCGTGCCCGACGGGATGAGACCGGCGATCGCGCCTGAGGAATCGCGCAACGGGGCTAGCTGGAAATCGATGGTCATCAGCTGGTCACCGAGCCGCACCGGAACGTCATAGCGCACGACTTCACCGGCGCCCGCCGCGCCGATGGCTGCCTTCAGCCGTTCCTGCACCGCCGGATCGTAAGACCACCAGGGGGCCTCCCAGAACGGCCGCCCCGCCACATCGCCCAGTTCCAGCCCGGCCGCATCGAGAGGCGCGCGATTGGCATAATCGACATGACCGTCCAGCGTCAGCACGCCGACAAAGGCGAACAGCTGGTCGAGCACGCGGCGCAGCCGGTCCTCGCGCTCGCGAATTTCGCGTTCCTGGACGCGGCGGTCGGTGACATCCTCGCAGATGATGCCGATTCCGGTGACCTGGCCCTCGCCGACAAAGATCGGGTAGAATTGCTCGCGCCATTCGCGGATCTGTCCCGGATAAGCGAGCGTCGTGCCGGTGACGGTGACATCGCGCAGCGGTTCGCCGGTCTCGATGACCTTGAGCAGCATCGGCTCGGCCGTTGCGCGCAGATCGGGCACCAGATCCCAGACCTTCTTGCCGACATGCTCCTCGGGCGAAAAGCCGTTCATGTCCGCGAGCGCGGGGTTGACGCGGACGAAGCGCAGATCGCGGTCCACCAGCCCCAGGCCCAGTGGCGCGCGCGCGTACAGCGCATCCAGCTCGGCCGCATGGGTAGCCTGCTGCAAGCGGGAAGCATCAGTCTGAACCATAAGATGCCCCTGCCTCAACGAATCGCAGGCCATGGGTGAGTAACCGCAGCACCCGCTATGCCCATGCTGATCTATGCGTCCCAATCACCGGACGTCCAATGAAATGTGAAACACGCAGGCATTCACTTGCCGCCAAAGTAACGTGCCGAAACGATGCTCAATCGCCAGATATTGATGAATGTTAACAAGCATTTGGCTGTGAACTGAACGCGCGCATTAGCCTTGGCCTGTTCTATCAATCTGATCTGCAAGGCAAAAAGGGCATGACGAACTATCGCACATGGCCGTCGGGTAAATCCGCCCCTCAGGCGCCATAGCCCGTTGACCAGTGATCGTGCAGCGGATGTTCGGTGCCGGACCTGTGATCGATCATCGGCAGGTGCACCGCGAAATTCCTGTCACAGGCTTGCGGCTCGATGGCATCGTGCCCGTATTGAAATGCCATCGCTCCAGTTCATGCCGACGCGGCACAAAATTGGCGCGGATGCACACGGCGGGAAACGAGACGAAGCCCGGACCGGCATAGACCACAATCTGATCGAAAGGCGTGTCTTGCCGCCTGTGGCTGGCGCGGGCATGGGAGAGGCCATGCGCATCGTTCAATGGTTGGCCGCGATCGGCCTTGCTTTTCTGCTATCTGGCCCTGCCAAGGCCGAGCTCATCATGGCCGATGGTTCGGTCATCTCAAGAGAGGAAATCGCCAAGGCTGCCACCGGCTGTACCGCCGGTCAGGCCCCGGCCTGCCTGATACGCGGGCTCGCCGCGCGTAACGGGGCCGCGCAACCTGTCGCCATCGATGAGGCCGCAGCAGCCTTGCGCAAGGCGTGCGAGGGCGGACTGGGCCTGGGATGTGCCGGAGAGGCCGAGATTGCCGCGCTTCGCCACGACCGGCGCAAGGACCCCAAGCTCGCCGCAGAGCGTTGGGCCAGGGCGCGCGGCCTGTTCACCGCAGCCTGCGATCAGGGCAGCGCGATCGCCTGCCACAATCTGGCCGACATGCTGGTGAACATCCGCGCGATGGCCGACACGCCGCGCGCCGCGACGCTCTATGCCAAAGCCTGTTTCGATCTGAAATTCGGTCCGTCCTGCCTGCAAGGCGCTGCCCTGGCCGGGCTCTCCAGCGCGCCTGCACATGATCCTGCGCTTGCCCAGCGCTTCGAGGCCGCGCTCGATCCCGCGCTGGACGCCGAATGCCAGCAAGGCCGGCCCGGAGCCTGCGCGGCGCTGGCCGAATGGCTCATCAGCCGTCCGGGGCTTGGCGACAAGGTGCGGATCGCGGCGCTCGCCGACACCGCCTGCAGCAACGGCGCTGGCCATGGCTGCGCATTGGCGGCCGATCTGATCCGGCGCGATGACCGCAGCGCCGAAGGATGGGACCGCCAGATCGAATATCTCGACCGCGCCTGCGCCCTGCAATTCGCCCGCTGCGCCCAGCTGGCCGAGGCGATGCGCGCACATCCCCCGATCCGCACACTGGATAGCGGCCTGCTCTTCCTGGCCGATATCAAGGCCTGTCTGGGCGATGTGCAGGAGCATTGCTGGCGGCTCTATGAGCCAGCGGCGCGGCTGAATGCGACCGAGCTGGAGCAGCTGGTGATGACCTTCGACCAGGCCTGTCTCAACCTGCCCCGCCCCAGCGCCGAATTGTGCGCCGCTGCAGCGAGCAACCATGTCGAGCGTGCCGAAGCCATGGCCGCCAGCGCGACCGCCGACCGCGCCGAAGCCCGCAGGCTTTATCAGCGCGCGCTCGAACTGCCCGAAGACGCCACCGACAATGCAACCGCGCATGCCGAGGCCAAGGCGTTTCTGGCGGGCGCGTAGCCCGGGCCATTCACATGCTGACGCTAGGCCCGAGAATAATCAGCGCGTGGCCCGGCGGGTGAGCGCGTCTGCGGGGAAGGCATCGTTCGCGCTGACGGGCGGTTCCGCGGCTTCGTCGTCATAGGACATCAACCATGCCTCGGCCTCGTCCATATCGGTGAAGAACCGTGCGGCACGGCCTTCGCTCGCCCTCACGAGCTGCATGCGCGCCAGCGACAAGGACACGACAAAGGCGAGCTTGCGCGAGCGATATTGCGGGTTTGACATCATCGCGGCGAAAGCCGGGACCATCTCCTGCGGCTGGATCTTCATGTCGCGCACATCGACCAGCGTCACATGCTGGTTGGGAGCGCTGGTCAGCTTGAGATGCGCCGCGTTGCGGGCCGCGACATAGCGCTCGACGTCCGCCGCCTCAAAGAAACCACCAAGATAATGCCGAACGACGTTGGTTACCGGATCGGCTTCAACTTTAAAGTGCGCGTTCATGCCCCCATATTGACGGCAACGGGTGAAAAAATCGTAATCGACGGACGCCTGTACGAACGATTTTCTATCGCGTTGATTTCCAACCGCTGCAAGAGGCGCGGCAGCCAGCTATCGCCGTCCAGACCATTCGGCCCTGCATGGCAAAACCGGTGACGATCTGTGGTTATCGCGGCGGGTCAATAGAGCCTTGGGGCCCCAGCCGCTTCCCATGCCGCTTCATCCGCCCGGGTCAGCGCGTCGAGATCGCCCGGGGTGGCTGCCGCATCGTCGACCCATTCGCGCAACAGCGGGCCGCCGTTGATCACGTCGATGGCCAGCTTGCCGAGTTCATATTCATATGGGAAATCGCGCCACAGCGGGTAATCCGGATAGAGCGCACGGATCGCCTTGAAGCCCAGTGCCTGGACGCGCCAGGGGCGGAAAGCCTGGTGATCGTAGAAGCGCCCCTCGGCATGGATATGCACGCCATGGCACAGCTGGCCGACATGCTTGTGGAAGGTCGGCTCGAACCAGATTTCGCGCAACGCACAGCCGGTGAGCCATTCGGGTGCGATTTCGTGCATCTTCGCGATCACATCGCGCGCGTTGATGTCGGGCGCGCCGAACAGTTCGAGCGGGCGCGTGGTGCCCCTGCCCTCGCTCAGCGTCGTGCCTTCCAGCATCACCGTGCCGGCATAGGCGCGCGCCATGTTGACGTTCGGCGCGTTGGGGCTGGGATTGACCCAGAGCCGGTCGGTAGGCCAGCCAAAGCCAGGCGCCGCATAGGGCTGCCAGCCCTGCATCTCGATCACGCGGTAATCGACATCAAGGCGATAGTGCTTGATGAACCAATGGCCCATCTCGCCCAGCGTCAGCCCATGGCGCATCGGCATCGGCCCTGCACCGACAAAGCTCTCCCAGCCTTCGCGCAGCGTCAGCCCTTCGACCGGACGACCGGCCGGATTGGGTCGATCGAGCACCCAGACCGATTTGCCATGCTGGGCTGCGGCCTCGAGGATGTAGAGCAGCGTCGTGACGAAGGTGTAGATGCGGCAGCCCAGATCCTGCAGATCGATCAGCACGACATCGAACGTGCCCATCATCTGCCCGGTCGGGCGGCGCACCTCGCCATACAGGCTGAACACCGGGATGCCGTGCACCGGATCGGTGAAATCCGGGCTTTCGACCATATTGTCCTGCTTGTCGCCGCGCAGGCCGTGCTGCGGGCCGAACGCAGCGGAAAGCGTGATTTCGTCGAGCGCAGCCAGCGCGTCGAGCGAGTGGCGCAGATCTGCGGTGACCGAAGCAGGATGCGCAAGCAGCGCGACGCGGCGACCTTTCAGCGGCGCGCGCAGATCAGGCTCTGCCAGAAGACGATCGATACCGAAGAGCATAGGACCTCGCGCTGCTTTATAAACGTGCGGGTTCTTTAGCCCAGCCGCGCGGCAAAACAATCGGGGTGATGAAAATCGGGCTTTCCGGCAGGATGGACAAGCGACCAGTAGCTCTTGCTGCCGTCTTTCGCCTCGATCACCGCAGTGATGGCAAGCCGCCAGGGTGCGGGGCCAAGCAGGTCGGCCAGCCCGGTCAGGTCGAACGTGGCGCGCCAGCAGCCGCCCTCACCTTCAATGACCGGATCGGTCGGCAGGGCGAGGTCGCGCATCCCGGCACGGTAGTCGTCGAACGCATAGGCGGCCCAGGCACCCGAGGGAGCGAGGTTGAACTCGGAATAGGTGGGACCGGTGGTCGATCCGATAAACGCCTCGAAGCAACTGTGCTGCCAGAGGCCATCGGTGCGGCCCTGTGCCGGGGCGGGCCAGAGGATGCGGCCTTCGGGGTCGGTGACGTGATAGGCGATGGCGAGCGCCTGGTTTTCCCATATGGACCAGTCAACCGAGAGCGCGAGGCCATCGGGTGCGGCGAAATCGGGATGGGGATGTAGTTGCGACATACTGACAGCATTTCAGACCAACCACCCGCAGTTCAACCTCTTTCGTCATTCCCGCGAACGCGGGAATCCCGCTTCTGCGCTGACAGAGAGGAAGAAGCGGGACCCCCGCCTTCGCGGGGGTGACGAGTTGGGGCGATAAGGAGCCAAGCGAAAATGACGGAGTTGGCGGGGGATGAAGACGCTGCTAGACTGACGCAAACGTAAAGCGCGGACAGCGTATCGGGAGAGCATCATGGCGCTGGTCAAGGCCGCCAATCCATCGCAGATTTTCGGGCGCGAGGTGTTTCGTGACCTCACGGCTGTGTCGCGCTGGAAAGGCCTGGCATTGGTCGCGCACGCATGGGTGGTGATCATCGCGCTCGCCTGGTGCGCGGCCTATCTGGGTACATGGTGGGCTTGGGCGATCGCGGTCGTGCTGATCGGCGGGCGGCAGCTGGGCCTGGCGATCCTGATGCACGAGGGTGCGCACGGCCTGCTGCATCCCAATCGCGCCGTGAACAACTGGGTCGGCCAATGGGTCACCGGTGTACCGATGGGGACCGATCTGCACGCCTATCGCACCTATCACCTGACGCATCACCGTTATACGCAGCAGCCGGAGGACCCGGACCTGTCGCTGTCCGCGCCTTTCCCCACCACCCGCGCCAGCCTGGTGCGCAAGGTGTTTCGCGATCTTACCGGCCAGACGTTCATCAAGCAGCGCGGCGCGCAGCTCGCCATGGCGATCAAGGGCTTCGCGCCGGGTGCCAAGGAGCAGAATCTGTTCATCGGAAAGGTGACGCTGCGTTTTCTGGGCGCGCAGATCGTGCTGCTGGCGCTGTCGTTCGCCACGGGCCTGGGCGCGCTGCCCTGGCTGATCTGGATGCTCGCGATGGCAACGACGTTCCAGCTGTACTTGCGCATCCGCAATATCGCCGAACATGCCTGCACGACCACGGGCAGCGAAGACCCGTTCACTCACGCGCGCACCACCTATGCGGGCCTGCTGGAGCGCGCGACGGTTGCGCCCTACTGGGTCAATTTCCACAGCGAGCACCATCTGTTCATGGGCGTGCCGTGCTACAATCTGCCCCGCGCACACCGCATGCTGGTCGATGCGGGACATGCCGGGCGGATGACCATCGCGCCCGGCTATGCCACGGTCCTGCGGCAGGTGGTAAAGCCTGCCGCCTGACCTTTCGGGTCACACCATTTCGGTGCGTGCGCCCGCCTTTTCGCTGACCATGTCGGCGATCGCCTTGCTGAACGCGGGCAGATCATCGGGGCAGCGGCTGGTGATGAGGTTGCCGTCCACGGCCACTTCCTGGTCGACGACATGCGCGCCGGCATTCTTGAGATCGGTGCGGATTGACTTGTAGCCGGTCAGCGTGGCGCCCTTGGCAAGGCCCGCCTCGACCAGCAGCCACGGCGCGTGACAGACGGCGGCGATCGGCTTGCGCGCATCGGCGAACGCCTTGATCAGCGCCATCGCCTCCTCATCGACGCGCAGCAGATCGGGGTTGATCTGGCCGCCCGGAAGCACCAGCGCGTCATGTTGCTCGACCCGCGCGCCCGAAAGCGGTGCATCGACAGTGACGCTCTGGCCCCAGTCATCACCCTTCCATCCCCTGATCTCGCCGCTTTCGGGCGAGACGATGGTGACGTTGGCGCCAGCGGCCTTGAGGTCGTCGCGCGGCTGGATGAGTTCGGATTCCTCGAAACCATGGGTAGCGAGGATGCAGATATTGCGGCCGGAAAGATCGGGAAGGCTCATGGGGGTTCTCCGTAATGGGGTTTCCCTTACCCTACGGATGCGGCCCGAACGCGTTCCCTAAAGCCACTTGGCCCATTTGAAACGGACATACAGCCCGATGCAGATCGTCACCATCGCGCCGACCACGACGAAATAGCCGTAGCGCCAGCGCAGTTCGGGCATGAACTCGAAATTCATCCCGTAAATCCCGGCGATCGCGGTGGGCACGGCCAGGATCGCGGCCCAGGCGGCGAGCTGGCGGGTGATGACGCCCTGGCGCTGCTGTTCGAGCAGGCCGCTCGTTTCGATCACCGATGTCAGCGTATCGCGCAGGCCGGCGACGCGATAATCGGCGCGGCGGACATGATCGTGCAGGTCGCGGAAATAGGGATGTATGTCGGTATCGATCTGCGGCAGCTCCAGATGCATGCAGCGGTTGGCGACATCCTGCATCGGGCTCAATACGCGCTGCAGCCGGAACAGGTCGCGGCGCAGCGAGAACAGCTGCGAGGTTTCCTGCTTGTTGAGAAACGCATCGAGCGCGCGGTCCTCGATACCCAGCACCCGGTCCTCCAGCGCGTCGATCACCTCCAGATAGCCATCGACGATGAAATCGAGGATCGCATGCAGCACGAAATCCGCGCCACGCTTCAGCAGCCGCGGCGTCGCCTCCAGCTTGTGGCGCACGGGGCTGTGGTCACGCAGCGAGCCATGGCGCACGGTGACGATGAACTGGCGGCCCATGAAGACCGCGGTATTGCCATAGGTGATCGCGGTGTTGCTGTCGCTTTCATCCAGATGCACGGTGCGCGCGACTGCGAACAGATGCTCGCCATAAGGCTCGATCTTGGGCAGGTGCCGCCGGTCCAGCGCATCCTCCACCGCCAGCGGATGCAGACCCAGTTGCGATTGGATCGGCATCAGCTCGGCCTCGGTGGGCTCATGCAGCCCGATCCACAGCAGGTCTGCCGGATCGTCGAGCGGCGGCAGCGGCTGGCTCAGGTCCAGATCGCGCGCCAGCTCGCCATCGCGGTACAGGCGCGCGGCGATGACGGTCATGCAGCCTCGACCGGTCGGCCGAGCGCCTCGGCGATCAGCTTGCGGGTGTTGGCAATGCCGTAGAGCGCGATGAAGCTGCCCATGCGCGGGCCCTGCTCGCTGCCCAGCAGTGTCTCGTACAAGGCCTTGAACCAGTCGCGCAGGTTGCCGAAGCCATAGGCCTCGTCCTTGCCGATGGCATAGACGATGTTCTGGATATCCTCGGCAGAGGCATTCTCGGGCAGCTCGGCCAGCTCATTGTCCAGCCGGGTCAGCGCGTCGATTTCCTTGCCCTCGGGCCAGCGGCGCTTGAGCGTCGGCGCGATGAAATCGCGGCCATAGTTCACCGCATTCTCGATCAGCCCGTCGAGCTCGGGATGCGTTTCGGGCGACACGCCAGGCGCGTATTTCTGGACAAAGCCCCAGACGAGATCCTTGTCGTCCATCCCGGGCAGGCTGACGACATTGAGCAGCAGGCCGAAGCTGACCGGCGGGCTGCCTTCGGGCACCTCGCCTGCGTGAATATGGTGCGCCGGATTGCCCAGGCGCTTGTCCTCGTCCTGCGTATGCCAGTTGTCGCGGAACTGGAAATATTCGTCGACCGCGCGCGGGATCACGCCCAGATGCAGCTGCTTGGCCGCCTTGGGTTCACGGAAGATATAGAAGGCTAGGCTGTTCTCGCTGCCATAGCGCAGCCAGTCCTCGATCGACAGGCCGTTGCCCTTGGACTTGGAGATCTTCTCGCCCTTTTCGTCGAGGAACATCTCGTAGATCATGCCCTCGGGCTTCTGGCCGCCCAGCACGCGCGCGATCTTGCCCGATTGCACGCCGCTGTCGGTCAGGTCCTTGCCGTACATCTCGTAATCGACGCCAAGCGCAACCCAGCGCATGGCCCAATCGACCTTCCACTGCAGCTTCGCGCCGCCCGCCAGCACCGATTGCTCGATGGTCTCGCCCTCGTCCGTGAAGCGCACAATCCCGGCATCGGCATCGACCACCTCGACCGGCACCTGCAGCACCACGCCCGACTTGGCGCTGATCGGCATGATCGGCGAATAGGTCGCGGCGCGTTCGGCGCGCAGCGTCGGCAGCATGATGTCAAGGATCGCCTGATAGTTGCGCAGCACCCCGCGCAAGGCATCGTCAAACGCGCCGCTCTGGTAGCGCTCGGTCGAGGACACGAACTCGTAATCGAAGCCGAACTGGTCGAGAAACGCGCGCAGCATCGCGTTGTTGTGATGCGCGAAGCTTTCGAACTTGCCGAACGGATCGGGGATCTGGGTCAGCGGCTTGCCCAGATGCGTCCGCAGCATGTCCGGGTTGGGCACATTGTCGGGCACCTTGCGCAGGCCGTCCATATCGTCGCTGAACGCCACCAGCCGCGTTGGCGCGCCGCCGGTGAGGGTCTCATAAGCGCGGCGGACGAGCGTGGTGCGGAACACCTCCTGGAACGTGCCGATATGCGGCAGGCCCGAGGGGCCATAGCCGGTTTCGAACAGCATCGGACCTTGCGCATCGGGCTTGCCGGCCGGATAGCGTTTCATCAGCTTGCGCGCTTCCTCGAACGGCCATGCCTTGGATCGCATTGCTGCCTCGCGATACGCGCTCACACGTGTTTCCTTTTCGTTCCGATGTCGCCATATAGGGCGGGTGATGATCGCTTCCCTAAACTTTCCAGCCCTGCATGCAAGCCATAGCGCGATCTGGTTCGCGCATCCGGGCGAGCCTGCGGTGCGCATCTCCAAGGGCGAAGCGATCAGCCGCGCGGCGGAGACTCCGCTGATCATGCTCAACGCGCCTCTGGTGGCGCAGCGCCTGGGCTATCCCGAGCTTTCGGGCCTCGATCTGCTCGAGCTGTTCGCGTTCATCCACCCCGCCCAGTTCATGGTGCCGACGCCGATGGGGCTGGTGCGCGCACTCAAACTCCCTTTCCCCTTCAGGGGGGAGGGTCGGGGAGGGGGGCACGCGCCGGAACTCGCGTTGCAGTCCCCTCTCCCAACCCTCTCCCCTGAAGGAGAGAGGGCGGATAGTCCCCTCCCCGAATCCGCCATTCCGGCCCTGCTCCATGCCGCCGCCGAGGCGCTGATCGCGACGCTGGAGCGGCCCGACTGGCCGCAGCGCGAAGGGGCGTGGACCGGGCTGCAGGCGCTGGCGCGGCTGCGCTGGCCATGGGCGGGCGTTGCTTCAAAAGCGTTGAAACAGCCCGAAAAGGCCGAACGCTGGCTGTTCTCGCGGCTACCCGAATGGGAGGAGCAGCAGCCCCGCCCGCAACCCCGCCAGATCACGCTCGCCGAAGCCGATGCCGAAGCGCAGCTCGAGGCGCTGACCGGCACGGGGGCGGAGCGGCGCGAAGGCCAGCGACAGTTCGCGCGCACCGCCGCGCACATCTTTGCCCCGCGCGAAAAGCGGCAGGAGCCGCACATGCTGCTGGCAGAAGCGGGAACCGGCATCGGCAAGACCTTGGGCTATCTCGCCCCCGCCTCGCTCTGGTCGCATGGCGCGGGCGGCACGGTGTGGATTTCCACCTATACCAAGGCGCTGCAGCGGCAATTGTCGCGCGAGACCGAGCGCATCTACGGCTCCGAGGCCGATTTCCGCAAACGCGTGGTCATCCGCAAGGGCCGCGAGAATTATCTGTGCCTGCTCAACCTTGAAGATGCCCTGCAGGGCGGTTTCCAGAACCGTGCCGCCGTGCTGGCGCAGCTGGTCGCGCGCTGGGCCGCGTACAGCCGCGATGGCGATATGATCGGCGGCGATCTGCCCGGCTGGCTGACCACGCTCTTCCGGCGCGCGGGCGTCACCGCGCTCACCGACCGGCGCGGCGAGTGCGTCTATGCCGGCTGCCCGCACTATCGCAAATGCTTCATCGAGCATGCCGCGCGCTCGAGCCAGAATGCCGATCTCGTCATCGCCAACCATGCGCTGGTGATGGTCAACGCGGCGCGCGCGCGCGAGCAGCAGGGCCGCCCGACGCGGATCATCTTTGACGAGGGCCATCATCTGCACGATGCCGCCGATTCGATGTTCGCGGTGGCGCTGACCGGCCAGGAAACGGTCGAGATGCGCCGATGGGTGATGGGGCCGGAGGGCAAGTCGCGCGGACGCAGGCGGGGCCTGGCCGCGCGCCTGTCCGATGTCGCGTCCTATGACGAGCTGGGCGGCCGCGCGATCGAGGCGGCACGGATCGCCGCAGAGGCGCTGCCCGGCGAAGGCTGGCTCGCGCGCATCCGCGAAGGCGCGCCTTCGGGCGAGATCGAACAGCTGCTCGCCGCGATCCGGGGCACCGTCTATGCGCGCGACGAGAGCGGGGCGGAGGATGCCGGCTATGGCCTGGAGACCGAGCTTGCCGAACTCGATGGTCCGCTGATCGCCGCCGCGCTCGATGCCGCCCGCGCGATCGATGCGCTGCACGGGCCGCTGGTCGCGCTTGGGCGGCGGCTGGAAGTGCTGACCGAAGACCCGCCCGACTGGCTCGACGGCCAGGCGCGCGCGCGCATCGAAGGGGCGCTGGCATCGCTCGGCTGGCGGATCGACCTGCTCGCCGCCTGGGCCGCGCTGCTGGGGCGCATCGGCGGGCCGACCGATCCCGATTTCGTCGACTGGCTGGCGCTCGACCGGGTGGAGGGGCGCGAATATGACATGGGGCTGCACCGCCGCTGGCTCGACCCCGGCAAGCCGCTGGCCGAGGCCGTGATCAAGCCCGCGCATGGCGTGCTGGTGACCTCTGCCACGTTGAAGGCGGGCGAGGACTGGGGCCCTGCCCTCACCCGCACCGGCGCGGTGCATCTGGAAAAGACGCCCGAACTGTTCGAGGCGCGCAGCCCGTTCGACTATGCGACCCAGGCCGAGGTGCTGATCGTCACCGACGTCAGGAAAGGCGACATGGCCGGGCTTGCCGGAGCCTATGGGCGGCTGATCGAGGCCGCAGGCGGCGGCGCGCTCGGGCTGTTCACCGCGATCAAGCGGCTGCGCGCGGTGCATGGCCGCATCGCCGACCGGCTCGCGCAATCGGGGCTGCCGCTTTACGCGCAGCATGTCGACCCGATGGAAACGGGGACGCTGGTCGATATTTTCCGCGACGATCCGCGCGCCTCGCTGCTGGGCACCGACAGCTTGCGCGACGGGGTGGATGTGCCCGGCGACTCGCTGCGGCTGGTGATCATGGAGGGCGTGCCCTGGCCCAAGCCCGATATCCTGCACCGCGCCCGGCGCGCGGCGGGCGGCGGCACGAAATATGACGACATGATCATCCGCGCGCGGCTGGCCCAGGCGTTCGGGCGACTGATCCGCCGCGCCGATGATCGCGGGCGTTTCGTCATGCTCTCTTCGGCCTTCCCGTCGCGCCTGCTCAGCGCCTTCCCGCCGGGCACGCCAGTGCGACGCGTGACGCTTTCCGAAGCTTTACAAGCGGTGCAATCTGGCGTTTCTGCGCAGGCGAACCAGGGCGCGCGATTCGATCCCGTGACGGGATCGGGGGGAGAGATGCAATGAAAAGGCTGACCTTGCTGCGGCACGCCAAATCGGACTGGCTGGACCGCAGCCTGCGCGATTTCGACCGTCCGCTCAACGCGCGCGGGATGAAGGGTGCCAAGGCCATGGGGCTGTACGCGGCCGAGAAGAAGATGGTGTTCGACGCCGTCGTCGCCTCGCCCGCCGTGCGCGTGACCGAAACGATCGACCATTTCGAAGCCGCTTATGGCCAGACGCTGCACCCCGATTGGGACCGCCGCATCTACCTCGCCTCGTCGGTGACGCTGATCGACGTGCTGCGCGGCGTCGATGACAGCGCGAACCATGTACTGATGGTGGGGCACAATCCGGGGCTCGAGGATCTGGTGTTCGATCTTGTCCCCGATGACGGTTCCAGCCCGTTGCGCGATGTGGTGGAGGAGAAGTTCCCCACCGCCGCGCTCGCCATCATGGAACTGGGCATCGATCGCTGGGCCGATCTGGACAACCGCACCGCCAGGCTGATCGAAGTGACCCGCCCGCGCGATCTGGACCCCGATCTGGGGCCGCAGGACGACGACTGACATCATGGCAACGACACTGCCCGAAACCCGCCTGCGCCGCGCGGGGCCGGACGATGCTGCCAAGCTGGCGCTGCTGGGTTCTGCGACCTTCCTCACCGCCTTTGCGCATGACCATCCCGGGCAGGCGCTGATCGATCATTGCGCGATCGAGCATGGCGCAGCGCGCTATGCCGGATGGCTGGACAAGCCCGCTTACGCCTTCTGGCTGATCGAGACCCTGATCGGCGCGCCGGTTGGCTATGCGATGCTGAGCCCGCCTGAACTGGACATCAGCCCCGATCCGGGCGCGGTGGAACTCAAGCGCATCTATGCCCTGTCCGGCTGGCAGGGCGCAGGTCTGGGGCAGCGGCTGATGGAAGCCGTGATCGACGAGGCGCGCGCACGCGGCGCGCCGTCGCTGTACCTGTGCGTCTATACCAACAATCCCGATGCGCAGCGCTTCTACGCCCGGTTCGGGTTCGAGAAGGTCGGGCAGCAGCAATTCATGACCGGCAACGTGCCGTTCACCGACTGGATCATGCGCAAGGCGCTGTAAGCTTCCGGATCAGGCGCTGGCGAGCGCTGCTGCCAATCGGTCGCGAATGGCGCGCAGGCCCTGGATGTCCACCGAAGAACCCGTCGGTGCAGCCGAGGGTGCGGGCGCCGGTGTTGCCGGGGCCTTGCCCGCCAGATACTGGCGCGCGCCGCGTACGGTGAATCCCTCGCGGTTGAGCAGCCGATCGATCGTGCGCAGCATCTCGACATCCTCTGGCCGGTAATAGCGGCGGCCACCCGCGCGCTTCAACGGCTTGATCGTGTCGAACTGCGCCTCCCAATAGCGCAGGATATGCGGCTTGACCCCCAGCTCGGTCGAAACCTCGCCGATGGTGCGCATCGCACCTTCGGCCTTGCTGGCCGGGGGCGAGAGCGGATCAGTCACCCGCCATGATCCTTTCCTTCATGATCTGGCTGGCGCGGAAGGTGAGCACGCGGCGCGGCGTGATCGGCACTTCAACCCCGGTCTTGGGATTGCGCCCTACCCGCTCGCCCTTGTCGCGCAGCAAGAAGGTGCCGAAGCCGGAGATTTTCACGTTCTCGCCGCGCTCCAGCGCATCGGTCATGTGGTTGAGCACCGATTCCACCATTTGTGCGGCATCGGCGCGCGACAGGCCGAGCTGATGGTTGATTGTGTCGGCCAGATCGGCCCTGGTCAAAGTCCCCACCGAACGCATCGCCCCGTCTCCTAACCCGCTAAGGCGCGGAGAGTAGCGGATCGGCGATATAATGGCAAATCGGGGCTATGTAAAAACAGTGCGAATTGAGCGCATTGAACGACAAAATTGCGTGAGGTTAATAGCGGACTACGGCCGCACCCCAGGTAAGCCCGCCACCCATCGCTTCCAGCACCAGAAGGTCGCCGCGCTTGATCCTGCCATCGCGCACCGCGGTGTCGAGCGCCAGCGGGACCGAGGCAGCCGATGTATTGGCATGCTGATCGACAGTGACCACCACCTTTTCGGGCGACAGGTTCAGCTTGCGCGCGGTCGCATCGAGGATGCGGGCATTGGCCTGGTGCGGCACCACCCAGTCGACATCGGCGCTGGTCATCCCGACGCGGTGCAGCACCTGCTCCATCACTTCTGCGAGATTGACGACTGCATGGCGGAACACCTCGCGCCCCTTCATCCGCACCTTGCCGACCGTGCCGGTGGTGGAAGGTCCACCGTCGACATAGAGCAGGTCGTGATGGCGGCCATCGGCATGCAGTTCTGTGGTCAGGATACCGCGCGGCGCGGAATCATCGGCTTCCGACGTCTCCAGGCCCAGCACGACTGCGCCCGCGCCATCGCCAAACAGCACGCAGGTGCCACGATCTTCCCAGTCGAGAATGCGGCTGAAGGTCTCTGCGCCGATCACCAGCGCCTTGCGCGCCATGCCGGTGCGCAGCATGCTGTCAGCGACGCTGAGCGCATAGAGAAAGCCCGAGCAGACCGCTGCGACATCAAATGCCATGCCGCCGGTCATGCCGATGGCGGCCTGCACCTTGGTCGCGGTCGCGGGGAAGGTGTGGTCGGGCGTGGCCGTTGCGAGCACGATCAGGTCGATATCCGCGCCCTTGAGGTCGGCTGCCGCCAGCGCTGCGCGTGCCGCGCCAATCGCCAGCGTTCCGGTGGTCTCTTCCGGCGCGGCAATATAACGCGCCTTGATGCCGGTGCGCTCGGTAATCCATTCGTCCGAGGTATCGACGGTTTCGGCCAGTTCGGCATTGGTGACCCGTCTGGCGGGCAGCGCCGATCCCGTGCCCAGAATGACACTGCGTTCTGCCGGGCCTTGATGGTTCATTTGGGAAATTCGCCCGATCCGTTGGAGGCGACGCCGTTGCTGGCGATCGCGCTGGTATCAAAATCCTTGAGCACATCGCCGATGCGCTGGGTGATATTGTCCTCGACCAGCCGTGCGGCGACCTCGACCGCATTGGCCACGCCCTTGATGCTGGCCGATCCATGGCTTTTCACCACAACGCCGTTCAGCCCCAGGAACACCGCGCCATTATGGTTGTTGGGATCGAGATGGTGCTTCAGCAGTTCGGTCGCCGGGCGCGAGATCAGGAAGCCGATCTTGGATCGGAGCGAGGACTGGAAGCTGCGCTTGAGCAGGTCGGTGACGAAGCGCGCGGTGCCTTCCAATGCCTTCAGCGCGATATTGCCGGAAAAGCCGTCGGTCACGACGACATCGACATCGCCGCGCGAGATCTTGTCCGCCTCGGTAAAGCCCTGGAAATGCATCGGCAGATGCGTGGCCGCGCGCAGGGCAGCCGCGGCATCGCGCAGCGCTTCGGTGCCTTTGGATTCCTCGGTGCCGATATTGAGCAGCCCGGTGCGGGGCTTTTCGAAGCCGAAGATGATCTGCGAATAGACCGCGCCCATGATCGCGAACTGCACCAGATTGCGCGCGTCGCATTCGGTGTTCGCGCCCAGGTCGAGCATCACCATGTCGGTGTCTTCGAGCGTCGGCAGCAGCGCGGCGAGCGCGGGCCGGTCGATGCCGGGCATCGTGCGCAAAGCCAGTTTGGACATCGCCATCAGCGCGCCGGTGTTGCCGGCGCTGACAGCAGCGCTGCAATCACCGGACTTCACCGCCTGGATGGCGAGGCCCATCGACGAGTTCTTGGACTTGCGCAGCGCCTGGCTCGGCTTGTCCTCACCCTTCACCACCTCTTCGGTGTGAAGGATTTCGGACGCAGCGCGCAGATTGGGGTGATTATCCAGGCCTGCCTTGATCTGCTGTTCGTCGCCGACCAGCAGAAAGGTGAAGCTGTCATGGCGGTGGCGAGCCTCGGCCGCCCCACCCAGCATCACGCGCACGCCTTCATCACCGCCCATCGCATCAATCGCGATCCGCGGCTTCATCGGCACCGGTTAATCCCCCTGAAAAAGTGCAAAGACCGTCTGAAAAGGATCAGGCGACTTCGAGCACCTCACGGCCGTTATAATGGCCGCATGCGCCGCAGACATGGTGCGGGCGCTTCAGTTCACCACAGTTGGAGCATTCGCTGAACGCATCGATGGTCAGCGAATCGTGGCTGCGACGCATGCCACGCTTGGAGGGCGAAGTTTTTCTCTTAGGAACAGCCATGGCAGCCTGCTTACCTTAAATTGCTTGTCAATCAATGCGATGCTGCCAGGTCATTCCATCAGGAAGCGACTGGCGCGGCCTGACGGGAGAGCGACAAGGCCCATTCGCGTGCGAAGGCGGGGCTATAGCGAAAATATCGTGCGTTGCAAGCTTTGTCGCGCTAATCCGCCACCGAAAGCGCCGCTGCGATGAGCCGGTGCACCAGAGGGGACGAACCACATGAACCTGCCGCTGACACTGACCATGGCCGCTGCCGCCGGATTGATCAACATCTGGCTCGCCATCCGCATCGGCCAGGTGCGCACCAGCCAGAAGGTGAGCGTGGGCGACGGCGGCAATGAATTCGTCATCCGCCGCATGCGCGCGCAGGCCAATTTCGTCGAGTTCACGCCCTTCGTGCTGATCCTGATCGGCGCACTGGAATGCTCTGGCTATGCCGCAACCTGGCTGTGGGTGGTCGGCATCGTCTACATGATCGGCCGCCTGGCGCATGGCCTTGGCATGGATGGCGGCGCGTTCGGCATCGGCCGCACGCTCGGCACGATCACGACGCTGCTGACGCTGCTCGGCCTTTCCGGCTATGCGGTCTATGTCGCGAGCGTGCTGCCGGTGGCTTGAGGGGCGCGCCGCCCCACTCTCCCCTGCCGCTTGCGGGAGGGGAGAGAGTTAAGCCAGCACGTGGTCCGCGACGAAGCCGTTGCGCTGGCGCTCGAAACCGAAATTGCTGGTAGGCCCATGGCCAGGCACGAACACCGTGTCATTGCCCAGCGGCCAGAGCTTCTGGGTGATCGAATCGATCAGGTCCTGGTGATTGCCGCGCGGAAAATCGGTGCGGCCGATCGATCCCTGGAACAGCACATCGCCCACGATCGCGAGCTTCGACGGCGCGTGGTGAAACACGATGTGCCCCGGCGTGTGCCCCGGGCAATGGATAACGTCGAGCACCAGATTGCCGACGGTGACGGTATCGCCATCCTTCAGCCAGCGATCGGGCTCGAACACCGATCCGGCAATCCCATAATTGCGGCCATCGTCATCGAGCCGCGAGATCCAGAACCGGTCTTCCTCATGCGGCCCCTCGATGGTGAGGCCGAGTTCCTTCGCCAGCGTGCCGGTCTCGCCGCAATGGTCGATATGGCCATGCGTCACCAGCAGCTTTTCCAGCGTAACCCCGGCCTGTGCCACCGCGGCCTTGAGCTTGGGCAGATCGCCACCCGGATCGACCAGCGCCCCCTTCATCGTCTCGGTGCACCAGAACAATGTGCAGTTCTGCTGCAGCGGCGTCACCGGAATGATCGCGGCACGAAGCGGCGGCTGGGCGGGATTTGCGGATGCGTCGGTCATGCCAAGCTATGTGGCAAGGATGGCGGATGGGTGCAAGTCAGTCGTCTTCGATCGACCAGAGCGGTGCCTCGAGCGCTGTCGCGATTGCCCGGCGCAGCTTGGCGGCTCCGCGCGACGCGCCGGATTCGATCTTGCTCAGCCAGACCTGGCTGCATCCGACCTTCGCCGCAAGTTCGGCCTGAGACAGGCCGCGATATTTGCGCCATGCGCCAATCGGCGACATCTCGTCGTTGAGGATGAAAGCGAGCACTTCACCCGGCATGCCCCCCTCGCCCTGGCGGAGACGTTCGAGTTGGAGGGTGGCGGCGATCACATCCTCGGCATCTTCGGCCAGTTCGCGCAGGCGCTCGAACTCGTCTGCGGTCAGCACGACCATCCTGGTGCCATCGGGCGCAGTAAAATGCTGCGGTTCGTATCCCATTACCCAACCTCAATCATAAGCGCTGCCGCGCGAGGCGACCCGGACCACGTGCACGACAACCATGTCCTGGTTGAAGATCACCCGCCAATCGCCAACCCGCAAGCGCCAAAGCCGCTCTTCGCCCTGCAGCCGCTTGACCTGATTGGAAAGGCTGGCCGGGTCCTCTGCATATTGCGCCACCTTCGCCTGAATGCGTCTGGCGGTCGCATTGTCGATCGATCGCAGGGTCTTGAGCGCATCGCGGGCATAGATGATCTGACGCACGCCCAACACTATAACGAAACGTACAAAAAACCAATAACCAATCGTTTAAACCCGCCGCCCCGCCCAGATCACGCGACCGACGATATGCACGCTCTCCGGCGCCAGATCGGGGAAGCTGGGGTAGAGCGCATTGTCCGAGGTCACTGACAATCGCCCATCGGGACGGAACGCCAGCCGCTTGACGATTAGCGCGTCGTCCATGCGCAGCACATGGATGCCGTCGCGGCGGGGCGTGCCGGTGCCGCCGTGCATCGCGACCAGAATGTCGTCGCCATCGCTGAGCGTCGGGGCCATGGAATCGCCCTCGACGCGGATCATCGTCACTGCGTCCGATCCTGCGCCCAGACGCCGCAGCCAGGCCTCGTCAAAGGCAATCTCGGCAATAGGCGCCTCGTCATCGGCCAGCGCTCCAGGGCCTGCCGATGCCCCCACCGCGAGGCGCGGGATCAGCCGCATGCGCTGAGGCAGGCTGCGGAGTGCACCGCTGCGCGCCGGGCCGCGCATTGCCCTGCCCTGCCCTGGCGCAAGCGCCGCGTCAGGCGCGCCGAGCGCCTGTTCGCTGACGCCAAAGAATTGCGCGAGGATCCGCCGGTCGCGTTCGTCGAGCCTTTTGGGCGTGCCGCGCTTGATGAATTGCTGGATATAGGCGGAATTCTTGCCGAGCAGCTGCGATACCCCGGCAAAGCTCACCCCACGCGCCGCGATCAATCGTTCCAGCGTCTGGCGAACATCCTGTTCCATAATGGACATATAGCATCTCGGCCGATTTTCTCAAGGATATTTCCTACAACCCACGAATCGCTTATAGGATTATTCCTACGACTGTCCTGCGGGCCCTGCCCCGCCCCACGGCCCAAGGGAGAATGCCGATGCCGCTGCTGCGCCTGGTCGAGAAATTCCTGCGCGAAACGGGGATGCCGCGCACCCGTTTCGGCCGCCTCTCCGCGCGCGATCCGCGCCTGGTCGATGATCTGCGCCGGGGACGCGAGCCGCGCGAGGCCTTGCGGAATCGGATAGAACATTTCATGAACATATATCGACAGGAGCAGGCATGATTCACCAGAAAATCCGCCACGACCCCGCCACCGCGCTGATCCGCGCCGTGCTGACGCTCGCCCGGGGCCAGGCGCAGCTGGAGGAGCATCGCGGCACCAGCTGGGCCAGCGCGACCTTTACCGGGATGCGCCATGTGATGCGCGTCTCGCTATTGGGAGAGACGGGCGTGCGCACCGGTGCATGGCTGGTCGGCACCCTGCCCGACCACGAATTCCATATCGCCGGTCATCTTGTCGCGGACATCACCGTCAGCGAGATTCATCGTCGCGCCGAAGGCACGCCCAGGATGACGCTGACCATCGAGGCGCTGACGGTCGAGGCGGACTGACGTCCGCCTCTCCCCCTCCCCCTATCTCAGAAATTGCTGAAGCGGCCTATTGCCCCTTGGCTGCCAGCATCGCCGGGCGCGGGCCCAGCCAGTCGGCCATGGTCACGGTATCGCTGACCTTGTAGGGCCTGCCCGCCTTGTTGAGGAAAAGCTTCTCCATTTCCGAGCGGGTAAAGGGACGCGAGCCCAGACGTCCGAAGATCGCCATCTGCCCACCCGATTCATCGACCCCGCGGTCACGGTCCAACCCCTTGGCCACCGCCAGCGCCGCCGATGGCGTCCGCGCCCAGGCGATCAGATCGGGCCTGGGATCGGGCGAGAAGCCATAGAAATTCGGCTGGCTGGAGGGCGATGTCAGCTGCAGCACCTTCATGCCGTTGCGACCATCGGCGACATAGGCGAACAGCGTCGCGTTGGTCGACCCAACGATCACGTCCTCGGCATCGTTGAGCTGGCCGCCAGCATTGTAGCGCATATATTCGCGCGGGGCCTCCGGGTTGGTCATGTCGAGGATCACCAGGCCGTCCTGCTTGGCAGCGACATAGGCGAAGGTGCGGGCCAGGTAGAGCTTGCGCGCATTGGCCAGCCGGAAGGTGCCCGAGGGCACCGCCACCGGCGCTTCCAGCCGGGTGATGTCGAACAGCTTCACGCCTTCGGCATCGGTCACCCACAGGTAACGGAACTGCACCGCGCTCGCCCGCGCATCGGTGAGCGGCAGGACCGCCATCAGCTGCGGGTTGAGCTTGCTGTAATCATAGTCGCGCGGCGGATTGGCCGGGACGGGATCGGACAGCCGCACCACGACAAGCCCGGCATCGGCGGTGATATAGGCATAGTCGCCCGCCAGCGTGATGTGCCGCGCCCCCTTGAGCACATTGTCCGGGTTCCAGGTCAGCGTGCGCTTGAAGAAGTTGTTGCGGAACTCGCCATCGGCCAGCGTGTCGATGTTCACCGCGATCAGGCCTTCGACGCTGTCGGTGACAAAGGCGTAATGATAGACCGCGTGGAACGGCTGTTCCTGATTGGCCTCGCGCATTTCCGGCGTGTTGCGGCTGGGCGCAATCGGCTGGGTCGTCGCGATCGCCATGCAGGTCGCGTTGGTCGTGTCGACATGCGTGTCATGGCCGAGCGACGAGAATGGTGCGCGGATGATGCGTTCGGAAAAGCCCTTGTTCCCGATCGAGGCGATGTCATAGGCGCGGAAACCGCCCTTGCCTTCCGCGACGAACATGTACTCGCCGCGGTTCTGCAGGCAGTTCACCGCGCCATCGGTGCCCTGCACGACATTGGCAAATTCCTCGCGCGCCTGCGTCTCACCCGACAGGCCATCGCTGAAGATCGGGCCACGCGTCCAGTTCTTCAGCTCGCGGCCATTATCCTCGACATGCTGCTTGTAGTAATCGGGATAGGCATAGCGGTGCAGATACGATCCGATCACCGCCTGCGGCTCGTCCCATTCGGTGACGCGCACCGCCTCGAAGCCGCCTTCCAGACCGAACCAGCTGTTCAGGCCGACAAAGTTGACGAAATTGGTGCCGAGCAGCAGCAGCTGCGACATCACCGCGTTATTGTCGTTCGCCTCGCTCAGGTGGCAGTCGGTGCACTGCTTGGTCTCGGTCTTGCGCACGGTGTGCGGGAAGTGCGGTGCGAACGCCTGGGACGAGAAGCCCGGTGCCGAGATCGGCGGCTGCTGCACATAGATGCGCTCGCGGTTGATGTTGGTCGACGACAGGATCAGCGCCGAGGTCGAGCGGATCGGGGCGATGATGTTGCCCTTGCTCGTCTGGTGACGGCCGATCTGGAACATCTCGTCACGCGCGACCTGCGGGTTGTAGGTCGCATAGTTGCGCGTCTCGTCTTCCTCGTATTTGTGGACCTTGGCCTTCCAGTTGGCCTCGATCGGCAGGTGACAGCCGCCGCACGAAGTCGTCCAGCTCAGATGGCAGGTGAAACAGGCCATCTTGTCGGTATCGTGCGCGCGGTTCTCCTTCGAGACCGCGAGGCCAAAGCCGTATTTGCCGGTTTCCGCGCCCTGCTTGGCCATCAGCTTGGAGCGCGCGGCCTTGGGGTTGAAATCGGGGCTGTCGGGATTGACCGCATCCTTGACCAGGCTGACCTTCCACGACAGTTCGGGATCGAGCACCGAGCGCTGGATCAGCACGCGCCGTCCGGTCGCATCCTTCATCCATTCGAAGCGCCGCTGGCCATCGGGATTGCGGATCAGCGACAGGTTGTTGCCCTTGGGCCGCGCCGCCAGGTTCGAGGTGAACAGCGTCGGATAGGCATCCGCGGTACCGTGGCAGTCCTTGCAGCCGATCTCGACCGCATTGGCGACTTCGCCATAGATCAGGCCGTTGCCGTGCCCGTCCTGGCTGAAGTGACAATCGACGCACTGCATGCCGAGCTCGGCATGAATGTCCATCATGTGCACGGCCTTGCCGGGATTGGTGCCGACGGGCACGAACTTGCCCTCGCCTGCCTTGCGGAATTTCTCCGGATCGTCGGGCGAGACCATGTTGGCGGTATCGGTGCCCCAGGTCGCCATATTGCCTTCCGCGTCGAGCAGATTGCCCTTGCGGTCGCGCTTCAGGATCGCGCGGAAGTTCCAGCCATGGCCGTGATAGTCGGCAAACTGGGTGTCCTTGGCCTCGGTATTGAGGTCATAGACGTTGCGGACGAAATCGATATCCGACCACAGACCGCGCGGCGATGCGCCTTCCGGGTTGCGATCGAGCGTCGCGCGCACTTCCTTGGCGGTCGGATAATGCTGCTTCTTGTAGATGCGCTGATAGTCTTCTTCCGACATGCCCTCGGGCTTGGGCGCACGGTTTTCCGGCCCCGGCCACAGCAGCGGCGCGTCGGATTCATAATCCCACATCGTGTAGCCGAGATAGCTGTTCAGGAAGATATTGGGCTGGTGCATGTGGCAGTTCATGCACTGAGCGGTTGGGATCGCACGGGTGAAGGCGTGCTTGAGCGGATGGCCCTTTTCCTTGAACGCGACCTTCTCGGCATGCGCATCCTTGGCGCCATGGCCATCGCCGCGGCCGTGCGACGCGCCATGCTCGCCTGCGCCTTCGGCCAGCGTCGTGCCATGATCGCCGCCATGGCCCGACTTGTGCTCGCCGCCATGCTCTTCGTGATGCTCTGCCGCGTCATAATCGCCATAGCGACCCGGGCGCTTCTGCCCCTCGGTCAGGCTGTTGATCGTCGGGTCATCGGTGATCGTCTGACCATCGCGGCCATATTTGGCATAGACCAGGCTGTGGCGCGGTTCGCGGTCATTGGCGTACACCACATGGCACGCCGCGCAGCCCGATGTGCGATAGTCGCCCGGCTGGTCGTTGGTGCCCATCTGCCACAGGAACGGATCGTTGAGGCGGGTCTTGTGGATGTTCAGCACCGGAATGGCGACACGCAGTCCGGTGCCGGGTCCACGGTTGGACTGCTTGAGGTCGGGACGGCCAGGCTCTTCGAGACGCTGGATGATGCCGACGCTGTTGGGCAGGCCGATTTCCGGGAAGGTGGGGTTGATGTTGCGGCCGCCGCGTTCGAACACGCGGAAGATGTCGCCCGGCGGAATGATGTGCCAGGTCGGCAGCGGGTACATGACCGGCAGCGCGCCGCGCGCCTTTTCCGCCTCGGTCACGGTGCCGTGCGCTGCGCCCGGCTCGGTCGCGGCAGACTTGATCATCGCAGGCTTGCCGTCGCGAGTGAAGCTTTCACCGAACATGTAGTTCTTGAACGGCACGATGCCGTTATTATAGGCCGCGCCGCCCCACAGCATCGCGCCGGTCGCCATCAGCGAGCGTTCGGATGCCTCGATGATCTCGATATGGCAGGCGCCGCAGGATTCGCGCACCACGCGGTAATCGGACGGATTGACGAAGCGGATGAACTCGGGCGCTTCCTTGGCGAGCAAGGCATAGGAACGCTGCGGGTTGGCCGAGCTCGGCCATTTCCACGCCACCGGATATTTGGGCAGGACGTGGCTCTTCATCAGCGCGTCCTGATAGGGCAGGCTTTCGCGGCCCCATTTGTTGTCGCCCATGATGGTCGCATCGCCGCCATGGCAATCGGTGCAGCCCAGCACCACGGCGGGCGATGCGTGCATCGTCTTGTGGTCGCTGGCGGTGTGGCAAGACTGGCAGCCTGCGCTCTTGGCGTCGGCCTCTGCCCATTCCTGGTTCTCGGGTGCGGGCGGCGTGAAGGTGTATTTGACCTTCTGCGCTTTCTCCTTGCCCGAGGCGAGCAGCTGATCGGCGGGAAGCGCAGCAAAGGTGACGAGCAGCAGGCCCGTCAGCAGCAGCTTCCAGTTGAAGGCGGGCATGACGCCGCGCAGCCGGTCAGTACGCCAGGATCGCATTGAAAAGCACCGAATAAAAGAGGTCTGACTTGCCCGATTGGGTGAACAGGTCGCGGAAGCCGCGCGAAGGATCGAAGATCGCGCCCGAAAGGCGGAACACCAGATTCTGGTTGGCATTGGGACGCCAGATCGCCGCCGCCGAAACATCCCAGCCAATCGACGCCGGGATAGTACCCTCCTGGCGCAGCGCCTCAAGTGTATCGGTCTTGTGGAACCACAGATGGTTCACGTTCGCCGACAGCCGGGTCGTCGTGCTGAGATCGAAATCCGCGCCTGCACCCAGCAGCACCGTGCCGGGATTGTTGAAGTTCGACTGGCCTTGCTCCTTGGACGAGCGCAGGTTGTTCAGGATGCCATTGCGGGTGTTGATACCGACCGCGCGGCCACCACCGGCAAAGGGGATGACCTGGCGGATCCAGTAGCTGGTATCGGCCCCGGCAAAGATCGGGTTTTCGAAGATCGCGTCGAACCCGCCCTCGGTATCGTTATACGGATTGCCATCGCCGCTGGCGAACAGGCCCTGCAGTCGGAAGCGCGCCCAGTCATTGTCATAGCTGATTTCGGCAGCGCCGAAATAGCTGCGGATATCGGCCTTGCGGCTGGTGAAGAAGCTGTTGCGGTCCTCGCCGAACGCGCCATAGGCCTGGCCGGTGATGTTGATCCGCCCGATGCGGCCATCGACCGCATAACCCAGATACACGACATCATATTCGCGGCTGCGCAGGTCGCCGAGCAGCGCCGGGCGCACCGGGAAGCCGTTATCGTCGATCTTGAGCTCGCGCCCGCCTTCGCGGTTCATGTTGTACGTGACCGAGACCTGGCTGGTCAGGCCGACAATCGGAAAGTCCTGGCGATAGACGTTGGCGAAGAACACCCAGTCGTCGCGCGGCGTATCGACGATGCTGTTGAGGCCCGAATTGGTGTCCTTTTCCAGCCGCCAGAACGCGCCCAGATTGAACTGGAAGCGGTTGTTGTCGCGGTTGCCGAACAGGCGGATGCCGAGCTGGTTGTCCTGGAACAGGAAGCCGCGGAAATCGGCCTGCATCGGCTGCACGCCTGCGCGAAGCGAGATGAAGTCGTAGCGCGAGCTGTCATATTTGCCGAGGTGGTAGTCGATAAACGCTTCCTGCACGCCGACAAAATGGTCGGTACGGTGCGTCGGGCGCGACGGTTCGACGAACAGGATGCGCCGTTCGTTTACATCGACATAATTGACCTGTGCCGCCAGCACGAGGCGATATTCGATCGCGGGCGGCTTGTACGCGGTCTCGCCCTTGAGCAGCGAGAACCCGGCGATCACCGTCTGGGCCACCACCAGCGAATCCGCACGCCCGAACACGTCCAGGCTGTCAGGGCGAGAGGTCGTCTGCACACCGACGGGCGTCGGGAAGCTGCGCGGCTCGATCACCGTGTCGGACACGACATTGGCGATGAAGAACCAGTCATCCTCCTTCAGGAAACCGGGGCGCTTGCCCTCGGGCAAGGGCCGGTCGCCCTTGAGCACGTTCTGGTGATAGGGGTCGAGCTTCGAGCGACAGACGTTCGAAAGGTTCGGGTAAAGCCCGTAGATCGACTGATCGCCGCCCTTGGTCGGGCAGAGCGAGGTGACGATGCGCCAGCGATCGGGCACCGGGAACTCGTCGGTCGGGAATGCCTCGGGTGCGGGCGCGCGGACGGCCCCCGGATTGTCCTGCGTCACCCGGTCAGGCAGCTTCTTTTCGAGACCGGGACGGCGGCGGTCGTCGATCAGCGCCTCATCGGCATCGATGGTATCACCATCGCTGGAGGACGGCGCGGGCGGCATCGCGCCCGGTGCCGGGGGTGCTTGCTGTTCGTCGGTCAGCAGCAACTCGTCCGCGCCCGCACCGGCGAAGAACAGGCTGTGGTCGCCCATCGCCCGCGGCGAGCTCAGCCGATGCGGAACGGGGGCCATCACTCGGTGCGAAGGCGCAGGCGATGCCGACGCGCTCGACTTCGCGATGAGGCGCTCCAGCGCCATGCCCCGGCCCAGATCGGCAGCCACCAAAGCCGCGACAGCGGTCTGCGGCCCCTGATGCAGGACTGTGCCGGAAACCGGCTCGCCATGCTCAACGCCAGCCCCGGCGAAAGCCATGATCGGGATAAGGGCGACGAGCGGCACGGCCATTTACAGACCCTCGCAGACGTTCTGGGTGTTGGTATCGAGGAACGGCGCAAACGGGCAGCTGACATAGCGCAGACGCACCTGCGCGCTGCCGACATTCACCACCACCCGGTCGGCGCGGCGATCATTGGCGGCATTGCCGACCCCGCCGACGCGCTGGCCGCCATTGTTCAGGCCCAGAAACGCGACCATGTCATCCTGGTCGATACCGTCGCCCGACACGCCGATACCGCCGATCAGCGTGTTGCCACGATAGATCGGCACACCGCCGGGGAAGATCTGGATGCCGTTTTCCAGCCGGTTCTGGCCCTGCACCGTGTCAGGCAGCGCGGTGCAGCGCTGCGCGGTATCGGTGGGCGAGGCCCCCGCGACGAACTGCGCGTGCTGGATGATGTTGGCCGCCACGAGCTGCACCTGCAGGCCCACGGCAAACGGGTTGAAATCGTCGATCGGGCGCGAGAGCGGGCCCGGCGGACGGCCAAGCTCGCCATCGGGGAAATAGGGCCGCGCCAGATTGCCGACGCTGCGGTTGCCATAAGCGAAATTGCCGGTCAGCGCGTTGGGATCACCCAGAAAGGTGCGCATCGCCTGAACGAACGGCGCGACGCCGCCACCTGCCGCGAGCAGGTTGGCCCCGGCCTGCGGGTTCGAGAAGAACATCGCCGTGCGCGCCTTTTGCAGCGACACATCGGTGCCGAAGATCGGCGCATCGGGCGAACGGACGATGCCAAGCACCTCGCCATGCGTATCGACCACCGAGATCGTCGCCTGCATCCGGCTGTCGAGCGGGCGGCGGATCTGGGCGCGCGCGCGGGTGAGCACGGTGAACGCCTCTTCCAGGATCGCACGCACCTCGGCCGCAGTCAGCGGCTGGGTGACCGAGGCGGTATCGGTGCCGGCACGGATCGGGAAGCGCGGATTGCCCGCGCCATCGGTGAGGATGAAGGCGTCCGTATTGGCGAACTCGGCCGCGCGCGCGGCGCGGATGCCCGATGCTTCCGTACCATAAGGCGTACCCGCGATGATCGCGGCGCCATTATAGCCGCGCACCGCGATTAGGCTGCCGGCGCTGCCGTTGATCGCCGCGAAATTGGTCGAGACCGCACCGATGTCGCTGGCCAGGATATCGCTGAACCGCAAGGTGGTGCCGTCCACCGTGATACGGTCGGCGCGGATGGCTTCCGGCGCGGCAAAGCTCTGGGTTCCGGCAAAGGCGATCGCCTCTTCCGGATCGATATCGCGGTCGAGGATATTGGGATCAAAGCCGTAATCGCCATCGCCCATCACGCCGATCGCGCCGACGACGACGCCGTTCTTGTAGAGCGGGAGACCACCGGGGTCAGCCGCCAGGCCCAGCGGCGAGCGCTTGGGACCGATGAACGCGCTCGCTCCGCCCGCCGACTGGAAGCGCGCCGACAGGTCGGAGCACGGCAGCTGGCTGAACTGCACGCCGAACAGCGGACCGCTTTCAAGACCGCGGGTCGAAGGCGCGGGCGGGAAATGCTGCTGGACGATCTGGCTTGCCGTACGCGACGAAAACGCGTTGCCGCCGCTCGAAAGATAGGCCCCGGTGACCGCCTTGGAAATGGCGGCCATTTCCGCCGGCACATCCAGGCCCTGCGCGTCGATGGTCGGGCTGTTCAGGCCCGCCTCGGTCATCGCGCTGGTGCGGGCCAGCGCGCGCGCGCCGTTCATGCGGAAGACCGCAAGCACATTGCCGACCCGGTCCACGACCGCGATCACCGAAGGCAGGTTGCGCCGCTGCGCTTCGCTCACCGCCTGGGCGATCACCTGCTGCACTTCGCCCACGGTCAGCGCTTCCTGCGCCGGGGCGGTGAAATTGCCACCCGCAGGCGGCGGGGTGGGATTGGGCGTCGGGGTCGGGCTGGGCGCAGGCGTGGTGCCGCTGCTGTTGCCGCCCCCGCAGGAGCTGAGCACCAGCGCCATCGCGGCCAGGGATGCCGTTACCTTGCCAATTCGCATCATGCGACAATACTCCGCACCGATGCGACCCGGCCTGACATCACTGAACCAAACTCACCAAAACGTCCCACTTTGGTCATCTCCCTGCCCAGCCGGTCTTATTGCAGCGACCGGATGGTCCGCACTGCTCCGCCGAGGGCCCGGCGGAATTCCAGCGGCTTGTAGGCATTGGGCTCAGCCACTGCGGCATAGGCCTGGTTGATCTGCGCCCGTAGCGAGGTTGCGGCGCCCCCCGACACCTGACCTTGCGTGACCAGCCCGCTCAGCAGCGTATCGACGGCCATCACTGCCTGAACGCTGCCCTCGTAATCGGTGAAGCGCGGAGAAATCGCCTCGCTGGCGATCGATTCCATGATCGAGAAGGTCTGCGCGCGGCTGAAGTCGGTGCGGCTGAACTGGTCAGCCAGCGCCATCGCGGTCTGGCGCAGCCGGTTGGCCGCCTCGACGGCCGGACCACGGCCCTGCGCCATCGCGGCGTGGAAAGCGCGCGCCTGGGCTTCATATTGCGAAGCCATGCCCGGCGCTGCGATCCGCACCGCTGCCGAGAGCATGATCATGTTCTCGTCATTATAGGGCGGCATGCCCGACGGGATCGGACGGCCAGGGTTGGAAAGCTTGGCCGGACGCGCGTCCTCCTCGTCATAGATGCGGCGGTGGCAGCTATGGCAGTCGAAGAAATAGAATTCGGGAAACACGCCTTCCTGGGCCAGGCCAGGCTTGCCGAACAGGCTGAGCGAACGTTCCAGCGCGATCGCCTGGCCCACCGCCCACATGCGCATCGAATTGGGCTTGCCCTTGCGCTGGCGGTAATCGGCATCCTCGTCATGATGCTGGGTCAGCGTCGAGAACAGGTCGAGCTCGAACGAGATGCGCGGATGGCCCGCCGCCATGATGCGGTGGTTGACGAACTGGCCCGGCGCGTCGTTGCCCAGATGGCAATCGAGACACACGCCAGCGCGCGCCTGCGCACTTTCGAGCGGGATCATGCCTTGCGAGACGTTGCGCGCATGGCTGGTGCCGGTGGCATAATGGCTGGAGAGCCAGCCCGAGGCGGCACCATGGCAGGCTTCGCAGCTGACGCCATCGCTGACCTGGAAGCGCGCGCCCTTGGCCGCAGCCGGAGTCGAGTGACAGCCCAGGCAGATCGCTGCCGACCGCGGATCGCCGATGCCCAGCTTCTTGCCGATCGCCAGGCTGCGCGGTTCGCCCAGCACGCGGAAGGCGCGGCTGTGCGCGCCACCGGGCGTCGATTCTTCCTGCCAGCGCCACAATTCGTCCTGACGCACGACTTCGCCATCGGCCTCGTTGCGGCCATGACAGGTCGAACCCGCGCAGCTGCCCACGCCCATATGCGTGCCGCGCGCGGCGGTGCTGGCCGCCTGTGCCTCAAGCCGGTCGGCGGCTGCGAAATTCGCGATGAAGAAAGCGCCGATCGCCAGAGCAAGACAGGCCATGCCCGCAATTGCGGCACGGATTCCACCCACGCGTTGAACGGCCCAAAGCCATGAATTGTGCATCGTCGCTTTTACCCCCGGCTCCGTGAGGAACCGGCCCCCGATAGACTAACGATGCGACCCCTTAGTCTTGTCTTGCCTGCTCTTATCGCCGGTTCGCCTGCCAGTTTCAAGGCAATCCTTTAGGAATGCGCGCAAAAATCTGCGGCCCCTGCCAGCGGGCCCGTGCTGCCCCTGCCCTGCGCCAAGCTTGCCGCAACGCAGCATATTTGCCATGGTAACCGGCACATAGGGAGGCAAGGCAATGAAGCTGGGCTTGGGATTTTCAGATGGCGCATGGCTTGGGCATCTGTCGTTCATGATCCTGGCGGTGGCGCTGATCGCGCCGCCCATGCCGTGGATGCGACTCGGCATCGTCCTCTCGGCCATTCTGGGCCTGACCTATGCGCTGGGCTTTGCCAATGATCTGGGGTTGGCCCTGTGGTTCTTCGTGCTGCTGGTGATCGGCGCATCGATGCTGCTGCGCTATCTGATGGCAGAGCGCAATTCGCGCTTCTCCGCCGAAGAAGAGGCGCTGCGGGCGAGCTTCATGAGCGAGATGAGCCGCGCCGGTGCCCGGCACCTGATGGACCAGGGCAACTGGATCACGGGCCGCGAGGGCGAAGTGCTGATCAACGAGGGTGAGGCGATCAGCCATCTGTTCTACCTGCATGAGGGCGAGGCGGAGATTTCGCTGCACGGCAACCATGTCGGCACGGTCACCAGCGGCGACCTGATCGGCGATGCGACCGCGCTCAGCGGCGAGCCTGCCACCGGCACCGTCAGGCTTGCCAGCGACAGCCGCTTCTGGTGCGTCTCCGCGCCCAAGCTGCGTCAGTATCTGGAACTGCACCCCGATGCCCGCACGGTGATCGAGCGCCAGATCAACCATGCGCTCGACCGCAAGCTGCGTGCCGCCAATGCGGCGCTGGCGGGCGGCTGAGCGTTTCGCCGCATTGCTCACCAACGCCCCTGCCCTGACGCAGGTGGGGCGAGCAACCCAGCCGGAGAGCCCGCGCCTTATTCCTGCGGCGAGAGCACCTGGTCGATCACATGGACCATGCCGTTGCTCGCGGCAAGATCGGTCTGGTGCAGCGATCCGACATCGCCGCTGGCATCCGCCAGCCGCACCTGATCGAGCTCGATCGATGCGTTGAGCTTCTCGCCCTGCAGCGTGATAAGCTCGATGCTGCCCCCCTTGTCGCCGATCTGCTTGCGCAGGTCCGCCACGGTCAGCCGCCCCGGGATGACGTGATAGTTGAGCACAGCGGCCAGCCGCGCCTTGTTCTCGGGCAGCAGCAACTCGGCCAGGGCATCGACACCCAGCTTGTCGAACGCGCCATTATCGGGCGCGAACACCGTCATCGGCTTGTCGGCGGCAAGCGCCGCGCCGAGGTCCGCCGCCTTGATCGCACGGGCGAGCGTCGACAGATCGGGATTGCGCAGCACCACCTCGTCGACGCGCAGGATCGCATCGGGCTCGGCAGCGGCTTCGTCCTTGACCTCGAGGCTCGCGGGATCGACGCGTTTGACCGGATCGCCGCCGCCGTCATGGCTGCCGCAGCCCGCGACCGCGAGAGTCAGCGCCAGAAGGGATGCAGTGGCAGTCAATCGCATGTCGGTCTCCAGTGTCGTGCGCGGGTTCAGGCTTGGTCCTGCTTGTCCATGAAGACAAAGTCGCGCTCCATGCTCAGCATATGGGCACCGCCATCCACGAAAAGCAACTGGCCGGTGATGGCAGGCTCCTGCGCAAGGTAACGCACCGCGCGCGCAATGTCTCCCGGAGCCGACAGCCGATGCAGCGGCATGCGCGCGGCAAGCCGGGCCATCTGCGCATCGTCATAGTCGCTGGTGGCGAGCGTCAGGCCTGGTGCGACGCCGTTCACCCGGGCCCTGGCACCAAAGGCGCGGGCCAATGTGCGGATCGATTCGGCGAGCGCCTGTTTGGAGAGGGTGTAGCTCAACTGGTCGCCATTGGGGTTGCGCACCCGCTGGTCGATGATCTGGACGATCGAGGGCACCCTCCCCTCGCCCGCCCCGGCCACCACCGCGCGCGTCAGCAGCATCGGCGCGAACAGGTTGACCGCGAAATGATCGGCCAGCATCTGCGCCGACATGCTCTGCCAGTCGTCATAATCGAACAGCGACGCATTGTTGACCAGAAGGTCCGGCGCGCGGCCGAAATGCGCGGTCACCTGGTCGATCAGGGCCTGCGGGGCAGCCGGATCGGACAGGTCTGCGGCAAAGCCCGCCCAGTCGGTCGCCTCGGCTGCCAGCGTCGCCGCCAGTTCCGGTTCGGGTGTCAGGTCGCTGCGCCCATGCAGCGCGATGGCATAGCCGGCGCGGGCCAGCTCCATCGCGATGGCCGCGCCCACCCGGCGAAAGCCGCCGGTAACCAGCGCCAGCGGGGCAGCGACCGGGCGGCTCACCTGCGCGTCCGCGTCAAGGTGATGCCGATCGACTCGCCAGCTTCTGCAATCGCGAGCTTGATGATCTTCACCTTGAGCCGCCAGATGCGCGGATCCTGCAGGAACAGCGTGTCGATGACATGATCGGCCACCGCCTCGATCAGCGTAAAATGCACGCCTTCGGGCAGCGCGGTCGAAGCTGCATGCTTGAGGTCCATATAATTCTTCGACGCCGAAAGCGGGGTATCGGGCGCGTAATGATCCTGAGCCAGCATCTCCGCCCAGATGGTGAAGCGCAGCGGCTGGGGCAGCTTGGTTTCCTCCGAATAGATGCCGGTCAGGACGTTGACGTCGAGATCGGCGATTTCGAGGATCAGGCTATCGGGAGTGGTATCGGTCAAATGCTGGGCCTATTTCCGTGTAGTTCAGGGTTCGTCACCCCCGCGATGGCGGGGTCCGGCAATTCTTCACCGTCAGCGCGAAAGCGGGATTCCCGCGTTCGCGGGAATAACGATTGATCTGTCCAAATGTCAGCGCGCGTTGGCAAATTGCGCGGCCAAGCGCAAGTGTTTCACCCGTTCGACCAGCGCGCGAAGATCGCGGTGGGCAGCAGCCGCCCGCCCGATTGTTCGCGCACCGCCAGTTCGCCGATCTCGATCCTGCCGGGCAGATCGGCAAAATGCGCCGCGAGCAGTTCGCCCAGCGCCAGCGCCGACATGCGCACCGCATAGACGGTGAGGAACAGGCAAGCCGACTGTTCGTCCAGCAACCTGCGGCAATCGGCGATCAGCGCGGGCAGATGCTCTTCCAGCTTCCACACCTCGCCTTCGGGGCCGCGCCCGAATTTGGGGGGGTCGAGCAGAATCGCGTCATAGCGCTTGCCCCGGCGCACCTCGCGCGCGGCGAACTTGACGCAATCATCGACCAGCCAGCGGACCGGCAGCGCTTCCATGCCCGACAGCGCCGCATTGGCGCGCGCCGCTGCGACCGATTTCTTCGACGCATCGACATGGGTGAGTTCCGCGCCCGCCGCGGCCATCGCCAGCGTACCGACGCCGGTATAGCCGAACAGGTTGAGCGCCCTGGCGCGCTTCTCGCCCGCATGCGCCGCGATATGCCCGCGCAGCCAGCGCCAGACCGGGTCCATGTCGGGGAAGAAGCCCAGATGCCGGAACGGCGTATTGAGGGCAGTGAGCTGCACCTCTTCCCAGGCGAGCGGCCAGCCATCGCGCGGAACGTTCGGCTCCAGCTGCCAGCGCCCGCCGCCATCCTCGTCCGATCCGGGGATGAACGCGCCGTCGGCGTCCCAATCGGGCAGCCGCGTCGGCCACATCGCCTGCGGTTCGGGGCGGATGAAGCGATAGGGTCCGTAAGCCTCGAACTTGCGCCCGCCGCCGCTGTCGATCAGCGTGTAATCGGCGCGTGGCTCGCCGATCATCAGCAACGGTTGCGGGTCAAGCTCGGCCATCGCGCGGTGCTCAGCCCTTCGCCGGAACGGCGCGCTCGGCGATATAATCGCGCACGGTGATATAGTCGCCGGGCAGCTTGTCGAACCGTTCGGCACGCTCGAACAGGTCGCCAACCCGCGCAGGCAGACGCGGACGCAGGCCGGTGGCGCGCTCGACCGCATCGCGGAACTTGCTGGGATGCGCGGTCGCCAGCGTGACGCAGGGAATCGCGCGGTCGATCACGCCTGAATCCTGCAACCGGTGGGCCGCGCCCAGCCCGATCGCGGTATGCGGATCGATCATCTGCCCCGCCTCGTCCCATGCGCGGCGCATCGCAATGCCCATTTCCTCGGGGTCGATGCGCGCGCTGGAGAACAGCGCCTCGGCCTGGAGGCGCATCTCGGGCGAAAGCTGCATCGCACGGGTCGCTTCAAAACCCCGCATCCGCGCAGCCGTCAGCCCGCCATCGCGGCCTTCGAGATCGAACAGCAGCCGCTCGAAATTGGAGCTGACCTGGATGTCCATCGACGGTGCCGCGGTGGGCGTGACGCTGCCTGCCGAATAGTCGCCCGCGCTGATCGCCCGGTGCAGGATGTCGTTGACGTTGGTCGCAACGATCAGCCGCGCCACCGGCAGCCCCATTTGCGCAGCGACATAGCCGGCAAACACATCGCCGAAATTGCCGGTGGGCACCGAAAAGGCGACCGGGCGGTGCGGCGCGCCCAGCTGCAGCGCGGCGGCGAAATAATAGACGATCTGCGCCATCAGCCGCGCCCAGTTGATCGAATTGACCGCCGACAGCGAGAAGCGACCGGCGAAATCGGGATCGCCGAACATGCGCTTCACCATCGCCTGCGCATCGTCAAAGCTGCCGTCGATCGCGATATTGTGGACATTGGGGGCGAGCACCGTGGTCATCTGCCGCCGCTGCACGTCCGAGACGCGGCCATCGGGGTGGAGCATGAAGATATCGACCTTCTCGCGCCCGGCGACCGCATCGATCGCAGCCGATCCGGTATCGCCCGAGGTCGCGCCGACGATCGTCAGATGCGTGTCGCGGTTCGACAGGAAGCGTTCGAACAGATGCCCGAGCAGCTGGAGCGCCACATCCTTGAACGCCAGCGTGGGGCCGTGGAACAGCTCGAGCAGCCAGTTGCTCTCATCGACCTGGGCCAGCGGCGTTACCGCCTTGTGCGAAAAGCGCCCATAGGCCGCCTCGCACAGACCGTGCAGCTCGGCCTCGCTCAGGCTTCCGGCGACAAACGGGGCCATGATCCGCACCGCCAGCTCTACATAGGTCAGCCCGGCCATCGCAGCAATCTCTGCATGTGTGAATTTCGGCCAGGCGCGCGGCACGTACAGCCCGCCATCGCTTGCCAAACCTGCCAGCGTCACGCCCTCGAAATCGAGCGCCGCGGCTTCCCCCCTGGTGCTGATATAGTCCATGGGGTGGACCCGTTAGCGGTCCTGCCCTGACCATGCAACCGGCGCGTTACAATCCGCGCGCCCCGCTCAGTCCTCTTCGGGGCTTTCGTAGAACATCAGCACCGCCGGACCTTCGGGCGTTTCGATCAGCCCGTGCTCAACAAAGCCGGCGTTGACATAGGCGCTGCGGGCACGCTGGTTGTCCGGATCGGGATCGATGCACAGCACGCGCACCCCTTGCGCGGCGAGCTGCTTGGCCAGCATCGCCAGCAGTTTTGCACCATGGCCCTTGCCGATCAGCGAGGGGATGCCGATGAAGCAATCGACCGCGCGCGCACCCTGGGGCAGGTCCTGCAGATGCTTTTGCGGCCAGGCATGGACCTCGAAATGCTGGATATAGGCAATCGGATGGCCATCGAGCATGCCGATCAGCTGCACCATGTCGGGATTGTCCATATCCTCGACGATCAGCGCAAGCTCATGCTTGGGGTCGCCCCACCATTGCTGGACCTCGGGAGTCTTCAGCCATTGCTCGAGCATCGGCAGGTCCGAATGGGTGACCCGGTGAAAACCGTAAAAATGTCCGCCCAGCATGGTCTCTCCTTACGGCGTCATGCGGACGATGGGGATCGCGTCCGCCTTGCGACTGCCAGACCATATATAACGGCAGCGATGGCCGCGAATAAAAACCATTGTACCGCATAGGCCCAGTGGTTGTTCGGAATATCCTCTGGCGAGGGCTTCTGTACCGGTCCCAGGCCCGCAACCGGCGGCGAAGCAACCAGGCGGATCAGGTGCGTGCTATCGGGCGCGATAACGCCGCTGACGGGCCCTCCCCGCCACGCCGGATCACCCGGGCGCTGAGACCATCCGGCGACCACCTGTGCCCCCGGCCCTTCGGCCCCGGTGCGGCAGGATGCGATATGCACCCAGCCCGCTGCGCCGCTGGCGCTGCGCCCGCTCGACGAGCGCCAGCCAGTGACCTCGAGGCAGGTGACGCCTGATCTGCGGTAGAGCGGCAGCGCGTCCGGATCGGGCACTTGCGGCCAGCTGATCGCGGGCCTGTCGGCGGCGCTGGCATATTCGGCCAGCAACGCCTCTTTCCAGGCCATGCGCTGCATCTGCCAGACTCCCAGGCCGATCATCACCGCGATGGCGATGCCGACGATCAAAGTGGGCCAGAAGGGCAGTTTTTTCACGTTTCGTCCTTGCCAGATTCGTCGATCCGCCCCTCGCGCACCTCGGCGCGCGCCTCGTGGATCAGCATCGCCGCCTTCGACACGCGCAGCGACAGGATGACCAGCGCAAAGGTCAGCGGCACCCAGAGCAGGACATGCACCCAGAAGGGCGGGCTCGCCTTGACCTGAAGCACGACCGCAAGCGCGGAGACCAGCGCGCCGATGACGAGGATCAGGAACGCCGCAGGGCCATCGCCGACATTATAGGCCGAAAAATCATGGCCACAGGCACGGCAGCGGGGGGCGAAGCGGACCCAGCCGGCAAACAGCGTGCGCGCACCGCAGGAAGGGCATTCGCCAAAAAGGGCAGCCTGGATCAGCGGCGATCGCGGGTTCGTGCCCTCAGGCACGCCCGATGCACCAGGGATCAGGTTTCCAGTCGACCGGAGGCATCGCCGTGCCGGGATGCGGGAATTGCTGCTTGAACGTGAAAGCGTGCGGGCTGGGCCCGAACCGGTCGAGCCGCCACAGCGCAGCGAGCCCTTCATCAACCCCGGGAATGTGCCCCGCTGGCACCCACCAGAGCGCTTGATAGGCGCTGTCCATCCGCTCGATCCACTCGCGCCGACGCGCCATCACCGGCGTGTGCGCGCTGCGGTAGACGAAATCGAACAGGCTGGCAGGATCGCGCCAGACCGACATGTTGACCACGAACCGCGGATCGGGAGTCGGCTGAAGATCCACTGCGTTGCCGCTGTCGCTCTGCAACCGCCAGACATAGCCATCGGACTGCTCGGCAATGGCATTGATTCCATCGAGCATATTCATGAACCCGGCTACGACCGGATCCTCAGGATGCGCGATCAGCCGGGCGACATTTATCTGGGCGATATGCCAGCCGGGCTGATCGGTCATCACTGGTTACTCGAAACTATCAGTGCGTCGCAGCGCCCCAGCCACCCCAGACATAGATGACCAGGAAGAGGAACAGCCACACCACGTCGACGAAATGCCAGTACCAGGCAGCCGCTTCGAAACCGAAATGCTGCTTGGGGGTGAAGTGGCCCTTGTACGCGCGCACCAGGCAGACGATCAGGAAGATCGTGCCGACCAGCACGTGGAAGCCGTGGAAGCCGGTCGCCATGTAGAAGGACGAACCGTAGTTCAGATCCTTGAACGGGAACGGCGCGACCGAATATTCATAGGCCTGAACGCAGCTGAACACGGCGCCCAGCAGGATCGTCAGCCACAGGCCCTTGATCAGGCCGTCACGGTCGCCGTTGATCAGCGAGTGGTGCGCCCAGGTGACCGTGGTGCCCGAGCAGAGCAGGATCAGCGTGTTGAGCAGCGGCAGTTCGAAGGCGTTGAGCACTTCGACGCCCTTGGGCGGCCACACGCCGCCGATCACGTCAGCGGTCGAGGGGAAGAGCGAGAAATCGAACCAGGCCCAGAACCAGCCGACGAAGAACATGACTTCGGAGGCGATGAACAGGATCATGCCATAGCGCAGGTGCAGCTGCACCACCGGGGTATGGTCGCCGGCATGGGCTTCCTTCACCACCTGCGCCCACCAGCCGTACATCGTGCCGATCACACCGGCGAGACCGGCGTAGAAAACGATGCCCGACTTGTCCATGCTGTGCATCCACAGAATGGCGCCAACCGCCATGACAAGCGCCGCCATCGATCCGGCGAACGGCCAGATGCTGGGGGGAAGAATATGATAATCGTGGTTCTTTGTTCCGGCCATCTCTCTGGTCCCCGTCGTCCCTTAAACGTCTTGTGCTAAGCCCTTAACTGCCCTTTTTCGCCTGGTCCAGCGGGTAAAAGGTGTAGCTGAGGGTAATCTCTTCGATATCCTTGGTGTCCGGATCGGTCAGGATCGCGGGATCCACATAATAGATCACCGGCATCCGCACCTTCTCACCCGGCGCCAGCGTCTGCTCGGTGAAGCAGAAGCACTGCACCTTGGCGAAATAACGCCCGGCCTGGGTCGGCGTGACGTTGAACGTTGCGGTCCCGGTCACCGGCTTGCTCGACAAATTGGTGGCAGTGAACGCCGCCATGTCGCGCGCGCCGATGGTGATCTTTTCGGTCGGATTTTCCGGCTTGAAACGCCACGGAAGCGCCGAGGACACATTCGAATCGAACCGCACTGTGATGACCTTGTCGGTCACCGCAACCTTGGCTGCATCCGCTTCGCTGACCTTCATCGTCGTGCCACCAAAGCCGGTCGCCTCGCAGAAGATGCGGTAGAGCGGCACGGCAGCATAGCCCAGGCCCAGCATGGCCAGCGCCAGGCTGAGCGCGATGATCCCTGCCCGCCGGTTGCGGCGCGCCATGTCGGGGCTGATCGCAGCGCTGCTCATCCCCACACCCCGATCTTCACGATGGTGATGACATAGAACAGCACGCACAAGGCGATGAGGATACCGGCCATGAACAGCGCGCGGCTGCGCTGGCGGGCGCGCAACTGAGCGAGCACTGCAGGATCGCTGAAATCGGGGGTCGGGCGATCGGTCATGCCGCGATCACCGGAACCACCGCGCGGTCGACGACCACGGCGGCAAAGATCAGGAACAGATAGACGATCGAATAGGCGAACAGCTGCTTTTCGGGCTTGAGCGCATCGCCCTCGCCCGCCGTGCGGAAACCGACGCGCGCAGCCAGCGCCACGAAGATTGCCGACAGCACGAACGCGCTGATGCCATAGGTCCAGCCGACCAGGCCCAGTGCGGCGGGTGCCATCACGGTGGCGAGCAGCACCAGCGAATAGCCGAACACCTGATGGCGCGTGGACTTTTCACCCGCGACATTGGGCATCATCGGAATGCCGACGCGCGCATAATCCATCTTCACGAACAGCGCGAGCGCCCAGAAATGCGGCGGGGTCCAGAAGAAGATGATCGAGAACAGCAGGATCGGCAGCATCGTGACATCGCCGGTCACGGCGGCCCAGCCGATCACCGGCGGAAACGCCCCTGCCCCGCCACCGATGACGATGTTCTGCGGCGTGTTGGGCTTCAGCCAGATCGTGTAGATCACGGCATAATAGAAGACCGAAAAGGCCAGGATCCCGGCGGCGAGCCAGTTGACCGCCAGCCCCATGATGACGACCGAAAAGCCCGACAGCGCCAGGCCGAACTGCAACGCAGCCTCACGCTCCATGCGCCCGGCAGGGATCGGACGGTTGGCGGTGCGCTTCATCAGCGCGTCGAGATCGGATTCGTAATACTGGTTGAGCGCGGCGGCACCGCCTGCGCCCATCGCGATGCACAGGATCGCGACAAAGCCGATGACCGGATGGATATGGCCCGGCGCGGCCAGCAGGCCGCACAGGCCGGTGAACACCACCAGACGGATCACGCCCGGCTTGGTCAGCGCCCAGAAATCGCGCCAGTGCGCGGGCATAAGCACGCCCTGCTGGGCGGCCATGGCTCCGGTCTGCGCCTGAATCTGCGGTACGGCTTCGGTCATGCTCATGTCGGTACCCATATGGCAAACCCCTCGCCGGCATGGTGAGGGGTGCCGGGCCGGTTCGGGTTGCCCCTTACCGGCCCTGTCGGAGTTGCGAAGCTGCTGCGATCACTTGATGACGGGCAGCGTTTCGAACTGGTGGAACGGCGGCGGACTGGACAGGGTCCATTCCAGCGTCGTTGCACCTTCGCCCCAGTAGTTGCCTTCCGCACGACGACCGGCAACCAGCGCATAGGCGATGTTGATGAAGAAGATCAGCATGCCGGCGGCCATGATGGCGTAACCCAGCGAGGCGATCTCGTTCCAGTAGGCGAAGGCTTCCGGATAATCGGGGTAGCGACGCGGCATGCCCTGACGGCCCAGGAAGTGCATCGGGAAGAACAGAACGTTCACGCCGACGAAGAACACCCAGAAGTGCAGGTGGCCGAGCAGCTCGCTATAGTGACGGCCGCTCATCTTCGGGAACCAGTAGTAAAAACCGGCGAAGATCGAGAACACCGCGCCCAGCGAGAGCACATAGTGGAAGTGCGCGACCACGTAGTAGGTGTCGTGCATGTTGTCGTCGACGCCGCCATTGGCGAGAACGACGCCGGTGACGCCACCAACGGTGAACATGAAGATGAAGCCCAGCGCCCAGACCATCGGGGTCTTGAAGGTGAGCGAACCGCCCCACATCGTCGCGATCCACGAGAAGATCTTGATGCCGGTGGGCACCGCGATGACCATGGTTGCGGCGGTGAAGTACATCTTCATGTTAACCGACAGACCGACGGTGAACATGTGGTGCGCCCACACCACGAAGCCGACGACGCCGATGGCGACCATGGCATAGGCCATGCCGAGATAGCCGAACACGGGCTTCTTCGAGAAGGTTGCGATGATGTGGCTGATCATGCCGAATCCGGGCAGGATCATGATGTACACTTCAGGGTGGCCGAAGAACCAGAACAGGTGCTGGTAGAGAACCGGGTCACCACCGCCTGCGGCGTTGAAGAAGGCCGAACCGAAGTTGCGGTCGGTCAGCAGCATGGTGATGGCAGCGGCCAGAACCGGCAGCGAGAGGAGAAGCAGGAACGCGGTCACCAGCATCGACCACACGAACAGCGGCATCTTGTTGAGCGTCATGCCCGGAGCGCGCATGTTGAAGATGGTGGTGATGAAGTTGATGGCACCCAGGATCGACGAGGCACCGGCAAGGTGCAGCGACAGGATGGCAAGGTCAACTGCGGGGCCAACCGAACCGCTGGTCGACAGCGGCGCGTAGACCGTCCAGCCGGTACCAGCCCCCAGGCCCGAACCGCCGGGCACGAAAGTCGAGCCGAGCAGCAGCAGGAACGCGGGGATCAGCAGCCAGAACGAGATATTGTTCATCCGCGGGAAGGCCATGTCCGGCGCGCCGATCATGATCGGAACGAACCAGTTGCCGAAGCCGCCGACCATGGCGGGCATCACCATGAAGAACACCATGATCAGACCGTGCGCCGTGATCAGCACGTTCCACATGTGATAGGCCTGGTCGAGCGTGGCTTCGCTGCCCTGCATCATCGTGGCCCAGCCCTGCAGATACTGCACGCCGGGCTGCGCGAGTTCCATGCGCATCAGGCCGGAAATCGCACCGCCGATGATCCCCGCGACGATCGCGAAGATCAGGTACAGCGTACCGATGTCCTTGTGGTTGGTCGACATGAACCAGCGCTGGAAAAACGCGGGCTTGTGATCGTCATGTGCATGATCATGGTCATGCAGATCGGCCGGATTGGCTGCAATCGTGGTCATGGTCTTGCCCTGTCCTTACTGAGCGGCTGCAGGAGCGGCAGCGGCTGCGGCCGCGCCTTCTGCTGCGGGAGTGGTGGTGGCGGCTGCCGAAACTGCGGCGGGTGCTGCAGCGGCGGGAGCGGCGGCGGCGACTTCATCGCCCTTGACGGTGCCGCCCTGCGAACGGACCCATGCGTCGAACTTGGCGCGCGGAAGCGCTTCGACGGCGATCGGCATGAAGCCGTGACGCGCGCCGCACAGTTCGGAGCACTGGCCGTAATAGACGCCCGGTTCCTTGATGATCAGCATCTTCTCGTTCGAACGACCGGGAACGGCATCCATCTTGAACCAGAGCGAAGGCACCGCGAAGCTGTGGATCACGTCCGATGCGGTGGTGATGATGCGGATCGGCTCACCGGCGGGGACGACCATGCGGTTGTCCACCGCAAGCTGGTGCGGCTCGCCGCGCTTGGCGGCATCTTCTTCGCTCAGCATGTTCGACACGACTTCGAAGTCGCCATTGTCGGGATAGCTATAGCCCCAGTACCACTGATAGCCGGTCACCTTGACGGTCACGGCATCGGCGGGGGCCGGCTTGTACTGCTTGGCGAGCAGATCGATCGAAGGGACGGCAACACCGACCAGGATGAGCACCGGAACCAGCGTCCAGATAACCTCGATGGTGGTGTTATGCGTGACCTTCGACGCCACCGGGTTGGCGGCAGCGCGATAGCGCACGATGATCCAGATCAGCAGACCCAGCACCAGCAGCGAGATCGCGACGATGATCGGCAGCAGGACCGACGTGTCGAGCCAGTGCGCATATTCGCCAAGCTCGGAATACTGGTCCTGGAAATCGATGCCCTTGTCGACGGGCATGCCCTTGCCGGCGGTGGGCGCCATCGGCGTGTAGCTCGAATCGAGCGCCGATGCGGCAGCGTCAGCCGGGGCAGCTTCAGCGGCAGCGGCCGGAGCGGCAGCTTCAGGCGCTGCAGCTGCGGGCGCGGCTTGCGCGCTGGGGGTGGGCGCCGTCACCGGCGGAGCGGGCGGCGTCTGGGCCAGCGCCATCGGCGCGGTAACGAGAACAAGGGCTGCGAAACCAATAGATTTCGTCCAAGATGCGAACGCCATTCGTAGAATGTCCCTGTATAGGCAGGGCATCCGTCCACGTCCCATAGTGCCGGATCACTGCCGTGTTTGCGTCATAGCTACAGGTGCCTATACGCAGGCTTGCCGCCAGTCTCAAGCCAATCTAGGGATATTTTTTAAGCGGAGGTTCAGCTTGGCGACCCCCTGCCCGGCGACGCTACGTAAAGGGTATATCAAGATGCAGGATGATGACATTCTGGCCGAATTTCGCGCCAGCCAGGCCTTGCTGGAGGGGCATTTCATCCTCTCGTCCGGGCTGCACAGCGCGCACTATCTGCAGTGCGCCCGGGTGCTGATGGACCCGATGCGCGCCTCGCGCCTGGCGAGCGCACTCGCCGCGCGGATGCCGCGCGATCTGCGGGCGCAGATCGACCTTGTCGTATCGCCCGCGATGGGCGGCCTTATAATAGGGCATGAAATGGGACGCGCGCTGGGCGTCGAGGCGATGTTCGTCGAACGCCCCACTGGCACCTTCGAACTGCGCCGCGGATTTGCCATCAAGCCGGGCCAGAAGGTGCTGCTGATGGAGGATGTCGTCACCACCGGCCTTTCCTCGCGCGAGGCGATTGCGGCAGTCAATGAAGCCGGCGGCCAGGTTATCGCCGCCGGTGCGCTGGTCGACCGCTCCGCCGGAGAAGCCTCGCTAGGTGTGCCCTTCTTCCCGCTGATTTCGCTCAACTTCCCGAGCTATCCCGCCGATTCGTTGCCGCCGGAACTGGCCGCAGTGCCCGCCACCAAACCGGGCAGCCGCAAGGAACCCGAAGCAGCATGAGCGCCGCATTCCGGCGCGCCCTGGGGGCCGCAGCCACGCTGGCAGGACTGATGCTGGCCACACCTTCGGCTGCGCAATCGTCCGAGGCCCGCATCGACGCCGCTGCCAGCAGCGCGCGCTTTGCCGGTGTGGTGCTCGCAGCAAAGGGCGATTCCGTGATCGTCCGCAAAAGCTATGACAGCCCGATCCCGCCGGGCATGCTCAGCGACTATGAGGAGCCGTTCGACCTCGGCATCCGCTGGCGCTGGGCCTCGGTCACCAAGCAGGTGATCGCGGTGCTGATCATGCAGCAGGTCGAGGCCGGACGGATCGACCTGGATGCGCCCTTGTCGCGCTATCTGCCGGGCTTTGCCTCTGCCAATGCAGACAAGGCCAGCGTGCGGCAGTTGCTCAAGCATCAGGCCGGTCTGCCCAATCCCGATGACAGCCCGCGCGACGGCGATGCCCTGCCCGCTTATTATGGCCATGGCTATACCGGCAGCCGCGACCCGATGACGGGCTATTGCGCCGGAACACCCAAGGCTGCGCCCGGTGGCAATTGGGAGTATAACAATTGCGATTTCATCGTCGCCGGTGCGCTGCTGGAGGCGGTCACGGGCACGCCCTGGCCGCAACTGGTGGCAGAGCGCATCGCCACCCCGCTCAAGACCCAGACGCTGAACACGTCCGTGCTGCCCGATAGGCTCCCCTATCAGTTCGAGATCGGCGAATTCGGCACCAGAGTTCCCGAACGCCCATTCGATCTGAGCGCCTTCGGCGCGTCGGGCGGCTTGTTCGGCACCGTTGACGATCTGTGGCATTTCGACCGGGCCCTGATGACCGGACAGCTGATCGGTGCCGAAGCCCTGGCGCAATTGTGGCAGAGCAGCCCGGAGCAGGGCTTTATCGCCATGGGCCAATGGGTCTACGAGGTGCCGATTGCCGGATGCGATGCGCCGGTGCGCATCGTCGAACGGCGCGGTTCGATCGGCGGCACCGCCGTGCGCAACTTCATTCTGCCAGACAAGGATATCGTCGTGATTGCCTTTACCAACCGGGGCGCGTTCGAGTCAGGGTTCGGCGAACCCTGGCAGGGCAAGGGATTCAGCCATGACCTGATCAGCGCAGCGGCGTGCCCGGCATGACCCATCACCTGCGTCTGGGCGTCAACATCGACCATGTCGCCACCATCCGCAACGCGCGCGGCGGCGATCACCCCGATCCGATGCGCGCGGTGCGGATCGTGCAGCAGGCGGGCGGCGACGGCATCACCGTGCACCTGCGCGAGGACCGGCGGCATATCCGCGACAGCGATCTCGACACGATCATGGCCGGGGCCACGCTGCCGATCAATCTGGAGATGGCCGCGACCGAGGAGATGCTCGAGATCGCACTGCGCCACAAGCCGCATGCCGCGTGCATCGTGCCCGAAAAGCGCGAGGAGCGGACCACCGAGGGCGGGCTGGATGCGGCGGGCATGCACAACACGCTGGCGCCGATGGTCGGCCGCCTGACCGATGCGGGCATCCGGGTCAGCCTTTTCATTGAGCCCGAGGCGCGGCAGATCGAGGCGGCGATGCAACTGGCCGCGCCCGTGGTCGAGCTGCACACCGGACGCTATGCCCATCTGTGGCTGGACGAGGATGCTGCCGGGATCGAGGTGGAGCTGCGCCGAATCGCCGACGCCGCTGCCCTATGCGCCAAGAACGGCATCGAACCGCATGCGGGCCACGGCCTCACCTTCGACAATGTCCAGCCGATCGCCGCGATTCCCCAGCTCGCCGAACTGAACATCGGCCATTATCTGATCGGCGAGGCGATATTCGACGGGCTGGAAGCCAGCATCCGCCGCATGCGTCAGCTGATGGACGAAGCGCGATGAGCTTTGCGACGCGGAAAGTTCGCGCGCTAAACCCCTCTCCCTTTACGGGAGAGGGAGCGAGACTTGGCAGCTCGCTGCCTAGTCGCAGCGGGAGAGGGCTGATGCGCTATGCCGCCCCCCCTCTCCAAGAGTTGCTAGGCGGCAAGCCGCCAAGCCAACTCTTTCCTCCCCCGCAAGTGGGGAGGAGAGTTTCATGATCATCGGCCTGGGCTCTGACCTGTGCAATATCGAGCGGATCCGGAATTCGCTCGAGCGCTTCGGCACCCGGTTCGAAAAGCGCGTGTTTACCGAGGTCGAGCAGGCCAAGGCCAATCGCCGCCCGTTCACCAAGGCCGGTACGCTCGCCAAGCGCTTTGCCGCCAAGGAAGCTTTTTCGAAGGCGGTGGGAACCGGGTTCAAGGCCGGAGTGTTCATGAAGGATATCGGCGTGGTCAATGCCCCTTCCGGCGCGCCGACACTTCACCTGACCGGGGGCGCGAAGGCACGGCTGGACAGCATGATTCCTGCAGGCCACAGTGCCGTCATTCATCTCACGCTCACCGACGATCATCCATGGGCTCAGGCCTTCGTCATTATCGAGGCGCGGCCCGTTGACTGACAGCCCCCCGCCCCGTCCGGCCCCGAAAGACCCCGAAATGGCACCAGAATCTTCCGATATCGCGATGGAAGCACAGGACGCGCGCGCGCCCGAGGCGGAAAAGCCGGTCAACTGGTTCGAAGAGATTCGCGGGCTGTTCCTGCTGCTGCTCGCGGTGCTGGCCTTTCATTCGCTGGTCGCCAAGCCCTTCTACATCCCGACCATGTCGATGATGCCCAATCTGCTGGTCGGCGACCGGCTGGTGGTCACCAAATATCCCTATGGCTGGTCGTGGGTGTCGGTGTCGTTCCACCTGTTGCCGCCGATGAAGGGGCGGATCATGGGATCGACCCCCGAATATGGCGATATCGTCATCGCCACCCCGCCGGGCGGCAGCAGCGATTATATCAAGCGCGTCATCGGCCGCCCCGGCGACACGATCGAAGTCCGCCAGGGCCGCGTCATCCTGAACGGCAAGGAAGTCTCTCGCGCGGTGCAGCCCAATCTTCTGCTGCCGGTGGACACCAATTCGCCCTGCAACGCCAGCGACTTCCCGATGCTGAAGATGCGCGGTGCGGACGGCAAATTCTATTGCGAGCTGCCGATCATCCGCGAAACGCTGCCCAATGGCGTGTCGTACAACACCATCGACCTTGGCCCCGATTACCCGCTGGACAATTACGGGCCGTACAAGGTCCCCGCCGGCCATGTCTTCCTGATGGGCGACAATCGCGACCGCAGCGCCGACAGTCGCGCCAGCCTGGAAGAGCTGGGCCTGGGCGGCGCAGTGCCGCTGGAGAATATCGGCGGCCGCGCAGAAATCGTCACCTTCTCGCTCGACGGCAACACCAGCTGGAACCCGCTGAGCTGGTGGGACTCGCTGCGCGGCGACCGCGCGGGCACAAGCCTGCGCCCCGACAAGGGGTGAGCCTGCACCTCGCCTCTCCCCTCCCTTCAGGGAGGGGAAGGTCCGGCTAGCCGGACCGGGGTGGGAAGGGAGCACGACCCTCCGCGCAGACCCACCCCGCCCTGCGGGCACCCCTCCCCACGGGGAGGGGAGAGGTTGATGGGAATGGCGATAGCGTCAATTGGGCTTGCGCTTGGCCAGCAGCATCTCGGCAATCTTGTAGGTGCGCTCGTTGTCGACATCGACCGCATAGGCGCCCTCCGACAGCAGCAGCGCGCGCACCTTCACCTTGAAGCGCCGCGAGATCGCGGCCATCGCGCCATCGACGCTCCACCAGCCCAGCCGGAAGCGCACGAGGTTGAGCAGCCCGAAGGCCTGCGCGATCCGCCCCTTGGTCTTGATGAACTGCCCGCCGGCGCGGAACGCCTCGGCCGCGCGGAAAGATGCCGCATCGCGCAACCAATAGGCGTTGCAGTTCGAGATCGCCATGTCGCTGAATTCGTAGAAGCGCCGCTGCGCCTCGGGATGTTCGGCGAGGATCGAGGATTTCTCGGCAATCGCAATCACCGCGCCCGCGCCTTCGCGCATGCCGAAATCGTGGATCGAACGGATTTCCTCCGCCGTCACCAGCACATTGTCGCCGGTGGTAATCATCATCGGGAACGGGCTGCCCCCCTCCTCGATCACCGCCTCGATGCTCTCGACAATGCCTTCGCGCGACACGCTCATGCGCAGCCGCCCGCTTTGCGTCAGCTTCTGCACCGCCGGCAGATCGGCGATCACCGCCGGATCGTGGATCGACACCCAGATCGGACTGTCCGGCCAGGCATGCTCCACGCCTTCCAGCACCCATTGCAGCAGCGCCTTGCCCTGGATCGGCACATTGCACTTGTGCGTGACCCCTGCAGCCTCTGCCAAGGGATCGAGCTTGCCGTCGCGCTTGCCGGCGAGGATGACGATATGCGGCGATGTCATGCGGGACCCTTCTTGAAACTGCGCGGCCTATAGGGCCGCAAGGCGCGGCCCACAAGGCCGCTACGCCCCCTTCCCTTTGCCGCTCCAGCCGCTAAGGACGCAATCGGATGAACTTTCGCTGAAGGACCGTTTATGGCTGAAACGCTGAACATTGCGCTGGTCGGGCTGGGCACCGTGGGCGCAGGCGTGATCCGGCTGGTCGAGGAAAATGCGGCGCTGATCGCGCGGCGCGCGGGCAAGCCGATCCGCATTGCCGGAATCACCGCACGCGATCGGTCCAAGGATCGCGGCGTCGACCTGTCGCCCTATGAATGGGTTGATGACATGGGCGAATTCGCCACGCGCGCGGATATCGATGTCGTGGTCGAGCTGATCGGCGGCGCGGATGGCCCGGCGTTGACGCTGGCGAAGGAAAGCATCGCAGGCGGCAAGGCGTTCGTCACCGCCAACAAGGCGATGGTCGCGCATCACGGGCTGGACCTCGCCCAGCGCGCCGAAAACGCGGGCCTTGCGTTCAAATATGAAGCGGCGGTCGCAGGCGGCATCCCGGTGATCAAGGGCCTGCGCGAAGGCGCGGCGGCCAACCGGCTGAGCCGCGTCTATGGCATTCTCAACGGCACCTGCAACTTCATCCTGTCGGCGATGGAAAAGACCGGCCAGGATTTCGCCGAGGTGCTCGCCGAGGCGCAGGCGCGCGGCTTTGCCGAGGCGGACCCGAGCTTCGACATCGATGGCGTCGATGCCGCGCACAAGCTCTCGATTCTCGCCGCACTGGCCTTTGGCACGCAGCTCGATTTCGAAGGCATCGAGCGCAGCGGCATCCGCAAGATCCTGTCCGCCGATATCGCCCAGGCCGCTGCGCTCGGTTATCGCATCCGCCTGATCGGCATGGCAGAACTGGACGGGCACAATGGCGATGCGCAGCTGTTTCAGCGCGTCCATCCCTATCTGGTGCCGATGCACCATCCGCTGGCGCATGTCGACGGATCGACCAATGCGGTGGTGGCCGAGGGCAATTTCTCCGGTCGCCTGCTGTTCCAGGGTGCAGGCGCGGGCGATGGCCCGACCGCCAGCGCCGTGGTCGCCGACCTGATCGATATCGCGCGCGGCGAAATCGGACCCGCCTTCTCGATGCCGGTGCGCGAGCTCGACAAGGTGGCGCGCGCGCAAACCGGCCATCGCACCGGCAAATGCTATCTGCGCTTCGAGGTTGCCGACCGCCCCGGCGTGCTCGCCGAGATCACCGCTGCAATGCGCGATGCGGGCGTCTCGATCGAAAGCCTGATCCAGAAAGGCCGCAGCCCCGATGGCAGCGTACTCGTCGCCATGGTAACGCATGAAGGCCCGGAAAGCGCGGTCGCTGCAACCTTGTCCGCGCTCAAGGGTTCCCCCAGCTTGCACGCAGACCCGCTGGTCGTGCATATTCTTGGAGACTGACCGATGCCTTCTGGCCTGGCCGCCCTGCTCGATGACGTCGCGGCGCTGACCCGCCTTGCTGCCGTATCGCTCGACGATGTCGGCGCGGCTGCTGCCAAGGCCGGTACCAAGGCTGCCGGTGTCGTCGTCGACGACGCAGCGGTCACGCCGCAATATGTCACCGATTTCACCCCTGATCGCGAGCTGCCCGTCATCTGGCGGATCGCAAAGGGGTCGCTGTTCAACAAGTTCGTCATATTGCTGCCCATCGGGCTGATCTTGAGCGCTTTTCTGCCCTGGGCGATCACGCCGATCCTGATGGCGGGCGGCGCGTTCCTGTGCTTCGAGGGTGCCGAAAAGGTCATCCACAAGCTCAGCCACAAACAGGACACGACCGAGGTCGTCGAGCAGGTCAAGGACATGTTCGCGCTCGAAAACGAACGCGTGAAGGGCGCGGTGCGCACCGACCTGATCCTTTCGGCCGAGATCATGGCGATCGCATTGTCCGAAGTTGCCGAACGTTCGATTGCGATGCAGGCAGGCGTGCTCGCCGTTGTCGGCCTGCTGATCACCGCGGGCGTCTATGGCGCGGTCGCGCTGATCGTGAAGATGGACGATTTCGGCCTGCATCTGGCGAAAAAGCCCTCTGCCGCCGCGCAGGGCTTTGGTCGGGGCCTGGTCAAGGCGATGCCGATCGTGATGTCGGCGCTCGGCATCATCGGCACGGCGGCGATGATCTGGGTCGGCGGGCAGATCATCATCCATGGCCTGGCCCAATTCGGCATGGCCGTGCCTGAGCATTTCATCCACGACATTGCCGTCGCCGCAGGTCAGGCTGTTCCGGCAGCTGGCGGACTGGTCGAATGGCTGGTCGGCGCGCTGGGCGCGGGCATTGTCGGCATCATCCTGGGTGGCATCATCGCCGCGATCTACGGCGCCGTGACGCGCGGCAAGGCGCACTGAGCCTGGCTCGCGGCCCGGATCGCCGGGCCGCGAAGCCATGGGCTAGTCCATGGCACAAGGCCGGGCATAGACATTGACCGGCTTGCCGCCGCTCTCGCCCATGCCGATCGGTATGAAGCCCAGCTTGGCAGCGACATGCTCCGATGCAGCATGGCCCGGATCGATGATGCAGCGCACCGCCGGCGCGCGCAATCGGGTGTCGCTCCAGCGCAGCGCGGCCTGCATCGCCTCGGTGACCAGCCCCTTGCCCCAATGATCCGGCGCGATCGCCCAGCCGGCTTCGGGCATGCCTTCCAGATGGGGGATTCCCCGCTCGAAATTGGCCAGGCCGCCTACGCCGACCAGCGTGTCGGTCTGCCGGTCGGCGAACAGCCAATAACCGAAGCCGCAGAGCGCCCAAAGGCCGTGCATGCCGATGAAGCGGGTCCAGCTCTCGTTGCGGTTGCGCGGCTGGCCGCCGATAAAGGTAGTGACGCGCTCGTCCGCCCACATGGTCGCATAGGCCTCGAAATCGGTCAGCACCGGCGCGCGCAGACGCAGCCGCGCGGTCTCGATCACCGGGATATCGATCACTCCCCTCCCCCTTCGTCCTTCTCGCGCGCCCTTTCTGCCGCCTCGGCCTCGCGCGCCTTTTTCAGATATTCCTCATCGACCTCGGGCAGCTTGGAAAAGTCGATCATATAGGCCTTGGGCGGCGGACAGGGCGGGACGATACAGCCCAGCCCCATGGTCGGCTTGCCCTTGAAGATGCCATCGCCCGCCACATCCGGCGCAGGCGGCGGGCCGCCGGTGGCCAGCCTGCCCTCGGTATCGGCGGGCACGCGGAACTTGGCCCCAGCATCGGCCTCGCCACACACCACGATATCCTTGCCCGCGGCACTCGGCTGGCAGCGCTTGGCGCGCTCTTCCTTGCCGGTCCATTCGTCAGCCTTGCGAATCAGTTGCTTCACCTTGGCCTCGACCGGGTCAGGCTCACGCTTCTCCGGCTCTGGCAGGCGGGTATCGTCCTGCGCCTCCTGCGCATGGCTCGCCGGAGCCAAAACCCCCGAAATGGCGAGCGCGGCGGCCACCAACAGCATTCTCGACAATGCAATAATGCTCCCTTATGGACCGGGCGCAACGCACCAGGCCTGAAAGCGCAACTGGTGCCCCACAAAAGAAGGATGACCCGCCTGCCATGTCCAGCGCAAGCCTGAAAGCGACGCCCGCCTCACAAACCCCGCAGCTCGACCGCGTGCTCGTGCTCGAAATGGTCCGCGTGACCGAAGCGGCGGCCATTGCGGCATCGAACCTGATCGGCCGCGGCGATGAAAAGGCGGCGGACGCAGCGGCGGTCGAGGCGATGCGCGCGGCGCTCAACGGTCTCGACATCGACGGTACCGTGGTGATCGGCGAAGGCGAGCGCGACGAGGCCCCGATGCTGTATATCGGCGAAAAGGTGGGCCTGGGCAATGAAGGCGCACCGCGCATCGACATCGCGCTCGATCCGCTGGAAGGCACCACCATCACAGCCAAGGCCGGCCCCAATGCGCTGGCCGTGCTGGCCATTGCCGAAAACGGCTGCCTGCTGAACGCGCCCGATGTGTACATGGACAAGATCGCGGTCGGCCCGGGCTATCCCGAAGGCGTGATCGACCTCAACAAGACCCCGACCGAAAACGTCCAGGCGGTTGCCGCCGCCAAGGGCGTGCAGCCGGGCGAGATCATCGTGTGCGTGCTTGATCGCCCGCGCCATAGCGACCTGATCGCCGAACTGCGCGGCCTGGGCTGCGGCATCATGCTGATCCCCGATGGCGACGTGGCGGGCGTGATCGCCACCACCAACCCGGATACGACGATCGACCTGTACATGGGTTCGGGCGGTGCGCCCGAGGGCGTGCTGGCCGCAGCCGCGCTGCGCTGCGTCGGTGGCCAGTTCAAGGGCCGCCTGCTGTTCCGCAACGATGACGAGCGCGCCCGCGCCCGCAAATGGGGCATCGAAGACCTGAACGCAGTCTATGACCTGACCGACCTTGCCAAGGGCGACTGCATCTTTGCGGCGACGGGTGTGACCGATGGTTCGCTGCTGCAGGGCGTCAAGCGCCGCCGCGACGGCATCATGACCACCGAAACCGTCGTGATGCGCTCGGCCAGCGGCACCGTGCGCTGGGTCAAGGGCGAACACCGCATCGCGCGCTAAGCCGCGCAAGGGCGGCCGTCGCGGGGCTCTCTCACCCCCGCGCCAGCCGCCCCGCGAGCCGCGCGACCAATGCGGCACGAACTGTCTCGGCCTCCCCCGGCACCAGGCAATCGGCCTGCTCATAGCCGCAGCGACGCAGCAGTGCCTGGACCAGCGCTCCCCTATCCTGCGTAGAATCCCGCGCCAGCTCTTCGGCCAGCGCATCGACAATCCACAAGGCCGCGTGTGTCATCCCGTCATCCTGCGATCCGCGCAGCGGCTTCGTTTGGGGGCGTTCCAGTAACTCAAGCATGCACCGGCCATGGAACCGCAGCCCCCCGGCCCCAAGCCGAGTGACGCGAATGGCTCGCATTTGTGACGAACGTCAGGTCGCGCGTGCGCCGCTGGCGGGCCGTGATACGGTATCATCCATATCGGATGGATGCCCGTTTGGCCGCTGAATCTGCGCGGTCAGAGCGCGTGCAAAACTCCGCCCGATCGGCGCTTCCGCCCCGCTGGCGAGCAGCGCCAGCATCGCGCCGCTGGGCTTGCGGCGATAGCCCCGGATCGCCGAGCGGCGGCACAGCGCCGAACGGTGGATGCGGATGAACTCTTCATGCGGCAGCTGCGATTCGATTGCCGCCAAAGTGGAGCGGATCAGGCCGTGCCCGCCATCCAGCGCGTGGATGCGGACATAATTGCCCTCAGCCTCGATCCATTCGACCAGCGCATGCGGGATGCGGATCGTCTGCCGCCCGGTCTTCACCCAGAACCCGCCATCGGCATCCGGAGTGCGCGTGCCCATGGCTTCGGATTGATCTGCCGCCTGCTGCTCGGCCTCGGCCAGGGCGGCTCCATATTGCAGCGCCAGCCAGGCAGCGAGGCCGGTGCCGAAATAGCCGCTCCACAGCAATATCCAGCGCAGGTTGCGCGCAGTCATGTCCTGCACCTCGCCGCTGACCAGCATGTCCCAGCCATTGGCCAGCGCAAACAGCATCGCCAGCCCGGGCAGCCCCGTCAGCGCAAGGCGGCGCAAGGTCGCCCATCCGGGCCGCCTGCCCGACGTTCCGGAAATAGCGGTCCAGAATACCAGCGCGCCAGCCGCAATCAGCAGCGTGCGCTTGGGATGGAACAGCTCAAAAACGGTGTCGGGATTCAGCGACGCGCGGAAGGCGGAGATCACGAAGGTCGACAGGCAAAAGAGCAGCGCCGCCGCCAGCGGTGAACGCTGCAGCCTGCCGGCAAGGCCGGGTATCGGACGATCAGCGGGCAGCAACTTCATTCTGGCGGCGATCCAAGGCTTGTCCTATTGCGCGGGTTCGGGGCGGGTGCGCTGGGGGCGATCCCAGGGCCGCGTCCGTCCGAAGCGCGCGTTAGCAACCAGGGGACTTGGCCAAATGAGCTTTTCGATCAACGACTTCGATTTGGGACGGTTTGTTACCGCAACCCTGGCCGAAGACCTTGGCCCCGATGCCCGCGATGTCACATCGCAAAGCGTGATCCCTGCGGATGCGCGCTTCAACGGCGTTATGGACGCGCGGCACCCGATCGTGGTTGCAGGGCTTCCGCTCGCCGAAGCGTTTTTTCGCGCGCTCGACCCCGATTGCACGGTGGAACTGCTGGCACAGGAGGGTGAAGCTGTCGCGGCGGGGACCGACATTCTGGCGGTATCGGGCAAGGCCCGCGCGTTGCTGACGGCGGAACGCTCCGCGCTCAATACCGTCCAGCATCTGAGCGGCATTGCCAGCCTCACCCGGCTTTATGTCGATGCCATTGCCGGGACCGGCGCGACCCTGCTCGATACGCGCAAGACGATCCCGGGCCTGCGCGCGCTGGAGAAATACGCAACGCGCATGGGCGGCGCGAAGAACCATCGCATGGGCCTGTGGGATGCGGCGATGATCAAGGACAATCATGTCGCGGTGGCGGGCGATATCGGCGAGGCGGTGCGCCGCGCGGTCGCAGCGGGGATCGGCCAGATCATCGTCGAGGTCGACCATGTCGAACAGATCGAACCCGCGCTCGCCGCCGGCGCGACGCACCTCCTCCTCGACAACATGGCCCCTGCCACGCTGCGCGGCGCGGTGACGCTGGTCGGCGGACGCGTGCCGTGCGAGGCATCGGGCGGCGTGACGCTGGAGACGATCCGCGCGATCGCCGAAACCGGGGTGGACTATATCTCGGTCGGGCGCATCACCCAATCGGCGCCTGCCGCCGATATCGGGCTGGATTTCAAGGCCGCCTGATGCGCCTGCCTGCTGCCCTGCTGTTGATGGGGTTGGCGCTCGGCCCCGCCCCGCTGCTGGCCCAGGCCTATCAGTGTCGCATGCCCGACCGGCTGACTGCGCCGCCTGCCGCGCAGCGCGGGCGCGATGCGGTCAAGCGGGTGGTGCCGGTGACCGGCTATACGCTGGCGCTGAGCTGGTCGCCCGAATATTGCCGGGGACGCGAGGATGATGCCAGCCAGGCGCTGCAATGCAGCCGCCGGTTCGGCGAATTCGGCTTCGTGCTGCACGGCCTGTGGCCCGAGGGCAAGACCGCCGCCTATCCGCAATATTGCGCCGCGCCGCCCTATGCCGTGCCGCTGTCGGTGATGCGCCAGACGCTGTGCGCGATGCCGTCGCAGCGGCTGATCCAACACCAGTGGGACAAGCATGGCAGCTGCATGGCGCGCGATCCGGCGCGCTATTTCCAGACCGCGACGCGGTTGTTCGCCGCGGTGCGCCTGCCCGATATGGAGCGGCTGTCGCGCCGTCCGCTGACCCAGGGCATGCTGAAGCGCGAGATCGCGCGGCTCAACCCCGGAATGACCGCCAGCAGCATCGCCATCAAGGCAAACGGACGCGGCTGGCTGCAGGAGGTGCGGCTGTGCCTGGGCCTCGATTACCGTCCGCGCGCCTGCCCGGCCTATGTCCGCCAGCCGCGCGGCGACGCAGCGCTCAAGATCTGGCGCGGGCTCTGACGGTTCAGCTCGGCTGGACCAGCACCTCGTCCGCCTGCAGCGCCTTGCGTCCCCAGACCAGCACGAACACGCACAGCCCGATGATGATGGCGAACGATTCGAGCGGCACGATATTGTACAGCCACACGCCGATGGCCGGCGCGATGATATAGGCCGCGCCGTTGACCGAGGCGACGATGCCTGCGACCTGGCCCTGTTCGGCCCTTGTCACGGCCAGCGAGGAACCGGCGGTAAAGCCCGGACGGAAAAGGCCAAATCCCAGCGAGGCGATGGCAAAGCCCAGCGTGATCGCATTGAGGCTCTCCGAAAACGCGACCATCGTGCAGCCGCCCGCCGCCAGCGCCATGCCCCACAGCGTCGAATTGCGCGGGCCCATCTTCAGATACGGGATCAGCCCCCATTGCGCGAGCAGCGTGGCAAAGGCGCCCGCCATCAGCACCAGCCCGGTCGGGCCAGCAGCCAGTTCGGGCGTGGCGCGCAGATCGAGCCGGTCGAGCAGCATGAAGCCGACCAGCCCCAGGATCATCGCATTGGCATGGCCGCCGACCAGCCCGGCGATCAGCCACGGACGCAGCCGCGGATCGCGCCAGGACAGCCTCTCCACCACCGGCGCCACCGCTTCGGGCTCGGCATCATGCTCGCCAGCGTCATAGACCTCGCCCGCCGATCCCGAACTCATCGGCTCGGACACCAGGCGGCCGCGCGCGGCATAAGTCGGCGTGTCGTCAGGCAAGCGCAGTTTCAGCGTCACCAGCACCAGCAGGCCGAACGCGGCAAAGATGAAGAACGGGCTGGGCAGACCAAGGAACGGCAGGATGATCAGCGGCGCGAGCGCGGGGCCGATCACGGTGCCCAGGCCAAAGGAGGACGAGATCATCGACAGCGCCTGGGTGCGCTCTGCCCGGCTGGTGCGCGCGGCGACATAGGCCTGCACCGCAGGCGGCCCTGCCGAGCCCAGGCCGCCATAGAGGCTGCGAAACAGCGCGAAGATCAGCATCGTCCACATCGCCGAGAGATAGCCGTGCAGCCCCGCCATCAGCGTCAGCCCGCACAAGGCGAAGGACGAGATGAAGCCCAGCAGCCCCAGGTTCATCAACGCCTTGCGTCCGCGCCGGTCGGACTGGCGCGCCCAGCGCGGCGCGAACACCATCCACAGCAGCGCCGACCAGCTATAGGCCAGGCTCACCCAGAAATCTGCCACGCCCAGCCGCGTGCCGATCGCCGGCATCACCGATTGCATCGCGGTATTGCCCGCAGCAGTCACCAGCATGACCGTGAACAGCAGCGCCATGCGGTCGGCGGGCAGTTTCTGGCTCCCGGCCAGCGCGTCTTCGGAAGGCTGTAGCATCGTCATGGCCAGGCATAGCCCCGCTCGATTCGCGCGACGTGCAGCGTATAGTGATCATACCAGCGGTCGCGGCCGGCCTCGCGCGCGGCGCGGTGTTCGGCATTGTCGCGCCAGGCGCGTGCGCTGGCATCGTCCGCCCAATAGCTGACCGTGATGCCGAAGCCGCCCTCGCCGCCGCCATGGTCCATGCCCAAATAGCCCGGCTGGCGCGCGGCGAGCGCGTCCATCGCATCGGCCATCGCGCGATAGCCCTCGGCATCGCGCCCGCTGTGCTGCGCCGCAAAGATCACGGCAATGGCACCAATGGCATGAATCCGGGAATCCGCTTTTCCGCTCATGCAATCGGGTCTAGGCGCTGATCGCGCGGTTGCAAAGTACTGCTATGCAACACTGACACACATGATTGCTTTGGGCGCACCAATCTGCAATTGTGACGGCTCGTTTACAGCCATTTCGAGAGGGGAATTCATGCAATCCAACGACCTGGCCCAGCTGCCGCTCCGGCAGCGGATCAAGGCGCGTGCCGAGCGGACTTTCGGGGCCTGGGGGGTGTTCTTCCGCGAGTTCGTCAAGCATCCGCGTATGGTGGGATCGGTGGTCCCCTCATCCGACCGCACGATCCGCAAGATGCTGGCCCCGGTGGATTGGCCCAATGTGAAGCTGTTCGTCGAATATGGCCCCGGCGTCGGCACCTTCTGCCGCGCGGTGCTCGATCACCTGCCGCGCGGCGCGACCTATATCGCGATCGATACCAACCCGGATTTCATCCGCTATCTGCGCAAGACGATCCCAGACAGCCGCTTCATCGCGGTGCATGGATCGGCGGCCGATGTCGAATCGATCATCGCCGCGCACGGCTTTGACCATGCCGATTACGTGCTCTCGGGCCTGCCGCTTTCGACCCTGCCCGATGGCATTGCCGATCAGATCGCCACCGCCACCTATCGTGCGCTGACGCCGGGCGGCGCGTTTCTGGTCTATCAGTTCACCAGCTTCACCGATCAGCTGATCCGCCCCTATTTCGACAAGGTCGAACGCGGGTTCGAGGCATGGAACGTGCCGCCCTGTTTCCTGTTCTGGGGCTGGAAGGCCCGCGACGATGGCAGCCTGACGCGCGGCCATCATTGACTTTGCGCTCCCCAGGGTTTAGGGGCCGCGCTTTCCTAATATTCGCATAGAGTCTGGAGCCCGTTCATGGCGCGCGTTACCGTTGAAGATTGCATCGACAAGGTCACCAACCGGTTTGACCTGGTTCTGCTCGCCGCCCAGCGTGCGCGCGAGATCAGCGGCGGTGCCGAACTGACCATCGATCGCGACCGCGACAAGAACCCGGTCGTCGCGCTGCGCGAAATCGCCGACGAGACCGTCTTCCCGGATGAGCTCAAGGAAAGCCTGACCCAGTCGATGCAGAAGGTCCAGGTCGATGACGACGATGCAGCCGACGAAATCGGCTCGCTCAGCCTGTCCGCCGAAGCCCTGCGCCTCACCGCCTCGGCCCCGGCCCGCACCAGCAGCATGGGCGGCGATTTCGACGCCTGATCTGCCTGGGTAAGAATTACAAAAAAGCCGCGCGAGCCGGATGGTTCGCGCGGCTTTTTTGTTGGTAGCTATCGGCACGACCCCCGCTCAGCCTGAGCCTGTCGAAGGCTCCGCGCCACCTCCACTACCCCCGCTCAGGCCAAGCGGATGTGGTGCGGCTTTGGGTCCGTGCAGGAGAAAACCTGCCGTTCTGAAAACGACGCGGTTGCAGATGTTTCGGCCTGCATGGCGCAAGGTCCGCCATGGTCGCACAGGCACTTGGGCCTGTTATCGGTTGTTAAGCCGCCTAGCGCTCGATAATCAACAAGGCATGGATACGCATAAGCAGGAACCTGAGGACGGGCAGGATACGCTTCAATTTCATGCGTCAATCTCAGTGAAGCGCGCCTTATCAATCGCGCTCTTCTCGATCACGACCCTTTTACTGAGCTATGGGGCGATAAGGGCGCCCAACTGGAATTCAGTGACGCTGTTGCTTGCCTCGAGCTTGCTCTTGTGGGTGAGCGCGTGGCTTGAATGGCGACGGGGATGGCCGAGCCAATGGCATGGCCCCGCATGTGAATTGAACGCGACCGGCATTACGTTCTGGCCAAAGCAATCGCGCCAACAATTCCTTCCCTGGGACGACCTCGCGGCCGTCCGACACGATATGTCTGACCAGTCCGTGATATTTCAAACCAAGGAACCCTTGAAATACGACCGGAGATATCTGCTTTTACTGAAGCGACCGCCATATGTGAGCAGTGGCTTGCAATCACCCCAGGGAGAACATCTCGTCAATGTTCTCCATCGCTATTGGGATGAGCAAAAAAGAACAGCTATCACACCAGCATAAGCGGGCATTGTACGGCCCGATCCGGCACGATCACCTCACCCAGGCCTCCCCCATCGAGAGGGAGGGCTTTTGGGTTGCGCGCGGGTGAAGGTGCGCAAGGCCTCTCCCCTCCCCTTGGCGAGGGGTGCCCGCAGGGCGGGGTGGGGTTGCGCTGACGGAGGTCGATCCCACCCCGGTCCGGCAAGCCGGACCTGCCCCTCCCGCACGCGGGAGGGGAGAAAAAAGGTCAGCGCGTCAGCTTCTTGTAGCTCATCCGGGTCGGACGATCCGCTTCGTCGCCCAGGCGACGGCGCTTGTCTTCCTCATAGCTTTCGAAATTGCCTTCGAACCATTCGACATGGCTGTTGCCCTCGAAGGCCAGGATGTGCGTGCAAAGGCGGTCGAGGAAGAAGCGGTCGTGGCTGATGACCACCGCGCAACCGGCGAAGCTTTCCAGCGCCTCTTCGAGCGCGCGCAGCGTTTCGACGTCGAGATCATTGGTCGGTTCGTCGAGCAGCAGCACGTTGCCGCCCTCCTTGAGCATCTTGGCCATATGGACGCGATTGCGTTCACCGCCCGAGAGCTGGCCGACCTTCTTCTGCTGGTCCTGGCCCTTGAAGTTGAAGGCACCGACATAGGCGCGCGTCGGCACGTCATGCTTGCCGAGCTTGAAGAAATCGAGCCCGTCGGAGATTTCCTCCCAGACGTTGTGGTTGGGGTCGAGATCGTCGCGGCTCTGGTCGACATAGCCGAGCTTGACCGTATCGCCGACCGCGATGGTGCCGCTGTCGGGCTGTTCCTTGCCGGTGATCAGCTTGAACAGCGTGGACTTGCCCGCGCCGTTCGGTCCGATCACGCCGACAATGCCGCCCGGCGGCAGCGTGAAGCTCAGGTCCTCGAACAATAGCTTGTCGCCATAGGCCTTGGACAGGCCGTGCGCCTCGATCACCTTGCCGCCCAGGCGTTCGGGGGTCTGGATGACGATCTGCGCCTTGCCGGGGGCGCGGTTTTCCTGCGCCTCGACCAGCTCGTCGAACGCGCGGATACGCGCCTTGGACTTGGTCTGGCGCGCCTTGGGGCTCTGCCGGATCCACGCCAGCTCGTCCTGGATCGCCTTCTGGCGGCCCTCGTCCTCGCGCGCTTCCTGCTCGAGCCGCTTGGCCTTCTTGTCGAGATAGGTCGAGTAATTGCCCTCGTAGACAAAATACTTGCCGCGATCGAGCTCGAGGATCCAGTTCACCACATTGTCGAGGAAATAGCGGTCATGGGTAACGAGGATGACGTTGCCCGGATAATCGACGAGGTGCTTTTCCAGCCAGGCGACGCTTTCGGCGTCCAGATGGTTGGTCGGTTCGTCGAGCAGCAGGATGCTGGGCTTTTCGAGCAGCAGGCGGCACAAAGCCACGCGGCGGCGTTCACCGCCCGACAGGTTGGTGACATCGGCATCGCCCGGCGGGCAGCGCAGCGCTTCCATCGCGATTTCGAGCTGGTTGTCGAGCGTCCAGCCATCGACCGCGTCGATCTTTTCCTGCAGCGTGCCCATCTCTTCCATCAGCGCGTCGAAATCGGCGTCCTCCGGCGGATCGGCCATCAAGGCGCTGATCTCGTCGAAACGCTCGACCAGATCGGCGACGGGGCGCACGCCATCCATCACGTTCTGCTTGACGGTCTTGCTGGGGTCGAGCTCGGGCTCCTGCGCCAGATAGCCGACCGTGATGCCCTCGCCCGGCCAGGCTTCGCCGGTGAAATCCTTGTCGATCCCGGCCATCACCTTCATCAGCGTCGACTTGCCCGATCCGTTGGGGCCGACAATGCCGATCTTGGCATCGGGATAGAATTGCAGATGGATGCCGTTGAGCACCGGCTTGTTCGCGCCGGGAAAGGTCTTGGTCAGACCCTTCATCACGAAGGAATATTGAGCAGCCATGCGGGAGTACGCCTCTATGCGGATTATGTGGATTTGCCCCGCGCCTTAGCCGTGCGCCAGCCTGCGGGCAAGACGCCATTGGCAAGCCGGGATGTTGCAGTTAAGCGTTTCGCCCCATGAACACACGCTTCCTGCTGGCCGCTGCCGCCCTCGCCCTTCCCTTCTCCCTCGCCGCCCAGCAGAACCCGGCGCATGATCCGGCGGCGCTGCAGCAAAAGGCGCTGACCGACGATACGGCCTATAGCATCGTAGAGGACCTGACGACCGAGATCGGCCCGCGCCTCGCCGGAACCGAGCGCGAGGCGGCGGCACGCGCCTGGGCGGTCGAGCGGCTGAAGGCGATGGGCTTTTCCAACGTGCGCATCGAACCGTTCGACATGAAGACCTGGGTACGCGGCACCGAAACTGCGGAGATCACCGGGCCCTATACCGGCAAGCTGCACATTTCGGCGCTCGGCAATTCGGCCAGCACCGGCGACAAGGGGCTTGAGGCGGAGGTGGTGTATTTCCGCACCCTCGCCGACCTCCAGGCCGCGCCCGCCGGTAGCCTCAAAGGCAAAATCGCATTCGTCAGCCACAAGATGACGCGGACGCAGAGCGGCGCGAGCTATGGCCAGTTCGGCGGCGTCCGGCGCGCAGGGCCAGGCCTTGCGGCGCAAAAGGGTGCAGCCGCGATCGTGATCCGCTCGGTCGGCACCGATTATCACCGCAACCCGCATACCGGCGGCACCAATTTCCCCGAGGGCGTCACCCCGATCCCCGCCGCTGCGCTGTCGATCCCGGATGCCGAAAATCTGGAACGGATGATCACGCGCGCCGCGAAACTGGGCCAGCCGGTCAAGATGAAGCTGGTGCTCACCCCGCGCCAGATCGGCATCACCCAGTCGGGCAATGTCATCGCCGAAGTGCCGGGCAGCGATCCCAGTGCAGGCATGATCCTGGTCGGCGGGCATCTCGACAGCTGGGACCTGGGCACCGGCGCGATCGATGATGGCGCAGGCGTCGCGATCAGCGCGGCTGCGGCCAAGCTGATCATGGACGCTGGCCAACCGAAGCGCACCATCCGCGTCGTCTGGTTCGGCGCGGAAGAGGTCGGCCTGTTCGGCGGCATCGCCTATGCCAAGGCGCATGGCGCGGCGGGCCATGCGCTGGCGATGGAGTCGGACTTCGGCGCGGACCGCATCTGGCAGGTCGATTTCAAGCTGCCCGAAGGCACGGATGGCCTGAAGACCCGGATCGCCAACGCGCTGGCGCCCTTGGGCATCGGCCGCAGCAACGATGTCGCTGGCGGCGGCCCCGATGTCGGACCGACCGTCGCGCTGGGCGTCAACGCCATCGACCTGCAGCAGGACGGCACCGACTATTTCGACCTGCACCACACGCCCGACGATACGCTCGACAAGATCGATCCCAAGGCTCTGCAACAGAATGTCGCCGCCTGGGCGACGGTGCTGGGCATCGTGGCGAACGATCCGGCGGATTTGCTGCCCAAGGCCAAGGCTGGCGACTGAGCACCGACCTCGATCCCAGACTCTGCCGTCACCCTGAACTTGTTTCAGGGCCCATTTCTCGCCACGCGGCTTCGGCTTTTGGGGCACGATGGGTCCTGAAACAAGTTCAGGATGACGGTAAGGAAAGCCGGAGGCTAAGCTTCGCCAGCCCCCCGTTACACCTTGCGACAACATTTCATGAAAATGAGCGGCATATTCGCAACCTGTTCAGGCAGGAGGGCGTATTCCTGAACATGTCCACAGCGCTTCCCCCAAGCGCGGGCCATGACAGGAGTACAAACAATGAAGACCCTTTCGAAAGCCCTGATCGGCACCCTGATGCTGGCCACGACGCTGCCCGTCGCGACCGCCCCTGCCTTCGCCCAGTCGCGTGGCGAAGTCGTCCGCTCCGAGCGCGAGTTGCGCCAGGAACAGCGTGAGCTGCAGCGTGACCGCCGCGATGTTCAGGATGCCCGCCGCTACGGCGACCGCCGCGACGTGCGCGAGGAACAGCGCGATCTGCGTGACCAGCGCCGCGACGTGCGCGATGCCCGCCGCGAATATCGCGAGGACCTGCGCGACTATCGCGATTACCGCGCCGGCAACCGCCAGGCGTTTCGCGGCCCCGCCTTCCGCGCGAACTTCCGCTATCAGCAGTTCCGCCCGGGCGTCCGCATCGCGCCGAACTTCTACGGCCAGCGCTATGTGGTGAACAACTATCGCAACTATCGCCTGCCGAACCCCGGCGTGCGCCAGGTGTGGGTGCGTCACTATAACGACATGCTGCTGGTCAACGCGCGCACCGGTACGGTCATCCGCGTGATCCCGAATTTCTACTGGTAACTGTCCTTTCGCCAGTAGGATGACAGCTCGCCCATCGTCCCCCAAGACGGTGGGCGGGCCCATATCCGGCCGGGAAGATCTCCGGCCTGGATCACCGGCGTCAGGGTTCGCCCGCGCCCCAGATCTGGTCCTGCCGCACCCAGCCGGCGCGGCGCTCGACCGCAAATTCGCACCAGCCGTTCTCACAATCGCCCAGATCCCCGACAACGCCGGGCTCTGCCCGCCACATCAGCTTGGCGCTGTCCTGCGGCGCGGAACGGATGGAGATGACCGGGCCGCTGACGATCGCGGTGCGCTTGCGGCTGAGCATGTTCGAATGCATCCAGCCGGTCCAGCCCGACGGATCGACGATCTGCCGCCAGACGCCATAGCGCTTGATCACCTTGACCGGCAGATGCTTGCGCCGGAACACCCATTCGATCTGATAGGTCGCCATCGGTCCTGCGCGGGCAAAAGCCTCGTCGCGCTGGATCGATGCCCAATAGGGCGTCTTCACCTCGGCCTGCGCACTGGCGCCATCATGTCCGGCCAGCACAATAACGGCTGCCAGGCCGCCCAATACCAGTCTTGAAAACCATGTAGCCTGCATGAACCTGTCCCCCGTCGGTCCCAAATGTACCATGTCGCCCGACGATCCTTCGTAAATAATCGCTTAGGCCAAAAAACGCCCCGCAAGCAAGTGCCGCAGCTTGACCTTTGAGGCGGTTGCGGCATAGCAAAGCCATGCCCGCCACCCCCTCTTCCAAGCCCTCCGCCCCGCCGCACGAGCCCGGCAGCCGCCCGCGCGTCATCGTCACGCGCAAGCTCGCCCCGGCGGTCGAGGCACGCATGGCCGAACTGTTCGACGTGACGCTGAATGCGGACGACCATGCCTTCACCCGCGAAGAGCTGGCCGCCGCGCTGCAGGACTGCGACGTGCTGGTGCCGACGGTGACCGATGCGCTCGACGCAGAGCTGCTCGCAGGCGCTGGCGACAGGCTCAAGCTGCTCGCCAATTTCGGTGCAGGCGTCGACCATATCGACCTCAAGGCGGCGCGCGCGCGCGGCATCATCATCACCAACACGCCCGGCGTGTTCACCGACGATACCGCGGACATGACCATGGCGCTGATCCTGTCGGTCCCGCGCCGCCTGGCCGAGGGCGAGAAGCTCGTGCGTTCGGGCCAGTGGGAAGGCTGGAGCCCCTCAGGCATGCTCGGCCACCGTATCGGCGGCAAGCAGCTGGGCATTGTCGGCATGGGCCGCATCGGCCAGGCGGTGGCGCACCGCGCGCGCGGCTTTGGCCTCAACATCGTCTATCACAACCGCCGCCGCCTGCCCGAAAGCCTGGAGCAGATGCTGGGCGCGACCCATGAGCCCGATCTGGACGCGCTGGTCGCAGGCTCCGACATCATCACCCTGCATTGCCCGCGCAGCCCGGAAACGCGCGGGCTGATCGATGCCCGCCGCATCGGCCTGATGAAGCCGAGCGCCTATCTGATCAACAGCGCGCGCGGCGAGCTGGTTGACGAAGGCGCGCTGATCGATGCGCTCGAGGCCGGCCGCATCGCCGGGGCCGGGCTGGATGTCTATACCCGCGAACCGCATGTCGATGCGCGGCTGCTCGCGCTGAAGAATGTCGTGCTGCTGCCGCATGTCGGCAGCGCGACGTTCGAGGGGCGCGAGGTCGCTGGTCTCAAGGTCATCGCCAATATCCGCTTCTGGTTCGACGGCCATCGCCCGCCCGATCAGGTGCTCGAAGGCTGGATGTAACCCATCCGTTCGCCGCAGAAATGCGCGCGCGTTAATCGATTATTTGCCAAACTGCGCCATGAGGCGGCACTATGCTGTGCCATCGGACCGGGCACGAAATTTGGGAAAGTCGAGAGCATGATCGCAAGGCTGGCGCGCATTTTCACCATGGCCATGGCAGCGGTTGCCGCGCCTGCATGGGCCGCGCCCGCGATGGTCGATCCGGCGACGCTCGATGTTTCCAATTCGGGCGATACCGCCTTCATGCTGGTCTGTGCCGCGCTGGTGATGCTGTTTGCAGCACCGGGCGTGCTGTTGATGCAGGCCGGACGCGGCACCGCGCGCGCCGCGCAGGGCGTGTTCCTGCAGGGCACGGCCATCGCCGCGCTTGTCTCGCTGCTCTGGGTCGTGGTCGGCTATACCCTGGCCTTTGGCGATCCCAGCGGCGGCGTGATCGGCGGCGGCAATGCCTGGATGCTGATCGCGCTGGGCAATGTCCGCTTCGGCACCGCCGTGCCCGAAAGCGCGTTCGTGCTGTTCCAGATCGCCGCAGCCATGTTCGCCGCCGTGCTGGTCGCAGGCGCCTGGGCTGGGCGCGGCCGCTTCGGCTGGGCGCTGGCCTTTGGCGGGCTGTGGAGCCTCATCGTCTATGCGCCGGTCGCGCACTGGATCTGGGGCGGCGGCTGGCTCTACGGCTTTGGCGTGCTCGATTATGCCGGCGGCATCGCGCTGCATTTCTGCGCCGGCCTGTCCGCGCTGGTCGCTGCCCTCGTCATCGGTCGCCGCACCGGATGGCCGGGCGCTGCTGCTGCGACGCACAGCCCGGTGATGGTGCTGGCAGGCGGCGCGCTGCTGTTCATCGGCAATTTCGCGCTGACCGGCGGCTGGACTCTGGCAGCGACCGACGATGCCAGCAGCGCGATCATCAACGCGCATGTCGCAGCGTGCACCAGCGCGCTTGTCTGGCTGCTGATCGAAAAGCTGCGCACCCGCACGGTCACCGCGATGGGCGCGGTGAGCGGCCTGGTCGCAGGCCTTGCCGCCATCGCCCCCGCATCGGGGCTGGTTTCGCCGGGCGCGGCGATCCTGATCGGGGTGATTGCCACCCCGGCCTGCTATTTCGCGTTACGCTTCGTCACCGAAACGCTGGCGATCGACGACAGCAACCATGCCTTTGTCCTGCACGGGGTCGGCGGTCTGGTCGGCGCGCTGCTGGTCGCGGTGTTTATCAGCGATGGCTTTGGCGGCGTCGGCTATGCCGAAGGCGGCAGCATGATCGGCCAGCTGGTCGCGCAGCTGGTGGGCCTGGCCGGTGTCGCGATGTGGTCTATCCTGGGCACGCTGATCATCAGCTATGGCATCGCCACCGCCATCCCGATGCGCATTTCTCCGGCGGAAGAGGCAGGCGAGGCGCTCGCTCCGCCCGCACCGCTCGCCCCGCCCGCACCGGCACCAGTAGCCGAAGCCGCCCCGCCCGCTGCCGAACAGGTCGCCGCGCCGCAGGGCTGATCCAGCCCCCGGCGCAAGAGCGAGGCGCTTATTCCTCGCCCATCCGCAGCGCGGCGATAAAGGCTTCCTGCGGGATGCTGACCGATCCGTATTCGCGCATCCGCTTCTTGCCCTCTTTCTGCTTTTCCAGCAGCTTCTTCTTGCGGCTGATGTCGCCGCCATAGCATTTGGCGGTGACGTCCTTGCGCATCGCCGCGATCGTCTCGCGGGCGATCACCTTGCCGCCGATGGCTGCCTGGATCGGGATCTTGAACAGGTGGCGCGGGATCAGGTCTTTCAACCGCTCGCACATGCCGCGACCGCGCGATTCCGCGGTGCCGCGATGGACGATCATGCTCAGCGCGTCGACCGGCTCGGCATTGACCATGATCGACATCTTGACGAGATCGCCCTCGCGATAGCCGATCTGGTGATAGTCGAACGAGGCATAGCCGCGCGAAATCGACTTCAGCCGGTCATAGAAATCGAACACCACTTCGTTGAGTGGCAGCTCATAGGTCACCTGCGCGCGCCCGCCGACATAGGTCAGGTTCTTCTGGATGCCGCGCCGGTCCTGGCAAAGCTTGAGGATGCTGCCGAGATACTCGTCGGGGCAATAGATGATCGCCTCGATCCACGGCTCCTGGATCTCGTCGATCTTGGTGGGATCGGGCATGTCCGCCGGGTTGTGCAGCTCGATCTCGCCATTTCCGTGGGTGAGCTTGATCTTGTAGACCACCGAGGGCGCAGTCGTGATGAGGTCGAGGTCGTATTCGCGCGTCAGCCGCTCCTGAATGATCTCCAGATGCAGCAGGCCGAGGAATCCGCAGCGGAAGCCGAAGCCCAAAGCCGCGCTCGATTCCATCTCGAAGCTGAACGAGGCATCGTTCAGCCGCAGCTTGCTGATGCTGTCGCGCAGCTTGTCGAAATCATTGGCATCGACCGGGAACAGCCCGCAGAACACCACCGGCTGCACTTCCTTGAAGCCGGGGAGCGGCTCGGTAGCCGGGTTCTTCACCGTGGTGATGGTGTCGCCGACGCGGGTCTGGCTGATGTCCTTGATCTGCGCGGTGATGAAGCCGATCTCGCCTGCCGCCAGCTCGGGCAGGTTCTCGATCTTGGGCCGCATGCAGCCGACGCGGTCGACCAGATGTTCGGTGCCGCCGGCCATGAACTTGATGTTCTGGCCCTTTCTGATCACGCCATTGACGACGCGGACCAGGATGACGACGCCCAAATACGGATCGTACCAGCTGTCGACTAGCATCGCCTCGAGCGGCGCATCGCGGTCACCCTTGGGCGGGGGGATCTTCAGCACGATCTGCTCGAGGATTTCCTCGATGCCGATGCCCGACTTGGCGCTAGCCAGCACGGCTTCGGAGGCGTCGAGGCCGATAATGTCCTCGATCTCCTTCTTCACCTTGTCGGGCTCGGCGGCGGGCAGATCGATCTTGTTGATGACCGGCAGAATCTCGTGGTCATGCTCGATCGACTGGTACACGTTCGCCAGCGTCTGCGCTTCCACGCCCTGCGCGGCATCGACGACGAGCAGCGCACCCTCGCACGCGGCGAGCGAGCGCGACACCTCATAGGCGAAATCGACATGGCCCGGCGTGTCCATCAGGTTCAGCTCGTACAGCTGCCCATCCTTGGCAGTGTAGTTGAGCCGCACCGTCTGCGCCTTGATGGTGATGCCGCGCTCTTTTTCGATATCCATGTTGTCGAGCACCTGCGCGGACATCTCGCGCTCGGAAAGGCCGCCGGTCTGCTGGATCAGCCGGTCGGCGAGCGTCGATTTGCCATGGTCGATATGCGCGATGATGGAGAAATTGCGGATGTGCTTGAGGTCGGTCATTGCGCGCGATTAGCAGGGGCTTGGGGCGCTGTCAGCAGGGAATAAGGGCTGGAGAAAATCGACATTTGCCAAGGCACCAAATCGGCGCAGGCGCGTAGAGCGCGCATGACCAAGACCTGGCTTATCGTCAACGAAGCGAGCGGCAGCTATGACGCAGCCGTGATCGCCGACATCGTCACCTGGTTCGCGCAAAGCGACCAGCCCGTGGACTGCATCGTCCGCTGCCCCGATGAAGAGCTGCCCGGCCCCGAAAAGCTGCGCAATGCGGGCGTCGATACGCTCGCCATCTATGCCGGCGATGGCACCACCAACAGCGCCCTGAAGGCGGCTGCCGGCTGGGACGGCGGCGTGCTGATCCTGCCCGGCGGCACGATGAACCTGCTCGCCCGCGCGCTGCACGGCGAACAGCCCTGCCAGGCGATCATCGCCGAAGCTGGCCGCGACGCGCGTACCCGGCAGCTCAATACGGTCGAGATCGGCGACAGCATCGCCTATGTCGGCGTGATCGCCGGGCCGACGACAAGCTGGGCCAAGGTGCGCGAGCATGCCCGGCATACCGAGCTGGCCGATCTGGTGTTCAACGCGATCCCCGCCGCCATCTCGGAAAGCTTAAGCGGACCGCAGGTCGGCATCGCGGCGAACGACCAGCGCTTCCCTGCGATCTTCGCTGCCCCGCGCGAGAACATGATGGCGCTGTGCGGCTTTACTGCATCGACTATCGGCGAGGTGCTCAGCCATGCCAATGCCTGGCTGAGCGGCGATTTCCGCGAAGGCCCGCGCGTCGATCTGGGCAGCGCAACCTCCGCCACCCTGGTCAGCGATGCCGACACGATCGGCCTGCTGATCGATGGCGAACCGGCGGAAGCACGCCCCGGCGATACCCTGCGCCTGGGCCATGCGCCACACAATTTCATCGAAACGCGCCCGCCCGCCGCGCCATGACCCTGTTGTTCCACGCCAGCGACCTGCATTTCGGCGCCGAGGACAGCGCCGCGCTTGCCTGGTTTGCCGATCAGGTGACCGAAGAGCAGCCCGATGCGGTGATCATCACCGGCGACCTGACGATGCGCGCGCGATCGGCCGAATTCGCCGCCGCCCAGGCCTGGCTGGCCGAGCTGGGACGTCCGGTGCTGATCGAGCCCGGCAACCACGACCTGCCCTATTTCAACCCCGTGCGGCGCATCTGGCGGCCCTATGGCCGGGTGATGCGGCTGCAGGAGCAGTTGCACGATGGCGTGATGCTCGATCATGTTCAGCTCGTTTCGCTGCGCACCACTGCCCGCGCACAGCTGCGGCTCAACTGGTCCAAGGGCCGGGTCGGCAAGCGCGCGCTGCACGAGGCGCTGCACGCGCTGGGCGACGCCGATCACGCCACCAAGCTGCGGCTGGTGCTGGCGCATCATCCGCTGATCGAGGCCGAGACCCAGACCAGTGGCCGCACCACCGGCGGCCGGGCGGCGCTGGAGGCGCTCACCGCAGCGGGCGCGGATGCCGTGCTTTCCGGCCATGTCCACGACCCGTTCGACCTCAATGTCGATACCCCCGCTGGCTCGATCCGGCTGATCGGCGCGGGCACGCTGTCCGAGCGGGTCCGCGCATCGCGCCCCTCGTTCAACCGGTTGCAGGTGCACGGCGGCAAGCTCGACGCCCGCGTCTGCGCGATGTCCTGATTCAGGCGATTAACGCCGCTTAATCATACGGTTTCTTACAATCCGCCATCGCTCTGCTAGCCTATGATCCGGGCGCAGGGGGATTCGCGAACATGATGAGGAAGCCGTTCGATCCGTTCGAGGCCGCGATCTGGAAGCGGCTGGCTGAAACCATGCTGGTCGAACCCGCGCGCATGGCGATCACGCCCCGGCAGGTGGTGGACAACCTGCAACAAGTGTTCGGCAATATGGAGGGCGACAAGCCGCGCGAAACCGCGCTGTCGGTGATCGCAACCTGGGTCGTGCTGGGCGGCCCGATCTGGCATTTCGCGCCGCGCAGTTTCCGCATCTGGCGGATCGAGCGGCGGCTGAAGAACAGCCGGATCGACCTGTTCCAGGACATGGCCCGCATTCGCGGCATCGTCTATGCCGGCTATTACGGCCATTGGATCGATCAGGATGACGCCAATGCCAGCGATGCGGCGGCGGAGGATGCCAACCGCGCCAACCCGGTGTTCAACGCCATCGGCTTCACCCTGCCCCGCCACCGCACCCGCGCAGGGACGCCCGACGATCCGCTGATCACCGAGCATACCGGCAACGACCTGCCCTATACCGTATTCGTCGGCGAGGATGCGATCCCCGACAGCGTCGAGGTGGTGGTGATCGGTTCGGGCGCAGGCGGCGCTGTTGCGGCATCGAACCTGGCCGATCAGGGCTATGAGGTGCTGGTCGTCGAGGCCGGGCCCTATCTGCCCAGCGCGCGGATGACGCCCAACGAGGCGCATATGTCGTCCACCCTGTTCAAGGATGGCGCGATCCAGACGACGCGCAACCGCGACATCATCGTCTTCCAGGGCCGGACCGTGGGCGGATCGACCGTGGTCAACAATGGCATCTGCCTGCGCCTGGCGCGCCAGGGCGAGACGCATCCCGATGCGCATGACGTGCTGGCGCACTGGCGCTCCATCGGCGCGCCGGTCAGCGAGGATGCGCTCGAGGCGAGCTATGCCCGGGTCGAGGCGCGGCTGGGCGTGCACGAGATCGATCGGCGGCTGGGGCGCAACAACGGCACGCGGCTGCTTAGCGGCTGGGATGCCTATAGCGCCGGATCGACCGACCCGCTTGACCAGCGCGCGGTCACCGGTTGGTTCCGCAAGAACTGGGGGCAGAAGACCGAGGCCAATGCCTGCGTCTCGTGCGGCTATTGCAACACCGGCTGCCCCTATGGCCGCAAGCGCGCGATGCCCGAGAGCTTCCTGCGCCATGCCACGCTGCACGCTCCCCGCAAGGCGCGCATCCTGCCGCGTGCGGCGGTGTCGCATATCGGCTGGGAGGACCGCGACGCACAAGGCCGCCGCAAAGCCTCGTCGGTGCAGGTGATGCTGCCCGATGGCCGCGCCAAGACCATCCGCGTGACCAGGGGCGTGGTCGTCGCCGCGGGCACCATCGCGTCGAGCAACATCCTGTCGGCGAGCGGCATCAAGGGCACGGGGCGCGACATCTCGCTCAACATCGCCTGCCCGGTCCCGGCGCTGATGCCCGATCCGGTGGTCGCCTGGGACGAGGACCAGATGGCGACCTTTGTCGACCGCGCCGATTTCCTGATCGAGAGCCATTTCCAGCCGCCGATGAGCATGGCCTCGCTGGTCCCCGGCTGGTTTGACGAGCATTTCCAGCGGATGCTCAACTATAACCGGCTGGCGTCCGCCGGCGTGCTGTTCCCGGCGGATCGGCGCGGGACGATCAAGAAGGGCAAGCTCGGCTTCGATCTGGAGCCATCAGACCTTGCCGTGCTGCGCCGCGCGCTGGCGACCCTGACCAAGGTGCATTTCCGGGGCGGCGCGCAAGAGGTCTATCCCGCGCTGCTGCACGGCGAGACGCTGCGCGCCGGGATGAGCGATGCCGAGATCGACCGGTTCTTTGAGGAGAATATCGAGGAGCCCGACGATGTCGTGCTGTCGTCCAGCCACCCGCATGGCGGCAACGCGATCAACAGCGACCCGAACAAGGGCGTGGTCGATCTCGACCAGCGCGTGCACGGCACGGTCAATGTGCTGGTCACCGATGCCAGCGTGATGCCCAGTTGCATCCGCGTCAACGCGCAGCTGACGACGATGGCGATGTCCGACCGGGTGACGCACGGCAAACGGGTGTTCGGCTAGACGTTTAACCTTCTCCCCTCCCTTTAGGGAGGGGCAGGCCCGGCTTGGCGGGCCGGGGTGGGATGGGAGCACGACCTCCTGTGCAGGCCCACCCCGCCCTGCGGGTACCCCTCCCGCGCGCGGGAGGGGAAATAGCGAAGCCTACTCCCCCCGGCCCTGGCGGGTCATCAGTCCGCCGCGCTTGCGGATCGATCCGGGCATCCATTTCGCGGCAAAGGCCAGGCGCTTGGCAGTCGGGCCGACATAGCTGTGAACATGCTTGGGATCGTGCACTGCGGTCCATGCCGCCTCGGCGACGATCGATACCGGCGCGATCTCCAGCCCTGCCGCCGTCACGCTGTCGCGGCTCGACTGGTTGGTGCGCGCCACCGGACCGTCGAGCAGCGGCGTATCGATGAAGCTCGGCAGCAGCGCGCGCACGCGGACATTGTCCGGGCCCCATTCGATATCGAGCGCTTCGGACAGCCCGCGCACCGCGAACTTGGTCGCCGAATAGACCGACAGCCCTGCAGAGCCGTAGATCCCCGACGCCGACGAGGTGTTGAGCAGGCACGATCCGGGCGTGGCCTTCAGATATTTGTGGCCGATATGCGCGCCATAGACGACGCCCTTGAAGTTGATGTCGACCAGTTTCTCGATATCGTCCTCGCTATGCTCCTCGAGCAGACCGCCAATGCCCACCCCGGCATTGTTGAACAGCACGTGCAGCTTGCCGCCGCTCTTCTCGGTAAAGGCCTCCAGCGCCTGGGTCCATTGCTCGCGGCTGCGCACATCAAGGCTGTGGATCGACGACATGCCAGCGGGCAGCAGGCTGGCGGTCTCTTCCATGCCCTTGTGATTCACGTCGGCCAGACCGACGAACCAGCCGCGCGCCGCGAAGTAGCGCGCCACCTCGCGCCCGATTCCCGAGGCTCCGCCGGTGATGAAGATATATTTGGTGTCGGTCATGTGTCCCTCTCCAGGCCAGACCCAAACCACCTCCGCTCAGCCTGAGCCTGTCGAAGGCCCCGCACACACGCTGGCCAAATAGCGGGGCCTTCGACAAGCTCAGGCTGAGCGGGCATGGGCTTATTCCGGCCAGGCTCTTTCTGATGTGAGGCGCACGCTAAGCTGCAGATTTCTGCCGCGCAAGTGGCTAGCCAGCGCGTCAAAGCCCCGCCTATAAGCGTAGACGCATGGCGACCTCCTCCTCCCCTTCCCGGCCCGCCACCGCGCGCGGCCCTGCCGTAGCGTTCGAGGGCGTCGGCAAGACCTATGGCGCCACGATCGCCATTGATCGCATCGATGCGACAATTTCGCCCGGCACCTTTGTCGCGATCGTGGGAAGCTCGGGATCGGGCAAGTCGACGCTGCTGAAAACGGTCAACCGGCTGATCGAGCCCGATTGCGGCACGGTGCGAATCGATGGCAGCGATGTCGCGACGCGCGAGCTGCACCAGCTGCGCCGCTCGATCGGCTATGTGTTCCAGAATATCGGCCTGTTCCCGCATATGAGCGTCGCGCAGAATATCGGCATCGGATCGCGGCTGGCGACCCGCAAACCGCTGGCCGCCGAGCGGGTGGCCGCGCTGCTCGATCTGGTCGACCTGCCCCGCGCCTTTGCCGCGCGCCTGCCCGAGCAGCTTTCCGGCGGGCAGAAGCAGCGCGTCGGCGTCGCCAGAGCGCTTGCCGGCGAGCCGGGCCTGATGCTGATGGACGAACCATTCGGCGCGCTCGATCCCGTCACGCGCGAGGCACTGGGCGAACAATATCGCGCGCTGCACGACCGGCTGGGGCTCAGCACGATCATGGTCACGCACGACATGGCCGAGGCCCTGCTGTTCGCCGACCGGATCTGGGTGATGGCGAGCGGGCGGATCGTGGCGGATGCCACCCCTGCGCAGCTGATCGCGGGCGGCTGCGGCGCGGAAGCCGAGGCGCTGGTCGCGGTGCCTCCGGCTGCAGGCCGAACGGATCACCGCGATGCGGGCAGCAGAGCGCGCGCCGTGACGCTGGACTGGCCGCGCATTCTCGATCTGCTCGCCCAGCATGTGCAATTGAGCTTTGCAGCATTAGGGCTGGCGCTGGTGATCGCGCTGCCGCTCGCCATCTGGTCGGTGCGCAACCGCACCGTCGCCAGCATCACCCTGGGCTTTGCCAGCCTGGTCCAGACCATCCCCGCGCTGGCGCTGCTCGCCCTGTTCTTCCCGCTGCTGCTCGCGCTGTCGGCGGTGTTCGGCGATGTTATCTCGCCGCTCGGCTTCCTGCCCTCGCTGCTCGCGCTCACCCTTTATGCGCTGCTGCCGATCCTGCGCAACGCGGTCACCGGGCTGCGCTCGGTCGAACCGGCGATGGTCGAGGCGGCGGACGGTGTGGGCATGACCGGCCTGCAGAAGCTGTGGCTGGTCGAAGCCCCGCTCGCCTCCACGACGATCATGGCCGGGGTGCGCACGGCGGCAGTATGGACGATCGGCGCGGCGACGCTCTCCACGACCGTCGGGCAGCCGAGCCTGGGCGACCTCATCTTTGCCGGGCTGCAGACGCAGAACTGGTCGCTCGTGCTCGCCGGGTGCGCGGCGGCGGCGGGCCTTGCCATCACCGTCGACCTGTTGCTGGGGCTGATCGAAAGCGGCATCGCGCACCGCCGCCATGCGCGCATCTGGGGCGCCGGGATCGCGCTGGCGCTGGGCCTGGGAATCGCGCTCTGGCCTGCCCCTGCGAGTGACAAGCCGGTGGTAACCATCGGTGCCAAACGCTTCTCGGAACAGTATATTCTGGCGCGGCTGATCGGTCGGCGACTGGAAGCGGCGGGTTATGACGTGCGCTATCGCGAAGGGCTGGGCAGCGCAGTCGTCTATCGCGCGCTGACCAGCGATGAGGTGCAGGTCTATGTCGATTATGCCGGGACGATCTGGACCAACGAGATGCAGCGCCAGGACCCCGAGCCGCGCCGCCAGATGATCGGCGAGATCGCGCGCTGGGCCAGGGCGCAGCACGGGGTGCAGCTGGTCGGGCCGCTGGGCTTTGAAAACACCTATGCCTTTGCCGTGCGCCCCGATGATGCCAGGCGGCTGGGGCTGCGCTCGCTCGACGATGTGGTCCGCGTTGCACCGGATTTCGTCTTCGGCACCGATGTCGAGTTTCTGGAGCGGCCCGAATGGCAGATGGTGCAAAAGGCCTATCCGCTGCGCTTCAAGGGCCGCCGCGCATTCGAGCCGACCTTCATGTATCGCGCGCTCTCGCTTGGCGAGGCGGACATCATCTCTGCCTTCAGCTCCGACGGCCGCATCGCCGCCAACGGCTTTGTCGTGCTCGCCGATCCCAAGGGCGCGGTGCCCAGCTATGACGCGATCCTGCTCGCCAGCCGTTCGGCCGCAGCCGACAAGCGCCTGATGGCGGCGCTCAAGCCTCTGGTCGGCGCAATCCCGGTGGAAAAAATGCGGGAGGCCAATTATCGCGTCGACCGGGACGCGAACAAGCAAAGCCCGGCCGATTCGGCCGCCTGGCTGGACCAAGCCATCTCCGCGAAGACCGAGGACAGAAATCCATGATGATCAAGCGCCTGCTGCTGACACTTTTCATCGCGCCGATACTGATGTGCGCGAATGCCGCGCATGCCGCCGTGACCATCACCTTCTACAGCCATGAACTGGGCAGCCAGTTTCCGCATGCCTTTGCGACGCTGAAGGGCAAGGTCGATTCGACCGGTGAGCTCGTCGACACCAATGTCGGCTTTACCGCGACCAGCACCGGACCCAGCATCCTGTTCGGCTGGGTCGAAGGCCGGGTCAGCGTAGTCAAGCCCAAGTACATTGCCGATAGCGCGCCGCATTTCAGCTACGAGCTGACCGATGCCGAATATCGCGCGGTGATGGCGGTGGCCGAGAAATGGCGCAAGAAGCCGCAGAAGAACTACAACCTCAACAAGGCTAATTGCGTCCATTTCATCGGCGAGATCGCAACCGCTGCCGGGCTGAAGATCAACCCCAAGAGCAAGTTCTTCAAGAAGCCGACCAGCTTCCTCAAGGAAGTCACCGCGCTCAGCCGCGACCGGCTGGCCCGCGGCAAGATCCTCTACAAGGCCTGATATTCGAGCAACTTACCGGTCAAAGCGCGGCATTGTTGTAGCAATGCCAGGTGAGGATCGCGACCGCGCCGCGATGCGGTGACCAGGGATCGGCGATGAGACGCGTTTCCTTTTCGGAGGGCCGCGCCTCCAGCCCCAGGATGCGGCCGATCCCCGCCTGTACCGCCAGATCGCCAGCGGGCCAGATATCAGGGCGGCCCTCGGCGAACAGCAGATAGATTTCCGCCGACCAGCGGCCGATGCCCTTGATCCGCACCAGCTCGGCAATCGCCGCCTCGTCGTCTGGCGGCAGGTTCTCCAGATCGAGACCGCCGCTCACCACCAGTTCGGCAAGCGAGCGCGCATAGCCCTGTTTCTGGCGGGAGAGGCCACAGGCGCGCAGTGCATCGAAATCCGCCGCGATCAGCGCCTCGGGCGCGGCCCCGGTGCCCAATGCCGCCTCCAGCTTGTTCCAGACCGATGCCGCTGCCGCAACGCTCACCTGCTGGCCGACGATCGTGCGCAGCAGGGTCGTATAGCCTCGCTCGCGGATGCGCGGTTCGGGATAGCCTGCAATGCCCAGCGCGCGCGCAATCGCCGGTTCGCGCGCGGCGATCGTGTCCAGCCCCTGCGTCAGCTGCTCTGCGGTCAATCCCATAACTGCATCCTCATCCATTCCGCCCCTTGCATTCGGGCGTGGCGTTGATCATAGCAACCGCGTTCGGGGGGCCAATGCCCGTTTCCATTTATTTGGGGAGTTTCCATGCCAAAGCTGACCGTCATCAATCGCGCGGGCGAAGAGAGCACCATCCAGGCCGATAGCGGCCTTTCCGTGATGGAAGCGATCCGCGACAACGGCTTTGACGAACTGCTGGCGCTGTGCGGCGGATGCTGCTCCTGCGCGACCTGCCATGTCCATGTCGATGCCGACTGGGCGGGCAAGCTGCCCCCGATCAGCGCGGACGAGGACGACCTGCTCGACAGCTCGGACCACCGCAACGACACCTCGCGCCTGTCCTGCCAGATCCAGCTGACCGATGCGCTCGATGGCCTGAAGGTCACCATCGCACCGGAAGATTGATCGCCTGATCAGATGCCGCCGGGCGTGACCTCGCGCCCGGCCGCTTCCAGCGCCGTGCTCAGCGCCGCCGCGCACGCATCGAGCGCCGCCTGATCGACCGAGCGGATGACGAAGTTCGCGCCCACCCGCCCTTCGCGGAAGAACGGATAGCTGCCGATCTGGCAGCCTTCATGCGCGCGCTCGGTCGCCCCCAGCATGTCCGCGACCTCGCTTTCCGCCACCCAGCAGCCCAGCGTTGCCGAGAGAACCGGCAGCCCGCCTTCGAGCGTCCCGGTGAGCGCATCGAGCATGCCCGCCGTGATATGCGGCACCCCGGCCATCAGGAACAGGTTGCCGATGCGGATGCCCGGCGCACCCGACATGCGGTTCTCGATCAGCTCTGCCCCATCGGGCACCCGCGCCATGCGCAGCCGGCCTTCGTTGAGCCCGCCGCGCGTTTCGTAATAACGCTCCAGAATCGCGCGTGCGACCGGGTGGATCACCACGTCGACGCCCAGCGCGCGGGCAATCGCATCGACGGTGATGTCGTCATGCGTCGGGCCGATGCCGCCGGTGGTGAACAGATAGTCGTTGCGCGCGCGCAGCAGGTTCACCGCCTCGATGATCGCATCCATGTCATCGGCGACGACGCGCACCTCTTTGAGCCTTATCCCCTGCACATTCAGCCAGGTGGCAACCTGTGCGACATTCTTGTCCTGGGTGCGGCCGGAGAGGATTTCATCGCCGATCACGATCAGCGCGGCGGTCCAGATGCGGGGGCTCGATGCGGGGGCGTCTGCTGTCATGCGCCGGTGTTTAACGCTTGGGCTAGACCACGCAAGCGCTTGTATGCGCTGGTCCGCTATTCCTCCCAGAAGGTGCGGCAGCCAAGCGCCCCCAGCGCCGGATCGCGGGTGATGACAGTCAGGTCGTCGTGGATGGCCTGGGCGGCGATCATCCGGTCGAACGGGTCGCGATGCTCGCCCGCAAGCGATCCGGCGAGCAGGCCGTGGGTCACGCTGACCGGTAGCAGTTCAAATCCGTTGCGGTCGCACAAAGCCTCGAACAGCTCGACGGCTTCTTCGGCCTCGTGCCATTTGCCCAGGCGCACCTTGGTCGCTATCTCCCAGGCAGAAGCGGCGCTAACATAGACAATATTGAACGGGTCGAGCAGTCTACGACGAATGCTCTCCGGCAGCAGCGGATTGTCGTTCCACCACCAGATCAGTGCATGTGTGTCGAATAGAAAGCCGTTCACTCCCAGGCCCGAAGCTCTTCTTCAGGCAGCGGGTCGAAGAAGAAACCGTCGGGAATCTTTGCCCTCAACCCACCGGGCCGCCGCTCCACCTTGGGCTTTTCCAGCGGCACCAGCCGGGCATAGGGCTTGCCCGCCTTGGCCAGGATGATCTCCTCGCCCGCGTGTGCGCGGTCGAGCAACTTGGAAAAATGCGTTTTCGCGTCATGCACGTTGACGATGCTGGTCATGGCCCCCAGCTAGTCCATTGACCGGACTAAGTCAACGGACTAAGTCCACGAGATCACGCGTCCCGCTCCTTGACGGGTCGCAATTTGCCCCGGCTTCGTTTAAGGCTGTTCGCATGAATCAGTATGTCCACGTCACCAATGCCGATACGCCGATGCGCGATGGCACGATCAAACTGCATGGGCCCGAGGGCTTTGATGGCATGCGCAAGGCCGGCCAGCTCGCCGCGCACGTGCTCGACGAACTGACATCGTTCGTAACCGAAGGCGTGACCACCGAAGAGATCGACGCCAGGGCGCGCGAGCTGATGCTGGCGGGCGGCGGCATTCCTGCGACTTTGGGCTATCGCGGCTTCACGCACAGCTGCTGCACGTCGATCAACCATGTTGTCTGCCATGGCATTCCGGGGGATCGGAAGCTCAAGGAAGGCGATATCGTCAATATCGACGTCACTCCGATCGTCGATGGCTGGCACGGCGATACCAGCCGCATGTTCCTGATCGGCGATGTCGGCGTCAAGGCGCGGCGGCTGGTCGATGTGACCTATGAATGCCTGATGCTGGGTATCGAGCAGGCGCGGCCCGGCAACACCATGGGCGATGTCGCGCATGCGATCCAGTCCTATGCCGAAAAGCACCGCTATGGCGTGGTCCGCGATTTCTGCGGCCATGGCCTGGGCAAGCTGTTCCATGATGCGCCCGAGGTCGTCCATGTCGGACGCCCCGGCACCGGCCCGGAGCTCAAGCCCGGCATGTTCTTCACCATCGAGCCGATGATCAATATCGGCAAGCATGCGGTGAAGATGCTCGAGGACGGCTGGACCGCCGTGACCCGCGACCGTTCGCTCTCGGCCCAGTTCGAACATTCGATCGGCATTACCGAAACCGGCTGCGAGATCTTCACCAAGAGCGCGAAGGGACTGGACTGCCCGCCTTATTGATCGGTATCGTCCAGAAATGCGCGCTGCTGATCCCGAGCGCTGTGGACCACTCGCACAATTTCCAATTCATCGGCGCGCACGCGATAATAAATGATGTAGCGGCCAAAAGCCTGCCCTCGCAGGCCCCGCATCAATTCGCTCCGTGGTGAGCCGATGCCCGGACTGGCGCAGATACGGTCGAACTTATCCGCCAATCTGCCGATCAACCGTTCTGCAGCGGGCAAATTGTCCTGCGCAATATACTCGGCTATAGCGTCCAGGTCATTCTGGGCTTGTGCCGAGATGATGAGTTTCATGAATTCGCAAACTTTGCACGCAAGCGTTGCTTCATGCCTTCAGGGTCCCACTCGACGACACGGCCTGCTTCCAGATCGTCTATCCCCTTCTGCAGTTCCCGGCGCAAATCCTCAAGCTCGGCCTGCTGCATCTGCCGTTTGAGCTCCCACCCGCGCAACGCATCGCGGATCGCCTCGCTGATGCTGGCATATTCCCCCGCTTCCACGGCGGCGCGCAGCAATTGGTGATGCGCCTCGGTGAGGGTGATGCTGGCCTTTTCCATATCGGTCCTTTCGCTCTGGTGCGATTATATCCCACCGGCCAGCCTTGACGCAACCCGGCCGGAGGTATCGCACCATGCCCAAAATTTGGGCAGCGCAGCAGACCCCTGCCCGCAATTCCGGCATCCCCCGCAATAATGTTGCAACGCAGCCAAGCTTTTGTGGCGGAATGCGTCTTGGCACGTTAATTGTTTGGTAGCAGTCAAAGGGGGACTCGGGTTCCATGCCATGCGCATGCGGCACGCCCCCTGCAGCCATATCACGACGGTGCGGGGCAACCGCGCCGTTCTTTCCCAAAACCGCCCTGCCCCGATCCGGGCAGGATGGAAGACGACAGGATGATCAGGGACTTATGAAAAAGATCGAGGCGATCATCAAACCGTTCAAGCTCGATGAGGTGAAGGAGGCGCTGCACGAAGTCGGCGTGTCCGGCATCACCGTGACCGAGGCCAAGGGCTTCGGACGCCAGAAGGGCCATACCGAGCTGTACCGGGGCGCCGAGTATATCGTCGATTTCCTGCCCAAGGTGAAGCTTGAGGTGGTGGTCGACGATGCGCTGGCCGACCGTGTGGTCGAGGCGATCGCCGCTGCCGCGCAAACGGGCCGTATCGGTGACGGCAAGATTTTCGTGATCCCTGTGGAAACCGCTCTGCGCATCCGCACAGGTGAACGGGATAACGACGCGGTCTGATCAACAGGGCCCGCGCAACTCCAGGAGAGGCCTGCCCCGGCAAGGCCGCAACAACAAACATCAGTTCCACCCGAGGGGGGTCGCAAGGCCCGGATCGCAATATCACGAAGAGGGAAAGCTAAAATGGCAAAGACAGCCGCAGACATTCTGGCAATGATCAAGGAAAACGAGATCGAGTGGGTCGATGTCCGCTTCACCGATCCCAAGGGCAAGTGGCAGCACCTGACGATGTGCGCCGGCGTCATTGGCGAGGACGAGCTGGAAGACGGCCTGATGTTCGACGGCTCGTCGATCGAGGGCTGGAAGGCGATCAACGAATCCGACATGATCCTGCGTCCCGATCTGGACGCGGCCTATATCGATCCGTTCTCGGCCGATCCGATGCTGATCCTGTTCTGCGACATCGTGGAGCCGGGCACGGGCGAGCTATATTCGCGCGACCCGCGCAGCACCGCCAAGCGCGCCGAGGCCTATCTGCAGTCCACCGGCATCGGTGACACCGTTTATGTCGGCCCCGAAGCCGAATTCTTCATGTTCGACGATGTGCGCTTCTCGGACGGCTATAACGGTTCGATGTTCGCGATCGACGATATCGAGCTGCCGACCAATACCGGCCGCAGCTATGACAGCGGCAACCTGGGCCACCGTCCGCGCGCCAAGGGCGGCTATTTCCCGGTAGCTCCGGTGGACAGCATGACCGACGTGCGCGCAGAAATGGTCAGCACCATGCTGGAAATGGGCCTGCCCTGCGACAAGCACCACCATGAAGTGGCCGCCGCACAGCACGAGCTGGGACTGACCTTCGGCACGCTGGTCGAAACCGCCGACCGCATGCAGATCTACAAGTATGTCGTGCACATGGTCGCCCAGGCCTATGGCAAGACCGCGACCTTCATGCCCAAGCCGATCAAGAGCGACAACGGATCGGGCATGCACACCCACATCTCGATCTGGAAGGAAGGCAAGCCGCTGTTCGCGGGCAATGGCTATGCTGGTCTGTCGGAAATGTGCCTGTTCTTCATCGGCGGCGTCATCAAGCACGCCAAGGCGCTGAACGCCTTCACCAACCCGACTACCAACAGCTACAAGCGTCTGGTGCCCGGTTTCGAAGCGCCGGTGCTGCTGGCCTATTCGAGCCGCAACCGTTCTGCCTCGTGCCGCATTCCGTACGGCACCGGCGAAAAGGCCAAGCGCGTCGAATTCCGCTTCCCCGATGCGATGGCCAACCCGTATCTGTGCTATTCGGCGTTGCTGATGGCGGGCCTGGACGGCATCCAGAACAAGATCCATCCCGGTGAGGCGATGGACAAGAACCTGTACGACCTGCCGCCCGAAGAGCTGAAGGAAGTGCCGACCGTCTGCGCATCCTTGCGCGAAGCGCTCGACGCGCTGGCCGCCGATCACGACTTCCTGCTCAAGGGCGACGTGTTCCTGAAGGACCAGATCGAAGCCTATATCGACCTGAAGTGGGACGACGTCGTCCGTTGGGAAACGACGCCGAGCCCGGTCGAATTCGACATGTATTACAGCTACTAAGCTTCAATAGCTGCGATATGAACGAAAGGCGCTCCGGGATCACCCGGGGCGCCTTTTGCATTAGCGGCAGCGTGCGCCGTTGCGGTCGATCGCAGCGCCGGCAGCCGCCCCTCCCGCAGCACCCAAAATGGTGCCCAGGGTACGCGAATCGCCCGGTGCGATGATGTTGCCCAGAATACCGCCAGCGATCCCGCCGACGATCAGCCCGGTGGTGCCATCCTGGCGGCGGCAATAGAAGCGGCCGTCCTGCCCGCGATAGACGCGGTCGTTGCGGCCAAGCCTGCGCTCGCGATATCGACGGTCGTCGCGATAGTATCGCCCCGCATCATAGCCACCATAAGCCGGGTCGGGGCGGTTATAGTCATATTGCCGATAGGATCCGAAACCGCGATCCTGATAGCCCGATCCCGCACAGCCGCTGACCACGGTCGCAGCAATCAACGCCGCACCCAGCGACATGGTTTTTCTGTTCAGATACATGATGACAGTCCTCGCTTTGTCTGCAGCGTTGACGCATCGCATCGCAAATGCGTTCCGCGTTGCTAAGCAATTGAGCCTTTTCGGCAGAAGCAATCGCGGGCATGACGGATGGTGATGCTCCGCTTCTGGCCCCTAATGCTTGCGCTGATGCTGGCCGCGTGTACCGGCGATGCGAGCCCATCGGTGAGCGCTCCCGGGCAGGACCGGTTGGTGCGCCTGGCCGATGCCGAAATTCGCGGGCTCGATCCGCAGACCTATTCGGACCTTGCCTCACTGCGCGTCGCGGCGGACCAGTTCGAGGGGCTGACCCGCTTCAATGTGTTCGGCATGGCGGTGACGGGGCTGGCGCGGGACTGGAAGGTGTCCTCCGACGGGCTGACCTGGCGCTTCGCCCTGCGCGACGGTCTGCGCTTCTCCGATGGCACGCCGATCACCGCATCGGCGTTCGCGCGCGGCTGGCAGCGGCTGAACGACAAGGCCACCGGATCGCCGCACACCGCTCTGTTCGCCGCGATCCAGTCGGTCGAGGCCGAGGGCGATGCGACCGTTATCGTGAAACTCGCCGCCCCCTTCCCCCAGCTGCCCGCGCTGCTCGCCCATCCGGCGATGGCGGCGCTGCCGCTGCACCGCGCGGGGCAAGGCGCGGACTGGACCGCCGAGCGTCCGCTGGTCACCTCTGGCCCCTATCGCACCCGCGACTGGCGGCTGAACGACCGGCTGGTGCTGGAGCGCAACCCGAACTGGCATGGCGGCAAGGCGCCGATCGGCACCGTGATCTGGAAACCGGTCGATGATCCCCTTGCCGGCATGCGCCTGTTCCTCGCAGGTGAGGCGGATATCTCGGGCGATTATCCGCAAAGCCGCCATGACTGGCTCAGCCGGCAGCGGCCTGATGCGGTGCGCACCGGTGACTATCTGGGCAGCTATTATTTCACGCTCAACACCCGCAAGCCGCCGTTCGATGACGCGCGCGTGCGCCAGGCGCTCGGCATGGCGGTGGACCGCGAATGGCTGGCGCGCGCGCTGCTGCCAATGGGCAATGCGCCCGCTTATGGTCTGGTGCCGCCCGCGCTCTATGCCGGTGCGCCGGTACGACCGGGCTGGGCAATATCGCCGCTCAAGCACCGCCAGGCCGAAGCAAAGCGCCTGCTCGCGGCCGCCGGATATGGCCCCGCGCGCCCGTTGCGCTTCGAAATCCGCATCAACTCGTCCGCCGAGCATCGCCGCATGGCGGTGGCGCTGGCGGCGATGTGGAAGCCACTCGGCGTCGAGGCGAGCATCCTCAACAGCGAACCCGCGCTGCATTTCGCCGCGATGCGCCGGGGCGACTTCCAGATGGCGCGCTCGGGCTGGATCGCGGATATCCCAGCGCCGGAAAATTTCCTGGCGGTCCATCGCTCGGATGCGGGCGAGGTCAATTATTCGGGCTTTGCCGATCCCGGCTTCGACGCGCTGCTCGACCGGGCAATGGCAGAGCCCGACCCCGCGCGCCGTGTCCCCGCGATGCGTGCTGCCGAGGCGCGGTTGCTCGAGGCGATGCCGGTCATTCCCCTGTGGTTCTATCGCAGCGGTGCGCTGGTCTCGCCCCGGGTGCGCGGCTGGCAGGACAATCCCGGCAACATCCACCCCAGCGCAGCGTTGTCGCTGGGGACGGCGCCTGCTATCGCGGGGTCGGGCGGATGACGGACGCGAGGCAAGGCATGACCGGCGCATGGAAAAAGGCCATTTCGGGCCTGGCAGCTGCGGCGATGCTGGCGCTGACCGCGTGCAGCGGATCGGACAGCTCGCCGCTCGGCATCTCGATCATCGATCCCGCCACCAAGACCAATCTGGATGCCGCCCGGCTTGAACCTGGTGCCGCCTATCTGCGCGCCGCGACATCGCAAGGTCTGGTGCGGCTGGATGCTCTGGGCAATATCGTGCCGGGCCTGGCCGAACGCTGGATCGTCACCGATGACGGGCTCAGCTATATCTTCCGCCTGCGCAACGCCCGCTGGGAAAATGGCGATACCGTGACGTCCGAGCATGTCGCCGCTGCGCTGAAGCGCCGGCTGCAGATCGAGGCCAGAAGCGCGATCGGAGCGGATACGGCGGAGGTGCGCGACATCCGTTCGATGACCGGCCGCGTGATCGAGATCCGCCTGCTTTCGCCCCAGCCGGAACTGCTGCGCATTCTGGCGCTGCCCGAGCTCGGCATCCGCCGCAACGGCAGCGGCACCGGTCCGCTCGCCGCCAACCGGCAGGAATACTGGACTTTGCTGACCGAACGCGTCGACGATTCGCTCGCCCCCGATCTGCGCCGCATGGTCCGCCCGCTCCAGGTCCGCACCGAGAGCGCGGCGAAATCGATCGCGCGCTTTTCGCTCGGGGAAAGCGCCATGGTGCTGGGTGGCCGGTTCGAGCACCTGCCCTATCTCAGCGCGGCGGGCATATCGGACAATGACGTCCGCGCCGATCCGGTGGCCGGGCTGTTCGGGCTGCTGGTGGTCAACGGCAAGGGCTTTCTGGGCGATCCTGCCAATCGCGAGGCGATTGCGCTGGCGATAGACCGCGACGCGCTGATGACCCCATTGGGCATCGGCCAGTGGCAGACGACGACGCGGATCGTGCCATTGGGCATGGGCCGCTATCAGCCGCTTATCGGTGATCGCTGGACCGACCTGTCGCTCGATCAGCGCCGCGATCTGGCGCGCGGGCGTATCGTCCGCTGGCGTCAGGCAAATGCCGCGCTGCCCGAACTGCGCATCGCCATGCCGCGCGGACCCGGCGCGCGGCTGGTGTTCGGGCGGATCCAGCGCGATCTGGAGGCTGTCGGGCTGAGCGCGCGCCGTGTCGCCCCCGATGCCCGGGCCGATATCGTGCTGATCGACGAGGTGGCGCATTATCGCCAGCCGGGCTGGTTCCTCAACCAGCTGGCCTGTGCGGTGCGCCCGTTGTGCAATCAGGAAGGCGATGTGCTGCTCGCCCAGGCGCGGCGCGCGGTCGATCCGGCGGTGCGCATGGCCAAGATGGCCGAGGCAGAGGTGGCAATCACCTCGGCCAATATCTTCATTCCGCTGGGCACGCCGGTGCGCTTTTCGCTGGTGAAGGGCAATGTTCCGGGCTTTGCCATCACCGCCGATGGCTGGCACGCCTTGCCGGACATGGTAGTCATCCCCAGATAGGGGAGCGCAAGGGGCACGGGAGTGCAATATGAAGACGATCCGGCCTGAACAGATGGAACAGCTACGCGCGGCCATGCCCGCGTTGTCGAACGATCCGCAGGCGATCCGCCAGCGCGTGGAAATGCTGGAAATGATGCTGGAGCGCAGCATCACCCTGCCCGGCACCAGCCGCAAGATCGGGCTCGATTTCGTGCTGGGGCTTGTCCCGGTGCTGGGCGATGTCATCACCGGCGCGATGGGCCTGTATATCGTCTGGGAAGCGCGCAACCTCGGCATGTCGAAATTCCAGCTGGCGCGGATGGCCGCCAATGTCGGCTTTGACAGCCTGCTCGGTGCCGTTCCGCTGGTCGGCGATGCGTTCGATTTCTTCTGGCGCTCGAACACGCGGAACCTGAAGATCATCCGCAAGCATCTCGACAAGCACCATCCGGGTACCCGCACGATCACTTTCTGATTCGCGAATCACGCGATTCGGTCGCTGCAGGCGAATCAAGGAAGTCTGCGGATGACACCGCTTACCCTCACGGCTTGCAATCCTTTGCAGCGACTTCATCTCGCAAATGCAAAAAATAGCCCGGAAATCAAAGGATTTGCCAAGCCGCACGGGCTGGGTTAGGGGCTGCGCCTACAGGCCATCCAAGCACAAAAAAAGGGCCAGCCCGAAGGCTGACCCGATAAAGTTTTTAGGAGAGGATGCCTGAAAGGCATGATCAATATGGGTCAGAGACCCTTATTGTGCAAGTGCGAAATGAATGATTTGAGTTGCAAAGAACGCAACACTGATCGCGCAAAACCGTAGTTTGTCACGATTTGCAATTGCACATTTCCGCTGCACTGCAATAATGACCCGAACATGGCCATGCGACGTCTCCCTCCCCTGCGCTCCCTTGAAGCCTTTCTGCGCGTTGCGCGGCTGGGCTCTGCAAAGGCGGCTGCAAGCGAGCTGGCGCTGTCGCCGTCCGCGCTCAGCCGCCGAATCGGCGGGCTTGAGGATTTTGTCGGCAAGAAGCTGTTCAAGCGCCACAACCAGCAGCTCAAGCTCAACGAGGCGGGTGAAGCGCTATACGCAAGTGTCGCCCCGGCGATCGACGCGCTGGCCGATGCCGTGGCCGCGCATATGGACGACAGCCGGATCCTGCGCCTGCGGCTGGGCATGCTGCCGCTGTTCGGCAGCCAGCGGCTGGTCCCGCGGCTGGGCGAATTGCGCCGGCTTTATCCGATGCTGCATATCGATGTGGATACATCGGGCCATGGCGAGGCGCGGCTGGGCGATACGCTCGATGCCGCGATCGTGCTGGCCGAAAGCCCCGACCCGGCGCTCCATTCGGTGCGGCTGGACCGCAACTATGTCTATGCCATCGCCTCGCGCGAACTGGTCGACAGCCTGGGCCCGACACCCGACCTGGCCCAACTCAACCGCCAGACGATCCTGGTGCACAATGAAATGCCCCAGTCGTTCGAGGCATGGAAGCACGCGCTGGGGCTGACCGACCTGCATCCGCAGTCGATCGATCATATCGACAGCGGCCCGCTGATGCTTGAAGCGGCGGCCCAGGGGCTGGGCATCGCCATCATGCACGACGATCACCTCACCCGTTCGGGCGATGCGCGGCTGTCCAAGCTGTTCGACGTGCGCGTCGAGAGCCCGTACAGTTACTGGTTCGTGTGCAAGCCCCGCGCGCTCGACATGCGCGCGGTGCGGCTGTTCCACGACTGGCTGGTGGAAGCGAATATCTGAGGCGGGCGGCAGCGCTGCCTGCACCTCTGGCTGTCCCCCTCCCCCGAAAGGGAGGGGTTCAGATCCAGCCGATCAGGCCACCGTGGCCGATGCGATCACGCCGGGCTTTGCGGGCGGTTCACCCTTGGGCAGCGCGTGGACATGTTCCATGCCTTCGATCACCTGGCCCCAGACGGTGTACTGACGGTCGAGGAAGCGGGCGTCGTCCAGGCAGATGAAGAACTGGCTGTTCGCGCTGTTCGGGTCCATCGTGCGCGCCATCGAGCACACGCCCTCGACATGCGGCTCGTCGTTGAATTCCTGGCGTAGGTCGGGCTTCTTGGAACCGCCGGTGCCGGTGCCGTTGGGGCAGCCGCCCTGCGCCATGAAGCCGGCGATCACGCGGTGGAACTTCACGCCGTTGTAAAAGCCTTCGCTGGCGAGCTCGACAATGCGCTCGACATGGTTGGGCGCAAGGTCGGGGCGCAGCTTGATGACGACATCGCCGCCATCCTGAATGTGAAAGGTAAGCGTTTCGGCGGTCATGGTCGGTCCTTCTTGCCTTGGGAAAATTCTGCCGCCGATATAGCGGGGCGCAGGCGAATGTCACCCCTTGGCCGAGCTTGGCCGATGCGCCGGATCGGGATTGCTTTTGCAGGTGCGAACGGCCAAACACGCGGCCATGCATGTTGGGCGTCGCAGCACGCCTGCACGCCCCCCTCCAACCCGCCAGACAGGAGCAGGCCATGACCGACCCGACCGACGCTCCGCTCCACGAACCCGATCTGCACGAGATGCCCGACCAGAGCGCCAGCCTGGACGAGGACAACCGCCTGCTGCCCGGATTTGTCGCGCAGGTCTGCGATGCGCTGGACCGGGAGGATGACGAGGCGGCCTATGACCTGGTCGAGCCGCTGCACCCTGCCGATATTGCCGACCTTTTCGAGCTGGTCGAGCGCGATTATCGCGGCCCGCTGGCCCGTGCGATCACCGACCTGCTCGGCGCGGACGTGCTCACCGAGCTCAACGATTATGTCCGCGATGACGTGATCGACGCGCTGCCCGCCGCGCAGGTGGCGGAACTCGCCGGGCAGCTCGAGACCGATGACGCGGTGGCGATCATCGAAGAGATGGAGGAGGAGGACCAGCGCGCGGTTCTGGCCGAGCTGGAACCGGCCGATCGCGCGGCGATCGTCGATGCCCTGTCCTTCCCCGAGGAATCCGCCGGACGCCTGATGCAGCGCGATCTGGTCGCTGTCCCCGAGCATATGAATGTCGGTCAGCTGATCGATTATCTGCGCGAGCATGCCGAGCTGACGACCGAATTCTGGGAAATCTTCATCGTCGATCCGCAGCACCGCCCGGTCGGCACCTGCCAGTTGAGCTGGATATTGCGCACTCCGCGCCACATTGCGCTGACCGATGTGATGAAGCGCGACCAGACGCTGATCCCGACCGATATGGATCAGGAAGAAGTCGCCCTAAGGTTCCAGAAATACGCGCTTATTTCCGCCGCCGTGGTCGATGGCGCCGGGCGGTTGGTCGGCCAGATCACGGTCGATGACATCATCCATATCGTCCAGGAAGAGGCAGGCGAGGACATTTTCCGCCTGTCGGGCGCGGGCGATGGCGACATTAACGAGCCGGTGCGAGAGACCTACAAGACCCGCGTGCGCTGGCTGATCGCGAACCTGGGCACCGCGCTCGTCGCTTCCAGCGTCATCGGCTTTTTCGGTGGCGCGATCGAGCAGATGGTGGCTCTGGCGGTGCTGATGCCGATCGTCGCGGGGGTCGGCGGCAATGCCGGGACGCAGACGCTGGCGGTGACGGTGCGCGCGCTGGCGACCAACCAGCTGACCGAATCGAACACCCGCCGCGCGATCATCCGCGAGATGCGCATCGCGATGCTCAACGGCGCGACCATTGCGCTGATCGCGGGCACGGCTACCGCCTTGTGGTTCCATGACGCGCATCTGGGGCTGGTGATTGCCGCTGCGATGCAGACCAACATCCTGCTCGCAGGACTGGCCGGGGTCGTCATTCCCGTGGTGCTGGAAAAGCTCGATCAGGACCCGGCGGTCGCCAGCTCGATCTTCGTGACGATGACCACCGATTCCATGGGTTTTCTCGCCTTTTTGGGCCTGGCGGTGGCGAGCGGACTGGTCAGCCTGTAATGCCGCTGTCGATGACCAAGATCGCGTTCGGCGCGACCAGCGTTGGCTCGCTGCGCCAGTGGATCGAGAGCCATGCGCCGCTCGGCGAGGCGCGGCTGACCACGCGCTACCTGCCCAAGCGGCACGAGGAGATGGGCGGCGGTTCGCTCTACTGGATTCACAACCGCGCCATTGTCGGCCGCAGCCCGCTGATCGGCTTCATGGACAATGGCCAGGGCCGCATCTGGATCCGCATCGAACCGCGCCTGATCGCCGTGCAATCCATCCCCCGCCGCGCGCACCAGGGCTGGCGCTATCTCGAAGCCGCCGACGCGCCTGCCGACCTGGGCGATGGCGTCAGCGAGGCAGAGGCGATGCCGGCGGAAATGCTGGGCGAACTGGCAAGGCTGGGGCTGGTCTAGGGGGCTAGCGGTTGCCCCTGGGGCAAGCCCCTCACCCCAGCCCGCTCAGCCTGAGCCTGTCGAAGGCCCCGCGCTGTCGTTGCCAGATTACCCATCCCCGACACCCACCCCGCTCAGCCTGAGCTTGTCGAAGGCCCCGCGATAACGGTAGCGTTTGCGGATGTCCTTCTACGCCTACCTGCTCCGATGCAACGACGGCAGCTACTATGCCGGGCACACCGACGATCTTGAGCACCGCCTGTCCCAGCACCAACTCGGCACGCTCGGGGGCTACACTGCCAAACGATTGCCCGTCTCGCTGGTCTGGTCTGAGGATTTCGGCTCGCGCGAGGATGCTTTCTGGGTCGAGCAACAAATCAAGGGCTGGTCTCGCGCCAAGAAGGAGGCCCTCATTGCCGGCGACTGGGACCTGATTTCTCAACTCGCACAGAACAGGACGGCAAGCGGCACCGGCTGTGCGGGGCCTTCGACAGGCTCAGGCTGAGCGGATGTGGGTGCAGTTTAGGAGACGGCCCACCGCCCCCTCAAACCAGCCCCTCAGGCCAGCGCCTTTTCGCGCACCTTGCGGATCACGTTGACGAAGGTCTCCGCTTCCTGTGCGCCGGGGACGAGATATTTGCCGTCGAAGATGATCGCGGGCACGCCGCTGATGCCCTGTTCGATCCAGTGGTCGAGATGCGCGCGCACGGCGGCCTCGTTGTCCGGATCGTTGAGCACCGCGCGGCCCTCGTCGGCGTCCAGCCCGGCATCGGCGACGATCGAGAGCAGCACCTCCTCGTCGCTGACATCGCGATTGTCCTGGAAATAGGCCGCGAACAGCGCCAGCTTCAGCCGGGTCTGCGCCGCGCTGTCATAGGCCTCGCCCGCCCAGGTCAGCAGCTGGTGCGCCTTGAACGTGTTGTAGATGCGCATGTCCGGCCCGTAGTGAAAGCCGAAGCCCAGCCGGTCGCCCAGATCGGTCAGCCGTTGGCGATTGCTCGCGCTCTGCTGCGGGGTTGCGCCATATTTGCGCGCGACATGCTCCGAAATCGCCTCGCCCTCAGGCACCATCTGGGGGTTCAGCTCGAACGGATGCCAGGTGATCTCGGCCTCGACATCATCGCCGACAATGTCGAGCGCCTTTTCGAGCTGCTTGTAGCCGATGATGCACCACGGACACACGACGTCCGAGACGATATCGATCTTGAGCCTATGGGCAGTCATCCTCGGTCTCCGAAACTTGCAGCTTGGCCCCGAAGGCCGAGTGTATCGAACTTTTTGGGGCCTGTCAGCCTGTCCGGACCATCAGCGTGTCGGAACCGGGGTTTCGCCCGAATAGTCGTAGAAGCCGCGCCTAGTCTTGCGGCCCAGCCAGCCGGCTTCGACATATTTCACCAGCAGCGGCGCGGGGCGGAACTTGGGATCGCCGGTGGTGCTGTGCAGCACCTGGGTGATGCTGAGGCACGTGTCGAGCCCGATGAAATCGGCGAGCGTCAGCGGCCCCATCGGGTGATTGAGACCCAGCTGCACCGCCGCATCGATATCCTCGATCGTCGCGACGCCCTCGCCCAGCGCAAAACAGGCTTCGTTCAGCATCGGCAGCAGGATGCGGTTGACGATGAAGCCCGGCGCGTCATTGGCCTGCACCACGCGCTTGCCGATCCGCTGCGCATAGGCGCGGACGAACTCCACCGTGGCGTCCGATGTCGCCAGGCCCCGGATCAGCTCGATCAGGCCCATCACCGGCACCGGGTTGAAGAAATGCACGCCGACAAAGCGCGATGCATCGGGGCTGGCGGCGGCCATGCGGGTGATCGGGATAGACGAGGTGTTGCTCGCCAGGATCGCTTGCGGGGCCAGCACCTTGCCGACATTCTCGAAGATCGCGCGCTTGATGTCCTCGCGCTCGGTCGCCGCCTCGATGATCAGGCCTGCCTCGGCCATGGCAGCATAGTCGCCGACCGGCTGGATGCGGCCCAGCGTGGCTTCGGCATCGGCGGCATCGAGCTTGCCCTTGTCGACCGCACGGGCCAGCTGCTTGCCGATTCCCGCCTTGCCCTTTTCCGCCAGTTCGACCGACACGTCGGAAAGAAACACGTGGATACCCGCCTGCGCGCTGACCTGCGCGATGCCTGCGCCCATCTGGCCTGCACCGATGACTGCCAATTTATCCATGATGTGCCTCTTTCTGCTGATGCCGGAATCGGATAGGCCCGGCGCATAACCCAAGACCTCGAGTCTGGCTAGGAGCGAAAATCCGCGATGTTCAGCCCGTTTCTGTTGCTTGCCGCCGCCGCCACGGCCCCCGTCCCCGCCACCGCCCAGGGCCCCGTTCCGGGCGAGGTGAAGATCTTCAAGGACTGGTATGTCGCCTGCGACAATGTCTGGTCGTGCGATGCGGGAACGCTCTCCGACGATGGCAGCGAGATCTTCACCGCGCAGGTCGTGCGCATCCGGCGCGAGGGTGGTCCCAATGCCCGCTTCAGCATCGAGCTGGTCCCGCAGGAAGAACAGGCCAAGGGCCCGGCGAGCCTGGTGATCGATGGCGCCAAGCCGCTGACCGGCATGCAGGACAGCGATGGCGACACCTGGCTGGACGAGGAGCGGTCGATGGGAATCGCGCGTGGCCTTGCCAATGGCACCAGCGCCAAGGTCGTGCTGTCGGACGGGTCGGCCATCCCGATCTCGCTGGCCGGTTCGTCGGCGGCGATGCGCTACATAGACGCCATTCAGCAGCGCGCCGGCACCAGCGGCGCCATCGTCGCGACCGGCCCCAAGCCCGACACCGCGCTTCCCCCCGCCATGCCGCAACTGACGGCGCGCGCCGCGACCAGCCTGATCGAGCTGCCCGACCTGAAGGCCTATCCCAAGGTGATCGCCGATACCGGCTGCGAATTCCGCATGGAAGGCGCGCAGGACAGCGTCGAATCGCTCGGCCAGCGCAATGGCAAGGACATGGCGCTGGTGCTGATCGCCTGCGATTCGGGCGCGTATAATTTCGGGTCGGTGGTGATGATCGCCGAACGGCCGATGGAGGACCCGAACGCCCGCTGGACCTTCCGCAAGGCAAAGTTCGAAACGCCCACCGGCTGGGGCGACGAGGAGCAGGTGGCGCAGGTGGTCAACGCCAGCTTCGATCCCGCAACCGGCATCCTGTCCGAATTTGCCAAGGGCCGCGGTCCGGGCGATTGCGGCACCTCGAACAATTTCGCCTGGGATGGCGAGCAGTTCCGCCTCGCCGAGCAGCATTTTATGGACGAATGCCGCGGTGCATGGGACTGGCCGCGCGTCTGGGTGGCGGAAGTTTCGCTGGTCAAATAGTGCGCGTTCAGAGCGTGCGCGTCATGCACATGCTGAACGGGTCTTCGGTATAATCGCCAAAGGGCGGGCATTCGGCAAAGCCGTGCTTGCGATAGAGCGCATGTGCCGCGTGGAACGGCTCGGGCCGCCCGGTCTCCAGGCTCAGCCGCGTCATGCCGCGTGCCTGTGCCTCGGCGATCAGGTGCAGCAGCATCGCCTCGCCCAGCCCGCGCCGCAGGAAGGCGGGGTCGGTGCGCATCGATTTCAATTCGCCATGCTGAGCGTCGATCTGCTTGAGCGCGCCGCAGGCGGCCAGCTGTCCATCGACGCGCAGCGCATAAAAGGTCACATCGGGCGCGCGCAGCCGTTCGACGGGAAAGGCATGGACCGAACAGATCGGCGAATGCTGCACCATCTGGTCGAGATGAAAGCGCAGCAGCGCGACGATATCCGCGCCGCTGAGGTCGTCTTCCGCAATCGTGATCGTCTGCTGCATGCCCTTGCCCCCGGGAACCTTTTCTCACCACCGGACATTGCGATGGAAGCGGCGCGCGATCCACACAAAGTTTGCGTGGCACAATAAACCCGCCTAATCGCCGCACCCATATTTCCCGCCTGATCCGGAGCCTGTTCCCATGTCGCACCCCTCGCCCGACAGCACCAGCCAAAGCAGCTGGTCCCTGGTCATCCATGGCGGATCGGGGCAGTTCGAGCGTGGCCGCATCAGCGCCGAAACCGATGCCGGTGCACGCGCCGGGCTGGATCGGGCGCTTGCCGCCGGGTCGGACGTGCTCAGCGCGGGCGGCAGCGCCATCGACGCGGTGCAGGCGGCGATCCTGGTGCTGGAGGACGACCCGCATTTCAACGCCGGGCACGGATCGGTCTATACCTATGAGGGCAAGATCGAACTCGACGCGGCGGTGATGGACGGCACCCATCGCGCCGCCGGAGCGATTGCGCGCGCGCACCACACAAAGAACCCGATCCTGCTTGCGCGCAAGGTGATGGAAGACAGCCCGCACGTGATGCTCTCGGGCGAAGGCGCGGACCGCTTCTCGGCGGAATCGGGACTCACCCAGGTGGAGAACGATTATTTCGGCACGCCCGAACGGCTGCGCCAGCTCGAGGAGATGAAGGCGAAGACCAGCGGCTGGTTCGATATCGACATGAAATACGGCACCGTAGGCGCGGTGGCGCGCGATGCGCACGGTCATGTTGCCGCAGGCACCTCGACCGGGGGCCTCACCGGCAAGCGCTATGGCCGGATCGGCGATTCGCCGCTGATCGGCGCGGGCACCTATGCGGACGACCGGTCGTGCGCGGTTTCTGCCACCGGCGCGGGCGAATTTTTCATCCGCGTCGGCGTGGCGCATGAAATCTGCACCCGCATCCGCATGAAGGCCGAGGCGCGTGCCGAGTTCCTGGCGCACGAGGCCGAACGGAGCGGCGCGGCGCTCGACGAGGCGGCGCGCACCAGGCTGCTCGCCACCGCGCTATCGGCGGACGAGGTGCAGGAGATCGTCGACGCCGTGATGGCCGAAATGGTCGATCTGGGCGGCACCGGCGGTATCATCTACCTCACGCCCTGGGGCCATCAGGGCTATGCTTTCCGCACGCCCGGCATGTATCGTGGCATGGCCAGCAGCGACGGCGCGCGCAGCGTCGCGATCTATGGCGACGAATGAGCAACGATTAAAAGGCGAGGAACCTCATGACCGGCATTTCCCCCCGCACCGGCGGGCGCATTCTGGTGGACCAGCTCGTGGCGCAGGGCTGCGACCGCATCTTCACCGTGCCGGGCGAGAGCTTCCTGGCGGTGCTCGATGCGCTGCATGACGTGCCTGAGATCGACACCGTGGTGTGCCGTCAGGAAGGCGGCGTTACCTTCATGGCGTGCGCCGATGGTGCGATGACCGGACGGCCCGGCATCGCCTTCGTCACGCGCGGCCCTGGCGCTACCAACGCCAGCATCGGCGTGCACGTGGCCATGCAGGACAGCAAGCCGATGATCCTGTTCATCGGCGATGTCGATCGCGGCATGCGCGACCGCGAGGGCTTTCAGGAGGTCGACTTCCAGGCGATGTTCGCCCCCTTGTGCAAATGGGCAGCGCGGATCGACGATGCGGCACGCATCCCCGAATATGTCGCGCGCGCCTATTCGGTCGCGATCTCGGGCAGGCCCGGCCCGGTGGTGCTGGCCCTGCCCGAGGACATGCTGAAGGACGTGGTCGAGGCCATGGACCGCCCGCGCGTCACCCGCCCTGCCCAGCCGGTCTGCCCCAATGGCTTTGCCGTGATGATGGAGATGCTCGGGCAAGCCAAGGCCCCGATCGCGATCATTGGCGGCGCGGACTGGAGCCCGTCGGCGCGTCTCAATTTCCAGATATTTGCCGAGCGGATCGGGCTTCCGGTAGCCTGCGCCTTCCGCCAGCAGGATGCGTTCGACAATGCATCACCGGTCTGGGCGGGCAATCTGGGCTATGGACCCAACCCGAAGCTGGTCGCGCGGGTCAAGTCCGCCGACCTGATCCTGGCGGTCGGCGCGCGATTGGGAGAGGCGACCACCGATGGCTATACGCTGGTGACGCCCGAGCATCCCGGTCAGACGCTGGTGCATGTCCATCCCGACCCCAATGAACTGGGCCGCGTCTATCGCACCGACCTGCCCTTGTGCGCGGACATGGACGAATTTGCCGAATCCGCTGCCTTGTGGGACGAGGATGCGGTGCATTTTGACAGCGGGGCAGAGGCGCATGCCGAATGGCTCGCCTTTTCCGATCCTCAGCCGACCGGCGCAACGCTCGATCTGGGCCAGTGCGTCAAGGCGATGCGCGCTGCGATGCCCGCCGATACCGTGATCTGCAACGGCGCGGGCAATTTCTCCGGCTGGTGGCACCGCTATTGGCCATATGGCGAAAAGCCCTCGCAGCTCGCCCCGACCGCAGGGGCCATGGGCTATGGCGTTCCTGCGGCGGTTGCCGCCGCGCTCAGGCTCAAGCATCGCAAGGTCGTGGCCTTGGCCGGCGATGGCGATTTCCTGATGAACGGGCAGGAACTGGCAACCGCCGTGCAATATGGCGCGGACCTGCTGGTGATCGTGATCGACAACGGCGCCTATGGCACCATCCGCATGCACCAGGAGCGCGAATATCCTGCGCGGCTTTCCGCCACGACGCTGCACAACCCGGATTTCGCGGCGCTTGCGCGGGCTTATGGCGGCTGGGCGGCGACGGTCGAACGCACCGACGAATTTGCGCCCGCGCTGGCCGATGCTCTCGCGCAACCGGGGCTGAAGCTGCTGCACCTCAAGACCGAGATCGAGAATATCGCCGCGAGTGGCGCAACGGTGTCGGGGCTTCGGGGTCGCGCATAAAAAAGCCTTCTCCCTCGATGGGAGAAGGTTACGAAGCCTTGCCAGCTTGCTGGCTAGGCGCAGTTGGATGAGGGTGATGCGCGCAACATGAGCGCAGTTTCACCCTCACCCAGCTTCGGCTAATTCGCTACGCTCATAAGCCTTCGCAGCCCTCCCCCATCAAGGGGGAGGGATAACTGCATCAGATCTTGTCGCCGAACGCGCCCTTGACGTCGCCGCTCAGCTTCTGGGTCTTGCCCTTGAGCTGCTGCGCTTCGCCTTCGGCTTCGAGTTCGGGATTGTTGGTCGCAGCACCGATGCCTTCCTTGACCTTACCGGCCAGGTCGTTGGCAACGCCTGCGGCCTTGTCCTTGAATTCACCCATGTTTCTGCTCCTTCTGTCTGGCGGGGCCGTGTGCCCCGCTTCGAGACAGATTACGCAGTGCTGGCAGGCGCGTTCCCTGCGAGCATCAGAATATGCGCCCATTCGTCGGGAGCGATCGGTGCGACCGAGAGCCGCGTCTGGCGCAGCATCGCCATTCCGGCGAGCGCGTCCTGCGCCTTCATCACCTGCAGCGATACCGCCCGCCTCAGCGGTTCGACCGGCTTCACCTTGACCGCCACCCAGCGTCCGCTGTCATCCTTGGGGTCGGCAAAGGCGGTCTGGCTGACGCGCATGATCCCGACCGCCTCCAGCCCGGTGCGCGAATGATAGAACAGCGCCAGATCGCCCTCGCGCATCGCCTTGAGGTTGTTCGACGCCTGCGCATTGCGCACCCCGTCCCATGTGCCTTCGCCATCGCGCACCAGATCGTGCCAGCCATATTCTTCGGGTTCGGACTTCATCAGCCAATATTGGGTCATGATTTTTCCTGCCAGCATGCCTAGATGGGCGCATCGCTCGATATTCGAGACTCAGCTATTGCGGACCGCATCATGATACAACTGCCCATTCTTTCGCTCACCGACGAACCTGCCGCTCTCGCGCAGAAGCTCGGCGACAGTTTTTCGACCTATGGCTTTGCGATGATCAAGGACCATGGCCTCGATCCCGCGCTGGTGCGCCTGGGCTGGGCCAAGACCGAAGAGTTTTTCGCGCTGCCGACAGAGGAAAAGCGCCGCTATTACGATGCGCAAGCCGGCGGTCAGCGCGGGTACACCCCGTTCGGCACCGAGATTGCCAAGGATGCCAAGGCGCATGACCTCAAGGAATTCTGGCATGTCGGGCGCGAGATCGATCCCGCCAGCCCGATCGCGCACACGATGCCCCGGAATGTCTGGCCCGAGCGTCCGGACGGCTTTCGCGCGACGTTCGACCCGCTGTTCGCCGAGTTCGACCGTGTCGGCAACATCATCCTGTCGCGCATCGCGGTGTATCTGGGCCTGAATGCCGACTGGTTCGAGCCTGCGGTGCATGAGGGCAATTCGATCCTGCGGCTGCTGCACTATCCGCCGATGGACGCGAGCCAGGGCGCAGAAGGCGCGATCCGCGCCGGCGCGCATGAGGATATCAACCTGATCACGCTGCTGCTGGGCGCAGAAGAAGGCGGGCTGGAAATTCTCGCCAAGGATGGCAGCTGGATCGACATGCGCCCGCCCGAAGGCGCGCTCGTCGTCAATGTCGGCGACATGCTGCAGCGGCTGACCAACCATGTCCTGCCCTCGACCACGCACCGCGTGCGCAATCCTGCGGGCGACCGGGCGCGCTACAGCCGCTATTCGATGCCCTTCTTCCTGCACCTGCGATCGGATTTCCCGATCCGCACGCTGGAAGGCTGTATCAGCGCCGAGCGGCCCAACCGCTATCCCGAGCCGATCCTGGCCGACGATTATCTGCATGAGCGGCTGGTCGAGATCGGCCTGGTAAAGGCGTGATCCAGGCCTGAGCAAACGGGCGATGCGCGCGGCGCGGGTTCAGTCCCCGCCGCCGCATCCGCCCCCGCAGCCGCTGCTGCAACCGCTGTCGCCGCCCGAATCGCTGCTGCCGGAATCGCCGCCCGAATCCCAACTGCCCTCGGCCCCGCCGCCACCGAAATCGCCGCCGCCCGCGACAAAGGCCGCGCCACCCGCTGCGGCCGCGCCGCCGCCCGATTCCGACCAGCCGCCAAAGCTGCTGTCCGAACTGCCCGATCCGCTGTCGTCCCGGTCACGCCGCCGCGCGTTGCGCTGGGTCGCCGTTCTGTGGCCGCGCCTCCAGATGCGGTCGATCAGAGTGCCGATGAGCAGCATCAGCACGAACGCGACGCCGACCAGCACGACAATGCCGTAATTCGTGTCGAACACGAAGTTGAGCGCCCGGTCAGCCGGCGAAACTCCCTGGGGCTGTGCCGTCTTTGCCACCAGCGCGGTGCACGCCGCCAACAGGCTCGCGCCGCCTGCCATGGCTGCGATCAGCACGGTCTTTCGTGGCAGCAGGATGTGACGGCTGCGATCCACCCATTGATAGCGCGTGCCGAACCGGATGTCCGATGGCGGCCAGATGTCGCTCGGCGGTTCCTGCCCGAATGCGGCGCGATAGCGCGCCAGCGTGTCGGCATAGAGGCTGCGGTATTTGCGCGATTCGGCACCGCCGCCTGCGGTCGGCCCATGGTGCAGCGGCCGCCCGATGATCCGCGCGCACAACTCCTCCCAATAATGCCGGGTATAGGCGAGGTGCAGATGCCAGGCCTGGTCGACCTGGTCGGACGGGGTGACTTCGCCGGTGCCGGTGGCAGCGAGGTACAGGAAGCGGCGATATTCCTCCATCACCGCTTCGGCATGGGCGCGCGACCAGCCATTTTCACGCGCCAGCCGCCGGGTGAAGGTCAGCGCTGCACCCTGCGGCTCGATACGCATATCGGCAAGCGCCCGCCAAATCGGATCGTCGACCATCACCGCCCTCCCCGCCGTTTTGGTAGAGCGGAGGCTATCGAGTCCTTGGCATGGGGGCAATCATCAAATGTAAAACAAAAATGGGAGCATTTGCGGTGCTGCAAATGCTCCCATTCGTTGTTCGCGAGGCGCGCAGGATCAGCGGCGGATGCGCGCCCGGGTTTCCAGATCGCTCAGGCGGCGATCGAGATAGGCGCGGTCATCGGCGCTGGCGTTCAGCCGCGCATAGGCCGCTTCCAGCCGGGTCAGGTCTTCATGCTCGACCCGCAGCTGCGCCTGAGCACTGGCCGAAAGGCCGCTGGAGGGCAGCGCACGGGCAATTGCGTCAAGCCGCACGCGCGGGGTCTGCACCGTGTTGCCGCCACCCGACGACGCCATGTCGCCGACGCGGGCATCGAGCGCCTCGAGCCGGGTATAGAGGTCATCGCGTTCCTGGTCGGTGATGCGGCCATCGCGCAGATAGGTGGATTCGGTGCGGACCAGAGTCGCATAATCGGTCTTCAACCGGGCCCCCGCCACGCGGGTGATGCGGCGCGCGTTGACCGAAGCATCGACACGCTGGTTGAACTCGGTCTGGCCATCGGCGATCGAGATGCCGATATCCGAGCCGTATTCGTCACCATAAGTGCCGTCGGCGATCACCTGGGTCAGCTGGCCATAACGGTCGGCCAGGTCCTCACGCTCCTGCGTGGTAAAGCGGCGGTCGGCACCATAGCGCGCCTCGAGTTGCACCAGATCATAATAGTCGCTCTTCAGCCGCGTCGCGGTGCGCTGGTCGAGCTGGCCCGAACGGACATCGGCATCGATCCGCGCCTCGAACTGGCCGCGCTGCGTTGCCAGCGGCGTGCGGCCGAACGACCATTGCGCCTCGATCGACTGGGTGGAGCCGGTGCGATCACCGAACAGCGCGCCGAAGATCGAGTTGAGCCGCTCCTGCTGGCGCGAACGCTGCGGATCGGCGGTGGTGCCGTCGGTCTGGGCGAACGCGGCGGTGCCGGTCAGCATCAGGGCGGCAGCGGCGGTAGCGGTATAGAGTGACTTCATAACGCAATTTCCTTGTTGAACGATGCACGCAGTACGTGCCGCCCCAAGGAGGGTTGCGACGAACCGTTTCGCCGCCCCTGTAAAATCGCGTCAATTGGCCAGGCTGGTCCTGAGCTGGCCGATCACCTTGTCCTGGGCGTCCAGCAGGGCGAGCAGATGCACGCGCGCCTGTTCGATCTGGTCGCTGCCGCCGGGCTTCACCTCGCCCGCCGCTTCCTTCTGCACCCGCGCGACGTACAGCTCTTCCAGATCACCCAGGATCTGCGCCAGTTCGCGCCGGGGGGCATCGAGCGCGCTGATCCGGGTCTGCGCCACCGACCAGTCCTCGCTGCCCACCGCATCGCCGCGCGCTGCGCCTGTGGCGGCCTGCGCCGCGGAACGGGCGACGGCAAAGTCCGCCTCGGCCGTGTCGGCACGCGCGAGCATCGCGGCAAGATCGCGCGCCAGGGCGGGATCGCTCACGGTCTCGATCGGCGGCGGCGGGGCCTTGGCCTCGGCCTGGCGATCGCGCAGCTCGACCTCGCGCCGTTCCAGCGAAGGGCGTTCTGCCATCGGCTGAAGGCATGCGGCCAGCAGCACGGGCAGTGCAAGGGCGGACAAGCGGGCGATTTTTGCCGAGGTGACTTTCATGGACCAAGGCTCTAGGACAGCCAGCATATCTGGGCAACCGGCTTGCCACGCCCGCCGCCGGCAATCCGCCCGAACGGCCAAAAAAGCCGCTGCGATGGTTGACAGCACCAGCGGTTTCACCTAACGGGCATGGCTTTCCGGCGCGGGGCATCCCGTCGCAGGGCAGTGGTTTTCACTCTACCGATTCGGGCCTGGCTACAGGCAGGATGAAACAGGTGAACGTCACAATTTGCGTGCCCGGAACCCGATTGAAGCTAACAGAAACGAGACAACCCATGTTCGCTATCGTGCGCACAGGCGGCAAGCAGTATCGCGTTGCAGCCGGAGACAAAATCGCAGTGGAGAAACTGGCCGGCGAGGCTGGCGACGTCATTGCGCTGAACGACGTTCTGCTCGCCGGTGACGGCGGCGAGGTCAAGGATGTGGCCGGTGTGGTCGTCTCCGCCGAAATCATCGCCCAAGCCAAGGCTGAAAAGGTGGTGATCTTCAAGAAGAAGCGTCGCCACAACTATCGCCGCAAGCTCGGCCACCGCCAGCAGCACACGATCCTGCGCATCGTCGCCGTGGGCGAAGAAGCGAAGAAGGCTCCCGCCAAGAAGGCCGCTGCCAAGACCGAAGCTCCGGTCGAAGCTGCTGCCGAAACCCCCGCTGCCGAGGCTGCACCCAAAAAGGCTCCGGCCAAGAAGGCTGCCACCAAGAAGGCCGCTGACACCGATTCGTCGGCTGACAACGCCTGATCGCGCGCGAACCCAAGGAGTTTTGAGAAATGGCACATAAGAAAGCAGGCGGTTCGTCGCGCAACGGTCGTGATTCCGCAGGTCGTCGTCTTGGCGTGAAGAAGTTCGGTGGCGAGCCCGTCATCGGCGGCAACATTATCATCCGCCAGCGCGGAACCAAGGTCTATGCCGGTGCCAATGTCGGCATGGGCAAGGACCATACGCTGTTTGCGCTCACCGAAGGCCGCGTGAAGTTCCACGAAGGCCGCCTTGGCCGCAAATACGTATCGGTCGTCGCCCCGGCGATGGCGGAAGCCGCCGAATAACGGACGATCGATGACGGGTCGTCCTTCAAGGGATGACCCCGGCCGGTGAAAACCCGGACCAGATGACAGGGAGATGGGGTCCGTCCCGTCTCCCTTTCTTTTTGTCTCCCTGTCACCGCACTGACTCCAGCCTGTCACTTTTGGCTGGCAAGGGCGCGGACAACACAGGAGAGACATAATGTTTGCAAGAACGCAAAGATTGTTGCTGCGGCCGGTCTGGCCCGAAGATGCCGGTGCACTGTTCGCGGGCATCAACGACGAGCGCATCGTGTGCAACCTTGCCCGCGCGCCCTGGCCCTACAGCCCTGAACACGCGCGAGAATTCGCCGCCCGCGCGCAGGACCCCTTTTATCCGCACTATCTGCTGACGCTGCCGGGCGATGCCGGGCAGACGCTGATCGGCAGCTGCGGCCTGGGGCAGACCGATCAGGGCGAGGCCGAGCTGGGATACTGGATCGCGCGCGATCACTGGGGCAAGGGCTATGCCACCGAGGCCGCGCGCGCGGTGATCGCCAATGCCTGGACATTGGGGCACCGCAAGCTCGTCGCCAGCCACTATATCGACAATCCCGCTTCGGGCGCGGTGCTGCAGCGGCTGGGCTTCGTCCCCACCGGCGTCACCCGCCCCCGCTTCAGCGCCGGACGCGGCTATGCAGCGATGGCGCAGGAATATGCGCTGGAGAGCGACATGGTGGAGGTAGAGCGACCGCTCGCGGCGTGAGAGGTGAGCGAGGCGCGGTGGGTAGCGCCGCCCCAAGCCCCGCCCCTCCGCGAAGGCGGAGGTACCGCGCTATCCGCACCACGCCCGCTCAGCCTGAGCTTGTCGAAGGCCCCGCGCTATCCTTGGCCGAATAACTCACCCCCCTCGAAAGCCGCGAAACGAGCGCCCAATCTCCGGCGATCAGCGCTTCGTTCTTCGCTCGCGACCAGCCCTTGATCTGCCGCTTCACCCCGAACGCATCCTCGCGCGAGGCAAAGTCCTCAGACCAGACCAGTTCAACAGGCCGTCTTTTCGCGGTATAGCCCCCGCAGGCACCGCTGGCATGCTGGGACATTCGGTGTTCGAGGTCGTCAGTATGCCCGGCATAATAGCTACCGTCGCTGCATCGCAAAAGATACGCGTAAAAGGCCATAGCCCAGAATAGCGGTTTCGCGGGGCCTTCGACAAGCTCAGGCTGAGCGGAGGTGGGGTGGCGTTGGGACTGCGGAAGACAAAACTTGCCGTTCAGCAAATAACCCCATTGCGGACATTCACGCTCCGTGTTCAGATGACTGATGGGCCGTTGGATATCCACTGTCTGCGGTATTGCGTTGGCTGCTTGCGTAATGCTTGTGGTTCTTTGGCTGCGCGCTGAAAGTCACCTTCGTCAGCTACAACAAGAAGTTCGTTACCCGCTTGATGCGCCGTTAGAGCGCAGAGCTTATCAAGCGAAAGCTCGTTCCGAACGTAGCAGCGTGAGTGAGATCGAAGCCCATCTTTTTCCTGTGACCGTTTCTTTCCCAGATCGTGATTGTGTGGAGTTGAGACCGCGCTGGGGCGTTAAGGGTGGCACGAGCATTTCATGCTTCTCGAACGAAACGGGTAAACTCCTTAGCCACGACAATATTGGTGAATGAACGGCAGCTGATTACCGAGTAGCAGCCATCTCAACCTGCTGCTCTGCGCCCCTAAACCGGACGCTTGCAACCCTCTGAACCCGTCCAAGCGACCTCATCCCTCGGCGCCACACAAGCGGGATTCCCGCTTTCGCGGGAATGACGAGGGGTTGGATGTTGAAGCCCCCTCGCCTCAGCGGCGCGCGGCGATCTGGGTTCCGGCGGCCTTGGCGGGCACCGCGCGGGCGATGATGCATTCACCGCCACCGGACCGAACCTGCGCACACATGGCGCGGGCGCTCTTCTCGTCGGCAAAGCCGTTCGCGGTCAGGCGGTGCAGCGTGCGGCTGCCCACCGTGGTCGGCACGGCAACCTTGGAAAAGGCCGCGAGATCCTTGTGCTTGGCGCTATAGCCAGCCCAGGCGCGGGTGGCATTGGCCGCGCTCGAGAACATGCCGAGCTGCACGGCAAAGGCACCGTTGCTGACCGGGGTGAAGCTGGCCTTCTGGAACAGCGCGGGCGCGGGAGCCGCCTTGGCGGGTGCCGCCTTGGCAGGCACGGCCTTGGGTGCGGGCGCAGCCTTGGGCAGCGGGGCAGCCGCAGCCATCTGAACCGCCTGCTTTTCAGCCAGCGCCTTGCGCGCGGCGACCTGTTCGGGGCGCAGCTTGCGCACCGGCTTGGCGCGATAGTTGCCGGGCAGCGGCTGGACGATCTCGCGCGCGGTCATCAGCGGCGCGACGATCGCACCCGAAGGCGCAGGCGCGACGGCAGGTGCGGCTTCGGCCATCACCGGCGCGGGCACGGCAGCCGGAGCCGATGCAGGCACCGGCACAGCTTCGACACCGGCGAGCTCCATCGGCTTGTCTTCGACCGGCGGCAGTTCGATGGGACCGGCAGCGGGCGCGGCAGCTGCCAGAGCCTGCTGGCCGATCTGGGTTGCGGCGTCGGCCATCGCCGGGGTCGCGGACAGCGCCAGCATCACCGGCTGGCCGGGATCAGCCTGCGCCGGGGCCACGCCCAGCACCGATGCGACACGCTGGGCATGGGCCTGGGGATGCGCGATACGCGCCCATTCGGCAATCCGTGCTTCGGCGACCGAAGGATCGAGATCCTGTCCTGCCATGATCTGTGCCTCGCGCCAGCGACCGTCGAGGGCGTAGGCAAAAGCGAGATTCTGTCGTACCTTGGCGGTGTTATCTCCACCGCGAATGAGGTTGGCGAGCACATCGACACCCTGTTTGGTGTCGCCTGCCAGCGCCATGGCAAGGCCGAAATCGCCTGCGGGAATGGCATCGCGGTGCTGCTCGAGCAGCGCCTGAGCGGCAGCGGGGCGACCTTCGGCAACATGCATCAGCGCCAGGCTGATCACCGTGCGCGCGCTGGCATCACCCAGCGCCAGCGCATCGTCGAGCGACTGGCGGGCAGAGGCGAAGCGGCCATTGGCGAGATAGGCCTGGGCCAGCATCTTGCGCAACTCGGCATTGCGCGGGTCGAGCGCGACAGCGGCTTCGGCCTTTTCGAGCGCCTTGTCGGTCTTGCCGGCAGCGAGCGCCTTTTGCGACGAGGACGACAGGCTCTGCGGACGACCGCCACCGCCATGCGCCGAGCAACTCACCAGCACGCTGCCGACGAGGATGGTCGATGCCGCCAGCTTGAGCGCCAGCGCCCGGTTGATCTTCGATCCGCTTGCCATAGCCCTGTTCCCTCTTTGTCGGCCCCGACCTGCCTGCACCTCAGCGCGTTGCCGATCGCGTGACGCGACCTGCCAGGTCTTCTATTTCGGTCATTTTGGTTAACAATTCGTCAAGCGCCGCCGTGACCAGCTGCTGCGCGGATTGCCCGCTGACTGCGCTGGCCAGCCGCAGCTTGAGATGCCGGTCGGCATCGAGGCGCAGCGTGAACGCCGCGCGGCGCGCCGAGGCCTGGACGGCGGCGGCGACGACCTCCTCGATCACCGCCTGCTTGCGCTTGCGCGGCTTGGCGGAAAGAACGGGTGCGAAAGCGGCCTGCGGTGCGGGCTCTTCCATCGCCATCGGTTCGGCAACCGGGGCCGGTTCGGCGGCGACCACCGGTTCGAGCGCGATGGCGGCGATCGGTTCTGCGACCGGCCCGGGCTCGGCAAGGCGTTCGGCAATCTCTGCCTGCTGGCGCACCACATCGGGCACCTCCGGCGCGGCCACCGGCTGCGGTTCGGCCTGGCCCGGCACGGCATCGGGGATCGCGCCTGCCAGCAGATTGCCATAATGCGGTGCGCGCTCCTCATGCGCAGGATCGACATCATAGCCCATGTCGTTCCAGCCCAGATCGTCCTGCACGCCATAGCCGCCCGGTGTCAGCCCCGCGGTTCCCAGCGTGCCCAGACCATCCATGCCCTGGCGGCGCATCGCGGGGCGCGCGGCCCCCTTGCGCGCCAGCAGGCCGGAAGAAAGCGATGCTATCGGTTTGGGTTCGGCCATAAAGCTCATCCTTGCCCTCGCCTCTGCATCACGATCCGGCCACGCGGCGGCCGAAGCCACCCATCGGGCGGATCGCCCCGGGCGCGACGGGCGCATTGGGCACGGCAAACACGGTGCGGCGGAAGTTCTTTTCCAGCCGGTCGGAAATATAGGTCCACAGCGCGCGCACCTCGCCGGCGGACTTGCCGTTGGGGTCGACCTCCATCACCGTGCGGCCATCGATCATCGATGCGGCAAAATCGGTGCGATGGTGCAAAGTCGTCGGCGCGACTGTCCCATGCTGGGACAAGGCGACAGCGGCTTCAGAGGTGATCCGCGCCTTGGGCGTGGCGGCGTTGACGACGAAGATCAGCGGCTTGCCCGCGCGCTCGCACAGGTCGACCGTCGCCCCCACTGCGCGCAGATCGTGCGGGCTGGGCCGGGTCGGGACCACGATCAGCTCTGCGACCGAGATGACCGACTGGATCGCCATGGTGATCGCAGGCGGCGTATCGATGACGGCGAGCTTGAAGCCCTGCTGGCGCAAAATGGCAAGATCGGCAGGCAGCCGTGCGACCGTGGTCTGCGCAAATGCGGGATATTCGGGCTCGCGCTCGTTCCACCAATCGGCCAGCGAGCCTTGCGGATCGATGTCGATCAGCACCACCGGGCCGTCGCCGGCCAGCTGCGCCTGCACGGCCAGATGACCCGAAAGGGTCGTCTTGCCCGATCCTCCTTTTTGTGATGCCAAAGCGAGTACGCGCACTCCAAACCCCCTATAAGGTCCATCCGGTCAGGGCAGAAAATGCGGCAGGGCACCTAATTTTGAGTTAACGCTGGGCCGGACGCGGCGGGATGAGGCCCGGAAAATCGGGCTTTGGCGTGGCTTGCAACGGCTCTTGATGCGGGCGTCAACGCTTTGCTAACGTCTCGTTAGCTATAGCCCTTTACGCATGTAAAGGCCGGTAAGCCCGGCTTGCCGCGTGCATGCCGCCTGATAGGATGAGCGCACGACTTTACCAAATGCGATGGAGCAAGACCCGCATGGCACGTTCGACAAAATTTTCCCGCAATTTTCAGATGTTGGGCGCTGCGGTGCTCGCACTTACGGTGGCCAGCCCGGCGCTGGCCGATGTCAAGGCCGGGGTCGATGCCTGGGAACGCGGCGATTTCGCCAATGCCGTGGCCGAATGGCGCGATCCTGCGACCAGGGGCGATGCCGATGCGCAGTTCAACCTGGGCCAGGCCTATAAGCTGGGCCGGGGCGTGCCGATGGATCTGAAACAGGCCGAAGCCTGGTACAAGAAGGCGGCTGATCGCGGCCATGTCCAGGCGGCGGACAATTACGGGCTGGTGCTGTTCCAGGACAATCGCCGCGAAGAGGCGATGCCCTATATCCGCGCGTCCGCCGGGCGCGGCGAGCCCCGCGCGCAATATGTGCTGGGCACCGCGATGTTCAACGGCGACATTGCCGAGAAGGACTGGGTGCGCGCCTATGCGCTGATGACCCGCGCCTCCGCGCAGGGCCTGCCCCAGGCCTCGCGCAGCCTGGCGACGATGGACAAATATATCCCGCTGGCCGAGCGGACCCGCGGCACCCAGCTGGCCGCACAGCTTGAGCGCGAGGCCGTGGCCGAACGCCAGAAGCTGGCCGGCGCAGCCGCAGGCCTCGCCACGGCCGATACCGCCACCGGCGCCACCGCTCCGGTCAAGCCGGTCGTCACCGCCGCCGCCAGGCCCGCCCCGGTGCTGACCCGCCCGGCCACCGGATCGACGATCCAGACCACCGACCTGCCGCCTTCGCGCGTCAATGGCACGGTGATCCCGACCCTGCCCTCCAGCCCGACTGGCACCGCAGCGAGCGCAGGCGTCGATTTCGCGACCATGGGCACGCCTTCCGCACCTGCGCCGACGATGGCTCCGGCCCCGGCCCCGGCACCCAGGCCTGCCGCTCCGGTGGCTGCACCGGTCGCCACCGCCGCCAGCACCGTGCCTGCGGTCACCGCCATCGGCGACTGGCGCATCCAGCTGGGCGCGTTCAGCGAAGAAGGCCGCGCACGCACCCTGTGGAGCGGGCTCGAACGTCAGAATGCCGCGCTGAACGGCCTGCAGCCCTATCTGGTCAAGGCTGGCGCGGTCACCAAGCTTCAGGCAGGGCCGTTCGCGAGCCAGGCGGACGCCAAAAAGGCGTGCGACGCCGTCGCCCGCACCGGCCAGGCCTGTTTCGCGATCAAGAAATGACAATGGCCGACAGGGGGCGAGCGATCTTGCCCCCTGTGCTGGCTAATCGACGGCCATCGTTACCGGCGGACGGCCATCGCCCTGGGTGATGACGACAATGGTATCGTCCGCGCGCAGGCTGGCGCTCTCATCGTCCCGGAAGCCATAGGGCTTGCCTTCGCGGTAGATGCGTACGCCGATACCGTCCTTGATGTCCTTGAGCGGAATGCCGATTTCCTCGGTCCGTACGCTGCGCTCGATCAGCACCACCCGCCCGCTCGACGAGGCGAGATCGGCCAGATAGCTGCTGATATGCGGCCCGCTGCACGATCCGGCGAGCAGCAGCCCGGCAAAGCTCACAGGATTTATGACCGTGTTCGCGCCTGCCTGGCGCGCGAGCAGCTCGTTGTCGCCTGCGCGGATCACGACGCTGATCGGCACATCGGGGGCCAGATGGCGGATGGTCAGCACGATCAGGATCGAGGTATCATCGCGCCCGGCCGACACGATCGCCGAGCACGCCCGGTCGATATGCACGTCCTTCAGCGTCTCGTCGCGCGTCGCATCGGCGTTGAGCACATTGCAGCCCATCGCTTCGGCCTGGACCAGCGATTCCTCGGACTGGTCGACCACGACGATGCACGACGGATCGGTGCCGCGCGCGATCAGTTCGCGCACCGCTTCGGACCCGCTTGTACCAAAGCCCAGCACGACAATATGCCCCTTCAGGCGCTGCTGGATCCTGCTCATCTGCCATTTTTCCCATGTGCGCTTGATGACGAAACTATAGGCGGTGCCCACGAAGATGAAGATCACCGCGACCCGGACCGGCGTCACCAGCACCGATTCGATCAGCCGCGACCGGTCGGACACCGGGGCGATATCGCCAAAGCCGGTGGTGGTGACCGAGATCATGGTGAAATAGACGACATCCAGAAAGCTGATATGGTTGTCGTAATTGTCCTTGAGCCCCGCGCGGTCGATCCAGTGGATCAGGATGACAAAGGCGATCAGGAAAAAGGCGATGCTCAGCCGCAGCGTCACATCCGCCCAGACCGGCAGGCGCGCGGCGCGCTTCAGCAGCGCGCGCGGCTTGGTTTCGGGTTCGGCCATCCGCGCGGCGCTCAGTTCTTCGGCAGGTAGAGCAGCGGATCGACCGGCTTGCGGTCCTTGCGCAGCTCGAAATGCAGCTTGGGGGTTTCGGCAAAGCCGCTCTGCCCGGCAATGCCCAGCACCTGCCCTGCCTTGACCGCCTGGCCGCGAGTCACATCGATGCGTTCAGCATGGCCATAGGCGCTGACCCAGCCGCCGCCATGGCTGACCAGGATGAGCCCGCCATAGATCGCAACCTCGCTGCCGGCATAGCTGACCACGCCATCGGCTGCCGCGCGGAATGCCTGGCCGCGCACGGCGGCGATATCGATGCCGTTGCTGATCTGCCCCTTGCCGACCGGGCCATAGCGGGTGAGCAGCGTGCCGGTCAGCGGCCAGGTGAACCTGCCAGAAAACGCCTGGGGCACGGCCACCGGCACCGTCGCGGCCACGGGCGCGCGCGCGGGCTTGGCTGCCGGCACGGGCGTGTCTTCGGCAATGGCAGGCTGGCTGCCGGTGACGACATCGTCGATATTGACCACCAGCGCGCCGATGCGGCCCTGCGCGGTGCCGGGCCTGGCCGCAGGCGTCGCCGTGGCAGGCGCGGCGATCTGCGCCCCTGCGGGCAGTTTCAACTTCTGCCCGACACGCAGGATATAGGGTTCCTCGAGCGCGTTGAGCGTCACGATATCGCTCCACGCGACGCGATAGGCGTGCGCGATGGCGATGCCGGTCTCGCCCTGAGCCACGGTGTGATAGCGGCCGCCGGGGATGGTCAGCTGCTGGCCCGGGCGCAGCAGGTACGGCGCGGAAAGGCCGTTCGCCGCCGCGATCGCTTCCGATCCCGCACCCGTCCGGTTGCCGATGCCGCGCAGCGTATCGCCGGGCTGGACGGTATAGCGGGTGCCCGTGACATCGGAGGCGTTGGCGGCGACGCTGCGGCTTTCCCAGACCGGCGCATCGCTGCCTGCGACCGGCTCTGCGGCGGGCGGCGCGGCGGGTGCCCCGGCCTCGGTAATCTCCGGCTCCAGCCCCCGCGAGGTCACCCCTCCGGGAATGCAGCCTGCAACGCACAGCGCGGCCATCAAGGCCAGCCCCGTATCGATCCGTTTCCTACCCCTCGCCATGGCAAGCATGTCTAGCACGGATTGCAGCCTTTGCCACCGGGCAGCGCAGGATTTACAACGCCTTGCCGCGTCAATCCGCAGCAAAGGTGGCGGTCAGTGCCGCGATCGACTGATGATGCGTCAGGTCCAGATGCAGCGGCGTCACCGCGATGAACCCATCCGCAACCGCCTCCAGATCGGTGCTGTGCGCCGGGCTGCTCTCCGCCGCGCCCAGGCCGAACCAGTGATATTCAAAGCCGCGCGGATCGGTGTTGGTGACGATCTTGAGCCGCCCGTAATCGCGAAAGCCCTGGTTCACCACCTTCACGCCGCGCACCTGATCGGCCGGCAGCGCCGGGAAGTTGACATTGACCAGCGTGCGCGGCGGCATCGGCTGGTTGATCAGCTTGCGCACCACCTGCTCGCCCCAGGCGGCAGAGGCCTCGAAGGATACGTCCAGCCCCGCCCCTTCGCGAGCATAGACCTGGCTGAGCGCGATCGAGGGGATGCCCGCCAGCGCGCCTTCCATCGCGGCAGACACGGTGCCCGAATAGGTCACGTCCTCGCCCAGATTGGCACCCCGGTTGATCCCCGAAAGGATGAGGTCGGGCGGCGTGTCCTTCATCAGCCGCGCCACCGCCATCATCACCGCATCGGTCGGCGTGCCGGTGACCGAATAATGCTTCTCGCCATGCTGATGCACGCGCAACGGGCGGGTGATGGTCAGCGAATGCCCCGCGCCCGACTGCTCCTCGGCCGGAGCGACAATCCACACGTCGTCGGAGAGCGCCCGGGCAATCTCGGCCAGCACGGCCAGGCCCGGCGCGTGGACGCCATCATCATTGGTCAACAGGATGCGCATGCAAGGGGTCTCCGGCAAATTGGGTCATCGCCCTCTAACCCGAAGCCGGGCGCGGTGCCACCGCCGCATTCGCACCATGGCAACAGGTGCAAAAAATCGCACGCGGCATTTCCGTTGCGACTCGACGTCATCGCAGCAAAGCGATAATGTCGATGGTGCAGCGCAAAAAAGAGGCATCCCGGCCGGGCAACCAGCCGGGTTTCACGTCTAAAAAGCCGGGAAAAAGCCCAAGAACAGGCGCCTAATCGCAGAGGGAGAATACCCAAGATGGATTCGCTGGTTTCAACCGAATGGCTCGCCAATGAAATGGGCGCCTCGGATCTTCGCATCGTCGATGCGACCAAGTTTCTGCCCGATCACGGCCGCAATGCGCTCGCCGAATATGAAGCCGGCCACATCCCCGGCGCGGTATTCATGGACCTGGAAGAGCTGGTGGACAGCAACGCTCCGGTCGAAAACACCCTGCCCCCTGCGGAAAAGTTCGCCAGCCGCATGCAGTCGCTGGGCCTGGGCGATGGCAGCCGCATCGTGCTCTACGATGACAGCCCGCTCAAGTCTGCTGCCCGCGCCTGGTTCATGCTGACCATGTTCGGCGCGCATGCCGTCGCGATCCTCGATGGCGGCATCGCCAAGTGGAAGGCCGAAGGCCGTCCGCTCAAGTCGGGCAAGGAAACGCTGCGTCATCGCCACTTCACCGTGTGGGAAGACCGCAAGAACGTCCGCACCAAGGCCGACATGCTGGCGAACCTGCACAGCAAGGGCGAACAGGTGGTCGACGCCCGCCCCGCCGCACGCTTTACCGGCGCGGAAGAAGATCCGCGTCCCGGCATCGCCTCGGGCCATATCCCCGGCGCGTTCAATCTGCCGCACAGCAGCCTGTTCAACGCCGATGGCACCTGGAAGACCGGTGACGATCTCAAGGCTGCGTTTACCGCCGCCGGGATCGACATCGACCAGCCGATGGTCACCACCTGCGGCTCGGGCATGACCGCCAGCGTCGTCGCCTTTGGCGCGCACCTGCTCGGCAAGACCGACGTGTCGCTCTATGACGGCAGCTGGGCCGAATGGGGCGCCGATGCCGATACGCCCAAGGTGACGGGGTAACTGAAATCAACTCCTCTCCCTTCACGGGAGAGGATACAAAGCCTTGGCAGCTTGCTGCCTAGGCGACGTTGGAGAGGGCTCAGCCCCCTCTCCCACTGCGACTAGGCCCGCTTCGCGGACCAAGTCTCGTTCCCCTCTCCCGCAGGGGGAGAGGGCGGAGGTATTCCATGCCCAAGCCCCCCTCCTCGCCGCAAAAGCCCGCCACCCGTCTCGTTACCGGTGGCCGGCGGCCTGAGTGGACCGGGACGGCGGATCAGCCCGGTGCGGTGGTCAACCCGCCGGTCTGGCGCGCCAGCACGCACCTTTATCCGGATACAGCCGCGCTCAAGTCCGGCCCGCAAACCAATGAGGATGGACGGTTTTTCTATGGCCGCCGCGGCGCGCCGACGCAATGGGCGCTGGCCGAGGCGCTGACCGCGCTGGAACCGGGCGCGCATGGCACCATGCTCTACCCCTCGGGTGTCGCTGCGATCACCGGCGCGCTGCTGAGCGTATTGTCGCCGGGCGATGTGCTGTTGATGACCGACAGCGCCTATGACCCGTCGCGCGGCTTTGCCGACGGCCTGCTCAAGCGTTTCGGTGTTGAGACGCGCTATTATGATCCGCTCACAGGCTCCGGAATTACAGCGCTTATCTGCGAACGCACCCGCGCCATCCTGATGGAAAGCCCAGGCAGCCTGACCTTCGAGGTGCAGGATGTGCCCGCCATCTGCCAGGCGGCGCGCGCGGCCAGCCCCGATATTGCGCTGCTGATCGATAATACCTGGGCGACCGGCCTGTTCCTGCCCGCGCTGGAGCTCGGCGTGGACATGAGCATCATGGCCTGCACCAAATATATTGTCGGCCATTCGGACGTGATGCTGGGATCGGTCAGCGCGACCGAGCGCTATTATCCGCGCCTGCGCCAGACCGCGCAGGCCCTGGGCCATGTCGTCTCGCCCGATGATGCCTGGCTGGCGCTGAGGGGCCTGCGCACGCTCGATGTGCGGCTGCGCCAGCATCAGGCTTCGGCGCTCAAGGTTGCGCACTGGCTGGCCGAGCAACCGCAGGTGGCACGCGTGCTGCACCCCGCGCTCCCCTCCTGCCCCGGCCATGACCTGTGGCAGCGCGATTTCCGGGGCTCTAGCGGGCTGTTCTCCTTCGTGCTGAACGGCGGATCGGATACGGCGCGCGCCGCGCTGATCGATACGCTGGAGCTGTTCGGCATCGGCTATAGCTGGGGCGGGTTCGAGAGCCTGGCGATCCCGGTTGACCCGGCGCGCTGCCGCAGCGTGACGCCCTGGCCGCCTGCCGGTGATGCCAATCCCTATGCGGTGCGGCTGCATATCGGGCTGGAAGACCCCGATGACCTGATCGCCGACCTTGCCAAGGGGCTGGACGCGTTTACCATGGCGGCATGACCGCAGGGATTTCCGCACTGTTCATGCGCTGGGGCTGGATCGAGCGCCCGCAAGACCTGCAATATGTCGAGGGCGTGATGGCCGCGCTGATCGCCACCGCCGCGCTGATGATCGGCTGGGGGTTGAGCCGCCTGATCTATATGCGGCTGGCGGCGATCTGGGAACGGCGCGCCGGCTATGAAAGCCAGCTCGCCCGCCGCCGCATCCGCGACATGGTGCGCCGCTTCACCACCGCGATGCTGATCGGCATGGCGCTCAACCTCTATGACTGGAGCCTGATCGCCTCGGTGGTGTTCGGCATCACGCTCGCCATCTCGCTGGCGCTGTTCGTCAACGATCTGGTGCGCGGCGTGCGCATGCCCGACTGGCTGGGCACGTTCCTGGGCCTGGCGACGCTGATCTCGATCCTGGCGAGCATGTTCGGCGGATTGGACCCGATCACCACCGCGATGGACCGGGTGGGCTTCAACCTCGGGGAAAAGCGCTTCTCGCTGCTCTGGGTGGTCACCATAGCGATCACCATCCTGGTGCTCTATACCGCTGCGCGCGTGGTCAACCGCATCGCCGGGCATATCATCGGCAGCAGCGACGGGCTCGATCCCACGCAGAAGCTGCTGGGGCAGAAGATCGCCAGCGTCGTCGTCATCGTGCTCGCCTTTTTCATCGGCATCGACACGCTGGGCATCGACCTTACCGCACTCAGCTTTTTCTCGGGCGCTTTCGGCCTTGCCATCGGTTTCGGCCTGCAGAAGACGATCGGCAACCTGTTTGCGGGCATCATCCTGCTGCTCGACCGGTCGATCAAGCCGGGGGATGTCATCGCTGTGGGCGACAGCTTCGGCTGGGTGAACAAGATCGGCGTGCGCGCGGTGTCGGTCATCACCCGCGACGGCAAGGAGCATCTGATCCCCAACGAGGACCTGATGACCACCCCGGTGGAGAACTGGTCCTATTCGGACCGCAACGTGCGGATGCGCATCCCGCTGGGCGTCAGCTATTCGAGCGACATGCAGCTGGTGCAGGAACTGCTCTACCGCGCGGTCGATGAAGCACCGCGCGTGCTGAAAGACCCTGCCCCGCGCATCTGGATGACCGATTTCGGCGACAACAGCGTCAACTGGGAAATCCGCGCCTGGATCAGCGATCCCGAAGGCGGCATGGGCAATATCCGCGGCGACGTTCTGATGCGCGTGTGGGTACTGTTCAAGGAACACGGGATCGAGATCCCGTTCCCGCAGCGGGACCTGTATATCAAGGAAATGCCGGGCATGGGGGCGGCGGAGGCCGCTTCGAAAGGTGATGCCCCCTCCCGCTCAGCCTGAGCCTGTCGAAGGCCACGCACTGCCGCCCGCCCCAATGCCTACGTCATCCTGAACTCGTTTCAGGACCCATGGTGCACCAAAAAGCCGAAGCCGCGTGGGGAGAAATGGACCCTGAAACAAGTTCAGGGTGACTCTCTAGATCATAGGGAACGTCAGGCGCGGGGCCTTCGACAGGCTCAGGCTGAGCGGACGTAGGGCGCTGTCCGAACGCTCAAGGCTGCTCGGTCACCGTGGGCGTCGAAGCGACGGCTTCGGCGGACAGCACCGGCTTGGCGGCGGCCTTGTCGATGGCGGCGAGCAGGCGGCCGGCTTCGGTGCAGCCGGTGGTGCAGATCGCCTCGATCCGCACCAGGTTGCGCCGTGCCTTTTCCACCGCACCACGCTGGATCATTGCCTCGCCCTGGCCGGCCAGCGCGGCGACATCATTCGGGTCGAGACGCAGCGCCTCGCGATAATAGCGGATCGCCTTGCCCGGCAGGCCTTGCGCGCTCGCCACCTGGGCCAGCGCGATATAGGCGGAGCGGTTGCCCGGATCGACCGCCAGTGCGGCCTCGAACAGCCCGTTTGCATCGTCGAGCTTGCCCGCAGCCTGCACCTTGGCACCTTCGTTGACCAGCGCCTGCGACGAGGGGTTGACCGGCGTGCGCGGCGATTGGCCGATGCCGGTGCTGGAAACGGTTGCAAGAACAAGTGACAGGGCAATGGCGGCAGGCGCAAAACGCATGAAAGTCTCCCAGGCAGACCGCAAGGCTATCATGTCCGGTGCGCTCTTGTGAAGAAAAAGCCGTCGGTGCCGTCATGATGCGGCGTCAGGAGCCTTCCGGCAGCTTCGCCCGCGCCTTGCGGCATATCGAGCAGCCCGCCATCCACCCCGACAAGGCGGCCAATGGTCATATTGGGGTCAGTGATAGTCCAGCCCTCGCCGCGGCACAAGCCGCGCGCGGCCTGGCGTGGCCCCTCGTCGGGCAGCAGCGAGCAGACCGCATAGACCAGCGCCCCGCCGGGCCGCACCAGCCGCCTGGCGATCTCGATCAGCCGCGCCTGTTCGGCGACCAGCCGGGCGAGCCGCTCACTGGTCAGCCGCCAGCGGGTTTCCGGATTGCGCCGCCAGGTGCCCGAGCCGCTGCACGGCGCATCGACCAGCACCAGCCCGGCCTGGCCCTCGAAGCGCGCCAGCTTGTCCCATTCGCGCTTCGGGTCGAGCAGCAGCGGCTCGATCCGGTCGGGCCCGGCGCGTTTGCGGCGCGGCTGCATCGCCTGCAGGCGATCGCGGCTGGTATCCGATGCGATGATCCGCGCGTCCGGCATCAGCGCCGAAAGCGCCAGCGTCTTGCCGCCCGCGCCCGCGCACAGATCGATCACCAGCTCCGGCGCGGTTTCATCAAGGCAGGCCTGCACGATCGCCTGGCTGCCCCAGTCCTGCACGTCGATCACGCCCTGCTGCCACGGCGCGCTATCCTCCACCGGGGTATTGCCGGGCAGCCGTGCTGCACGAGGCAAGGCATCGGTGAACACGATCTCGGGCCAGACCGAGCGCAGCGCCTGCGCATCGGTGCGCGCGGGATCGAAACGCAGGTCGAGCGCGGCGCGATCGAGCAGCGCGGCCTTTTCGGGTTCATCGAACAGCGCAGGCAGCAGCCGCTCGATCCAGCCGGGAATGCGCCCGCCGCTCGCCACCGGTTCGGCATCGCTCAGCAGCGCGGGGCCATAGGACGATCCATCGAACAGCGCCGCCAGGTCCGCGTCCTCACGCGCCAGCCCGGCCAGCGCCGCGCGGCCATTGGCGGGAAGCTCGCCAAAGCGTCGCACTGCGCGCCAGGCCAGATCGCGCACCGCGCGCCGATCGCCCGATCCCATATAGCGCCGCTCGCGGAAGAACTGGCGCGCCAGCGTATCCGCGCTCGCGCCCTGTCCGCGTGCGGCATGGAGAATGGCATCGACCAGATCGATCGCAGCCTGGACGCGGGCCGCCGGGGTCATTCCCCGTCCTCGCGCCAGGCCTTGCGGTCCTGCGCGTCAAGCTGGCGGAACAGGCTGTCAAATTCCTCCGGCCCCGGTACCGGCAGGCAGAAATGGCTGACGCCACCATGCCGTGTCGCCGCCACAAAGCCCGATGCGGCGCGCTCGCAATCTTCGGCGCTGGCGAACAGCTGGTTGACCCGCTCGATCTCCACCTTGCCGGTCTGGCCGGGGGAGACCCAGGCCAGCATCAGCATATAGGGGACGAGTTCGATCATCAGCCGTCAGCGGGTCGGATAGTTCGGGGCCTCGCGGGTGATCGTCACATCATGGACGTGGCTTTCGCGCAGGCCCGCATTGGTGATCCGCACGAATTCGGCGTTGCGACGCAGCGAGTCGATGGTGGCAGAGCCGGTATAGCCCATTGCCGCCTTGATGCCACCGACCAGCTGGTGGACGACGTCGCGCGCCGGGCCCTTGAACGGCACCTGGCCCTCGATGCCTTCGGGGACGAGCTTGAGCTGGTCCTTGATGTCCTGCTGAAAATAGCGGTCGGCACTGCCGCGCGCCATCGCGCCGACACTGCCCATGCCGCGATAGCTCTTGTATGCCCGGCCCTGGTAGAGGAAGGTTTCGCCAGGGGCCTCTTCGGTGCCTGCCAGCATCGATCCGATCATGATCGTCGAAGCGCCGGCGGCAAGCGCCTTGGCCGCATCGCCCGAGGTGCGCAGGCCGCCATCGGCGACGATGGGGATGCCCGACTTGTCGGCTTCTTCGGCCGATTCCATGATCGCGGTGAGCTGCGGCACGCCGACGCCCGCGACGACGCGCGTGGTGCAGATCGAGCCCGGCCCGATGCCGACCTTGACGCCATCGGCGCCCGCATCGATCAGCGCACGCGTCGCCGATGCGGTCGCGACATTGCCCGCGATCACCTGAACATGGTTGCTGTACTTCTTGATCGCCTCGACCGCGACAGCGACCATCTTGCTATGGCCATGCGCGGTATCGACCACGATCAGGTCGCATTCGGCATCAATCAGCGCCTTGCTGCGCTCCAGCCCGGCCTCGCCCACGGTAGAGGCCGCCGCGACGCGCAGACGGCCAGCGGCGTCCTTGGTCGCATCGGGGTTCATCACCGCCTTTTCGATGTCCTTGACGGTGATCAGGCCGATGCAGCGATAGTTGTTATCCACCACCAGCAGCTTTTCGATCCGCCGCTGGTGCAGCAGGCGGCGTGCGTCCTCCTGCCCGACATCGGCGGGCACGGTGGCCAGATTTTCGCGCGTCATCAGCTCGCGCACCGGCTGGTTGGGGTTCTCGGCAAAGCGCACGTCGCGGTTGGTGAGGATGCCCGCGAGCTTGCCCGAAGCTTCGACCACCGGGATGCCCGAGATCGAATGCAGCCGCATCAGCGCCTGTGCTTCGGCCAGCGGCGCATCGGGGGTGATGGTGATCGGGTTGACCACCATGCCGCTTTCGAAGCGCTTGACCTGACGCACCGCCGCAATCTGTTCCTCGATGCTCAGATTGCGGTGCAGCACGCCGATGCCGCCGAGCTGCGCCATGACAATCGCCATGCTCGCCTCGGTCACGGTATCCATCGCCGAGGACAGGACCGGGATGTTGAGGTGTATGCTGTTGGTCAGCCGCGTGGTCGTGTCCGCCTGGCTGGGCACGATTTCCGACGCTGCCGGGCGCAGCAGGACATCATCAAAGGTAAGGCCGAGAGGGATGTCCATGCTTTATGCCACTTTCTGTCGCGAATCCGGTTTCAGTGGCGGCCCATGTAACCAAGCTGCGCGTCAATCGCCAGTGGGTGCGGCCGGATATTTCGCCTCATCTGCAAAATGACGCGTCAGTTCGACATGCAGATTGGCATCATCCGCCGCCCCGCCCAGCGGCGTCGCATCGGTCAGCTCGTCATCGGGCTGGTGATATACGGTGGTGAGGAACGCCTGGAGCAGCTTCATGTCGCTGAACGAGCCGCCCGCCATGATCGATTTGACGCCCTTGGCGCCCAATGCCCAGCCGTCCTGGCGGCGGATGAACGCATTGGCCTCGGTATCGCTGTCGACCGTGCGGCCCATCGATTTGGCGACCTCGTCTACAATGCCATCGAGCCCGTTCTCGCCGCGCCCGACCAGCGCCACCGGCGCGCCCGCAGGAGCAATCGCGACGGTATCGACATTGAGCGCGACCTTGATGTCGCCCAGCGGCACCACCGGATGATCGGCGAAATAATAGGCGCCCAGCAGGCCGCGCTCTTCCGCCGTGGTGCCCATGAAATAGACGTCGCGGTCCATTTGCGCACCACGCGCCAGCCGCTCGGCGACGGTCAGCAGCACCGCCATGCCGCTGGCATTGTCGACCGCGCCGTTGCAGATGCGATCCTCGGCCTCTTCGCTGCGGCAGATGCCGAAATGGTCCCAATGGCCGAGCAGCAGGATCGCGCCAGATCCGGGCTTGGTGCCGGGCAGCTTGCCGATGACATTGTGGCTGTCGAACGCACGCACCGCCGTGCTGGTGGCAAGGTCCAGCGTGACCGGCAGCGTGACCGGAACAAAGCCCGGCACAGCGGCCTTCGCGCCGGCATCGGCGGCTGACAGACGCGCCGCGCGCAGCATTGCCTCGCTCACATCGCCGCGCAGGACGCCCGCGATCGGCGCGCTGACATCGTCGCTGGCCAGTCGCATCGATCCGTTGGCCAGCTGCGCGCGCAAGGCGCTCCATGGAACGCCATCGGGCGCGGTGATCAGCACCGCCGCCGCGCCCGATGCCGCCAGCATCTTCTGGCGATCGCGCAGACCGGGCAGCTTGGCCGCGCCCTCGAACTTGGGCTCGCCCGACAGCATCAGCACGATGCGTCCCTTCACATCGGCATTGAGCGTGCCATCGGGCTTGATGCCATAGCCGACGAACAGCGGCTCGCCCGTCGCCCGGTCGGCCGGGTTGCGGCCGGACAGAGCCACGCCATCTTCGGCAAGCTTCACTGCCTTGCCGCGCGCGGTGGCATGGACCGCCTGCGCATAAGGCTTGCGCTCGACCAGCGGCACCGGCTGGAACCAGGGGTGCGCCGCGTCGTTCGTGCCCGATACCAGGCCATAGCTGGCCCAGGTCTTGGCGAGATAATCCAGCGTCTTCGTCTCGCCCGCCGAGCCGGGGCCGCGGCCTTCGAATGCGTCGCTGGCCAGCTGTGCGATATGCGCGCGGACCTCGGCCTCGCTGATCGGCGCGGGTTTCGACTGGGCCTGGGCTGTGATGGGAAGGATCGAGGCCGCAAGGGCCAGAGCGGTCAGGGCGCGGTGCCGGAAGGTCTGTGTCATCCGCAGGTCATGGCGCAAGGCCGTGCGCTCGTGCAATATGCGCTCACACCGCCACCGCAAAATCCGGAAGCCTGTTGCAAAAATGCCCCGCACCCGCCTCTCGATCTGCCAGCGCAAGCAGCGCTTTGCCAGCGAGGAGGATGCCGTGCGCGCGGCGCTGGCGGCGACGATCGATTTGAGGCCCTATGCCTGCGACCGCTGCGGCCAGTATCACCTGACCAGCCGCCTCAAGGGCAAGCGCCGCCTGCCCTTGGCGTAGAACATGGGGGCCAGCGAACCGCCAGCCCCCCTGCCCCTGTTACTCGCCCGCGATCTTCAGCCCCGTGAAGTGCGCAATAAAGGCGTAGATGTCCGACGATTCCTCGATGATCTTGTCGGTCGGCTTGCCCGATCCGTGGCCCGCGCGGGTTTCGATGCGGATCAGGTGCGGCTTGTCGCCGGCCTCGGTCGCCTGCAGCTTGGCGGTATATTTGAAGCTATGACCCGGCACGACGCGGTCATCGGTATCCGCAGTCGACACCAGCACCGCCGGATAATCGGCTTTGCGGATCGTGTGATAGGGCGAATATTTGATCAGCGTTCTGAAGTCCGCTTCCTTGTTCGGATAGCCATAATCGTCGACCCAATAACGCCCGGCGGTGAACCGGTCGAAGCGCAGCATGTCCATCACGCCGACCGCCGCATTGGCCGCCGCGAACAGATCGGGCCGCTGGTTGACCACCGCGCCGACCAGCAGGCCGCCGTTCGATCCGCCCTGAATGGCGAGCTGATCCTTGCCGGTAATGCCTTGCTGGATCAGGAACTCGCCCGCCGCGATGAAATCATCGAACACGTTCTGCTTGTTGGCGAGCCGCCCGGCATCGTGCCACGCCTTGCCATATTCGCCGCCGCCGCGGATGTTCGCCTGAACGAACACGCCGCCCTGTTCCAGCCACGCCAGCCGGGTCGGCGAGAAGCCGGGCGTCAGCGAAATGTTGAAGCCGCCATAGCCATAGAGCAGCGTCGGCGCGGGGCCAGTCACGCTCTTCTTGCGGACGATGAACATCGGCACCTTGGTACCGTCCTTGCTGGCATAGAAGCGCTGCTCGACCTTGTAATCATCGGGGTTGAACGCGAGCTTCGGCTCCGCCCAGGGCGTCACCGCGCCAGAGGCGAGGTCATAGCGATAGATGGTCGTCGGGCGGTTGAAGCTCGAATAGGAGAAGAAGGTCTCCTTCGAATCCAGGTCGCCCTGGAAGCCGCCGACCGAGCCGATGCCCGGCAGCGGCAGATCGCCCATCGCCTTGCCCGACAGGTCGAACAGCTTCACCACATCGTGCGCGTCCTTGAGGTAATTGACCACCAGTCTGCCGCCGAGCACCGAAGCGCCGTCGATCACCGCCTCGGTTTCGGGCACCACGGTCTGGATGGCGGTTTCATCGCCATCGATCGGCATGGCGACGACCTTCAGCCGCGGCGCATCCTTGTTGGTGGTGAAATAGATGCGGCCATCGGCCATGCCGGCCATCCGCCAGTCATTCTTCAGCTGCGGCACCAGCACACGGCGCTTGGCCGGGTCCTTGATGTCGATCATCGTCAGCCGATAGCGCTCATCGGTACCCGAGGACGAAGTGACGAGCAAGAAGCTGCCATCGTCGGAAACCTCGGCACCATGGTTCAGCTGGGGCTCGTCCGGCGTCGCATAGATCAGCGGATCGGCGCTCTGCGGCGTGCCCAGCGCGTGATAGCGGATTTCCTGGTTGGTGTTGAGCGACTGGAACTCGCCCGCCTTGTCGGGCTCGGGGAAGCGCGAATAATAGAAGCCCTTGCCCGCCTTGTCCCAGTCAAGCCCGGAGAACTTGACCCATTTCACTTCGTCTTCCAGCACCTTGCCGGTCGCCACGTCGAGCACCTTGACCGTGCGCCAGTCGCTGCCGCCATCCTGGATCGAATAGATCAGCTTCGTGCCGTCCTCGCTCGGCACCCAGGCATCGAGCGCGGTCGCGCCGTCCTTGGCCCAGGCATTGGGATCGATCAGCACGCGCTCTGCACCTTTGGCGCTGTCCTTGACGTACAGCACCGACTGGTTCTGCAGCCCCGAATTGCGCGTGAAGAAATAGCGGCCGCCTGCCTCGCGCGGCACGCCGGTACGCGCGAAATCATAGAGCGCGCGCATCCGCTTGGCGAGCGCGGCGCGGCCGGGAAGCGTTTCCAGATAGGCGTCGGTGACCTTGTTCTGCGCCTCGACCCAGGCGGCGACCTTGGGGTCGACGCGGACGTCATTCTCCAGCCAGCGATAGGGATCTTCCACCTTGACGCCGAACTGCTCTTCCACGGTGTCGACCTTCTCGGTCACCGGATAGGCGATCGGTGCCTCGTTGGCGGAGGCGGGCACGGCAAGGGTCATGGCGACGGTTCCCAGCAAGGCAGCAAGAATGGCGCGGTTGCGCATGGGGCGATCCTCATAGATTGTTGATTGGACAAACGAAAACAGGCCGCGAACTTAGCATTCGCGGCCTGTCTGGCAATCCGGTATCGCGTGAAACGATTACGCGCCTTCGAATTCTTCCTCGGTCATCACCGGGCCCGAATCCTGGCCCTTCGCGCTGGTGTCGCGGTCAACCAGTTCGATGATGCCCATCGGCGCGGCGTCAGAGGCGCGGAAACCGGCCTTGAGCACGCGGGTGTATCCACCGGCGCGGTCGGCATAGCGCGGCGCCAGCGTGTCGAACAGCTTGACCAGCTGGGCGTCGTCCATCAGGCGAGCCATGGCAAGACGACGGTTCGAAAGACCGCCGCGCTTGGCCAGCGTGATCAGCTTTTCGACATAGGGACGCAGTTCGCGCGCCTTGGGCAGCGTGGTGGTGATCTGCTCGTGCTTGATCAGCGAGGCTGCCATGTTGCGCAGCATCGCGATACGGTGCGAGCTGGTCCGCTGCAGCTTACGCTTGCCTACTCCGTGACGCATATTCCTGTACTCCGTTCGTAAGGGGTCCGTTTCAGGTAACCCGGTCCAGGCAAATCAGGGTCTTGCCGTTTAACCCGATAACCCTCTCCCCTTCAGGGGGGAGGGAGGAGCCGCAAAGCGGCGGAGGGAGGGGGGAAGTCGCCAACCGTGGCGCAGGCCCCTCTCCCAACCCTCTCCCCTCAAGGGGAGAGGGCGAGATGTCATCAGCCCAGCAGTTCCTGTTCCAGCTTCTTGGCCATTTCCTCGATATTCTCGGGCGGCCAGCCGGGGATGTCCATGCCGAGGCGCAGACCCATGCTGGAGAGCACTTCCTTGATTTCGTTCAGCGACTTGCGACCGAAATTCGGGGTGCGCAGCATCTCGGCTTCGGTCTTCTGGACCAGATCGCCGATATAGATGATGTTGTCGTTCTTGAGGCAGTTGGCCGAACGCACCGACAGTTCCAGCTCGTCCACCTTCTTGAGAAGATAGCGGTTGATCTGGTTGGCATCGCCTTCTTCGGGAGCGGCCTGGCTGACCGAACCGGTGGTGGCGGTGGCAATGCTGTCTTCGAAATGGACGAACAGCTGCAGCTGGTCCTGAAGGATGCGCGCGGCATAGGCGACGGCATCTTCCGGGGCCACGGTGCCATCGGTTTCGATGGTCAGCGACAGACGGTCATAGTCCAGTTCCTGGCCGACGCGGGTGTTTTCCACCTTGTACGACACCTGACGGATCGGCGAGAACAGCGAGTCCACGGGGATCAGGCCGATCGGCGCATCAACCGGACGGTTGGCCACGGCGGGGACATAGCCCTTGCCGGTGTCGCAGGTCAGTTCGATGTTCAGCGTCGCGCCGTCATCCAGGTGACAGATCACCAGATCCTTGTTCATCACCTCGATATCGCCCGAAACGGCGATGTCGCCCGCCTTCACCTGGGCAGGTCCGGTGGCCGAAAGCTGGAGGCGCTTGGGGCCTTCGCCTTCCATCTTCAGCGCGATCTGCTTCACGTTCAGCACGATGTCGGTCACGTCTTCACGCACACCGGCGAGCGACGAGAATTCGTGCAGAGCGTTCTCGATCTTGATCGAGGTGATCGCCGCGCCCTGCAGCGAAGACAGCAGCACGCGGCGCAGGGCGTTGCCCAGCGTCAGGCCGAAGCCGCGCTCAAGAGGTTCCGCAACAAAGGTTGCCTTGCGCTTGGGATCGCCGCCGCTCTTGACCTCAAGACCGTTCGGCTTCTTCAGTTCCTGCCAGTTCTTGATGTTGACAGTCATGGACTTCCCCTGAGTGTTGGGCGGGGGCGACGCTCATATGATGCGCTTGGGAGCCCCGGCCGGAAATTTCTTGGAGTGGCGCGTCCGCCACCCCGAACGACAGCCTGGGTGTCAGACGCGACGCCGCTTGGACGGACGAACCCCGTTATGGGGGATCGGCGTCACATCGCGGATAGAGGTGATGGTGAAGCCCACCGCCTGCAGCGCACGAAGCGCGGATTCACGGCCCGAACCCGGGCCCTTGACTTCGACTTCAAGCGTGCGGACGCCATGTTCCGCTGCCTTGCGGCCCGCGTCTTCCGCACAGACCTGTGCAGCATACGGGGTCGACTTGCGGCTGCCCTTGAAGCCCATCATACCGGCCGAAGACCAGCTGATGGCATTGCCCTGGGCGTCGGTGATGGTGATCATGGTGTTGTTGAAGCTGGCGTTGACGTGGGCAATGCCGGCCGAAATGTTCTTGCGCTCGCGCTTTTTGAGCCTCTGCGGTTCGCGTGCCATATGTAATATCCTGGAATAAAGGGATTGCTGGGAAAGAAAACAAGGGCGGGACGCAGGTGCGCCCCGGCAGCCTTACTTCTTCTTGCCGGCGATCGGCTTGGCCTTGCCCTTGCGGGTGCGCGCATTGGTGTGCGTGCGCTGGCCACGAACCGGAAGGCCCTTGCGATGACGCAGGCCGCGATAGCAGGCGAGATCCATCAGACGCTTGATGTTCATCGCGGTCTGACGACGCAGGTCGCCTTCCACGGTGTGATCCGCGTCGATCGTTTCACGGATCTGCAGCACTTCCGCATCGCTCAGGTCCTGAACGCGGCGGGTGTGGTCGATGCCCAGCTTGTCGGCGATTTCCAGCGCCTTGGCGCGGCCGATTCCATGGATATAGGTGAGCGCAATGATAACGCGCTTGTTGGTGGGGATATTTACCCCGGCGATACGTGCCACTTAAGTCTTCTCCTGCTCCACAGGGCCGCGACACCTGCCGCACGCCCCATCTCAACGCTTCCCAAATCTGGGCAGTTCAATGCCACAAAGCGCAAAAATCACAGGCCTTCGCATTGGGACGATGCGGAGCCCGTTTTTAAGCCGCTCAATGAAAATGAGTGCCGCGCATAAGCGGAGTCGCCCATGCTGTCAAGCGCGGGACAAGACAAAAGCATATCGGGGCGCGACAAATGGATTGCGCCCGCGGTCACGCCAGAGTCATACTCCTCCCCTGCCCCGCGCGCAAGACAGACGCATGACCGCGCAGGGCCAGGGGGGGGCTTATGACCGACGAGACGACTGACCGCACTTCCGGCGCCGCGACACCCTTTACCCTGGCCGGGGTCAGCATAGACCCCGGCACCTCGGCTACCATCGCCATTCCCGTCAGCAACACCGCCACCGGGCTTCCGGCCAGCCTCTATGTCCGCGTGCTGCACGGAAGCCGGCCGGGCCCGTGCATCTTCGTCTCCGCCGCGATCCATGGTGACGAGATCATCGGCACCGCAGTGATCCAGCGGCTGCTCGCCAAGCTCGATGCCGCCACCATGGCCGGCACGGTGCTGTTCCTGCCGGTGGTCAACATCTTCGGCTTTCAGCAGCACAGCCGCTATCTGCCCGACCGGCGCGATCTCAACCGCTCCTTCCCCGGCAGCACCAAAGGCTCGCTCGCCGGGCAGCTGGCCAACAAGTTCCTCAAGGAGGTGATCTGCCACTGCTCGCTCGGCATCGATATCCATTCGGCCGCCGTCCACCGCTACAACCTGCCGCAAATCCGTATCGCGCCCGATAACGAGACACTGCGCGAGCTCGCCATGCTGTTCGGCGCACATGCGGTGATCGAAAGCCCGCTGCGCCCCGGCAGCTTGCGCGACATCGCGCGCGGCGAAGGCGTCGACATGCTGCTGATGGAGGCGGGCGAGGCGCTGCGCTTCGACGAGCTGTCGATCCGCAGCGGCGTCAACGGCGTGCTCAACGTGATGGCGCATCTGCAGATGATCCAGCCGCACCCTGAGGCGACGCAGGTCATCATCCCCGCGCTATGCCGCCGCGCCATCTGGGTCCGCGCGCCACGCGGCGGCCTGTGCGTGCTCCAGCAGAAGTCGGGCGATGCAGTCAAGAAAGGCGAAATCATCGGCCGCGTCTCGGGCATCTTCGGCGACGACGCACAAGAATTCCGCGCGCCGATCGACGGCATCATCATCGGCCACGCCGTGCTTCCGGTCGTCAACCAGGGCGATGCGCTGGTGCACATCGCCGAGGTACTGCGCTTCGGCGATGTCGAGGAACGGGTGGATCAGATTACGGAAGCGCTGCTGAACGACCGGCTGCTGGATGAGGATGAGTTGATTTGAGGGGGATTTTGGCCTTGCGATAGTTCATCGATGCGACGGCGCTTGAGACTTCTCGGCCATTCAGACTTGGCGGACTGATCTGGAGGTTTGTGACCGAAACACAACACTGGTTGCGCGTTTGCCAGTGCAGAACTTGCAACTACAACTGGGTTGGTTGTCGAATGGCAAGTTGCAGGCAAAAATGCGCGGTCGGCTTTCAGGCAGTCGCCGCACGGCATTTCATGGCCGCAACTATACGGGAAGCGGCTTGTCCGTGTGCGACACGGGCAAGACAATCTGGGCAACGGGAGCTGCAATGGCTGCGCCGGCTTCAGGCGGCGTGGATCTGTTCGACGAAATGGCTGCTTTCGACGGCAAGTTGCTGGGCGCCGTCAAAGACCCGCTGGGCAATGCCCAGCATCGCCTCCGCCCTCTCCGCCGCGCCCTGAGCAATGCCATTGATCGCATCGGCATCGACTCCGGCCGCCCGGCTCGCGTCGTAGGTTTGCGCGGCGTTGAAGGCGATCAATTGCGTCGCCGATCGTTGCAGCGTGACTGCATCCTGGATTTCGGCGGAGTTCGCTGCAATGCGCGCGATTGCGGTTTCGACCTGAGAATGGCCGCAGGACACTTCGTCGACGGCGTGTCCGATTTCGTCGACATGGGCACGGATGCGATTGGCTGCGGTGGCGGTCTGGTGCGAAAGCAGCTTGATTTCACCAGCGACCACGGCAAAGCCGCGTCCAGCTTCGCCTGCCCGCGCGGCTTCTATCGTCGCGTTGAGCGCAAGCAGATTCACCTGACGGGAAATCTCACCGATCAGGTCGATGACGGATTCGATGGATTCGGCCGATACGCGCAGATCGGCTGCACGTGCGCTGCCGGCCGATACAAGAGCGACGGCTTCGTTTGCGGCATCGCGGGCCTCCTCCGTTCGAGCCGCGATCGAATCGAGCGCGCCCGCCAGTTCGCGACCTCTGCCTGCAATCTCTTCCATGTGCATGCTTGTCTGCACGGCTGCTGTGGCGACCGCAGCAGCGCGGGTGCTGGCATGGGTCGATCTTTCTGCCACCTCGGCAGCGTCCCTTTCCAGCATCTTCGACAGCTTGTCCATCATCCGGCCCAGACTGGCGACTTCGCCATCGAAACGTTCAGCGGCATTCTCGATCTGATCGGCGCGCCCGACCCTGAGGCGTGCCCGGTGGGCCTCCCATTCGCCAGCGAGCAGCGCCAGTCGGCGATTGGTCAACACTCCGAACAACTGGTTGTCCCGCAGGATCATCATGCCTTCGGTGCCTCGTCCGATCCGATATTGCTCCAACGTCTCGCCAATAGACTGTGCGAAATCGGCCGTCGGGCAATCGCGGATATGCGAGGTCAAGTCGCCACCATATGCCGGATTGCGCAGCAGTGCATGACCAAAGGGATTCAGCAACAGGCGGCGCATGTCACGTTCGAAAATAGCACCGCACGGGCGACCAAGCGCGTCGAGTACTGGTAGCAGCCGCAAGTCCGGATTGGCCTGAAATCGGTCGATCACGCTGATCAGTGTATCGGTGCGCACGACATGGGGCGCGTTGCGATCTGACGCAGACAACCAGTCGCTGATCCTGTCTGATCGCGAATCCGCCTCAGGCGCTGACGCGGGGCTGTGGGGATCGGGACGCAGCTGGGTCATACCGCATCAATTTACCGGCATTGTAGTAAACAACGTTTTAATAAATTGTTTCAGTTTCAAGACACTTACGGTCAGCACGCGGGCCTATCGCCTCCTCGCCCATGCAATGCCGCCGAGAGCGCAAGATGGAAGCACCTGCGCTTGGCGCAGCGGCCGTAAATCTCCACCGATCCTCGCTGCCGCTCGCAAGGACGCCGGGCCCGCCGCCTTGCCTCGCATCCAGGCAATGCGGCACTTTGTCTTCAAACCCATCAGGGTGCATCGGCTCCCGTTAGCGCGGGGCCTTCGACAGGCTCAGGCTGAGCGGAGGTGGGCGTGCAGCGCAAAGCCGCCCGCCTTCCCCATCACTCCCCCTTCAAATCCGCCAGCGTGAACGTCGACGTCACCATCGTCCACTCGTCATACACCCGCCGCCCGGTCTGGTCGTGGAGCTGGATGCGCAGGCCCGGTTCGGTCTTGAGCGCGGCCCTGCCGAAGCCATAGCCTTTGGGGCTTTCGCCGATCAGCTTGCAGTCGCTGACCCGTTCATCGCGGATCACGCGGCATTTGAGCCAGGCGACGCCCTCTACCCTGGCCCTGGCGGCGCGGCGCGGATAGTGTTTGTGGTCCTTGGCAAAGTTCATGCTGGGTGCCCAGGACGCGGTGTAGACGCTCGCCACGCCCCGGCCGCCCTGACCTGCGCCGCCGCCGCCCTCACCGCCTGCGCCGCCAGCACCGGTGCCGGTGCCCGGTGCGCCGCTCTGCCCTGCATAAGCCAGCCCGTGCCCCGTATCGGCCAGCACCGGCGGCGCAACGCTCACCAGCCCATCGGCGGCCCCGTTCAGCGTTTGCGCAAAGTCCGGCAGGGTGATCGGCGCCGGATCGGGCGCTTCGGGGCCGGACACAGGCTCGCGCAGCGCCGCCTGCGGCTCCGGTGCCTGCGCGTCCGGACGGCGCGGGTCGGTTGACGGCTGCGCCTCGTCCCCGCTTTGGTCCTGCTCTTCTGCGGCGCGATCTTCGCCCTCGACGCTTGGGATGAGGAACACCTGCAAGCTGCCGACAATCGCCACGCGCCGCTCGACCGTGATCAGCAACGGCCCCAGGAATATGGCCAGTGTCAGGACAGCAGACAGCAGCGATGCCAATGTCCGTTCCTGAAGCGTGGCTTGCGACGCATCGTGATCACAGCCACGCCCGAAATTGCTCAATGCCATGGATCGTCACACCTGCGATGAACTACAGGAATCACACATTCACAGATAGCCCGGGTACGGTTACTTCTCGCTCCTGGTAAGGCGACGGGTGGCCGCCGGTTGGGGAAAGAAAACCGCCCCGTTCACCGGCAAGATAGGTTGCGGCCATTGATGATGAACAAGAAAGATATGCCGCTCGGCGATAGATACGCGCTATTGCTTCGCGCCCCATGCCCCGGGGACGGCACTGCGCGAACGATATCGGTTATTCAAGCTTGCAATATTGTACCGATTTGGTTATAATGCGCCCGCCGCCGCACCTATCTGCCCGGTGCGGAACCACGGCACAGGCCCCTGCACACAGCCAGGGGGTGGCGGGTCGGGACGGGGCTTTCGCGAGGCATCCGTCAGGGACCGAACCGATGCGGCAGACGGTCAGCGCGCGGGCCTGCTTCCGCACCGCGCCATGCCGCCGAAAGCGCAAGATGGAAGCACCAATGGCCCGTGGCGGAGCGGCCGTAAATCTCCGCTGCATCCTGCCCATGGCGTTATCGGCACGAGTCCGGACGCCCCGGCCCGCCGCTTTCGCGCGCCCTGCCTCATGCCAGCCTTACCGCTGCGCGCGCAAATCCAACAAGGGCGGTGATGCCTGTGCGCGACCTTCGGCTTCGCTCAGGCTGGCCGTGCTGAAAGCCCTCCCCCTCGATGGGGGAGGGTTGGGTGGGGTGATCTCTCCGGATTGAGCCTGGGCTTCCTGGACGCGCAATCAGCATCCAGACGCACCATCACCCTCACCGCTGCGACTAGGCAGCAAGCAGCCAGGTCTCGCCGCCTCTCCCATCGAGGCAGAGGTGGATGGCGGAGCGCGAAGCTCGAGCGTGCGCGGGTGCGCCGTCAGTCGAGGCTGTCTTCCTCGTCATCATCGTTGCGCTCGCCATCGAACGCGCCGTTGTCGATCACGCCGGAAGTGACCATCTGGTTCATGTGATCGACCAGGTCCTGCTCGTCCTGCGGCACGACGGAGACATCACCGCTGTCGACCTTTTCGCTATCCTCGCTGGGATCGTCCTGCCGGTGAAGCGCGTCTTCGGCGACGTCGTTCGCCTGGTCCTCGTCGCGCTGCTCCTGGTTGTCCATCGCAGAGACGGCCTTGTCCTGCGCGTCTTGCGGGGTGCGATCGGGGGTATCGGCCATGATGTTGCTCCTTGCCTGCGCGGGGTGCGCCTGGGGCACATTACCCGCTGCTGGGCGGGGCGTTCCGCTGCGCGCATCTTGCCGCAGCAGGCCTGGCGGATGACGCGTCAGCCGATCAGCGGCACGTGCGGGGCGCAATCGCGCGGGATCAGGCCGGTAAGGCGCGGGTCAGGCAGCAGCTCGATCTCGCGGCCCGTCGGCACGAAGCCCTTGGCGATATAGAAGCCGAGCGCGCGCGGATCATCCAGCGTGCAGGTGTGCACCCAGACCCGTTCGATACCGCCGCGCCAGGCGAGCCCGAGCGCCTGGCCCATCAGCCAGCCGCCAAAGCCCTGCCCGGTCAGCTGCGGGATCAGGCCGAAAAAGGCGATCTCGCACTGGCCGGCCGCGCGGAAATCGAGCTCGAGCAGCCCGACCTCGATGCCTTGCGGGTCGAGCACCGCGAAGATCTCGACGCCCGGATCGGTCAGGATCGCCGCCAGCGCGTCATCGGCCATCGCCAGCCGCGAGAACCACAGCCAGGGTTCGCCGACGCGGCGGTAGAGCGTGCGGTATCTGGCGTTATCGGGCGCCTTCCACCGCTTCAGCCGCAGCGGCACGGGCCTGACCGGGCGCGGCCCCGGCCGTTCGCGCATCTCAAGATGCGTCACCACGGTGGCAATCTCGCCGGGTGCGACCGGCAGAAAGCGCGAGCTCATGCCCGGCCCGCCAGCAACGCCAGCGGGCCTGGATAACGATCAGAGCTCGGGTTCTTCATCGCCGCCCGAATCGTCTTCACCGCCGGAATCATCCTCTTCCGGCTCTTCCTCGGCTTCATCGGCTTCCTCTTCCTCGGCGTCATCCGCCTCGTCAGCCTCGTCAGCCTCGTCCTCGCCTTCGTCGGCCTCGTCTTCGCCCTCTTCGGCATCATCAGCTTCGCCTTCGCCCTCATCGGCGTCGTCGGCTTCATCCTCGCCTTCGTCAGCCGATTCTTCCTCTTCGGATTCCTCGCTCGCTTCTTCGGAGCTTTCTTCCGAGCTTTCCTCGCTGACTTCCTCGGACGTTTCCTCCGTCACCTCTTCCGAGGTTTCGGTGGTTTCCTCATAGGTCGATTCTTCCGAGGTTATCTCGCTCTCGAAGCTCGACGAGGTGACGGTCTCCTCGATGATCGTCTCGCTATAGCTATATTCCTCGACGATGACCGTGCTGTATTCCTCGTAATAGCTCGTATAGCTGAAGCTGGACGACGAATAGGCGCTCCACGATCCGATGCTGGCCAGATCGATCACCGCCTCGAACAGCGCCAGCGTGATTTCTGCGGCAGAGCTGTAACGCTCACCGCCACGGTTGCCGCCAAACTGGAACGCGCTGTCACCCTTTTTCAGCCAGTACAGCACATGGGTGTCGACATCGATCGGCCGCAGCACGCGCTTGCCCCGCACGTCGGTGATGACATCGCCGGGGACGATCTTGTTCTTGGCGGCAATGCCGCGCGGGTCGGTCGAGATGACCAGCACGCCGTTGACCCTGGGCTTGATGCCGAACTGCGAGCGGACCGCGGGGGTGATTTCCATCAGCGTCGCATCAATGGCGCGCGACACATAGGGCTTGGGCAGCTTGGCCGACTGCGCAGCGGCGGTGGGTGCAAAGGCAACCTGCGCCATCGGCACGCCGAGCGCCACCACTGCCAGCCCGACGCCGGACAGCAGCGAGGTGCGCGACACAGCGCGCGTAACAGACTTGAACATCAATTCCCCCAATCAGGGCCGGACCCATGCGGGGAAGAGATTGATCCGGACCCACAGCCCCCTGCGAGTCGGCCCCGCGCCGGCACGGCGGAATCTGCACCAATGCAGCGCAACATTCCAGCCCTGTCAGCGGGCTCCGCTGCAGTATATTGACACAAATGTCAGCGGAAAACGCAGTTCACGCCCGACCACAGGTTGGTGACCTTCGCCTTGGGCCCTGTGCCGTCCAATATGCCCGAAAGCCCGGCCGCGTTGAACTCGGTCCCCAGCGTCGTCTGCTCGACCGTCGCGTCATAGGCATCGAGCAGTTGCGCGCGGGTCGATCCGATGCCGATCCCGCTGATCGTGGTCAGCTTGGGCACCGGCTTGCCATCCTTGCCCTTGGGCCGCGGCGTGCCGGGTGCGGTTTCATCGAGCGCCCATCCGGCGAACAGGCCATCGAGTGCGTACAAGGTCAGCCCGTCGTTCCAGCTGAGATAGGCGAGCGGCCCTGCCCCGCATTCCTCGGCGCGGCCCGCCTCGGCTGGGCCCTTGAGCTTTTCGGTGACCAGCTTGAGCTGATCGAGCGGAACGCCGAAGCCGAGGGGGCGGGTCGCGCCGCTCTCGGGATCGACCAGCCGCAGCCCCTCGCCGTCCAGGCTGACCACCGGCGGATGGGCTGCTGCGCCGCCCTCTGCCGCGACACCGCCTTCGGACAGGTCGATCTGCGGATGGCCCGGCGGCAGCTCGATGCCGTCATGCGGATCGGCCTTGGCCTGTTTCTCCGCCGATGGCTGGCAAGCGGCAAGCAGGACGGTCGCCATGAAAAACGGCGCGAAGCGAAGCGGAAAACGCGGTGTCATGCGCGCAAGATGATAGCAGCGGGGCGCCAAAGCAAGGCGCCATTTGCCCTGGCGATTTCCGCCTGCAATCAGCCGTTGGAGAGCATCAGCGCCGGCTTGTCCTCACCGCTGGTGATCTGCGGTGCGGCGGCCTTGCTCTTGTGGCGGAACTGGCCATCGACATGGCCGCCCTGCTCGATGGTAAGCGTCTCGTAGCTGATATCGCCGGTCACCTGCGCGCTGGCGGTGATCACCAGATCGCGAGCATCGACCGATCCGTTGACCGTGCCCGAAAGCCGCGCCGATTCCGCGACGATCGCGCCGTGGATGGTGCTCGATTCGCCCTGCACCAGCGAGGCGCAGGCAATATCGCCTTCGACGCGGCCGTCGACATGCAGGTCGACCTTGGCCGAGATATTGCCGGTAATCACGACATCCGCGCCGATGACCGAAAAGGTGGAATTGCCGACCATGCTGGATCCTGACCTGGAAGAGCGGGCGTTAGCGGGTGGCGTCGTCGGTCCGCTGTTCGGCGACGGCTTGGATCTTGAGAACATCTCGGTTGGCCTCCAGAAACGGGCGAGGGTTCATGGCACGGTCGTTATGGCGCACCTCGAAATGCAGGTGCGTGCCGGTGGAACGGCCGGTGCTGCCCATGCCGCCCAGCCGCTCGCCCTTGTCGACCTTCTGGCCGACCCGGACGCCGATTGACGACAGGTGCGCATAGCGGGTGACAAGGCCGTTGCCATGCGCGACTTCGACGCAATTGCCATAGCCCGATTTGACGCCGGCGAACACGATCTTGCCCTGCGCGGCGGCCAGAATGGCAGAGCCGGGCGCGCCCTTGAAATCAATGCCGCTGTGCAACGCGGCCGCGCCGGTGAACGGATCGCGGCGATAGCCGAAGCCGCTGGTGATGGCGGGGGCAAGCGCGGGCGTTCCCGAAGGAATGGCGACCAGGCCGCGCTCCAGCGCGTCCATGCGCGCGAGCGTCTGACCCAGCGTGGTGAAGCGCGGATCGAGCCGGGCGTTGCCCGAGCCCTTGAACGGAATGAACGGACCACCCTGGGCGGTGGCGCTGGCCTTGGCGACCATTTCGGGGTTCAGGCCGAATTTGCGGATGGCCTGTTCGGCGTTGCGGGCGCGGACTGCTGCGGCGCGGGTCAGCTGTTCGACAAAGGCAATCTGGCGTGCTTCCATGCGGGCCAGGCCGGCCGCTTCGGGCACCATCGCGCTGATCTTGCGGGCGGTCTGCGCGGCTTCGTCGCTGCTGCCCTTTTCCGCCTTGCCGACCACGGTGCTGGCATCTTCGCTTGCTGCCTGCTCGCCGATATAGCTGGTCACGATATCTTCGAGGAAAGCCTGGCGTTTTTCGAGGTCCTTGGCGACGTCTTCTACCGAGGAACGATAGGCATCGACGCGGCTGGCCGAGCTTTCGATCTCTGCCTGTTTGCGGACCAGCGCCAGGCGCTCCATGCTGATGCTGTACTGGCTGACCAGCATGAACAGCGTCACCAGCAGCCACAGCAAAAGGGCGGCGGCAATGCTGCCAGCCACCGTCATCTGCAGACGCGCAGACACCTTCACGAATTTGATCTGTCCCTGCGATCGCATGAAAAATTCGCGATCAGGGAACCATTGCGCAAGCGCGTCCGTAACGCGCTTGCGCATCGTTAAAATGCGCATGCGACCCGTTCGACCCTAAAATTTAACCCCGCCGGGCCGCTAGCAAAGCCCCTCCGGCTTGGCGAATCGACTCCACCGGCTTTGCCACGAGTCGGACGAGTCGTGCGATGAGTTGCAATCTGACGTGATATTTTCGCAATTTTCGCGTCAGTCCGACTGTCAGAATCGGCCCGCAAACCTTTGCGAGTCGTTTTTATCCTATAAATGCGACGAGCCGAGTCGCGGCTTGGAACCTTTCGGCTGGCCTGTTACAGGCGGCGCCATGTTGACCGCCCTTCCCCTTGCCGATGAAACCACCGCCGCGCAGGTGATCACCCAGTGCTGCCAGAGCGCCCGGCGCGCCTCGCAGCAGCTCAAGCGGATGGATGATGCCGCCAAGGCCGATGCCCTGCGCGCGGCAGCGGCCGCGTTGCGCGAGGACGCCGAGGTCATCCTCGCGGCGAATGCGCTCGATTGCGCAAATGGTGCCGCGCGCGGCCTTTCGCCTGCGATGCTCGATCGGCTGAAGCTGGACGAGCCGCGGCTCGCCGCGATTGCCGACAGCGTTGATGCTGTTGCCGCCCTGCCCGATCCTGTCGGCGAGGAAATCGACCGGCGCACCGCGCCTGCCGGCATGACGCTGCGCCGGGTACGCGTGCCCATCGGCGTGATCGGCATCATCTATGAAAGCCGCCCCAATGTGACCGTCGATGCCGCCGTGCTCTGCGTCCGCTCGGGCAACGCCGTCATCCTGCGCGGGGGCAGCGAGGCGCTGCACAGCAACCGTGCGCTGCACGCCAGCCTGGCGCGCGGGCTCGCGGCGGCGGGCATGGACGAAGGCGCGGTGCAGCTGGTGCCGACGCAGGACCGCGATGCCGTGGGCGCGATGCTCGCGGCGGCAGGCGGCATAGACCTGATCATCCCGCGCGGCGGCAAGTCGCTGGTCGCGCGCGTCCAGGCCGATGCCCGCGTCCCCGTGCTCGCGCATCTGGACGGCATCTGCCACAGCTTCGTCCATGCCAGCGCCGATCCTGAAATGGCGCGGGCGATCGTGCTCAACGCCAAGCTCCGCCGCACCGGCATTTGCGGCGCGATGGAAACGCTGCTGATCGACCGCGACTATTCGCATGCCGCGTCGCTGCTGGCCGCGCTGGCCGAAACGGGCTGCGAATTGCGCGGCGACGACATGGTCATGGAACTGGAGCCGCGCGCGGTGTCGGCCAGCGACGAGGATTGGGACACCGAATATCTCGACGCGATCCTTTCGGTCGCCTTTGTCGAGGGGCTGGACGGCGCGCTGGACCATATCGCACGGCACAGCTCGGGCCATACCGATGCGATCATCACCGGCGACACCGCCGCCGCCGCCCGCTTCCAGGCCGAAGTCGATAGTGCGATCGTGATGGTCAACGCGTCCAGCCAGTTTGCCGATGGCGGCGAGTTCGGGCTGGGTGCGGAGATCGGCATCGCCACCGGCAGGCTGCACGCACGCGGCCCGGTCGCATTGGAAGGGCTGACCACCTATAAATGGCTGGTCGACGGCGAGGGCCATATCCGCGCCTGAGCTATGGTTGCGGCCATCACGTATACATTGTATACATGCGGGATGAGCAAGTCGCAGATCATCACCGCCCGCATCGATCCCGAAGTCATGGAACTGGTTGACCGCGTCGCCAAGGCGCAAGGACGCAGCCGGTCGTGGCTGGCCGCACGCGCGATCGAGAAAATGGTCCGCGCCGAAGTGGCGTTCATGGAATTCGTGCAAGCGGGCGAGGATGACATCGCCGCGGGTCGTTTCCTGACACAGGAACAGATGGAAGAGTGGATCGGCCAGATGCGCACCGAGGCCGATGCCAGAATCGCCGCGCAGGATGCCAAGCGCCAGCAAGAGCAAGATAAAGCTGCGTGATGCGCGTCACCTGGTCGGCGCGCGCGCAGGACGACTTCACCATCATCTTTCGGCAAGCCCTGGATGAGGACGCGCGCTATGCGCGAAATCTGGTTGATGCGTTGAGCAAGGCTATGGACCGATTGTCGGACTATCCTCGCCTCGGCACGCCGGTCGGATCGGATGGGCACCGCAAATGGCGTTTGCCCGGGACGCCGTTCCTCATCGTCTACCATGCAGGCGAAGAGAGCTTGCATATCCTGCGCGTCTATCACGAGCGCCAGGACTGGAGCACCGAGCCATGAGGGGCCGTCCTGTCCGTACCGGCCTGATGGGCGGATCGTTCAACCCGGCGCATCGCGGCCACCGGGCGATCAGCCTGTTCGCCATGGAGGCGCTGGGGCTGGACGAGATCTGGTGGATGGTCAGCCCCGGCAATCCGCTGAAGGAGGGCGCCAGCGACATGGCCCCGCTCAAGGCCAGGCTCGGTTCGGCGCGCAAGATGGCGCGGCGCAGCCGGATTCGCGCGACGGGAATCGAGACCGAACTGGGCACGCGCTACACCGTCGACACGCTGGCTGCCTTGCGCAAACGCCATGCCAAACGCGACTTCATCTGGATCATGGGCGCGGACAATCTGGCGGGATTCCACCGGTGGAAGGACTGGCGCGGCATCGCGCGGCAAATGCCGATTGCAGTCATCGCCCGTCCGGGATATGATGGCGCTGCCATTTCGGGCCCCGCAATGGCCTGGTTCGGGCATCGTGTCCGTCCCCGAAGCCAGGCAAGAGACTGGACACGATGGAGTATGCCGGCGCTCGTGCTGATGCGCTTTCGTCCTGATCCGCGATCTGCCACTGCCTTGCGCAGAAGCGATCCCGACTGGTTTCTGGATTACGCCGATACAATCGTGCGCGATGCAGTGACCCGGCAGGTCATTGCGTGACGCCCCGGCCAGCCACTCCGCCCGTCCCCTGGGACATGTCTTCCAACCTGCCTTTTTTCATCGTGCGCGCCGGCAACCTGTCCGGCCCGTGTGTCGTTTTCGAAATGCCCATCTGCAAGGAACTCCATTGACCAACCTCTCCCAAGCCCAACAATCGGTCGCCAGCCCGCCCCCGTCGGCCAGCGATCTGCAACTGGCCGAAGCCAGCAAGCTGCACGCGCTGGTGATGCAATCGCTCGACGACGACCAGGCGCAGGAGGTGGTTTCCATCCCGCTCGCCGGTAAGAGCAACATCGCCGATTTCATGGTGATCGCCTCGGGCCGCTCGACCCGCCAGGTTGCGTCGATGGCGCAGAAGCTGGCCGAACGGATCAAGCAGGCCGGCGGCAGCGCGCGGATCGAAGGCCTGACCAATGCCGATTGGGTGCTGATCGATGCCGGCGATGTCATCGTCCATCTGTTCCGCCCCGAAGTGCGCAGCTTCTACAACCTGGAACGGATGTGGGCCTTTGGCGACGCGCCCGAGGCTCCCAACGCCTGATCCGGGCCACCGGCCCCGCACCAGCGAGCAACCATGCGCCTGCACATCATCGCGCGCGGCAAGATCGGCCGGTCGCCCGAGGCCGAGCTGGTGCAGCGCTATGTCAAGCGCATCCAGTGGCCGCTGGCGATCAGCGAACTGCCCGATCGCGGCGGTACCGTGCCCCCTGCCACGCCCGGCAGCCGCACGGTGATGCTCGATGAAACCGGCAAGCAGCTGACGTCGATGGAATTCGCCCAGACGCTCGACCGCTGGCGCGGCGATGGCGTGCGCGAGGCGCGCTTCCTGATCGGCGCGGCGGACGGCTTTGACGATGCCGAGCGCGCCAATGCCGACCTGCTCATCGCCTATGGCAAGGCGACCTGGCCGCACATGATGGCGCGTGCGATGCTGGCCGAACAGCTCTACCGCGCCACCAGCATCCTGGCCGGCCATCCCTATCATCGCGAGGGTTGAGCCGATGCGGGGGCGCGCATTCATCCTGGCTCTGCTCGCGGGCGCTGCCGCACTCATCGCGCTGCCCGGAAGCGCCGCCGCGCCTGCACGCCCGGTCAACCTGCTCGACCAGGAACGCACCGCACTCGCCCGCGCGCTCGCCGATGCGCGCACCGCCGCCAGACGCAGTGCGACGCTGGAGCAGCAGGCCGAGAGCGCGACCGAAGCCGCCGACAAGGCCAAGGCAGAAGCGCGCGTCGTCGCCTCCAAGGTGCAGCAGGCAGAGGCTGAAATCGCCGCCGCCGAAGCGCGGGTCAAGATCATAGCCACGCTTCAGCGCGCGCAAAAGGCGCGGCTCGCCGCCCGCCAGCAGCCGCTCGCAAGGCTGACTGCGGCGCTCCAGTCGATGGCGCGCAGGCCCACCGTGCTCGCACTGGTCCAGCCCGGATCGATCGATGATCTGGTTCGTGTCCGCGCCGTGCTGGCCACCACCCTGCCAAGGGTCGAGGCAGAGACCGCCGCGCTGCGCAAGGATATTGCCCGGTCGCGCGATCTGGCGCGCCAGGCTGCGCGCGCCGCCGGAATGCAGCGCGCAAGCCGCGAGCAGCTCGCCTTTCGGCGCGCCGAACTGGCGCGGCTCGAAGCCCGCTCGCGGGCCCGATCGCGCACACTCGCCAGCACCTCGCAGCTGGAAGAGGAGCGCGCGCTGGGCCTCAGCGAACGCGCGCGCGATCTCGACAGCCTCGTCAGCGATATCGAACAGAGCGCCAGCCTGCGCCAGCGCCTCGCCGCGCTGGAAGGTCCGGTGCTGCGCCCGCCCCGCCCCGAAGCGTCCGAAGTCGTCGAGAACGCCCCCAGCCCGGTCCGCACCGGTCGCCCCGCCTATCGCCTGCCGACAGCGGGCGCGATCGTCACCGGCTTTGGCGAGGTCGCGACCACCGGCGTGCGCTCGCGCGGCATCACGCTGGCCTCCCGCCCCGGCGCGCAACTGATCGCGCCTGCCGATGGTCGCATCGCCTTTGCCGGGACCTATCGCGGCTTCGGTCAGATCGTCATCATCGAGCATGTCGGCGGTTGGACCAGCCTGATCACCGGGCTTGCGCGCACCAGTGCCAAGGTCGGCGAGCGTGTGGCACAGGGCGATCCCATAGGCCGCGCCGCCGATATTCGCCCGAGGGTCACCGTTGAACTGCGCCGCAACGGACGCCCGATCGATATTGCGGCGCTGATCAGCTGAAGCTGGCCGTGTTCACCGGACAGAAAGGCAGCAGACCTAGCATCATCGCGTTGGTCGAAGCGCGTGACATGCCGGTGGCAAAGCATCTGGCAATTGGCAGCGCGCAGGACTAGATTGCATGCGCCGCGTCAGGGGTAAGCGCGATGCACCTGCCTGGGGAATGCCGCTGCCATGATCGATGGCGACAGCGCGGCGCGACCTGGGCCTGATATAGCCGGTTCAAGAACAAGGTTGCCATTTGATGATGAAATCCCGCCTCGCCCGAGCCTCTGCCATCGCCCTTGCGGTGGCCTTGGTGCCGATCACCACGTCGGCCATTTCGCAGGTCGAATCCGACACCCAGGCGGAGATCGCGAAATTCGTGGACATTTTCGAGCGGGTGAAGACGGATTATGTCGAGCCGGTCGATGACGACAAGCTGGTCCGCGGCGCGATCGACGGCATGCTCGCCGCGCTCGATCCGCACTCGAGCTATCTCGACGCGCGCGACTTTGCCAATCTGCGCACCCAGACCGAGGGCATGTATGGCGGCCTGGGCCTGTCGGTGACGATGCAGGACGGCGCGGTCAAGGTGATCGCCCCCACCCGCGAGACCCCCGCCGACAAGGCCGGGATCAAGGCGGGCGACTATATCACGCATCTTGACGGCAAGCTGATCTATGGCGGAACGCTCGACGATGCGGTCGACCAGATGCGCGGCGAGCCCGGCACCTCGATCAAGCTCACCATCGTGCGCGAAGGCCGCGACAAGCCGTTCGACGTCACCGTCACCCGCGCGATCATCGATCTGAAGCCCGTCACCTGGGAGGTGAAGGACGATATCGGCATCATCACCATCGCCAGCTTCACCTCCAGCGTCGGCGACGATGTCAACGAGGCGATCCAGGGCATCGAGGCGAAGCTGGGCCGCAAGCCGACCGGCTATGTGCTCGATCTGCGCTCCAACCCCGGCGGCCTGCTCGACGAGGCTGTCGCGGTGTCGGACGTGTTCCTGCAAAAGGGCGAGATCGTTTCGCAGCGCGGTCGCCACAAGGGCGATATCGAGCGCTATTATGCGCGGCCCGGCGACGCCACGGCGGGCCTGCCGCTGATCGTGCTGGTCGATTCAGGTTCCGCATCCGCATCGGAAATCGTCGCGGGCGCGCTGCAGGATCATCGCCGCGCGCTGGTGATGGGCGAACGCAGCTTCGGCAAGGGATCGGTGCAGACGCTGCTGCCGCTGTCACGCACCTCGGCGTTGAAGCTGACCACCGCACGCTATTTCACCCCCTCGGGCAAGTCGGTGCAGGAAGGCGGGATCGAGCCCGATATCGCCGTGCCGCAGATTTCCGACCCCGATTACAAGACGCGGATGAAGCTGCGCGAATCCGATCTGCGCGGGCACCTGATCAACGAGATCGGGCTGGACGACAAGGATCTGGAGGTCGACAAGCTTGACGATCCGCGCTTCACCATGACGGCCGATCAGCTCAAGGAAAAGGGCATCGAGGACTTCCAGCTCTATTATGCGCTGGCGACGCTGCAACGGACCACGCTGGCCAGTCCGCGACTGGCCGCAACCCGCCGCGTCGCTGCGCGTTCTGCTGCTGTGGGCCGTCCGGTGACGCGCCGCAACTAAGCCGTTCCTTTTTCGACCATCATTGCTGGGGGCCTGACCTGATGAACTCGCGCGCGCCGCGTATCGCCGCATGGCTGGCATTTCTTCTGCCTGCATCGCTTCTGGGCGGAGCCTTGATCAGCCAATATGTCTTCGGGCTCTACCCGTGCGAGATGTGCTATTGGCAGCGCTGGCCGCACTGGGCAGCGCTGGCGCTGGGCGGCATCGCGGTGCTGTCCGTGCGCCGCGTGCAGGGCCTGGGCGTCGCGATGGCGGCGCTGGCAGCCGCGGCGATTGCGGTCAGCGGACTGATCGGCGGCTTCCATGCCGGGGTGGAATATGGCTGGTGGGAAGGCCTGACCCGCTGCGCCACCGCGACCCCGGTGAGCGGCACCACCGAGGACGTGCTCAACTCGATCATGGCCGCGCCTCTCGTGCGCTGCGATACGGCGCCTTGGTCGCTGTTCGGCATCTCGCTGGCGGGCTTCAATTTCCTCTTGTCGCTGGCCGGGGCGAGCGCCATCTATCTGCTGCTGCGCCGCAGAAATACCGGGACGATTGCTGCATGAACCACGAGAATGAACCGCTCCAGCCCGTCCGGCAGGAGCTTGACCTGTCCGAGATGATCCGGGTCAACCAGGCGGGGGAATATGGTGCCACCCGCATCTATGCCGGGCAGCGCGCCGTGATGGGCGATCATGTGCCCGAAGCCCGCGCAATTGCCGGCATGGCGGAGCAGGAAGAGGTGCACCGTGCCTTTTTCGACAAGCTGATGGCCGAACGCGGCGTCCGCCCGACTGCGCTGCAACCCTTCTGGAATGTCGCCGGCTTCGGCCTTGGCGCTGTGACCGCGCTGATCGGACCCAAGGCCGCCATGGCCTGCACGGTCGCGGTGGAAACCGAGATCGACCGCCATTATGCCGAGCAACTCGAAGAACTGGGCGACAGCGACCCGGAACTGAGCGCTGCCATCGCCAAGTTCCGCGACGAAGAGCTTGAGCACAAGGATCGCGCGCTCGCTGAAGGCGCCGAACAGGCCTTTGGCTATCCGGTGATGAGCGCCGTGATCCGCATGGGGTGCCGCGCGGCCATCGCCCTGTCGAAGCGCATCTGATCGCCGATCACGCGCCGTTCATCCGGCACGGGCTAGATGCCCATTGAATACTAATTTGAGTGGAGGACGACATGACGAAGACCGGTACCCTGGCAGCCCTGCTGCTGATTGGAACGGCCTTCGCCGCGCCCGCCGCCGCGCAGGAAAATGCAGGCGACAAGGTCGTCCAGAAGATCGTTTATGGCGATGACGCCTGCGAAGCCTCGACCGATCCCAACGAGATCGTCGTGTGCATGCGGATGGACGAGCAGGAACGCTACCGCATCCCCGAAAAGCTGCGCAGCGACCCCAATGCCATCGCCAATACCAGCTGGACCGAGCGCGTCCGGTCGATGGAAACCGTCGGCAATTTCGGCACCGATAGCTGCTCGCCGGTCGGCGCAGGCGGCTTTACCGGCTGCACCCAGACGCTGGTCCAGGCCGCGCGTGCCGAAAAGAAACAGGGCGAGGAGGCGATTGCCGGTCGCCTGATCGAGGAAGAGCGCCAGCGCCGCCTGTCGAACATCGATCGCGATGCTGCTGCGGTCGAAGCCCGTCAGAAGGAGATCGAGGCACAGCTTGATTCGCGCAAGGCAGAGCGCGAAGCCGCAGCCGCCGCGATGCGCGCGCAGGCTGACGGTCTGGAACCCGAGCGTCGCCCCGAGCCGGAAACCCCCTCGCCCGAATAAGCGGCAAGCCCCGCCAAGCAACCGACTTGCGCGACTAATACACCTGCTCCATATATAGAAGTGGCGCGGGCGCAGATGGCGTCGGCGCGCAGGGAGCGCAGGCATGTCGATTTCGGTGGCGGATGGTTTGATCCCGGCAGAGATGCCGTCGGACAGTCTGAGCCACGGGCTCCGACCGCTGGACCGTGCCTATGTTCACGTCATCCGCATCATGACCGCGCTGGTGCTGCTGCCGGTGCTGATCGCGGCCGTGGTGGTCGAATTCGCGCTGGTGGCCAAGGGCGTGATCGAACATGGCCCTGTCATCGCGCCGGCATTGGCCCTTGCGGCCTTCATTCTGGTGTTCCTGCCGCAGCGGCGATGGCGGCGCTGGGGCTTTAGCGACAGCGACGAACAGCTCCGTGTCGCGCGCGGCTGGATGTTCCGCACCGATACCATCGTCCCGTTCAAGCGCATCCAGCATATCGATATGGGCCAGGGCCCGATCGAGCGGCTGTTCGATCTGGCGAGCCTGACCGTGCACACCGCCGGCACGCACAACAGCATCGTCACCCTGCCGGGCCTCCGCCGCAGCCAGGCAGAGGCGATGCGCGATGCGATGCGGCTGCACATTCGCCGCGAGGCCGAATGACCGAGACGTTGAGCGCGGATACGCCGCCCGCCGCAACAGCTGCGGAAACCGGCGCGGACCGGCGGCTGCATCCGCTGACCCTGTTGCTCAACCTGTCGCGCCAAGTGCCGCAGGCGATGCTGGGGCTGATCGCGCTGCGCTTCAGCGGGCCGGACGAGCTGCGCCCCTGGGTCGGCCTGCTGGCGCTCGCTGCGGTGCTCGCGATGTTCGGTTTCGAATATTATCGCTGGTGGCGCTTTTCCTATCGGCTGGATGCCGAGGAACTGCGCATTGCCAGTGGCGTCTTCAGCCGCAACGTCCGCTCCATCCCCTATGAACGCATCCAGGACGTCAATCTGGAACAGGGCCCGTTCGCGCGCATTCTGGGCATGGCCAAGGTGCGGCTGGAGACCGGCAGCAGCGGCAGCGGCGATGAAGGCGCACTCGATTCAGTCGATCTGGCCGAAGCCGAGCGGTTGCGCGATGTCATCCGCCTGCGCAAGGCGGCGCAACAGGCAGGCACCACCGCCATGCCCGGCGACGAGGCCGCCGTTGGGGCGAGCAGCGACGCCCCGGTGCTGTTCGCGATGGACAGCCAGCGCATCCTGATTGCCGGGATCTTCAATTTCTCGCTGGTCTTCTTCGCCGTTGTCGGCGCGGTGGTGAACAATCTCGACTTCCTGATGCCCGACGATTTCTGGGATCCGCGCCGGCTGCTCGACTTTCTGGGGCTGGACGATCTGTTCGCTACGCTCGACCTGGCTGCACGCATCGCCTCGGTCGTTGCGGCCCTGTTCGGCCTGGTCATTGTCGGGCTGATCGGCGGGATCATCCGCACGGCGTTGCGCGAATATGGCTTCCGGCTGGAGCGGACCGAGACCGGCTTTCGCCGCCGCCGCGGCCTTGTCACGCTGACCGATGTCGTCATGCCACTCCACCGCATCCAGGCGGCAGTGATCGCGACCGGACCGATCCGCCGCCGCTTCGGCTGGTATGAACTGAAGGTGCAGAGCCTGGCGAGCGACAGCGAGAAGGAAAGCGACCACAGCATCGCTCCGCTCGCCAGCGCAGAGGAACTTCGCCACGTCCTCGCACAAACCCGGATCGCCTGGGAAACCGACCATTCCGCCATGCGTGCGGTCGATCCTGCGATGTGGTGGGTGCCACTGGTCTTCGCCCTGCCCGTACCAATCATCGGCATCGGCGCATCGGCCGCGATCGCCAGTCCGTGGATCGCGCTGGCCTATGTTCTGCTGCCGCTGGTGCCGCTGATCAGCTGGCTCCACTGGCGCGCGCACCGCTATGCGCTGCTGGGCGATCAGCTTTATGTCCGCAGCGGCTTCTGGAACCAGACGCTCACGCTGTTGCCGCTGCGCCGCGTGCAGAGCGTCGACATCAAGCAGAGCACAGTCAGCCGCTTTATCGGCCTGGCTGAAATCGCCATCGGTGTCGCCGGTCGCCCCTCTGCCGTCACGATCCAGGCGATCCCGCTGGAAGAGGCCATCGCACTCAGGGCGCAGCTGCTCCAATTGTCCTGATTGCTGCACGGTGCCGGCTCAGGGTCCGGCATACGCACGAATGCTGTAGAGAAATGCGCGATCTGCCGGGAGCTACCTGCAGCATCTGGCCTGGTTCCCGGATAACCGATGTGTAGCCACTAGACCGCCGCGCTGACGTGCGTCCGAGTATGTGCTTTCATGCCGGGCTTGAGGCTTTCATGCGGTAGAAGATGCCGCTTTCGTCCTGGCCGGTCAGTTCCAGCACGCCGCTCACCACGATCATCTTGGTCTCGTTGGTGGCAAAGGGGATGTCGGCATAGACCTCGATGAACTGGTTGGGCACCGCGTGGAAGTGGAACGGGCAGCCGGGCGGATAGGCGAGCAGCACGAAATGCTTCTGCCGCCCCCCGGTTTCCAGCGGCTTCATCCATCCCGCCACCTTGATGCGTTTGCCGGCCAGCGCCTTGACCGCCGGAGTGAACAGCGGCTTGGAATAGAGATAGCCGTCCTTGCCCGTGCGCGTCTGTTCCTTGGTCGCTTCCAGCACCGCCCAGGATACACCGCCCTTGGGCGTCGCGGCGGGTTTCCACACATCTTCGACCGGGGCCTTCTTGCCCTGCTGCATCGCGGCCTGTCCGGCGGTCTGCGGCAAGGCGATCAGGCTCAGGGCGGCCAGGACAAGGGCTGGAGCAAGAATGGCAAGGCACATAGGGGCTGTCCTCAGCTGTAGCGGGCAAGCGTGGTGGCAAGATCGACCCGGAAGATCCGGATCGCGGGGATCAGTGCAGCGACCAGCCCGATGGCCAGCGCGGCGAGCAGGATCAGGCCCTCGCCCGGCAGGATGCGCAGCGCGGACAGGCCGAGTTCGTCGAGCGTCGGGAAGCTGGCGCTGGCCAGCGCGATCAGGCCATGCGCGATGGCAATGCCCCCCAGCGCGCCGATCGCCGCGATCAGCAGGCCTTCGATCAGGATGGTGCCGAACACGGTGGCGGGCCGCGCCCCCATAACGCGCAGCAGCGCCAGGTCGCCCTCGCGCGCACGGGTCGCGCTCCAAAGGGCCACGAACAGGCTGAGCCCCGCCGACATGGCGAGCAGCCATCCGAACAGCCGCGCGCCCTCGATGATCGATCCGAACAGCCCCAGCAGCCGCGCGGCTTCGGCTGCGGGGGCTGCGGCCTGCAGGGCGGTCTGGCGGTTGATCTGCGAAGGCAGCCGCATCGCGGCCGAGGCATTGCGATAGCGCACCAGCAAGGCGGTGACCTCGGGCTCCATGCCGGGCATCGCGGCTTCATCGGCATGCTCTTCGTGATGCACGCCGCCTTCGTCATGGTCATGCCCGTCGTCATGGTCATGGCTGTCCTCATCATGCCCGTCATGCTCGATGCCGTGCACATCCCAGACCGATTCGACCGAGGTCAGGATCAGGCGGTCGAGCACCGTTCCACTCGGGGCGAGGATGCCGACCGTCTCGAACGGCGCATGATCATGCCCCTGCCCGTCCTCCTCGCCGGTTTCCAGCCCATGGCTGCCGATGAATTTCTGGCCCAGCTTCGCGCCGGTGCGCCGCGCGACTTCAGCGCCCAGCACCGCCTCGGCGGGCTGTGCAAAGGCGCGGCCCTTGGCCATCCGCGCGCCGTAAAGCGCCAGCAGCTGGTCATCGCTGCCGACAATGCGGAAGCCCTGGAAATTGTCGCCCAGCGCCAGCGGCACCACCCGCGCAACGCCCGGATCACTGCGCAATCGATCAAGTTCGCTGAGCGGGATGTTCCCGGTCGGCACATCGATATGATAGACGCTCGACAGCACCAGTTGCAGCGGCGAGCCCTTGGCCCCCACGACCAGATCGATCCCGCGCGCGTCGCGCTCGAACCGCTCGCCTGCCTGCTCGGCAAATTGCAGCAGCAGCACCAATGTGGCCACCGCGATCGCGAGCAGCAGCGCGTTGAGCGCGACGGTCAGCGGACGATCGCGCATATAGGCCAGCGCCAGCCGGATCATGCGGCCGCTCCCGCAAGCGCCGGGCCGAGCTGCCGGACGGAGGCGATATGATCGCGCAACCTGTCGTCATGCGTGACGATCAGCAGGCTGGCCCCCGCCTCGTGCGCGCATTCGCGCAGCAGCGCGGCGACTTTTTCCATATTGCCATGGTCGAGCGCGGATGTCGGCTCGTCGGCGATGATGAGGTCCGGCCTGCCGATCAGCGCCCGGGCGATGGCGGCGCGCTGCGCTTCGCCCTGGCTCAGTTCGCGGGGCCGGGCATGCGCGCGGTGGGTAAGGCCCAGCCGCTCGATCAGCATCGCTACCCGCTCGCTTTCGGTGCCATGGCCGCTGAGGCGCTGCGCCAGCCTGAGATTGGCCGTGAGGTCGAGCGCGGAAACCAGCTTGAGCGTCTGGAAGACCAGGCCGATGCGGCGGCGGCGCAGATCGTCGCGATGGCGCGCACCGATGCCGGTCATGCTCTCGCCACCGATCGCGATCGTTCCCTTGTCGGGTGTCAGCAGGCCGCAAATCAGGTTGACCAATGTCGATTTGCCGCTGCCCGAAGCGCCGATCAGCAGGCTCTGTTCGCCTGCAGCCATTTCAAAGCTGAAGTCGTTCAGAATGTCGCGCCCGCCATAACGGAAGGCGAGGTTGTGGATCGCAAGGCTCATGATATGCGCGCGGCGCTCAGTCCTTGGTCGCGGTAAACCATTGCGACTGGCTGGCGCTGGCCTCTACCGAAACCGGCGTGATGGCTGCGGCCTGCGCGGTGGACCGAGTGCTGGCAGTGCTGGCCTGGCGAGGCTGCGATGCCGCATCGTTGCTGCTCGCGCTGCTCGTCGCTGCCTTGTCCTGCGGCTGGCTCTGCTGCGCCTGCTGTTCAGCGGGCACATTCCAGGCGGTATGCTGGGCGAAGGGGTTCATCCGGGTATAGCCGAAGCCCTCCAGATCACAGGCACTGGCCGCCTGAGGGATCGCCACAAGCGCTGCAAAACCGGTGATTGCTGCTGCCACGATACGCATGAACACACCCCTTCTCGAAAGTTGAGCAACGTTACAACATATCGTGACGGCTTGGCAAAGCCTTTGTTCGCAGTTGCGACAAGGCGGGCCTTGGTTCATCCATGCAACTGTCCCCTGGGGTGCCGCGCGAACCAGTTGGTGAGGTGCGCGATGGCCAGAAGCACGCTACCCGAGCTGCTGATGGCGACCTCCGCCGGCTCTGTCACCGGCAACACCAGCGCGAGCACCAGCAACGCCAAGCCAGTCAGCCCAACCGACATGACCAGCAGGCGGTTCTGCCGCGCCGCCTTCAGCAGGATCGAGAGACTGACCGGTCCGGCGAGCAGAACGATCCACAGATGCAGGTCGAACGGCAGGTCCAGCGTGCGGCTGACCGTCGGAGACCAGGCGAGCAGCAGCGGCAGCAACAGGCAATGCGCCAGGCACAGCAAAGATGCCGTGATCGCAACGCCTTCCGCCAGATCGGTGGTCTTCGGGGCGGCGCCGGGGCGACCATGGCGGCGGGTAGGCATGGGCACATTTCTCCACTTGTGCAGTTCGACGACAGTCTATAATGATATAACATTACATATCAAGTCCCAGAAAGGTTGCCCATGCCGATGCCCGACCCCGCCTCCACCGCCAAGCTGCCCGTAACGGTGCTGTCCGGCTTTCTGGGCGCGGGCAAGACCACCTTGCTCAACCATATTCTGGCCAATGTCGAAGGTCTGCGCGTCGCGGTGATCGTCAACGACATGTCCGAGGTGAATATCGACGCCGCCCTGGTGCGCGGCGGCGAGGCTGCGCTCAGCCGGGCGAGCGAGGAGCTGGTCGAGATGACCAATGGCTGCATCTGCTGCACGCTGCGCGATGATCTGCTGAAGGAAGTGCGCGCGCTCGCACAGGCGGGCCGTTTCGATTATCTGGTGATCGAAAGTACCGGCATTTCGGAACCCCTTCCGGTCGCAGCGACGTTCAGCTTTCGCGACGAGGCAGGCGAATGCCTGGGCGATGTCGCAACGCTCGACACGATGGTCACCGTGGTCGATGCGGTGAATCTGCTCAACGATTATTCCAGCGCGGAATTTCTGGCTGATCGCGGCGAATCGCTGGGCGAAGATGACACCCGCAGTCTGGTCGGCCTGCTGGTCGAGCAGATCGAATTTGCCGATGTCATCATCGTCAACAAGGCATCGGATGTCAGCGCTGACCATCTCGCCACGGTCACCAAATTGTGCGCTTCGCTCAACGCCGATGCACGCATCATCACGGCAGACCGGTCGCAGGTCGATCTCAGGCAGATCCTGGGCACCGGCCTGTTCGATGACGAGCGCGCCGCCGAACATCCGCTCTGGGCCAAGGAGCTTTACGGCTATGCCAGCCATCGGCCGGAAAGCGAGGAATATGGCATCGAAAGCTTCGTCTACCGCGCGCGGCGTCCGTTCGCGCCGCAGGCCTTTTATGATTTCCTGACCGGCGACGGGCTGGAAGGCGTCGTGCGCGCCAAGGGGTTTTTCTGGCTGGCGACGCGCCCGGCCTGGGTTGGCGAGCTGGCGGTGGCGGGATCGCAGACGATGACCGCACGGCTGGGGCGATGGTGGGCCTCTGTCCCCAAGAACCAGTGGCCGCACGACAATCAGTTCGAGGATTTCGTCGCGCACAACTGGGACAGCGAATGGGGCGACCGGCGGCAGGAGCTGGTGTTCATCGGCATCGACATGGACGAGGCGCGGCTGCGCGCCGGGCTGGATCGATGCCTGGTCGATGCGGACGGCTATACCCCCGAAAGCTGGCAGGCGCTTCCCGATCCCTTCCCCGCATGGGGCGAAGTTGCCCGCATTCTGGAGAGTGCCTGAGCCATGGCAGCGCTGAACCTTCTCACCCCCCGCGCACAAGCCCACCAGCGCTGGGACGCGATCCGCCATCCCCAAACCCGGATCGTGATTGACGAGGATGCGGTGCTGCTGCCGCGGGGCGATATCGAGCCGCTGCTCGGTATCGCCCCCTTCGGCCATCGCGCCGCTGGTCGCCCCGCCGATCTGCTCGCAGCCCTGCCACCGTTGCCGCAGAGCCTGGGGGCGGCCATCACCGACCTTGCGACGCGCTTTGCCGCATTGATGGGGTGCGACACGGTGCGGGTGCGGCTGGAGGGGGTAACCGGCAATGCCTGCCGCAAGGTGCACGCCGACTATACCGATCTGCGGCTGATCTGCACCCTGGCCGGGCCGGGGACCGACTATACTCTAGGCGACGATCCGGACGCACCGCTGCTCCGCATCGCGACGGGCGCGGTCGCCTTGTTCAAGGGGCATCAATTCGGGGCAGGCCACCGCGCCTGCATGCACCGCTCGCCACCGATCGAAGACAGCGGCGAGCGGCGACTGGTGCTGGTGATCGATACCCCTGCCCGCCATCCCATGAGCTGATCCGCAACGCCGGGCTTGCCGGCCTGTCTGCACTCTGATCGCTGAGCCGAAGCCCGTCGCCACAAAATGGTTGATTGCGCGATGATATAATGTATCTCGCGGGCCGCTGGCGATCAGATTCCACCATATCCATTCGCCTTGAGGGGGAAATCGATGAAGAAAGTTTGCGTTGTCAGTTGCTGGTTTCCGCTGGTCGCCATGGGGGCGCTGGGGCTGCCCAGCCAGGCGCTGGCGCAGGATGAAGCGGCTGCGGCGGAGGATATCGATGCTGCCGATAACATCGTGGTGACCGGCCAGCGCCAGGCCTATCGCGGGGACTTTACCCTGCGCGAAACGCCGCAGGCGATCACCCAGATCGGGCAGGAACTGATCGATGCCAACAACCTGACCCGGCTGGTCGACGCGCTCGACCTGTCGGCATCGGTGGCGCGGCAGAACAATTTTGGCGGCCTGTGGGATGCCTATGCGGTGCGCGGCTTTGCCGGCGACGAAAACCTGCCTTCCGGCTATCTGGTCAACGGCTTCAACGGCGGACGCGGCTTTGGCGGAACGCGTGACGTCGCCGGGGTGGAGCGGATCGAAGTGCTGAAGGGGCCCAATGCCGCGCTGTTCGGCCGCGGCGAGCCTGGCGGCACCGTGAACATCGTCACCAAGCGCGCGGATTTCGACACGCGCGGCCGCATCAACGTGCTCGCGGGCAGCTTCGACCGTCGCCGCGCCGATGCCGATGTGAATATTGCGGTGGGTGAAATCGCTGCCGTTCGCCTCATCGGGTTCTACGAGAAATCGGACAGTTTCCGCCGCACGATCGGGTCGGAGCGGGTCGGGTTCCTGCCCTCGTTCGTGTTCAGGCTCGGCGATGACACGACGGTCAGCTATGATCTGGAGCTCACCCGGCAAGAGGCCGATTTCGACCGGGGTACCATTGCCATCGGCGGCGTGCTGGGCCGCGTATCGCGCCGCGACTTTTTCGGCGAGCCGGGCGATGGCCCGATCGAGGCCGATGCGACAGGTCATCAGGTGCAGTTCGACCACAAGTTCAGCGAGGACTGGAGCCTGCTGATCGGCACCCAGTATCGCGAAACGCGGCTGGAAGGCTTTTCGACCGAGCCCGAGCTCGCCACCGCGCGCCAGCGTCTGTTCCGCGACGGCCGTTCGCTGTCGCGCCAGCGGCGCTTCCGCAACTATGAAGGCGAGCATTTCGTCGTGCGCGGCGAAGTCGCGGGGCGCTTTGCCACCGGCAGCCTGACGCACCGGGTGCTGATGGGCGTCGATTATGACGAGTTCGATAATTCGCAGCTCTTCCTGCGCTTCCGCCCGGCAGCGATCGGCGCGACGACCACCGCGCAGGCCACCAACGATATCGACGTGTTCAATCCGGTCTATGGCCGGTTCCCGCTGCCCAATCCCGGCCCGCAGACCAACCGGCTGGACCAGCAGCGCGCAGTAGGCGCCTATGTCCAGGATCAGATCACGCTCAGCGATTCGCTGCAGATCAGGCTCGGCGGGCGGTTTGACGACATCACGGTGGAAAGCCTCAACCGGGCCAACACTGTCGCGGCCAGCCGCAGCTACAGCAGGTTCAGCCCGCAGGCCGGGATCGTCTACACCGCCTCGCCCGCCGTGTCCCTCTACGCCGCCTATGGCGAAGGCTTCCGCGCCAATCTGGGCGCGACTGCGGCTGGCACGCTGTTCGACCCGGAAACCAGCAAATCGGCCGAAGTCGGCGCGAAATTCGGGCTGTTCGACGATGCGCTGCAAGGCACCGTATCGCTGTTCACCCTTTCCAAGTCGAATGTGCTGGCAGCGGACCCCGCCAATCCGGGCTTTTCGCTGCCGATCGGCAAGGCGCGCAGCCGGGGCCTGGAAGTCGACCTGATGGGCAAGCTACCCGGCGATATCGATCTGTGGTTCTCTTATGCCTATGTCGATGCCGAGGCACGGCAGGATGTCGCCGATCTCAATTTCGGCCTCCCGATCCGCAAGGGTGACCGGCTGATCAACATCCCCCGCCATACGCTGAGCCTGCAGGCGTCGCGCGCCTTCGCCATCGGCGATACCCGGCTGACGCTGGGCGGCGGGGTTCAGCATGTCGGCACGCGGCTGGGTGAGACCGGCACGACCTTCGATCTGCCCGACTATACGCTGGTTCGCCTGTTCGCGGCGTGGAAGGTCATTGAGAATGTGGAAATTTTTGCTGACGTCACCAATTTGTTTGATACAGTATACTATACCAACAGCTTCGCCCAATTGTGGGTGCAGCCCGGCACGCCGCGCGCGGCGTCCGTGGCGCTGCGGCTGACATTCTAGAAGGTCCTGTCCATGTCCAACCCGGTTCTGGTGATCGATCAGCTTGTCGTCGAGCGCGGCGGCAAGCGCATCGTCGATGGCCTGTCGCTGACCCTCGCCGCCGGGGAAATCTATGCCTTGCTCGGCGGCAACGGCGCGGGCAAATCGACCACGCTGTTTGCGATCCTGGGCTTTCTGAGCCGCACCGACGGGACCTTGACCGTGGGTGGACAGGACCCTGAAGGCCAGATCGATGCGGTACGCGCGCAGATCGCCTATCTGCCCGAAAATGTCGCGCTTTACGATCATCTGAGCGCGCGCGAGAATGTCGATTACCTGCTCAAGGTCGCCGATTGCCGCCGGACCCGCGCAGAGGTGGAAGCGGCTTTCCAGTCGGTGGGCCTCGCAGCGACAGCCTGGGACCAGCGCGCGGGCAATTTTTCCAAGGGCATGCGCCAGAAGACCGCCATCGCGCTCGCCATGCTGCGCGATACGCCGCTGCTGCTGCTCGACGAGCCCACTTCGGGTCTGGACCCTGCCGCGTCGGCCGACTTCCACGCGCTGCTCGAAACGCTCGCCAAGCGCGGGGTGGCGGTGCTGATGGTGACGCACGACCTGCTGGGCGCTGCCGATACCGCAGACCGGATCGGGCTGATCTCGGGCGGGCGGATCGCCAGCGAATGGGCAGCGCAGAGCGGCGAGCCGCGCTTTGACCTCAACGCCCTGCACGACGGCTTTGCGAGAGTGCGATGAGCCAGGTGCTGACCATAGCGGGCGCCGAACTGCGCCTGATGCTGCGATCGCGCCTGGCGCTGGTCGGCGTCGCCACGCTGCTGCTGCTGTCGGCGATCGCAGCGGTGACGTCGGCCACGCAGATGACGGCTGCAGCAAAGATCCGCGCAGAAGCCCAGGCCGCGACCGACGCGCAGTTCAAGGCGCAGCCCGACCGGCACCCGCACCGGATGGTGCATTATGGCACCTATGCGCTGCGCCCGGTGGGGCCGCTCGCCGCCTTCGACCCTGGGGTCGATGCCTTTACCGGCACGCTGCTGTTCCTGGAAGGCCATCGGCAGAACAGCGCCACCTTCGGCGCAGCGCGCGAATCTTCCGATCTGGTGCGCTTCGGCCAGCTCACCCCGGCCTTTGTGCTGCAGACGCTCGCCCCGCTGCTGCTCATCTTCCTGGGCTTTGCCAGCGTGGCGCGCGAACGGGAGCGGGGCAGCCTGAGGGCACTGGCGGCGCATGGCGCCAGCGGCGCGGCCATCCTCGGCGGAAAGGCCATGGCGCTGGGTGCTGCAGCGGTGCTGGCAATGCTGCCTGCCTTTGCAGCGCTCGGCTGGGCCGCAGCGCAGCAGCCGAGCGAAGCGGGTATCGCAGCGCTCACCGCGCTTTCCTATAGCGGCTATCTGCTGGTCTGGGTGCTGCTGATCACGGCGGTTTCAGCCCTTGCGGCCAGCGCGCAGGGTGCGCTGGTGACGCTGATTGCGGCCTGGGCGATCGTCGTCGTGCTGGTCCCGCGCGCGGCAGCGGCCTGGGTGGGCGTGGCAGAGCCCCTGCCCAGCCGGGTCGATACCGAATTCGCGATCGCCGCAGACCTGCGGCGCATCGGTGACAGCCACAATCCCAATGACCCGCATTTTGCTGCGTTCAAGGCGAAGCTGCTCGCCCGATATGGCGTGACCAGGGTCGAGGATCTGCCGTTCAATTATCGCGGCGTGCTGGCGCAGGAAGGAGAACGGCTGACATCACAGCTGTTCAAGCACTATGCCGCGCGCGCCGCCGCAATCCAGAATGCCCAGACCGATCAGCTGACGGCGCTGGGGCTGGTCAGCCCTGCCCTTGCCGTGCGCCGCGCGTCGATGACCGGGGCGGCGACTGACCTCGGCACCCATCTCGCCTTTCTCGCGGCAGCCGAGGCCTATCGCTATGACATGGTGCAGAAGCTGAACGGCCTGCAGGCATCGGCGGTGGCCAGCGCCGATGATGCCGCGCGCAGCAAGGACCCGATTGCCGACCGCCGCACGCGCATCTCGGCAGATTTCTGGAAGTCCATCCCCGATTTCCGCTTCGATGCGCCGACGCCGTCCCAACGCGCGAGCGGCATGGCCTGGCCGCTCGCCATTGTGGCGCTGTGGATCGCGCTGGCATTCGGGCTGCTGGTTCGTGCCAGCCGCCGGCTGGAAAGAGCCGACGCATGAGCAACATTACCCGCGAACTGTGGCTGCTGATGCGCAGCCGATCGGCCCTTCTGGCGCTGGCGCTGCTGGTGCTGTGCAGCGCTGCCAGCGTGGCGCTGGGCCTCGCCAGCGTCGCACGCGACCGCGCGGCGATCGACCGGATGCTCGCCGGACAGACTGCAGAGGAACGCGCGCTTTCCGCCTTTGTCGCGGATGCAGGCTCCGGCGCCTATTACGGCTTTCAGCCGACCTGGGATTCGCCATCGGATCTTGCCTTTGCCGCGCTCGGCAGCCGCGATATCGCGCCCGCCATGCTGCGCGTGCGCGCGCTGGCTCTGGAAGCGCAGATCTATGAGAACGAGGCCGCCAACCCCGAACTGGCGCTGCCTGGCCGGTTCGATCTGGCCTTTGTCGCGGTCTATCTTGCGCCGCTGGTGCTGATCGCGCTGCTGCATGACCTGTGGTCGGGCGAACGCGAGGCCGGACGCTATCATGCGCTCGCGGCGCTGCCCCAGGCGCGCAAGCGCCTGTGGACCGCGCGCGTGCTCGTGCGCGTCGGCGGCGTGCTCGCTGCGCTTCTGCTGCCGTTTTTCGCAGGCGCGATCATTGCCGGTACAGCGCCCTTGCGCGCACTGGGCTTTGCCGGGCTGATCGTGCTCGTCGTACTTCTGTGGACCGCCATCGTCCTGCTGGTCGCGCGGCGGGGCGGACGCTCGGCGGTGCACGCCGCCTCGCTCGCCGCGATCTGGTTCGCGCTCACCCTGGTCGCGCCCGCCGGGGCCAACCTCGCGATCAACGCCGCCGTGGCGGTCCCCGATGGCGCGGCGCTGGCGCGCGAGAACCGCGAACATGTCCATGCCGGCTGGGATCGTCCGCGCGACCAGACGATGCGCGACTTCCTGAAGCTGTATCCGCGCTACGCATCGGGCGCGGCAATCCCGCCCACCTTTCACTGGAAATGGTATTTCGCCTTCCAGCATCTGGGCGACCGGCATGTTGCGCAGCAATCGCAGGCCTATCGTGAGGGGATCGAGCGCCGCGCCGACCTCGCCAGGCTTGCCGGATGGCTGCTGCCGCCTGCCGGGCTTGCCCAGGCCATGACACAACTGGCAAGGACCGATGTGGCCGCCCAGTTGGACTATCAGATGCGCATCCGCGCCTATCACCAGCGCTTGCGCGAGTTCTATTATGACTATCTTTTCAGCGAGAAACCCTTTGGCCCTGAGGAATTGCAGCGCGTTCCGCGTTTCGATCCTGCTATCGGCGGCTAGCCTCGCGACCAGTCCTGCCGCGCACGCGCAGCGTGTCGGCGACAATGCGGCTGCCGGGGCGGAGGACGCTTTCGGTACCAGCATCGGCAACGAGCGTGTCGGGCTGTACAGCGGCAATGACGTGCGCGGCTTCTCGCCCGTCACCGCCAACAACATCCGGCTGGAAGGCCTGTATTTCGATCGCCCCGCAGCGTTCACCGACCGGCTGGTGCAAAGCAATGTCGTGCGCGTCGGCCTCACCGCGCAGAACTATCTCTTCCCCGCGCCCACCGGCATTGTCGATTACAAGATCCGCCCGGCGGGCAATGACCTGGTGGTCAGCACGATGCTGGGCCTCAACAGCTGGGGCGGCGGGCGGCTGGAGATCGATGCGCAGATCCCGGTGGTCAAGGACCGGCTGAGCCTGGTCGCCGGCGCTGCCGGGTTCGTCGATGAACTCGCCCCCGGCAACCAGTCGTTCTTCGGCTCCTACGCGCTGGCCGCGCGCTGGCAACCTGGACGCAATATCGAGGTCATCCCGTTCTGGAGCCGCATCGACCTGTACAATCGCGAGGCCGCGCCGCTTTACACGCCCGAAGGCGCGTTCCTGCCGCCGCGGATCGAACGCCGCAGGTTTCCCGGACCCGAATGGACGGACCAGCGCAACACCGTGCAGCATTATGGCGCGCTGACCAAGGCGCGGCTGGGCGGCGGCTGGGATCTGGCGGCGGGTCTGTTCCGCTCGACATCGGACAGCGCCACCAACTTCGCCACGAACTTCACCGCATTGCGGCCCGATGGCACGGCGGTCCGCCGCGTCACCAGCGACCCGCCGCTCTCGCTCGCCGGGACCAGCGGCGAATTCAGGATCAGCAAGAGCTTCACCGAAGGGCCGCGCCGCCACACGCTGCACGCGGCGCTGCGCGGGCGCGAGCGGGTGAGCCGCTATGGCGGCGGCGCATCGATCAGCTATGCGCGCGCGCCGGTCGAGGCCGTGCTCGATGGTCCCGAGCCCGATTTCGCCTTCAACCCCCAGACCGGCGAGACCGTGCGTCAGGCGATTGCGGGCCTGGCCTATGACGGACGCTGGCAGGGCATGGGCGGGCTCAGCGTCGGGCTGCAGCACACCTGGTATCGCAAGCGCGTCGACCGCCCCGGCGCGGCGCTGGCGCGCACCGATGACGAAGCGTGGCTGCCCAATGTCACTGCCTCGATCGAGGCCACGAAGCGCCTCGCCTTTTACGGCGGCTATACCCGCGGGCTGGAGGAAAGCGGCATCGCGCCGGACAATGCCGCCAACCGCACCGAAGCCCTGCCTGCAATCCTGACGCGCCAGGTCGATGCGGGATTGCGCTGGAAAATCCCCGGCGGGATGAGCCTGGTCGCCGGGCTGTTCGATGTGCGAAAACCCTATTTCGCCGCCGACAATGCCAATGTGTTCCGCGAACTGGGCGATGTGCGCCATCGCGGACTGGAGCTCTCCGCCACCGGCGCGCTGTTCCCGCGCCTTACCGTTGTCGCAGGGGCCGTGCTGATGAAGCCGCGCGTGACCGGCGAGGCTGTCGAACAGGGACGGGTCGGACGGCGCCCGCTGGGCCAGCCATCGCAGATCCTGACGCTGGCGACGCAATACAGCCTGCCGGGCGTCGAGGGCGTGCAGCTGACGCTCAACGTCTCTCATCGCGGCACGCGCGCGGCGGACACGCGCAATCTCGTCATCCTGCCTGCGCGCACCACGATCGACGCCGGAGTCCGCTGGCGTTTCGATCTGGGCGACAATCCTGCGCTGCTCAGGGTGACGATGCTCAACGTCACCAACACCTACGACCTCGCGCTGGTCGGTAGCGGCAGCTATCAGGTCAATGCCCCGCGCCAGGTCACGATGTTCCTCACCGTGGATTTTTAGCGAGGCCTCCCCGCCCTGCAGAGCGGCCTAGCCGATACGGGCGAAACCGGCTGCGCCTAGAGGCACCATGGTTTGCGGTGCGGGTGCTGCAGGCAGGCTCAACACCTGTTGCAGGCCGGCGCCGGTACGCCCCTCCCCCATCATCGCTTCCATGGTGCGCACGCACAGCGCGACATCATCGTCCGCGAGCGAATAATGGACCTGCTTGGCAGCGCGGCGCGCGCGCACCAAGTCAGCCCGGCGCAATTCGGCAAGCTGCTGGCTGAGCGCGGGCTGGCCGATCGCCGTCATCGCATCGATCTCGCTGACGCTCTTCTCGCCCTGAACCAGGCACGACAGGATCATCAGCCGCTGCGGCTGGGCGAAGACGCGCAGTTTCTCGCTCATCGCATCGGCCAGCGCGCGGTTGCCATACAACGCGGTCACGCGTCGGCGACCTTCTGGCAGAACCAGTCGGAGGCATCGGCAAGTGGCGGCGCTTCCGGGTCGGGCGCCCGGAGCAGTTCATGGCCCGGCTGCCAGCCCTCGGGCGTCATCACGTCACCGGCATCCGCGCGCTGCAGCGCGGCGAGCAGGCGCAGCATTTCCTCGACCGATCGGCCGACATTGTGCGGATAGACGGTGATGGCGCGCACCACGCCCTGCGGATCGATGAAATAGGTGCAGCGCATCGCCGCGCTGCTCTGCGCCTGTTCGTCGATCATCCCATAGGCACGACCGATGGCCATCGAGGGGTCCTCGACCACGGGAAAGCCGATCGCGACGCCAAAGCCCGTCTCGATCGCGCGCAGCCAGGCGTGATGGGCGTAAAGGCTGTCCACCGAAAGCCCCAGCAACGCGCAATTCATCGCTGCAAATCGCTCTGCCGCCTGCTGCAGCCCGATAAACTCGGTGGTGCAGACCGGGGTGAAATCAGCCGGGTGCGAAAAGAACACCAGCCATTGGCCGCGATAGTCGCCAAGCCGCCGGATGCCCTGCGTGGTGCGGGCGGAAAAATCGGGTGCGACATCGCCGATCCGCAGCGGACGGGCAACGGTTGCGGTACGGGCCTCGGGATCAGTCATGCGGTGCGCCATCTCACATCAATGGGGGCCAGATCAATTCCCTTGACGATCCCCATTTAGTGAATTACATATTTTATGTAAATATGAATTTTAAGAGGACGCCACCATGTCAGACCCCGCCCTTGCCTCTGCTGTCCAGCAGGTGAAGACCGCGCAGGTCGGCGTGCCCGTGATCAAGGCCTTTTTCGATCATGACACCAACACCGTGTCCTATGTCGTCCACGATCCCGAAACCCTGCGCGGTGCAGTGATAGACAGCGTGCTGGACTATGATCCCGCTTCAGGTCGCACCGCCTTCGCCTCGGCAGATGCCATCCTGGCCTATGTCGCGGAAAAGGACCTCGTCATCGACTGGCTGCTGGAAACGCATGCCCATGCCGATCACCTGTCTGCCGCGCCCTATCTGCAGCAGAAACTGGGTGGGAAGATCGCCATCGGCGCCTCGATCACGCTGGTGCAGACTGTTTTCGGCAAGCTGTTCAACGCGGGCAGCGAATTCCAGCGCGATGGCAGCGATTTCGACGCGCTGTTTCACGACGGCGACCATTTCAGGATTGGCAATCTGGACGTGACCGTGCTGCACGTGCCCGGCCATACGCCTGCCGATATCGCCTATGTCATCGGCGATGCGGTCTTCGTTGGCGACACGATGTTCATGCCCGATTACGGCACCGCGCGCTGCGATTTCCCCGGTGGCGACGCGCGCACCCTGTTCCGGTCGCTGCGCCGCATCCTCGAACTGCCCGGCGATACGCGGCTGTTCATGTGTCATGATTATCTGCCCAAGGGCCGCGAGCATTTCACTTGGGAGACGACCGTGGCCGAGCAGCGCGCCAACAATGTCCACGCGCATGACGGTATCAGCGAGGACGCGTTCGTCGCGATGCGCGAGGCGCGCGATGCGACGCTGGACATGCCGCGCCTGATCCTGCCCTCGGTACAGGTCAACATGCGCGCCGGGCATCTGCCGCAGGCCGAGGACAATGGCGTGCGCTATCTCAAGATTCCGCTCGATGCGCTATGACATTGCCCGGATTTCCTGACGCAATGCCGCTGCAAGGACTGGCGGGCGGGCTGATGATCGGCCTGTCGGCTGCGATCATGCTGCTGGTGCTGGGGCGGATCGCCGGGGTCAGCGGGCTTGCCGCGCGCGCGGTCGGGCTATCGGCCAGCGGCGCGCCGCGCAGCATTGCCATCGCCTTCATCATCGGCCTGCCGCTGGGCGGGCTGCTCGTCAGCTTGTTGGCAGGGCCCGTGGTGACGCGGTTTCCGGCAAGCATCTGGCCGCTGCTGATCGGCGGGCTGCTGGTCGGCTATGGCACGCGGCTGGGCTCGGGCTGCACCAGCGGCCATGGCGTGTGCGGCTTGTCGCGCCTGTCGCCCCGCTCGCTGGTGGCGACCGCGCTGTTCATGGCCAGCGGTTTCGTGACGGTCGCGCTGCTGCGCGCAGGTGGCCTGTTGTGAAGCGGAACGCGATTGCCTTGATCGCAGGAACATTGTTCGGCGCAGGGCTGGCCGTCTCGGGCATGGCCGATCCGCAGCGCGTGCAGGCGTTTCTTGACCTCGGCGGGAACTGGGATCCGACATTGGCCTTTGTCATGGGCGGGGCGATGCTGGTGATGGTGATCGCCTGGGCCATCCAGCGGCGCATGACCGCGCCGATCGCGGTCAGCCGCTTCGACCTGCCCGAGACGCGCCGCATCGATGCCAGGCTCGCCATCGGCGCGCTGATCTTTGGCGCAGGCTGGGGCATTGGCGGGCTCTGTCCGGGGCCTGCCATAGCCGATCTAGCCATAGCACCGATGCAGGCGGGGATGTTCATGGCCGCGATGCTGGCAGGCATGGCGATCCACCGTTTCACCGCCCGATAGCCAGATTTCCGCCAGCGCGCGGAGAGGACATGACCATGCAGAATAGCCGCCCCCTTGAACCGACTTCCGGTGCGCCGCACATCGCGTCGCAACCTGCGACCAGTATCTTTGACGTCGTCATCGTCGGCGGTGGCAGCGCGGGGATCGCCACCGCTGCCAGCCTGCTCAAGCGCAAGCCCGGCCTGTCGATTGCGATCATCGAGCCTTCGGACGTGCATTATTATCAGCCGGGCTGGACCATGGTCGGCGGCGGCATTTTCGATGCTGCGGTCACGCGGCGGTCGCAGGCATCGGTGATGCCCCATGGTGCTACCTGGATTCACGCCTCGGCGAGCGGCTTTGCGCCCGACGACGACCGCGTGATCCTGAGCGATGGCACCGATGTGCGCTACCGCGTGCTCGTCGCCTGTCCCGGCATCAAGCTGGACTGGGATGCCATTCCCGGTCTGCGTGAGACTTTGGGCCGCAACAATGTCACGTCCAATTACGGCTATGACCTTGCGCCCTATACCCGAAAGCTGGTGGACGCCCTGCAGGGTGGACGCGCGCTGTTCACCCAGCCACCGATGCCGATCAAATGTGCCGGTGCGCCGCAAAAGGCGATGTATCTTTCCTGCACCCGCTGGGAAAAGGCCGGCATCCTCTCGCGCATCGACGTGCAGTTTCACACCGCAGGCGCGGTGCTGTTCGGCGTGCCCGCCTATGTCCCCGCGCTGATGGAATATGTCGAGCGCTACAACGCGCATCTGAACTTTGAATCGAAGCTTGTGGCCATTGACGGCCCGGCGGGAATGGCGACGTTCGAGCAGAAGCGCGGGGACCAGGTCGAGCGGATCGAGGAGCGCTTCGACATGATCCATGTCGTACCGCCGCAGACTGCGCCCGATTTCATCCGCTCAAGCCCGCTCGCAGCGGCCTCCGGCTTTATCGATGTCGACGAGGCGACGCTGCGCCATACCCGCTATGCCAATATCTTTGCGCTGGGCGATGCGTGCTCGGCGTCCAACGCCAAGACCATGGCCGCCGCGCGCAAACAGGCGCCCGTGGTTGCGGTCAACGTGCTGGCGGCGCTGGAGGGCAAGCCGCCGGTGGCCGATTATGATGGCTATGGCAGCTGCCCGCTGACGGTGGAATCGGGCAAGATCGTGCTCGCCGAGTTCGGCTATGGCGGCAAGCTGCTGCCAAGCTTTCCCAAATGGCTGATCGACGGCACCCGGCCATCGCGGCTGGCATGGCTGCTCAAGGATACTATCCTGCCGCCGGTCTATTGGCACGGCATGCTCAAGGGGCGCGAATGGATGGTCAGGCCGCACAGGATCGGCAGCTGAGCCCATGCGTCTTTCCCGCTTTCTGCCGGTGCTCGAATGGGGCCGCGCCTATAATGGCACCACGCTGACCAATGATCTGGTGGCAGCGGGGATCGTCACGATCATGCTGATCCCGCAGAGCCTGGCCTATGCCATGCTGGCAGGCTTGCCGCCGGAGATCGGCCTCTATGCCTCGATCCTACCGATCATCGCCTATGCGCTGTTTGGCACCAGCAGGGCGCTTGCCGTCGGCCCGGTCGCGGTGATCTCGCTGATGACGCTGACCGCAGCGAGCAGTGTCGCGGTTCCGGGGAGCGCCGAGTTCATCGCTGCCGCGCTGGTGCTTGCGCTGCTTTCCGGCCTGATCCTGCTGGCGATGGGGATATTGCGGCTGGGCTTTCTGGCCAATCTGCTCTCGCATCCGGTGGTGTCGGGCTTCATCACCGCATCGGGCCTGATCATCGCGACCAGCCAGCTCAAATCGATCCTGGGCATCAAGGCGAGCGGAGAAGCGCTGCCCGAGCTGGTATCGACGCTCGCGGCAAACCTGCCAGCGACCAACATGCCGACGCTGATCATCGGCGGTGCCTCGACCGCCTTTCTGTTCTGGGTGCGCAAGGGATTGAAGCCGCTGCTGGTCAGCATGGGCATGAAGCCGCGCGTCGCCGACCTGAGCGCGAAGGCAGGGCCGATCGCTGCAGTGGCCGTCTCCACGCTTTCGGTGCTGCTGCTCGATCTTGAGGCGGCGGGGGTGAAGACCGTGGGGCAGATCCCGCAGAGCCTGCCGCCGCTCACCCTGCCGCTGTTCGACGTGGCCCTGTGGCAGCAACTCGCCATTCCGGCGCTGCTGCTCAGCATCATCGGCTTTGTCGAAAGCGTCTCGGTGGCACAGACGCTGGCGGCCAAGAAGCGCCAGCGGATCAATCCGGATCAGGAGCTGATCGGCCTGGGCGCGGCGAATGTCGCGGCGGCCTTTACCGGCGGCTATCCGGTGACTGGCGGCTTTGCCCGTTCGGTGGTCAATTTCGATGCCGGGGCAGAAACGCCAGCCGCGGGGGCATTTACCGCGATCGGTATCGCCATCGCCGCGCTGTTCCTTACCCCCTATCTCGCCTCGCTGCCCATCGCCACCCTGGCCGCGACGATCATTGTCGCGGTGCTCAGCCTGGTCGATCTGAAGACGCCGCGCCACATCTGGCGCTATTCGCGCGCGGATTTCGCAGCGATGGCTGCGACGATCCTGGTGACGCTCCTGGTCGGGGTAGAGCCGGGCGTGATTGCGGGCGTCGGCCTGTCGCTCGGGCTGTTCCTGTGGCGCGCATCGCGGCCGCACGCCGCCGTGGTCGGGCGCGTTCCGGGGACCGAGCATTTCCGAAACATCCTCCGCCACAGCGTGTTCACCGATCCGCGCATCCTGACTATCCGCATCGACGAGAGCCTGACCTATCTCAACGCCCGCTGGCTGGAGGAATTCGTGCTCGAACAGGTGGCCGAACATCCGCAGCTGCAGCATCTGGTGCTGATGGCATCGGCGGTGAATGCGATCGACGCCTCTGCGCTCGAGAGCCTGGAGGCGATCAACCACCGTCTGGGCGATGCGGGGGTTGCGCTGCACCTGTCCGAGGTCAAGGGACCGGTCATGGACGCGCTGGAGCGATCGCACCTGATCGGCGATCTGACAGGGCAAGTCTGGCTGTCGCAGAACGAGGCCTTCGCCCAGCTGATCGAGCAGATGCAGCGCGCCGAGCAAGCCGAGATCGCCAGGGACCCTCTGCTGGCGCGTGGCTTGATCTAGGCGTGGGCGATGTTCGCCGCAGGTGCTGGAACACGGCAGCACGCCGTTGCCGGTGCAGCCATGATCGCGCTGGCGATGTGGATCTATGTCGGCTTTGCGCGCTTCGTCGAACGGCGGCAGTTTTGGGCTGGAAGCATAGCTGATCCCCTGCCTGCTGTGCACCGCCACCGGCGTCGTCCTGGCGCTGCGGTCGGTCCGCTGCGGGCATGTTGTGCTGCCCTTCTGGAAGCAACCGCGCGAGCCCATGCTGCACCGGCCTGGCTGAGGCGCACGCGAATCTGGCAGATCCGCTCCGCCAGGAGCAGGCGCGCTGTTCATCTCGTCTCGCAACGCTGTGATCTGGCTTGATTTTCTCCGGACTCGGCCCGATGGTCCGCGCAACACGAAAAGCCGCGAATGTCCGCTGGTCGGCAGCCGCGTTCAGGCTTGCGATAAAGGGGTGAGAGCATGAAACTGGGGCCAAAAATGATCGGGCTGGCATTTTGCTGGCTGCCGGTCGGCGCGGTAATGGCGCAGGACGCGAATGAACTGAAAAAGGCTGAAGAGGCCGCAGACGCCCCGCTGCCAGAGGATGAGCAGGCTTATTTCACCTCGCTGACCTGGCGCAATATCGGCCCCGATCGCGGTGGCCGCTCGATCTCTGCCAGCGGCAGCGCGGCGCGCCCGAACGAATATTATTTCACCGCCGTCGGTGGCGGCCTGTGGAAGACGACCGATGGCGGCCAGAGCTGGAAGGCTGTCACCGACGGGCAGCTCGATACCGCCTCGGTGGGCGGTGTCGCGGTGTGCGAGGCGAATCCCGATATCGTCTATCTGACCACCGGTGAAACGCAGCTGCGCGGCAACATCCTGCCCGGCAACGGCGTGTGGAAATCGATCGACGCGGGCAAGACCTGGGCCAAGATCGGCCTGGCGGATGTGCAGAATTTCGCGCGCGTGCGGATCGATCCGGCCAATTGCGACACTGCCTTTGTTGCCGGTTTCGGCCATTATGGTGAGCCGAATGCCGAACGCGGGGTCTTCAAGACCACCGATGGCGGAAAGAGCTGGCGCAAGGTGCTGTACCGCGACCCGAAGACCGGCGCGGTCGATGTGTCGATCGATCCGAAAAACCCCCGCAACATGTACGCGGCGCTCTGGGAAGCCTGGCGCAAGCCCTGGGGCATGAGCTCGGGCGGGCCGGGCAGCGGGCTGTTTCACAGCACCGATGGCGGCGAAAACTGGACCGAGCTGACCCGCGCGCCGGGGCTGCCGCAAAAAGGCCTGATCGGCAAGATCGGGGTCAGCGTATCGCCGGTGGACGCAACCCGTGTCTATGCGATTGTCGAGCATGCCGAGGAAGGCGGTCTGTACGTGTCGGACGACGCCGGTGCCAGCTGGCGGCGGGCCAATGACAGCCGCGACCTGCGTCAGCGAGCCTTCTACTACTCCCGCCTGCTCGCCGATCCGGTGGTCAAGGACCGGGTCTATATCCTCAACGTCGATTTCTTCCGGTCGGACGATGCAGGTGCGACGCTGACCAAGATCAAGGTGCCGCATGGCGACAATCACGACCTGTGGATCGACCCTGCCAACAACCAGCGGATGATCCAGTCCAACGACGGCGGGGCCAATGTCAGCGTCAATGGCGGCGAAAGCTGGACGCGGCAGAATTATGCGACCGCACAGATGTATCGTGTGTCGATCAGCAACCACTTCCCCTATTTCGTCTGCGGCGGGCAGCAGGACAATTCGACCATCTGCGTGCCCTCGCGCGACTGGAAGCATGTCAACGTGCTGGGCGGCCAATATGGCTTTGCTGCAGGCGGCGGCGAGAGCGGCTATGTCACCAACGATCCACTCAACCCCGAAATCTTCTATGCGGGCAGCTATGGCGGCACGCTCGACCGCTATGACCGCGCAACCGGTCAGGCCCGCGCGATCAATGTCCTGCCCGACAACCCGATGGGCTATTCGGCCAGCGAAGTTGCCGAGCGGTTCCAGTGGACCTTCCCGATCGTCTTCGATCCGCACGATCCCAAGAGCCTGTACGTCACCTCGCAGCATGTCTGGCGCAGTCGCAACGAGGGCCAGAGCTGGGAGAAGATCAGCCCCGACCTGACCCTGGCCGATCCCAAGACGCTGGGTCCGTCGGGCGGACCGATCACCCGTGACCAGACCGGCGTGGAAACCTATGCCACCGTCTTTGCGCTGGCCCCGTCGCGGCGCGAGCGCGGCCTGATCTGGGCGGGGTCGGACGATGGCCTGGTGCATGTGACGCGCGATGGCGGTGCGAAATGGAGCAATGTGACGCCCAGGCTGCTGCCGCAATATGTGAAGATCACCACGGTCGAGGATTCGCCGCATGCCGATGGCACCGCGTACCTTACCGGCCATCGCCACCTGCTGGGTGACTTCAAGCCCTATGTGCTGAAGACGACCGATTACGGGCGCAGCTGGACGTCGATCGCGGCTGGCCTTCCCGCCGACGAGATGGCGCGCAGCATCCGCGAGGACCCCAAGCGTCCGGGCCTGCTGTATCTTGGCACCGAACGCGGCGTGTGGGTTTCGTTCAACGCCGGCAAGGACTGGCGCAAGCTGCAGCGCAACCTGCCCGCCGTCCAGGTCTCCGACCTTGCCGTGACCGCCAATGATCTGGTGATCGCAACGCATGGCCGCTCGTTCTGGGTGCTCGACAATATCGGCGTGCTGCGCCAGCTGGAAAGCGGCGCGGCGCGGACCGAGCGGTTGTTCGCTCCTGCGCCTGCGGTGCGCGAGGTCGATGAAGGCGTTGCGATCGACTATTTCCTCCCCGCCCGGCCCAAGCAGCTGGCGCTCGAAATCCTCGGACCCGACGGCGCGCTGATCCAGAGCTTCGCCGGCAATCCGGTGGAGCCGAAAAAGGACGACAAGAAAAAGGACGAGGACGACGACGATCCGTTCAAGCCGCGCCCGGCTGTCACCACAACGATGAAGCCCGGCCTGAACCGGTTCGTGTGGAAGATGCGGCATCCTGGTTTCACCGATTTCCCCGGCATGATCCTTTGGACCAGCCGCAACAACGGCATCACCGCCGTCCCGGGCCAGTATCAGGCGCGGCTGACGGTCGATGGCAAAAGCTTCACCCAGCCCTTCGAAATCCGGTCGGACCCGCGCCTCACGGGGGTCACCCAGGCGGATCTGGTCGCACGGTTCGATTTTTCCAATCGCGTGAGCAAGCGGGTGAGCCAGGCGAACGAAGCGGTGCTGCTGATCCGCGGGATCAAGGAACAGACGGCTGCGGCTGCCGCCAACCCGGCTGCCGATGCGGCGCTGCGCACGGCGCTGGCAGGTTTCGACAGCCGGCTGAGCGAGATCGAGGGCCAGCTCTACCAGGTGCGCAACCGCTCGCGTCAGGACCCGCTCAACTATCCGATCATGCTCAACGACAAGCTGGCCGGACTGATCGGGGTAGCAGAAAGCGCAGAAGCGCGGCCGACCGACCAGAGCGAGGCGGTGTTCGCAAGCCTTTCGGCGGAACTGGACAAGCAACTGGCGGCGCTCGATCAGGCGATCGGCACTGGTCTGCCCGATCTCAATACACGGCTTGGCGCAGCGGGATTGGCGCAGATCGTGCGCAGACCGCAAGCTGTGCCGGTGGCTGATCCGGCGAAGGAGTGACGACAAGGGCGCTGGCAGCCTGCTCTGTTGTGGCGCAGGCCGTGCTGACGATCGGCACGGCAGGCGCGCAGACCAGGCTGCCACCGATCACGGTCACGGCCCACGCCCCGGAAGAACGGGTTCTGCCGCCGCAGACGGTGATCACCATCGATACGCTGGTGGACCGCCAGCCCCGGACTGTGGCCGATGTGCTGCGGGGGGTGGCCGGGGTGACCGTGCGCGCCAATTCGCGCGGCGAAACCGTGGCGCGGATCCGCGGTGCCGAGGAGCGCCAGACACAGGTGTTTCTCGATGGCGCGCCGCTGGCGGTGCCCTGGGATGGGCGGGTCGATCTAGGGCTGCTTCCGGCTGGCCTGCTCGGCAATGTGCGCGTCATCAAGGGCGCTGCACCGATCGAATATGGTGCCAACACCGTCGCCGGTGTCGTCGATTTCCAGACACGACAAAGCGCGCAAGGCAGCTTTGCCCATGCCGAGGCGGGCAGCCTCGGTTCGGGCAGCGCATCGGTCGTGCTGGCGGAGAAGATCGGCGCTATCGAGGCGACATTTGCTGCGGGCGGTATCACCCGCGATGCCGAGCCGCTGGCGGGTCCATTGCGCTTCAGCCAGCCCTCGCGCGACCGGCGGACCAACAGCGATCTCGATGCAGGCAGCCTTTTTGCCGCGCTGGGCACCAGCATCGGCGATGTGCGCCTGAGGGCTTCGCTGCTGCATCTGGCCGCCGAGCGGGGCATTGCGCCCGAATCGGATCGTCCGGCAGAGGCCGGGGTGCGCTTTTGGCGCTATCCCGATATCGCGCTGACCCAGGCGACGCTGAACCTGGGCGTCGCTCTTGGCGGAGATGCCGAGTTGCTGGCAACCGCATGGCGGCAGGAGTTCAGCCAGCGGATCGCGCAATATCGCAGCGTCAACTATGCCGCGCTGCGGCGCACGCAGGAGGATGATGACAGCACGCTCGGCGGGCGCATCACTTTTGCCCATCGGCTTGGGCCTTTGCACCTGCGCTGGGCGGCGTCGGCCCAGACGAGCACGCACCGCCAGGTCGAAACCGATTTTCCCTCGGCCATGGCCGGCCCCCGCCTGAAATATCGCCAAAATCTCCATAGCGCCGGGGTCGAGGCTGACGCGGAACTGGCGCCAGGGGTCCGCGCGACCTTCGGGGCGGCCTATGACGCGGTCGACAACCCGCTGACCGGAGACAAGCCCCGCCAGCCTTCGCTCGATGCGGGCGCAGCGTCGGCCGCATTCCGCTTCGATCTGGGCGATGATGCAGTGCTGACGCTCAGCGGCGGGCGGCGCACACGGTTTCCCACCGCACGCGAGCTGTTCGGCGAGGCGCTGGGGCGGTTTGTGCTCAATCCTGACCTCCGGCCCGAACAGGCCTGGCTGACCGATGCGGAGCTGCGATGGACCCGATCCGGCCTTTCGCTGACGCTCAACCCGTTCCTGATCCGCTCGGAAGATACGCTGGCCCAGCGCGTGCTGGCCGATGGCCGCCGCCAGCGGTTCAACCTGTCGGGTGCGACAAGCTTCGGCGTTGATGCCAGCATCGTGCACGATCTTTCCGATACGCTGCGCCTCGAGCTTTCCGGCACGGTGCTCAGCGCGCGGGCGGATGCCGGCAGCGCTGCGGTGCGCCGCCTGCCGCAACGCCCGTCATTCGAGGCCCTGGCGGTGCTCGACTGGAATGTGCACGGCCAGTTCGATCTACGCGCCGAGTTGCGCGGGGTGGGCAAGGCGATCGACCTGGATGCGACCGGCCAAAGCGTGGATCTGCCTGCCGCCGCCGAGATCGCGTTGCGCGCGGCAATCCCGGTCGCGCAGCTGGGCAAGCATCAGTTGCTGGTCACCTTCGCGGTCGACAATCTCACCGACGCGCAGATCTTTCCGCAGGCGGGCCTGCCCTCGCCCGGACGGCTCTGGCGCGTCGGGCTGCGTTTCGACTAGCGCGCGCGGGCAGCGGCCTTGGCCAGCCGCTTGCGCCGCCGCACCAGCATCGGCTTGATGAACATATAGGCGCCGGTCCCCCACAGGATCAGCAGCGCGACGCCGGTCGGTACCGACAGCAGATATTTGCCCCAGCCGCCCAGGATGCTGAAATCGTGGAGCGTCTCGATGAAATCGGATGTGCGATAGCCGGTCTGGAGCACCTCCAGCGAATGCAGATCGACCTGATATTCGGTCCGATCATTGAGGATCACCTTGGCGAGGCCGTCATCGGGCCTGACATCGATGCGATCGACATCGCGCCAGTCCAGCCGGTCCCTCCCCTCTTGGCTGGCAACCGCCGCCAGCAATGCATCGAGCGGCGTGCTCGGCAGACCAGGCGCACTCGCTTGCGCCGTCGGCGCTTGCAGGACGTCAAAATCCTTTTTCAAAGCCAGCAGCACGCCGGTGACAGCGACCATGGCGACGGTGACCAGCGTGAACGCGGTCAGCCAGTAATGTATCAAGCGCAAGGTGCGACCCATCAGCAGCATGTCCATGGGAAAGAGGGCAGATCAGGAGCGTGGTTCTTACCCGAGCCGCCAGGAATTGCCATGCCGGAGCGGCGCGCCCGAGTGACGGCGCGCGTTCGCTTCGGTCCAGTGCTTTGCGCTAGATGGGTTCGCAGGGCCTTGGCTGGCCGCGCTTCAATGCACGGGGCGACTGGCCGTACCAGCGTACCATGGCCCGCGATAAGGCGCTCGTTTCAGAGAATTGCAGAAGCTCGGCGATCTGCGTGACGCTGAGGCGGGATTCCTGAAGGTATGAGAGCGCAAGATCGGCGCGGACGGCATCGACGATCTGCGCAAGGCTGGTCCCTTCATGCGCCAGCTTGCGCTGCAACGTCCGCCGCGACATCCGCAACAGGCTTGCGGTCTTGGGCAAATCGATGGTCGCGTGCGGCAGGAATGCCCGCACGAGATTTTCGACATTGACGGCGACGGCCCCCGGGGTCGATTGCCGCATGGCATCGTACCGGGCCGCCAGCTCGCCATGCAGCACCACGCTGCCTTCGCAGGTCGGCCTGGCCAGTTCTGCACGGGCGATGAAGATCGTGTTGCGATCCGCGTTGGTATAGATGGTCGGCCCCAGAAGCTGCGCATGGTAACGGCGGTTGGCGGGCGGCGCGTGACGCAGCGAGATATATTGCGGCGACCAGCCCGGCAGGTGGCGGCGGATTTCCTTCACCAATATGCCGAAGCCAAGCTCGGTGATGTGGCGGTGCGCCAGGCCCGTGCCAGCCGCGAGTTCGTAATTCACCTCGATGCCTGCAGGCGATTCGACCAGCGCGACCAGTGCGCCAACGGTAAAGACCGGGAAATAGGCTGCCAGATCGTGGAGCAGTTCGCCGATGGTGTTGGCGCTGCCCAGCAGCGAGGCGAGCGGTCCGAGCACCGAGAAGCCCTGATAGCCCGACAATCTGAGGCCGAAGGATTCGCACTCCAGCCGGTCGGCGGCCAATGTCAGGAACCGGGCGAACCCCGCGATCTCGATCAGTTGCGGGGAAGCGGCCGAAATCCCGGCGGGCAATCCTGCCTCCGCCAGCAGGGCATCCCAATCGCCCGCGAGTTCAGCGACCAGATCCGGAGCGCCGGACAGTGCGGAACTGGACACCCATTTGGCCATGTCTTTCCCCCTTTGCGCAGGAGACACAGGCTTTGGCGCGCGATGTCAAGTTTTGCCGCCGCGTTGCTGTATCACCAATAGGCACGACAGGGTTTCGCCAGCGCGCGAGACATCTGGACGAGCAAGCCGAAAACGGCACGGGGCGGGCGCGGTGGACAGCTGCATCCCGACCCCGATCGATGGAGAGGGATCGAGAGATGGCGACAAGCATATTGGACGAGCGACCCGTGGTCGATCCGCGGGATGTCAGCCGGGCCGAGCTGTATCATGGCGACTGCTGGCAAGCCCCGTTCGAGGAGCTGCGGAAGAATGCGCCCATCCATTATGTGGAGCATTCGAAATTCGGTCCCTATTGGTCGGTCTCCACCTACAAGCCGATCGTTCATATCGAGGCGCTGCCGAAGATCTTCTCCTCCTCCTGGGAATATGGCGGCATCACCGTGGCATTCGACCCCGAAAAGCCGATGGAGGGGGAGCTGCGGATGCCGATGTTCATCGCCATGGACCCGCCCATCCATACCGGTCAGCGCCGGACGGTGGCACCCGCCTTCGGCCCCAGCGAAGTCGCCGCGATGAAGGCGGAGGTGCAGCAGCGCACGGCCGAGGTGCTCGACGCGCTGCCGATCGGCGAGGCGTTTGACTGGGTCAAGGCCGTCTCGATCGAACTGACCACCGGAATGCTGGCGCGACTGTTCGATTTCCCGTGGGAAGAGCGTCACAAGCTGACCGAATGGTCGGATACCGGCGGCGATATCGAGCTGATCTTCAAGCCCGACGGCATGGCCATCCGCAATACCGCACTCATGGAAATGGGCGGCGCTTTCGGAAAGCTGTGGCAGGAAAAGGCCGCAGCGCCGGGCAAGGACCTGATATCGATCATGCTCCAGTCCGACGCGATGAAGGAGATGAGCCAGGAGGAGTTCCTGGGCAATCTGATCCTGCTGATCGTCGGCGGCAACGACACCACGCGCAACTCGATGTCCGGCTTTGTCTATGGCCTGAACAAATATCCCGAGGAGCGCGCCAAGCTGGAAGCCGATCCTTCGCTCATTCCCAACGCGGTCAGCGAGCTGATCCGCTGGCAGACGCCGCTGGCGCACATGCGCCGGACGGTGATGGAAGACACGGTCGTCGATGGCGTCGCGATGAAAAAGGGCGACAAGGTCGTGCTGTGGTACCTGTCGGCCAATCGCGACGAAAGCGTGTTCGAAGATGGCGAGGCGATCCGGATCGATCGTCCCAATGCGCGTCGCCATCTGGCCTTTGGCTATGGCATCCACCGCTGCGTCGGCGCACGCGTCGCCGAACTGCAGCTGACCGTGCTGCTGGAAGAGATGGCCAAGCGCCGGTTGCGGGTGAACGTTCTGGAAGAGCCCGAGCGCGTCAAATCCTGCTTTGTCCATGGCTATTCCCGGATGATGGTCAGCCTGTCACATTATTGATCGCGCGCGATGCTTCACCCGCAACGCAGCGCATACAGGCCCATTTCAAATATCCGGGACACATGATGATGAGCGACACCTACACCCTCTGGGGAACACCGCACTCGTTGTTCACCGGCAAGGTGCGATCCTATCTGATCAAGAAGCGCGTACCCTATCGGGAGATCGTCTCGTCCGATGCGCGGTTCCTCAGCGAGGTGGTGGCCCGGGTCGGCCACCGGGTCATTCCGGTGATGCAGACCCCTGAAGGCGAGATCGTCCAGGATACCACCGCGATCATCGACCTGGTCGAACAGCGGGTCGCAACGCCCGATTTCACTCCGCCCGGCCCGGTGCAGCAGGTCGTCGCGCATCTGCTCGATGCCTTTGGATCGAACTATCTGATGCCGCTGGCGATGCACTATCGCTGGTCGTATCGCGCGCAGCAGGAGCTGTTCCTGCGATCCGAATTCGCCCGCGCGGTTCCGCCGATGGAGCATGGCCAAAGGCTGGAGACTGCAGGCAAGCTGATGCTGCGGTTCGCCGATTTTCTGCCCGGCCTGGGTGTCACGCCTGCGGTCATCCCGGCGATGGAGGCGAGCTATGCGGAGCTTCTCGCGGCGCTGGAGCAGCATTTTCAGCAGCACCCGTATCTCTTGGGCGGACGCCCCAGCATCGCCGATTTCGGGATGATGGCCCCGCTCTATGCGCACCTGGCGCGTGATCCCGTGCCGGCCTTTTTGATGAAGACCACCGCGCCATCGGTGTTCCGCTGGACCGAACGGATGAACAGCCCTGAGATCATCGACACCGATTATCCCGATTATCCCGACAGCTTTCCCGCCGATGACGCTCTGCCGCACACGCTCGAAGCGGTGCTGGCGTTGGTGTTTGCGCATTGGGGGCCAGGGCTTAACGCAGATACCGCGTGCTTCAATGCATGGCTTGCCGAGCTGGAGACTGCGGCACCCGGCACGCTGGTATCCCACAACAACGGACGCAAGGTCCATCCGCATGTCGGCTGGATCAGCTATCCCTGGCGCGGCGTCGTGATGGAACGCGCGAGCCATCCTCACTCGCTGTGGCACTTCAGCCGTGCTCAGGCGCTGGCAGACAACCTCGCAGTGACCGATCAAGAGCGGCTTGGCGTGCTGCTGGACCGGACCGGGGGCAGAGAGATGATGGCGCTGCGGACCGATCGTGCGATCACGCGGCAGGATAATGTGCTGGTTCTGGCCTGAGGCATCAGGTGTCGCAAACGTAAAGAGACGCACAACAAGGCGTCCACAAGATAACTGGGGAGGGAGTTGCATGACCAAGGCCCGTTTTGCAGCAGGCGGCGTTATCGTCTTGCTGGCAGCAGCGTTCGTTGCCTGGAAATTCTTTCCGATCCAGTTGGTCGCGATGCTTGATCGCATCCGCAATCCGATCGCCGAGACTCAGGAGGTGGTCTGGCAGAAGGGCCCGGCAACCCCGCCTGCGGGCCAGCGCCCGCCAAACATTATCCTCATTGTCGCCGATGACCTGGGGATCAATGACCTGACCGCAACCGGCACCGGCGTTGCCAACGGGCTGGTGCCCACGCCGAACATCGATGCCCTTGCCCATGAAGGTGCGCAGTTCGATACCGGCTATGCGGGCAGCGCCACCTGCTCGCCGTCGCGCGCGGCCCTCATGACCGGGCGCTATCCTGCACGCTTCGGCTTCGAATATACGGCGGTGCCCAAGTCCTTCGCGCGCAATCTCGCGGCACCTGTCCCCGGCCGCCTCCACCAGCCGATCTATCATCCCGAACGCGAGGCCGAGATGCCGACGCTGGAGGATATGGGTGTTCCAGAAGACCAGGTGACGATTGCCGAGCTGCTTAAGGGCCAGGGATACCGCACCTTGCATGTCGGCAAATGGCATCTGGGTGAATCGCCGAAGATGCGACCCGAAACGCAGGGGTTCGACGAGAGCCTCGGCATCATGTTCGGCGCGGGCAAGTTCCTGTCCGAAGACAATCCCGATGTTGTCAACGCCAAGCTGGATTACGACCCGATCGACCGGTTCCTGTGGATCTTCGGGACCGACGCCGTGCAGAAGAACGGCGGCCAGCGCTTCCATGTCGGTGAATATATGACCGACTATTACACGCATCAGGCGATCGCCGCGATCGATGCCAATCGCAATCGCCCGTTCTTTCTTTACCTGGCCTATAATGCGCCGCACACGCCGCTGCAGGCCAAGCGCGCCGATTATGAGGCGCTGTCGGCGATCAAGGACCACAAGACCCGCGTCTATGGCGCGATGATCCGGGCGCTCGATCGCGGCGTCGGCGAAGTGGTGGCGGCGCTCAAGAAAAAGGGGCTGGACGACAACACCCTGATCATCTTCACCAGCGACAATGGCGGGGCCTGGTATCTTGGGCTGCCGGGTGTCAACGAGCCTTATCGCGGGTGGAAGGCGACCTTTTTCGAAGGCGGCATTCGCGTGCCGTTCCTCATGCGCTGGCCGGGCCAGATTGCGCCCGGGCAAAGGGTGGCAATGCCCGCGCATCATCTCGACTTCTTTGGCACGGCAGCCGCCCTCGCAGGGGCAGACGTGCCAACCGACCGCAAGATGGACACGGTTAACCTGCTGCCGTTCGTGACCGGCACGCCGGCGGCGCAGCGGGAGCGGACCCTGTTCTGGCGCTCCGGAGATTACAAGGTGGTGCGACAAGGCCAGTGGAAGCTGCAGGTCGCCGGCAAGCCGCGCAAGGCCTGGCTGTTCGACCTCGCCACGGACCCCACCGAGAAGGTCAATCTGGCGGATCGCAATCCCGAACGGGTCAAGGCGATGAAAGCGCTGCTGGCGGCGCATGACCGCGAGATGCCCAAGCCCATCTGGCCCGCGCTGGTGGAAGACGCCATCCGCATCGACGTTCCGCTGGATGCCCCGTGGAAGCCGGACCAGGAATATGTCTACTGGGCCAACTGAGACCCCGCACTGGGTTGCTGGCCAGATATCCCGCGATGCCCCGCAGCTGATTTTTGGCGCGCAAAGTCAACTTAACCTGAACGGCTTTGCCTAGGGTCGATAATGAGGGGGGGCCTTTTTGAATAATGGCTCCCGATACAAGCGGCCAACGAGCCGCGATAATGGGAGAGAAGCCTTGAAGAAGTTCGCAATGCTTGGCGTGTCAACGCTGGCCATGGTCGTCGCGACCCCGGTCTATGCCCAGTCCGCCGACGACGAACAGTATAACGAGCCGATCATCGTGACGGCCACGCTGCGCGCGATGGACGTGCAGGACGTGCCGCTGGCCGTGACCGCGGTGGCACCCGAGACGCTGGAACGTCAGGGCATTTTCGATATCAAGAACCTGTCTGCGGTTTCGCCAAGCTTCAACATCCAGTCTTCCAATTCCGAAACGCAGGGCACGTCGATCCGCATCCGCGGTGTCGGCACCACCGGCAACAATACCGGTCTCGAAAGCTCTGTCGGCGTGTTCATCGACGGCGTGTACCAGTCGCGGCCGGGTGTTGCGCTCGGCGATCTGGTCGATCTGGAACGGCTTGAAATCCTGCGCGGCCCCCAGGGTACGCTGTTCGGGCGCAACACCTCTGCCGGTGCACTCAATGTGACAACCAAGCGCCCCAGCCTGACCGAGGTCGAAGGGTTCGCCAACGCCAGCTATGGCAATTATGATTTCATGAACGTGCAGGCCGGTGTCAGCGTGCCGGTGGTGACCGATGTCGCGGGCATTCGCGTATCCGGCACCTGGCGCAAGGCGGACGGATATCTGACATCGCCCACCGGGGCGGAGAGCAACAATCGCGACCGCTACATGCTGCGCGGCCAGCTTTATATCGAGCCCAGCAGCGAGGTGAGCATCCGGTTGCTCGCCGATTATGCGCGCACCGACGAGCAATGCTGCCAGGCCGTGATCCTGCGCGAGACAGAGCTCGCACCCTTTGCCGCGTTCCATGGCCTCGCCAATGATGGCGTCGCCCAGTCCGGATTCTCGGCGCTGAAGAACCTGTCGATCAACGGCGGACCCTATCTCAACGGATCCAAGCAATGGGGCCTTTCGGGCGAGCTGACCTGGGACATCGGCGCGGCCAAGCTGACCTCGATCACCGCTTATCGCCATTTCCAGTCGAGCCAGACCACTGTCGGCGGCTTTACCAGCAACGATACCTATACCGTCGGCAATGGTGCGCCGACATCGCGCCCGGGCATTCTGCCTTCGGGTGACCGCATCCGCACCTTCACCCAGGAGCTGCGCCTGCAGGGCACCGCGTTCAACGATGCGCTCGACTGGCTGGTCGGCGGTTTCTATTCGAGCGAGAAAATCCGCGCCAATCAGTCGATGACCCTGAACGCGGACTTCCAGCGGACCGGCAGCGCGTTCAACTTCGGCAATCTGGCCGGCGTCAATCCGCTCTTCGCGCTCACCGCGCTGGGCAATGGCGGCGTCCCGGTCAATGCCAATGGCAATTTCGCCGAGAACCAGTTCTTCCAGAATGCCGAAAGCTGGTCGATCTTCACCCACAATGTCATCAACCTGACCGACCGGCTCAGCCTCACCGTCGGCGCGCGCTATGTCAACGAGACCAAGGACGCGCGCTTCGACCAGCTTGGCGCGACGACAGGCGCAGGCAGCAGCGCCTGCCAGGCCAGCGTCAATGGCGTGCTGGCCGGCACCGTGCCCGCCGCGCTGCGGGCGGGTCTGATCGGCATCAACTGCTTCCCCTTTGCAACCTCGGTCAACCTGACGGCACCGGCGGCGTTGGGCGGCGGGCTTGCCAGCCGGTTGCTGCCCCTGCCCCGCCTGTGGAACCAGCGATTCAAGGACGATGAGATCACCTATACCGGACAGGTCGCCTACAAGGCCACCGATGATCTGCTGCTCTATGCAGGCTTCAGCCACGGCTTCAAATCGGGCGGGTTCAATCTCGACCCGCAATCGGCCACCTTGCAGAATTCGGCGGCCATTCTTGCAGGTCTGGCGACACCGGGCGGCCCCGTGGTCGTGGCTCCGGTCTATGCCGATCCCAGCTTCGCCTCGGAAAAGGTCGACCAGATCGAGATTGGCGTGAAGGCGACTCTGTTCGGGCGGATCAAGGCGAACCTTGCCTTCTTCGACATGAAGATGAGCGACTTCCAGGTGCTCGAATTCACCGGGGTCCAGTTCCTGACGTTCAACGTCAATTCGGCGCGGTCCACCGGCGCTGAACTCGAACTGTTCGGCCAGCTTTCCAACCATATCTCGGCGAACCTTTCGGCCACCTATGCCCATGCGCGCTATCCATCGAACTGCGCCAATGGCGTTGCGCCTGCCGCGCTCGCATCCTCGCGGCGGCTGTGCGGTCAGGACCTGACTAACGCACCCCGCTTTGCCGGCGTGTTCGGCCTGACCTATGACGGGCCGCTCAACGATTCCGGATGGCGGCTGCTGGTCAACGGCAATGTCAGCTATTCGGACAGCCGCACCACCCGCACCATCGACCTCGATACCAACGGGCTGCCCACGCCGTTTGCGCGGCAGGAAAACTATTTCAAGATGAATGCCCGTATCGGCCTGACCACCCCCGACGAGCGCTTCACCTTCGAATTGTGGGGCACCAATCTTTCGAACGAGATCACCCGCGGCATCACGGCCAACACGCCGCTGCGCGGGGGCGCTGGCACCCGCTCGCTGATCGGCTTCGTCGAAGAGCCCCGCATGTACGGCGTCACCGTCCGCACAGTCTTCTAGGGCTGTAATCGGGTCGGATGTTCGGGAGGAGGATAGCCATGATGAAACGCCTGATCGCGTTGTGCAGCTTTGTCCTTGTGTCGCTGATCGCGACCGCGCAGGCAAAGCCGCCCAGCCCTGAAGAGGCCTATGCCATCGGGGTGGAGGCCTATACCTATGCCTATCCGCTGGTGCTGATGGAACTGACCCGGCAGGTGGCCACCAGTGCATCCGACCCGGACCAGATGCGCGCGCCGATGAACCGGTTTTCGCATCGCAAGACCTTTCCCGATGCCAGGTTCAAGGATGTCGTGCGTCCCAACGCCGACACCTTGTACTCCTCCTTGTGGTTTGACGTCGGCAGCGAGCCTCTGATCCTGACGCTTCCCGATACGGGGGGGCGCTATCATGTCATCCCGCTCATGGACATGTGGACCGACGTGTTCGCCTCTCTGGGTACACGGACGACCGGGAATGGCGGCGGCACCTTCGCGATTGTCGGGCCGGACTGGAAAGGCGATCTCCCGGCAGGCACGGGTATCATCCGCAGCCCGACCAATGTCGGCTGGATCATCGGCCGCTTCCAGACCAACGGCCCGAAGGATTATCCCAACGTCCACAAGCTGCAGGCCGGGCTTCTGGCAAGGCCCTTGTCTTCGGGTGCCGCGGCGACAGGTCCATCGGCTCCCGCCACCGACCGCAGCGTTCCGCCGGTGGTGCAGGCGGCCAACATGGAACCGGCAAAGTTCTTTGCCCTGTTTGCTGACCTCCTGAAGCGCAATCCGCCGCATGCCAGCGATTATGCCATCGTGCGGCGCATGGAGCGGCTGGGCCTTGTCGTCGGCAAGGATTTTGATCTGGCCACGACCGACCCGGTCATCCAGCAGGCCATGATCAGGGCGGCGAAGGACGGCTATCAGCGGATCGTCAACCGGCGCTCCGCGATGCGTCCCACCGCAACGGGATGGATGGCAATCGGCAATTCGCTGGGCGTTTACGGCAATGATTATCTGCAGCGCGCCTTTGTCGCCTATGCGGGCCTGGGTGCCCTGCCGCCCGAAGAGGCGATCTATCCGATGGCGGCATTTGATGGCCAAGGCAAACCGCTCAACGGCGCGTCCCGCTATGTCATCCGGTTCGAAAAGAACCAGATCCCGCCAGCCGATGCGTTCTGGTCGCTCACCATGTATGGCCAGGACCAGTTCTTTGTCGAAAACCCGCTGCAGCGCTTTGCACTGGGCGACCGCGACAATCTGAAGTTCAATCCGGACGGATCGCTCGACCTTTACGTGCAGGCCGCCTCGCCCGGAGCGGACAAGGAAGCGAACTGGCTGCCCGCCCCGGCTGGTGCGTTCACGATGAACATGCGGCTCTACTTGCCCCGTCCCGAGGCGATTGACGGTCGATGGTCACCGCCGGCCATCCGGCGGCTGGGCGACTAGCATTCTGGATCGGCTGTGCTGCTGGGCATCGCCTGGGCTAATGGCAACATCAGCACGGCATTCATCACCAGCGGGCCAGCTTGATGAACAGCGCCGTGCCGAGGCCCATCGGCAACATCGCCGCAGCGGACAAGGCGAACACCGTCCACAGCGGCGCCCCGTAAGACACCAGCGCCCACCCTCCGAGAAGCGCCACCGCCAGCCGCATCGCCTGGGCCGCGATTGCTCCCCCTACCCGCCCTGCACCTTGCGAAGAGAAATAGAGGCACAAGCCAAGGCCAAAAAAGGCATAGCCGAAGCCCGCGATGCGCAGATAGCTATAGGCGGCGCTTTTGGCGGCCATGTCATCGGTGAACAGGTCAACCCAGACCCCGGGGAAGAGCACCACCATCAGGCCGAGCGCACCCAGCACCGATGCCGAGAGCGACCCGCTGATCCACGCGATGCGGCGCGCCCGCGCAACATCCCCCGCACCAATGGCGGTGCCCACCAGGGGAACGCTGGCCACCCCGATCGAAAAGGCGATCGGGATCAGCAGAAATTCGAATCGCACCCCGATGCCATAGCCTGCAAGCGCCTCGGGCCCGAAGCGGGCTACCAGATTGGTGAGCACCAGCACCGTCGATACCGAGAGCAAGGGCGAGAGCATGGCCACCGCGCCAACCCGCAACAGGTCCGAAAATCGTGCAGGCTTCAGCAGCGTCGGCGCGAACCGCAGCGGCAACCGGGCGTGGGTGGAGCGCAGATACACCAGCAGAGCCAGGGCCGCTGCGCCAAAGGCGACGACCTGCCCCACCGCCACGCCCGCCATGCCCAGCCGTGGCGCGGGCCCCAAGCCCAGGCCCAGCGTGCCGCCAACGGCCACCTGGGCAAGGCCTGCCAGCAGCAGCGTCCACGCCGGCATCGCCATGCTGCCCATGCCTCGCGCGATGGATGCCAGCATGTTGGTCGTCCAGATGAACACGATCGCCATCGCCGCGACATTGGAGAACGCCACGGCCTGCTGCAGCACCGCGCCCGAGCCGCCCAGCACCGTATAGACGGCAGGGCCTGCGAGCAGAACGACCAGGGTCCATAACAGACCCATCACAAGGCCGATGACGAGCGCGCAGAGCGCAAGCGACTGCGCCCGTTCGGTATCGCCTGCCCCCAGCGCGCGGCTGATGGCACCCGATACCGTGCCGCCCATGGCGCCTGCCGACAGCATCTGCATCAGCATGAAGATCGGGAAGGCCAGCGCGATCCCGCCGAGTGCAGAGACACCCAAGGAGCCGACATAGGCCGTTTCGGCGATCGAAATGATCGCGGCAGAGCAAAGCGCAATGACGTTCGGCAGGCTCAGCCTGACCAGTGTCGAGAGGATGGGCCCATGACGCAGCAGATGCGCCCTGGCCTCGGCCGCGGCCGCAGCCTTGCGCATCTTTTCCCCCCGGGCCTCAGCGGCGGCGTTGGTGCTCACGCGGTCAGGCGCCTACAGCGGCGGGCGCGGCGATCCGGTGGCATAGCCTGCCATCGGACCGCCTGAACGGATAAAGGTGATCCACGCGCTGCTCCCCTGCCTTGCCGCCCATCATCACGCGCATCCATCACATCGCCAGGCGGACAATCCCCTCGGCACCGCTTTGGGATGCAGGATCGACGTCAGGTGGGCCAGCGATAGAGATGCGCATTCCTCCGGGTCTCGGCGCACACACTGAACGTGACGGCACGCCACCGTCAAGGCTGTGCCGTTCGCCATCACAGGCCTGCAGCATGGCTTGGGCAAAGGCCTTGCCCGACTGAATGATACCGGTGCGAGGGCACCGGAACGAATGCCGCTGCAAGGGGTAAGTGTGATGACCGTGCCACAGAGCCACTTTGGGCCAGGTAGCCCCGCTGCGCCTTTGAATTTGGCCGGGCCGTTCTGTCGCATCATTCCGAAAGGACGCCCTGTATGTACGAAGCCTTTCCTGCCCTGCTTGCCGATGATGGCCAAGACGGATTTGCCCATCCCGATGTTCCGCACGCCGTCCGGCTGGCACTGATCGGAGGGTTCCTGCCCCGCCGCTGCGGCATCGCGACCTTCACCACGGACGTGCATGCCGCGCTCAAGGCGAGCGCTCCGGACATGACAATCGATGTCTACGCCATGTCACCCCCGGCGGCCGAGGCCGAATTTGACGGCACCATCTGCAACACCATCACCGAAGGCGATCCCGCCGCGTTTCTGGCTGCGGCAGCCAGGATCGAGGCCAGCGGTGCGGATGTCATCTGGCTTCAGCACGAGTTCGGGCTGTTTGGCGGCCCGGCAGGAGACATGATCCTGCCGCTGCTCGATCATGTCGCCGCGCCGCTCATAGTGACCCTGCACACGGTTCTGGCCAAGCCCGATCCGGACCAGATGCGGGTGATGACCCGGCTGATCGCGCGGGCGAGCAAGCTGGTGGTGATGTCCGATCTTTCGCGAAATCTGCTGATCAGCGTCTATGGCGCGGACGCAAAGCAGATCGCGCTTATCCCCCATGGCGTGCCTGACCGCCCGTTCGGACGCAGCGCAGAATTCAAGCCGCGCTTCGGCTTTGCTGGCAGGAAGGTCATCCTCACCTTCGGGCTGCTGTCAAAGGGCAAGGGGATCGAGGCGATGATCAGGGCACTGCCCCAGATCGTGCGGCGGCATCCCGGTATCCTTTACTGCGTCGCCGGGGCAACCCACCCCAATCTGGTCGCGCACGAAGGCGAGGCCTATCGCCATTCGCTCCAGGCACTGGCCCGTGAGCACGGCGTGGATGGGCATATCCGCTGGATCGATTCCTTCCTGGACACGGACGAACTGCTCGACCTGATCGAAGCGGCGGACATATTCGTGACGCCCTATATCGGCGCGCAGCAATCGACCTCAGGCACGCTGTCTTATGCGATGGCGCTGGGCAAGGCGATCGTATCGACGCCTTATGCCCACGCGTCCGAACTGCTGGCGGACGACCATGGCAGGCTCGTACCCTTTGGCGACAGCGATGCCATGGCCAGCGCGATCTCGCTGCTGCTCGACGATCCAGAGCGGCTCCACAGCCTTCAGCAACGGGTCTACAGCCGCGGGCGCGACATGGTCTGGCCCCGCTTTGCCGAACATACGATCAATCTCATCGAGGCTACCCGGCTGAAGCCGCGATCGGAGCCTCTGGCAAAGCGGATCGGGATAAGCGGCTTTGTGCGCATGTGCGACAATACCGGGATACTCCAGCACAGCATTCACGGCATACCCGACCGGCGTCACGGCTATTGCGTCGATGACAATGCCCGCGCGCTGATGCTGATGCATCGGCTGGACAAGCCCATGCTGCGCCAGTGCGGCCATCTGACCAACGTTTTTGCCTCGTTTGTCCAGCATGCATGGAACCGCGATACGGGCGAATTCCGCAATTTCATGGGTTTCGGTCGCAACTGGCTGGAGGATATCGGGTCCGAGGACAGCTGCGGGCGGACGATATGGGCGATCGGGATCACGGCGCGGCATGCGCACGACCAGATGATGCGCCGCTGGGCACGCGAGCTGTTCCTTGAAACCGCCCCTTCTGCGCTGGGCTTTCAGTCCCCTCGCGCGATTGCCTTTGCGATGCTGGGGTCGGCAAGCCTTTTGGCGAGCGAGGCCGATCACGCGTTGCCCAATGCCATCCTGCGGCAGGGTGCAGACCGGCTGACCGCGTTGCATGACGCGATTGCCCGGCCCGGCTGGAACTGGTTCGAAGACGTGCTGGCCTATGACAATTGCCGCCTGCCCGAGGCGCTGTTGCGAGCGGGCGTCCATCTGGGCGATGATGGCATGATCGCCTGCGGCCTGGAAACTCTCAGCTGGCTGATGGACCTGCAGACCGCCCCCCAGGGCCATTTCCGCCCCGTGGGCTCTGACAGTTTCGGCCAGCGTTTTGCCCGGCCCAAGGTGTTCGATCAGCAAGCTGTCGAGATATGGGCGGCGATCGATGCGGCTGCCGCAGCCTGGGAGGTGACCCGTGACCCGAACTGGCTGACCCATGCGCGCCGCGCCTATGACTGGTTCGACGGGGGCAACGATCGCTGCGTGAAGGTCGGCGATCCGCACAGCGGAACGAGCCGGGACGGAATCAACCCGCGCGGACTCAACCTCAACGAAGGGGCGGAATCGGTATTGTCCTACCAGCATGCACATTATTCCCTGCAGGCCTTGATGGCCAAGGCGGGGGTACATCATCCGTGAGCAGGCTCGCCCAGCACGAACTACGGCTGCACGCCGACCCCACCCGCGTCGTGGTCCGCCCCTTTCACCTCGCCTGGCAGGCAACCGGCCCGGATCTGGAACGGGTGCAACGGCTGGCGCGTGAAATCATCGCGCTCGACCCGCGAACCGTGCGGTCCGAACTGGCGGTGGTGCTGCGCGATTTCGCCGACCGCCACTGGCAGATCGAACGGGTGTTCCAGGATCGATTTGACGAGATCGAGCCGCGCCTTGACCTCGATGTCCCGCTGCGCCGCGAGACCCAATTGCTGATCGGTGCCTATTTCTGCCACGAATACAGCTATGCTGCAGCAGCGGTGATGAACCCCAGCGTGGTGCTGCATCCCGATCAGGACGGGCTGGACCCCGGCAGCATCCGCATCCTGATTTCGCTGCGCGCGGTGGGCGAAGGCCATATTTCGACCATCGCCTTTCGCGAAGGCACGATCTCTGCACAGCGTGAGCTGTGCCTGGTTCCGCAACCGACCTTTGCTACAGCCGCGATGGCTGGGCCGCTCATGGACCCTGTCACGCACGATGCGGTCACGCTGCACCGTCAGCCCGACAGCAGCCTGTCGGGCACCGTCATCTTCCCGATCACCGAGGCCCAGCGCAACGGGCTTGAAGACCTGCGTCTGGTGCAATTTTCAGACGATGATGGTGGGCAGCAGTGGATCGGCACCTATACGGCCTATAGTGGCCGCGACATCCGGTCGGAACTGCTGCAAACCCGGGATTTCCAGGACTTCACGCTGACGCCGATCAAGGGTGGGGCCGGTCGCAACAAGGGCATGGCGCTGTTTCCGCGCAAGATTGACGGGCGCTATTGCATGATCGGGCGGCAGGACGGCAAGAACCTGTATCTGCTGCGCTCAGACAGCCTCGACCATTGGGAAGGCGGCGAACTGCTGCTGGAGCCCCGCTATCCCTGGGAGCTGGTGCAGATTGGCAATTGCGGGGCCCCGATCGAGCTGGAGGAAGGCTGGCTGGTGCTGACCCATGGCGTCGGCGCGATGCGCAAATATGCCATCGGCGCCATGCTGCTGGACAAGGATGATCCATCCCGAGTGCTGGGGCGGACACCCAATCCCATTCTTTCCGCAGCCGATGAGGACCGCGAGGGCTATGTCCCCAATGTCGTCTATACCTGCGGCGCGATCAGGGTCGGCGACGATCTCTTCCTGCCCTATGGGGTCGCGGACAGCTCGGTCTGCTTCGCCTTTCTGGCCATTTCGGACATGCTGGCGGCGATGGACTTTTCCGCAAGCTGACCAGCTGCATGAGCCGACGACGCGGCCAGGGCCAGCAGGCGCTGACCCTGCGATAGCCGGCTGGCCTTTGATCGTCTGAGACGCCCGCTCACCGACACGATCTGCCCGTTCGCGGCAAAATCCTCACGCGCATGGCAAAGGCGGCGATGTGACAGCTCCCTGTCCCAACGGAGCCTCGCCGATGACCCTGACCGCCCCTCCCCCGATGCCGCTATCGGCCAGCACCGACCGAAGGAGCCTGTTATGCGGCCTGACCTCAGCCGGGCTGCTGGCAGGTTTGCCAGGCGCTCCGGCCTGGGCGGGTGGGCCGGCTGCATCCGGGGCCCGCAGCCGCACGATCCATGGCGTGACGATCACCGATCCCTTTGGCTGGCTTGACGAGGCGTCGCTCGATGACCCGGAAGTGGCGGCGCTGATGGCCAACCTTGCCGCTGCATCAGAACAGGTCATGACACCGCTCGCCGGGCTGGTGCAACGTCTGCGCGCCGAGGCCGATGCCGCCACCCCGTCGGCGCCCCCGCCCGCTCCCGTCGTGGACGGCGACCATGGCTATTGGAGCGCATGGGGCTCGGGCGGCCGCCAGCTCTGGCGCGCTCATCGGGTGACCGGCAAGCGCGAATTGCTGCTCGACGCCGCCGAGCCCGCTGCCGATGGAAAGCCGATTGGCGATTTCGTCGCCTGGGGGCTGTCGGATGACGGGAAGTTGCTGGCGTTCGCGACGATGAGTGCCCCCGAACACCATGACATCCGCTTCAAGCATGTCGCGACGGGCCGGATGCTGACCGATATCGTGCGCGATGTGGGCGTGCAGATCACCTCCGAGAGGATCATATGGAGGGCTGACAGCCGCAGCATCATCTATGGCGAAGTCGATGCCGCAGGCCGCCCCTGGCGCGCACGCATCCACCGGATCGGCCATCTGCAGGCCGATGGGCCGGTGTTGTTCGAGGAAACCGACCCCGCATTCTTTGTCGAGATCCGGCAGACGACATCGCGCCGCTTTGCGCTGATCAACAGCGTGTCGGTCGACACCAGCGAGGTGAGGCTGCTGGCCCGTTCGAGCCTGCAGGCTCCTCGGCTGGTCAGCGCCCGCCGGGCGGGCCGCGGCTATGCGGTCGATCATGGCGGCGGCGGAGCGCTCGATATCCTGACCAACGACACCCACCCCAATTTCCGGCTGGTGCGCGCCACGCTGGCAGAGCCGGACCGCTGGAGCGAAGTCCTGTCAGCGCAGGACCGAACCGGCCTCACATGGCATCAGGCGTTCAAGCGGCATCTGGTGGTGGCCGAGCGCAACGAGGGGATCAGCCGGGTACGGGTGCTCGACAGGGCGGCTCGCCAATGGCGTGCGATCGCATTTCCCGACGCCATCGCCGTCGCCGGGTTCGACCGCTGGACCGCCGGCCCCGAGGCCAATCGCGAACCCGATCCCGCCAGGCTCAGGCTGGGGGTGGAGTCGCTTGCTGCACCCAGGACGCTGTTTGACTACCGCTTTGCCGATGCCACGCTGGAACCGCTGCAGGCCGGATCAAGCGCCGCTGCAGGCTTTGTGTCAGAAAGGCTTTTCGCGACCGCACCCGATGGCACCGCGATCCCGATGTCGATGATCCGCCCGCATGGCCAGGCGCTGCGCGGTGCGGTTCTGTATGGCTATGGTGCCTATGGTGTTCCGTCCAATCCCGATTTCGATCCGCAGCGGCTCAGCCTGCTGACGCGCGGGGTGGCCTATATCATCGCGCATGTGCGCGGCGGTGGCGATCTGGGCGGCGCGTGGCACGATGCCGGGCGAGCCGAGCGGCGCGCCCAGCCTGTCGAGGATTTCATCGCCTGCGCTCGTGCGCTGACCGCGCAGGGCATCGTGCCAGCGGGCCGGATCGTCAGCATGGGCCGCTCTGCCGGGGGGTGGCTGGTCGGCGCGGCGCTGAACCGCGCTCCGGATTTATGGGCCGGGGTGATGGCTGATGTGCCATTCGTGGATGTGCTCACATCGCTGGTCGATCCGCGCAGCCCTGTTGCCGCTGCCGAGCTGTCGGAAGTCGGCGATGTCGCCCGCGATCCGGCTGCCTTCGCGCGCGCCCTGCGCCTGTGCGCCTATCAGAACATCCCCTCGGCCGGGCTGCCACCGGTCTATCTCACAGCCTCGCTTGCCGATGTGCGCATCGCCTGGAGCGGGGTGCTGAAATACGCGGCCCGGCTGCGCGCTGCGCACCCTGACAACGCCGTCGTGCTGAGACTGGACCGCGATGGCAACCATTGGGGCCCAGCCGATCCGGCAACCGGAGCGACATGGCGGGCCGAGCGGATAGCGTTCACGCTCGAGGCGCTGAGCATCGCCTAGAGCATCACCCAGCCAGGGTCGGCCAGGTGTGAATCTGGCGGCGCACAGATGTTTGGCGTTCCAGGCTATTGCGGTTACACCCCATGGGCACCGTGCGCCGCAAAGCCGCTCCGCCCGATGCACAACGGCAGCGCTTGGTGCACAAGCCACATGGCGGGTCTGGAACAGGGGAAAATGCATGAAGGCGGGAATTCTTGGCGCGTTTGTTGCGATGGCGATCGCGCTGCCTTCGGTGGCCTCGGCGCAGACATCCATCATTCATGCCGGTCGCCTGATCGACGTGCCCGGCAAGGCACCACGCGGACCATCCACGATCGTCGTAAAGGATGGTCGGATCGCATCGGTCGATAATGGCCATGCCAAGGTGCCCGAAGGTGCCGCATTCATCGACCTCAGCGATCGGACTGTGCTACCCGGACTGATCGACAGTCACGTGCATCTGACGAGCGACTCCGCCGGGCCCGCAGGGCAGCTGGAGGCCGTCACCCTGTCGCCCGCTGCTCAGGCCTTCAACGCCCAGGCCAATGGGATGAAGACGCTGCGCGCCGGCTTTACCACGGTCCGCAATCTGGGTGATGGCGACGGCGCGGTGCTCGCGCTGCGCGATGCGGTCAATGCCGGCAAGGCGATGGGGCCGCGGATCCTGGATGCCGGCAGCAGCCTGTCTGGCACCGCGGGCCATTCCGACAATGCACTGAGCTATCGCGACGAATTGCGTCCCTTCTTTGCCGGCGCGGGCAATATCTGCAATGGGGCCGAAGACTGCCGCCGCGCGACGCGACAGCAGATCGGGCGCGGGGCCGATGTCATCAAGGTGACCATCACCGGCGGCGTCAACAGCCGGATCGGCGCGGGGCTGGGCAGCCAGATGTTCGATGACGAGGCAGCGGCCATTGTCGCCACCGCACGGATGTTCGGCCGCAAGGTGGCGGTCCATTCGCATGGTGCCGACGGCACGCTCCAGGCCTTGAAACTCGGCGTCGATTCGATCGAACATGGCACGATGCTGACCGAGGAGGTCATCGCGCTGTGGACCAGAAGCAAGACCTATTATGTCCCGACCCTGTCGACCGTGAACGGGTACAAGGAACGGCTTGCGGCCAACCCAGATGCCTATGAGCCCGATGTCCTCGCCAAGATCAAATGGCGCATCGACATCACCGGCAAGACGCTGCAGACGCTCGCTCCGCGCGGCGTTCGGATCGCCTTTGGCACCGATGCAGGCGTGTCGAAACATGGCCGCAATGCCGACGAATTCGAGCTGATGGTCGCAAACGGCATGACGCCCGAAAGCGCGCTGATAGCAGCCACAGTCAACGCGGCTGACCTGCTCGGCCTTTCCGATAAGATCGGCACCATCGCTCCGGGCAAAAGCGCCGACATCATCGCTGTGGCGGGCGATCCGCTGACGGATGTGTCGGTCTACAAGGACGTCCAGTTCGTGATGGCACGCGGCAAGGTCATCGCGCTGGAGTGATGGAACAGCCCCCAGAGTTCTGACCGTCGTGCGTCTGATGTTGGGCACAGCGGCGATGAAGGGCATGCCGCGCCCCAGCGGCAAACCGAAGCATGGAGGGGAATGGCCTTGACCACCCCCGCCCCTCACCGCGTTGCGAGCCCCGTCAGGCCAGATCGCGAACCTTGGGTTCCCGATCCCAGTGCCTGACCGGCCCGACCTGCATGAATTCATCCGGATGGACCACGCCTGCGTCGGGTTCGATATTGGCCTTGGGCAACAGATGCTGCCGGGTGCCTTTACAGGCCCCGATGGTCTTGCAGTGATACCAGGCATCCGCAAACCAGGCGACTGCACCGACATCCCGGGCCAGCATCTCTGCCCGTTCCGGCGCCAGCATCGCCACAACCGCATCGAACAGGACCGAGGGTGACCCGGCCAGTTGCCCGTCAGCTTTCAGTTCGCCGCCGTCCAATGCCAGCGGGCCGATTTTCGGGGCGACCAGAAACGCCGATCCGCCCGCCTTTTCGATGTCGCTCACCAGATCGGTGATGGCGGATTTGCTCGAGCCCTGATCGAACAAGATGCCGATCTTGCGCCCCTTAAACGTGGGCTTGGCCTGTTTCTGGATCGACAGGGCATCGGAAGTGCCGAGGTCGACCGGTTCCCTCGCAGCCTTTGCCTTGGCCGGCAGATCCGTGCCCAGTCCTGCAGCCACCCGCTTGGCCAGATCCTCGTCCACGTTGCGCAGCCGCGCGATGACCCTGGGCGGGACATGCGCAATCGTCACCTTGGACAATTCGAAGACCAACGCCGATGCGATATGCGCTTGCTCATTCTCGGTCTGCGACCGGTAGAACAACCTGGCCTGGCTGTAATGGTCCGCAAAGGCCTCGGCGCGCACCCGCAGCTTCTCGGTCGGATCGTTGCGCTCCGCATTCTCCCGGAACGAGGTGAAACCCGTATCCGGGCAAGCGCGCGGTCCGCCGTCTTCTCCTGCCTCAGCCAGGCTGTTGGGCTCGTAATTGGCACGGCCTGTGGGCACGAGCGTCTGCATCAGACCATCGCGCTGGAAATTGTGAAACGGGCATTTGGGCGCGTTGATGGGAATCTGATGGAAATTCGTCGTCCCAAGCCGCGACTTCTGCGTGTCGAGATAGCTGAACAGACGCCCCTGAAGCAGCGGGTCGTTCGAGAAATCGATGCCGGGAACGAGGTTGGTCGGCATGAATGCCACCTGCTCGGTCTCTGCGAAGAAATTATCGACATTCCTGTTCAGCGTCATCCTGCCGATGACTTCCACCGGGATTACCTCCTCGGGTATCAGCTTGGTCGCATCGAGCACGTCATAAGGTTGCTGCGCAGCCCATGCCTCGTCGAATATCTGGACCGCCAGGTCCCATTGTGGATAGTCGCCCGCGTCGATGGCCTCCCACAGGTCGCGGCGATGGAAATCGGGGTCGGCACCGGCGATCTTGACCGCCTCGTCCCAGGTCGTGCTCTGAAGCCCCAGCACCGGCTTCCAGTGGAACTTGACGAACCTGCCCTCGCCCTCGGCATTGATGAACCGGAAGGTGTGGACGCCAAAGCCCTCGATCATGCGCAATGATCTCGGGATACCGCGATCCGACATGGCCCACATGACCATGTGCATCGCCTCGGGCATCAGACTGATGAAATCCCAGAACGTGTCATGCGCGCTTGCCGCCTGCGGATAGCCGCGATCAGCCTCCATCTTGACGCTGTGGACAAGGTCGGGAAACTTCATCGCATCCTGGATGAAGAAAACCGGAATGTTGTTGCCGACCAGATCCCAATTGCCTTCTTCAGTATAGAGCTTCACCGCAAAGCCCCGCACATCGCGCGGTGTATCGACACTGCCGGACCCGCCTGCGACGGTGGAAAAGCGAACGAAGACCGGGCAGCTATTGCCCTTGGTCTGGAAAAGCGATGCCTTGGTCCATTCCGGGATAGCGCGCGTCACCTCGAAGGTGCCGTGCGCACCCGAACCGCGCGCATGAACGATCCGCTCGGGAATGCGCTCATGGTCGAAATGAAAGATCTTCTCCCGCAGGACAAAGTCTTCCAGCAGGGTCGGACCGCGTTCCCCCGCCCTCAGGGAATTCTGATTGTCGGAAATTCGGTGGCCGAAATTGTCGGTCAGATGCGTATCGCGGCTGGCCGACTTGCCCTTCATGTCAACGTTTTGATGGACCTCGCCGCCATTACCGGTGGTCGCGATCAATTCCGCCGAACCCGCACCCGGTTGGTGATCGGCAAGCGCGTTGTCCGTGGCGGGCGATGCGAGGCTTGGTTTCTGTCTGGCCGGCATGTGCTGGGCTCCAATGTTAAGGGGTATACAGGCGGTGCGGCCATGCACTGAGTGGCATGGCCGCACGCCCGATCCTGAGGGACGGTGCCTGGCCGATTGATCGGTCATGCGGATCGATGTCCGGAAAAATGGCCGGGCTTCGGAAGACCTGAGCGGCAGCCGCGAAATCGTTCCCGAACGAGATGTCGCGCGCCTGGCTCATGCGCCAGCCGACATGCCGGTTGCGCCGCTTAAGCGGCTCGACCATTCTTGTCGTAATGCTTCTTGATGTAATAGCCCGCCACACCCACGGCGAGCATCGTGGGCAGGCTCATGCGGGACAGAACGAACGGAATGGCCGACGCGGCCAATGCACCCGTTGTGGCACCCTTTGCGCTGTCCGCTTTCGATGTCGGACCTGCGAGCTTGGCTCCGATGACGGCACCGATAACATTCTTGATCATAGGCTTTCTCCTGCGTTTCCCCAGTTACCGAGAGGATCGCAGAAGGTTCCAATCCGTGATGCGTTTGATGGCCACGCGAAAGGCCGGACACGCCTTTTCAAGATCGCCCCAGGTTCCGCGCGTCGAGTCCGTAATGCGGGGTGCTCGCACGGGGCCTTGCGCCACCGGCGCTGCGTATTCGGTCAGCGGGTGACCACGTCGCGCTTCATCGGAGCCAGCTTGGACAGGAAGCGGTTCTGCGCGGCAAAGCTGATCTTTTCCTTCGCCATGGCCGCCTGCAGGTTTTCGACGAGCACATTGAGGTCATCAATCTGCAGGCCGAGATCCTTGTGCGAACTGACCATGTCGCGCCCGCTGTAATCGCAACCCGCGTTGAGGATGTAGCAGAACTGTTCGAACAATGTGCGGCGCAGGCGGACCAAATCGTGCGAGACGAAGACTTCGGAAATCCGCGGGTCTGCAACGGAGAGATCGACCATGTCGTTGACGACGCGCCGGATGCCGTCCTGTCCGTGAAACGCATCGCGCATGCCGGACCCGGCAAACGGTTTCGAGCCTGCATTGGCATTGGACATTTCATAGGGATCGACCGGCACTTCACCCGTGACGGGATCGCGCTGCGGCTCTGGCGGCATCGTGGTCGCCTCCGATGCCTCGGCCTCGGCGGCGGGCGTGTCGGGCATGTCCTGCGCTGCGGACAGGGCAAGGGCGAGAATGAGGCTGATCATGATAGGTCCTGTCCGGTATCAGAATGCGGCTTGCAGCGAGAGAAAGGCGCCGCGCTGATTGTCCGCCGTGGCAATGCTGCCAAGATCGACATAGGCCGCCGTCACCGTCACATTGCGGGTTACGGCATAGGCGGCAAACAGATCGAACCAGTCATCTTCCCGCGCAATGGCCAGATTGTCCGGCTTGGTGCGATATTCGCCGCCGACGACGAAGCGGCGCGAGAACTGATAGGCGATCGACCCTTCGAACTGGGGCTTGTGATCGTTATCGGTTGCGCTGCCGAAGCCCAGCAGACCGTTCTGATTGGCCTTGGTGAAGCGCACCGTCGCATTGGCCAGGACGCTATGCGAAAGGAAGAGCTTGGTCGCGCTGATATAGAAATCGGTGCCATGGGGTGATGCCCCGCCGACTGCCGCGACCACCGCATCGTCGCTCGAGCGCTTGTGCTGCACGCCGACCGCGATCTGGGGCATGAGACTGGAGCCATAGACCGCATCTCCCGCGATCCTCAGCTTGGCTCCGAAGACATCCTGATTGAGCGTATAGCCACGCCCGAGCCCAAGCGCGGCGCCGATATCGATCGTATCGAGGTTCTGCCGCGCATAGCTCAGCTCAACGCGATCGAAGAACCCGACCGACAGACCGTAGCTCGTCCAGTTATAGTCGGGCAACTCGATGACCGTGCCATGCGCCGATCCGCCAATACCTTCCTGCGTGCCATTGCCGGCAATCGTGCTCCAGGTGGCAAGTCCGCCGCCGCCCGATCCCTCGATGGTGCTGACGCCATTGGTCAGCAGCAGCTTGCCGCCGTTGCGAATGTCCTGCGCCTGGGCTGCGGTGGCTGCACAAACGGACAGCGCGATCAGACAGGCAGTGCGGGTGAATATGTTGATGGCAATCATGCCGCTGGCCGTATCGGTCAAATCCTAACGCTCGGTTAACCAAAAGTGCCGACGAGCGAGTTGGGCACAATGGATCCAGAATTTGGTCAGGGCTCGCGCCGAACAACTTGTTTTTAACCACTTAAGGCCATGATCAAGGTCATGTTTGATCTTCGCTTCCCCTGGCATCTTGCCTTTTCAGCATTGGCAGCGATGCTGCTTCTGGTCCCGGGATCTGAGGCAGCCGCCCCGGCCACACTGGCCATTACGGTCAGGCAGGCCAGTGGCATGCCCGTGAAGGACGCGGTGGTCATGGTGTACCCCAAGTCCGGTGCTGCCCAGGGACCGATTCGCTTTGGCTGGAAAAATGAGATGGCCCAGTCGAACGTCACCTTCCTGCCAGGGACGCTCATCGTGCCTGCTGGTGCCACGGTGCGTTTCCCGAATTTCGACAAGGTCCGGCACAGCATCTACAGCTTCTCCAAGGCGGCAAAGTTCGACATCCAGCTGTATGGCCGCGACGAGACGCGCACCCACACTTTCGCGGTCCCAGGGAGCGTGTCGCTTGGCTGCAAGATCCACGACAAGATGCGTGGCTATATCAAGGTCGTGGATACCCCCTATGCGGCCAAGACCGATCATAACGGCCAGCTGAAACTGGCGCAGCTGCCCGGCGGCCCGGCGACCATCAGAGTCTGGCATCCCGCGCTGCGCAGCCGGACGGGCGAGCATCAGGAGGCGGTCACCCTCGCCCCCGGTCAGCCTGCGGCGCGTTCGGTCACCGTTGAACTGCGACCCAATCCATAAGCCGCCATGACAATGCCTGACCCCTCTGCCAACGACCGCTTCCGATCGCTCTCGACCCGCATAACCTTGTGGTATGCCGTGGTGATCGCGCTGACCTTCGGTGCCTTCATCATTGTCGCGGCAGACGGGGTGGAGCGCTATGCGCAGAACGTCGCGACCGGCGAGATGGCCGCCAACGGGGCAACCTTCGACAAGATCCTGGAGCTGGAAGCGGCGCAGATGCGCACATCAGCTGATGTGCTGGCGGCCGATTTCGGCTTTCGCGAGGCATTTGCCATCGGCGATGCGCCGACCATCGCCAGTGCGCTCGACAGCCTGCGCCAGCGCGCCGGTGCCCCGCTGGCGATCATGATCCCGCTGCAGGGCGACATCATCAGCACCGGGACCACGTTGCTGCCTGCCGACCACGATATGCTGTGGAGCGCGGTGGACTCAGGGGTCGATCGCGGTGTTTTTCAGGTTGGCGGCCGTTTCTACAACGGGGTCGCCGCACCCATCAAGATTCCCGATCTGGCAGGCTGGCTGGTCCTCGCCCGCCCGCTGAATACTGTTGCGATGCGCGACATGGCCAGGCTTGCCCCCGAAGGCATGTCGGCCAGCATTCGGGCAGGCGGCACGCTGTCCCATGGCATCACCCTGGCGCAAGCCAGCGGCAAGGCGCCCATTGCCGTCGACATCAAGGGTGAGCCGACGCTCTATTGGTCGCGGCGGCTGCCCTCCTTTGATGCGCAAGCCAAGCCGCGCCTGCTGCTGCGCTACGCCTTGGGCCCGGCGCTGGAACAATATGCGCCGATCAAATATCTGCTGATTGCCCTGAGCGGCCTAGGCCTGCTGATATCGACCGCGATCGGTGCATTTGTCGCGCGCGGCATTACCCGACCGATCGCTGCACTGGACCGGGCTGCGCGCGCGATCAGCGAAGGATCGCGCAACAGGGTGTCGATCAGGTCCTCCGATGAGGTTGGCAGGCTGGCCGCAAGCTTCAACATCATGGTCGATTCGATCACCGAGCGCGAGGAACGCATCACGCACATTGCGCTGCATGACGAGCTGACCGGCTTGCCGAACCGCAAGCTTTTCGCCGAGCAACTCGAATTTGCACTGGCCCGCCGCGCGAGAAACGAGCGCGTCGTGGTCATGTATTTCGACCTCGACAACTTCAAGGCGGTCAATGACACTTTGGGCCATCCGGTTGGCGATGAGCTGCTCAAGGCCGTGGCCGAGCGTCTCCGGCAGACGATCAACGGGGCCCTGATCAGCCGCCAGGGCGGAGATGAATTCGCCATCCTGCTCGACCAGATCGAACCTGGAGCCAATCTTGCCCTGCTCGCCGATCAGGTGATTGCAGTGTTCGGCGCGCCGTTCCAGCTGACCGGGCATTCGCTCGAGACCAGCTCCAGCATCGGCATTGCCGTCGCGCCGGGCGATGGCACCTGCCCCGACGACCTGATCAAGAATGCCGACCTGGCCCTGTACCGGGCCAAGAATGAGGGCCGCAATTGCTCATGCTTCTTCGAACAGGCGATGGACCTGGAGGCGCGCAAACGCCATCAGATGGAAATCGACATGCGCGAGGCCGTGCGCGGGAGACAGTTCCACCTCAATTATCAGCCACTTTTCAGCCTCGAGAAGAACCGGATCGTCGGCTTCGAGGCGCTGATCCGCTGGCAGCACCCCAAGCACGGTTTGATCTCCCCGGCGGAATTCATCCCGCTGGCCGAGGATACCGGCATGATCGTGCCGATCAGCGAATGGGTGATGAACGAGGCCTGCGCGCGCGCCAGCCAATGGCCTGAGGATGTGCGGGTCGCGGTGAACCTCTCGCCGGTGCTGTTCAAGAATGCAGGGCTGCCGCTGATGGTGATGCAGGCGCTCGATGCGACCGGCCTCAATCCCAGCCGGCTGGAGCTGGAGGTGACCGAGTCGCTGTTCATCGACAACGTCGAGCGCACCTTGGCAATGCTCAGTTCCTTGCGCGAATGCGGCATCCGGATCGCGCTCGATGATTTCGGCACCGGATATAGCTCGCTCAATTATCTGCGCTCGTTCCCGTTCGACAAGATCAAGATCGACAAGAGCTTCGTCAACGACCTGACGGCCGACCACAGCGCCCGTGCGATCATCGGTGCGATTACGGCGCTGGCGGGTGCGCTGGGCATGGAAACGATCGCCGAAGGCGTTGAGGACAGTGACCAGCTTGAGGCATTGCGATCGCAGGGGTGCACCAACATCCAGGGCTATTTCTTCAGCCGACCGGTGGACATCGCCCTGGTCGACGCGATGATTGCCAACATGCGCTATGAGGCTCGCGCCACCCAGGCCATCGCCAAGGCAGAACCCTCCCGCAAGGCCGCTTGATCGAGCGGCAGGTAGCGCCAGGCGTCTACACGCACCATCCGCGCAAACAGAGGGTCGCTCGTGCGGCCAGCCTATTTCAGGCGAGGCAATGCTTCTGCCAGCCGCTCCAATGCCCGCTCCAGAGTCGCGCGCTCCTTTGCGAAACAGAAGCGCACCAGATGGGTGGGCGGAGCATCGCTATAGAATGCCGATATCGGGATTGCGGCGATGCCGGCCTGGTCGATCATCGCATGGCAGAAGGCCATGTCCTCCATCGCGATGCCGGATGCGGCCACGTCCACGCTGACGAAATAGGTGGCGGCCGAGGGCACCGTTGCCAAACCGATCTTACGCAATCCGGCGCAGAAAAAGTCGCGCGAAGCCTGATGTTGCGCGCGGGCCATCGCGATCCAGTCATCCTGGCTGTTCAGCCCTTCGGCCACCGCCCATTGCAGGTTGGGCGGGGTGGTGAAGGTCAGGAACTGGTGCGCCTTGGCGAGGACACGCGCAATCGGCGGGGCTGCGCACATCCAGCCGACCTTCCATCCGGTCAGCCCGAATATCTTGCCGGCAGAACCGATCTTCACGGTCCGCTCGCGCATGCCCGGATAGCTCAGCAGCGATCTGTGCTGCGCCCCGTCATAGACCAGCGCCTCCCAGACCTCGTCACAGATCGCGATCAGATCATTGTCCACACAGGTTCGGGCGAGCAGCGCGAGGTCATCCGGATGTGCGGTGGTCCCCATCGGGTTCATCGGATCGTTGAGGAGCAGGACACGGGTCCGCGGGCTGATGGCATCGGCCAGGGCCTGGGCATCGATGCGCCAGCACGACCGATCGAAATCGACGATCCGGGCAATGCCCCCGGCACGCTGCACCAGCGGGCAATATGCGTCGTAGAGCGGCTGGAACAGCAGCACCTCATCGCCAGGCTGGATGATCGCAAGCAGGGCAGCAGCAATGGCCTCGGTCGCACCCGATGTCACGACGACCTCATCCGGGGCAAGTTCCAGCTGCTGATGCCGACGATACCAATCGGCGATCGCTGCCCGCAGTTCGGGCAGGCCGACCATCGGCGGATACTGGTTCGATCGATGCTGTAGCGCTGCGCATGCTGCATCGATGACCAGATCATTGCGCGGACCATCGGGAAACCCCTGCCCGAGATTGATCGCCCCGGTCTCCCGCGCGCGCATCGACATCGCCTCGAAAATCGTGGTGGGCATGTCGCGGTATATCGGGTTCATCGCGGCTCCTGAATCGATGGCACGCTGGGCGAACAGGTGCGCTGCGCAAGCCGCGTTCTATATCGGGCGGGCAGCTTGTTGCACAAATGCAATTGTCCTTGCGTGGCGCCGGCGCAGTAACAATCCGGGTTGCCACGATCGATCTGCCTCTGTAGCTGTAGTATATGAGCAATACAGTTAGCCATGGGCTGAAACGATCGATTCTGTGCGGCGTAGCGTCGCTGCTGGCCTGTCTCTCGGTGGCCGAGGCAAAGCCCGATGCCGCGACGCCTCACAATCTTGCATCGCCGGGCGATCCGCTGACGCAGGAGATAGGCGCGCTCGATGCGAGGGTGTTCGGTGCCTATAACAGCTGCGACCTGGCAACATTTTCGGCCTATTTCGACCCCAAGGTCGCCTTCTATCACGATACCGGCGGGGCGACGTTCGAGCGCGACGCGATGGTCGACGGCGTGCGCAAATATATCTGCGGCAAGGTGAAACGGGAACTGATCCCGGCAAGCTTCCGCGTCTATCCGATCAAGGACTATGGCGCGATCGAGGAAGGGGAACATCGCTTCTGCGACCTCGCCACAGGACAGTGCGAGGGCATTGCCAAGTTTGTGATGGTCTGGGCAAAGCGCGATGGCGCCTGGAAGATCACCAGCGTCCTAAGCTACGGCCATCGTGCTGCGACGCCGCAAGAGCCGGCAGGCGCTGCCGGCAGATAGGCTCAACGCCAATCGGGTCCGGCAATGGCAAAGCCTCGCGCCTCGAGCTGATCAAGCACGCCTTGTCGCTCGGCAAGCACGCCGAGCGGCACAACGGCGAGCGTCACCCCGTTCGTGCTGGACGCCTCGGCGATCAATCGTGTCCACTGATCCCGGATTTCTCCGCCAAGGTCCTCATCCTCCCATGGCCAGCACGTGCCGAGCGCGATCTCGAGCGGATTGGCCATAACGGCGGGAATATCAAATCTGCGCCAGTCGTCCCCGCGCGCCTGAACGACGGGTTGCCCTGCTTCGGTCGCGGCCATCGCGGCTTCCAGACACGCGATATGGCTCTCAGGCGCCGCCGCAGCCAGATTGTCCAGAAGATCCTCGCCGCGAAATCGCTCTGGCCGGATAATGGGTATGTCCGCCCGTTTTGCCGCCTTTTCGACGATGTCGGTTGCATCGTCCGTCGTGTCATTGTCGAAATCAAGCCGCCGCGCCAGCAGGTCGAAGGCGGACATCAGGAAACTGCCTCGATCATAGTCGACCTTGTACCGGGCCTCCAGATCAGCCAGGCGCGCCCGCTGCGGACTGCTCAGATAATCGGCGGCCACCCGTCCATCAGGCAGCTTGGTAAAGCTTCCTCCGCGGAAGATCAGACGGAACACATCGCCGGGCGAGAATTTCGGCGCGGCGCGCAGGATGACACGGTTGGCTTCGGCCGTGGCATCGCGCAGCCGTTCCGGCTCCCAGGGAGTGCTCTTGGGAACCGCGCGGATTTCACCGACCAGCAGCACGGTTCCGCTGGGCGTGTCGATCGTCCACATAGGCGCACCTGATCGCCTGGCGCTGACCACGATCTCGCTTTCCGCCTGCGCAGCCAGCGCGTGCGCGGGCATCGCACCCAAGAGCATGGCCGCAACCGCGAACAGGGACTTTGTCTTCATGCCCACAGCCTTATCATCCCGCGAATAGATGGTGTGTGAGCTTGAAAACGTGGGGTTGGCAGCCCGGAAAGCCAAGGCCCGGAATTGGCCGACCGTCGCTATGGCCCATATTGCTGCCACGGGCCTTCCCGGAGGAGAAGCCCATTGATTGCTCGATCCGCAGCACGCTGATGGGCATGCCTGCGCAAGGGATCGATGCGGCCAGGGGGCAAGATTTACGGCGCAAAAATCCTGAAAGCTTCAGCGCGAGATCATTTGCTGAGCGCGTGCAGCTTGCGACCGGTGACAGCGGTCTGGATGACGAACAGGATCATCATGCCTGCGCCGATTGCCGCGATAAACAGATCGAATGGCGAAAGGCCCGTGCCCATCACCGTGCCCGGCTGGGTGGTGAACATCGCCAGGCTCATGGCGATCAGGATCAGCCGCAATTCGGTGGGTCCGGCAGCAAGATAGGACAAGCGAAATTCGCCTGTTACGCGGGCCGCAAGGAAAGTGTGGATCGACAAGAGCAGGTAGCTGCCCAGCGCGAACATGGCGACATCCATGCGAATGAAGGCAGTCAGCCCCAGCCCGACGACAATGATGAGATTGGACAGGGCATCCATGCTGTGATCGATGAAATAGCCGTAATTGGGCCGCTCGATCTTGCGAAAGCGTGCCAGGCTGCCATCGAGGGAATCGCCGAACCAGTTGATGATGAATCCGGCGATCGCCAGCCACAGCCATTCGACCTGGAACAGGCTGAGCGCATAGCCTGCAAAAACGGTCAACGCGCCGCAAAAGCCCATCAGCGTCAGTCCGTCAGGCGATACCCAAGCAGGCAGCCGCGCACACAGCCAGTTCAGCAGCCGCCGTTCAGCGCCCGCGAGCATGTTGCCCTGTATCCGATTGACGCCGCTCATGACCGCCACCATGCGGTACAGGCGAGAATGGCGGAGGCTATGGGCACGGTCATCAGTAAATCCTTGGCAACTCTATGCATGTCCCCCCGCATAGGAGTGTGGGCTATAGGGCCATTAGCAAGGAAATCGAGGCCTACGTAAAAAGTCTGTAACAAATTCGTGCCGCAGACCAGGTTCTTCACCGCACAACCACGACCATGGCTCCGGCAGCGGGCATCAGGCCTGGCCAGTCATGGACGGGCACAGCCTGCAGCATGCCGACAATGGCCGCGATCGGCCCGCCATGGGTGACAACCAGCACCCGCTGCGACGGCAGCTTTCGCAAAGCCGCATTCGCCCTGGCCGCAAGTTCCATGGTGGTCTCGCCATTGCCGGGTCGAAAGCTCTCGGGAGCCTCGATCATCCCGTCCATCGCGTTGCCGGTTTCGCGATAGATCGCCGTCCAGCGCTTCCCCTCCCAGCTGCCGAAATCCCGCTCCATCCATGCCGGATCGGCGATTGCGGCGACGCCAACGAACGTGGCGATGGCATCGGCAAGGATCTGCGCGCGGCGAAGCCCTGAATGCAGCACCAAATCGGGCTTCCACTCGGCAAGCTCGGGCGCCAGCGTGCGCGCATGTGCAGCCCCGGCGCGGCTAAGGCCCATGTCGCTCTGCCCATAGCACCGGCCCCGCCATGCGCGTGCGACCTCGGTATGCCGGACCAGCAGGACCTGGGCGGACATCACAGCGCCGCCGTCGCTGCCAGCAGCAGGATGAGCTGCCCGGCATAGGCCGCAAAGCCCAGGCAATCCCCGGTGCTCCCCCCGATACGCCGCAGCATCAGCGTGCGGAACCAGAGCAGGAATGCAGCCGCGCCCAGCGATGCCACGATCAGGGCCAGCGGAGCGTGGATCGCAAATCCCAGCAAGCCGGGCAGCGCGGTCGCCATGGCCAGCAGCAGTGTGGAAAGCCCGACACCCGAGCCGATGTCCTTGGCCAGACCGGTGCCCTGCGGAGCGGGCGACACGATGCTCATCAACAGCACGACCAGCAATCTGCCGAAGGTGGCCGAGGCAGTGATGGTCGCAAACGCCACGACCGGGTTCATGCTCTCGATCACCGCGATCATCAGCGCGGCCCGCAAGCCGACCGCCAGGATCAATCCCACGCTGCCATAGCTGCCGATGCGGCTGTCCTTCATGATGCGCCGCACATCCTCCGCGCTCTGGCCACCGCCAAAGGCATCGCAGAAATCGGCAACGGCATCCTCGTGAAAGGCCCCCGTCAGCCTGGCTTCGACAGCCAGCGCAAGCAGCACCGCAACCAGCGAGGGCCAGAGGCTGTCCGCCGCCAGCGCTACGGACGACGTCATCGCTCCGACTGCCGCACCGACCAGCGGGAACCATCCGACCGCACGCACCAGCCCGGCGGCGACCTGTTCCGCGGTCAGCCCGGCGGTGCCGGGAACGGGAATGCGGGTCAGGAACTGCACCGCCAGCACCGGGGGTGCCCAGAATGGGGGCCGACCGTCCATGTCAGGCGCCGATATCCGCCAGCAGCGCGACATCGCGCAACAGCGCAGCGGCGCTGTCCAGCAGCGGCAGGGCGACCAGCGCGCCGCTGCCTTCGCCCAGCCGCATCTGCCATTCGAGCACCGGGGCAAGGCCCAGTTTCGCCAGCGCGGCGCGGTGACCGGGCTCAGCCGAAAGATGCCCTGCGATCATCACGGCACGGGTGCCCGGGCACAGATGATCGGCCAGCAGCGCAGCGGCGGTCGTGACATAGCCATCCAGCAGAACTGCGGCGCCCTGCTGCGCCGCCTCCGCATAAAATCCCGCTATCGCGACAATCTCGAACCCGGCAATGGCCGCCAGCGCAGCCTTGTCGGTGCAACCGCCGAGCCTGGCAACCGCTGCCGCCACGATGTCGCGCTTGACGCCGCGCATCGCCGCGTCCGCCCCGGCACCATGACCGGTCGCGATATCGGCATCGATGCCGGTCAGGGCATGGGTCAGGCAGGCGGCAGCCGTGGTGTTGCCGATGCCCATTTCGCCCGCGATGAGCAGGCGGTGACCCGCGTTGACGGCGGATTGGGCCTCGGCAGCACCCAGCGCCCAGGCCCTGTCGAACTGTGCCTCCGTCATCGCCGGACCCTGGCTGAGGTCCGCCGTGCCGGGCGCGACGGGTTGCGCGATGAAATGGTCGGGCCAGGGCCCGCGCGGTGGATGGATCATCCCGGCATCGACAACCCGCACATCGACGCCATGCGCCTCGGCCAGCGCAGTGCTGCTCGCCCGGCCCTTCAGGAAAGTCTCGACCATCGCGGTGGTGACCGCCGAAGGCCAGGGCGTGACGCCTTGCGCCACGACACCATGGTCGGCCGCGAACAGGACAAGACGTCGCGGACGGGTCTGCGGCCCGAGCGATTGGCTCGCCACGGCAAGATCGACCGCAAGCGCTTCCAGTCGCCCCAGGCTGCCCATGGGCTTGGCAAGGGCATCGAGCCTTGCCTGAACGTCTTTACGGATGATCATCAGCGCTCGAGCCGTGTCGTTTCAAAAGGCAGGCGGTCCTGCCATCCATGCCGGACCAGCTCGGGCGTTTCGCTCTCGCGCTCGGGATAGCCCAGGCACAGCAAGGCGACAAAACGCCAATGCGCAGGCACGTCGATCAGCGCGTTCATGCTCGCCGGATCGATGATCGACACCCAGCCCAAACCGACGCCGTGCGCGCGGGCGGCGAGCCATAAGGTGTGCACCGCAGTCACCACCGACCAGCACAGGGTTTCGGGCATCGTCGCCCGGCCCAGTCCGTGGCCCGCTTCCGTCTCCGCATCGCAAAAGACCGCGACAATCTCAGGCGCCTCGCGCAGGCCGTGCAGCTTCAGGCGCGCGTACAGCGCCTTGCGGTCTCCGCAATAGGGCTCGCCAGCGGCATGCTTGTGCGCATCGACCGAGGCGATCAGCGCTGCGCGGCGCTCGGGCGAAACGATGCGGACAAAGCGCCATGGCTGGGCATTGCCCACCGACGGCCCGCGACAGGCGATCTCGATCAGGCTGTCAAGCAGGCCATCGGGCAGCGGGCGCGTCTGGAAATGCCGCACATCGCGCCGCCATGTGAGCAGCTGCTCCAGCGCATCGCGAAAGGCCGTGTCGAATACCGGCCCGGTCATGCGCCCTGCCCCGCGATCGCCAGCAGCCGGTCGATATCGACATGCTCCTCAAGCGCGGCGGCCAGCGCATCGAGCGCCTGATCGACCCGGTGGGCTTGCGCGACCCCATCGCTCTGCGCGCCCAACCGCGCCAGCCAGGCCCCGCGCTGCGCGGGATGATCGAACAGCTGGTGGATATAGCAGCCCGCTATTCTTCCATCGGCGCTGACGGCGCCATCCTCTGCCCCGCTATCGAGCCGCAGCAGAGGCTGCACCGGCGCGGTTGCGCGGGTCTCGCCGACATGGATTTCATATCCGGCAAAAGGCTGGCTGTCGCGCAGGCTGATGCCGCTGACATCAACCACGCGCTTGTCTCCGGTGAGCCGGGTGGTGACCGGCAGATAGCCGAGCCCCGCCGCGGTGCCCGCCACCCCCTCGACGCCACCGGGGTCCTCGATGCTCTGACCCAGCATCTGGTATCCGCCACAAATGCCGAGCAAGGCCCCGCCGCGCCGGACATGCGCAGCGATATCGATGTCCCAGCCCTGCGCGCGCACAAAAGCAAGATCGGCGATCGTCGCCTTGGTACCGGGCAGGATGATCAACGCCGCGTCGCCAGGCAAGGGCTGGCCCGGCGGAACCATAACCAGCCGCACGCCGGGTTCGTGCATCAGCGGATCGAAATCGTCGAAATTGGCGATCCGCGACAGCATGGGCACTGCAATGGTGATCGGCCCCGCCGCGCCGCCAGCGCTGTCGAGTACCACCGCATCCTCAGCGGGCAGCTGCCGCGCTGCCGCCAGCCAGGGGATCACCCCCAGCCCCGCCCAACAGGTGCGGCGCGCGATCTCGGCATAGCCATCATCGAACAGACGGACATCGCCGCGAAACTTGTTGATCACAAAGCCCTGGATCATCGCCGCGTCCTCGGGATCGATCACGGCCCTGGTGCCGACAATCGAGGCGATCACCCCGCCCCGGTCGATATCGCCGATCAGCACGACCGGAACACCAGCGGCGCGCGCAAAGCCCATGTTCGCGATATCCCCTTCGCGCAGGTTGATCTCCGCCGGGCTGCCCGCGCCTTCGACGATGACGATATCGGCCCGAGCCTTCAGCCGCTCCCAGGACTGCAGCACGGCCGCGAGCAATTCGCCCTTGCGGTGCTGGTAATCCGCAGCCCCCAGCGTGCCGACCACCTTGCCGTGCACCACCACCTGCGCGCCGATGTCAGACTGCGGCTTGATCAGCACAGGGTTCATGTCGATCGTCGGCGCGGCACGGCACGCCAGTGCCTGGAGCGCCTGTGCGCGGCCAATCTCGCCGCCTTGCGCCACGGCGGCATTGTTCGACATGTTCTGCGGCTTGAACGGCAGTACTTTCAGCCCGCGATTGGCGAGCAACCGGCAAAGGCCTGCGACCAGCACCGACTTGCCGACATCGGACCCCGTTCCCTGCAGCATCACAGCAGCCATGCAAGACCTCCCACGCCAATCCAGAGCAGCAGGCACGCCCGGCGATAGACCCAGAGCGCCCGTTTCAAGTCCACAGCATCGGGTACCGGGCCATCGCCCAGCCAGGTACGGTGTGCGGGTTCGCCATCATAGCTGACCGGACCGCCCAGCCGGCGCCCGAGCACGCCTGCCATTGCCGCCTCGGGCCAGCCACCATTGGGCGATGCATGGTGGCGTGCATCGCGCAGCATTGTGCGCCACCCACCCCAGCCCGAGATGCACAGCAACACACCCGCAATCCGCGCTGGAATCCAGTTCACCAGATCATCGGTGCGCGCCGCTGCCCAGCCGAAATGGAGATAGCGCGCATCGCGGTGGCCGATCATCGAATCCGCGGTGTTCACGACCTTGCAGACCAGCAGGCCCGGAAGGCCCGCGACGAGAAACCAGAACGCCGGTGCCACAACGCCATCGCAGAAACTTTCGGCCAGGCTTTCGGTCGCGGCAACGGCGATCCCAGTTTCGCCGAGCGCCTCGGTGTCGCGCCCCACGATCCGCGCCACCGCCACGCGCGCGGCTGCTACATGGCCGCGCAGCAAGGGCGCTGCGACCGCGCGGACATGATCGTCGAGGCTGCGCTGCGCCAGGCCTGTCGAGGCGAGCAAAATGACAAGCACTATCGCAACGCTGCCTCCTGCCAGTTGCTCGAAGACCCAGCCGATAACCCCTGCGCTGCAGCCGACCAGCAGCAGCAGGCCAAGCCCCATCGCTTTGCGCCGCATCGCGCTGCCCGCGTTCCAGCGCCGCTCAAGCGCCGCGATGGCAGCACCGATCCATGTCACCGGATGGCCGATTGCCGCCAGCACCGGCGCGGGATAGCCGATGGCAGCCTCGCCGATCAGCGCCAGCAGCACCTGTTCGGGGCGCCCGATCATCCGTGGCGCACCATCGGCATGGTTACGATGAACGGCACTCCGCCCGGCGTCGTGCCGAACTGCGAGGCAACACCAAAGGTCTCGGCGATGCGCTGCGGCGTCATGACTTCGGCACAAGCGCCCTGCGCCACGGTGCGGCCATCGCGTAGCAGCAGAACCTGATCGGCCATCTGCACCGCGTGGTTGAGATCGTGCAGCACGACGATCACCCCCGCTCCGCCGCGCGCGACGTCGCGCAGGCACGCCAGGGTTTCGAGCTGGTGCGCGGGATCGAGATTGGCGAGCGGCTCGTCAGCCAGCAGCCATTGCGGCTCGCCTGCCAGCACGCGCGCGAGCAGCACCCGCGCCCGCTCGCCGCCCGACAGCGCGGTCATCGGTCGCGCGGCGAACTGGGTAACATCGGTCGCCGCCATCGCACGCGCCACGACGGCGCGATCCTCCGGCGTTTCCCCCCAGCCCTCACGGTGCGGATAGCGGCCCAGCCCCACCAGCGTTGCAGCATCGACATCCCAATGCACATCGCCGCCCTGCGGCAGCAGGCCGATCTGCCTTGCAAGGTCGCGCCGGCACAGAGCAGAGCGCAACTGACCGCCGACCAGCACCTGGCCCGCATCGGGCGTGAGCAACCCGGCAAGACACGCCAGCAGCGTCGATTTGCCCGCACCATTGGGGCCGAGCAATGCGGTCACGCGCCCGGGGGTGAAGACCGCGCTGACATCGTCCAGCACCCGCTGGCCGCCACGGTTCAGGGTGAGGCCATCGACGGCGAGCGTGTTCATGCCAGCCTCCGGCGCATGCGCAGCAAAAGCAAAAGGAAGAACGGCCCGCCGAGCATCGACATGGCAATCCCCAGCCGCAATTCGCTGACCGTCGGCATCGCACGCACCAGGCTGTCGGCGAGCAGCAGCAGCAATGCGCCTGCCAGCGCCGAAGGCAGCAAGACCGCCGAGGGCCGGTTGCCGACGAACGGGCGCACGAGATGCGGCACGATCAGCCCGACAAAGCCGATGATCCCCGCAGTCGCCACCGATGCGCCGACGCACAGCGCGACGCCGATCACGATCAGCAGTTGCAGCCGTTGGGGATCGGCCCCCATCGACCGGGCAGCGGACTCGCCCAGGGTCAACACGTCGAGCGAACGGCCCGTGAATGCCAGCAAAAGGCAGCCCAGCGCCATCAATGGCAGCGCCAGCCGCACATCGTCCCAGCTGCGGTCGGTCAGCGCGCCCATCAGCCAAGTAACGATCTGCGAGGTGGCAAACGGCGTGGGCGCAAGGCTGATCGCCAGCGCCGTCATCGATCCCGCCACGCTCGAGAGGATAACACCGGCGAGCGTGAAGACGATGATGCTGCCCGACCGGCCCACCAGCAAGGCGAGCAGCGCCATGGTGATCGCGGCGCCTGCCAGCGCGAATATCGGCAGCAGCCACGGCGCGGCAGCATAGCCGAAAAAGAGCGAGATCACCGCGCCCAGGGCTGCGCCCGAGGACACCCCGAACAGCCCTGGATCGGCGAGCGGGTTGCGCAGATAGCCCTGCATCGCCGCGCCCGACAGCCCCAGGCTCGCGCCGACCAGGGCTGCCAGAACCGTGCGCGGAAGGCGCAGCTCGGCGATGATCGGCCAGCGCGGATCGGCGTGCAGCCAGGCATCGAGCGGGATCCACACCTTGCCCGCGATCAGCGACAGCATCATGGCGGCGACGATGGCTGCAAGCAGCGAAAGGTTGATGCCGAGCGACCGAGTCACAGCGCGCGCCTGATCGTGGCCAGATGGCCCACCGCGTCGATGATCGTCGGGCCGCCGCAATGCAGCAGCCGCTCGGGATAGCGGCGTACCGCGATGGCCTGCTTCAGGCCCGCCAGCACCGGATGACTGAGCATGCGGTCGCTGCGATCCCCCGCCCCCACAGACAGCAGCACTTCGGGCGGGCGCGCGACAAGGTGCTCCAGCGGCAGGACGTCCCAGCGCTTGAGGCCATAATCGGCGCTCATGTTGCGATAGCCGGTCCGCTGCAAGAGTTCGCTGGCCAGCGTCCCCTCGCCCGGCACCAGCCCGCCACCCTGCCAGATCAGGGCGCGCGGCCCTGCGCCATGCTGCACCGATGCTGCGCGAACAGCCGCATCGATCCGCGCGATCAGTGCCTCACCACGTTCGGTCCGGCGGACGGCACTGGCGATTGTGCGGATTTGCGCCTCGCTCTCCGCGATGCTTTCCGGCACGCCGATCTGGATGAGCCGGATGTTCATCCGGTGCAGCGCGGCGATGGTTGCAGGCGCAACATGCGCTCCGGCGATCACGATATCGGGGGCCTTGGCAACCACCTCCTCTGCCGTGCCCGATGTCGCGGCAAAGCGCTGCGCCTGATCGAGCGGGATCGATGTCGCGCGCGGGTCCTGCGAATAATGGCTGATCGCGGCAATCTGCTCGGGCCTTGCCACCTGCATCAGCACTGCATCGACGCAGGGGTTGATCGACACGATACGCGGCAGACCTTCCGGTCCTGCACGCTGGGCCGAGCGGTCCGCCGCCTGCGACGAGCAACCCGCAACCGCCAGTCCCAGCAACAAGGCGAAGGCGCGGATCAATATTCGACGCCTTTCTGCGCCTTGAACCCGGCCTTGAACGGGTGCTTCACTTCCTCGAACTCGGTGACCAGATCGGCGATGGCGATCAGTTCGGGCTTCGCATTCCTGCCGGTGATGCAGATATGCTTGGTCAGCGGGCGGTCGTTCAGAAACGCGACGATTTCGTCGATCGGCAGCGTGTCCTGCCGCAACACGATGTTGAGCTCGTCCAGGATGATGAAATCATAATCCGGATCGAGGATCAGTTCCTTCGACCGCGCCCAGGCGGCCTTGGCTGCCTCGATATCGCGGGCACGATCCTGCGTGTCCCAGGTAAAGCCTTCGCCCATCACCTCGAAGGTCAGAAGGTCGGGATTGGCCTGGAAGAAATTCTTCTCGCCGGTCTCCCAGCTGCCTTTGACATATTGCACGATGCCGACCTTCATCCCCCAGCCCAGCGAACGGATCGCCATGCCGAAAGCGGAGGACGACTTGCCCTTGCCGTTGCCTGTGTGGACGATCAGCAGCCCGCGTTCGAGCGTGCGCCTGGCCTGCATCCGCTCGCGCGCGGCCTGCACCCGCTTCATCCGCGCATTATGGCGGGCGAAATCCTCTTCAGTCTCGGTCATGGCATCCTCCAGGTCGCAAAAGCCTCGTCCAGTCTGGCCCAGTCGCTCTCTTCGCGCGGCAGCCCGATCCGCAGCCAGCCGGGCGCATAATCGAACGGGCGGGTGAGCACGCCTGCCTGCGCCAGATGCACGAACAGGCGGTCGCGGTTCGGAACACGGATCAGCGCGAAAAATGCGGTGCGCCCGACAATGTCGATGCCATGCCGGTTCAGCAGACTGGCCAGCCGCTGCGAGGCCATGGCCAGCCGCACCCGCTGTGCATCGTGCCAGGCCGTATCGCGATAGGCGACCAGGCCTGTCGCGAGCGCCGGGCCCGAAACCGGCCAATCGCCGATCAGCGCGCGCAGGTCCGTTGCGATGGCTGGCGGCGCGATGACAAATCCCAGCCGCAAGCCTGCGAGCCCGAAGAACTTGCCGAAGGATCGCAGCACGATCAGCCCCGGCCAGCTGCAGCCGGCCAGGCTGCCCGACCGATCCGCATCCGCAAATGCCTCGTCGACGATCACATGACCGCCGCGCCTCGCCATCGTCAGGGCCGCCCATTCCATCAGTCGCGGGTCGGCGACCAGACCATCGGGGTTGTTGGGCCGGGCCAGCACCAGCACGTCATGCGTCGGCGCGATCATTCCGATATCGTCGATCGTGCAGGCTGCCGCATCGTGCCCGCCCCACATCGATGCATGGCCCGAATAGCCGGGCCGAACGATGGCCGGGCGGAAAACGAAGGACCGGCGTCCCAGCATCAGCCCCAGCAACCGCATCGCCAGATCGCTGCCCGGCACCGCCACGACACGCGCGGGGTCTGCCCCGAAGAAGCGGGCCGCGGCGGCCTCCAGCGCAGCAAGGTCGGCGGGGTCGGGCAGCCGCTCCATCGCCTCGGCGGCTATGCCGACAGGGTAAGGCCAGGGCGCGATGCCGGTGGACAGATCGGTCCACCGGGCAATGTGCGGAAAGGCGGCGCGCGCCATGTCGATGCGTCCACCGTGGCGGGCAAAATCATCGATCAAGGCCCGCGCCGCCTGTGCCATCAATAGGTCAACCGCACGCCGACATAGCCCGCCCGGCCTGGCGAGCCATAGCGGAACACCGTCTCGTAGCGCTCATCGAACAGGTTCTCGACGCGGCCATAGATTTCCACGCGCTCGGTCACCGGGAACGATGCGCGCAGGTCCGCGAGCACATAGCCTTCGACCTTGCGGCTGTTGTTGGCATTGTCGAAATTCGCGCCGACATGGGTCAGCGTGACCCCGGTCTCCAGCCCGAAACCCCAGCGATAGTCGATCAGTGCGGTGACGCTGTGCTGCGGGCGGCGGACCAGCTGGCGGCCGAAATTGGCATTGCCCGGCGAACGGTTGGTGGCGTCGGTATAGGTATAGTTCGCCTGCAACCGCAGCGCATCGACCGGCTGCATCATCAGGCCGATCTCGACCCCTTCCGCGCGCGCCTTCGACACATTGTCATAGGTGCCCGAAGGCCGGCCCGCGCAGATGCCGGTGCGCGGCAGCGGGCACGAGATGAAGATGATGAGATCATCAGACGTGCGGCGGAAATAGGTGGCGCTGGCCTGCAAACGGCCCTCCACCAGATCCTGCGTGACACCCGCATCCCAGCCTTTCGAGCGCTCGGGCTGGAGCAGCTGGTTGCCGAAATCGCTCTGCAGCTGGAATAATGAGGGCGCCTTGAACCCTTCGGCATAGCTGGCGCGTAGCGTCGTCCCGGTCTGGCTGATCGCGTAGACGCCGCTGGCGCCAAAGGTTGTCGCCCCGCCGAAGCGGTTGTGATCGTCATGCCGGACCCCGCCAGTCAGCGTCAATCCGGCCACCGGGCTGGCGACGATCTGCGCATACACGCTGTCGATCCGCGCCCGCCCGATCGAGGGCACCGCGCCGAAGCTGCTGCTGGAAAAGCGCGAGGTCTCGCGCTCCAGACCACCGGTCAGCTGCCAGCCGTCGGCGATATCGAAAATGCCCTGATATTCGATGCGCTCGTTGCGGCCATGGCCGGCGAACGTCTCGGCAGGCAGGCCATCGAGCGCGATACTGCTTCGCCGTGTATCGGTATAGGCATAGCCCAGCCGGTTGCGGAAACGTCCGTCGAGCAGCACGGCATTGATGCCGGTATAGCCGACGATCTCGCGGGTGCGCGATTCCTCGTTGACGTCGCCAAAGGCAAAGCTGGGCGGCGGGAAGCCATCGATGTTCACCCGGCCCTCGGAATACCAGCCACGCGCATCGACCGACAGCCAGTCGGTCAGCGCCAGGTTGAAATTGCCATTGGCGCCGTAATTTTCATAGCCGTCCTTCTCCACACCGCCGCGCGCCTCGCTGAACGCGGAAATGCCATCGGTGCGGAAATAGCCTGCGCCGATACTGGCCGAGAGCGGCCCGGCCTTGCCCGAGAGATTGCCGACGAGCTGGCCGGTATCGCGATAGCCATATTCGCCGCGCAGATTGACGCTGAGGTCCTCCGTCGGCTGGCGCGTGATCATGTTGACGACGCCGCCGATCGCCTGGCTGCCCCAAAGGACAGACGAAGGCCCGCGCAGCACCTCGATCCGCTCGATATTGCCGATCAGCAGATTGCCGAAGTTGAAACCGCCGCCCGGCGACGACGGATCATTGAGCTTGATGCCATCGACCAAGGCCACCGTCTGGTCGCTTTCGGCGCCGCGGATGAACACCGATGTCGATGTGCCGATGCCGCCGCTGCGTGCGATGCTGACACCCGGAATGGTGCGCAGCACATCGGCAACGGTCTGGGTCTGCCGCTGCTCGATCTCGGCTGCATCGATGACGGTGATCGACTGGCCGACCTTGTCGAGCGCTTGTGCGGTGCGGTTGGCGGTGACGACGATCACCGGTTCGCGCGCGGCTGCTCCGGCAAGCGTGTCCTGCGCCAACGCGGCACCGGACAGGCTGGCGCAGATGGCGGACGCAGAAATGGTAACTTTAAGAATGGAAGCAGGCATGTGTATCCCCTGTCAAACAACAAGGGGTAACGCGCGCCAATGGCACGACAGAGCTATCGCCGGCTTGTCACCTGCGCGCGCACCCCGACCGATGTCGTCACGCGAGGATGAACCCCGATCACGCTGAACACCCCGTCCGCGCAAAGGATCGACTGCGGCAGGCAGGTCTCCTGGCTCCCGGGTCATCGCACTCGCCCCACCTTCCCGGATGCAGAAGCATCCAGTGGCATATCAGGGCGACCGCTATCCGGTCACAGTTGCGGGGACAGCCGCGGATTACAGGTAGATACCTGCTTCCGCGTTCCCTATTAATCCCATCTCTGGGAACCTGTCGCGTCGCCGCATTATTGCGAGTGAAAACGCTTTGCAAGGGAAATGGACGGTTGCGGTGCTGACATTCATCACAGGCGGCGCACGCTCGGGCAAGAGCGCGCGGGCGCAGAAACTGGCCGAAGACCATGCCGGAGAGCTTGTCTATCTCGCGACCGCACAGGCTTTTGATGACGAGATGACCGATCGGATCGCGCGCCACCAGATGGATCGCGGGCCACGCTGGCGCACCGTCGAATGCCCGATCGACCTGCCCGAAGCTGTTGCCCGCGAGACAGCACCGGACTGTGTGCTGCTGGTCGATTGCCTGACCTTGTGGACCAGCAACCTGCTGCTCGCCGAACATGACTTTGCCGCCGCCTCACAGCGCCTGATCGACGCCCTGTCACAGGTCCGCGCACCCGTGATCGTGGTCAGCAACGAGGTCGGGCTGGGCATCGTCCCCGACAATGCGCTGGCGCGTCAGTTCCGCGATATGGCCGGTCGGCTGAACCAGAACATTGCCGCCATCGCGGACCGCGCCGAGCTAGTCGTCGCCGGGCTGGTCGTCCCGCTGAAAGGCCATCCCGCGAACGGCAATTTTCGCTGAATTGGCTATTGCCGGCTGCACTGGATGGCCATCGATTAGCCCATCGGATCTGCTCACACGAGGAGGGCCGCTGGAGCACAGACCGTCAGGACCAGAATGAAGGGTCGGAATTGTAGAAAAAGCCGCATCGGCCAAACGGGCTTTGAAGCCACCATGGGTGAGAGGCCGCCGAACAGACGCTCGGGCGGGCACCCGTTTCCGATATCAGCGGCAGGATAACGCGCCGGCCATGCCTTACTGCCCGGCGATCGGCCGTTTCCGGCAGCACGGCGGCGATATGGCCGGGGGCATGCCAGTCATGATTGGCCGCACTGATCAGTGCAACCGCACCGCGATTGGCGAAATGCTGCAGCCGGTCAATCGACCGCGCCCTTTTCCATCCGAAAGACGGCCCCCAATGCACAAGCCATTCGTACAGGCCGTTTGCATCCATCTCATAGACGTTCACACCATAGACGGGATGCGGTTCCTTGCCTGCAGCAATCTGGCGTATCGCATCCGATGTCCACCAGATGCGTGGCAGACGGGCACCGGCAGCATGGCAGAAATCATGGGCATAGATGTTGCAGAATGTCTTGCCCTGCGAGGGATACCATCGCAGATTTTGTGTGTGCTCGACATCGGCCCATGCAGCAAAGGCATGCAAGGGCGCGATGGACAGACCATCCATGGCATGGCGTTTCGGCATGCCAGGCTCGGTGAGCAAATAGGCGCTGGCAGGGTCCTGCCGCCGGACGACGCCATCGGGCGACGACAGAACGGGCCATGGAGCGATCGCCCGCTGGCGAGCCCCGAAGCGCGGGCGACGAGGCCATGTCCGCCTCGCGTGCCTCGCCAGAAAATGATAGAGGCGATGCAACATTCGAATGACCGACCTTCAAGACACGTCACATCGCAGTTTGCTTGTCGGCCAGCATATCACAGGGAAAAATGGCGACAACCGGCACGGATACGGCTTGCGGCCCCATATCAAGGCACTGCCATGTGCGCGGACCAGCCACGACGGGCAGCAGATGACCCCATCGTTCGCCGTGCCCAACTTCCGGCTGAACCGGGGCAATCTGCGCTTCCTGCCGCACCTGATCGAGGCGGGACAGGCTTTCGACATTCACCCCGCCATCATCGCGACGATCGTGACGGCCGAGGCAGTGACAAGGCCGTTGGATGGCAACGTTTCATGGGACGAGCGCAGCCAGAATGACCGAGGTGAGGCCGCCGGCCTTGCCCAGTTCACCCGGTCGAGCTGGCTGGCGCACGCCCGCCGGATCGGCAGCGTGGTCAACAGGCATGCCGAGGAAAAGGGGATGGCAGGGCAAGACGGAACGATCATCGACGAGATGTCGCTGCTCGAAGCCCGTTTCGATACGCGCCTGTCGCTGTTTGCCACGGCGGAAATGGCACGCCGCAACTGGGACTATCTGGATGACCGCGGCCTGGCGATGCACGCGCGCGGGATCGGGGAAGTCGCCAAGATACTGTATCTGGCGCACCATGAAGGCGCAGAGGGTGCTTTCCGCTATCTCATCGGCGCGCGCCCTGCCGTGTCGCGTGCACGTCTCGAAAGCAACCTGCCGCCCCGGCTCTGGCCAGCGGACAATCTCGCCAGGGCAGCCCGATCAGCCTATTATGCCTGGCTGGAGGACTATATTGATCGCCGGATCGATGTCCGCCGCTATCTGGCGGATAGTGCCGAGGTCACTGTGCCGAGGCTGGCCCGGCTGGGACGAAAAAAGCCCCTGAGACTGATGCTGCTGCGCTTGCGCGGCCTCGGCTCCAGAATCAGGGCAATGGCGGTTTCGCGAATGGGCTGAGAGCGCTTGGCAGCACCGCCTGAATGGCCACCCAAACCAACTATCGCGCGTGCTTTCCAGCTTGTACCCGATAGCATGAGGGCTATGGTCGTGCGATGGTCGCGGCGGCGCATTGGCGATGGTATGGCAGTTATCTTCAGCGCCGCTGGAGGGCCCTGGCGCTTTTTGCCCTGGCGGGCGCAGCACTGGCCGCCATCAATCTGCCGCTGCTCGTGCTTCTTCACCGGTCGCTTGACGCGGCGCTTTCCAGCAAGAGCCTTGTCCCGCTGGGCTATGCAGCGGCACTGTTCCTCGTGCTGCGAGCGGCAACCGCCGGTGTTACGATATTGATAAGCCGTCGTTCCGCGCCAATTCTGCGCCAGCTGGGCGCGGATATGCGGATCGAGATCGTCGAGGCTTTGCATACCAGGCTTTGGCAGGATGTCGCGTCGATGGAGGATGCCAGTATCCAGGCCAAGCTGATCCACGATACCGAGCGCGTGGAGCAGATGTCGCAACGGCTGTTCAACTCGGTCCTGCCACAGCTGGTGCCATTGGCGGGCTATGCGATCCTGGCGATCGTCCTTTCGTGGCAGCTCGCGCTGCTCGCAGCAGTCTTGGCCCTGGCGCTCCAGCTTGCAGCAAACGGAGCGCACCGCATGTTGAGCCGCGAGACGATCCGGTTCCAGCATATGTTCGACCGGTTTCATGTCGAGATCGTTCGCGTCCTCCACATGATGCCGACATCCATTCTGCTGGGGCATGAACGCGCCTCGATCCGGCAGTTCTCGTCAGAGGCCCGCCAATTGGCGGACAGCGGTGCCAGACTGTCCTGGACCATGGTCGCGGCAGCGCAACTGCAGGGCATGACCCATGCCGTCCTCATCTGTGCATTGCTGCTGGCAGGTGGTGCCATGGTGCTGGGAGGCACGATGACGCCAGGGGCATTGTTCACCCTTCTGGTCACGCTTCGGCTGGCAAGTGCCGCACTCGGACCGATCATCGCCGCCCTGCCCCTGACCATAGCGGGCGACAATGCCCTGTCCCACCTCTATCTGATGCGCGATCGGGGCCGCACGCTCGATGCCGAGACCGAGGATACAGCGCCTGACCTCGCCAGACTGGAGCTGCGCGACATTGGCTTTGCTTACGGATCACGGTCGATCTTGAACGGCGTGTCGCTGAACCTGGTGCCAGGCCAGGTGACGGCCATTGTCGCGCCGAACGGCATCGGCAAGACGACGCTGCTCAATATCGCCGCCGGGGTGCTGCATCCTGATCAGGGCACGGCCAACTGGATCACGACCGACGGCCAGCGGATCGATGCACGGCATTGCAGGCAGCAGATCGGTGCGGTCCCGCAACACCCCAGGTTCTTCCACGCCAGTTTCCGCGACAATATCCTGTGCCACCGGGCCAATCTGGGGGAAGCGGCATTGGCGCAGGCCATTGCGCAGGCGGCGCTCGTTCCTGTGATCGATCGGCATCCAGAGCGGCTGGAAGCCTTGGTGGTCGATGGTGGAGAGCTGCTTTCTGGCGGCGAGCGGCAACGCCTGGCCATCGCGCGCGCGCTGGTCAATCAGCCTGCGTTGCTCGTGCTCGACGAACCCACCAATCATCTCGACCACGGCGCGCTGGACCGAATTCTCGATGCGATCCTCTCGGTCAACCGACCACCAGCCGTGCTTGTGGCAACCCATGACGAACGCATGCTGCGCAGGGCTGACATCGTGTATCGGCTCGACACGGAGCGCTTGCAGATCTGCGATGCGGCAGACTGGATGGCGGTGGCATGAGATATGCCAATCCAGCCGACCAGACTTTGCGTTCCGATGCGGAACAGCTGAGCTTTTTTGATGCCGCCCTGGCAGCCAGCGAGAATGCGCTGCAACAAGCCGGGGCCATCGATCATGATCTGCTGATCGCGGGCAAAAGGGTCCGGCTGCGCTTTGCCGGATCCGCCATGGCCAGGCAGACCATGCGTGCCCTTGAGCCTTTGCAGGTCCCGACCGCAGGCGATCCTGATGTGCTTCTGATGATATGGGACAGCGACAGTACAGGCACCGCAATGCCCGCGCCAAAGCTCTCCAATCTCTGTTTCAGCCAGCGCGGCGACCTTTGGACCTTTCGCAGCCCGCGAATCCGCAGCGCGTTTCACCATTGGGACTATTCGCTGAACCTCTATGACCGGGAACGCGGCATCGGGATTTTCTGGGTGCAGAATGCGGCGAGCTTGCCCAGCTGGACCCGGGCCGCCCCCTTCCGAACGCTGTTCCACTGGTTCTTTGCCGATCAGGCCATGCAGTTGGTCCATGGCGCAGCGATAGGCATTGCTGGCGAGGGCGTGCTGATCTGCGGACCGGGCGGGGTCGGCAAATCGACCAGCGCGCTGACGGCGCTTGCGCAGGGCATGGATTTCGCAGCGGACGATTATGTCCTGCTGGCGCTGGCACCGGGCGAAACCGGAGGGTTGCAGGCCCATGCGCTTTATGCGAGCGCAAAGGTGCATCCTGCTGAGGCGCACAGGTTCCAGTCGCTTGGTTTCGATGCTCAACTTCCCTCCCCGTCCGGCTTCGACGAAAAGGCCGTGATCTATATCGGGGACAGGCTCACGCGATCGCTGAATATCCGCGCGATCGTGACTCCGCGATTCGGATGTTCGCACGAAACGGTGTTCGAACGATATGATGCTGATTGCGTCGTTGCCTCCGCCAGCTTTCCGACCCGCGCGCAATTGCCGCATTGCGGCGCGGAAGCCATCGACTTTATCCAGCGCGCGGCGAGCGCCGTGCCATATGGCAGGATGGTGCTGGGTCAGGCCATCGCGCAGGTGCCCGGCGCGCTGCTCAGGCTGCTGCGCGACCCCGCAACGGTCCTGCCAACAGGCCGAAGCCTGGCCCCTTCCCCGCTGGTATCGGTCATCATACCGGCCTTCAATGCCGGCGCGTTCATTGGTGAGGCGATCGAGAGCATTCTGGCGCAAAGTCATGATGCGATCGAAATCATCATTGTCGATGATGGCTCGACCGACGATACCGCAGCCTTGGCCGCCAGCTATGGCGCGGCTGTACGCCTGATACCGCAGAAAAATGCAGGGCCATCAGCCGCGCGCAACCGGGGCCTTGCCGATGCGCGTGGGGAATTTGTCGCGTTTCTGGATGCCGATGACCTGTGGCCCCGGCACAAGATACGGGCCGCGCTGCTTGCCTTCGATGATGCGCCTCAGGCCGAAGTCGTGCTGGGACATTCGCAGCTGTTCGAAAGCGACAAGCACAACGGCAAGCCCATTTTCGTCGCCAGCCCGATCGATACCTTCCCCTGGTCGATTGCAGCAGCGATGTTCCGCCGGTCGGTTTTCGAGAGCGTCGGGTCGTTTGACGAAGATCTCAGATTTGGCGAGGATACGGACTGGTTTGAACGCGCCGAACATCTGCGCGTGAACATCCGCAAGATCGAGGACATCGGCTTGCTGGTCCGGCGGCATGCGGGTAACTCGACCAGAGGCAAGACCGTGCAGAACATCTATCCGGCCCGGCTGGTGCACAAGCGAATTGTGCGCCAGCGCGAGGCCCGGGCGCCGTCAACACAAAGGCCGATGAGCGATGCGCATCAATGACGAGAATGTCTCTGCCGAAGACGTGGACGGCGAGCTGATTGCCATCAACTTTGCCACCGGCAGGTATTTCGCCATGCAGGGTGTCGCGCTGGAAATATGGAACTGGCTGCTGGCAGGCCAGAATGTCGAGCAGATCGTCGCTGCCCAGACCGGACGCGCGGGCTTTGATCCGGCAACCGCGCCGCAGCGGCTGCAGGCTTTTGTGGATCAGCTGTTGGCGGAGGGGCTGATCATTGCTGATGTTTCCGGCGGCAGATCGGCCGTTGCAGGTCCCGCCGCCACGCCCTGGCATGACCCCGTGCTGGAGGAATTTGACGATATGGCGGCCATGTTGAAGCTGGATCCGGTCATCGACATCGCGGTCGATGGATGGCCTGCTGCGCCTGCCTGAGCGCCAGCATGCCCGCCAGCACGTCAGCCAGCATCAGCGTGGTGATCCCGGCTTTCAACGCCGGCAGGTTCCTGGCCGACGCCCTGGCATCGGTTGCCAGCCAGTCCATGCCGGTTGCCGAGATACTGGTGATCGATGATGGATCCACCGATGATTGTGCAGCCATTGCCGAAGACTGGGGAGCGTCCGTGCGCGCTATCCGTCAGCCGCATTCAGGGGCTGCGTCAGCGCGCAATCATGGTGCACGGCTGGCTGAGAACGCCCTGCTGGCCTTTCTTGATGCCGATGATGTCTGGCAGCCTGGCAAGCTGGCAGCGCAATTGGCCGCGCTGGATGGAAGACACACGGATGCCGTGGCTTTTGGCTTTTGCCGCGAGTTCAGCGATCCGCCCGGTCGCTTCCCGGTCCGGTCGGGGCAGATGGCAGCGCCAAGCCCGTCTGCCCTGCTGGTGGCGCGTTCGACCTTCTTTCGGGTCGGACCGCTGCGGGAGGACATGGCTGTCGGCGAGATGGCCGACTGGATCACGCGGGCGCAGCGTGCCGGTGTCGAACCGCTGATGGTCGAACAGGCGCTGTTCGACCGCCGCGTGCATGCTGACAACCTGACCCGGCGTCTGGCGCGGCCGCGCTCTGCCTATATCGACCTCATCCGCGAACGACGCGATGCCGCCCGCCAACAAAGCTGACCGGCGCAGCCAGGTGCCCCGATTGCGCGCCTTTCCCTTTGGCGGCGGAACCAGGGTCTGGCCGGATCTGGACCAGTCGCTTCTGCTGCGCGCCGCGCTGGAGCCAGGCGCGGACGGGCATATGGCGTTTGCACGCTGGTGTCGGCGGCGGACAAAGGTTGGCGCCTGTGTCGATTATCCCAGCGACAGGCTGCTGCCGCTGGTTTTCAGCAACCTTGCCCAGACTCAGCCGCGCTTTCCCCATGCCGATCATCTGCGCGCATTATATCGCCTTTCCTGGGCCCGGAGCGAGCGGCAGCGCCGCGGCGCAGCCGAGGGCATAAGGGTATTGCAGCGTGCCGGCATCCCCGTGATGGTCAGCAAGGGATGCGCGCTCGCCACCGATTTCTACCGCACACCCGCAGAGCGCCCCTCGCATGATTGCGACATCCATGTACCAGAGCATCAACTGGGCGATGCGCTTGCGGCTCTCATGGATGCAGGATGGGTCGCCCATAAGGTGCAGCATGCTTTGCCTGCCCGGGATTGGACCGTGCTGGCCTTCGGCATGGCCATGCGTCACCCCGACCATGGCGAAATCGATCTGCACGGACGGCTGTTTCGCGATTCCCGCGATCCGGCCATCGAGGCCGCCGTTTGGCAAGACGCCGTGCCCTGTACGATCAAGGGCGTGGAGATACTTCGTCCATCGACCACGCATTTGTTGCTGCATGTCATGACAAACGGCATCAAGCCGGATCATGTCGCGACGCTGCAATGGGTTACGGACGCCGCGAGGATTCTGGAACTGGGCGCAGGCCAGATCGATTGGACCGACTTCTGGTCACTCGCACGCCAGACCCAGGTGATGGCGAGGGTCTGTGCCGGGTTGAACTTCCTGCAGGTTTTGCTGCCGGATCGGCCTTTGCCTTCGCCGGTCAGGCCAAGTCCGAACTGGATGGAATGGCTGGAGAGCAGAGCTTTGCGCCGACAGGATGAAGCTGGAGCAGCCACTGCCACCCGGCTGTTCGCCCTTGCCGCTATCGTGCGACGCTATCGGATGGCAGATTGGACGGACCGCGCCCGCTGGCTGAAGAGCGACATCGGTAAAATTGCCGGTCGTTCATGGCACAGATATTTCGGTACCGCAGATAGTTGCCTGATCAGCCGATCGGCGAGCCGATCAATCAGCTTCAGCGTCGAAGGAGCCGCGCCGACCTGGTCTGCGACAGGCTCGATCCATGGCTGAGTTCGGCAGTTCCCCGAAAACGGCAGGACGGGGCAATATCGCCTTGCCCCGTCGCTCATTCAGGCTACCGCTTGAAGCTCGCATCGAGCCAGGAGCAGATCGCGCCTAGTTCGCTGTCCCGTTACGCTCAGCCTCAAGCCGGTTCGCAAGCAGTCTGCGGGACCGCTCGACATATGTGCGGCATGCGCCAGGCTTGTCGTTATATCGTCCTTCGCCTGCATTATCGGGATGCGCGGAGATCAGGATGTCGCATGGCAGTCTATCCAACAGACTGTGGGTCGCCGCGAAACCTCTGACGATCGGCTCGCTTGACGTTGCGGTGTAGCGGTAGCCTTCGGCGGATACAGGGTTGAGGCTGGACGCAAAGACGATGACTTTGCACACCTGATCCTCGCATGCCCGCCAGCTCCAGCTCATGCTGCCCATGGTGTGCCCGGGCGTCGCGTGCGCGGTTATCGCCGTGTGCCCAAGCCGTATCGCTTCGCCGTCCTCGACCACCCGGACCTGCGTCACGCGCGGCCAGACGCCGCCATAAGCCAGCTGCGGATCATCCTCCAGAAGCGCTCCAGCCCGCAAGCCTTCAGCACCCCGTGCGCTTGCAATCACCGCCGCGCCGGTGTCACGAGCCAGCGCCGCAAGGCCGCCGCTATGGTCATAATGCGGCTCGGTGCTCAGAATAAATTTGATGTCTTTGGGGTCAAACCCCAGTTTGCGTACATTGTCCAGGATCGCCGGTGCCGCTTGCGGCAATGCGCCGTCAATCAGCACCAGCCCCGCGCCCGTATCGATCAGCGCGACGCTCAGACCGGCGAACCCCACGAGATAACTGCCACCGAGAATTTTCTCGGGCGGCAAAGGCGCAAGCCATTTCTCCGCTCTTTTCACCTCCATCGGCCGTGTCAGGGGATCGTCTTCTGCCTGCGGCGCTGAGTCTAGCGCTGCGCCCGCGACCAGCGGTGCCCGCGCTTCCTGCGCATGGCACCCTGCCATGCTGCTCAAGCTCGCCAGCCAGACCGCGACTGTCATTCGTTTGATCATCTTTATCTCCCTTCGCTTCCCGAATGCCAATCGGCCGAGCGCGCGACAAAGCATGATTTCTCGACAAAGCCATGAGAATATTTGATAGGTAGGCGATGGACCGGGCCCAACTCCCACTCAACGCCCTGCGAGCCTTCGAGGCGGCGGCACGCCATCTCAATTTTACCCGCGCTGCGATCGAGCTTTGCGTCAGCCAAGGCGCGGTCAGTCATCAGGTCGCGCAGCTGGAACGCCGCCTGGGCGCACGCCTCTTCCACCGACTACCGCGTGGGCTCGCGCTCACTGACGAAGGTCACGTCCTTGTTCCCGTCCTCGCCGAGATGTTTGATCGCGTGGGCGCGACGCTCGATCAGTACGGCGAAGGTCGCTTCCGGGAACTCCTGAAAGTCGGCGTCGTGGGTACCTTTGCAACCGGCTGGTTGCTCCCGAGGCTCGACATCTTTGCCCGCGCCCATCCGTCGATTGATCTGCGTATCTCGACCAACAACAACCGCGTTGACCTCGTTGCCGAAGGACTGGATTTCGCGATCCGCTTCGGTGACGGCGCGTGGCACGGCACCCATGCCGAACCGCTGCTCAGGGCGCCCATGACTCCGGTCTGTGCTCCGGCCATTGCAGCACGGCTCAAATCCCCCGCCGATCTCGTAAACGAGCGGCTATTGCGCTCGTATCGCCCGGATGAATGGGCGTTGTGGTTCGACGCCGCCGGCATAGCAGCGCCGAAACTCCGCGGTCCCATTTTCGATAGTGCGGCGCTGATGGGATCCGCCGCCGCCGCCGGTCTCGGCATCGCACTGGTGCCGACGGGGATGCTCACCCGCGAGCTCGCGTCAGAATTGCTCGTCCAGCCATTCCCGATTGAGGTCGATGTGGGCCGCTACTGGCTCACTCGCCTGATATCGCGTCCCGAGAATGCAGCCATGCGGCATTTTCGCGATTGGCTGATGGAAAAGATGAGCTGTACCTCCGCCCAATCCTCATCATAGGTCCGCGATCCACCCATCTTCCGCCACGCCCGACCTGGCAAGCTCTTCCCGACATCCGACCTGCGGCCTTGCCGCCCGCCCAGCAGCCGTACAGACGATCGATTGCCTGATGCGCCAGCTTCCGGGACGTTCCACATGCCTGGCACGTATACCAGGCATCTGGCCGGGAATGACCCGGTGCTTGCGCGGCGCTTGCTGGTTTGGCCTCAAAATCGGATGGCGAGCTGAACGGTGACCCAATCACCTCGCGCGTTGAAGTCATCGCTTTCGGTGTGGCTGTATTCGACCTGTGTGCTCAAGGTGGTGCGACCGAGCGGGACGAGAGCGCTGAGCCCTGCGCCATAAGCGCGGGTGGTCGTGCGTTCGAGTTCGAAGAAGGTCGGCCGCTCGAGCCGCGTCCGTGCGATCGCCGAAAAGGCGTAAGGGGCGAGGCGGATGTCGGTGTCATAGGCAACGGCATCGATCTGGTAGCGCGCGGCAAAACCGGAATCGCCAACCAGGCTGCCGCTCGGCGGGCCCGATATCAGATCAGGCGTTGCAACATTGAACTGCTCGGAACGCAGCAGCGGATCGCCAAAGCCGGTCTGGCTGCGCATGACGATGCGCGCAGCGATCGGAATCTTGGGCAGCGCCGCATCGACCGTGACGGAGGCGGCGAGCTTGTCGAACACCGCGTCGGCACCGATGCGCGAGAGCGGTTCGAAGATGGTGGCATCGCCGGCGCGGCGGGCGCCTGCAATATCGAGGCCGCGAGCATATTCGATCTCGGCCGAGGCGGACAGGCCGTTAGCTGCGCGCACGCCGGCGTTCAGGCTGGCGCGCGCCACCCGCGTCTCGTCGCGCGAAAGCGGCACGGGAAAGCCAAGCAGCAGCGAATCCTGCGTTTCCTTGTTGGCATCGAAGCTGGCTGTGGCGACTAGCCGCCCGGCACGATTGCGGACGATCGGATAGGAGGCGCGCCCGCCAAAATGCTCGAACCGGCTCGACAGCGCGAGGAACGCCGCGGCGCCCTTGGGGCGGGCGGTGCTGGCGGTGGCATCGGCGCCGATCACCAGACCGTCGCTGCCGATGGGCAGATCGGCATAAATGCCGGCATAGCGGCGCAGCGCCGACCGGCTGAACGAGGGATCGTCGAGCGCGGTGGCATAGGTGACGCCGATGCGCTCGCCCAGGCCCAGCAGGCTGTTGAACGCTACCGACAGCGTGGCCTGTTCGCGGCCCAGTTCGGGGCTGAGCCGGTTGTCGGCAGAGAGCACCGCCTGGACCGGACGGAAGCTGCCGGTGACGATGAGCACGGTTTCTCCGGTGGTGCTGCCGGGCGAGAGCGCGCTCGACAGCTCGACGCCGGAGATATCGCCGGCGAGCAGCACGGCGCGTTCCAGCACGTCGGCGCGCAGGTCCTTCTGCCCCACCAGACGGGCGAGATAGCGATCGATCACGCCGCGCACGCGCGGGTCCAGCGCGTCGGTGCGGACCTGGCTCACGAAACCCGAGACAAGCTGGAGGCGGATGCGGGCATTGCTGCGATCAAGGTCCTGCACCGGCACGAACACGCGCACCAGCGGATAGCCAGCGGCAAGATAGGCCTGCTGCACGGCGGAGGCGGAAGCGTAGATATCGGCGAGCGTCACCTGGCTGCCCGGTCGGGGCAGCAGCGCGGACGCATCGACCTGTGCCGCCGCGAAACTGCCATCGAGCGTGACCTCGCCGATGGTCAGGCGCACCGCGTCCGCCCCGGCAGGCGCAGCGGTCACCCCTCCGATCGTGAAGCGGATATCGGCGTCCTTCTGCGTCCGGTCGATCTCGGCCCCTGGCGGGGTCTGGCTCTGCGAAGGCAAGCTCTGGGGCGGCAGGCCCTGGGCGAGCAGCGGCTGCACCGGCAGCGCGCACGACGCGAACAGGGCAATGCGCAGCGCAGGGCGCAGGATGGTTGCAAAAGGCATGGAGATCAGTTTCCGGTGGCCAGACATACGCCGCCTGCGGAAACGAGGCAGCCTTGATTGGCGGTGTTGATGATGGGATTGTCGCCGGGCGCGGTGCCCGATCCACTGGCAGGATCGGCAGCGCCGCCGGGCATGGCGAAGATCATCGGATCGCCCGACCCACTGGGGTCGGATGCGGAGCCGCTGCCATTGGTCTGCGTACCGCCGCCCGGGTTGGACAGCGGATTGCCGAGCAGGTTGCCCACCGAATTGCTGGCCGCATCGACGCCCGACAGGCCCAGGCCGGGTGGCACGCTCTGGTTGGGAGAACGCACGGCCGGATTGATAGTCAGCGTTCCGGGCACGAACTGGATGGCATAGTTGAAGTTGGCAAGCGTGCCCTGGCGGATCATGTAGCTGCCCGCGTCCTCACCCGCGTCACGCGCCAGCGCGCCCGCAAGGCTGTCGCCATTGACCAGCCCCAGCCCGCCAACGGCATAGGTCAGCGCAGGATCAAGCGCACCAAGGGCCTTGGACAGGCTTTCCGCCGTCACCGTGATGGGTCGCGGCGTGATCGTGAGGTTGGCGCCGTTGTAGGTCAGCGCGTAGTTGGAGGATGCAGACAGAGTACCCCGGGTGATGGCGTAGGTGCCGGTGTTACTCGTTACTCCGGCTCCCGTCGCCAGCGCGCCGGTGAGCGTGTCGCCATTGACCAGACCCTGGCCGCCGACCGTGTAGGTCAGCGCGGGATTTGCGTTGCCATAAATGCGGGTGAGAGCGTCAGCGGTGATCGTCAGCGGGCGAGCCGTGACGGTCAGGTTCGCACCAGTATAGGTCAGCGCATAGTTCGAGCTCGCCGCCAGCGACCCTTGCGTGATCGTGTAGGTGCCGACATTGCTGGTCAGCCCTGCCGTTGTCGCCAGCGCGCCGGTCAGCGTATCGCCGTTGACCAGGCCCTGGCCACCGACCGTGTAGGTCAGCGCCGGGTTCACATTGCCATAGATGCGGGTGAGCGCATCGGCCGTGACCGTCAGCGGACGGGCGGTTACCGTCAGGTTCGCACCAGCGTAGGTCAGCGTATAGTTGCTTCCAGCCGCCAGCGATCCTTGCGTGATCGCGTAACTGCCGACGTTCGAAGTGAGCCCTGCCGTGGTCGCCAGCGCGCCGGTCAGAGTGTCGCCGTTGACCAGGCCCTGACCGCCGACCCTGAACGTCAGCGCATGGTTGCCGTTGCCATAAATCCGGCTCAGCGCATCTGCCGTGATCGTCAGCGGGCGCGCGGTGATGGTGAGGTTCGCACCGGTATAGGTCAGCGCGTAGTTCGAGCTAGCTGCGAGCGACCCTTGCGTAATCGCATAGGTGCCGACGTTCGAAGTGAGCGCTGCCGTGGTCGCCAGCGCGCCGCTCAACGTATCGCCGTTGACCAGGCCATGGCCACCAACAGTGAAGGTAAGCGCCGGGTTCGCGTTGCCATAGATGCGGCTGAGTGCATCGGCGGTGACCGTCAGCGGACGGGCCGTGACGGTCAGGTTCGCGCCGGTATAGGTCAGCTCATAGTTGCTGCCAGCGGCCAGCGACCCTTGGGTGATCGCATAGCTGCCGACGTTGCTGGTCAAGCCAGCTGTCGTCGCTAGCGCGCCGGTCAGCGTATCGCCATTGACCAGGCCCTGGCCGCCAACCGTGTAGGTCAGCGCGGGGTTGGCATTGCCATAGATGCGGGTGAGCGCATCGGCAGTGACCGTGATCGGCCGTGCGGTTACCGTCAGGTTCGCACCGGTATAGGTCAGCGCGTAGTTGCTGCCAGCCGCCAGCGAGCCTTGCGTAATCGCGTAACTGCCGACGTTGCTTGTCAGCCCAGCCGCTGTCGCTAGCGCGCCGCTCAGCGTGTCGCCATTGACCAGGCCATCTCCGCCGACCGTGTAGGTCAGTGCCGGGTTCGCATTGCCATAAATGCGGCTGAGAGCGTCAGCGGTGATCGTCAGCGGGCGGGCAGTTACCGTCAGGTTCGCACCAGCATAGGTCAGCGCGTAGTTGCTGCCAGCGGCCAGCGTCCCCTGCGTGATCGCATAGCTGCCGACGTTGCTCGTCAGTCCAGCAGTGGCCGCTAGCGCGCCGGTGAGCGCGTCGCCGTTGACCAGGCCTTGGCCGCCGACCGTGTAGGTGAGCGCCGGGTTCGCATTGCCATAAATGCGGGTGAGAGCGTCAGCCGTAACCGTGATCGGCCGTGCGGTAACGGTAAGGTCTGCGCCAGTAAAACCAGTCAGCGTGTAATTTGAGGAAGCCGCCAGCGAGCCTTGCGTGATCGCATAACTGCCAACGTTGCTCGTCAGCCCTGCCGTTGTCGCTAGCGCGCCGCTCAGCGTGTCGCCGTTGACCAGGCCCTGGCCACCAACAGTGAAGGTAAGCGCCGGGTTCGCGTTGCCATAGATGCGGCTCAGCGCATCTGCCGTGACCGTCAGCGGACGGGCCGTCACCGTGAGGTTGTTGCCGACATAGGCCAGCGCGTAGTTCGAGCTCGCCGCCAGCGATCCTTGCGTGATCACGTAACTGCCAACGTTGCTTGTCAGCCCAGCGGTGGTGGCAAGCGCGCCGGTGAGCGTGTCGCCGTTGACCAGGCCCTGGCCACCAACAGTGAAGGTAAGCGCCGGGTTCGCGTTGCCATAGATGCGGCTGAGTGCATCGGCAGTGACCGTGATCGGCCGTGCGGTTACCGTCAGGTTCGCACCGGTATAGGTCAGCGCGTAGTTGCTGCCAGCCGCCAGCGAGCCTTGCGTAATCGCGTAACTGCCGATGTTGCTTGTCAGCCCAGCCGCTGTCGCCAGCGCGCCGCTCAGCGTGTCGCCATTGACCAGGCCATCTCCGCCGACCGTGTAGGTCAGTGCCGGGTTCGCGTCGCCATAGATGCGGGTGAGAGCGTCAGCGGTGATCGTCAGCGGGCGGGCGGTTACCGTCAGGTTCGCACCGGTATAGGTCAGCGCGTAGTTGCTGCCAGCCGCCAGCGTGCCCTGCGTGATCGCATAGCTGCCGACGTTGCTCGTCAGCCCAGCGGTCGTCGCCAGCGCGCCGGTCAGCGTATCGCCGTTGACCAGGCCCTGGCCACCGACCGTGTAGGTCAGCGCGGGGTTGGCATTGCCGTAGATGCGGCTCAGCGCATCAGCCGTGACCGTCAGCGGACGGGCCGTGACGGTCAGGTTCGCGCCGGTATAGGTCAGCTCATAGTTGCTGCCAGCGGCCAGCGTGCCCTGCGTGATCGCATAGGTGCCCACGTTGCTGGTCAGCCCAGCAGTGGTCGCTAGCGCGCCTATCAGCGTATCGCCATTGACCAGGCCCTGGCCACCGACCGTGTAGGTCAGTGCCGGATTGGCATTGCCGTAGATGCGGGTGAGCGCATCGGCAGTGATGGTGATCGGACGCGCGGTGACGGTGAGGTCTGCGCCGGTGTACGTCAGCGCATAGTTCGAACTCGCCGCGAGCGAGCCTTGCGTGATCGCGTAGCTACCCACATTAGACGTCAGCCCAGCCGCTGTCGCCAGCGCGCCGGTCAGCGTGTCGCCATTGACCAAGCCCTGGCCACCGACCGTGTATGTTAGTGCCGGATTGGCATTGCCGTAGATGCGGCTGAGCGCATCTGCCGTGACCGTCAGCGGACGGGCCGTGACGGACAGGTTGGCACCGGTATAGGTCAGCGCATAGTTCGAGCTCGCCGCAAGCGTCCCCTGCGTGATCGCATAGGTGCCGACGCCACTCGTCAGCCCCGCCATCGTCCCCAGCGCGCCGGTGACCGTATCGCCATTGACCAGGCCCTGGCCGCCCACCGTGAACGTCAGCGCAGGGTTGGCGTTGCCGTAGATACGGCTCAGCGCATCTGCCGTGACCGTCAGCGGACGGGCCGTCACCGCGAGGTTGTTGCCGACATAGGTCAATGCATAGTTCGAGCTCGCCGCCAGCGAGCCTTGCGTGATCGCATAGCTGCCCACGTTGCTCGTCAGCCCAGCGGTGGTGGCAAGCGCGCCGGTCAGAGTGTCGCCGTTGACCAGGCCCTGCCCTCCGACCGTGAACGTCAGGGCGGGGTTCGCGTTGCCATAGATACGGCTCAGCGCATCTGCCGTGACCGTCAGCGGACGGGCCGTGACGGACAGGTTTGCGCCGGTATAGGTCAATGCGTAGTTCGAGCTAGCTGCGAGCGACCCTTGCGTGATCGTGTAGGTGCCGACATTGCTTGTCAGCCCTGCCGTTGTCGCCAAAGCGCCTGTCAGCGTATCGCCATTGACCAGACCCTGGCCGCCAACCGTGAAGGTGAGCGCGGGGTTCGCATTGCCATAGATGCGGGTGAGCGCATCTGCCGTGACCGTCAGCGGACGCGCCGTCACCGTGAGGTTGTTGCCGACATAGGTCAGCGCGTAGTTCGAGCTAGCTGCGAGCGACCCTTGCGTGATCGCATAGCTGCCCACGTTGCTCGTCAGCCCTGCCGTTGTCGCCAGCGCGCCGGTGAGCGTGTCGCCGTTGACCAGGCCCTGACCGCCGACCGTGTAGGTAAGCGCCGGGTTCGCGTTGCCATAGATGCGGGTGAGAGCGTCAGCGGTAACCGTAATCGGCCGGGCCGTGACGGTCAGGTTTCCACCGGTATAGGTCAGCGCATAATTGCTGCCAGCCGCCAGTGAGCTTTGCGTAATCGCATAGGTACCGACGTTGCTGGCCAGCCCGGCGGTGGTCGCCAAAGCGCCTGTCAGCGTATCACCATTGACCAGACCCTGGCCGCCAACCGTGTAGGTCAGCGCGGGATTTGCGTTGCCATAGATACGGCTTAGTGCATCGGCGGTGACCGTTATCGGCCGCGCCGTCACCGCGAGGTTGTTGCCGACATAGGTCAGCGCATAGTTCGAGCTAGCCGCCAGCGTGCCCTGAGTGATCGCGTAACTGCCGACGTTGCTCGTCAGCCCCGCTCCCGTCGCCAGCGCGCCGGTGAGCGTGTCGCCATTGACCAGCCCCTGGCCACCGACCGTGTAGGTCAGTGCCGGGTTCGCGTCGCCATAGATGCGGCTGAGAGCGTCAGCGGTGATCGTCAGCGGGCGGGCAGTTACCGTCAGGTTCGCACCAGCATAGGTCAGCGCGTAGTTGCTGCCAGCCGCCAGCGAACCTTGCGTAATCGCGTAACTGCCGACGTTGCTCGTCAGCCCAGCGGTGGTGGCAAGCGCGCCGGTGAGCGTGTCGCCATTGACCAGCCCCTGGCCGCCGACCGTGTAGGTCAGCGCGGGATTTGCGTTGCCGTAGATACGCGACAAGGCATCCGCAGTGACGGTGATCGGACGCGCCGTCACCGTGAGGTTGTTGCCGACATAGGTCAGCGCGTAGTTCGAGCTAGCTGCGAGCGACCCTTGCGTGATCGCATAGCTGCCAACACTGCTCGTCAGCCCGGTAGTGGTCGCTAGCGCGCCGGTGAGCGTGTCGCCGTTGACCAGGCCCTGGCCACCGACCGTGTAGGTCAGCGCGGGATTTGCGTTGCCGTAGATGCGGGTGAGCGCATCGGCGCTCACGGTGATCGGGCGCGCGGTGACGGTGAGGTTCGCACCGGTATAGGTCAGCGCGTAGTTGCTGCCAGCCGCCAGCGAGCCTTGCGTGATCGCATAGCTGCCCACGTTGCTCGTCAGCCCAGCGGTGGTGGCAAGCGCGCCGGTCAGAGTGTCGCCGTTGACCAGGCCCTGCCCTCCGACCGTGAACGTCAGCGCGGGGTTGGCATTGCCATAGATGCGGGTGAGCGCATCGGCAGTGACCGTGATCGGCCGTGCGGTTACCGTCAGGTTCGCACCGGTATAGGTCAGCGCGTAGTTGCTGCCAGCCGCCAGCGAGCCTTGCGTAATCGCGTAACTGCCGACGTTGCTTGTCAGCCCAGCCGCTGTCGCTAGCGCGCCGCTCAGCGTGTCGCCATTGACCAGGCCATCTCCGCCGACCGTGTAGGTTAGTGCCGGGTTCGCATTGCCATAAATGCGGCTGAGCGCATCTGCCGTGATCGTCAGGGGACGGGCAGTTACCGTCAGGTTCGCACCAGCATAGGTCAGCGCGTAGTTGCTGCCAGCCGCCAGCGAACCTTGCGTAATCGCGTAACTGCCGACGTTGCTCGTCAGCCCAGCCGCTGTCGCCAGCGCGCCGGTGAGCGTGTCGCCATTGACCAGACCCTGGCCGCCAACCGTGAAGGTGAGCGCGGGGTTCGCATTGCCGTAGATGCGGCTGAGCGCATCTGCCGTGACCGTCAGCGGACGGGCCGTCACCGTGAGGTTGTTGCCGACATAGGCCAGCGCGTAGTTCGAGCTCGCCGCCAGCGATCCTTGCGTGATCACGTAACTGCCAACGTTGCTTGTCAGCCCGGCTGTCGTCGCCAGCGCGCCGGTGAGCGTGTCGCCGTTGACCAGGCCCTGGCCACCGACCGTGTAGGTCAGCGCCGGGTTCGCGTTGCCATAGATGCGGGTGAGCGCATCGGCGGTGACCGTCAGCGGACGGGCCGTGACGGTCAGGTTCGCGCCGGTATAGGTCAGCTCATAGTTGCTGCCAGCGGCCAGCGACCCTTGGGTGATCGCATAGCTGCCGACGTTGCTGGTCAAGCCAGCTGTCGTCGCTAGCGCGCCGGTGAGCGTGTCGCCATTGACCAGGCCCTGGCCACCAACAGTGAAGGTAAGCGCCGGGTTCGCGTTGCCATAGATGCGGCTGAGAGCGTCAGCGGTGATCGTCAGCGGGCGGGCAGTTACCGTCAGGTTCGCACCAGCATAGGTCAGCGCGTAGTTGCTGCCAGCCGCCAGCGAACCTTGCGTAATCGCGTAACTGCCGACGTTGCTCGTCAGCCCAGCGGTGGTGGCAAGCGCGCCGGTGAGCGTGTCGCCATTGACCAGCCCCTGGCCGCCGACCGTGTAGGTCAGCGCGGGATTTGCGTTGCCGTAGATACGCGACAAGGCATCCGCAGTGACGGTGATCGGACGCGCCGTCACCGTGAGGTTGTTGCCGACATAGGTCAGCGCGTAGTTCGAGCTAGCTGCGAGCGACCCTTGCGTGATCGCATAGCTGCCAACACTGCTCGTCAGCCCGGTAGTGGTCGCCAGCGCGCCGGTGAGCGTGTCGCCATTGACCAGGCCATCTCCGCCGACCGTATACGTGAGAGCGGGGTTGGCATTGCCGTAGATGCGGCTGAGCGCATCTGCCGTGACCGTCAGCGGACGGGCCGTGACGGACAGGTTGGCACCGGTATAGGTCAGCGCATAGTTCGAGCTCGCCGCAAGCGTCCCCTGCGTGATCGCATAGGTGCCGACGCCACTCGTCAGCCCCGCCATCGTCCCCAGCGCGCCGGTGAGCGTGTCGCCGTTGACCAGGCCCTGGCCACCAACAGTGAAGGTAAGCGCCGGGTTCGCGTTGCCATAGATGCGGCTGAGTGCATCGGCAGTGACCGTGATCGGTACCGTGCGGTTACCGTCAGGTTCGCACCGGTATAGGTCAGCGCGTAGTTGCTGCCAGCCGCCAGCGAGCCTTGCGTAATCGCGTAACTGCCGACGTTGCTTGTCAGCCCAGCCGCTGTCGCTAGCGCGCCGCTCAGCGTGTCGCCATTGACCAGGCCATCTCCGCCGACCGTGTAGGTCAGTGCCGGGTTCGCGTCGCCATAGATGCGGGTGAGAGCGTCAGCGGTGATCGTCAGCGGGCGGGCGGTTACCGTCAGGTTCGCACCGGTATAGGTCAGCGCGTAGTTGCTGCCAGCCGCCAGCGTGCCCTGCGTGATCGCATAGCTGCCGACGTTGCTCGTCAGCCCAGCGGTCGTCGCCAGCGCGCCGGTCAGCGTATCGCCGTTGACCAGGCCCTGGCCACCGACCGTGTAGGTCAGCGCCGGGTTCACATTGCCATAGATGCGGGTGAGCGCATCGGCCGTGACCGTCAGCGGACGGGCGGTTACCGTCAGGTTCGCACCAGCGTAGGTCAGCGTATAGTTGCTTCCAGCCGCCAGCGATCCTTGCGTGATCGCGTAACTGCCGACGTTCGAAGTGAGCCCTGCCGTGGTCGCCAGCGCGCCGGTCAGAGTGTCGCCGTTGACCAGGCCCTGACCGCCGACCCTGAACGTCAGCGCATGGTTGCCGTTGCCATAAATCCGGCTCAGCGCATCTGCCGTGATCGTCAGCGGGCGCGCGGTGATGGTGAGGTTCGCACCGGTATAGGTCAGCGCGTAGTTCGAGCTAGCTGCGAGCGACCCTTGCGTAATCGCATAGGTGCCGACGTTCGAAGTGAGCGCTGCCGTGGTCGCCAGCGCGCCGCTCAACGTATCGCCGTTGACCAGGCCATGGCCACCAACAGTGAAGGTAAGCGCCGGGTTCGCGTTGCCATAGATGCGGCTGAGTGCATCGGCGGTGACCGTCAGCGGACGGGCCGTGACGGTCAGGTTCGCGCCGGTATAGGTCAGCTCATAGTTGCTGCCAGCGGCCAGCGACCCTTGGGTGATCGCATAGCTGCCGACGTTGCTGGTCAAGCCAGCTGTCGTCGCTAGCGCGCCGGTCAGCGTATCGCCATTGACCAGGCCCTGGCCGCCAACCGTGTAGGTCAGCGCGGGGTTGGCATTGCCATAGATGCGGGTGAGCGCATCGGCAGTGACCGTGATCGGCCGTGCGGTTACCGTCAGGTTCGCACCGGTATAGGTCAGCGCGTAGTTGCTGCCAGCCGCCAGCGAGCCTTGCGTAATCGCGTAACTGCCGACGTTGCTTGTCAGCCCAGCCGCTGTCGCTAGCGCGCCGCTCAGCGTGTCGCCATTGACCAGGCCATCTCCGCCGACCGTGTAGGTCAGTGCCGGGTTCGCATTGCCATAAATGCGGCTGAGAGCGTCAGCGGTGATCGTCAGGGGACGGGCAGTTACCGTCAGGTTCGCACCAGCATAGGTCAGCGCGTAGTTGCTGCCAGCGGCCAGCGTCCCCTGCGTGATCGCATAGCTGCCGACGTTGCTCGTCAGTCCAGCAGTGGCCGCTAGCGCGCCGGTGAGCGCGTCGCCGTTGACCAGGCCTTGGCCGCCGACCGTGTAGGTGAGCGCCGGGTTCGCATTGCCATAAATGCGGGTGAGAGCGTCAGCCGTAACCGTGATCGGTACCGTGCGGTAACGGTAAGGTCTGCGCCAGTAAAACCAGTCAGCGTGTAATTTGAGGAAGCCGCCAGCGAGCCTTGCGTGATCGCATAACTGCCAACGTTGCTCGTCAGCCCTGCCGTTGTCGCTAGCGCGCCGCTCAGCGTGTCGCCGTTGACCAGGCCCTGGCCACCGACCGAGTACGTCAATGTCGGATTTGAACTTCCGTAGAAACGGCTCAGCGCATTGGCGGTCAAGGTGATCGAACGCGGATCGATCGTGAGATTCGCGCCGTTGAAGGTCAGCGCATAGTTGCTGCCCCCTGACAGACTTCCCTGGCTGATGGCATAACTGCCGACACCCGATGCCTGAGTCGCTGTCGTCGCCAGCGCACCGGTGAGCGTATTGCCGTTGACAAGGCCCATGCCCCCCACCGTGAAGGTAAACGCAGGATTGGCATCGCCATAGATGCGATTCAGCGCATCCGCCGTGACCGTGATGGGCCGCGCCGTGACGGTCAGATTCGCACCGCTATAGGTCAGCGCGTAGTTGCCGCCTGCGGAAACCGAGCCCTGTGTGATCGCATAGCTGCCTACGTTGGTCGTCAAGCCGGCGGTCGTAGCCAGCGAACCGGTGACAGTATCGCCGTTGACAAGGCCCTGGCCGCCAATCGTAAAGGTCAGTGCGGGGTTGGCTTCGCCATATATGCGGGTGAGCGCATCGGCAGTAACCGTGATGGGACGCTGCACGACCAACAGCGATCCATTGGCAAAGGAGAACTGATAGCCCTCGGCCGAGGCCAGCGTCCCCAAGGACGGGGTGATGGCGTAAGTTCCGATCGCGGTCGTCAAATCGGCAGCCGTTGTGAAGGCAGGCGCGCCCGCGATCGATCCGGCTGCTGTGTCGCCATCGATAAAGCCGGTGATGCCGAAGGTGAAGCTGGGGTTGGCATCGCCGTAATTGCGGGTGAAATTGTCGGCCGTGACCGTCAGCACCGGTGCGATGCGATAGGCAAAGAAACTGCCGCCGGGGTTCAGCGCAGCAAACGCAGTGGCGTTGGATACATTGTAACGCTTCAGATAGCCGGTCACGCCTTCAGTCGTTGTCGCAGGTGCGTCGGAGAAGACGCCATAGGTGCCGCCGCCGGTCAGCGAGAAAGCGCCGGTGCCCGCATTGTTGGTGAACGTGCCCGTCTCGGCCCGGATGTCGATTGCCCGACCCGTGCCCGATGCCCTCAGCACCGCGCCCGAGCGAACGATGATGTCGCTGCCCGCCGTCGTGCCCGCATTGGTCACGCTGATGCTGCCCGCCGTGATACTGCCCAGCGTAATCGCACCGCTGGTAGAATTGGTTAGCCCGGTGCCATTGCCGATTGTAATCGAAACATTGCCCGAGCCAGCATTGATGGCAACCCCCGCGCCCATGGTGATCGCAGCAGCACCGGTTGAACGGTTGAGATTCACCGTAGTCAGGTCGCTGCCGCCACTGTTTGCGATCAGCGTCAAGTTGCCGTCATCGGTAATGATTGAGCCATTGAGCAGGATCGACCGCCCAGCGCGCAGTGTCAGCGCGCCACCCGCTCCGCTGGAATTGGATGCACCAAACGGCGTTGAAACCGTGATATCGTTCGAGGCTTCAAGCGTAATCGCCTGGCCAGTCGACAGCGCGGTTTGCAGCGCGGTGTGGGATATGTTGCTGGTGCCGGTGGCATTGTCGGCGAACAGCAGGCTGCCGACAGCAGGTTCAGCCGGAGTCACCAGCCGCATGGCTGCAATCACCGAACTGTTCGGGGAGCCGAGAACCAGAGACTTTCCGTCATTGTTGAAGGCAACGGCATTACCAATTCCCGCCAGCGCCCCGCCGGTCGTGTCAAAATTGCCGGTGCCGGTATAGCCGCGACCAAAGATATTTGTAAGGCTTGCGCCGCCAAAGTTGGCGTTGGAAAAACTGTAGACACGCACTGCGCCGGCACCAACAACGGTGTTGCTGGCCCCAGCGTCATTGCTGGCCCCAACGGCCAGTTTGTCACCGGCCGCGTTCAGAGCAACCGACGAGCCCAGCAGGTCGCCGGCCTCCAGCGCGGATCCGGGATCGATCGTGTATGAGCGCCCGATAATGCTCGCGAGCGTTCCGCCACCAAAGCTGGTACTGGTAAAATTGAACAGCAGGACTGCACCGGATTCCGCAGCACCATTTGTGCTGCCATCGTCGCCCGATGCGCCGACCGCCAGCCTGTCTCCTGACGCATTCAGGGCTACTGCCGAACCCAGGCGATCGCCGGCTTGCAACTGGGTACCAACATTGACCGATGAGCCAGTATTGAACAGATAGCCAATCGTGCCAAGGTGCGCAACGCCACTGAAATTGTTGTCGGTAAAGAAGAACAGCCGCACCGATCCGGAATCGATCAGCTGGTTCTGGAAGCCATCGTCGCCGATGGCGCCAACGACCAGGCGATTCCCGCTGGCATTCAGTGCGACGGACGTCCCGAAGCCGTCGTCGGTTTCCAGACTGGTCCCAAGATCGAGATTGCCCGTGCCCGAGTAGCCCCGACCGATCGTACTTGCGAGGGCTGCACCGCCGAAGCTGGTATTGGCGAAAGTGAACAGGCGGACTGATCCGGCTCCCGACGCGATGTTGCCGGATCCGTCATCGCCTATGGCACCGACCGCCAGTCTGTCGCCGCTTCCATTGAGCGACACCGAACGTCCGAAATTGTCATTGGCCTCCAGCGAAGCGCCGACATCGAAATTGCGAGTTCCAATATAGCCCCGGCCGATCGTGCCTGCGAGCGCCCCACCTGCGAAACTGGATCCGGTGAACCTGAAAAGATGGACCGCCCCTGCATTTTGCACGCTGTTGCCAAAGCCATCGTCGCTGGGTGCGCCGACCGCCAGGCGGTCGCCGGCTGCATTCAAGGCTACCGAGATGCCGAACTGATCAGTGACGTCAAGCATCCCGCCGAGGTCAAGGCTGCTGATGTCGCTGGCGGTAAAGCCGCTTCCGATCACTCCGGCTAGCGCAGCGTTGCCAAAAAAGGCGTCGCCGAATGTGACCAAACGGACAGAGCCAACCGCGCCAACCGCATTGCCAAAACCATCATCGCCCGTCGCGCCAATCACGAGCCTGTCGCCAGCGGCATTGAACGCGACGGACGTGCCCAGCGAGTCTGAGACTTCAAGTCCCGTGCCGAGATCGAGATCGCCAAGGCCGGTATAACCTCGTCCGATGACGCGGGTAGCGCCGCTGCCCGTGTAAGTGTTGGCGGTATAGGTGAAGAGCCGGACGGCACCGGAATTGGTGGCCGTGTTACCAAATCCATCGTCGCCTGGAGTGCCGACTGCCAGCCGGTTGCCCAGCGCATTGAGGCTGACCGATCGACCAAAGCCGTCCGAAGCTTCCAGGTCTGTGCCGAGGTCGAGGTTGCTGCCGCCGGTATAGCCTTTGCCGATGATGGCCGTCAGTGTGCCGGAACCGAAGCTGGTGTTCCCAAAGCTGAAGAGACGCACCGCGCCGACGCCTGAAGTTGCATCCGTAGCGCCCGCATCTCCATTGGCTCCGACAGCCAGCCGGTCGCCCGCTGCGTTGAGCGATACCGATATCCCGAACTGGTCATTATTGCCCAGCGCAGTCCCCAGATCGAGATTGCCTGTCCCGGTATAGCCGCGGCCAATGATGCCGACGAGTGTCGGGTTGGCAAAGCTGGTGTTGGAAAAAGTGAACAGCCTTACCGACCCTGAGGATGAGGCTATGTTGTTGAAACCGTCGTCGGAAATGGCACCAACCGCCAGCCTGTCGCCTGCTGCATTGAGGGAGACGGATGAGCCGAACTGATCGAAATTTTCCAGGCTCGCGCCCACGTCCAGATTGCCGGTTCCAAAATATCCCCGGCCAATGGTTCCTGCCAGAAGACCGCCGGCAAAGCTGGTGTTGGTGAAGGTGAACAGGCGGACGGAACCCGAGCTGAAGTTGCCGTTGCCGGGGCCGCTATCGGCATTGGCGCCTGCGGCCAACCTGTCCCCTGCGGCATTGAGCGAAACGGACGTGCCGAAATTGTCATTGGCTTCCAGGTTGCTTCCGAGATCGATATTGCCGGTGCCTGTATAGCCGCGCCCGATAATGCCGGCCAGTGCGCCGCCACTAAAGCTGTTGTTCTTGAAGGTGAATAGCCGGACTGCACCGGAATTCGACACGAGATTGGTTGTACCGTCATCGAAAGGCGCGCCAACTGCCAGCCTGTCGCCTGCAGCGTTCAATGAGACCGAGGTGCCGAATCCATCATTGGCCTCAAGCCCGCTCCCCAGATCGAGCGAATAGCCACCGGCATAACCGACCCCCAAGGTCCCGATCTGGTTGACGGTACCGAAAAATTGCTGCCGACAAAGCTGAACAGCCGAACCGAGCCGGAGCTCACGGAGACGTCGCCGAAACCGTCGTCGCCAACCGCGCCCGCCACCAGCCGGGTCCCGTCAGCAGTGAGTGCCACTGCGCTACCAAACTGGTCATCGACCGCCAGCGACGATCCGGGGTCGAAATCCTTGGTCCCTGCATAGCCCCGCCCGATCGTGGCCTGCAGCGTCCCCCCGGTAAAGTTGCTGAGTGAGTAGATAAACAGGCGGACGGCGCCGGATCCGGAAACGCTGTTGGTTGAACCGGCATCGCGCACGGCCCCGACGGCCATGCCATTGGTGCTCAGCGCAACCGAGCTACCGAACATGTCACCGCTTTCCAGGGCAGTGCCCAAGTTGTCGTCGCCTGTGCCGGTATATCCGCGTCCTGTGGTTCCGGAAAAAACCCCGCCACCAAAGTTGCTGTCGGTGAATACGAAGCGCCTGACGGAACCAGCTCCGGGCGCATCATTGGCAAATCCAGCATCGCCAGTGGCACCGACTGCGAGCCTGTTGCCAATTCCGTTCAACGCCACTGCCGAACCAAATCGGTCGGCATTCTCCAGCGCCGAGCCCAGATCCATGTCACCGGAGCCGGTATAGCCCCGGCCGATCGTGCCGACGAGCTGACCTCCCGAGAAGCTGGTGTCAGCAAAGGTGAACAGCCGTACCGCGCCAGTACCGGAGAACGCATTGCCGAAGCCACCGTCAGCACTGGCGCCAACGGCCAATCGGTTGCCGGCCCCGTTCAGGGAAACCGAAATGCCGAAGGAATCGTTCGCGTCGAGTGCAGTGCCGAGGTCAATATCGTTAGCACCGGCATAGCCAAGCCCGATCGTGCCGGCCAGGGCGCCACCCGCAAAGCTGGTGTTGGAGAAGGTGAACAGCCTTACCGACCCGACATTGCTGGCATTGTTGTTCGCACCTGCATCCGACACGGCACCAACCGCCAGCCTGTCGCCCAACTGGTTCAGCGATACAGACCTGCCAAACTGGTCTTGCGCCTCCAGCGCCGCCCCCAGATCGATATTGCCCGCGCCGGTATAGCCGCGTCCAATCGTCCCGACCAGGGCGCCACCGCTGAAGCTGGTGTCGGTGAATGTGAACAGGCGGACCGATCCGCTATTGAAAGCCGTATCACCAAAGCCGTCATCAAGATCGGACCCGACCGCCAGCCTGTCGCCCGTACCGTTCAAGGCAAGCGAGACGCCAAACTGGTCCCCGCCACCAACGTCATTACCCGCAGCGATTCCGGGCGCGACGCCCACGCCGAGAATGGCCGCATATTGCCACGCAGCTGCCTGCGGGAAAGTGCCGATGACGATGTTCCTGGGATCGAGGAGCAGTTCGCCGCCCAGGCCGGTGTCGATCGCGGCAAGGTCGACATAGCGCAGTTGCTCCTTTCCGGAGACCTCCGCCGTGCCGCCGCCGCGGATGCCGGTCGCCTTGATCGCGCCCAGCATCGTCGTCTGCTGGTCCGACCAGATGATCGCGCCGCCGCCGATGCCGCGCGACGACGACACGTCGATCTGAACACCGTCGTTGACGAAGTTGGTCGCCGCATTGGCGATCGGCGCGAGCGGGCCGAAACGGCCCTCGAACCGTTCATAGTCGCTGCGTGTTGCGCGGTCCGCAGCGCCGCCCTGGAAGGCGCCGCCGACGCGCACCAGCCCGCCCTGTTTCATCCCCCGCGCGGAAAGCTGCGTCGACAGCAGCCGGATCGACTTTCCGCCAATGTCGATATTCCCGCCCAGGCCCAGCAGGCCGTCGGCGCGGTAGGTGCCGCTGGTCGCGACATCGCCCAGGCCGGACACCCGAATGGTTCCGCCACTCAGGCCGCCCGACACATCGCTGATGCCGCCGACATTTTCGGTGATCGAACCGCCCGACGTGTAGCGGATCGTGCCGCCATCGCCGCGAAGCGCGCTCGCCTCGACCGTCGCCGCCAAAGACAGCGCGCTGCTCGCCGCCACCGTAACGCTGCCGCCGCCGCGCTCGCCCGAAGCGCTGATCTCGCCGCCCAGCGCCACCGCGCGGCCCGAGATGTTCACCGCGCCACCGGTCAGCCCCGTGCCGCCGCTGGCATCGATCCGGCCCAGCGTCTGCACCACGCCGTCGCCGCCATCGATCTTGACGCTGCCCAGCCGAATCTGGCCGTTCGGTTCTTCGCGGAAGCTCGTCGCAACCAGATCGCCCTCGATCCGCACTGCGCTGGTCATCAGGTCGCGCGCGGCCTGCGCGCTGATATAGATCTGTCCGCCTTGCGCCTCGCTGCGCCCGGCGGCCGTCACCAGCGCCTGCAGTTCGCGTCCGAAAACATCCTTCAGGCCCGCTGCATCCGATACCGGCACCGCGATCTGCAGGAAGCGATCGCCGCCGAAATCGAGCGTGATCGCATCGCCCGCGCCATAGGCGATCCGCCCCAGCCGCGCGGAGACCACGCCTTCGTTGACCACCGAACTGCCCAGCAGTGCGACATCGCCACCGTTGGCGCTGATCGCGCCGCCGTTGAAAATGCCCTTGGCCGCGCCCGTGCGGCGGAAGGTAAAATTGCCGCTGAGGAAATCGGCATCGGCGATGTCGAGCGTCGAGGCGACAAAGGACCCGGTATCGATCTTCGCGCCTGCGCCAATCGCGATGCCATTGGGGTTGATCAGGAACAGCTTGCCGGTGGCGGTGAGCGTACCGGCGATACGGCTGTCGGTATCACCGGTGACGCGGAACAGCGCGCGCGATGCTGCGCCCGGCTGCTGCACGTCGACCGTGGCACCTGCCGCAATATCGAAGCTCTGCCAGTTGACGATGGCCTTGTCGCTCGATTGCTGCACCGTCAGCTTGGTCGGCGAGCTCTGGCTGAACCCGACGGTGCCGAACACCACATCCGCGCCCACCGGCATAGCGCGCGGCACGCTGAGCGTGACCGGTGCTGCGGACGACGCGGCGCCTGCTGGCGATCCGTCGGAAACTGGCGCGGATATGCGGATATCCTCGACCGCAACCGGGGCAGCAATCCGGACATCCTCGACCGTGACCGGGGCCGATATCCGGATATCGTCAACCAGCACCGGGGCAGCGATGCGAATGTCCTCGGGCGCCAGGCGCGACTGGAACCGCACCTCTTCGGGCAGGCGCATCTCGGGAAGCCCCTGAAGCAGGGCCCGCCCGCCTGCCCCCTCTGGCGTGCCGACAGGCGCAGCGACGGTCTGCGCCGCCGCATGACCGGCAAAGCCCATTCCGAATAGCGCCGTCGCTGAAAGAAAAATCGCCTTGCGCCGGGAGTTTGCAGCCGATGCGTAACCCCTAACCTTCAACGACTGCATGCATTACCCCCAAATTTGGGGGTCAACTGTCGCAGTCTGTGACAAATTGCAATCGGTTGTATGCAAGCCTGCGCATTTTATAACTCTTGCAGGTAACGCGCATCGGTGGATGGTCAGGCAAAAAGTCCGATATCATCGACATTTTATGCCACTCTGTGCATCGCACCGATTTTCCGTTGCGATACAGGCCGTTGGCACGGTTGCCCCAAATCGGATCAATGTTCAATCCGCATTTACCATCGCGACTCGGTCGGGTTGACGGAGGAATTGAGGACCAGAGCAGGGGAATGCTGCAACCACGGCGCGCGCGGACGATTGCCTTTCCGTTTTTCACAGGTCTTGCCAGTTGCCATGTCGCAACAGAACCGATGCCAATGGTCTGAGCCTGATGATACGAGCGGGGTCGAACCTGACCTTAGAGCACTTTTCGACCAATTTGGGCCACCGTGATTGGTCGAAAAGTGCTCTAGCTCGCCTCGCTGGCCCACTTCTCGAAGCGCGAGGCATAAGGGGATGTCGGGTCGAGCAGGCGGACAAGATCACGCATTGGAGTTACGCCTTGAAGCATGGGAACATTCAGGAAAATCACGATGCCGTCACGCGACGGCAGGTGTGTGTAGGCCAGAGTGAGTTGGGACCAGTCGCCGCCTTCGTGCCCAATGGTGCGGCGTTGCCCCTGGTCGACAACCACGAACCCGAGCCCATAGCCTTCCGCCTCGGGGCAAATGGTGGGGTACAGGCTGCAATCGACCACCGCTTCATCGCCGCGATCGGTCACGATCCGGTCACGCTCCATGGCGAGTTGCGTACCATAGCCCGTGTGGTCGCCGATCGCAGACATTATCCTCGAATAGTCCCGTAGCGTGATCAGCATTCCGCCCGCGGCCGACCATTCACCGTCTTTCCAGCAGAAGCCCGGTCGGCAACCTGGGTCATAGCGCTTCCCCGTTTCGTCTATTCCGAGCGCCACATTCTGCTGATCGGCGTGATCGACTGTCAGTCTTGCATTCCTGATCCCCAGCGGTTTGAAAAGATATCGGTCGACCAGCGCCGGAAAGCTGGCACCCTGTTTGCGCTCGATGGCCCTCCAGAGATAATTGAAGCCTTCGCCCGAATAGCCATAGCCGCTGCCTGGATCGCGTTCGAACGCCAGCTTGCCGCCCGGACGCAGAAAACGCCAGTTGGGAAATCCGCTGCGATGCGTGAGGATCAAGCGCGGCGTCAGCAACCGATGTCGGGCGTCACCCGCGATGTCGGGGTCCACCCAGTATCGATACAACGGCTCGTCAAGATCGACCTTGCCGTCGGCCACCATCCGCAAAAGGGTCTCGGCAGCGACAGTCTTGGTGATGGAGGCAACATCAAAGCGGGTTTCCGCATTAGCTGGCACACCCCCGGCGTCGCCATGATAGTGCTCGAAAACCAGCTTTCCGTCCCTCAGGACGCCAATGGCGGCGGTGTGAACACGGTGCTCGGTCAAAACCGTATCGATCTGCCGACGCAATAGTGCGTCGCTCGCCTGGGAAGCGGCGTAAACGGGCCGTCGCTCGATCGAGGGGGCACAAGCGGATAGAATTGCCAAGCCGAAGACGGCGACGAGCATCTGGCGTATCATTGGAAACCTCAGGAATGGAGCAACTCGCTCATCCCTGGACACGGCATCGAACCTGATCCGAAAAATCCGGCGAACCGACACAGGTTGGCCGCCAACTTACATCAGCCGGAAAGACCCCGAATAATCCGGGCGCCATCGCGGCTGGTGATCACCGACTTTCCGTTGCACATGTGCAACGTCAGTCGGCCGTTTCCAGCGGGTTCTGCCCGAACGATCGCGCCACGCCTGACGATGTGAGAGCGATGCACGCGCAGGAACTCGCCGGGCAGCGCATGCGTCAGGCTCGACAGCGTCCGGCTCGAGAGAAATGTCCGCTGCATCGTCACGATCTCGACATAGCCGTCGGCGCCCGACAGCTGGACTATCTCATCCAGCGCTACCGAGATGATCTGATCGCCATCCCTCAAAAGGAGCGGCACCGAGGGATCGCCCGGCTCGGGCGATGCCTCCGATGTCGAAGCTGCTGGCGGACTCTGCACCAAAGGATGACGGTCAAGCCAAAGCACGAGTATCGCGTACAGCGTGACGCCCTGGAATATCTGCCAGACCATTGCATTCTCGCTGAATGCGCGCGTCGCCAGCCCGTTTCGTATCCAGCTTCCGGTCAGCGCGAACCCCGCCAGTACCAAAAGATACCAGAAAAAGGTGAATACGAGTGATCCCAGCACATGCGCGCCAAGGCGCACGGTGTTGTCTGGGCGCATTCCACCGGCGAGGTGAAGCATCCCGGAAGCCGCAAACCCAGCCACCCCGAGCGCCATGACATTGATAACTGCCGAGCTGAAAGCATCGAACAGAGCGGAACCCGACAGAAGGAAAGCGAGACAGTAAGCGCAAAACAGCGCTATCAGCGCTCTCATGGCCGTTGCCCTCTGCATGGTTTTCATGTGCAGCATCTCCGTCGTGGCGGCAAGGTCGGGAACAGACCGATGGTTGGCTCGCCATTCTCTTGCATCATCGTCTTGCGACCGCACTGTTCCTTGGCGATGCTATTCAGATGTTCCGCGAGCGCGGATGGCGGATCATCGATGCGGATTTGGCATTCCGGTCAGCCGAGTTCGAACTCGTGCCGCAAGCGCTACCTGCCGGGCAAAGCCTGTTATGGGCACTGGCGAAAACCAACCCGGCACTGGCGGCAGACCTTCGCTATCCCGGTGAGGACGGGAAATACGAAGCTCCAAAAATGGATGCCCTCGGCATTTGAAGTCGGTTGAACTGATCAGCGATCGGCTTGTTCTCCCGAAGACCGGACATTCAAGAAACCACCCTTATTGGCCATACAGCAGCGGCCTTCCGCTTCCTGGAACCTGACAGGCAGTTATCCGAGCATCTCCGAAAAAACTTGCAGGCACAAAGCGACCCACAATCGGTCGGGCGAAGGCCATTTGGGCTGCATCAAGGCCTGATGGTGGTTCAGGTGGTGACCGCCGATCCGGTTTTGCGCGCCAGTCTAATACCAATAGCGATTGCCAGCCAAGCCACTACGCATATCCACCCGAATACGTCGCCAATCAGAACGTAGAGTGGAGGGGAATTCAAAGCCGCGGGCAATTGACCGACAAGTTCGCCAACTTGCGCGCCGCTTCGGCGCTTGTCAATTATGCGCCCATAGGGGTCAGATAACGCGGCCATGCCATCGCGAGCCGTTCGCGCGACGGCGAAGCCGCCTTCAATACCGCGAATAGCCGCCACTCTCATCATCATGTCAGCATCTACGTCAAAGTCATAGGCGGGCACCAGCATTGCTTTCGCCCCTTCGAAAGCATAGCGCCGAGCAAGTGTCGGAAAGTGCATGTCCTTGCAGATGGCAATGCCCGTGCCTGGCGCAGGCGAACCGATCAAAAGATCTCGGCTTCCGGGGGTAAGCTCCGCTTCCAGGCCTGGAACCAGGTGCTGCTTCACATAATTGGAGGCTGTGCCGTCCGGCAGCAGTGCCAAAGCATTATTCGTGATTATTCGTCCGTCATCGACCTCAACACCTATCACGATCGTTGCGGAGCGTTCGCCGGCGAGCGCGGACAAGGCTCTACGCGCTTGTCTCATTCCCGTCTCGTCCACTCGAAGAATTTTCTCTGGTAGAACCACGGTAGCACCGGGTCTGGCTGCGCGGTCGAGTGCAGCACCGTAAGTCTCGATGAAATCTCGCCAATCTCGTCGCGCTGGGCTGTTCCCGTCCGCTGCGATCATGACCACGACATGGCCGGTCGGAAGCGGATCGGTGTTCAGGCGGACGAGCCCGAACATGATTGCGGCGATGCTCGTCACAACGGCCAGAGTGTTGGCTTGCGGCACCAAGCGGATGGATTTCTCGCCCGACAAATACGCGAGGGCTAGACCAGCGGCAGAGCCAGGCAGCAAAATGACAAAGGTGATCAGCGGCACCCCTCCCAAACTGGCAAGCTGCTGGACGGCAAGTATCCGGCCCTGCGAATAGGCAAGGCTTCCTATGCTGCCGTGCGGTGAAAATTGAATAAGCAACGTATCGATGGCGGCCCATGACACAGGTAAGATGAGCGCAGCCATAACCGCGTTCATGCGCACCGCCACCGTCGCTGCCAGTTTGAGCGTGCTGCTCCATGCTATTGCATAAGCAATGGCAATGAAGACGGCTGCTGAAACAGAGCCGGTTTCGATTCGATAGCTCAGCGAAAGAGCCCCCGCGAAAAGTCCGATAACTAGCCCGACCACAGTGCGCGTTCGCTGCGGCGAGATCAGAACCGCTGCCAAAGCTGGTGCGGGCGCGAGCCATGTTGTCCACCAGATGGGATGGTTGGAATATCCTATTGCGAGAAGGGCCCCGGCAAGCAGCGCTAGCGTGACGACACCGAAGGAAAGTGGAAATTTGGACCTTGAGAAACGCATCCTGCAAATGGTGCACGACGTTCGCGTTCACGTCCAGCGGGTGGGCAGACCAGTCGTGCAACGGCAGCTTGGGTGATCCGCTCCGCAAGAGCCACCATTCGCCTATCCACCCGGTTTCGGCCATACAGCAGCCGTTTGGCGCTTCCTGCAACCTGACGGGCAGCTATCCGAGCACCTCTGAAAAAAGCTGCCTTTCGGCAAACGACCCCATAGCAGTCATCACTTCATGTGATATGCTCGGCACACATCGGAGGCTTTGTTGTCGTTAGTCTATATCATCTTTACCGTAATCGCGGGATTGGCCCTAGACTGGGGACTAATCGAGCGATTGAAGGTTATTGTTGGCGCTTTCGGCGACAATGACGAGATCAGGTATCGTGACCTCCCCCGATGGCGTTTGTTTCTGATCGTTGTCGCATCATTCGTTGTAGGATGGAGCGTTGGCTACGATGAGCCATTTCCACTTTGGGCTGGAGGCCTTTTCGCATTAGCCAACGTGTATGGCGTTTGCACTGCCATACGGCACAGATCGTGATCAGGAAGGAAAGTCGAAGGGCAGCTTTCCACCCAATTTCAGCCGTGGGGCAAGCTCGCACCGTTTCTCGAAACCCGACGGGCAGCTATCCAAGCATTGCTGAAAAAAGCTGCCGTTCGGCAAACGACCCCATTGCGGACAAATTCTTAGGCTGGCTCAACGAACTCCCAAGCAACTGATGCAGCTACTACGTGGCAGCGCGAGGTGATAATTTCCTCAAGCGAGTTTGGCGCATCATGGAAATCGCCGAATTCCAGCCCGAACAACCCATCACAATAAACGATATAAAGGCCTGACGATAAAACTTCGTAGTCGATCTTGGTATTTTTTACAAACGCCACGCTCCTACAGTCAGCCATCATCAGTTTGATTTTCCTCCACTCAGAAACTTTGGACATGAGGTCGCATGCCTCCAATTCGATCGCCACGTTTGTATTTTCGTTTGAGGATATTATTGCCCACCTTCTTGCTACAGCATCGTTGAAGCTGTTGAACCGGTTTAGGAAATCATCAATTTCATCGTGCAGTAGATTCATAAAACTTGTCTAAGCATTCCGCTGAGTTAAATGTCTTCAGTGCTCCGTCAATGAGTTGATAAATTGCCGCATGTCTGATTTCCACCCAATTTCAGCCATGAGATACCCTGTGGCCGCTGCCTGACAGCCGACATGCGGCTTCAGCCCTTTCGTGGCCAGGACCTGCCATTCAACAACCGGTCCAATAGCGGACCGACTGTTTGCCGATAGCCGCCGGCCAGCAAAGCGCCCCAGTATCGGTCATTTCGGCTTTCCTGCTGGATGCCAGAAAGCGGACATGGATGCCGACCATGCTGGATAGCGGGTTTGGGAAATGCCGGTTGTTCGAAGTTCGTCGCCCGGATGGCGGGGTGCGGCGGAAGCAGACAATCCAACACTGCGAGGGTGCTATCGTCGATCGCCTAACGGTGGACCGGTTCAGTTCCCGCTGAGAGACACTTCTGGCCATGTTCCTAGCGACAGAGTGTTTTCGGATCCGTGGATCATCTACTTCAAAAACCAGTGCTTCGAACCGTTGGGCCGAATCTCAAGATAGAGGCGTTTGTCGTCGGATTTGCGGTAAAGGGCATCAATCGGCTGAAACCCTCTGATTTCTGCGGCTTTGAGAGACCTTTGGCGGCACCACGCTTTTTCCTGTCGCTGTGCCCCCAATTGTGCCGCCAAATTAACGAAATCTGGGGGCGCAATCTGGAACAAAACGAGACTCCCGTCGCGGGCAGGATAGCCGGAAACCCGCAGAAATTCAACGTTTTGAGACGCTGTGGGAAGGGGTGGTGGTGCCGCTTACGGGACCCTCATAACTCGGTTAACCAATTGAATTAAAACACTCAATTGATCTGCGTCTCAAATTTTGCCCCCAATTGTGCCCCCAAAATTTCTCTAAGCATCTGACTTAGAACGTGTTTGAGTCCGAAATTGTGACTGATTTCGCTGGCCGAAAGACAGATGCCGAGTGGCGATTGGCAAGAAACGGCTGCCTGATCTAGCGGTCTGCAACGGCAGCTAGCGACCCACAACCGGTTGTTCGGTTGAGCGCCAATGTACGTCCTGTACTGACCGAAGCTGCCGATCGGATAGCCGTCTGCCGTGTCGATCAGGGAGCGTGGAGCATCTGCCATAGCGCGCGTGCCGCCCCAAGCGGTGCGATGCCGGCGCATAGATTGCCGCAATTGAGTGCTGAGCAGCAGGTCATATCGAGTATCCCATGCGTCAGATGCATCGCGCCCTTGCCCGGCTACTGGCCCATTTAAGAATCTAACATGGACTAATTTCGAGACCGGATTTGATTGCGGGGCTGCGGATGCAAGATGAAAATTGGCTCAATTCCAACCCGCATCCAATCCAAATCGACTTGAGACGCCCAGGATCTGTCCTGCTCATGCGCCGGCAGGCGAGCCGGTGTCCTGGTTGTCGGGGATGGGGATGGGTGTCGCCGCACATACCATGCGCAGGGCATCTTTCAGCCCTTCTTCGATCGTCGGGTGATAGAAGGGCAACTGCAGCACCTGCGTCGCCGTCATCTTCTGCTGGATCACCCATGCGAGCAGATGGCCTAGATGCTCGCCCGCCGGGGCCACAAGATCCGCGCCGATCAGCACGCCGTCGGGCGCAGCGGCATATAGCGTGAGCGCGCCCTCGTTGCGTGCCTCGACCCGCGCGCGTCCCTGATCCGCGAAATCGGTCGTGCCGCTGACGGCGCCGTCCGCTTCGGACTGACCGATGCGCACAACCTGCGGATCGGTGAAGATGATACTGAACGGGACCTGGCGCTCGACGCCGATCGGGGTAGGCCAGGCTGCAGCGTTGCGGCCCGCGATGGCGCCGTCATGCGACGCTTCGTGCAGCAACGGTTGGTCCGCCGCGACATCGCCAGCCAGAAACACATTGCTGTCGCCGCAGCGCATGGTGTCGCGGGAATGGCAGGGCACGCCATGGTCGTCGAGCGCGAGCCCGGCCTCGGCAATGTCCAGACCGTCCAGCACAGGCGGGCGGCCGACCGCAACCAGAACCTTGTCGAACATTGCTTCGCCCTGGCTCGCACCGGACCAGCGGAGCGACACGCCGTTGTCACGCAGCTCGGGCCTTGCCTCCACTCCCAGATGCAGATTGACATCCCGGGCTATGATCGTTTCCAGCGCCTTGTGCACGCGCGGGCATCGCAGTCCGGCCATGGTCTGGGCGTTGTCGAACATGGCGACCTTCACCCCCAGCCGGGCGAAGGCCTGCGCCAGCTCCAGCCCGAGCGCGCCCGAGCCGATGACGGCAAGCCGCTGGGGCAGCCTCTTCAGCTCGAACACGGTCTCGTTGGTCAGGGCGCGGTCGCCGAGTGCTGCAAAAGCATCGGGTATGGTGGGGCGCGACCCAGTCGCGATCACGATCGCGCGTGGCTCCACCCTCCGCCCATCATCCAGTCGCAACAGGCCGGGCTTTTCAAATCTTGCCCGTCCGGTGATGCGAACATTTTCAGGTATATCATCGATCGATTCCTTCGTCAGGGTGACGAAGCGGTCACGCTCTGTCCGGATGCGGTCCAGGACTGCATCTTCATCGACAGCGACTTCTCCCACTCGGATGCCGAAGAGTTCGGCGTGCGAGACCTCATGCCGCGCTTTTGCCGCTGCAATCAGCAGTTTGGAAGGCATGCACCCCACCGTGGCGCAGGTGGTGCCGCCGAATTCGGGATCGATCAGCAGCGTTGTTGCGCCATTGCCCCGCGCAGCCCTTTCGGCGGCGAGGCCGGCCGTGCCGGCCCCGATGACCGCGACATCGCAGCGCAACGCCCCCGCATCGCTCATGCGACGAGAATGGCCTTGGCGTTGACGAACTCCTTGAAGCCCTCATCGCCATGTTCGCGGCCATAACCCGAATCCTTGACCCCGCCGAACGGCATGTCGGGCGATGCGACATTGAAATTGTTGATGAAGACCATTCCGGTATCGAAATGCCTGGCCGCAAGGTCCTTCGCCCGCTCGACGTCGCGTGAGAAGATGCCGCCGCCAAGCCCGTAGCGGCTGTCATTGGCGATGCGCATGGCGTCCTCGTCGTCCTTGGCGCGGATGATCGAAGCGGCAGGGCCGAACAGCTCGTCATCATAGGCTGGCTGGCCGGATGCGACATCGACGAGAACCGTTGCGGGATAGAACCAGCCCTTGCGGTCCGGAATTTCTCCGCCGGTCAGCACGCGAGCACCCTTGGCCACGCTCTTCTCGACCTGATCGTGCAGCGCATCGCGCTGTCGCTTCGAGACCAGCGGGCCGAGCTGGGTGTCCTCGGCCGAAGGATCGCCCATCTGCAGCGCTTCGAACTTTTCGACATAGCCTTTCACAAAGGCATCGTAGTTCGCATCGGTCACGATGAAGCGCTTGGCATTCACGCAGGTCTGGCCGTTATTGTAGATGCGCCCCTGCACGCAAGTCTCGATCGCCAGATCGAGATCGGCATCGCCGAGCACCATATAGGCGTCGTTGGAACCCAGCTCGAGCACGGTCTTCTTGGCAAGAGAGGCGGCCTTGGCACCGACCGTTCGGCCTGCCTTGTCGCTGCCGGTCAGCGTCACGCCGCGCACCAGCCGGTTCTCGATCACGCGATCGGACTGGTCGTGATCGATCACCAGGACGCCGAAAAGTCCCTCGGGCAGTCCGGCACGCTCATAAACCTCGCGCAGGAGGAGTCCGCTACCGGTGCAGCTTTCCGCATGCTTGAGCAGCACGCCGTTGCCCGCCATGAGGCTGGAGATCGAATAGCGCACGGCCTGATAGGCGGGGAAATTCCAGGGCTGGATGCCATAGATGACGCCCAGGGGGGCGTGCGTCACGTAACCCTTCCCGTTCTGCGTCTGCCGCTGCTGATCGGCCAGAGCCTTGGGTCCGTTCTTGGCGCTATAGTCACAGATCGCGGCGACCAGATCGATTTCCTGGCGGCTGTCTCGCAGCAGCTTGCCGACCTCCTGCGTCATGAGCGTCGCAAATTCGTCCTTGGCAGCGCGCAGTTCCTCGCCGATCCGGCCGATAACCTCTGCCCGCTCATCCAGGCTGCGCATCCGCCAGTCCAGAAACGCCTGGTGAGAGGCGTCAACCACCGCATCGGCCTGCTCGTAGGTCATGTAATTATAGGTCTCGATTACCTCCTCGGTCAGAGGATTGACGGTGTCAAAGCTGCGGTTGGTCATGATGCAATCTCCGTGAAAGGTGGTTTCGATCTGCGGGCGCGAGGCTGGATCAGCCGTGGGCCGCGCGGTGCTTGGCCAGCGTGCTCTCGACGTCGTCGAGTGCAGCCAGGATTTCGCTCTGCCAGCCGCCCGGCGGCAGCTCGCGGACGGCGGAATGCGCGGCGCAGACGATCGGGCTGTCGGCCCAGTCGCTCGCCAGAACTTGTGCCCATCGCGCATAGTCGTCCGCCGCGCCTCTCCGCTGCTCCAGTGCCTTGGAAAGCATCGGATGAAAACGCAGCTTCTGCTCGGGCAGGATCGCGGACAGGAGCGCAGGAGGCGCAAGTACGTTGATGGTATCGTCGACATGGACGATGCCGCTCGCGCGATGGCGGACCAGCACCGAGGCGACATGCACCTTGTCGTCGTCGCTCACGAAATCGACGCCCGCCGGTATCGAGAAGGCAAGTTCGTCGGCAAATTCCTCTTGGATCGCGGCATCCTCGATCACGCCCTGATCCCAAGGCAGACCGGGCAACTGGTTCAGATGCCTATGGGTGCCAATGAGGCGAACGCCGGGGAGAATGTCGACCAGTGCCGGGCAGTGCAGCGTGTGAAACGGGTGGACGTTGATGATCGCGTCGACCAGCCGTCCGTTGTCCGTCAGCGTCATCAGCGCGGATCGATCGTCGCCATCGAGTTCGTAGCTGTCGAGCACCAGAAACCGCCCGTTGGCGCGTCGCACAAGCGACATCTGGGTTCCTATGTCCAGTATCTTGGCAATCTTGAACGAGCCTCGAAAATTCCAGAATTCTGGGTGCAACTGTTTCACGAAAGCTCGATCCTCGCCGTCAGACAATGGGCTGAAGGATTACGGAAACCGACGCTGAAGGTTCCTGTCTTTCCGATGGTGCCGGGTTTTGGGTAGGCGCATTCAAATGGTGTCGGATGATACAGCAACTGAACGTCATGGGCGCGCGCGGGTTCTAGTTTTGGTTCAGCGGTATTCAGGATATTCCGTCTAATGCGTTGTGGGCCGATAGTGCATATAGCCGCCGCCATGCGCGACACCTCAATGCGAATGGCGGCTCTAGCGGCAACCAACGGACCGATATCGACCAGATCCAGTCGTTCCTGTTCAGAGCAGAGAACGTCTGCTCCCGCTGAAAGCCGCCGTGCCGCTTTCGGGACTGCGCACCGGCCCGGCGCATGGCATCAACTGGGTGGAAAGCGGGCATTCGCCATCACCCTTGGTTCACGCTTGTTTATGGCGAATTTAGCGGTCAGCCTTGCTCGATTTTTGATTGCGACATTTCCAATCGGCGATATTTTTTCCATCAATCGCTGGGCACACGAATTCGTATCGGTCGTATTCGTCGTCCTCTATCGCGATGTCGAAATTGTCCAACGCACCATTATCCATGAAAACGGCCCCCGTCGCGTCGCAAGCAGCTTCGGGTTGGTCGGGAATGATACAGCCGACCGGATAGTGGTCGACTTGCGAGTAGCCGGTATTTTCGAGGTCTTTGACGGTCGGCGCATCAACTTCTGCGACGACGGCATACGGGGCCAGATCAATGTAAGGCGGATCGCCAACTGACCGTCCATCCTTGGCTGCGTCACTGGTTTGATCACAAGCGGAGGTAGCGATTGCCCCGACGAACATTACAATCCATTTCAGCACTACCAATCCCCGAGCAAGCTCTTGATGATGGCGAGATGGACGGGTTGGCGCAACGTCCGCAATGGGGTCGGGACAAGAATTTCCGGTCCTGGAAACTGGGAGGCCATAGTCGCCCGGCAGATTTCGGGATCGCGCACTGCCCCGGCGCATGACTGCTCATGGGTGGAAAGCTGACTTCACCGAATCCGCTCTTTGAGCATAATGGCTCCTCCGTAGCAGCGTTCCTTTCTCGTCGCCGGAACAACAAAGGGATCGTGCTCAACCACCAAGTTTGTTTCCTGCCACTCGACGTCTATCTGGGGATCGGAGGCGAAGTCTAAAGCACGACATCCCAGGATCGCATCCAAAGGCCAAATCGGTGGAACATAGCGGGGCAAAACCCAAACCCCGCCGGAGTAGTCCGACATTGCTCCCGGATTGACCAATATTACCTTGGCTGTGAGCATGCCAGAGCTTGCCGCATCACGCTGCTCTGAAAACACAAGGCTGCAGGTATTCATCAAGAGAATTACAGGGACTAGCACGAATAGCGTGAAAAGGCGCAATAGTCGCATCGCGACACCGCGCCTACCCCCTTCTTCGTATTCTGCCTCGCGAGCCATTAACATTTCATCGCATCTGGTGCGAATGTCCGCAACGGGGTCGCTTGCTGAACGGCAGGAATTTTTCGCAAATGGAGCAAAGCCTTCATCCGGATTCCGATCTGAGCCGAGACGGCTCCCGACCAGCTCAAGACACTCTGCGTCGTTGATGCGAACGTCGGCTGTTGCCATAACCGGCCAATCCGGTCGCCATACAGGCTGGCTCTTCACGAGCGTGAAACCTGATGGGGTGGACGCCCCCCGACGGCATCTATGTGCCAAAGTGGAGGTGTTGATTCACCACTGAGGGAGGCGTCCGTGTCGCAAGTTAGCACAATAGGTCTGGATATCGCCAAGAACGTTTTTCATGCGCACGGTGCCGATGAACGCGGTGCGATGGTTTTCAGTCGCAAGCTTACCAGGAACAAACTGCTCGACTTCTTTGCAAGTCAGCCGGGGTGCACTGTTGCACTTGAAGCGTGCGGGGGCGCGCATCATTGGGCGCGGCAGCTGAAGGCGATGGGGCACGATGTGCGGCTCATTCCGCCCGCCTACGTGAAGCCGTTCGTGAAGCGAAACAAGAACGATGCGATCGATGCGGAGGCAATCTGCGAGGCGGCACAGCGCCCGGGCATGCGCTACGTGACGGTGAAGAGCGAGGAACAGCAGGCCGCAGGTCTTGTGTTCCGAACGCGCGACCTTGTGGTACGTCAACGCACCCAGTTGATCAACGCGATCCGAGGCCACTTGGCGGAATATGGCTGGGTCGCGCCACGCGGCACCGCGCACATGACGTTGCTGACCGAACTCCTGGAAGAAGGTGAGATGACCTCCACTTTACCAGCGGCGGCACAGTCGATGTTCAAGCTCATGATCGACATGCTAGCCGAGCTCGACAAGCAGGTTGCTGTGCTCGACCGCGAGATCGCGCGGCGCGCCAAGGAAGACGAAGCAGCCCGGCGGCTGATGACCATCCCAGGGATCGGTCCTATCGTGGCGACCGCCATCATCGCGCTGGCCCCGCCGATCGAGACCTTCCGCAAAGGCCGCGATTTTGCGGCCTGGCTCGGGCTTGCACCCCGACAGCACTCAACCGGAGGCAAGCAACGGCTTGGCGGTATAACCAAGATGGGCGAGCGGACGATCAGGCGGCTGCTCATCATCGGCGCAAGCTCGGTGGTGCTGCAGGCCAACAGGCGCGGTGCACCGCGTGGCTCATGGCTGGAAAGCATGCTGGCGCGCAAACCGCGCATGCTCGTCTCGGTCGCGCTCGCCAATAAGATGGCGCGCATGGTGTGGGCGCTGCTCACCAGGAAGGAAGACTACAAAGCTCCGGCAGTGGTCGTGGTGTAAGCCAAGGCAGCAGTCAGAGGCGTCGGGGACGTAGGCGGTCGAAGGAGGGTATGGCACAACAGTCGGCGAGACGGGGCTGGAAGAACCAGGGAATGGCAGGGCGCTAGCCAAGCGCGTAAACCTGTAATGGATCCGGTCCGCGAACTCCCATACTGGCCCGCAGCTATGGCGCTGCTCATCGAGGCCGGACAGATGACAGCATCCGACTACGTGCCAAAATACCCCAATTTAATGCTTGCATCCAAAGGGGCGTCCACAGATGCCTTTCAGCCATCTCGCCAAAGTGCGGGAAAGAACAACCTTAGCGAATGAGACGAACGCAGCTCACTTCCTGAACATGTTCATACGAATGTCGTCGTCGAAGAAGCCGCCTTTCCTCCAAGAGGAGATAAAGCCCCGATCCTTCAACCACGCCACGAACTTGAGGTTCACCTCGCTAGATTCGATCCTCGGCGTCGCAAAACCCGGTCTGATATCAGAGAGTGGCTTCGGCAGGGAGCGCAGCATGTCCTTCACCTGCTCATCGTCGAACATGTCGTGGAGCATATTGAACAACGAAATCTGCGTTGCGAGAGGCTTGGAGTTCAGGATGATCGCACGCGCAGTTTCGACGCTCATCTCTTCTATCTTGATGCCGGTTCGCGCGACTATCCTGCCGACGGTTGCCGCACGCGCCGGAGAGTCGGCCAGCTGGTTAAGGTCCATCTTTCGTATGGTCCTGAGCCGGCTTTCATCGCTGATGTTTGCCTCCAGCAGCCTCTGCCGGAAATTGTCGTCCACATTGCACTGTTCCTCGGCTTCGAAGAACTCCGCAATGTTCTTCTCAACAAAAGCAACGCCTAACGATGGATCCTCGCTGAGATGCGCCAGGTTGCCCGCGGAGAAATGGATCGCGTTGAGGTCCACCAGTATCTTGGTCTTCTCTGCGCTGAGGTTCTTTGGGAAAGCCGTGAACCTTCTCGGAAGCGCTCCAACATAGGCAGCATATGCTTCATCGCTCAACGCGTCGTTCTCGATAATGAACTTGCGCAAAGGTGCCGCCTGGTCGCCGCCCGAAACCTTTTGGCCGGCGAGCGCACGCAAGGCTTCGGCGCTGTTCAAGAACTGTACAAGCGTCTCCGCATCGTAATTTTCGCCGCCAAGAAAATTCAGGCAGTTCTCCCAAGTCGCCTCGATCTTGTGGATTTGAAACAGCGTGGCGTGAAGCGTGCCCGGAACTTGGTCCAAGGTCGGGAGCGCTGCGGCCTGCTTCTCAAGAAACTCCACCATCAATTCGAGTTCCACGTCGCTCCGCCCAATAACTCGTTGGATGGTCGAAACGCTCTCTTTGCGATTGTCAGGCAAACGAAGCAGGACGTTGCGCAGATACTCGTCGAAACAAACATCGATCTTCGACAGAAGCGGTTCGCTCCCGGATTCAAGCGCCACCGTGTAATTTTGTTCGCGCGCCCGATCGTAATCGTCGATGCCGAGAACGGCCCGCAGGATGAATTCCAGATTGTCGATGGAAAGTTGATAAAGACCTTCGTCGAACAAGACCCGCATAACCGCAGGGTGAGCGGCCACAGCGGCTAGATCGGTCGCTTCGACATCGAGTGATCGCAGGCGTTCCGCCGGAAAATCGACCCCTTGTGTCAGAATGTCGGCCAATCTGTTCGAGATGAAGTCGGTCAGGGCAGGGCGCCTGGAGGCGAAGTCCTTCAGGCGCGCGTCCGAGAGGTGGCTAATGATGCGTGCCACATGCATAAGACTACCGGCGCTGGTGACCGCCGCTGCGGCGAACCCAGGCCATGTCGTGGCCAACATGGAGATTAGCACTGTAATGGCTTTTCCTCGGGCATAGTAGCTCGACAAGAACTTCTCACAGGCGTCGAAATCGGACGCGATGAAGTCCAACAGACGTCGCGTCTGCGTTTCATACACCGAGGGATCGGCAAGCAGGCAGTCGACGATCGTCACGTTGAGAACGTAGTCTCGGCTGAAATCCTCGGCGCGCATCGCGGCGATGACCTCCTTCGGATTGTCGATCTGAAAATCGGGATCCGGAGTCCTGAAACCGCGTATTTGAATCAGAAACTTATTGTCGCTGGGGGAGAGGCGTCCTGAATGGAAAAGCGATGTGTACTGGTAGTAGGTATCATCGAGGTGACCCTCCAGCACGAGGAAGCGCGCCAGATCGGCACCCTCCCCAAATTTATCGAACAGGGCGTCTGTTTTGTCCGCATTGTCTCGGATGACCTCGTTGAACTTGGCCATCCGCAATGTGCTCAATTTGGCCCGTAGTTCGCGAATTTGCTTGAGTGACAATTCTCTGAACGCAGCAGACTTCTTCTCGACCTCCTCTTTGCGCTGCTGAAACGTTCTGTGGGGATCGACCTTCGCCTGCAGATCGTTCAGCTGAAGTTGCTGCTGATGGCCGTGACTCGTCGAAATTAGCAGGTGGCGCGACTCCAAGATTGTTTCGAACCGCTCGTCGTTTGCGAGGTTGTTTAGCGGAATCATGCTGCTGCGGTCGGGGCTGAAGCGACAGAAGCCGTCGGGCATCATTTCCACGATTGCCATCGCATAGATGCGACGAAGTTCTGCGAGAGAGTTCGGCAGTTGCCTTTCCCCGTCGTCTACGAGCTTCTCGAGGCGGGAGATCTCCTGCGTGTAACGAGATTCGCTCGCCGCGATGTATTGATCGTGACTGTGAAGAACCTGAGCGAGATTGCCTTTCCCGCGATGGAGGCTCTCAAAGTCGCTTGGGAACACATTCTTGTAGATCAAGACCGCCAGTAGCTTGTTCACGTCAAGATTGTTTTCATTATCGGTTTCGATATTGGCGACGTAGATGGCGTATTCATTGAAGATGTTCTGTATGAGCCTGAGGTCGTTCAGATATCGAGAAACCTCCCGCAGAAATTGATGATCGAGCCTATCATCGAGGGAAAGGCGCTTGCCCTGCTCCAGTACCTTGTCGATCGAATTAGAGGTGTTGATGATGGGGATAACGGGAATGATGAATTCGAAGAATTTAGTCCGATCAGTGTTCACAAACATATCGTCGCGAAGCGCGTAAAGAAACCGGATGTGCCGCTTGCCGCGCAGGTTTGCGTTCACGAGGCTGTTGATCTCGCGCAGCGTGACGAAGATGTCGGAATTGTTGAACCTGTCCAAGTCTTCGATCACGACAAGGTCATATTGCGTTGATTGAAAGAAATAAATGATCTCGTCTAGGTGACGATTCAGTATTGATTCCTCGGTCGCCGCTTTGGGCGTGATCTCGATATCCTTCAGGGATATGCTCTTCAGCGATATACCGAAACTCGCGATATAAAGATGATGGATGACCGTCCAAATGAATCCGCCGCCGATCGCGAAGGCGAGCAGATTTAACCAGTTCGCTACGGCCAACGGACGAAAATAGGTACCCGCCATGATCGCGTCTCGCTGTTGGAACAGATGCCAGCAGGAGATGACGCCGAAGATTATGAACAGAGAGGCCAGCATCGACCAACGGCCAGGTGACTGTATCCGCTTGAACCTCGAAAGCGGAAGCCGTCTGGCATCGGCACCGTAGAGCATCTGCTGAAGGATGCTGCGCTCGATTTCCTGCCGCCCTACCTTGCCGCTGGTTGAACCCGTTTCGGGCAGAGCCTCAGGCAGGAACGCCGCCAAGGAGATCTGCAGAACCGGTCGCTTATACCCCTTCAGGAAGGATTTGATGATGCTGCTCTTACCTGATCCATAGGGTCCGGTGAGGGCGATGTTCATCACGCGGGGATTCTCGGTCGCCTTTGTCAGGACAGTCGAATAGACACCCGCCGGGTCGGCTTGGTCCGTTGGGGCAAGGTCGACGTATCGGGATCCAGCGCCTGCTTCCTCGGGTTTCCGAGTGAGCCGATTTGCAGCCGTCGTAAGCCAGCCCGCCAGTTTCGTTCGATGGTCGAACAAGTTCGAAGCCCCTAGATAAAGTCTAACCAAAATTCGCGTACCACGGCTTCATTAGCGACCAAAGACGGATCTAAAGTCTCGGCAGACCAAGCTGCTGGCGGATAAGTGATGAGGAGGAGCTGCGCCGCGCGAGCAAGCGCTGAACGTCAGCTTCTGGCAAGAGCTGACGTTCAGGCTGTGCCATGGGAAAGACGGGTTTGTCCCATTGCTGGACGTTCCACAGACCAGGCACCGCATAGCTCGATCGTGATCCTATTGGGAGCGGCAGACTGGCTGCTAACTGCCTTGGCCCAAGCGGTCCGGCAGTGTGCCGAACTCGCGTTGCCATGACACGCATCTGCCCATTTACGAATTTCAAAGTTAATCAAGTATTTATAGCTCATAGCATCGCAAATCGATGCAAACTCTTGCAACAGCGAAAGCCACCGGCCCACCATTCGCCAGTGCCAATTCAAAATTAAACCCAGTCAGTCGGGATTTCTTCCGGAATGGATTCCTGTTACCTGATTCGCAGTTCTTTCAGCCCAAAATCGGGGGTGTCCGGCTGGGGAGTTGCTTCATTGTCGAATGTGCTTTCGAAACTCGACGAGAATCAAAAGCTGTGCCTTCGGCTGGTGCATCAGGGATACACTTCAAAACAGATTGCGCAGCAGACTCATCTGTCTGCCGGGACAGTCGACCAATACATCTTTCGGGCAAACGCCATATTAGGCGTTACCGACAGACGGGAAGCCGCACGACTGCTGGCGACTGCTGAGCATAAGAACCAGTTAAAGCAGTTTCAATTAAGATCTGAACACCTTGCTGGCGAGACAAAAACTGCTTTGATCGCCGAGCAAGGCGACACCTTGCCGACCAATTCTGCTCGAAGCATCGATGAGCTGACTACGAGAGCTTCATCACAAAGAAGCGACCGAGGCTTGGCCATCGTAATCAAGCGGACATTGGCCGTCGTTGGAGGAAAACCGCACGAGCTGAACTTCAGGCAAAAACTGCTGGCAACATCCTGGGTCGCTCTTGCCTCCGGGGGCACGCTCTCGGCACTGGTCGCCATCGGGTACTGGCTTAACCACCTGATGTCCTAGCTCATACGGTCCCTTCGTAATCGAAAGCCAAACGGAGAAAGCGACCATGACCAATCAGCGCCGCGCCGAGCGGGCCAGCCGTAGCGCCCTCTACCTGTCCGAAGAGCAGTTTCAGGCTCTGACAGGGCAAGTCCAGACGTCCTATGAAAAGCTCGACGAGCTTCTCGCGCACATGCTGCGGATGAACGCAGACATGATCGACACGGCCCGAACTGCCGGTCTCGAGCCCGAAAAGGGCCAGAAGCTGTTCCGCAAGCTCAACACCTGCGTGAGCGACCTCGTCATCAGCCGGGAGGATCTCGTCGGCGCTCACCTGGAAGCCACCAGGATCCGCATGCGGACCAATCAGGCCGAGCGCGCAGATGGCTGCTACTCGCCGCGCCCGCTGATCGAAGGGCACCAGAATGGCATCCGACTGGTCGGCTGACGGCCGGTCGGATTTGTTGGATGGGCGTTGTCCTTGCCTACGCGATTGCCCTTCTGTGCACGACAATATTTGTTGCGCAGAAAGGCGATCGCGTTGCGAAGCTGAGCATCGCAGGCATCTGGGCCGGCTTCTGTTCGGCTGAGCTGGCATCCAGGCTGATCGTAAGCGACCAGGTTTTTCTGCTGACCATCACGTCGATAGAGACCATTTCGTTCATCTATAAAATCGGAATGGTTTATTTGAGCAACCGACGCTGGCCCATCATTGTAGCCGGGCTGCATTTCAATATCGTGTGCAGCCATATTTCCTTCATCATCTCCCCGAGCTTTCTGACAAAGGCACTGTATGCGGCATCGACGATCTGGGCCGTGCCTGTCCTTCTGATCATAACCCTCGGGATTTGCATGGATAACAAATGGGACAACTCCACATCGAAAGGGCAAGTGGGAGCGCAAGGCGTGCCGTGATCTTTCGGGCCGGTGATACCTCTCCCTCCGCGCGGCTGGAACGCCTTTCGAGCGAGCTGGCGCTATTGGCTTGCGAGCTCGAAGACGCGGGATCAGACGAACCCTGGCCCCGTCATCCACATACCATCCCGGACTGGCCTTACGCCGTAAGCCGGTATCTCAAGATGCGAAGGGAGCGCGAAAAGCTGTATCCGAGACTCTTTCGTGACCCCGCCTGGGATATGCTCCTGCTGCTCTATGTTTATCGAGCAGCAAATGTTCCGCTTCAGGTGAGCGCTATCGCTGGTCTGGCAAACGTGCCCGGAACCACGTCCTTGCGTTATCTCGATCTCATGATCGAGCATCAGCTGATCACCCGCAATCCCGATCCGAAGGACTCGAGGCGCGTCTGGCTCAACCTGACGCCGAAAGCGGATGACCTGCTCGAAAAATGGTCATCGCTCCTGGAGTAGCAGCGCGGTAGTCGAGCCCGCTTGACGTTGCCAATGGTGCCGCTACTCCATCGCCGCGCGATCCCGATGCGGCATTCAGGATAGTCACGCTACCCAGAACCGCCGGATCTGCGATATCGTGCATACTCGCGATCGGTCGCAATGAAGCGGCCAAGCATGGCGGTCATGACAAGTTCGATCGTTGGTGCGCCCTCTGGGTTGCCGCCGTTCACCGCCCTTGCATATTCCCCAAGGTCCCGATGCAGCTGGGCCGGAATCTCGAGGGTTACGCGAACCGGCTTCTCGCTGGCGAGATCGGACAGTTTCAGGCGGGTCATCGAACTGCTCCTCGATCAAACGGCTCCAGCATCAGATCGCGGGTCACGATGATCCGGAACGAATAGCCGGGGCGCACGGTCAAAGTCGGCGGCACGTTCAGCTGTCGCTGGACGACCTGACGTCCGGTCTGGTTTATCGTGTCCTGGCTTCCGAACCGCAGCGCCCGGGCAAGGTCGCTGTCATTGCCGGTCACGAGCTCGCTGCTCACTCCCAGAAGCGTCGAGACCAGAGCGGCTTTGAGCATATTGCCCCAGTGATAATCGGTTTGGTCTTCCAGACCTGCCATGCCGGAAGCATCTGCGCCTGGAAGGCGCTGAAGTGAAACGGATTGTCCACCCGGCAGTATGAGACGATCCCAGGCCAGCAGAACCCTGCTCTGCCCGGCCGCGACATCGCTGTCATATTCACCGATCAGCCGCGAGCCCTGCGGTATCAGCAGGATGCGTCCGGTCGGGCTGTCATAGACATTCTGCGTCACCTGCGCCGTGATCTGACCGGGCAGATCCGAGCGGATGCCGGTAATCAGCGCAGCCGGGATGATGCTACCAGCCTGAAGAATGCCTTGCGCAGAGTCGCGAACGACAGGCCCACCTTCGCGGTCCTTGCGCTGCTCAAGAAAACCCCTTCGCCGATCGGCTTGGCCTGGCCGTGCCGACTGAACCGGATCAGCCTCGCTACCCGCAGTTGCCCCACGAGCAGCAGCAGCGGGCACTGCCACATTATCTCTGACGCCCGTATTGCCGGCGAGGAACAGCTGGCTTGTCCTGGCGCTGTCACGCTCCTGTGCCGCGCGTGCTCGTGCCTGTTCGGCTGCATTAGCGCTGGGGTCAGTCGCCGACGCTCTCGAAAGCGACGGCTCGACCGGCGGCAGAGGGACCTCGCTTCCGGTATCCGCGCCAGGCGTACCAGCTTGTCGAAGCTCGTCCGGCGGCGGCAATCCACGTTTGCCTAGATCGGCATAGCTTGCCGGAGCATCGGCAAGCTGCTCCGTGCGGTTGCCGTCGCCAGGATCGTAGAGATTTCTGGCCGGAACAGGATCCTCGGGCCGAAGGGCGTAGATCAGCGAGCCTCCAATGGCGATGCTGCCAACGAGGCCAATCGTTGCCACGGCCTTACGCGAGAGACGCGTAACCTTCGGAAGTTCAGCGCGAAAGCGAAACCGGTTCGATCCCGTCGGCACAGGGGGCTGCTCGTCGACCGGTGCGTCTTCGATGCCGGATTTATCCGCGCCAGGTTCGGGCGCATGATCTTCTGACCGCGCGGTCATGATTTCCTCCTGCTGCGCTGCGGCTGTCGCACGATGGTGACGTGCTTCGCACTGCGACCTGAGCCCAGGCGAAGCTCTGCCTTGTCGAACAACCGATCGACGATCAGGTATCGCCCCTGGACGCGGAAGTTGACGAGCTCGGCGGCGTCGGTTTCACCCAGAACGAACAGCGGAGGCAGATCGCCTGTGGCGATAGAGGGGGGAAACTCGACAAAGACCTGCCGCCCATCGTCGAAAACGCGCACCGGTCGCCATGGCGGGCGGTCGCCCGATATCGAATAATCGAAACTGAGCGTGGCAAGGTCGATTTCTGAAGCCACCGGTGCCTTGCGCTCCGCCTCGATCTGCGCTGCCTGAAGCGCGATCAGCGCGTCCTGCGGGTATGTCCAGGAAACGGCTGCCATATAGGTCGAGGAAGTTGCGCTCAGCTCGAGATGATAGGTCCGCCTGTTCGTGTTGATGACAAGATTGGTGCGGATATCGGCCCGGGTCGGCTTGATCAGGATATGGACCCGGCGCGCTGGCCCGCCCCCGCTCACCGTGTCGCCGATGATCCAGCGGACCGTGTCGCCCGAGGCGACGGGCCCCGGCCCCACGAGCTCCTCGCCCGGTTGAAGCATGATGTTGGTGACATGCCCAGGCGACGTGTAGATCTGGAACAATGCGCCTTCTGCATAGGGATATTGCTGGATCGCATTGAAATAGCTTGTTCGCTCAGGCTCCACGCGCGCTGCCGCATTGGCACGTCCGATCCGCGATTGCGGATCAGCAGGCTCGTTCTGCTCTGACCCGGACTGCTCGCCTGGCCTTGAATGTTTGCCAGCAGCCAGACCAGGATTCGAGAAGGCCAAGCCTGTCGCTGCAAGCAGCAACGCAGCAGAGCGGGTCGTTGAAATTCGGGGTTTCATTGGCTAAGCTCCTTGGACCAGTTGATGGCATCGACGAACAGGCCGAGAGGGTTCCTGCGAAGCGCCTCGGCGCTGCGGGGCGGCTGCACCACGGTCGTCAGGATCGCCGACCATCGTGAGGTTTCGACCAGCGCGGAATCCTGGTAGCGCCGCTCGGTCCAGGCGACGCGAAAGCTGTCGTCCGATGCCCGGATGACGCTCGAAACGTCGACGGCAATCTGAACCTTTCCGACGCTAGCGAAAGGATCGTTGCCGCGCGCATAACCGCTCAGCATCCGGCCGCCGCGTTCGGTGGTGAAATCATAGGCTCTGAGCCAGTCCTGCCGGAGCACAACGGGATCGGCGGGGATGGAACGGACCTGCTCGATGAACCGCGCGAGATGGAAAGCGATCTGCGGATCCGTCGGGCGAAACCCGGCATCGGCCGGAGCGATCGCCTGGGCCTGGCCGAGCCGGTCGACTTCGACCACCCAGGGTGTGATCGTGCCGCGGGCCGATTGCCACACAAGGCCGCCGGCAAGACCGCCAGACAGCGCAAGGCAGCCGAAGAATGCAAGCCGCCAGTTTCGGGCCTGGACGCGAGCAGACCCGATACGATCGTCCCAGACCTGTGCTGCGCGTTGATAGGGTGTAACGGGCTCGGGGCTGGTCCCGTAACGAATGGATGGGCGTCGAAACATGCGTTGGGCCTTTTCTGCTGGTCAGCTTCTGTCGGAGATGTCGGGCCCCTGGCTGCCGGATTGGCTGTCGCCGCCCTTGAGCGTATGGGCGGTCAAGGACGCTGCCTGGCCGATGGCCTGCCTGCGCCGGAGGGCCCTGGCCCAGCCAGGGGCAGCATCACCGGCAGATTCGGTGCGAGGGTCGTCGGAACCGCCGGTCTTGCCGGCTGCATAATTCGCGCTGAGCGTGGCTGCCGCACGGCGAAGCGGAGATGCTGCGGCAGAAGCGGCAGACCTGGCGATGTTACCCAGCCCTGCTGCGGCTGCCTGCCTGCCGGATTTGCCTGCTACACCCGAAGCATAGGCACCCGCAGCGCTCCCGGCCGCCCGCGCGCCTCCGGTGGCGGCAGCAGCCATGGCCGATCCGGCAGTTCCGGCGGCGAGCGTTGCTCCGGCGGCCGCGCCTCCAAAAGTTGCGCCGGCTGCGATGGCAGTTCCTGCGGCGGCTCCTGCCCCCAGCTGCGGACCCCCTGCAACGATGCCATTGGCAATGCCGGGTCCGAATATCCCGAGGCCAAGCAGTGTCAGCGCAGCGAGCGCGATGGCCATGACCTGCCCGATATCGGGCTCGGCTCCGAGGCCTGCACCGGTAAACTCGGCAAAAAGCGTTGTTCCGATACCGGTAATGACAGCGAGCACCAGAACCTTGATGCCCGAAGAGATGATATGGCCGAGGACCTTCTCGGCCATGAAGGCGGTACGTCCGAAAAACGCGAATGGCAGAAGCACGAACCCCGCCAGCGTCACCAGTTTGAATTCGATGATGGTGACGAACACCTGGATCGCCAGAACGAAGAAGGCGATGACGACAATCAGCCAGGCGGCAAGCAGGATCATGATCTGGACGAAATTGGTGAAGAAGCCGACCGGGCCGACAAGATTTGCCGTCGCATCGAGCAGCGGCTGGCCGGCATCGAGGCCGGTGGAGGCGACCAGACCCGGACGCATGAAATCGCCCATCGCCATGCCGCTGCCGCTTGCCTTGAGGCCGAGCCCTGCAAAGCTCTCGAGCAGGATGGCGGCAAGGCCTGAGAAATTGCCGATGATGAAGGCAAAGACGCCGATATAGAGCGTCTTCCTGACAAGCCGCTGAAGCACGTCCTCATCGGTCCCCCAGGCCCAGAACAGTGCCGCGATCGTCACATCGATCACGATCAGCGTCGATGACAGGAAGCCGACTTCACCGCCGAGCAGTCCGAAGCCGCTGTCGATATAGCGCGAGAAAACCTCGAGGAACCGGTCGATCACGCCCGTGTCGTTCATGGCTGGTGCCTATCTTGCCGGAAGAAGCGACGGTGCCTTTCTTCCCAGAACGCGGCGCAGGTCTCATCGGTGCTGGACAGTGTCCGGCATCGTCCGGGGTCTGCCGTGACAGTGGTGGGCGCAGACGTTTCGTCCGCTTCGGGGCTGCTCGCAACGGGTTTTGGGCTCTGCCGGACGCCGGACATCATCGTGACCGCTGCAAACAGACCAGCCATTGAAGCTGCGGCCGCAAGCCTTGCTGTCCTCGCCATGTCAGTTGCGCCGCCGGAAACGGCGGAAGCGTTCGCGGCCCTCGGCCTCTGTCGCCGCGCTTCGCGCCGCTTCGATTGACTGGGCCCGTCCCTGCGCCGCAATCGCGGCCGTCAGATCGGCCAGCTGCTGCGTCTGGAGGGCCAGCAGCTGATTGCCAGCCTGGGCAGCCTGGAGTGCGCCTGCGGCTGACTGGCTCGCCCCGATCAGAGCCGTGACGGAACTGCGCGTGGCACCGAGATTGCCGACTATCCCGGCCTGCACCTTCATAGCATCCTCGAAGGCACCGACGCTGTCTTCCCAGCGGGCATTGGCATTGGCGACCATCTGCCCCTGTGCTGCGGAAAGCGCAGCCCCCTTGTAGCGCGCGGCGAACGTCTGGCGGACATCGGTCACGTCATAGGCAATGCGCTGTGCCTCGCTCAGGAGCTGCCTCGTCTGGTCAACCTGGCTCTGCAGCGTCTGGATCGTTGAGAGCGGAAGACTGGCCAGATTGCGCGCCTCGTTGATCAGGCTCGTCGCCTGATTTTGCAGCTGCTGGATCTGGTTGTTGATCTGTTCGAGCGAGCGCGCTGCGGTCATCACGTTCTGGGCATAGTTGGAAGGGTCGTAGACGATCCCGCCGAACTGGGCACGAGCCGGGCCCGGAATGGTGACGCTGCAAGCCGCCATGACGAGGATGCCGACAGCCAGTCTTGCACGCAGTGTGACAGATGTTTTCATTGCTCGGGCTCCTTTTCACGAGCTGGAGAGAATGAGGGCGAGAGCAGATCTGCGGCCCATCCGAGATTGCGGTGCCTGAGCCACTCTGCGGCAAAACCCTGGCGGCCGGAGGCTGCGGCAATTTCGGCGATGCGAGTCTGATCCGATTTCGAGGATGCCGCTGTGAACGCGAGGGCTATTTCGCCAAGGCCAAGTTCGAACAGGCGGTTGCCGCGCCGCGACTGGCAATAGTAATCGCGCTTGGGCGTGGCACGGCTGAGTATTTCGATCTGGCGGGCGTTGAGACCGAACCGATGATAGATGCGGGCGATCTGCGGTTCCATCGCCCGCTCGTTGGGCAGGAATATGCGCGTCGGACAGCTTTCGATGATCGCAGGCGCTATGGCCGAGGCCTCGATATCGGCTAAGCTCTGGGTCGCAAAGACCACGCTCGCATTCTTCTTGCGCAGCGTCTTGAGCCACTCGCGCAGCTGCCCTGCGAACAAGGGGCTGTCGAGCACCAGCCATCCCTCGTCGATGATGATCATGGCAGCCGATCCATCGAGGCTGCGCTCGATCCGGTGGAAGAGACAGGCCAGCACAGCGCTGGCACAGGAGGCTCCGATCAGGCCCTCGGTTTCGAATATTCGGACGCGGGCATCGAGATCGGCCTCCTTTTCTGCATCGAGCAGCCGGCCCCAGGGTCCGCCGACCAGATAGGGCGACAGCGCCTGTTTGAGCTCGTGCGACTGCAGCAGCACGGCAAGCCCCGTCAGCGTCCGCTCAGCGACAGGAGCCGAAGCGAGCGAACTCAGTGCCGACCAGAGATGCTCCTTTGCGGCGGGATCGATCCGGGCGCCTTCGCCTGCGAGGATGGCCGCGAGCCATTCGGCGGCCCAGGCGCGCTCGTTCGGGTCATCGATACGGGCAAGCGGCTGCAGGCAGAAAGCGTCCTGACCCTCGGCGGCGCCGAGCGCACCGCCCAGATCCTGCCACTCCCCGCCCATCGCAAGCGCTGCCGCACGGACCGATCCGCCAAAATCGAAGGCGAAAATCCGGGCATCGCGGTAGCGCCGGAACTGGAGCGCCATGAGCGCGAGCAGAACCGACTTGCCGGCTCCTGTGGGGCCCACGACCAGCATATGCCCGACATCGCCAACATGGAGGGAAAGACGGAACGGGGTCGAGCCTTCGGTCTTGCCGTAGAGCAAGGGGGCATCACCGAAATGCTCGTCCCGTTCCGCTCCCGCCCAGACTGCTGACAGGGGGATCAGATGGGCGAGATTGAGTGTAGAGATAGGCGGCTGGCGGACATTGGCATAGACATGGCCCGGGAGCGATCCGAGCCATGCCTCGATCGCATTCATGCCCTCGATCGTGCAGGTGAAATCGCGGCTCTGGATGACCTTTTCGACCAGTCTGATCTTTGCGGCGGCCAGCGCAGGATCGCGGTCCCAGACCGTGACCGTTGCCGTGACATAGGCGATACCAGCATGATCGGCGCCCAGTTCCTGCAGAGCCATATCGGCATCGGCGGCCTTGTTCGAAGCATCGGAATCGATGAGCACCGACTGCTCGTTGGTCATCACTTCCTTGAGTATGGCAGCAACCGACTTGCGCTTGGCAAACCACTGCCTGCGGATCCTGGTCAGCAGTTTTGTCGCATCGGTCTTGTCGAGCATGATGGCGCGTGTCGACCAGCGATAGGCAAAGGCCTGGGCATTGAGCTCGTCGAGCAGGCCGGGAAAAGTCACCGTCGGAAATCCGGTCACGGTGAGCGTTCGCAGATGCGCAGGCCCGAGCCTGGGTTCGAGACCGCCGGTCAGCGGTTCGTCGGCGAGCAGAGCATCGAGATAGACCGGTGTCTCGGGCACGCCGACCCGCTGACGCCTGGTCGATATGGTGCTGTGCAGATAGGTCAGCGTCGCGGCATCATCGAGCCAGCCGGTTTCCGGCATGAAACCCTCGACGAGGTGGAGGAGACGGTCGGTCCGGTCGACAAAGGACCTCACAAGCTCGGCAGGATCGACACCCGTGGCGGCCTTTCCTTCATAGAGCCAGCTTTCGGCGCGCGCGCCTTCCTCGGGCGGCGGCAACCACAGAAGGGTGAGATAATAGCTGCTCTCGAAATGAGTCCCCTCCTCCCGGAACTGTTCGCGCCGTTCCATGTCGACCAGAGCCGAAACCGGGTCGGGAAAGGCGCTCTCGGGATAGGCCTGTGCCGGGCTTCGCTGCGCTTCTACAAAGACGGCCCAGCCCGAACCGAGCCTGCGAAGCGCATTGTTCAGGCGTGCGGTCACGGCGACCAGTTCGGCAGGCGTGGCGCTCTCAAGATCGGGGCCGCGAAAGCGTGCCGTACGCTGGAACGAACCATCCTTGTTGAGTACGACGCCAGGTGCCGCCAGCGCTGCCCAGGGCAGAAAGTCTGCCAGCCGGTCTGACTTGCTGCGATATTCGCGGAGCGACATCATGGCTGCATCCAGACCGGGTATCTGAGGTGGCGGCGGGCCACATCGACGAATTGCGGATCGCGGCGGGCGGCCCAGACCGACAGCGCGTGCCCCATCGCCCAGATCGCAAGGCCTGCAAGCCACAGCCTGAGGCCAAGACCAATGGCCCCCGCGAGCGTGCCGTTGACGATGGCGAGCGCTCTTGGCGCGCCGCCGAGCAGGATTGGCTCGGCCAGTGCACGGTGGACCGGAGCGTAGAAGCCGGCAACCTCGTCCGGAGCTGAGGCGAAACTGTCGCCCATCAGATCACCGCTCCGCCGCCAAAGCTGAAAAAGCTGAGGAAGAAACTGGAAGCGGCAAAGGCTATCGACAGGCCGAAGACGATCTGAACCAGCCGGCGAAAGCCTCCCGAGGTGTCGCCGAACGCAAGGCTGAGGCCTGTCACGATGATGACGATGACGGCGATGACCTTGGCGACAGGACCTTCGATGCTCTCGAGGATCGACTGGAGCGGTGCCTCCCAGGGCATCGAAGAACCGCCAGCCTCGACGGGCATGGCATGAAGCAGTGCTGCTGCAAGCACGGCTCCACAGGCAAGTTTCCTCAAGAGCGGGCGGCGGGAAGGCTTGAAGCCGGGCTGGCTGATCATGGTTTTTCTCCAGTCTGCAGAGCGGGATGGTTGAGCAGGCGATATTCGCCGGTGACAGGATCGAGACCTTCGACCGTGGCGATCTCGGAAAGACGGCGCCCCGCCCCTTCGCGCACTAGTACGACCACTAGGTCGATGGTCTGCGCGAGAAGAGCACGGGGTACGGTCACGACGGCTTCCTGGATGAGCTGCTCCATCCGGAGGAGCGCGCCGCTCGCGCTGCTCGCATGGATGGTTCCGATGCCGCCGGGATGGCCCGTGCCCCAGGCTTTGAGCAGATCGAGCGCCTCGCTCCCGCGCACCTCGCCTATCGGTATCCGATCGGGCCTGAGGCGCAGCGAGGAGCGCACCAGGTCTGCGAGCGAGACGATCCCGTCGCAGGTACGCATCGCGACGCAATTGGGAGCGGTGCACTGCAGCTCGCGGGTATCTTCGATAAGGACGATCCGGTCGCCCGTACCAGCCATTTCGGCCAGCAGGGCATTTGCAAGCGTGGTCTTGCCCGTGCCCGTCCCGCCTGCAATCAGGATGTTGCGCCGGTCGGCAACCGCGCGGGCGAGCATGGCGGCCTCGGCGGCCGACATGATCCCGGATGCAGCATAGTCGGCGAGCGAAAACACCGCTGTGGCCGGTTTGCGGATGGCGAAGGACGGCGCTGCCACGATCGGTGGCAGCAGGCCTTCGAACCTTCCTGCGCCGCCGGGAAGTTCTGCCGAGACCCGCGGCGAACGCCCATGCACTTCGGCTCCGACATGATGGGCAACCAGCCTGATGATGCGCTCGCCATCGGCAGCGTTCATCCGGCACGAGCTTGCGCAGATACCGACCCCGAGCCGGTCGACCCAGAGCAGGCCGTCCGGGTTGAGCATGATCTCGATGACCTGAGGATCATCAAGCCATTCGCCGATCGCACTTCCAAAGGCCGTGCGCAGCATGCTGGCACTGCGGCGATGGGCTTCTTGCCTTACCGGTTCTGCACTCATGATTGTCGCCCGTTGCCGCGCCGGACATGAGTGTCCCGAGCGCCGGGCCGATTAAGAGACGCATGAAAGCGCGCGGTTCAACAGGCTTTTGAGGACAGCGTAGTGTGGCGAAGAAAGACAGGCGTTGGCGTAGCCCCACTCGTCTGCATGCCGCGCCGGACACACAAATAATCCGCAAATAATTTGGCCAGCAGGCAGTTTGTGACAAGATTGTGACCATGGGTGATTCGGTGTCGCAACCCTTATCGGACGAGGCCCGCTGGGCTCGTCTCACAGACAGGCAGCGTGCCTGTCTCGATCTGTTGCTCGAGCGGCAGACCTCAAAGCAGATCGCCCGTGCCCTGAACATTTCCAAGCCGACGGTGGACCAGCGCCTGACCGCAGCCCGGGCCGTCCTGGGCGCAGCCAACAGGGATGAGGCCGCCCTGATCTACGCTCGTCTCAAGCTGACATATGACCGAATACTATATGATCCGGTGCAGGTTCCGCCCGGCAGCGCGAAGATGGCAGTCACGGCGCAGGACGACATGCCAGCCGATGCCGTGGTGCTGAGCGACAGCGCCGTGGCATCTGAAGGCAGCCCGTTCCGGATGATCTGGAGGCATGACCATGGTCTGAAGACACGGATGCTGATCATGACCGTCATGCTTCTTGTGGCGATCATCCTCATCCTTGCAGGCCTTGGCATTGCAGAAGCGCTGACCCGCCTCGTCTCCGGCTGATCCATCACCTTGTCACAAACTCTCGCATTCGCAGAGCAAGCATCTGCGAAGAAAGGAAAAGCCATGCCCAAATCGATAAACGACACCGCCACCCGGCTCGGTCGCGACGTTCCGCTTGCGGAGCTCTCGATCGATGATGCCCTGATCGCCGTATCCGTCCTGATGACGAGCATCGTCACGGCGCGGCGCGATGTCGGGGACATTCCCGCGGCCCGGGGCCAGGCAGCGATCCGGAGGCTCGCAAAGGCGCAGGCAGCGCTCATCAATGCGAGCGGCGATGTGCTGCGTGTCCATGGCGACCTTCGCAGCATCGGGCGCGAACTTGCCGGCTATGACCTGCACGAGTGCCCGAAACTGGCAGGCGAGGTCACCCATCTGCAAGCCGTTGCCTGACCCCGATTGACCGCGAGCGGGCACGGTGAAAAGCTGCATTCATGCGGATAATGCTGTTCCTTGCCCTGCTCTCGGTCGCACTCGCCTATGCGCTTTGGCGCGGCGGCGGCCCCGAACGCGTCATGGCCGTGATTGCAGCGTTGATGGTGGCTCTGGACGGACTGCTCCATCTTGCTATCCCGGCCAAATTCGCATCGCTCGATACCGGACATCTGGCCATCGATCTGTTCGGCGCAGTCTCCACCACCATGCTCGCGCTGGCGGCACACCGCTTCTGGCCCATGGCCATGGCAGTCCTGCATATCCTGCCGCTGCTGGCGCACACCAGCAGAGTGCTCGACTTCGGCATGCACCCTGCTGCCTATCTCGCGATGCAGGTATCGCCATCCTGGCTGGTGCCACCGGTTCTGATGGGCGCGACATGGTATCATTGCAGGCGCAAGGCTATGACCGGAGCAGATCCATCCTGGCATCGGGTGCCAGCCTGATTTCGCAGAAAAGGTCAGGGCCAGGCATTGCGTCCGCGCGAAGCGCAGGGATCAGGCAATGACAGGAGAGACACCGAACGAAGCTCGGATTTCCGGGCTGGATGCGCTGACTGGCAGCAGAATTTCACCCGGCAGCAAGGATCTTCGCGAGCATCTGCAGGCGACGCTCGGCATTCTTGCCCATGAGGCGCTCGAGGTCCTGTTTCTGGACCAGGGCCATGCACTGATTGCACATGAACGGCTTCTTCAGGGTTCGGCGCAGCGCCTGTTGCTCGAGCCGGGCTTCATCTTCCGGCGCGCCCTTGCGCTCGGGGCGAGCGCTGTCATTCTGGCGCACAACCATCCGAGCGGCGATCCCAGACCAAGCCCTGAAGATCTGGAGGCTACCCAATGGCTGGTGCGCCTGGGACGAATGCTCGGCATAGAGATTGCCGACCATCTCATCGTGGTCCGGCGCGGCTGCCATGCGATGCTGCGATCCCCTGGAATTGCCAGACCGACCGCGCTGGCTGCGTTCTTCGACCTGAAGGACAGCGCCCCAGGCTGCATCCACGACAAGGGCAGCGTCTGCCCGACCGCTGCAGCCAATGCCCGCCTTGCTGCCTGGCACCGCAACCGTCGCCGCGAGCTGATCGGACATCCCTCGCTGCTGGCAAACCCGGCATGGGACATGCTGATCGACCTGTTTCTGCATGCCGAGAGCGGCAGGCAGGTTTCGACCAGCGCGCTGTGCATCGGGTCGGGAGTACCGATGAGCACCGCGCTCCGGCTCATCGCCAAGCTTTGCGAGAGCCGGATCGTTGCGCGCAACCCGGACCCCATGGACGGAAGGCGCAAGTTCATCACACTGCCTGCACAGACCCTCGAAGGTCTGAACGAGTATTTCTGTGGCATGACCCGCTGAACGGACCCGGCGATTTGGTCCCCGGGGCGGAGGGCAGCCGAAGACAAGGCAAGGTTTCACCCAGTCGATCCCGGCATGAAAAGACCGGGTGCATCCGTGGGGGCCAACCTGGCATCGGGTTCAAAGCCCGGCCCCTCGGGGACCCAGGGACTTGATTGGTCCTGCTGCTTCAGGTCGCAATCCGGCCGGTTGGAGCGATGCAGCCGGCCTGATGGCTGTCTGGACGGCTCCTGCCCGTTCACGGATCGCGGCGACAAGCCTTGCGCGATCATTGGTCACGATGGTGGCGGATCGCCTGGCGCGCGATATTCCGACATAGAAGCTCTTCTGATCGACGAGGTTGGTCGCGCGGCTGTCCGCATGGACGATGACATGATCTGCCGTTCGCCCCTGCGCGGCAAAGGCAGTATCGACATAGCCATGGGCTATATGCCGGTCGCGCGCGGTACCGAGATCGAGGGTCCGTAACTGGCCCTTCGGGCTTCGGATCGTGGCTGTCTGGGCGTCAGCATCCACCTTCAGCACCTGCGCGCGTTCGCCGTTGACGCGTCCCGCGTCACGATCGTTGCGCGTGAACCGGATGGTGTCTCCGGCGCGCAGCTCCAACCGCTGGCTTTCAAACACCTGAACCTCGCCTGTACCCCATTGGCGCAGCCGCCAGTCGACGGCCTTGCCGTCCTCACCCTTCAGCGCGATTGCGCCTCTTCCCGGATCGATACTTTCGATCCGAAGCGCCTCGCCTCGCTTCACGCCCTTGTCCGCATAGTCGCGGGAGAAGCGGATTATATCGCCGGTGTCGTAGCTCAGCGGATCGCGTGCCTCGGCGCGGGTGAGTCCCTTGTTGACCAGACCGTAGGCGGTCAGCGACGGACCTTTCAGGCTGCCCGAACGGGCAAGCGCCAAACGGATTTCAGCGGTCAGCGCATCGCGGCCTTCGCGCGATGGCTCTATGACGATGGTGCGTTCCCGCCGGTGAGAATCAAGGTCGGCATAGCGCGCAGCAATTGCGGCGAAACGCGCGTTTCGGTCGGCATGTTCGATGATATCGCCGCCACCGCGGTCGATCGCCGCCAGCGCCTTTCTCGCATCGCCCTTGATCGAGGCGAGTACCGCATCCTTCACCGCGCGGTTGCTCTGGCGGACGATCTTTTCAAGCTTTGCCGTCTCCATTCCGGCAGCCTGCAGCTGGGCAAAGGCAGCGCCTGCCTCGACCGAACCCAGCTGCTTGACATCGCCCACCAGCACCAGCCGGGCATGGTGTTTTTCGGCTTTCTCGAACAGCCTTGCCGTATCGCGCGCCGAGAGCAGCGAGGCCTCGTCCACGATCCAGAGCTGGCACCCGCTATCGGCGACCCTGTCGGGCTGCAGCAGCTGGCGCGCCACGGTATCGCCGCGTGTCCCGAGAGCCTGACCGAGTACCATGGCAGCCGAGGCTGTCGGCGCGAGCGCTGCCACCTTGACGCCCCTGGACCGGGCCTCGTGGGCAAAGGTCGCAAGAACCGTCGTTGTCTTGGCGGTACCGGCATAGCCCTGCACGGCCGTGACCCGGTTACGGCTCGTCAGCAGTTGGCGTGTGGCTGTCAGCTGATCGTCATTCCATGGCAGGCCGGCATCTGCAGCGCGACGCGAAGCCATCGCTACCGCCCTTGCTGCCGCAAGTGGCGAGGCGATCGGAGCGAACGCGCCGCGACCATCGGCCTCGATCTGCAAAAACCTGGTTTCCGCTTCGATATTGCGGCGTGTCGTAAATCCCGCAAACTGCGCGCCGCGCCGGTCGACGAAGGTCCTGGGCTCGATGTCCCCTTTTCCAGCCGCTGCTGCGATAGCTGCTGAGATATCCGAATAGCCTATCCGGCCAATCCCTGCGCGCCCTGCTTCTTCGAGCAGGGCAGCTGCTGCAAAAACCGACTGGCGTTCGCCAAGCCTGTCGGCTGCATGAGCGACGGCGCGCGATGCCGCTATTGCTTTCTCGTCACCCTGAATAGCAGAGCCGGCTCGCATGCGGGCTTCCCTGACCATGGCATGGCGCTGAGCAGCATCGAAGCCGGCCCGGTCGGCCGTCTCGCGCCAATCAGCCACGAGCGAGGCCTGGTCGACCACCTTCTTGGCTTGCCGGGTATCGAGGGCGGCCACCTGCTTTTCAGCGGCGCTGGCATCCGAGCGGCTCGATCCGCGATTCGCCAGCGCAGCCTCGATCTCGGCACTTCGCTTGCTGAAGGCGGTCATCACATCGGCAGAAACACCCCTGATCTCGAACATCGACTCCTTGCCGATATCGATCTCATAGCCGAGCTCGCGCACTTGGAGCGCCAGCTCCTGTCTATAGATCGCACCGATCTGCTTCTGGAGCTGATAGATCGCACGAGGCTCGAAGCTCCGCCAGGCACCGTCCTCGGTCTGCGTGGCGTTCATGATCACATTATGCGTGTGAAGCTGGGGATCCTGGGCGCGGCTGGTGCCATGCTGGAAGCTTGCGATGATGAGATTGGCTGTAGCCTTGCGGGTGACAGCCCCATCGGCGCGGACACGTGTTGCCGCCATATGGCCCTCGACATGGGCGAGAGCAGCCCTGACCGCAGCGTCATGGGCCCCGACCAGCCGACGGTCGCCTGCAACTTCGGCCATGATCGATACCGACTTCGGCGCACTCAGGGTCACATCCCATCCCGGCCGGTGCTCGAGCTCGCCCTGCCTGTATGTCCCGAGCTGCTGACCATCGATTTGACCTTCGAGCATCCGGCGGAACACATCCCGGTCGACATCGCCCGAAAGTGCAATCTTCTCGGAACCCTTGCCGTTCCAGGCTGACGGAGACTTGCCCCCGTCTGCGTAATAGTCATCGGCTTCGTAATAGCTGCTTGCCTGGGCCGGACTGGTCAGTGCGGATACCGATGCAACCATCAGACGGGCCCATCGTCGGCAGAGGCATGCGAGGAAGCAGGCGGCGGCTCATGCACTTCATCTGCGACATCAGTAACCTGGACCTGTTCCTGTGAGGGCTGAGGTTCGGCGGACGCTTGGGCCTTTCCCGAATGATGCCACAAGGTGGTGCCGGGGTCTGCCGGTACGAACGGCGGCTGTCGGGCTTTGCCCCGCCTGACAATATGATCGGCTCCGAGCGATATGAGGGCAACGGGAAGACCGTCGGGAAACAGCAGATAGCCCTGGTGGCGCGGGAGGCGCAGTTCGCTCTCATGGATGGCGGGTCTGATGCTGCGCTGCTTGCCCAGTGTGATCCTGGGCGGTTCGGCCTTTTCGCTGAGCGCTCCCGTCATGGTGTGGATCTCGACTTCGCAGTTGCCGATCGTATCGCTGGCCCAGCGCCGCGATTCTGCATCGGTCAGCTGGAGGAAGAGCTTGGTATTGCAGCAGCCAAGCATGGCTTCGGAAATGTCCCTGCCATAACGGCTGCGCATCTGGCCGATGCCCTGGAAGGTCAGGAGGACCGCGGCCCCGAACTTTCGTCCTTCGGGTAGCAGCCTGGCAAGATTGTCGACGGCAGGGAGGTCTGCGAGCTCATCGAGCAGGAACCAAACGCGGCGCGAGGCCGAAGGTGACAGACCCAGCATCGCGCTGGCGGCGCATTCCAGCCAGCAGGCCAGCAGCGGCTTTGAAGCTTCGAAATAGTCTTCCTTGCGCGGCACGAAAATCCAGGGGCGAGGTCCCGATCTTTCATCGAGGCCTATGATGAAATCTCGGAACGAGAATGGCTTTTCGTCACCGAGGGGCATGCGCAGGAACTGGATGAGGTTTGCCGCCTTGGCGAGCATGAACAGCACGCTGCCGGTGGCGCGGTCAGCATCGTCGGCAAAGGTTCGTGCCGACGAGCTGTCGCCGAGCCAGGCCTTCAGCTCTGCGGCGGTCTGCACCTGCAACGCATGCAGGAGCCCGGGCAATGTTCCCCTGCCCTCGCGCCAGAGTGCGCGCAGCATGTTGGCCACCAGGATCCGGCTGGTCTCGAGCCAGACATCGCGGTCATGCTGTCCTGTTTCGCTGATCAGCTGCTGGGCGATCCGGTCGGCATCCGCCGGATGGGCAATTTCGGCAAAGGGCGACCAATAGGCGCAGCGCGCATCGAACGGATTGAGGATGATGTCGCCGCGCGCCGGATCGTAATAATGGGCGATGAACTCGCCGCTGGTATCATAGACCAGCGCCGCCTCGCCGCGCGCTTCTATGCCGTCGAGCATCTGGCGCAGCACCGTGGTCTTTCCGCTCCCGGTCGTTCCGATCATAGCCATATGGCGGGTCTCGAGCCTTACAGGCAAGGGGACCGCGCCGATCGTGAGCGAATGGCCTTTCGGACCGACCGCAACCATTTTTGCGAGAGCAGTCTCGCTGGTGACGATGGTCCCGCTCACGACACGGTCACGAAGCGCTGCTGCACGGCGTCGTTCAGCTGCGCGGCGGAGCACAGCGACACCGAGTGCCCAGCCTGCGAACCCCAGGATCGCCCCGCGATGTGCAAGCGTGCTGGCGGCCCCCGCAGCATCACGAAAGTAAGCATGCCTGGCCACGGCCTGGGCGGACACCATCTCGTCGCCATCCGGATAACGAAGGGTCATGTCCGGATCGCCGCCGCGGCCAGCAGAAAGCCAGCTAAGCAGCCTTGCGTGGACATAGGTCCCGCATGCCTGGATCTGGCGCGCATCGAGCATCAGCCAGGGTGATGCGAGCCCGCCGAGCGCAACCGAGCAAAGCATGACGAAGGCGTGGCGCTTCAGCCGCCGGGACCGGCTCAGGCGATCTTGGCGACGCAGGCTCTCGGCATGCAGTCGGCGGTCCTGCGGCTCGGTCATGAACGGCCCTGGGCCAGAGCCTTCTGGCGGTCATAGGCACGATGGATTTCAGCAGTGATTGTCTCATCGGTCTTGCCATCGCGCTTGGCAGCACTGCGCGCATAGCAATAGGCGGCGCATGCGGTGAACAGGATGCGGTCCTGCGTCCTTTCGGTTTCGGCGAGACGGCTGCCCAGCGTAGCCAGCTCGATCAGGATTTCCTGGAGCACCACTGCTGGGTCGGGGGCTTTTGCCTGCGCCGCGATTCCAGCTCTGACGCTGCGCTGGAGCATTGCATATGGCGTTACGCCCTGCTCCGCGGCGAGCTTTCGCAACGCTTTGTCGAGAGCTGCGGTTAGCCGAATATTGTGACGAGCCAGGGTCATCGGGCGTTATGAGCGCGCTGCCTGAGCGCTGCCTCGGATAAAGGCTGAAATCCGTCAATCTGCTTCCGTCGGGACCGGGCGCTGCCTGCGCGCTGCCTCGAAAAATGGCGGAAATGCTGCATGCACCCGTGCGTGAGGTGTGTATCCAATTTACGGGTCCGATGCGAAGCATCGCGGCCCAGCATCCTTGAGGAAAAATGCCCAGACCGGAGCATGGTCCCTTGCACGAAACAGGCACTAGTTGCGGTCTTGCCCCCGGTCGCCAGCGACAGCTCCCCGGCAATGTCACAGCCAGCTTCCAGGGAACGTTGGCCCGGAACTGGGCGAACGACCATGCAGCCATTTGGTGCCACTCGCCAACGAGCAGCTTCCCGCTCAAAACAAGCATCCGATGCAATGATCATGCATCCAGGGCGTAATGAAGTCGCCATCGAAATCTCCTGCAAACAGCCTTGGTGCCGCCTCTTCATCGGCGCTGCCGGGGCGATAACGGCACGAACAGAGAGTTGGTCTCCGCACCGGGCGGGCTGCCAAAGCTGCCCGATATGTCAGGTTGGACCTCATCCTGTTGCTGCCCCCGCGTGGGCCCAAGGCCGCTTTCGCTGGCACTGCGCGTGACGACGAAGACCGACGGGGGATGCAGACGACGTGCTTTTCCGATGTCAAATCGCGGTTCGGCAATTGCAGGCGCGCCGATCAGAAAAGGCGCGAGACGAGCAACATAGGAACGCGTCTCTGCAGGAAGGTGGCGAAGGCCGGCGCGGTATTCGTCCACCCGGCCTGGCCCTGCGTTATAGGCAGCCAGCATGAGCCTTGAATCACCATATCGGTCCCACATCAGGCGCAGATATGCAGCACCGCCATGGATGTTGGCGCGAACGTCGAACGGGTCCGATCCCAGACCGTAGCGCGCAGCAAGCATCCTCCAGGTCCGCGGCATGATCTGCATCAGGCCCATTGCACCTACAGGCGAAACGGCGCGCGACCTTCCACCGCTCTCGGTACGCATGACCGACCAGATCCAGCGCTCGGGAATGCCGAAGCGACGCGAAGCATCTGCCACATGCGGTGCATAGGGGTGCGGTTCAGCTGACGCCGATGCCGGCCCGGATCCCACAGCAGGCAGGGGCCAGCTCTGCGGTTCGGCTGCGTATGCCGGGCACCCGGCAAGCATCCCGATCTGCATTCCCACTGCCATCAAGGCCGTGATCCGCGCGCCAACATCATGCTTTCTGCTGGCCATGACCTATCTCGGATCACGGGTCTTCGAGCGCGACCAGAGCAGATGCCAGGCGTCGTCGCTGCTTCCTGCCTGAACGAGAATGGCCCGCAGGGGCTGAACGAAGCCGGGATCGTCGAGCTGCAAAGCAATATAGTTTCCAGCGCGCTTGCCGCTGCGGTTCCACCCTGCCCCGATCTCGGTGCCGGTGTCAGCGCTGCCGTTCAGCACCTTCCAATCGGGCGCATTCTCGCTGCTGTCGAGCTCGGATGGCACAATCGTGATCTGTGCATCGAGGCCGAGCGTGGACAGTCGCCCCGAATATCGGGATTGATCAAATCCGAACGTGCCGATGATCATGGCAAATGCTCCTCGTTTCTTGTGGTGGCATGGTTCAACTCGGGCTCCGGGAGCCAGCGCAGCGGTGCACCGGGGCGCGAGCGGGTGAGCAGGGGCCGGGCGATCCCGATGATGCTCGAAGACGCGACAGGCCCGAAATATCGTCCGTCAAGGCTGTCAGCTACCGGGTTCAGGAGAAACAGTTCGTCAGCGCCAATGCATCGACATCCCTGCCAGACTGGCATGCTACGCCCCATGCTGTCATGCGGCCGGGCGACAGACATGATCTTGCCATCGACCGACACCTCAGCGCCCCGTCTGCAAACCGAATGGCCGGGCAGTGCAGCGACATGCTTGAGCAGCGGCACGCCGGTTGGCAGATAGCCGCGCTCTTCGATCAGTCGCGCGATCGCCGCTTTGGGCGTCAGGACAACGAGATCCCCGCGACGCGGAAGGACAAAGTCATCGACCAGATAGAGCCCGACCGGAGCGCTTGGGCTGGCGTTCCACAAAAGGCGGGGACGCGGTTCGAGACAGGCGATCGCTGCAAAGGCGCTGCTGAACAGTCCTGCCAGCACGCAGGTTCTGCTGAGCCAGCGCGCGTTCATCGCCCGGTCCTGCTGCGCTGGAGCCATGCCGCGTGGCGTGCGCGGGTATAGGGCCTGATCTGGCGTCCATCATTCAGCCTGGCAGCGACATGGCGCCAATGGTTGGGCGATGCATCGCATGGATCGATGCCGTCGCCCTCCATCGCATCGACCATTTCAAGCACCTGCGAAACATGCGCCAGGTTCTCTACATGAAGCAGACGTTCGCCGCTTACGATCACAGAAGCGATGGGCGCACTGATCTGACCGGCTTTTGCCGCCTGCACGACCGAGAGGCTGCAGCAGGTCGGGCCGAAGTCACTGGAAATGCGCCGGACCAGTGCGAACACCGCGCCGGGACGGAAGGAAACGATGCGGCTGTGCTCGCCAACAATTCGCTCATGCGCGACCCGCCCGAAGCGCAGCATATGTTCGCAGCGGCCCACGATCCATGTCAGCCGCACTTCGGTAAGCGACGCGTCGGCACCGCTCTGGCAACCAAAGGCGAATTGCGGCTTCACAGTTTTTCCCCGACAGCGGCGAAGTCGCAGGACAGGTGTCTGCGAAGCCCGTCTGCCGCGCGCAAAGGGCAGTCTGAGGCGACGATCACTCGCAGCGTTTCATCAAGGCGGCGCATCAGCGGCGCACCGGACGCGCAGGATGGATGGTGCCCTTGCCCGGATCGGAGGTGGAGGATCGCCTGCCGATTTCGGCCCACGCATCGAGATCCTCGATGGCGTAGACGATCCTGCCGCCGAGCTTGCGATATTCGGGGCCGGTGCCGTAGCAGCGGTGCTTTTCGAGGGTCCTGGCAGAGAGCCCGAGCCGAAGCGCGGCATCGGGGGTCTTCAGATAGCAGGGGCCGGAATAGGCGTTCACTTGGGCATTCCTTCCAGTAACCGGAGCGGACCAGCGCGATCTGCGGCGGCTGGAGCATCATGGCGGACATTTTTCGGTTCACCGGAGCGGCAGATTATCGGGATTGCTTTTGTCGCCCCTCCCCGCCCGCCAGCAGAGCGCGGTATCCGCTGTTCATCATGGCCCTGGCCTCGCCGATCAGGCGCTGCGTCCGGCGTCGGTGGGAGGAAGACTTCCATTCCGCGCCCCGGCCGATCGTCATGCCGGGATAAATCCGCTGGCACGCAAGTTCGTGACTGGTCAGTCGATCGCCGTCCGGGATCACCGCAAGATCGAGGATATCGCGGAGCAACTCGAGACGCTGCCGCTGAAACTCTGTCGGAGCCGAAAGGCCAGCAGGTTCGCCGGAGGCGAAGTTAACTGGCGGGCGGTCCAATGCCGCAGACGCAGAAAGGCGAATTGATGCCAGCTGATCGCAAGGAATGACAAAGGCGAGCCGCCGCCCATGCGGACCCGTCAGCAGGCAGAGCCGATGCAGCATCTGGCCATCGCTGAGCACCATATGATGACCCGTCCGCAGCTTCTGCTCTGCGATAACGCGCAGCGACGCGACGAGGCTGGCCGCGGACCTGCCCCTTAAGCGATCAGGGGCGGCATCGAGGATGATCACGAAACCGCACGCATCAGCGGCCCAGAACGCCGGTGCCTCTTGCGCACTCAGGTCAGGCGGACAGGGAAAAGCTGAGGCCCCACCGCCGGGCCATTTCCTCCTCCCGTTCAAGGTCCCGGCTCCGCCCGGTTTTCACCAAGGCGCGATATTCGGCCCGGTATCGGGGATTGCGGCGCAGGAACTCCTGGGCGAAACCGGGAAAGTCGAGCGCGTGTCGTGAAAGTGCCTGTTCGGCCATCGCTGCCTCCTCGAAAACCTACGATGATGACCATCGGAAGCGTCGCGACCATTCCGGTCCTGAGGGGCGGCAATCCCTGAAACAGGGTACCCCGCCCGGCTTTGCGGCCGGGCGGGATCCGCGGATCAGTCCCCGCTCCTGCGGCTCGGGCGGTTCCAGACCAGGTCGTGCGTCCCATCTTCGGCCTCGAAGAGCTGGGCAAAGACCGGAGCAGCAAAACTGGGATCATCGAGCTTCACGGACAGGTAGGTGCGCTTGTCCTGAGAGGTCTTCGTCCAGGCTGCGCCGACTTCCGCCTCGCCGACAAACACGCGGTGGCTGGGCGCGTTGCTGCCGGGATTGTCTTCGGGTGCGATGCGCACCGACTTGGCCTGGAGGGAGAGCGTAACGATCTGGCCGCGATATTCGCCGGAGACCTTCTTGAACGAACCAATCTTTGCCATGTTGAATTCCTTTCCTCGAATGCTCGAGCCGCGCCTTTGCGGTCTCGATGTGCATCGCCCGCCAGCAAGGGCGGAGCGCCGCAGCCGAAAGGCCCGGAGCGGAAGCAGAGGACGGCAAGCCAGCGTCTTTCTTGCTCCGCGAGGAACGGCGGCACGCCGGGGGAAGAAAGTCGCGACGGCTCGCCGTTGCGGCAAGCGCAGCCAGCGCAAGCGACTTGCTGGCAGATCGCGCATCTTCGAGAGACCGGACTGGTGCGGTCAAAAAGCGAGGGAGGAGACCTGGCAAGTTTGGTCGATAAGGACCCCAGATATCGGCCCAGCTACACGCCATCGGCGCAGGTCAAGCCGCCCTGACTGAACAACCGCATACAGCCCAGACACGTCATATCTGGGTTTGGAGGCACCAGGCGATTGTCGGAATTTGGGACAAAGCGGCCCTGTTCTCAAAACGATCTTATCGACCGGTTTCGTCAGTTGCTGACATTAGGCATTTGCTTTTGCGGCGCATCGTTGCGACCGCAACATGGAGGTCTGATGCGTTTACAGATGATCTCAGAGCTTAAGCATTCTGTTTGAAAATGACGAGACACGCGTCGCACAGTGTACCGATGGATAGGACAAATCGAAGGGCATAAGCTCAAGGGCTCGGTATCTTGAGATATGCGATCAGTGCCTTGCGGTCCCCGAGTTTGGGTAGCCCGGCGAAGCCCATGGTTGTGCCAGGTACGACCGATTCTGGGCTCTGCAACCATCTGTCGAGCGCTGCCTGGTTCCAAACCAAGTTCGCTTGCCTCATCGCGGGCGAATAGCTGTATCGAGCTACGCTTCCGGCTTTGCGTCCAACTATTCCCTGCAGGTGCGGACCGACCTTGGCGGGGGCCTGGGACGACACAGCATGGCAGGCGGCGCAGCGCAGGAACAGACGCTTACCGAGCGAGACGTCGTCCTGAGCAGGGGCGGCCAGCGCAGAGGTGTTGGCGACGACAAGTGCCAGAGCGATCATTGAGTTAAGCAGCGTTTTCATGGAATATCTCATATCGAGAGCTGATGCAGCACAACGGTGGAGGCAGGTCGGGCCGCAAATTTCCCGTAACCGATTGATGGCGCTTGAGACGCGCCATGGTTTTGCAGGTTTGATGGACGCATGTCGGCGCCGAGGAGCATTCTGGTCGTGTGTCTTGGTTTGGTGAGGCCAGGCTTTTTCGCAAACGGACATCCTTCCCGCTCGCTGCAAATCGAAACTAAGCACGTCGGTCCGATAGCTGCGTTCGCGAACATTGTGGTGGCGTAGCGGAGGGGCTGGACCGAGCCGCCAAGAATGGACATTTGCCTTTCCACTGTCCCTCTCTCTTTGGGCCGCAACACATGTCTCATGGTTGGCAATCATACTCTTTTGTGCACAGCATGTTGGGAAGAGCCGAGTCGTCCCAATCCGGCATCGGCTTGCCGATCCGGACAATCACCAGCTTCTGGCTTGGGATGATATAGACCCGCTGCCCCCCCGATCCGTCGATATAATAGGTGTCGTTGCGCTTGAATGGGGCCTTGGCCTCCATGATGGCAGGGATATCGGCCCCATAGCTCCGCTTGGGATTATAGGGCGAGCCACGCCAGATATGGCGGCCGAAATTGGGATTGGCCAAAGAGGGAGCGAGCATGGCATCGATCCATGCAGCCGAGACGATCTTCTGTCCGCGCCACCGGCCGCGGTTGCGGATGAGTTCGCCGACCCTGACCCAATCGCGCGCTGTCGCCTGAAGACAGCACGATGCCCGCGGGCTGCCCCCTTCCCGATCCAGCCAGAGCCGGGCGTTGTCGGCGCCGATGTGTTGCCATAGCTGCCCCGACAGAAGATCAGCATAGCGCCGCCCCGAGGCGCGCTCTAGCACCCATGAGAGGAACTGGGTGTTGGCATTGGCATAATAGAATTGCCCGGCAAGCTGTCGGTCCACCGGCCATTGCGCCATCGCCCATTTAAGATCGTCGCCGAAATAGCTCTGCCAATAGGGGCTGGCGGCGCTGTTGCTCAACGGCGGTGTCCTGAATCCGCTCGACATTTCCAGCAGCTGACGGATCGTCATGTCACCGATGGCATGTCCCCGCCATTCCGGCAGATACTGGCCGACCGTATCGTCGATGTCGGCGATGGTCCCGCGATCGATCGCAATCCCCGTCAGAATGCCGACCACCGTCTTGTGCATCGACGCGGTATCGTAAAGCTTGGCTGGCCCTTGGCCCGGCTTGTACTTTTCGAACACGATCTTGCCGCCATGCGCGACAACCATGGCATAGCTGTTCGTGGCGGCAAAAAACCCGTCGAGTTGCCGCGCCAGAGCGGGTAGCATGGGCCGGCCGTTGCTGAACCGCTGATGGCCGCCCTGAACGAGTTGCAAGGGGTCGAACCAGTCGGTGTCCTCGACAAATGTTGCTGCCGGGAAATCAGTGCGACGCTGCTCCACCAGGTCAATCTGGCTCTGACTTGGTGGAGTCAGGAATGGCTGCCCCACCGCCAGGCAGCTCGCTGCCATCAACGCCCCTGCCACAGCGGCGATCGGTATTCTTCCGAAGTGGCGCATAATCTGGAAATCGTCCACACTAAAAAAGGCCCGGAGCGCGGGGAATTCTTCGCGCTCCGGACAAGGGAAATCAGAAATTGATGGAGAGTGTCGAACCAAAGGTTCGACGATCTCCCAACAGCACGCCATAGGTGACGCCCGACCCCGCACCCGAACCGGCGAAAGTCGTGAAGGAATAGGACACATATTCCTTGTCGAAGATGTTCTTGGCCCAGAACCGCAGGGACCAGCGATCGTTGGAAAGCCCGAGACTGGCATCGACCAGTTCGCGCCCGCCGACAAAGGCAGTGTTGCTGTTGTCGACCGCGGTGCGCCCGATATGCGAAATATCGATCCGCCCGATGAAATCGGTCTCATTTCCGAACAGGGAGCCTATCGCGCTCTGGTACTGAACGCCGGCATTGGCCTGCCATTTGGGCGCACGGGGGACATCGCGCCCCGCGATATTAGCGGAATAGATGCCGGTGGTGGGGCAGGTTGCCAAGGACGTGCACAGGGCCCGCGGGATTGTGTCGTCCACCGTTCCGGCAGCGAATTCCGCATCGGCAAAGGCCAACCCGAAATTGAACGTCAGCGCATCGGATGGTCTAGCCACGGCTGAGACTTCGAAACCGTTGATATTGGCGCCAGCCAGATTCTGGATGATCGCTGGCTGGCCCAGATTGACGGCCTGATTGCCCTGAAGATTAGTCCAGTCGGTGTGATAGAGCGCAGCTTCCAATGACAGCCTGCGGTCGAGCAGTTGCGCCTTGACCCCCAGTTCATAGGTCCAGTTGGATTCCGGCAGGAAAATCTGCTACGCGGCGGTCAACGGATTGGTGGCCGTGGGAACGTTGAAGCCACCGACCTTGGCACCCTTGGCCGCTGAAGCATAGATCAGCCAGTTATCCGAAGGCTTGTAATCGACCGTGAAGCGCGGGGTGAAGATCGAGAATTCCTCGCGAAACCGCGCCCCGATCAGCGCGCCGGTGGCGCTGACACCCTGTTGGGTGATGCGCTCCCAAGCCTGACGCGCTTCAGCCGAAACCGTCAACCCTTCGAGAGGACTGATCGAGACCAGAGCGAAAATGGCTCGGTTGCGCTCATCGCGCTGGGTCGCACCAAAGCCGCTCAAGGCCGTCGTGATGTTGTCGAGTACAGGTGTCGTGCTGTTCGGGGTCAAAAACGCGGTGCCGCCGAAACTGAAATCATCCACCGTTCCGGCGAGGCCGCCGATCAGGACTCTTACGGGGCCCTTGTTATACTCGGTCCGTAGTTCGTGGGTGAAGGATTCGATGTCGCCGTTGCCGCGGGAATCGAACAGCACCTGGCCGCGAAAGAAGGGAAAGGCCGATCCATTGATCGGATCGCCCGACAACGTTGCGACGTTCGTCGCGTCTGCCTTGGTATAGCCGAACTGGTAGGTCAGCGAGAGGCTGTCCGTGAGGTTGAAAGCAGCGGTGACGCCGGCCACATCGGACTTGCCCTCCTGACCATTGGACCGCCGGTCGATCAGGATGCCGGCAGGCCTCGCCTCGCCAGCAGCGATCAACGGACGAACCGGAAGCGATCCGCAGAACAGCGCATTGGCCCCATTGGCAGCGGTGCTGCGGGGGGCGGCAAAGGGCACGCAGTTCATCGTATTGCCCGCACGGATCGCCAGCGTACTCGACATCTGGTAGGTCGGCGGCGTTTCGATCGAAATCTTGCGATGGCTCCAGAAGGCATCGATCTGCAACGCGTCGAATGGCCGGACGGCAAGCTGCGCCAGAACCGAGCGGTTCTCGAACCCGTTCAGGCGGCCGGAGGTGAGCAGGGCTGGGCCCGAAAGCCCAGCGGCGGCGGCATTTTCATTGCGCCATGTGCCGTCGAAGTCCGAGACGGAGCCCGCCACGCTGAACGCTGCGATTCCGCCAATCGGTATCGAGACCGATCCCCGGATTTCGCGGCGCGCATGGTTGCCTATCGTGCCTTCGATCTTTCCACGGAAATCATCGAAATCGGGCTTGCGGCTGACGATGCTGATGGCACCGGAAAAGGCGTTCCGCCCGAACAGCGCCGATTGCGGTCCCTTGATGACTTCTACCCGATCGAGTTCGAGCAGATCGCTGTCCACCTGATAGGAGCGCTGCAGATAGATACCGTTGAAGAAGGTCGCGACATTCTGCACCGGATTGGTCACGCGGGTCTGCGCCTGGCCGCGCATGACCGGTTGGGCCAGGCTTCCATTGGTTCGTTCGAAGTTGAACCCTGGCGTGAACCGCGACACTTCATCGAGGCTGCGCGCACCGATCCGGTCGAGCTGTTCCGATGTCACCGCCGAGATCGCCAGTGGTACGTCATTGATCGATTCCCCCACCCGGCGCGCCGTCACCACGATTTCGGGGGCGTCGCCCTCGTCGCTGCTGTCGGTGCTGGCCTGTGCCAGCGCGCCGCCCGGAGAGAGGAACAGCATGGCGCTTGCACTCGATATCAGGACGGTTTTGAGACTTTTACCCTTCATGATTACCCCCTTTGTCTGGCCACGTTCTGCGGCTCTGCGCGACCGAAGATCTTCTCTTTCAGCCGCTGATAAATTCCATCACCTCGATGGCGGTCCGTTCCCCGCTCTCCAGCGCCGCCTCCATGCCAAACTCGACCCGGCGCGTATGTTCGCCTGCAAAATGCATCTGGCGAAACGGCTCGATCATCGCCTTGCCGAACCGGGTCACCTGACCCGGCGCGAACATGTGACGGCAGCCACCGATCAGCCCGACATTCTGCCAGCCGAACATTCCGCTGAAACGCAACTTGCCGCGCATTGACGGTCGGATCCGTTCGATCTCTCGCTGGATCATCGCCAGCGCATCGGCCTGCGAAAACTGGTCGATGCGGTTTGCGGCATTGCCGGTGAACACCACCATGAAACGGTTGTGCGTATCGCCCGGGCGCTGCTGCAGCGCCCAGAACATCTTGACCAGCCCGTCGGAATAGAAGGATGGGTCGATCCCATCGTCCCAATAGGGCTCGGTGATGGTTCCGAACGCTCGGGTCGTATGCGCATAGCCCAAGAAGGAAATCGCTTCGGCTTGCGCACCCTGTGGCAACGGGTCGAGCGTGATGCGCCTGAGGCTGGTGAATGGCACCGCGCACACGATCCGCTCCGCCTTGTAGCTGGTGCCGTCAAGGCAGCGCACTTCCGCCTTGCTTCCTGTCATGTCGATGGCACCAACGGTCTTGCCGGTGCGGATGACATCACCCAACTCTGCGCACATGGCTGCGGGCAACCGGCTGCATCCGCCCTCGATATTGTTGATCAGGGCAAGGCCATTGTTGGAGTCGCGAACATTGTCAAAGCCATAGGGACGCTGCTCCTTACCCAGTTCGATGTTGCCGAACCTCGCGTCTAGCTTCGCCCGGGTCTGTTCCTGCATCATTGAAAGGCAGGATGCCGAAAGCGCATCATTACCGGTCGCTGAAAGGTTGGCGAGGTGCAGTGCTTCGGGCGAGTGACCGTGTTTCTGGAGCAGGTCGAGCAACGAGATGTCGAGATCGGCAAAGGCCGGATCCAGCCAGTCCATGGGATCGGACAGCCGGTTGTAGCGCCCCATGAGCTGCGACCCGGCCAGTGCCGGCTGCACCTTGCGCTCGTCGCCGAGCATCAGATTGACGGACGAATCGGGCCAGTCCGATGCATTGACCCAATGGCCGCGGATATGGCTCGCCATGGCCAGCAGGTTGCGATCTTCCGGGATCAGCCTGAGGCCGAACTGCTGGCACAAGTCGATCACGCGGGCATAGGATCGTCCGATTTGGCTGGCACCGAACTCGGGCGCGTTTTCCAGCCAGTCTGCCGTATAGACGCGCCCACCTATCCGCGATGACCCCTCCAGCAAAACGACTTTGATCCCGGCACGCTTGAGCAGCAAGGCAGAGAAGAGCCCTGCCAGTCCTCCACCGATAACGACAACCTGGGTCGTTTCACTTGCCAGAGCCTGGGGCGGTGCAGCAATGCTATCCGCTGCACGGGCAAGTGCAGGATAGCCCAGAACCATGGGCAGGCTGGTAATGCCAGTGAGAATCTGACGGCGCGAGGACAACAGCACTTTGGCTCCCGATAGAACGAGTTGGCAATGGCTGGTCCCGGCGGGAACGGAACGGAACCCAACCAGTCAGCCATCGGAGCCAAGGTTTCAGCACCGCCGGTTGGCATCGCAAGCGGCCATGCATGAACGACATGGCAGCATGCACGAACAACCTGTTGGGCAATGGGATCACCATTCGTGCTCATGAACGGCATGGGCCAATGTTCGACTGTCAGATAGCGTTGCACATCCCTTGCAAGCCTCATCTGGAAAAGCGTAGTCTAGAATCATGGCTGGAATCGCGGTGTCAGATCATCGAGTCCAAAGCCGGTGGACGCCGGAGGTTAAGGCCGTGTCTGCACGCCTGATCGTCGCTCCCGCCTTTATCGGATTTGTCATCGGCTGGGTGAGCAGTCCGGATAGCTTGCGGATTGAGGCGGCGACGATCTGGGCCGCCTTGTCCTGCATATCCAGCCTCGCCAGCGACCTTTTCACGCGCCTTGTCGTCCCACCAATTCATCGGCGCGGTTGGCCGCTGGTCACCGCCCTGTCCCTGGGCTTCCTGTTAGCGGCTCCGTTGAATGTCGTACTCAATCTGGCTTTTGGCGATCTGTTCAGCTTCTGGGGTCTTGATCGCAATGGTCTGGATCATCTCGGGCAAGTGACGCCGGCGGCAGCTGCCGCCAGCGCGGTTATGCCTTTCGCCTTGTGGCTATCGATCAATCTGGTCTTTTTTCGCCTGGAAGGCGGACGTCTCTATGGGCGATCTTGGAGTGACGCCCATGAGTTAGCGGTCGCCTCAAACCCCGTACAGACCAGTCCTGTTGCGCTACCGCCGTTCCTGCTTAAGGCCAAGCCGTCTTGCCGCCATGGTTTGGTCGCGATCAGTGCGGAATTGCACTATCTTCGCATTTTTACACATCATGGCGAGGACCTGATCCTTTACCGCTTTTCGGACGCCGCCAACGAAATCGAGGCGTTGGGCGGCATAAGGGTCCACCGGTCATGGTGCATCGTGAAGAGCGAAGTGAAGGATCGCAACGGCAGATGCGTTACCTTAAAGAACGGAATGCAAGTTCCGATTGGCCGATCCTTCAAGCACGCGTGTGTCGATATCATTTGAGACGGCTCGTGACGACAGTTCGGGCCATGCGAACACGCGGTTCGAGCCGCTGGCCAGGATGATGCCAAAGTCGATCATCAAGCTATCGGGGATCTCCCCGGCCCAATTCGCACAAGGATCTAGGCTTGCACGTCGATGATCTCAATGTGCTTGGCGAACACCTCCAAGCGGCCATGGCAGCGAAAAGGACACGGTTTGCGGCCCAGAACCTTTTTCTGTCCAAACTTGCACCGCTGAAGCGGGACGTCGTAACACGCTAGCCTGGCTTCAAATCTGTGTGGCTTGCGGGCTGTGAGGTTGCTGCTGGCGTGGAGCGAACGTAGCAGACCATTCAGCCGTCTTGATCGCCGTAAGGAATGCCATACGGGACCGAATGGCCGGCGACTTCGCAATATGCCGCCGGCAATAAGGACCGCTTGATAGCGCTGGGTTTGTCTCGTTGCCGATAAAGCCACCAAGCAGCGCTATTGCGCCGATTCTTCAAAACCGACGAACACGGCCGCCTCGTCGACCGATTTTCGCGTGGAGACCACCGCGTTGGCCGCAAAGCTCTCATCCGGCCACCCCAGGGCGATGCTCTTCATGATCACCTGATCGTCCGCGATCCCTGCATATTCACGCACCACGGGCGACTGCATGATGCCCTGGCTATTGATCACCGTGCCGAGCCCGCGCGACCAGGCCGCGTTGACCAGGGCCGTGGCGATAGCGCCGCAATCGAACGGCGTGTCGTCGCTGCCGTCCAGGTCGCGATCATAGGTGATGATGATACACACCGGTGCATCGAACTGACGGAAACCGCGCAGAACCCAGTCCTGGCGGGCAACGGCGTCGTCACGCGCGATGCCCATTGCCGAAAACAGCTGCTTGGCGACCCCGATCTGCCGGTCGCGATGCGGTCCGGCAAAGGGCTTGCCGGTGCGGAATTCGCGCGACTGCGGCACGCCTGCGATCATACGCTCGGTATTGCCCTGCCGGATCCGGTCCAAGGGCCCGCCGGTGATCACGTAGAAATTCCACGGCTGGGTATTCATCGAAGACGGCGCACGCATCGCGATCTGCAGAATCTCCTCGATCAGGGCGCGCGGCACCGGATCGGGCTTGTATCCGCGAATGCTGCGGCGACCCAGAACTACCTCGTCGAAATGCATGCTGGCTCCTTTGAACGCAAAGCATGTTCATGAACGAACCGGGCCAGCGTGAAAAGCCCGGCTTCCCACCGCCGGACCAGGGGCCCCCTGATGATGGGGGCGCCTGCCGACACGCCCTCGAAACGGCATTGTGAGGCACCCGCAAAGTTTATGCAGAGCTTTGCCTGCGAACCGGTTATGGCTGGTGCCGTTCTCCTTCTGCGATAGGTCTGTTCGTGCAGCCGATACCGGTAAGCGTGTCCTGCTGCTGCACAATGCCAAATCGCGGCAGGGCGAGGCTGCGCTGGAACCGGTGCGCGCGCGGCTGGAAACGGCGGGCTTCGCGGTCATCGTCGAGCCCTTCGCCAACCTGCCCGAAATCGCGCGGGATATTTCCCGGTTGCTTCAATCGGCCGATATCATCGTGGTCTGTGGCGGCGACGGATCGATCTCGTCGGCAGCTCCGGCGGTGATAGAGAGCGGGCTGCCGCTCAGCATCATTCCGGCTGGAACCGCCAATGACCTTGCCCGGACCCTGTCCATCCCGCTCGATTTTGCTGCCGCAGCTGACGTCATCGTCGCCGGGCACACGCGGCAGATCGATGTCGGGATGGTCAACGGCTATGCCTTCTTTAACGTGACGAGCATCGGCCTCAGCAGCGATCTGGCTCAGAAGCTGGATCCTCCCATCAAGAAGCGCTTCGGGCGGCTGGGATATGCGGTCGCCGCGCTGCGAATCCTGGCGGGGGCACGGCGCCTTGGCGCCAGGATCATCGAGACAGGCAGCGGCACCAAGGGTCAAGACCTATCAGATCGCGATCGGCAACGGGCGTCTCTACGCGGGCGGCAATGTCGTCGAGCAGACCGCGGCAATCGATGACAGTGCGCGGGACCTGTACAGTCTGGAGATGCGCAACCTGTGGAAGCTTGCCCTAATGGTGCGGGCATTCCGGACCGGCACGCATGGTGCCTGGAAAGAGGTCAGGACTGCCCGCTGCGTGGAGTTCGATATTGAGACGCGGCGCCCCATGCCGATCACTACCCACGGGGAAATCGTGACCTCGACCCCAGCCCATTTCAAGGTCCTGCCCGACGCGATTACTGTCCTCGCTCCTGCGGCCGTAGCCAGGCAAGGCATGGCTGTACCCCTATTTCATCGCTGAACCACAAGCAGTGGATGTCTGATCGCCGGGGGATTGTACGCGCTCCGGCTACATTTCACCCCGTTTCAGTCAGCGGTAGGGTTCAGGCTTGATCCCCAAATCCACATGGCGGCTTTCGGCGGAGGCGGACATTCAGCTTGACCAAAGTGAATGACTGGGTTTGGTCGCCAGCTGCCATGTCGAACGCGCTGAACGCTAGCAAGTTCGGTATTTAATCTGACGGGAAGGCAGCCCCCGCCTGTGGCGGGGGCTGCTAGTGGTTCAGCTCGGCGGGTTCCAGATGATCACCTTCTTCATCGGATCGTCGCCGGGCGCATTGGCGATGTTGCCGTAGATGGTCCCGAATTCGGGGGCCGAGAGCGACACCGAGACATATTCCGCGCCAGTGGTCTGCGAGAAGCGCTTCCAGCCGGCGCCGAGCTCGAAGCCGTTCTTGCGGCTGACGATGCGATAATCGGGTTCGCTGTCCTTGGCCTTGCGGCCGTTGGGGATGATGGCGATCGGCGCGGTGACGTTGAGGGTAGCAAGCGTGCCTTCGAAGCTGTCGTCTGCCTTGACGGTGAGGTTTGCGATGGTAGCCATGTTAAGTCTCCTTCAGTTGCTCGGGGACCATCCCCGATGACGCTGGCAGGAGGGGCCGCGCGCCGCCGTCACCGAGCGGAACGCGAGGGCGAACCCCGAACGGGGTTGACGGCCAGGGCAAGCAGGTCGCTCAAAAGGCGGAAAGAGTGGCGTGGTCCCGGGCAAGAGGGAGACAGATGCTGCCATTGCCACAATATCGACGGTCAGTTTGCAGCAGGCCTGGCATGTCCGCCCTCACCCGGCAGGCCGCCCTGCCGCAGCCTGGCGAGCCGGGCAGCAATGGCCTGCCACATTGCGACCCCTTCGGCATCGCCGGCCAGGGCCAGTTCACCGATCCGCTCGGCCACATGGAGCGGCGCATGTTCACCGAAGCGCTTCTCGACCGCCAGCGCGCATGCCCAGAGGTGCTGCTCATCCGTCATGCGAGGCCATCATCGCCACAAGACAGCAATCTGCCGAATGGCAGTTGGGAGAATGTCATATACCAAGTCCGGGCATATCATTCGCAACCGATGCCGTCCCCGTCGCGATCGAGATGTCTTCCATAGCCCGGCGAACCCCGGCGTACCGGTGCTGCTCCGGCGGCGCGGGCTGCGGCGCAGTTGGGAAACCAGGCATCATCGGACAGCCGTTGCGGCGATGCGGCAGGCGGAGCATTCCGGACCGAGCCGCCATGACAATGCCGGCCACCGTTCTTGCGATCGTTATGGCATCCGTCGGCGGCGGTTCTTCCGGGATGGGCAAGGGCCAGCGAGGCCGTAACGGCCAGAGGAAACACAGCGGCTGGCAACAGGCGGTAAATCATCTGTCTCTCTCGAGCACAGGATGCCATGCATGGCCGCTCCCCGCCAGCTTAGTTGCAGCGATGCTTTCCCCAATATCGGTTCCAGCGCGCAGCGAAACCATCGCGCACCATCGCGCATGAGAGGTCGCCCGAGCGCGGCGATGTGCAGAAGGCGGCGGTACGGTTGCCCCCTGCCCCGCCTTTCGAGACGCAGCGCATCGCGGGCCCCTTGACCAGCACATGACCGGTGGAGTTCGTACCTGCGGGCGTGCCGACAAGCGATACCAGATGGTCGCGCGAGGCCTTAGCGTCCGCCTTCGGGCAAGGATGGCCCGGACTGCAGCTGCCATCGGTTTCGCGGGCAGCGATGCCGGACAGCCGTATGCGCGGACCTTCGGCGCACCAGATCGGACCGTCGCCATCCCAGATGGCGACGGGCGTGCAGACGAAGCTCTGGCCGGAAGGGACAGCGGACAGAAGGAACAGAAAAAGCGGCATGCCCATGGCTAGCCCGGCAGGGCTTCGCAGCGCAAGGCAGGCGGCACCCCCGTGAGACGGAATATGGCGTCTGAGCGAGTATCCGAAAAAGCTCACCCACAGAAGGAGCCACCTTCAAGGACCACACCACCCGGCAAGCACGCTTGCGAACCCGTTCCACTTTTGTTCTTATGTGCAGATGATCCGATTCGACATCGATGACATGGCCAGCGCAATTCTCGCTGCCCCGGGCTGGGCGCGGGTCGGCATCACGGCTCCTGCCCGGCACATTCGCGACGACGCAGCGCGCGAGCTGGCCCGCACGATTGCCGATGCGCTGATCCAGTCTCAGATCCAGCCCACAAGGGACGAAAGCCCCGAGCAGGATCGGTGACATGGGCGGCTGGACAAGAGACGGCATGCGCCGCGCGACATGCCTGTTCGAGGCGGCGGCGTGGAACTATGCGGTCAGGCCGGTCTGTGCCTGCGGGCATCAGGCGAGTTTCAATCCGCACGGCCTGTGGTGGCATTTTCACAAGCGAATGTGGGACGACCGGCTCGAGCCTGCCAGGGGCCGTTTCTGGTGCCGAGAATGCAGTCTGCACAAGCGCAGGCGCATTCGTCCGCTCCGCCTCGAGCTTGTCCAGCAAAGCCAGAACGATATCGAGCTCGCGTTCCCGCCCGAACGCGAATGGAAGCGTGCGGTCAGCAGGTTCCGGAGCTGAAGCGCGATCCGGCGTGCCCGTGCAGGTCAACTAAGGCCCCACATCGATCGCATATCGACGCCTCGGGCTGATCAATGGACATTCAGTATTTTATCGGCGAGTGTTGCAATCAGCTGGAAGGGGAATTCGGCCACGGCAGGCAGGCGGGACAGGCCTAGGGAGATTACCGGATGTGCAATCTTGTCACGCTCAAGGCATCGCTCGACGGTGTGGCCCAGGCCTTTTTTGCGCTGACCGACAGGAACACCAATGCCTCGCCCGGCGATGTCTATCCCGGCTATCAGGGTTTCGTCGTGCGCGAGGAACAAAGTCAGCGCAGGCTCGAAGCGATGACCTGGGGCTTTCCGAGGCATTCGGTGAACAGGAAGACGGGCCGGCCCAACAAACCCAATCCGGTCAACAATGCGCGCGACGACAAGCTGATGTCGGCCCATGGCATGTGGAAGAGATGGTTCACCGACACGGCCTATCGCTGCCTGATCCCGTTCACAGCCTTTGCCGAGGCCGAAGGCGAGCCGGGACGGATGACGAGGACCTGGATCAGCGTGGCCGACCAGCCGCTGGCCGCCTGGGCAGGCCTGTGGCGGCCAAGCGACGAATGGGGCGATTGTTATACGGGGGTCATGGTGGATGCGACGCAGGAGCTGTGGCATATCCATGACCGCATGCCGGTGATCCTGGAGCCAGGGGACCATGACCGCTGGCTGCATGCGCCAGCCGGAGAAGCGTTGGCGTTGCTGCGCCAGTATCCTGCGGAGCGGCTGAACGTCGAGCGGACGGAAGATCCCTGGTCGAGCCGACGCAAGTCCGACGCGCCCTTGCTGCTTTGACGCCGGAAGGAAAGCCTGAGCCTATGCCCCGCGACTGGCCCGACCCCGATGACAGACCCGTATCAAGGACGGAATTCTGGATCATTGCGATCCTGACACTTGCGGGCCCCGCAAGCGTGATCCTCTGTCTGCTGCGCTGACCGCCCGGTCACCGATGGGCCACCCAGCCCATCACAGCCCCTGCCCCGCGATCGCGCGCCGCAGCCGCGAACAGGCAAGCGCAGCTTGCCCCTTTCCGGAAAGCCGGGCACAGACGGCCACCCTGCATCAGGCCGTTCATCGACAGCCGCACATTCGAGGGCCAGACGATGACCAGCCAATCCGCGACGCCTGCCCTCGGCCTCGATTTCGGCACCACAAACACGGTCGCAGCGCTTGGCCGTGCCGATGGCAGCACCGAATTGGTCCGGTTCGGAGACGTGCACCAAAGCACTGCCGTGTTCAGGTCGGCGCTCTGCTTCTGGGAGGAAGAGCGGGCATGGCAGGGCATTGCGCATGAAGCGGGACCCTGGGCGATCGAGGAATATCTGCAGTCACCGCTCGACTGCCGGTTCATCCAGTCATTCAAGAGCGTGGCAGCAAGCCCGCTGTTCGAACGAACCCTGATCTATAACAGGCCCTATGGGTTCGAGGATCTGGGCCGCACGTTTCTGAGGCATCTCGCAAGCCATGCAGGCGATGCCCTGGCGTCGCTGCCGGACCGGATCATCGTTGGGCGTCCGGTGGAATATGCAGGCGCCCGTGCCGATCATCAGCTGGCCCGCCAGCGCTACGATCTGATGTTCGAGGGTTTCGGCAAGGAGCTATATTATGTCTATGAGCCGCTGGGCGCAGCGCACAGCTATGCCAGCCGGCTCGACAGGCCGGCGACGATCCTGGTGGCGGACTTTGGCGGGGGCACCACCGACTTTTCTGTGGTCGGCATAGCCGAGCCCGGGACGGCGAGGCGCTGTACGCCTCTGGCCCATGCCGGAATCGGCATTGCAGGCGACCAGTTCGATTATCGCATCCTCGACAGGCTGGTGCTGCCGCTGCTCGGCAAGGGCGGCCAGTACAGATCATTCGGAAAACTGCTCGATATTCCTGGCGGTTATTTCACGGACTTCGGAAACTGGTCGAAGCTTGCGATGATGCGCAGCCGCAAGACCATCGACGAGCTGCGCAGGCTGCAGCGCGATGCGGTCGATCCGGAACGGATCGCCACCATGATCGCGCTGATCGAGAACGAACAGGGCTTCGCGCTGTACGATGCTGTCGGACAGCTCAAGCGCGCCCTGTCAGACAATGAGGCCGCCAGGTTCAAGTTCCATAGCGGCAGCATAGACATCGCCGCAGATGTCGAACGCTGCGAGTTCGAAAAATGGATAGCTCCCGATCTCATGCGCATCGAGGCCGCAATGGACAATGCGCTCGAAAAGGCAGCCATGTCCGAAACCCAGATCGACCGCGTCTTTCTCACCGGCGGATCCTCACTGATCCCCGCCATCGGCAGGCTGTTCGAACAAAGGTTCGGCGCAGAGCGCATCGCCACGGGCGACGAGCTGACGTCCATCGCTCATGGCCTTGCCCTGATCGGCATGGACCATGACCCAGCCCAGTGGGCGACGTGAACCACATTCGATCTGGCAGAAGCCATGAAGTGCTGCACCGGGACGCATAGCACTAAGGCTGACGGCTCCCGACCAACTTACGCCCTTCCTGTGCAATACCGCGAATGACTGCTGCGGACAGAAGCTGCCGATAGTTGCAGCGAGGCAAAATCAAACAGTCGTTTGGATAGAGCGCTGGAGTCAAGCTGCTGGCACATGAAGCAGCACTTGTGTCCCGCCCGCGCCGGTTTCGACCTTGAAAGCCGCGCCGATCGCCTTGGCACGCATCTCCATATTGGACAGGCCGCGCCCCCGTTTCCACAAGGCCGGTCCAGGCTGGCCGTCGTCACAGATCGCGATCTCGACACCTCCGAAGCCAGACGGGGCAATGGAAAGCGTCACAACCTTCCCACCTGAGTGACGCACGGCATTGTTTATTGCTTCCTGCATGATGCGATACACCGTCAGGATCGTGCCAGGCGGCAGCATGATGGAATGGCCGTCCAGGCTGTTCGACCAAATCAATTTCATCCCCGCTGCGCGCAATTTGGCTTCGGCACGCTCACGAAACTGGCCAAGCGCGATATCCATCGTGTCACCCACCGAATCCAGGCTGTCGATGAGCAGCCTGAGGTCATCGATCGCCTGTTCCACAGTGTGCGCGATAATCTGTCGGGGGCTGTTCTCGTCGCGCGAGAGCATCAGTACCGAGAGCAGTTGACCGCCCATGCCATCATGCATGTCGCGCATGATGCGGGCGCGTTCCCCCTGCACAGCCGCTTCGGCTTCGCGCTGGCGTAGCAGCGCTGCGGTGATTTCCAGTTCGGCCTGCTTCTCCGCGATGCGCGCATCCAGCACGGCGTTGGCATCCTCAAGCCGCCGAGAGAGCGCCTGGGCCCGCCGCACGATGCCGAAAAGCAGGAGGACCGCCAGCGCCAGAACACCCAGCGGGGCTATATTGCGGATCAGGGGCTCTGTCTGGAGAGCGTCGATCAGATCGGCGAGACTGATAGCCGGCACCAGGAGAAACACAGCAGCATCCAGCGCCGATGCCTCACCATCCCTTTTGAGGCCGCGCACAACGCAACCAATGATCGCGCTATTGGCAAGCAGGACCACAACGATATTGAACAAGTCTCGCAGCCCTCGTGGAAGCGGCTCGGCTAGCAACGCTGCCACAACGATCATGGCGCAGGACGGCACCGCAAATAGCAAAAGCGCGCGATCGAATTGCGGGCCACCCGAAAACCAACGGTCGGCAAGAGCGACCAGTCCGGTCATCGTGGCCAGCAGTGTCATGAACCCGGCAGATATATAGACCGGTTCGCTGGAGGGGGTCAGGATATCGATCTGCCACAGCCCGCCGATGGCCATGCCAGCAAAGGCGAGTGCGGCAGCATTGGCAAACGGCCGGTAAAGCGCGTTGCGCCCTGCCAGCAGGCAGGTACACGCTCCGAACAGACCGATCACCATAAGTCCGAGCGCAGGCAGCAGGGATTGCATCCGCCATTGCCGGATCGCGATATCGATCGCTCCAGGGGGGGCGGCGATAAGGTCTGCCAGATAGGCGCGGCAGCATTCCCGACGGACATCCGCTGCAAGACTGTTTGTGCCATTGCGCAAGTATCCACCAGGAATGACCCATTTGCTGCCAAGCTTGCCCCCGCGCCATGCCGGTGCATCTGAAGACGGGACAGACTTTCCGTTCACCGACAATGTGACCGAACGGATGTAGCGTGGAGCAAAGACGACAAGACCGCGTTCGGGTTGGTCGATGAAGACGGTGGTGATAAACCGTGCCTGTGGGCCATCGCCGAGATAGTAATCGGGGCGACCATTTGCCTGCTTGAGCTGGCCATCGGGGCCCTCAAGCAGGATATTGGCCAGCCTGTTCTGTTCAAAAACGGGGTCGATCACAGGTGGCCGCACCAGCAGCGCCAGCCCCCAAAAGGCAATCTGTGCCCCTACGATCCAGAATAATATCCGCCAATGTCGCGTCGGGGCGACCTTGGTCGATGGTATCTCGGCCTCGATCATCGACCATCCACTTTGATCAGGCCGCTGTGGATCGCCTCAAACACCGCTTCGGACCGCGAGTTTACTGCCATTTTCTGGTAGATGGCCTTCACATGCGACACGATCGTGTGCGGCGATACACCCAGTATCTCCGCCGCCTCGCGTTGACTGAAGCCTCTAGCAAGCGTTTCCAGTGTCTCGCGTTCGCGCGCGGTAAGCCCGTAATCTTGGGGCTTGGTTGCAGCGGCAGGTGCTGCAGTGTCAGGCACGACCGCCGGCATTTCGCGAAACGCTCGCAACAGCTGGGCTGCGGCTTTGGGACTGATCGGCACGCCGCCATCGCGGGCGGCACGAATGGCGGCGGCCAGCTCGGCAGGACCGCTATCCTTCAGGATGAAGCCATCCGCACCCACCGCCAGCGCATCGTTCACGGTCTTGCGATCGCCAAACACGGTGAAGACCAGCATCTTCGTGCTGGCATTGCTTTGATAGATCGAGGCAATGAGCTCCAGCCCCGAGCCATCTGGCAGGCCAAGGTCGATCAGTACAATATCGACTCCCGCCGCCGCACCGCGCAATGCGGCCTTGGCTGCAGACAGGCAGTCCGCCTCACCGACCACCAGCATGTCCGGTTCACGTCTCAGACGTTCGATCAGGCTTGCCCGCAGTATCGCATCATCCTCGACAATGAAAATGCGGCATGGCTGTGCAGCGTTGGTGCGCGTTTTCGGATCTGCCGGTTCGGTTTTTGCCCTGTCGTTCATATCGGCCATCCCCATAGCGAGCCTTCGCCGCCCTTCCAATGCGTGTCTGAACGGTTTCCAGGCCTAGGCCAGGAACGCCAGACTAGCCCAGCGGTGGCAGCACAACGATACCGCGATCACGGGATGCGTTTGTGAGCGGAACAGGGCATCTGCCGAAAAATTGCAGGGGTATGCCCGAAACCCTTGGCACCGCTTCATTCGGCGGTGGTGTGCGGGCAAAGCGAGATCGTGGAGAGAGATGAGGATGCAATATGCGCGGCGGAATTTCGGTCTCTGGGGCGTGCTGATAGGCGTGGCGATGATGGGGGCGCCTGTGATCTTGCACGCGCAGGTCAAGGCGATCCCGCCCAAGAAGGTCATGCCGAGCTTTGATTGCGCCAAGGCAAAGGCCGGTACAATCGACCAGGTGATCTGCCAGGACCGAGAGCTTTCCATTCTCGATCGGACCATGGGCCTCGATTATGACCGCGCCAAGTTGCAGACTCCGCCGGTCGAAGCGCCGACGCTGCTGCAGGAGCAGCGCGCGTTCATCGCCAACCGCAACCTGTGCATGAAGCGCAAGGCAGAGCGCCAGGCCTGCATCGCCTTTGCCTATGAATCGCGGATCGAGCGGCTGGGGGAGTGGATCGACCGGTCGGCCTGGATGAGCGAATGACGGGCACCGTAATGAATAGCCTATGGTTCTGGCCGCTGGCCGCAGTGGCCTTGGCGCCACTGCCCCTTTGCGCCAACGATACCGAAGCTAATGTGGCCCTGGGCGGCCTGATCTTCGAGCAGAACGATCATATCAGCATGGACAGCGAGGACCTGTACCTATCGCTTGACCGGGTCCGCGTGCGTTACACTTACACCAACCACAGCGATAAGCCGATCACGCTGCTGGTTGCCTTTCCGCTGCCCGATGTGCCGCTGGAGGATCGCGATCCAGAATGGATCGAGGCGGCTTATCCCGACTGGGATGCCATCGACATGAAAACTCTGGTCGATGGTAAGCCAGCGGGCCTGATGCGGATCGACATTGCAAAGGTCAATGGTGTCGATGTCGACAAGCGCCTGAAAGAGCTCGGCTGGCCGGCGCTGTTCTGGAAAGCCAGTGGCTTTGCCGACCGGCTGAAGGCACTGTCGGCCGATGACAAGTCTGCGCTGGTCGCCGAGGGGCTGCTGACCACGTACAACGTCACCGATGGTGACGTGCGCCCCGCCTGGACGATCTCCACCAGCTTCGTGCGCACCCAGACCTTTCCTCCCGGTATTCCGATCACAGTGGAGCATAGCTACACACCGCTCCAGGGTGGCTCAGTGGCCAGCGCGCTTGACCGGGAGATTCGCGGCGACACGCTTGACCCCTATGGCGAATATGTGTCGCGCTATTGTGTCGATCAGGCCTTTCTGCGCGGCTATGACCGCAAGCGTTATCTGCCATCAGGCAAAGTCGATGATCGCGTCTTCCCGCTCGAAAACTGGATCGGCTACAAGCTCTCCCCCGGGGCAAACTGGAAGGGCACTATCGGGCGGTTCCGACTGACCGTGGACAAGGGTTATCCCCACCGGCTGGTCAGCCTGTGCATGGACGGCATTACCAAGGTCAGCCCGACCCGTTTCGAGGTGATCAAGACCGATTACGAACCCGACCGCGATCTCGACATCCTGTTCGTCGCGCTATTGCCATCCGAAGGCGGGCAGTAATCCCGTGCATCTTCAATGGGGTGCATCCCATAATCACGGGATGCGGCGGGATGACCTGACCGGCTAATCCTGGTGTCAGCAGATTGCACGACACAAAAGGAGAAGAGGATGACCAACCCCCAGACCGCCCGGAAGCTGCTGATCGGCGCCAGTCTTTCGCTCGCCAATCTGGCATTGATCGGCGGCTTCGCGCTGTCCGGCATCACCGCGCCTGCAAATGCTCAGGAATGGATATGGAAAGATGGAGCGTGTCCCAACGGCTACTCGCAGGGTCAACCTGGCCGTGCTGGGCAATCTGATTCCGACAAGTGCTATAAAGGTAGCTTCGGCACTTACACGCCGCCGACCTACGATTCGATCACCAAAGCCAATCAGATGGACCGTTGTCCTGTTGGCTACTGGACGGACGAAAACAATATCAAGTCGTGTGTTAGTCCCTACCAGACCAAAGCGCCGTCATCTCGTCTAAAGAAGGGCGGCGCGTGTAAGGCGGATGAGGTTGACGAATGGGGCGTTTATTGCACCTCGCGGCTGCACAATCTCTCACGCTCGGAGGCTGAAAATACTGCTGTGGCTGACGTAAACAATCTGTTTGTTCTTTCGAATGGCGGCACCTCGCCGCAAGGCGCAGACTACAGGAATACCCCAGGCATTGTTGCGCTGTTTTCTGGCTCGGCTCAGGCGCAGGCAGGCACGGGCGGGGTATCAGGCAGCACCTCAGGCGAAAGTCAGACCGCGCAGAACAGCGGCTGCGCCACCGGATCGGCCACTGGCGCGGCCATCGGCGGAGCTATGGCGGGCGAAGGCGGCGCAGCGCTGGGCAGCATGCTCGGGGGCTTGGGCAGAAAGAAGAAAAAGCAGGGATGTTGATCCCACTGGTCTTTGCGACCCGTATCAGTGCGATCAGCCGGGAGCGCGGAACACCCCCCGCGCTCCCACATTTTCATAAGGAGAGAGGCCATGCGCAAGTGGCATATGCTGGCCGCCTGCGCGGCACTCACGATCGGTGGCGCGATTTGCGGCACGATAAACGCCACGCCACTGCAGGCGCTCGAACTGCCTGCGCCTGAACTGCTGTTCGTCTTTCCGGCAAAACAGGAAAACATTGTACCGCCCGTCAGCGAAATCACGTTGAAGTTCTTGGGGCCAGTCGACCTCATATCCTTGGCGGTCATCACGCCAGATCAGCAGCGTATAGTGCTGCACGATGTCTTCAACGGCAGCGAGGAGCAGAAGAGCGACAGCTTCACCCTCTCGCTGCCCCAGCCTTTGACGATGCCCGGCACCTATCTGATCGACTACAGCGCATCGGTCACCGATCCGTCCGACAGTTCTGCATCGTCGACCAGCAGCTACAGCAGCTTCATCATCACAGAAGGAGGCGCGGCCAGCGGCGAATAAGCCTCCGGCGTTCTGATTGGCACACAAGCACAGCCAAAACCGCGCCTGCAATGCCAAACGCCGCCCGGCGCAAGCCGCCAGCCAGCACCTGTACCTCGCCAAAGCCAGGCTTGTGCAATCGGCAAAACTGCTGACGCTATGCGCGACCGCCAATATGGACAGTGAACGTCGGCTGCGGGCCTAACCTGCCGTTCGCCACGGTTGCCGGGAACGTCGGGAATGTCCCAATTGTCGCACTAGGGCCAGCTAGAACGCAAAGTCCGCTCCATTAGATTTGCCCTTGTTCCCACAGCGGATCGCAGCAGCGATCCATTCAGACAACTGCGCCCTTGCGCGGCGCGAAGCCGCCGGACGCCCTGCGCGCGGGCCAAGTGGGCCAGCGGGCGTCTGGCAATGAGTGAGGCAAGAGCGCCTGCGGGTCAGCGCAAAAGCGCCGCGCCCTCAGGAGCAGGGCCGCAGGCCATGCGGGAAAGAGCGCGCCCTCCAGAAAATCCCGCTCCACTTCAAGCTGCTCCCGACGGTCAGCCAAATTTGGCAGGCCAAAGGGCCGGAGGGCCAGCATCGCGCGAGCCCCTGCCCTCCCCCTTCACGGATGATGAAGAGCATGCGCTGGCAGCGTTTCTTGCCATGCTGGATTTCGAGAAAAGCTCTGTACGCCCCCGATAGACGATCCGCTATGAAGACTGTCTCCGCCATACCGAGACCATGCCAATGCTATCCGAAATCGGTTTGGCGCCGCACGGCTCGTTTTCAGACCTTCTTCTGCTGGGCCGGTTGCTGAAAGGCAGATTCTGGCTAGCAAAGGGCCGAAGCCGCAAGTCGGCTCTGGGGAACACCTGGATAGGCCCAGCGTTACTGCAGTTGTGTGTAATGCAGCCATTGCGACCGCGTCGGATGGCCTTATGATGTGCCCATGATAACTACCTCGACTAAAAGCGTCGGCCTTGGCGGCGACGGTGACGAGATTGTCGCAATAGACGACCTTGAACGCGCCTTCGGGGTTAAGCTCGATGAAGCCCACGCGGTACATTGGCACACCGCTGGCGACCTGTTCGCATCGCTCTGCCAAACGCTAAATGCCCACATTCGGGACGAGCACCTATGGTCGCGCTTTGCCGAGGTTTTGACAGTCCAAACCGGCGTTGACCCGAAGGCTATCAAGAAGGACAGCCCCTTGCTGTCGCAGTCGCGACTTTGGATCCATGTTGCAAACGCGTCGGCAGCGATCTGGATTGCCGTAGCCTTAGGGATGCTCACATTAGTAAGTTGGGCGCTGCTTTAAAACGTCAATATATGGAAGGGGTCGCTTTCAGAACGGCAGGATCAGAGGAACAGCTAGTCAAAGCTGCCGCTGGACAGATTTATAGCGAAAACTAACTCCCGCCAGAAAGTCGGCGTATGGTTGCTAATAATGCGTTCCGCTCAATTTCATTGCATACCCCGACCTGAACGGCCTCTATGATTTGCTTTAACAAGAGAGGTAGAGCAATCGTATTCATAGACTGGTCATTTGATGCAACTATACTGCGGTTTTGATCACCGCTCACTTCGCCTTGATGAAGGTGGCCAGTGAAATTTTCAATGTGAATCGTTGAAGCAACTTTGACAGCAATATTTTTTTCTTCGACACTAAAATCAATTCCTTCTCCCAAAATTCCTGCTCGCTCCAATTCTATCGACCAATCCAGAACTAGAGTGCGAACTTGGTCTAGAACGTCTAAGAATATGGCTTGAGAACTGTGTATGTAATATTCTGTTCCCGGTGTGCCATGCGCTTTGTTCATCGCCGATTCGATTGAACCATGCACCTTTGCAACTAACTCCTCCGACCCATCACCGGCTAGAGCCTCAACTTTGGCTATGGATTCTAGGACAGGGTTTTTGCAGATATTTCGAACCCATTCGGCGTCGCCAGAAACGGGTATGATGCCGTGAAAGCGACTGTGCGCTTTCAATTGCCCGATAGTCTGTCGGTATGCTGGCACGATGTCATTTTGGGCGTAGCCCTTTAACTCGCGATCTACCCACTCGGAAGCATCGTCGAGCTTCAGTTTGACGGCTGCCACCTTAACGCGGCGAAGGAGGTCACTAACCTTCACGTTCGCGTCGAGCGCTTGTGCCTGTATATTTTCGACTAACCCAGCCATACTTGTTGCGAGGCCTTTTTTGGACTTAGCTAAGCCACTGACTGAGGGCGGGAAGGAATGGTCCCAAAATCGTAACGTGATTGGCGGCCAATTCTACAAACCGCTGATAGGCGCCAACATAACCCTGCGACCCCCGAGTCGCCTGGAGGTCCACGACGGCTTTGAGCAATGCTGTCCGGTCCGCCTCGCTCGCGACCTGCTGATTTATCGTGGAAGTCAGCGACTGGAAAAGCGTCTGGAAGTCCATGGTGTTCTGTGACGCATCGACAGAATTGATAACAACTCGGTTCTGATGGCCGGTAATGTCACCGCTGTGCAGATTCGCGACGTTGCCCTGGATCGTTATAGAGGCCCCCGAAGCTCGGTGTTTTTCGTTCATACTGAAACTTATCCCCTCACCTGAGACGCCCTGCCGCTCGAGACTGACTGCCCAGTCCAGTACCAAGTCACGTACTCGGTCAATTACTGAAACCAACATACTCTTGCTAAAAACGATGTTGAAGGCGCAATTCGTCAATCCCATTGCTTCTTTCACCATGGTTTCCAAATGCGCGTCGAGTCCGATCGAGCACGTTGTCCCTTCGCCGCTTGCGAGAGCCTCGACGCTCGACAATGGTTCCCGCAAAAACACTTGCGATAATGCCGCAACACTCATGGTATCGCCCGTCGCAGGCCTTTGGCCGAAGCGATCTCTCTTCATGAGAGTCCCATGCCCGCGACGGTAAGACGGAAGGTTTCCCTCATCGACGCCGACATATCCGGTCAATTCTCGATCTACCCAGTCGATGGCGTCGGTCAGTTCAAGCTTGACGGCAGCCAGCTTTACCTTCCGGAGTAAGTCGGTAACGCGCACCGATGGATCGAGGGCACTTTGCTGAATCTCTGCAATTAAACCGCTCAAGGCGCGCTCCCAGGACAAATTGATGTGTCGAACTCGGCGAATATTATGCCGATCTACCAGCTATACTAGCAGGTGATTTCTTGGAAGCACTCAAAATGGTTCTGCGAAAGGCTTCGGCCCACTAGACTGCAATCCAAGCGCGGTGTCCACAATAGTAGCCGCGTGCCAGCCTCTTGTTTCAAAAATAATGGCCGCTTTGGTCTCCTCAGTAGTTTAAAGGGGGCTGACCGATTCGGCCAGCATCCGGGCCACCTCATCTGCATCGAAATGATGTCTGCTATCAAGCGGTCGGAGGCGAAGCTACCACGACCGATATGAGGGCATTTTGCTGACCGGCATCGCCGGTTCCAGAAGTTCAGCTTTTGGGCCGCTTTTGGAGTTTCAGCTTCTGGCAGAAACGAGGCTGAAGCTGCCATTCTGCTTTCCGGAACGTAAATCTACCCTTCCCATGACCGGAAATAGATTGCGATAGGAACGCGGAAATGCATACCGGAACTGACATGAGGAGTTTTAGACTTGCGTCTCGCTTTGCGGACTTCGAGTGACCAGCAGGTGGATGGCGACGCCGTGCTGGCTTCAGATCCTAAAAAGCTGTCGATCATCAGAGCCTGATGAGGTCTTTAAAGAACCGATTGCCGCCCGGCTGGGTCGGATGAAAATCCGCAGATAGCCTGTCCGGAAACTCGCACTAAAGTGTTGTGAATGTCGCTTCGGGCATGATTTGAACCGGGATATTGCCGATAGATTCGGCAAGGGCCGTGTGAGACATGCCATCGCTCACCTTCGCCGACCATGCTCTCATGCCCGCTAAGTACGTTAGCTCGACATCATCCGTAAGTCGCTCACGAAGCTGGGCGTCGATTGCGGCGCAGCGCGCGGCGAGCTCGCCGGTCAGCTGCTCAGAACGCTCATGTGCCGCCTGCACATCCTGTTCGGGCGGTAGCGGCGCGAAAGGGTCAAGGCTTTCGCGCCAGCCCTCCGGCAGGACCGATTCCAGAGGCATGAGCAAAAAGGTCGTCACGCCCCTGCGTATAACTTAAACTATGCGCGAATGCGACCCGCGCCGCCATAATTGAGATTGTAGGGGTGAGGCTTTACCGGATCCAACGTTGAGAGCAGGCTCAGGAACAATGCGCGGGGATGCCCCAACAGCGCAGGATTGGCGCTCATCCGGCGCGCAGCAATCCCGGCAACGAGTGGCGTTGCCATTGAGGTGCCGCTCATGCGCGCATAGCCATTGCCGGGGATGGCCGCTATCACATCAACCCCTGGCGCCGAAAGGTTGGGCACCGGATATTGTATGCGCCCGTCCTGACCTGACAGCTCCCAATCGCTGAAGATCGCAGTGATGTCTTGGGAATCGCTCGCCCCTACGCTCAGCGTGGTGCGATAATTGCCCGGCGAGCCGTGGAATCCGGCGCCCTTGCGGCCGTCATTGCCGATCGCAGCAATCATCGAGATCCCGGCTGCCAGCCCATTCAGTACCGGCTGCTCAAGATAGTTGTGATATCCTGACCCGCCCAGCGAAGCGTTGACCACATCGACGCCGCGCCGACCCGGCCTGAACTGGTGCTGCACCAGCCAGTCCATTCCAGCAACGATCTGCTGTAGATAGCCGAACAGGCGGCCCTGAGCATTAGGTGTCGTGAGCACCGCGGCCACAGCGAGATCGGCATCAGGGGCCGCACCGCAATTCCGGCCTGCCGCGATCGAGCTGACATGCGTGCCATGATCCCCCGCATCCCGGGCTGTGCTGCCAACGACCTGCCCATGCTTGTCGAACTCGCGGAACTGGACAACCTTGCCCGCGAATTCCGGATGGGAATCGTCGATTCCGGTATCCAGTATCCCGATCATGATCCCCCGACCGCCGGACTGGCCAGAGGCGAGGCCGACCTTCGTGAGGTGCCAGAATTGGCCATTGGCCGCCGCTGCAGCGCCGGCAGCCGCGTCGATAACGGTTTCCGTGTCGGGATGGACCATATGCACTTCGACATTGGGATAGACCGAGACGCCCGGCTGGCTGTAGATCGCTTCGAGATCAAGCTCGTCGCGGTCGACCAGGATCGCGCCGACTCCAGCCAGCACGCGCATGTCGGCCGGTGGCTCTGACTGGGGTTCGATGCTCGCAATCTTGGGCAAACCAAAGGTCGCGGCTTCGGATGCCGCGCCGAAGTTTTCGAACCGCGTGCCAGGATTGTCGATCCCGCTCGCAATTTGGCTGAGCACCGCGTGGCGGCGGGCCAACAATTCTTCGGGCGGCAAGGCTTCAGCGGTGGTCGCCGCAGCCTCGGCCTCGCTGGGCAGAGCAGCGAACACGCCGCCGGTCATGCCGAACATTTCGACCGAACCATCGAGAACGCTTTCATCGACGAAAATGACATAGCCTGAAGTGGTGGACATGGTATTTCTCCTTCTAGATGGCCCTTATTGCGGCCAGACAGTGCGGGTATTGCTAGCGCGGGGTGGCGATCCTAGCTTCCGGCAGCAGCTGGGACCGCGGCGTCTTCCTTCTCTTTCTTGGCCTCGGCTTCCGCTTCGATCAGCGCTGCAAGCGCATTCGCTTGGGTTCGCCGCTCGACTTCGCGTTTGCTTGCGTTGGTCTCCTGGTCGCGCAGTTCGATACCGGCGGCGACCGCCGCGTCTACCACCCCTGCCAACGCGTCCGCGCCGCCGGTGCTGGTGTATCCGATCGACATCACCTCACCTGTTTGAGCGAAGGTCGCCGCGACTGCGCGCGATCCAAACATGCCGCTACCGTCGAAGGCGATTTTCTTCAGCGTTCCAATCTGCGGCACTTTTACCGTTGCCTTGGCCTTGGTGTCTTCATAGGCCGAGAGAGCAAGCGGTTGCTCGTCCTCGGAGAGGTTACCAGCCGAGAACGCTGATCGGGGTTCAAGCTTGACGGTGACCGCGCCCGGATCACGATAGATCAGCGCGCGCCGTTCGGTCGTCGGGGTAGGCCTTGCGTCGCGTCCGGTCGCCGAGGCCACCGAAGCCTTGAAGTCTAGCACCTGCCCGTAACCGACCAAATCGAGCGCCGCCTGCAACGCCGGCTCCTCCAAATCCTCGAACCAGACGGTGAGATCAGCTTTGGTGGGGCTGGGCAAATTGGTGTCGGATCGAGGATCGATCGCGGCAGTCGGTGTCCAGATCGCCGGGTCGGGGCTGACTGTCAAACGCGAGAGCGTATCGGCAAGAGCCGCTTCGGTGCGGGTGATCTGCATGAGCAGGTTCTTCGATGCCCCGTCATCAATCAAGCTCTGCTTGAGGCGCGTCAAAGCCGTCTCCAGCCCCGCCTTTTGGGAAAGCAGCCTGACAATCTCATTCTTGCACTGGATGGGTTTGAAGTCCGGTTTTCCGTCAGCCGCAGCCGCAGCTACTGGCAAAGCCAACGGCACGCCCATCGCGGTGGTAACGGCGAATGTCGCCGCCTTGATCACCGCGGCGGCAATCTTTCCACCCTGCCCGGTTGAAGAGGCATTGAAGCTCTTTATTGTGCCATTGTCATGGAATTCCAGCTTGATTTCCCGATCGACCAGCAAGTTGCCCTTCGGATTGACCTTGATCTGTGCGCCGCGGACATAGACCGGCTTGATCGCCGTTACGGTGTCCATCGCAAACCCTACACCCTGCGCATTTGGGCAAGCCGTAATCATGTGGCTGACCGCAAATCCGATCTTCACCTCGGGCAGGTGGTAATCGAGGGTCAGTTCTTCGGCTTCACTTTCCGCTTTCGGTTTCGTTCCGGCATGGGCCGGAGTGAACCACACCAGGCTCGCCGTGGAAAGTATCGCGGCGATGACATTCGATTTGCGCATTGGTGTTGCTCCTGAGTATGTTGCGGCATGCATCGGATCATCTGGAGGCGATCAGCCAGACCCGAAAACACGGGTGCCATTTCTGAGGGAGCTTCGCGCGTGATCTTCGTCACGCTTGCCGCTCCCTTGGGCATTTTCGCCATCAGCCGCAGAACCCATGCATTGCCTGCAGCCAGGACCCCCTATGGACCGGGTTGAGCGACTGGCCGCGCTCGCGTCCTTCTTTGCGTGCAGCGCAGCGGAGGCGGAGCGGCTCAACGATGCCATGGCCTTCGTGACCTACCCCCATGGCCAGAAGCTGATCCATCAGGGCGATCTTGGCGCAAAGGTTTGGATCGTGCTTGCGGGGCAGGCGCAATTGCAGGTGATTGGCGGCGACGGACAGGTACAACTGCTGATGGCGCATGGCCCGGGTGAGTTGTTCGGCGCGCTGCCGCATGAACGCGTGTTCGTGTCTGATGTCGTCGCGCGGGATCGGATCGCGGTGCTCGAGGTTGCGACATCGCGCCTAGCCCGGTTGGTGCAGGAGGAAGCGCGGATCGGCAGCGGGCTGGCAATGATCCTGGCACGCCAATATCACGCTGCGCTCGACCGGATGGCGGCGCGCATCACCCTGTCGGCCACGGGCCGGGTCTACTCGGAACTGCTCAACGCGGCAGGCGATGGCGACACCATCGCTCCGCCACCGGTGGTCGCAGCGCTCGGCCTGATGGCACAGACCACCCGCGAAACCGCATCCCGCGCGATCAACGGGTTGATGCGCCGCGGCATTGTGCGGCGTGATGCGGGCCGACTGACGATCGTCTCCCGCAAGTTGCTTGAGGACATGATCATCTAGAGCAGAACACGTTTTCGGCACGATGATACTTGGCTAGAGCACGCTCCAGATAGGCTCGCGGCCCGATGTCAGAGGCAGTTCGCCCAGTTCTTCCACTGCAGCGTCCCACCCGGCCCGGACCAATGCCATCGCGGTGGCTTCATCGCTGACCACCGCGCCGGGATTCGCAACCGCTGCAAGCGCGGCTGCGCGCTGCAAGAGAGGCGCAGGAGCCTGATCCGGATCACATGGCGCCAAGATTATGGCCACCCGGGCGCTATCGCCGGCACTGGCGAGACGCCTTGCTTCGGTCGCTGCCGATAAAAGATCAGCGTGAATCGACCATGTCGCTTCGTCCGCCCAGACCACGGTCTGTAAACGTTGACGCTTAACACCTTGGCCTTTCTTCGATCCAGCCAACCGCGTTCCCTCGATGATCGTGAGCGAACGCCCGCCATCGCGCCACGATGCCAGTTGCGGACGCAAGCTCTCCCCCTGGCCGACCACGGTGACCGCACAGGCCTGGCTGGCAAGCACCTGGGCGTTACGCACCGCGCGCCCCATCGCGACGTAATCTGCATATTCCACCGCCAGCGGGAGCGAAGGATCGGCCAGGCCATAGACAGTCGTGGTGGTGGCCTGCGCCAGTGCCCAATCGAACCGGCCTGTCCAGTGTTCGCCAAAAGCCGCGACTGACAGCTGGCGGAACTGGTCGATAGGATATGGCAGCACGACGTGCAGTTCTGCGGCAGGGCATTGTGCATCGCGCCAAGAGATAAAGGCCTCTGCGAACAGCAGGTCGGCCCCGGCAGCCAAAGCGCCAAATGCAAAGCCCGGACGCTCGCTGGCGATGAACTGCGCGATCCCCGCTGCGACGGCGGAGTCATCCGGGTCGAGACCGGCGATGCCGCTGAAATGGACGCTGGGCGGCGGACGGTGCGCATCGAGCCACGCTGCATCCCAGCCCTTTTCGGCGATGATCAGCGCGAATTGTACAATTGTTGCGGCGTGATCCTCCCAGGCATGCGGCTGGCGGGCGATGGCCTTGCGCAGCGCAGCGCGCGCCTCGACCTCCTGGTCAAGCAGCAGCAACGCCTCAGCCCGCGTCGCCTCGCGCCAATATGGGGTTTCGCCCTCCATGGGATTGGCAGCCATCAGATCGAGCACATCTTGTGCAAAGCGTCTGGCCTGCGCGGGTTTGCCAGCGAACAGCGAGAGCGATGCGGCGTTTATCAGCGGATAGCTCGAGCCGGCAATGGCTGCAGCCTTGGCGTAAAGCTGCGCCGACTGATCGAACAGGCGCGCCTGCTCTGGCCCTGCCCCTGCCCGTTTGGCCCGATCTTTGACAAGCCGCGCCTGCAGGCTGAGTGCTTTGGGATCGCTTGCGGAGTCGAGCAGGCCATACTGCGCCATCAGCGTCCACGCCCGCTCCGGCGAACCGGAACGGGCGAGGCGCAGAATCTGGGTGTAGGGGGTTAGCAAGGGGTTGAAAGTCCTGTTCTCAGAGGAATTCGATCATGCTGGCCCCGTTGGGCGGGTGAATGCCGCCGTGACCGAACATCACAAGGCTACTCTGATTTGAAGCAGGTTGGAGAGGACGGCGTGGCTTCTTGAAGACGGGTGATCTGCCATCGTCGGAGTCAACGAAATCGAACACGATTGGGAAGCGCGTCATGATCGCCGCTCCAGACGACGACCCAAGTTCGCGTAAGGCACTCTCACCGTCGACATCAAATGAACACACGGTGTGGTAATTGCTGCTTGGCAGCTTGTGACGTTTCAAGTTCTTTATGATCGGTGCGGATGGCTGGCCCCTGATTGCCATTGGAGCCACGATATTCTCGCCAAAATATGTTGTGGTTTCATGAAAAGAACCAACTGTGCCACCATTTTCCGCTTCCTCCGCATGGCTGTGATCACCGCTGATTGCTACGAACACCAAACAGGGTTGCTTGGCGGCAAATGCCATGTCGATCCCGCCGACACAGTGGATGGGTGGAGCGATTTCCCAGGAATCTTCTACCTTGCCCTGCTCGATCTCATCCCAAGCCTCCATCCGATTGCCCGGCGTCTTGCGCTTAAGGACCGTTCTGACCTTCGCGTAACCGTCGTCTCCGTTGCCAAGCATAAACAGAAAAATGTCGCTGTGGGCCTGTTCATTCTCACTCATCACTCACTCCTCCAACCGCTTGCGAAAATTCACGAGGTTTGATCGCCAATCCGCACGTTCCGGATCGAGCCGCGTCAGCTCCCGTGCGATTCCCAAAGCCCTGAAGAGCATCGCGCGCCTAATCGGCGGCGCTTCGAAAGACGCGAGGTAACCATAGATCTCCATCTGCTGCGACCGGATCTTGCGATTATTTGGGTTCTCGGAGGCAAGCTGGTCCGCCAGCCTCAATGCCTGACGCCGAACGCTGCTAGCATCTTCGCGCCGTCCGGCCTGCTCCAGCGCGACGCTCTGCCACATCAGGTTGAAGACCAGATCATAAGGCGCGCGCGAGGCAACCTCGTCATTGCCAGCCAACCGCTCGCCGAGTTCGACCGCAATCCGGCACTTTTCGAGCGTTGCGTCGTCGACCGCTTTGGCTAGAGCGTCGATAGCGCACAGGTTGCCAGCGACCAGGGCCGTGGTGCGCCGCCATTCGGGATTGCGACTTCTCCACGCCCGAACGCCGGATAGCAGCCCCCAACTCTGGCGAAGCTCTGCCTCGGCCTGTGCACCATTCCCCTCGGCTTGGGACAGAATTGCTAGACGATTGAGGCTTAGAGCATGATCGAACCGGCGCTCCGGATCGCCTGGCGCTGCGTCCAGCAGGCTCAGCGTTGCACGCGCCCGTTCGCTGAGATTGCGCCGCGCCAAGGCATAGTTTTTGCGGAATATGGCATCCTCGCCGAGCCTGCCCACCACCCGCGCACGCCGTTCAAGGCTGTCGGGCGAGAGCGCAGTCAGATTCTGCTGCCCTTCGTAATAGGCAAGCGCGCGCTGGTTCACGCGAGTCATCACGGCGACTCCCGCCGCGCCATCGAGATCTTCGCGCAGATCCGTCAGCATATATTCGATCAGCCCTTCGGCCGCAGCCTGCTGGCGTTGCGCTTCGCCGCGCGCTTGAAGGGCGATTACTGTCATCACCGCCATCATTAAGGCAATTGCGCAGGCCAGCCCCGTGACGGCCATCACGCGCCGTATCTGCCTTTGGCTGTCGCGCTGCACCAGCGCATCGAGCGGTACGTCCATGACGCCGGCCACCACCTTGAGGAAGCCGAGGCGATAGCCGTCGCCTTCCTTGCGCAGGTCAGCCGCCAGGGGTTCGCCGCCATGATGGAGGGCCGCGGGGAAGGCGTCCTCAGGCTCGCCGCAAAGCAGCGCCGCCAGGATCGGGCGATCGGGATGCAGTTCCCGGAACAGCGCGATTTCGCGCGCCACCCAGCGCGAGACCCCGGCATCGGGCGAGCACAGCACGATCAGCGCCTGCGAGGCTGCGAGCGCCTTGCGCACGCTGGCCGATAGGTCGGTTGCGGCGGGGAAGTCCTCACGATCGCGAAAGATCGCTCCGATCCGGCCATCGTCCCCCGCCGGGCGCATGTGACGCGGCAGGCGATAGCTTTCCAATTTGCGGTGCAGCCGTTGGGCCGCGGTGATATCCGCGTGGCTATAGCTCAGAAATGCCCGAAAGGACGGCGTAGCCGCGCTCCTCCCGTCGCTTGCCTCCACGCATCTGCCCCCCAAGCGCGACGACAAACCCAATGTCATCGAGTGACCATGAATGCTAACTCATCTGAGTCCTTAATGCTACATGCGTGGCGACACGTTAGGCTTCAAGATCGCTTCGATCGATGACCGTCTCGGCGACGGCCAACGTAGCCCGGACGACGCCATTTAAAGGGCAAATGATGAGGAGGGCTACGAGGATGGTATCCAAAGCGATGCCATCGCGCGAGCGGCAGCTTTCGGGATGTCCGCTTTTGGGATTGGCTGTTCACCCGGCCAATGGCCGAAATTAGGGCGCAAAGCGGACATCATCAATCCAAACTTGCACATGAGGTAGCTTGTCAAATCAGGCTGTACTGGTCGCCGCTGCCAGTTTTTCAATCCGCGCAGAACATATGGCATGCACAGCACGGCCCAGTTCCTCGACGCACCCGCCGAGCCAGAGCAGCTCTTCTTCGGTGATACGATAATGCTTCGAGTAGCGCGCCTTCACATAGGCCTCTTTGAGCTTCTCGAACCGGGCGCGGTCGATGCGCGTGTCGCGGGGCCAAGCATCGACCAAACGCATATCGATACGCTCGGCCTGGGCACGAAGGAAACCGAGATTATGCACGTGCGGCGTGTAGAAAGTGCAGACCAGCAGCACGCAATGGTAAAGGCCTTCAGAGGTCTGGTGCAGGTCAAACGCCGCCTGCTTGTGGTACCCCTTGCCGATCAGAAACTGCGCGCTCTCGAACCGCTTCATTGAGTTCGGAAACCACTCGTCAAAATACTCCTGCGCCATCGCCAGCGCCTGCTCGGGCGTCTTGGGCTTGGGTGTGTGAAGTTCCCGCTCATCCGCCTCGTGCAAGGCTATGCCGTCCCTTGCCACGTCCATGAAGAAATAGCGGCCATGCGCCAGCCCGTCGTTCACCTCCTGTAGCGTGTGAACGATGAAGTTGACCGGCGTGTGCAGCGTCCGGTCGATGGCCAGCTCGCGGATAAGCCGGTCCTCAAGCTTCAGCCAGTAATCGACCCGCTCGGTGAGCCGCTTGTCGTTGACGATGATCAGCAGATCGAAGTCGGAGCGATAGCCCTTGGCGGTGTGCGGCTCATCGACCCAGCCACCGCGCGCATAGCTGCCATAGAGGATCAGCTTCTCGATCCGGCCCTTCTTCTTCCATTTGTTCGTGGCGAGCGCGAGCGCGTCTTCGAACTCCTCGAAGATGATCTGCTTCACGCGCTCAAGCTCGCGCTGCTTGTTGGCAGGAAGATGATCGAGATCGGTTCGCATGGTCGTATCCCTTGTGAAAGGCCGAAGGGTTGAAGGCAAGAAAAGTCGCGCCCGGATCGGGGCCATCAGGATGGCGGCGACACCCTGAAATCCCAGACCGGGATGTTGAAGGCGCGGGCCTTGTCGACGAGATTGTCCTGGATGCCGGTGCCGGAGAAGACAACCAGCCCGACCGGCATGGCCTCGATCATCCGGTCGTTGCGCTTGAAGGGCGCTGCCTTTTTGTGGCGGTTCCAGTCGGGCCGGAAGGCGACCTGGGGCACGCCGCGGGTTTCGGCCCAGCAGGCAGCGGCGCGTTCGGCGCCGGTGGGTGTGGCGCCATGGAGCAGGACCATGTCGGGATGCCGGGCATGGATCCGATCGAGCGCCGTCCAGATGTGCAGGTGATCGTTGCATGACGGACCGCCGCTGAACGCAACCCGGGTGCCGGCAGGCAGCAGTGCATTTGCCTTGTCGCGCAGGCGCTTGTCGAGGAAATCGCGGCTGTCGATCATCGATGCGGTGAGCGTCCGATGGTTGATACGAGAGCCGGTGCGCGGGGTCCAGGCCTTGCGCATATGGGTGCGGAACTGGCCGGCGGCCGCATCGCGGAAAAATTCCATGGTATCGCGCCGCTCGATCAGGGTGATGCCTTCGGCGATCGTGCGTTCGAGTTCGACCGAGCGGACCTCGCTTCCGTCCTGTTCGCGCTGCCGGGTGCGCTGGTCCTGTTCGTTGCGATCGAGTTCGATCTCGACGCGTTCGGCGGCGCGGTGGAAGATATTGACGAGATTCCAGAGCAGGTTTTCGAGGTCCGGCTCGATCCTTGTGTCGGCAAGGCTTGCAATGAGCCCATCGAACATGTCGGCAACGGCACCTGTTGCCAGCCTTTCGTCGGGAAGCGGCCGTGGATCGGGTTCGTCCTCGAAGGGCCGATAGCCATAGAGCTGCATTTCCTGGAGCAGGAGTGCGCTCGGTCCGGTCTCGCCATCATCATGGCCGTTGATGTCGGTATCGTATGTCATGTGAATATTCCTCGGATGCAGGCAGGTCCGCGCCTCTCGCGGCCTTCGCAGCGACTGCCAGCGCCGCGCGGGGCGGGCCTGCACCTCGCGCGCAGCGCGCAGGCCGGAGCGAAGCGGAGGATGGCGGGACCCGGGGCTATTTTGCCTCGCGATGCAAAGGGGCGAACGCCCCGGCGGAAAATAGCGCCGGGACCGCCATTGCCTGCCCGCACCTCGCGGCGCAGTCGCCTCCGGGCGAAGGCCAGGGGCGCAACGCCCCTGCATGCGGGTTTGAGACCGGCACGATGATGGCACGGCCAGGAAGATGACGGCCTGCCGGCAAGCGTGGCTAGCCAGCCCCCAGGAACCGCACGGCATCGCAAGGTCTGAGCTGAGATCTCAACCGCGCCGACAAGCAACAGACGCCCTGAGCCACCAGGTCGCTGTTGAAATCGTCGCGCTCTGCCCGCAGCGCCACCGTCTCGACGCCACGGCCCATTGCACGCTCGGAAAGCCGGACGAACGCGCCCTCGCCTGCCGGGTCGTTGTCGCATGCGACATAGAGGCGCTTCAGCGCTTGCGGGAATTCGAGAGCGGCAAGATGCGCGGCCGAAAGCGCAGCGATCAGCGGCATGGCCGGCATCGCCTGACGCAGCGAGAGCATGGTCTCGATCCCCTCGCCGGCTGCCATGACCTCGCCTGCGCTGCCGAACCTGACGCCGGATCCGAGCAGACGTCCCATCGCCCGCCTCGGGGGCTTCACAGGCGCCTTGGCCAGGCCGCCCGGATCGAGCCAGGTGCGATGCACTCCGGTCAGACTTCCTTCCGCATCGGTAACGGCCGCAATCAGCGCGGGCCAGCCTGTCTGTATCCCCGGCAGATCGTCTGCGCCCGGCCTGTAGAAGCAGCGGGGATGAAAACGCAACGCAGCGCAGCCTGCGGTTGCGGTGATTCCGCGTGCCGCAAGATAGGTTGCGGCAAGCGTCGCATCGATTGGCCGGGACGCTGCCCAGAGCCGCTGTGCCGCGATCAGAGAGCTCTGGCCCAATCTGGATCGCGTCGGCCTTCCCAGCGATATCGCCGGTTCTGCAGGCAGGCTGAGGAACCGTCTTGCCTCGGCCAGCGTGTCGGCCAGGCACGAATGCCCGCACACTGCTGCGATGATGTCGAGCAGGTCGCCATGCTCGCCACTCGCGGCATCGGTCCACTTTCCCGGCAATGCCCTGCCTCCGCCCCGGTCAGACAAGCGCACATAGAGACTGCGCCCGGGTTCATTGTGCACATTGCCCACGAACCAGTAATGGCCCTCGCGCTTGCCATTGGAGAGATAGCGGCGGCACACCGCCTCGGCATTGTCGGCCAGGCGGCGCGCGATATCGGATGGGGATGCGGTCATGCGGGGCTCCTTCAAGCGGCCTTGCGCTCGTGCAGTCGAACCACCGGAAACCGGTCGATCAGCCGGGCGAACACGTCGGCGCCAGCAGCCCCTGCCGGCACGTAGAGCTTCAGTTTCCACGAGACGATCTCAGGGATCAAGCCCATCGCCTTGAGCCGCTCGACGCCGAGATCGTTGAACCCGAAAAGCTCGATCCGCCATTCGTTCATCGAGCGCACGCGGCGAAGGGTCTGGCCTTCGGCGATCTCGAGCGTGGCAGCGCCTTCGCCCAGCAGGCGCCAGGCCTCGTCGGCAAAGATGCGGACACTGTCCTCGCCGGTCTCGCTCGCTGCCCAGGCAGCGGATACCTTGCGTCCGATGATCCGCTCGCCCGTATCGGTCTGGAGCCGGTAGACCCGCGCCGATTCCTGGGGAAGCCGCTTCCAGATCGGCAGCAGCAGCCCTGCCACCATATGGAGTGTCGAGGTCTCGAACGGAGCGATTTCGCCGAGTTCCGAGCTCCAGGCCGTGCAGAAGCGGGCTTCATCGACCGGCTTCCAGTGCGACTGCGCGAATTCCTCCTCGAGCATCCTGGTCTTCTCCAGCGGCCGCTGAAGCGCGACGCGCCGCTGGACGCCGCCCTGGTCATCGATCAGGCTGCGCGCACGCAGCTGGACGGCAGCCCTGCCCGAGCGCGTGTTCAGCAGAAGCTCGCCGCCGCGTGCCCGGGCCAGCTCGAGCGCGTCGTCGAGCGCCAGCGGCACGATCCGGTCCTTCCGCTCGATGGTCAGCAGCCGGGTTTCCGCGCCGGTGCCGGGATGCGTGTAGATAGTCCGGCGGCCGGAGACGACGAAGCTTTCGGCGCGCAGCGTCTCGAGGCCAGTCTCGAACGTCCCCGAGGCGATGGCTCCTTCGATACGCGCTGCAAGCAGGCCTTCGAAGCTCTCGAACAGGATTTCCTGCAGATCGATCGTCAGGGCGAGCATGCGGTTGAGAAAGGTCGTGATCGGCGGCAGTTCGTCCTTGAGCCCGGTATCGTCGGTCAGCACCAGCCCGGTTGCGGCCTCGAACGTCCGGAGCGAACAGCCATCGATCCTGCCCTCGGCGATCAGCCGGTAGAGCTGACGAAGTGCGTCACGCGCATGGAAGGATTCGAGATTGTCCTCGGGCCGGAACATGTTCTGGCCGCCGGTCTGACGCTGGCCGCGCGTGATCGCGCCCAGCGTGTCGAGCCTGCGCGCAATGGTCGAGATGAAGCGCTTCTGCGCCTTCACGTCGGTCGAGACCGGACGGAATAGCGGCGGCTGCTTCTGGTTCGTGCGGTTGGTGCGGCCGAAGCCCTGGATGGCGCTGTCGGCCTTCCAGCCCGGCTCGAGCAGATAATGGATGCGGCGACGCTGGTTCCTGGCTCCGAGATCGGCATGATAGGACCTGCCCGTCCCGCCCGCTTCGGAAAAGACGAGAATGCGCTTGTCATCGTCCATGAAGGCGCGCGTTTCGGCAAGGCTGGCGCTGGCGGGCCGGTTCCGGACCGCAAAGCGCAGCGCGGCCCCTTCCTGCCTGACCGGCACGATGCGCCGCGAGCGCCCGGTCACCTCGGCGACCGCATCGGCCCCGAAATGCTGGACGATCTGGTCGAGTGCGCCCGGCACGGGCGGCAGCGCGGCAAGCTTCTCGATCATCGCATCGCGGCGGCGGCAGGCCTCGCGATTGAGCACCGGATTGCCATCGGTGTCGAAGACAGGGCGCGATGCCAGATGGCCCTCGCCATCGGTAAAGGGCTCGTGGAGCTGCACCGGAAAGCTGTGCGCAAGATAGTCGAGCACATATTCGCGCGGCGTGATGTCGACCGAGACATCGTCCCAGTCCTGCGCAGGGATTTCGGCAAGCCGCCGCTCCTGCAGCGCCTCGCCGGTCGAGACGATCTGCACCACGGCAGCATGGCCTGCCTCCAGGTCGCGCTCGATCGAGGCAATGGCCGCAGGCGTCTGCATGGCGGTGATGAGATGGTTGAAGAAGCGCTGCTTGGTGCTTTCGAAGGCCGAGCGCGCCGCCGATCGGGTCTGGGGATTGAGCGTGCCATGGCCCTGGCTGGTGACGCCGGCGGACTCGAGCGCGGCTGCCAGATTGTTGTGAATGACCTGGAAGGCAGAAGCATAGCTGTCATAGATGCGGCGCTGCTCGCCGGTCAGCCTGTGTTCGAGCAGTTCGTACTCGACACCATCGAACGAGAGCGAGCGCGCGGAATACAGGCCGAGCGCCTTGAGATCGCGGGCGAGCACCTCCATCGCCGCCACACCGCCCTCCTCGATCGCAGCCACGAACTCGCTGCGCGAGGCAAAGGGAAAATCGCTTCCGCCCCAGAGCCCTAGCCGCTGGGTATAGGCTAGGTTGCGGACCGTGGTCGCGCCGGTTGCCGAGACATAGACGATGCGCGCATCGGGAAGCGCGTGCTGAAGCCTCAGGCCTGCCCTGCCCTGTTGCGATGGCTTCTGCTCGCCGCGAGCGCCCTTGTCGCCTGCTGCATTGGCCATGGCATGCGCCTCGTCGAAGACGATGACGCCATCGAAATCGGAGCCCAGCCATTCAATGATCTGTTCCAGCCGGCTCGGCTTGCCCGCGCGCGCCTGGCTGCGCAGCGTGGCATAGGTCGTGAACAGGATGCCCTGGTCGAGCCGGATGGCACTTCCCTGGCGAAAGCGCGACAGCGGCGTGACGAGCAGCCGTTCCTGGCCGAGCGCTGCCCAGTCGCGCTGGGCATCCTCGAGCAGCCGGTCGGACACGGACAGCCACACCGCGCGGCGGCGCCCCTTGAGCCAGTTGTCGAGGATGATCCCGGCCACCTGCCGACCCTTGCCGGCTCCGGTGCCGTCGCCAAGGAACCAGCCGCGCCGGAACCTCACCGCGCCTTCGGCATCGTCGCTCGCCGCCGCCAATGTGTCCCAGGTCGTATCGGTCGTCCAGGCACCTGCGAGATGTCCTGAATGGGCTTCGCCGGCATAGACGATCGATTCAAGCTGCGCGTCCGATAGCAGGCCGTCCGTCACCAGCCGTGCGGGAAGATGCGGGCGATAGAAGGGCTTCGGCGGTGCGACCGAGGCCATGGCGGCGGACTGGACCAAGGGGGTCGGGTGCGGATGTGCGCCCTCGATCGACAGCGACTGCAGCGCATAGGGCTCGTAAATCGCATCCGAAAGCCTGCCGCAGGGCGCCTGCCATTCATGCACCGCATAGGCGAGTTCATGGCTGTCCTCGGCCAGCGCAGGAATTCGGGGAGGCTGCAAGTCCTGCGTCCTTGCGTTCTTGCGCGCTGCACCAGCCGCGATGACAGGAGCTTGCGAGGCCGCCTCAGCGGCCTGCAAGCCATATTGCGGTCGTGCAGGCAGGTCGGCCTCGATCCAGGCGAGCAGCGTCGCCAGATCGGGAGCCTCGCCGCGCTCCGGCGTCCGGATGGAAGAGGCTGCGGCAGGCAGATTGTCGAACACGAGCAGCCGGGTGCGCGTCGTGGTGCCGTGCCGCGCATAGACCCGGCCCGCAATGGCTGCAGAAAAGCGCAGCGTTGCCTGTTCCTGCAGGGCCTCGAAAGCCGGTCGCCAGCCGGGCGCTTCAGGCGCACAGCCAGCGCCGACAATGGCGACCAGCCTGCCTCCGTCAGCCAGCCGGGCGAGCGCAGATGCAATGTGCCGCAGAGCTGCGCCACGCATCCTGCCATCGACATTTGCGGCAACGGAAAATGGCGGGTTCATCAGCACGATATCGGGCCGCACACCGGCGTCGAGCCGGTCATCGATCGCGGCGGCATCATGGTGCGTCACAGGCACGCCGCCGAACAGCTCTGCCAGAAATGCGGCTCGGGCAGGATCGAGCTCGTTGAGCGCGAGGCTGGCACCTGCAAGTTCTGCATGGATCGCAAGTATGCCCGTTCCTGCGGAGGGCTCGAGAACGAGATCGCCTTCGCGGATGGCAGCGGCGCGTGCGGCTGCATAGCCGAGCGGAAGCGGGGTCGAGAATTGCTGAAGCGCCTGGCTGGTCGGGGAGCGCCGCGTATGGGTGGGGATCTGCCGAGCGATCCTGTCCCAGAGCGCCAGGCATTGCGGCGGAGAACCTGCCCGCGCCATAAGCGCGCGGCCATAGGCGCGCAGCAACAGGACCTGCGCGCCTTCGCAGGCATCATAGGCCGACTTCCAGTCCCATGCCCCCGCAGCGTCGTCCGCGCCGAAGGCAGGGATCATCGCTGCGCGCAATCTTGCGGTGTCGAAGGGCTCGCCCGCGGCGAGCAGCGCCGCGATGGCCTGTGCAGCGCGATGCAGCGGTGATGCAGCAGCGATTTGGCCGGACGCGGCACCTGGTGAGGAGGATCTGGAAGCAAAAGCCATGGCGGGTTCCCTTGAGCGAGAGCGGAACAGGTTCGGAGCGAGCCGCAGCGCGGCGCTCTCTCTCCCGGCCCCGCGGCCCGCCCGGCCGCAGACCAGCTCTTCCTCCCGGCCCGGTGGTCATGACCGGTCAGGGCTGGACAGCCCGCGATGGATTCCCGGGCGCTCGGGAACTGCGACCTGGCCGTCAAACCGGCCCCGCCGGTTATGGTGGCAAGGCTGGTCCCGAGGAGCGGAAGGGCGAATGCAGGCCAGGAGCGGGGTACGAAAGGCCCCGCTCCCGTGCAGCCTGGGCCTTGCAGAGTTCAGCCGGGTGGCCGGTTCGAGTCAGGCGGACTGCCATGGAACGCCGCCCAGGCACCCGGCTTCCACTGGCGCAGGCTGCGCTCGGCCATGCACCTTTCCTGGTCGGTAAAGAGCTGAGGATAGCCTGTGGCAACCAGGGCCCAGTCGATATCCTCCTCGTACCAGCCACTCGGCAACCGGAGCGCATCGGGCATGGCGGCGTTGCGTTCGGGGTCCAGATGGAAACCGCCATGGCTGGCTGTGCTGTAGAAGATGATACCCTCGGCATAGCGCGTCGCGCGCTGCGAAGAGCCCCAGGATGTGGTCGCGCAGAGCAAAACCTCCACGCGGACAAGCGCTTGGCACTGCCGGCGATGCTCGAGACAGGAATCGACATGCGCTCTAAAGCCATCCGCATCGGCAATCCGTTCGCCAAAGCCGAAACCATCGGCCCGGCACCACTGGCCGATCGGCTTGGTCCCGGGGGCAGCCGTCACGATCCACAAGCCTTGCCCATCGCTGCATGGAACGGCGATCAGCGCAAGCTGGCCAACCCGTGCGGCCATCAGCCCATCTGCGGTCGTGCCATATTCGGCGGACAAGCTGGTCATGCTGCCCTCCTGCGAACAAGCGGACGCGGCACGATGGCCGTGTCGCTCACGATGGCGATCGTCGCATCCCGATAGCCGCTCCGGGCGAGCCAGGCGCTGGCTTCGCACGCATCCGCGCCGGCATGCAGCAGTTCTTCGCCCTCGCCGCATCGTGACAGGACCAGCGCACAGCCTGGTGTCGGACGGCCCAGAATCTCGAAATCGAGACGGCTCGCGATGGAGTAGATCCGCCGGATGACGAGAACGGGCCTGCCGCAGCTCGCATAGGTCGCAATGTGCAGGCCGAACGTCGCAGGAAGCGGCGAGAGCCCACCGTCACGCCCGGGTCGCCACTCGACCAGCGTCCCGCTGCCATTTTCCTCCTCCCAGGCCCGCAATTTGCGCCTGAAGCGATCTGGCGGCCGCGGCCCGCCGTTGCTGAAGCGGATTGTCGCGCCCAGCGGCGCGAGGCGATAGATGTCGGATGCGAGCATGGAAATTCTCCCTCAAAAAAGCCGAAAGCCCGGCGCAGTGGCCGGGCCTTCGGTGGGATCGGGGATAGCTATGCTGCGCCGCGTCTATTCGGCGGCGATGGCACAGGCGCTGTCCTCCGCATGACCATCGACCAGAGCGGCCAGGCCCTCCGGCAGGTCGGCAGGGCGATCGGGGCCGACCGGGTCGCCGGGCACCGTCCCGTCGCTGCCCGGAGTGCGCAGGGGCTCAGGCAGCCAGCCGGTTTCCTCGAGCAGCCGTTCGGCCTCGCGCGCCATGTCGGCCTTTTTCAGATGGCCGATCATCTGCGCAAACTGCTCGCCCCGGGCTTCGGTGACATCGGCGAGGATGCGCGGCTTGGGAACGCAGCGCAAATAGCCTTGCGAGGTCGCGCGCCATCCGGCGGCGGTGATGTCGAGGCCGACAGCACGTGCGATGACGTGCGAATGCGCCAGCCTGCGCTCGATGCCGTGCCTGGAGATCCGGCCATTGTCATAGCGGGGGACGATCTCGGCCTGGGCATTGAGGCCGAGGGCAGCACAATGCGCGAACAGCCCCGACTGGTCGGCGGGCTTGAGCGCCAGCAAGGCGGTCCACAGGTCTCTTTCCGAGGACGGCAGGCGTAACTTCCAGTCGGCATGGCGTTCGGCAATCGCCCGCGCAGGCGCACTGTCGCCAAGGCCTTCCGGCGGATGGCTGAACTGGACCGGATGAAGGGCGAGCTGCAGGCAGCTTTCGCGGCTGAAGCTGTAAAAGGTCGCCAGCACCATCGCGTGTAGTACCGCCACAAAGGCTGTGGCGGGATCCCTGGCAAACGCATCCTGAAGCGCGAGCGTCCGCCAGGCGGTGAGATCCGAGACCAGCCGGTCGGACAGCGGCCTCAGCATGCTTTCGTCCTCGCCGCTTTCCTGATCAACCTGTCCGACAGCGGATGGGTCCCCGGCCGCTGCTCCATCGCCCCGTGGCAGTTCGGGATTGCCTGTCCGATCCGCGCCCGGACCGCCGGTTCCCTCCGGAACCTCGGGCATCTCGTCCTCTGTCCGCACGAAGCCGCGTTCGACCTGCACCGCTCCGTTCCGATCGATCGTGACGAAGGCACCGGCGCGGGCCATGTCCTCGGGATCGTAGATCAGGGGCCGATCGACCAGCGCGGCGATTTCTGTCTCGATCGCCTCGATGCGCGCTTCCACATCTTGCGGTATCTCGTCTGCATCCGACCATGATGCGGTCAGCTCTTCGGCCTGCGCCTCGAGTTCGGCCAGCCGCTGCGTCTGCTCGGGCGACAGCGATGTCTCGCTGCCGGAAATCCTGCGCATTGCCTGGGTCATGTTCCAGGGCATATCGATGGCGCTCGTCACCCATTTCCAGCCTTCAGCCGCGATGCGGTCGGCATCACTCCTGAGCTTTTCCTCGACCAGCCGGTCGAGCAGAGCAGCGTCGGTCAGCCAGCCGCCATCATCGGGTTCGAACAGGTCGCGCACGATGCTGCCGCCGGCAGCAAGATAGGCGGCCTGTGTCACATAGAGCACCCGCTTGTCTGCGGCGCGCACCGTGCTTTCCGTCAGCCTGTGGCGGATATAGGGGGCGGACCGGTTGAAGCCCTGGCTCAGCATGTCCAAGACCTGTTCCTGGCGCTGGTGATCGTCGCTCACCGTGAACGCCATCAGCTGATCGAGGGTCATGCCATCCTCGGCATAAATTTCGAGAAGCCTGGGCGAGACGGAAGCGAGCTTAAGCCGCTGGCGCACGACAGCGGGTGTCGTCATGAAATGCGCAGCGATCGCCTCGACCTGCTGCCCCTTGTCGACAAGCGCCTGCATCGCGCGGAACTGGTCGAGGGGATGCAGGGGTTCACGCGCCGCATTCTCGGCAAGGCTGTCTTCTTCCGCCAGGATATCGCCGGCAGCCTGCTGGACAATGCAGGGCACAGGCGCGTTGCGCGCCAGCCGCTTCTGTTTCACGAGCAGTTCGAGCGCGCGGTAGCGACGGCCGCCTGCAGGGATTTCGAACATGCCGGTCTCGGCGCCGGTTTCGTCGAGCACCGGGCGGACGTTGAGGCTCTGCAGCAGGCTGCGCCGCGCGATGTCCTCGGCTAGCTCTGCTATCGACAGGCCGCATTTGGTCTGGCGAACATTGGACTGCGACAAAACGAGCCGGTCGAAAGGAATGTCGCGCGAAGGGCTTAAGGTGATGCTGGCTTTTCCTGGTCTGGCCATGGTCATTCTCCATGACGGGCCGCCGGAAGGACTTTCTCCCGGCTCCGGACCCGTCACAGGGGCCCTGCCCTCCTCTTCCTTTCGTGCCTTGGCCGCGCGAACGATCGCCAGATAGCTCTGAAGGAAGCCCTGGCTAAGCCACCCGCCCCATCCATTGTCCGGTACGCCGGCCAGCGGGAAACGTCCGATCTGCGCCCTGGGTTGGAGCGGGCGCGCGAAAGCTTCAGTTTGGTTGCAGTGCTGTTTGACAGGGCCGCGCTCGAAGCGCAGGCTATGGCTTGCGGTTTGTTGCTAGCAGGGGGAATATCGATGAAATTCAACAGTCTTACGCTGGCGCTCGTGATGGGCGCCGGTCTCGCTTCGGGTGCGGCTCTGGCACAGGATGCATCGGCACCGCCGGTGTCGGTGCCCATGGCAGCGCCGGCCGCCAGCCCTGCTCAGCCTGCCGCGCGGGTCGTTCCGCCGAGCACCGTGCTCACCGTCACGCCGCTGGCCGAAATCACCTCGAAGCGGATCGAGGAAGGTGACAAGTTCCAGTTCAGCGTGGTCGCCGACGTTGTCGAAGGCGGCGTCATCGCCATTCCGCGGGGCAGCATGGTTCAGGGCACGATCACCTGGAAAACCGGTCGCGCGATTGGCGGCAAGTCGGGCAAGTTCGAGGTCACGTTCGATCATGTGACGGTCAATGGTCGCAACTACAAGCTGACCGGCCTCCACCGGCAGGAAGGCCGGGGTAACAGCGTCGGTGCGCTGCTGGGCTCGATGATCGTTTCGGGGCGTTCTGCCGTGATGCTGCCGGGCCAGATGGCCAATGCCATTACCGCCGAACCCATTCCGTTCTGAAAGATGCGCTGAGCGGCCAGCCTTGCCCTTCCCGGCCTGAGCGCTGAAGGGACAAGGCTGGCTATGAATATTGGGCCAATGCCGGCAGGTGCGCCCCGTCTGCGAGCGCAAGCAGATAGTCGAATGCCCTGGAGGCGGCACTGGCCGCACGAAGTATGGCGCGGTGATCCTCCTTCAGGATAGCGAGCCAGGAACCGATATAATCGGCATGTCGCACCGTAGGCCGGATGCTCAGTGCCGCGCACACAAATGCCCCGGCCATTTCGGCGACAAGCTCTTCCTTGCCATAGGGTACCGAACCGAAGGCTCCGCTCTGGTCGCGGTTCAGCCGCGAGCCATGGCCAGTCCAGTGCGCGAGCTCATGAAAGGCAGTGCGGGGCCAGTTGACCGGCTCGTGAAAGGCATCGGGCGGTGGCACCGCCACGAAGTCCCGGACCGGATCGTAACAGGCATGCGGCCCGCCAATTCTGAAGTCAGCGCCGGTTGCAGCGATGAGCGCAGCTGCTTCGGGCAGGATAGCATCGCCGGTCGCAGCCTCGGGTCTGATCGTGATTGGCTCGGGCAGGCCTTCGCACTGATCGGTCGAGAAAACCGTGAATGTCCTGAGGATCGAAAAGGCCCTGGCAGATTCTCCTTCTGCGTCTGCCGTTCCCCTCCCCTTGTCAGTGCCGCGAACCCGACGTGCGTAGACTGTCGCGGTACCGCGCTCGCCGCGCCGCACCGTACCGCCGAGTTCAGCGGCCTGACGAAAGGTCAGAAACCCCTGCCCGGAAAAGCCGCGGCTGGCAGCGGCGTTCCACAGCGTGAGGATGTTGATGCCGCTATAGCGCCGCCGGCTCGCCGCATTGTACGGCAGACCGATGGCCGGATGCCTGCAATCCCAGGGCTGGACCCAGGGCACACTTCCCTTTTCAAGCTGCGCGATGATCTCATCGGTCACCGTGCGACAGATATCCGGCCGAGGCGAAGTGCCGGCTGCAGATCGGTAGGTTCGGGGCATGGATGGTCTCCGCGACGGCCGGCGGGCGAACCTCTCGCCGCGCTTCATGCCGTCACCCCGCCCATTCCCCCTCTCGCTCCGATCCTTGCGCCGTAGACAGCCGCCGGCTCGCCGAGTGTGGCTATCGCCTGGCGCCGCCGCAGGCTGGGGACCTTCGGGTCAGGCAAGAGGATGAGACAAGACCGTCTGTCCGCGCGCTGCCCCTGAAATAGAACCGGAAGCGGTTGCAATTGCGCTGATGCGAGTCTTTCGCAACTGGGCAGACGATGCTATGGTGCCCGCCGGTCGCTACCGGGAAGAACCAGGCCAGAAGAGCTGCCGGCATCCCGATGGCAAGCGCGCAATCGCGAGCATTTCAGCCGTTCGGCGATCCCGGACAGGAACCGGACATCGTCGTTTCAAAGGGGTGGCATGCAGGGTCGACGGGTCGGAAACGCGCCTGCTGCCGATGTTTGTACGTGAACCAATGGAATGTGACACAGGATCTGTCGCAGGAAATCGCCTGCGCGAACGATGAAGCAGCGCTCTTTGCCGCTCTCGCCAAGGCCACCGCGACGATGCGCTTCGACCATTTTGCGCTTGCCTATGACCGAAGGGGTCTCGCCGATCCGGGGAGCCTCCTCGTCCACAATTATCCCGAAGGCTGGGCCACGGTCTATAACGGGTTCGATCTGGGCAAGGCAGACCCCGTTCGCCGGGCAGGCGAACGCGCACTGACAGGGTTCAGCTGGCACGAGCTCGAACTCTATGTCCCGCTCACCAAGGGCGACAGGCAGATGCTGGCTGTCGGCCGCGAGAACGGTCTGGTCGATGGCTATACCGTCCCGAGGCATCTGGTCGGCGAGGCCAGCGGCACCTGCACCTTCGTCATCCGGCATGAGCGCGACTTGCCGCCCGATATGCGCCACTGCGCCGAGATCGTCGGCGCAACAGCGCTTGCAGCTGCCCGCCGGATCAGCGGGGCAAGGCCGGTCGATCCAAGGCCGGTATTGAGCGAACGCCAGCGCGAATGCGTGCTCTGGTCGGCGCGGGGCAAGACCGCCGGCGAGATCGCTGCAATCCTCGGCATCAGCGAGGAAACGGTCACGCAACATCTCAAGAATGCCCGCGAGCGCTACGATGTCCATGGCCGCCAGATGCTGGTCCTGTGCGCGATGTTCGATGGCGTGATCGGCTTCTCGGATGTCTTCGACTGGTGGACGCCCGCCTGAGCATATCTGCTGGCAGGCAGAGCCATCGCCGAGCGCTTCCGTCCGGGCAAGGCGCTGCACGGCTGCCCCCTCCCCTGAACTGGGTATACCGAAAGCAGCAGCGCAATGGTCTTTTCCAGGGGCACAAGCCCTTGAAGGAACGATCATGATTCCAGCACCGATCAGCGTGAAACCCCGCATCCAGGAAGAGGCGATGCGCGCCATGTTCGCAGCGCGAAAGCAGGTGTTCGTCGACCTGCTCGGCTGGGACCTTCCCGTTCTGGAAGATCGGTTCGAGATCGACCAGTTCGATACGGCCGCGGCGCGCTACCTGATCCTGCTGGGACCCGAAGGCGAGCACCGGGCCTCGGCCAGGCTTCTGCCCACGACAGCACCCCATATCCTCGGCACGCTCTATCCGCATCTGTGCGATGGAGAGGTCCCGCGCGATTCATCCATTATGGAGATATCGCGCTTCTGCCTCGACAGGAACCAGGATGCCGCATCGCGCCTGTCATCGCGCAACCAGCTGGTGACCGCGCTGGTGGATCACGCGCTGTGCGAGGGCATCGGCCTCTATACCGGCGTGGCCGAGCTCGGCTGGCTGGCGCAAATTCTTCGCTTCGGCTGGGATTGCCAGCCGCTGGGAGAGCCTGCGGGCGACAGGGGCTCGAAGATCGGAGCCCTCGCCATCACGATCGATGCCAGCACGCGGCCGAGCCTCGAGCGCACTGGTATCTACACGCCGCTTGCGCTCCAGCTCGTCGAAGGCCGGGAGCAGGTCGCATGAGCGCGATATCCTCGGCTGAGCTGGCCGCAGCCCTGCTGGAAAGTGGCTATTGCATCGTGCCCGACCTGGTCGAGCGCGACTCGATAGAGGCGCTGGACCAGGACCTCCATCCGGTCTTTGCCGCGACACCTTTTGGTCAGGGAGATTTCTACGGATACCGGACCAAGCGTTTCGGCGCCCTGCTGAAGCGCTCGGCCCAGGCTCAAAGGCTGGCGCTCGAGACGACCATCCTGGGCGCCGTGAAAGCGATCCTGGGCGATGCAAGCGACACCATCCAGATCAATGTCGCCCAGGCCATCGAGATTCATCCAGGCGAAGTGCGCCAGTTCCCCCATCGCGATCACGACATGTGGAACGGCGCCAAGGGCGCGCACGAATATCTGGTGAATGTGATCTGGCCATTGACGCCCTTCCGCGCCGAGAATGGTGCAACGCAAATCTATCCTCACAGCCATGGTGCTGAGGGCATGGCGAGGCAGGATCCGGGCAAGCCGGTGATCGCACAATGCGATCCGGGATCGGCAATCTGCTTCCTCGGCTCCACCGCCCATGGCGCGGGTGCCAACCTCACAAATAGCGTCAGGCGCGCGGTGGTCATCGGCTACAGCCTTGGCTGGCTCAAACCCTATGAAAATCTCTGGCTGGCCTATCCTCCTGCAATTGCCCGAACGTTCCCACCCGAGCTTGCAGCGCTGGTGGGATATGTCCAGCACCGCCCCAATCTCGGGAATTTCGAGGGCCAGTGCCCGTCGGTGCTGTTACGGGATGATATTGACGAGCATCTTGCAGCCATGGATGCGCTGCGGCCCGACCAGGCCGCGATGGTAGCAGAGTTTGCAGCGCAGGAGCGCCTCGCGCGGTGAGCCCTGCCCATGTGATCGAGCCGACCTATGACGCGATACGGCGGCGACTGATGCATGGACACTGGCCGCCTGGGACCCGGCTTGAGGCCGCCCGTATCGCCGATCAGCTGCATGTGAGCGTCACCCCGGTACGCGACAGCCTGTACCGGCTGACGGGTGAGCGCATGGTCGATTTCGAACATGGCGAGGGCTTTCATGTCCCGCGCATCACCGAGAGCCGCCTTCGCGCGATGCTGGAGCTGCATCTGGTCCTGGTTCTGACGGGCCTTGCAACGCGCACCAGGGCCCCGGCGGACCCGCCGGCTGGCGATGCAGACGGCTCGGACGGGTTCGCCAGCCTGTTCCGGCATATCGCGACGCGTTCGGGAAATGCAGAGCTCGCCTCTGCCATTGCTGGGCTCGGTGACAGGCTTCATCCGTTTCGGGCATTCGACGCTTCGATATTCGATGACATCGACGAAGAATTGGAAAAGCTCCAAGCGGCTGTAGCAAAAGACGCTCCGCGCGAAGAGATCACGCCATTGCTGATGCATTATCATCATCGCCGCGTAGTGGAGGCCGATGCCTATGTGCGACTCAGGTCCGTCTGAAAAACGCGCCAGCAGATATTGCCCGTCCGCATGTCGTTCCTGAGAAGTTTTCTTGTCATTGCAAGCCGTTCCTGACACTATTGCCTGGCACCCCGCAAACATGGCAGCGCGGTGCGGGATATCCCGCCAGGCATTATGAACGCCCGTCCGGCAGCGGACAGGCGGCCGCAACGGATGACGCGCGAGAGATGTCACCCCATGTCGGCACAGCACTGGAGAACGGACGCACCGGCACTGCCGGCGCGCCTGCTCGTGCCTTTGCGGATGCTGCTGCGTGTCTTCGCCGAAATGGAAAAGCGCTTCTCCCGGCCGTCACCCTTTCTCGGTGTCATCGGCCTGCCATGTCCATCCCGATGACCGGCCGCATGCGCCCGAGCCTGCTGCGCGCGCTGCTTCCGATCTCGACACGGCCTTTCGCGAGCATGGCAGGGCGCTGCTTCAGTTCCTGCGCCGCAAGGCCGGAGCCGACGAAGCACCCGATCTGGTGCAGGAAGTTTTCGTGCGGGCAGCAGGCAGTGCGCAGCGCGACAGCCTGGTCAATCCCGGGGGATTTCTTCGGCGTATCGCAAGCAACCTCCTCATCGACAGGTCGCGCAAGGAAGAACGCCGGGGTGGAGGCGATCTCTCGTTCTGCGAGGAGCGCGATTGTGCCAGCCCTGCCCAGCAGACATGGGATATCGAGGCGGCCGATCTGATGGGGCTTTACGAGGCTGCGCTGGGCACCATGTCACCCAGGTCGCGGGAAGTGTTTCTGATGCACCGGGTGGACGAGCTCAGCTATCGCGAGATACACGAGAAGCTGGGGATCAGCGTGGCGACAGTGGAATATCACATGATGAAGGCGCTCGCGCATATCGCCCAGGCAGTGGGTTACGAGCGATGATGTCCGGCGATAGCGACGGTGTGGCAGACGAAGCCGCCATGGGCTGGCTGGTCAGAATGCGGGGCGAGGATCGGGACCGGCTTCGCGGCGACTTCGAGGCCTGGCTCGAAGCATCGGCTGGTAATCGCGCAGCCTATCAGCGGGCAGAACGACTGCTGGGACAGTCGGCGATACTGAAGGGCTCAGCGCGTTACGGCGAAAATCGTGCGCGAGCGCCTCTGCGCCCTGCAGCAGATGCCAGCCGCTCGCCAGGAGCAAGGCGATGGCTGATGGCCGGAGCGATGGCGGCAGCTGCAGCGATGCTGTTTGTAGCCTTCAACGCTGGCGGCGCGACGCTGTCGGGCCCCTATCGAAACAATCCGATGGCAGCCTGGGCCGCCGAGCCCCTTGTCACCCGGCATGGCGAGATCCGGCGCTTCCATCTGGATGACGGATCGGTGGCAACGCTCGATACCGATACCCGGCTCGAAGTGGCCATGACGCCCGAGGCGAGACTGGTCCGCCTGGTGAAAGGCAGGGCCCGGCTGCAGATTGCGAGGGATGCAAGACCATTCAGAATCGAGGCGGGCAAAGGTGTCGTGACAACACGCGAGGCATCGCTCGATATCGAAATGGCTTTGGACGGCAGGATCGCTGTCACGCTGGCGAGCGGTGCTGCCGGCATTGAACCCGCCGCCGGGCGCTGGAATGCTGCAGGACCGCTGCAGCTCGTTGCCAGCCAGTCCATCGCGTACCGCGCGGATGATCAGGCCCTGGCCATCGAACGGCAAGCGGCATCAAGAGCGATGACCGACTGGCCCTCCGGTTGGGCAGAATATCGTGTCGTCCGGGTCGACCAGCTGGTTGCACAGGCAAATCGCTATGCCGCCGTCCCGATCGTCATCGCCGACCCCCGGATTGGCGGGCTCGAGGTCTCGGGCCGGTTCAGGATCAGCGAGACCGAGAGCTTCATCGACAGGCTTTCGCGATTGCTCGGTCTTCAGGCCGAGCGCAGGCCGGACAGCATCCGTTTGCGCTCCCGATAATTTTTTGAGTGCCTGACTAAGGTCGAACCATCGCCAGCGTCATTCCCCCTCCAGAGGCCGCATGTCTTCCCGACAAGCTGCCCGAAACCCGTGGGGAGATGAATGATGTCAGGGAAATACCGGTTCGTGATGGCACTGATGGCGGGCGCCGCGCTGGGATGTCTGCCGGCCGCAGCGCAGGCCCAGCAGCAGGAGAAGATCGCCTTCGATCTTCCGGCGCAGGATCTGGGCGATGCGCTTCGCAGCGTTGCTGCACGCGGCGCGATCGAGCTCTATGCCTCGGCAGACGATCTCGAGGGGCTGAAGGCCCCCCGGCTCGAAGGCAGCCTGACGACGCGCGAGGCCATCGAAGCGCTGCTGCGCGGAACAGGACTTGTGGCGCGGTTCGAGCCGGGAGCCGTGACGATACGCCGCGCCGATGGCAGGCGCGCCAGCGAAGGCGATGCGCAGTCCGATCCGATCGTCGTTACCGGCTCGCGCATCCGGGGAGCGCCGTCGGCGGTTCCGCTGACGACCGTAACCAGCGAGGACATCCGCAATGGCGGCCTGAACGATCTCGGCGAGGTCGCGCGCAGCCTGCCGCAGAATTTCGGCGGCGGCCAGAACCCGGGTATCGGCAACACGCAGGGTGCCGCCAACGAGAACGTCAATGTCAACGGAGCATCGACATTCAACCTTCGCGGTATCGGCCCCAATGCCACGCTGACGCTGATCAACGGCAACCGCTTTGCGTTCAGCGGGGTCAATTCGGTGATCGACGTGAGCGCCATTCCCGTGGCTGCGGTCGACCGGGTCGAGGTGATCGCCGACGGGGCATCGGCGATCTATGGTGCGGATGCGGTGGCCGGCGTGGTCAACATCATCCTCAAGCGGAGTTACGAGGGCGTCTCGACAACGGCACGCGTCGGCGGATCGACCGAAGGCGGCAATTTCCAGCAGCAGTTCAGCGCTCTTGCCGGAACCAGCTGGTCAACGGGCGGGATTCTGGCGGCTTATGATGCGAGCACCAATACGTCGATCCAGGCCAATGCTCGCAGCTATACCGCCTCGACAAATCCTGCCTCCACGATCTTGCCGGATCTGCGTCGCCACGCCATCCTTCTCAGTGCGCATCAGGCACTGGGCGCAGGTATCGAGCTCAGTGCCGATATGATCTACAAGACCGGCAGGCAGCGGCTCGCATCAGCGTTCACCTTGAGCCAACCGGTCACACAATCCGGTATCCTCACGCGAACGGAGTTCGAGACCTTCGGCATTGCTCCGAAGGTTACCGTAGATCTGTCGAACGACTGGACCCTCGAAATCCTGGGTTTCTACGGCACCGACACAACTGACGGGTTGTCCCGGATCTTCGCTGGCGGGGCACAGACCGGCACAGGTGTCCGCATATACGACAACCGCAATTTTTCGATCGAAGCCGGTCTGCAGGGTGCTCTGTTCGAACTTCCAGCAGGATCGGTCCGGATCGCAGCCGGCGCAGGCTACCGGTCCAGTGTGTTCGACGCCCGGCTGGACGCCCGAACCATCGAGAGGGTTCGGAAAAACTATTTCGCCTATGGTGAGCTGTTCGTGCCTATCACCAGCCCGGAACAGGGGATTGCCCTTGCGCACCGCACATCGCTGACTGGGGCGCTGCGCTATGAGGACAATTCGGATTCGGGCGATGTCGTGACGCCAAAGCTGGGCTTCGTCTACGAACCCATTGCCGAGCTCACCTTCGGCGTCTCCTGGGGCAAGTCGTTCAAGCTGCCGACCCTTCTTCAGCAATATTCAGGCTATGCAGCCGTTCTCGCCCCTGTCGGTGGTTTCGGCCAGGGTTTTCCGCCGGGTTCGACAGTGGCAGTAGCACTGGGTGCCAGCGAAATACTTGAACCCGAGCGGTCCGAAAACTGGACGTTCAGCGCGACAGCCAGACCTGCTGCCAACCTGGAACTTTCGGCGAGCTATTTTCACATCGACTACACGGATCGGGTCGCTCCCCCCCTGGTGTCGTCTGCAGGCGTTCTGAACAATCCGGTCTTCGCTGACCTCGTCACTTTCAATCCCTCTGCTGCCCTTCTGGACGCTCTGTTCAGCCGGGCGAATGGCGGACTGCAGAATGCTACCGGGGCCCCCTATAACCCTTCGCGCGTCGTCGCCCTTCTCGATGCGCGTTCGCGCAACATCGCCCAGCAGACCTATAGCGGGATCGATGTTTCAGCGCGCTACGACCTTTCGTTCGGAGATGACCGGCAGCTATCGCTCAGCCTGGGCGGAACCTGTATGGATAGCACTCAGCGCCTGCTGCCGGGCCTTCCTGTTACCGAGCTTGCCGGGACCATTTTCTTTCCGCCGCATCTGCGCGCCCGGGCCGGCGCGACGTTCACGACGAAGCGGATCTCGTTGTCTTCATTTGTGAACTATACCGGCGGTGTCACCGACAACCGACGACCGACACAACCGCAACTGTCCTCGTTCACTGCGCTCGACCTGACCGCGCGACTGAGCCTGGGTCACGGCACTGAAATTGCTTTCAATGCCCTCAACATCTTCAATGAGAAGCCCGAGCCGATTTTCACCGCAGCCGCGTTCGACACTCCCTTCGATACAACCAATTACTCGGCTGTCGGGCGTTTCCTTGGCCTGACGATCCGTCATGACTGGTAAGGCGCTCGCGAAACGCACGCAGGCTGCCGGCTGGCCGATCCTGGCCAGCCTGCTCCTTGGCGGGCAGCTGACTGAAGCAAAGGCGGAGACGCCTGAGCGTCGGTGGACACTGGAAGATATCGTGACGGCTCCGAAGGTCACCTCTCTGGCACTGTCCTCCGATGGATCTGAACTGGCATATATCCAGAGGGCGGGAGATATCGAGAAGAACCAGACAATGCATTTCGTCTATCGAGTGGATCTGTCCACTGGCGAGCGAACGGAAATGGCGCGCGCCGGCGCGGCCACGCAGCTCGAAGCCATGAAGGGAGAGCGAGGCTGGCATGTGTTGCTCGATATAGGTGAGGGGCAACAGCTTTACCGGGTCGACTCAGGCTCAAAACCTCAGCTCGTCCTCGCGAGCGAGGCAAGCGTAATGATAGGAGAGACAGAGGGCGGCCTTTTTGCAGTCTCTTTCATCGCGCCGCATCGTGTCGGCGTGTTGGCCTATGACTGGTCTCCGGATCGCAAATGGTTGTGGTACGCGGCCCTAAAACCTGGGTTCGCCAAGCCCAAAGTACAGTTCGACAACGAAGTCGTCCTGCAGAAGCAAAGGCGTCGTGCGCCCGTCAGTGCCGTTGTCGAACTCCGACTGCGGTCTGCTTCCGGCGAAGATGTTCTCGTCGCTACCCGACCGGCGAGCGATCGTCTGGCATTCTATTATGCCGGAACCGTAAGCTGGGCCGACGATGGATTGCGATATTACGTTGAAACCACGTCGGGCACGCAAAGTGATAGATCCGAAGCGTTCGACCTGAAGTTCGGTTCGACGACAAGCATCCCGGCAGGCGAGCAACAGGGCCTTTCTTCTGTCGACTTCATGAAGGGGCCTCGGGGAGGTCTGCTATCCACCGACGGATATGGTTCAGAATTGGAACTGGTCGAAACGCGAGCCGACGGCACAAGACATAGCTATGGCAGGTATCCGTATTTTCTGGGGCACCCAATGGCTGCAGGAAGCTGGCGATCAGCGGATGGCAGGCGCACAGTCCTCGGCATGCGCACTACCACGCATCCACGATATGGACTGGCGCTTGTCTCGTCCCAAGGTGCGCGCTCAATCGTGACACAGGGAAGCCTCACACAATGCGATTTTCTAGAGAACCTTGATTGGGGCATCTGTGTCGAGGAATCGATGACCCAGCCTCCTCGGTTGGTCAAAGTCGAACCTGCAAAAGGCAAAGTCTCACAAATTATACCGCTCTCCGCGCGACACGAAGCAATAACTCCGTTGCGGGTTACATCCCACCATTGGAATAACCGTTCGGGTCACGCTGCTACAGGATTCATAGTCTGGCCGCGTGACTATGATCCAGGGCGCCGGTATCCTTCGATACTCGTCACGCACGGCCACGACGCCGACGAGCGGTTTGCCGATCAGGACCTGCAATGGGAGTATCCGATTCAACTCTGGGCAGAGCGGGGCTATGTCGTCATTCTCGCTAATGAGCCATCTCCGCGGCAAAGCCCGGAACTCATGGCCGCCTTTGCCCAGTGGGTGTCTGGCACAGGACCGCTTTCACCGATCGAAGTTCAAAGTCGCGCCTGGCTAAACGTGGTTGAGACTTTCGAGGATGTTGTAAGCCAGCTCGTGCTTAAAGGCATCGTCGACAGCACGCGCGTTGGCATTGCGGGCTATAGCCGTGGGTCGCAGATCACAAATGTCGCCATTACGCAATCAAGAGCGTTCAAGGTCGCATCCAGCGGCGATGGCCATTTTCTGGAACCCGCCATCTATCCCATATCCATCAGATCCTATGGTGCCATTTTTGGCGGCCCGCCTTCGGGGCGGTTTCTGGAAAACTATCTTCGGATATCGCCATCGCTGCGTGCCGGTGTTGTATGCGCACCGGTCCTTCAGCAGGTCGCAGGCCCACATGCCGGTGCAATCGACTTCCATGTGGCGTTGCGCTCGACGAGCGTCCCTGCCCAGATCAGCATGTACCCGGGCGAGACAACGGCAGCCGAAGAAACTCACCTGTTTCATATACCTTCAAATCGGCTGCTCGCGATGCGCGAGAACCTTGCATGGTTCGATTTCTGGTTGCTGGGCAAACGTGACCCCGACGCGGCCTTTTCCGACCGTGTTGATCGCTGGGCCGCGATGGCAGATGCGTTCAGCAAGAACTGTTCGGTCAACGCCGATGGAAACCAGGACTTTGCGCCGCCGGTCAGATAGCATCGCTCCACCAGCGAGCCCATGCCTCTGCCGCGCAAAGGTCCAGGATACGCCTCGCCTTATCCGAGCCGCTGGCGGTCACAGGATTGATCCCCTCGAAAATCGAGAGGTCAAGCAAGCCTGCCCGTGCGAGCAGTCCATCCCGCAGCATCTGTTCTGCTTTCTGGCGATTTGCCTGGAATATTTCGGCCATGAAGCCTGAAGGGCCGCCCTTTGAAGTTCGCCTCAGAAGCTGATGGGGAACGATGCTGCGAACGGCTTCGCGTGCAACTGCACGATTGATTCCATCATGGACCCAGTGCCAGGTCGGAATGCCCAGGCACAGCTCAATGATCGGCTGGGAAAGCAACGGAGCAATATGGACGGGAGACTCTGCCCTTGGATAAAGCTCGATGCCACGATGCGCGCGTATGATCTGCTTCACGTGCCCGATCTTGCCCGGGAGTGCGCCCTCGGTATCTTCGAGCCAGGGGTGAAGCGGCCGGAAGGGCCCGAGCGCTTCGATAAATGAGGCTGATAGGCCTGACTTGTTACGATAGATGCGGGGCGGACCACCAACGCGCCTGTATATACCCAAAGCGTGGCGCAGGATCGTCATGCCGTCGGCGCCCGTCAGAAGACTGAGATCGCGCAGCGTGTTCATAACTCCCGATCGGGCCCCTTGCGTCAGGAACCGGTCGACGAACGGGGCCGCCGTGGCGAGGCTGCAGAACACATTGTCGCCGCCGTTTCCGGAAAAATAGGCGTCGATATGATGCTCGCTGGAAAAGCCGGAATGGATCGCGGCGATACCCTGCATGAAATAAGGGGCGTTTGGCCATGCGTGGTGCGGGGCGACAGGTTTCTCGATATCGATGGACGACAGGCTGTAATGCCGTTCGTGCAGAGGACGTCCGAGCGCTGAAGCAAGAACAGAGGCGTAGCTTCGCTCATCACCGCCCGCACCACTGCTGACGATGTTGAGGCAATGAAGCTCAAGCGCCTGCGAATGTGTTGCGCAGGCGACGATGGATGAATCGAGTCCGCCTGAAACGCCCAGGACGGCCGACTTGAAGCACGATGCCCAGGAGCCCACACAATCCAGCAATACCCTGCGCAGCCTCGATGCATTGGTCTCGAACGAGAGCAGGCGCTCGGGAGTCGTCCACGGCCATGGAGACCACCACTGACTTATCGTATGACCCTCTGGAGTGGAGGTGATGCACTCACCTGGAAGCAGCTCCATGACCCCTGAGATGCAGGTTTCGCGGCCTATCGTATCGACGCCTATCAGCAGTCTTCCGATTTCGATGAAATTGACAGCTTGAGGACCACGCTGGGCAAGCTGCGTGACATCACTGGCCAATGCCAGAGAGCCGGCTTCCGATCGGTAATAGCAGGGCATTTGCGCTGATGGATCACGCAGTACCGAGACACTGCCATCCACTCCCGTCAAAACCGCAACATATGCTCCCCAGAAGTCACCCAGCAGCGAGCGTCCACCGCTTGCCCGGATCGCCAGAACTTCATCGGCAGCAAATTCGACGATGCGAACGCTCGGGTCTGTCCGTGAGAAAAGATGACCGATGACACAGCCATGACTGCCTATCGGGATCACCGGAGTGTCACTCCACACGCGTCCGGTGCCGGCCCCGAAGGAAGAAACGGCATTGCCGCCAGCGGCGCTTCGCCCGACGTCCTGCCGGTGCGAAATTTCTATGCGATAATGCCCTGCCATCAAGCCACCAGAATAGGTTTGTAAGCTTCGACGAGCTCGAGCGAATCTGTCAGAACAGTCGAGCCCAGCTGAACCCAGCAATGGGCGGAAAATGGCAGCGCAACGCCGATGACAAGGTCAGCATGGCAACCCTGGCGAGCAAGCATGCGTTTCATGGCGACACCTCGCGGCAGGCACTGATCAGTTCCGGAGATCAGATAGCGAGCCTGTTGGAATGCAGATGCGACGTGCAGCGCATGCTGATGCTCATTCGGGATGTGGCGCTCGCTGACTGGTTGTATTTCGCCGAGAATTCGTGCGATCGGACGGCGCCTGATAGCGCGCCTTGCTGCGATCTGCGCAAACGCGGCCCTGGCCGTGCACACAAATCGCGCCGATGGCAGGTCATTGTCCAGTGCACTGAATTCAGGGGCAGGAAGGTCTGGCAAATTGTTGGACGGCTGATGCACACCCGGGCAGATTATTCGCTTTGAAATGAGCCAGGCCAGATCGGCTTCATCTGCCCTGCCCTCACGAAACTTCCGAAATCGGACCTCGGCGTCCTGACTGAGCAGAAAATAGCGATCACGAGCGAGATCCAGAAATATTGAATGCATCCCGATGGTGCAGCAACGCATATCCGGAGAGAGCCTGTATTCCATAATGAACTGCCCGAGACCAGCAATGGCGTGCAGCCTTGAGGCTGCACGCCAAATGCAGATCAATCCTCGCGGTCAATTCCGCCGACGAAGATTTTCAGCCCGGGCTGGACGTCGTCGAGGCCGGCGATCGCCGAGCCGCGAGTTTCTTCCTGCACGGCGCCGAGGTCGATGACGTCGTCATTCTGGGTTTCAAATGCGTTCATGCTCAGTTCCTTTCCATCAGATGCGACCGGGATCGGTCGCAGGGAAAGGCTATGCTTGGGCTGCCATCGCCTCAATTTTATAATCCGAAAATAATCCGACCCTTTGTCGATCGTAAAAATGACCGGGCAAGTGGAAACGCCTGTCGGTGTGCGTACTGGCATCTTTAGCTATGCGCCTGGACATTCATGCCAGAACCCGGTCAGCCACCGATATTGTTTCGGAGGCAGCTCATGGTGATACAGACTGGTTGGAGAGCAAGAAGAATTGAAACCGGAAACGGTTCTATTCAAAGCCATCGAAGAAAAAAAAACCGAGCCCGCTTTGCACACGGTCGGCGCAAGCCGGGTCGCGGTCCACGGATAACGCCTGCCGCCAAGGCCATTCCAGCAGCGGGACTCTCCCATCCTTCCGGAACGACCGGACCCCAGTCCCTCCCGGCATCGCCTATTGCTGCGATTGTCTTTGCGTCTCGCAGAGCAGCGAAAGGTCATCGCATGAGACGCAATGAGCAGAAAAATTCGAGCTACGAGATTCGTTCGTGCAGGTACCCATAACGACTCCGTTACCGCCGCCCGTCCGAAAGCCCCGCCGAACGCTCGATTGACGTCCTGTCACACATGGTCATTCTCGTCGCAGGCAGGGGCAGATCAAACCAATGGATGGAGACAATTGCCATGACATCCCAAAACCCCGACCGGTTCCTGAGACTCGCAGCCGTGCTCGATCGCACCGGGCTTTCGCGGGCAACACTGTATCGCAAGATCCACGCGGGAACCTTCCCGCAGCAGGTCAAGCTGGCGGAGCGATGCTGCGGCTGGAGAGAGTCGGCCGTGGAGCAATGGCTGATCAACCCGATGCACTACAGCGCGAGCGACGCACCGATACATTGATGGCCATTCCCTCGCTTCGAAGGTTCGTTCGATTCTGATCGAGCGAGGCCGAGCAGAAGGTGCAGCAGCGTCAGGCAGCGTGTCGGTCAAGTTCAGGAAACAACGGCAGAGGCGACAGTACCGTGTCGCGCATGGCGGCGCTGCTCGCAAGGCTCATACAAATCCAGTCGACTGCCCCGTCAATGGCCACGTGTTCGCCCTGGATCGACACAAGGGCGGCACTGCCTCGCGGACCAGTCGGGCTCCCCTTCGTAAGGGAACCAAACAAAAAAGGATTCGAACCATTCAGTTGGTCCGCTCGAGCCAACTCCGCTGTTGCCGTCGGAAAGGCTCCAAATCTCCTCCATCATGCGGTTTCGCACCCGTTGATCCACGAGCCGTTCCGAAGGCCTTTCTTGATCCATCCCGGTGTTCTGCTGGCACAAAGGCATGTCTGCAATTGGGAGTTTGTCGAACGCCGCTTCGCCTCGACGGTGCCCGCGACTGTCCAGCGGCACCTCCTTCGATCAAACGACCGGTTTCAGGTTGCGCAGAAGGCAGATTCTATGACGATATCTGGGTGGGAAGGCGAATGGCGGCTTGTGGTATAGTGACGAAGAAGTTCCCCCATAGGCGATGCGCAGCTTCATGGGGCAGGCCTCCACTTTGACACGCCCGTTATGCCTTACGCCTGACCGCGACGCGATCAGGATTGCGCACATTATAAGGCTATCTTGGCGATGGAACCGCGGAGGCTGGCGATGCCTGCCGCCATTGTATCCTCATCCCCGCTCACTAAAACATCGGGCTCAAGCAGCCACCGAGGCCGACCCTCGACATCGTAGACAGGCTCTGCCGAATATTGATACCGAATCTGCGACTGCTTCAACAGTGTATCGAACACTGCCGCTCCCACGCGCATCATCGGAGTTCCGACAATTGTTGCCCTGCCAAGGCCGCGCATGCCCATCGGGAAACCTTCCGCCATGCTCGCGCTCCAGCGGGAGGTCAAAATGACAATAGGCGCTGTGTAGGTGAATGGCCCACGCGCATCAACCATTTCGGTCCAGGTTGTGCTCAAGCCATCACCCTCGCGGCGGCTCATACGGGCATAGGGCTTTCGTTCGGTGATAAACCGGCCCATGATCGGCCTCGCGACCGCGGTGTCCCCGCCGCCATTTTCCCGGACGTCGATGATGAGGCCTGGTGTGTCGCGGAAGGCCAGCAAGGCTGCGTCGAATTGCGCAACAATAGCCTCGTCGGCGAAACTCCTTATGACAATGCAGCCGAAGCCCTCGGCAAGCTGCCGAATTTCGAAGTCCGGGCGCTGCACGGGTTCCTTCAACGGCACGTCAACCTGTCGTTCATTCCCGATGCCGGGCCTTACGATGACAGTGCGCGGCTGCTGCCGGCGACCTGAAACTGCGAGGTTGAGCGTGAAAGCCAAGGCTTCCGGATCGGGTTTCGCCAAGCAGCGTGGCATCAAGTAGGCAGCCAATTCGCCAATTGGGCGGCCATCGACAGCGGTGATTACGTCACCTGGCAGAATGCCAGCATCTGCGGCAGCAGATCCCTCCCTGACGCTCGTCACAAGTGCGAGCGAACCCTCCTTCGGTTCGACCCAAAGGTCGAAGTAGGGGCTGCGCTGCGAGTCGAAGTACGAACTTCCCAACGGATGATCCGGATCCTGCCTCAGATAGGTGTGCGCATCGTACAATTCTGCAAGGACCCTACCGAGGATGTTCGCCAGCTCGTTTCTCGAGCGCGCCGCCATAGCTTGCGGCCTGTAGAGCGTGCGAACAGCATTCCAATCAGTCTTCTTCTCCCTGAAGAAGCAGTACCGCTTGGCTAAATTATGCCAGAGATCGTCGAAATCTTTGATGAAACTGACGTTCTGGCGAGGCTCTGCTGCTTGCAGCAGATTGGCTGGCATGGCGTGAGCAGCTGTGAGCGCTAAACTCCCGCGAAGCAGGCTCCGGCGGCTAGGGTGATGCATCGGGTAACTCCTGCACTTGCATGGCCGAGTGCAGTTTAGCTGCCCGAGCGCCCTACGCCTTGAACGTTATTGCTGTGCGTAACGTCCGGGCGAGAGCCCGACCAATTTCTGAAAGTGACGCGTGAAATGGCTTTGGTCCGAATATCCGACACTTAATGCCACCTCTGCGATTGGCACACCTTGAAGTAGCATTGCTTTCGCTGACGTGATCCTTCGCTGATTTCGGTAGGCTAAAGGACTCAGGCCAACCGATTTCTTGAAGCTCCGAACCAGATGATAGACGCTGAGGCCTGTCAGGCGAGAGAGGGTCTGAAGGCCGAAGGTGCTTGCAAAATGGGTATCAATGAATTCGCGTGCCAGACCAATCGGCACCGTTGGCTCGGGCAGTCGCCGCACGATAGGCGCACTGCTCCTTGTCAAGGCAAGCAGCAGTGCCAAAATCGCGCTTTCCTGCTCCAGTCGCCCCGCATCAGCCGCCAGGCATACGTGGGCGTTGCGTACGATTTCGAAAAGGGAGGGATCGTCGGACACCGGACGCATGAAGCTGAGTGCGCTGCCTTCACGGCCCGTAAGCAAATAGGGGCGCAGTGCTGGCTCGGGCAGGTACAGAACATCATACTTGAGTATCGAAGAGCCAATGGCCGCGTTTGCATGCACTTCGCCAGGGTGAATTTGCAGGACGCTCCCGGCTCCAGCGATGTAAGAAGTGCCGCCGACGTCAAGTCTCTCGGCCCCTTCAGTCACTACCCCGATGACATACCCGTCATGACTATGTTGCGGAAAGGCACGGTGACGATAAGCGACAGACATAACCTCCGCGCCTGCGATGAAGCTAGAACGCCAGATCCGAGCCATCTCCATCCCATTGGATGCTACCATTTTCATCCTTTCGCGCGACGAAAGCTTGGCCGGCAGGCGTTGCCGCCCCGTATAACGGGCAAATGGACGCCGCAATCCTGCACTACAAGCAATTGGACTACCTCTGGCAGCATAATTTCGCCAAACGGCAGCCTGCCTGGCTTGTGCCTCATCATCCCGCAGCAAACTTTCAGCCGGCTACAGAATTCCATTCATATGGCTCCAAATGGCGCCCTCCATGAGCTTCATTTAGGTCTGCTCAGGGGTCGAAAAAGCACTTCCGGTTCTAGCGCAATCGCTGCGATAGATGCCTGATCGGTCTTGGGTGCCCACCCAACAGCTGCCGGTGGCCGTTTATGGGTGGAAAGGCGAATGGCGGCTTTCGGGCCGACTTGAGCCTGGAGTGAACTCGCTGAAGCCGTTGGAAATTCGAAATTTGATTGAATTATAGACTGCAAAATATGTTAGGATCCAGTCAATCGATTGAAACGCAGAATATTCAGAACCCTGAATATGCTCGCGCTGCCGTCTAATTGCCAGACAATGGAGCCATCATGCGCTTGATTCTAAACGCACTGCTGATTGTTGCTGCCGCACTTCCGGCGCTTGCGAACGCGCAATCGGCTGTTGGTACGCCCGCCTTCGATCCCAAATCCCTGCGCGGCACGCAGGCAGGCCCGATTACGCAAGTGCTAACCATCGGCAGCGCGCATCTGTCGGAGTTGGAGAAGAAACCAACCCCTGCCGAACTGGACAGCCTGCTCGACAAGCTGGAGGCATTCCGGCCCGTGATCATCACCCACGAAGGGCTTTCCGGCGAGCAATGTGATCAGGTTGAACGCTATAAGGCTCGCTATGCTGGCATCTTCGATGATTATTGCCGGGGCACGGCAGAGGTCGAAAAATCCACCGGATTAACCGTTCCCCAAGCGATGGAAGCAATTGAGACGACTTTGAAAAGCTGGCCCGCTTCGCCCTCCGCGGCGCAGCGCCGCAAGTTGGCTTCGCTGTTTCTCGCCGCGAATGATCGGCCATCGGCACTGGTGCAGTGGCTTCGCCTCCCACCAAGGGAGCGCAAGCTAGGTGACGGAATTGATCAGCCGCTAATGGACATTTTGGGCACGGTCGAAGCCCAACCAAATGAGACCATCGCAATCGGAGTAGCGCTAGCAGTCCGGCTGGGGCTGGAAAGGCTCTACGCTGTCGATGATCATACTTCCGACAGCATTCAAACAGCCGCTGGCCCGGACTTTGCGGCGGCTATTCAGGCGCATTGGAGTTCGCCCGGCGCAGACGCTGTCCCCGAGATTGCGCGCTATTTCGCATCACAGGCCGATGCCGCAAAAACGGGAGATTATATTGAATTTTATCGCGTGACCAATGATCCCGCGACCCAGCGCGCGTTTATCACTTTCGACTATGGCCGCGCGATCAAGCTGTCGGGCGATGGCCTTCATGGCCGCCGCTATGTTGCTTGGTTTGAAGCGCGCAATCTGCGGATGGTTGCCAATATCCGCGAAGCGTTCGGCAATGCACCCGGTGCGCGCGTGCTGAACATCGTCGGCGCGTCGCACAAGGGATATTACGACGCCTACCTCGATCAAATGTCGGATGTACAGATTGTAGATGCCTTGGTGGTGTTGAAATAAATCCAGCTGGCTCCGGATGTCTTATGGCTCCACTGACAGACATCGATCCACACCAACTGGCTATTTATACAAGCGCATGATTGCGGCATTCCAGGCTTTAATCAGCATGGTTGATGGTAGCAATTATGTCATATTGATCAAAAGCATGATCCTCCTCTCATGATGACGCCACGGAAATTTGTGCCTTCAGATGCCGACCCGTTTCCAGAATGGCTAGACCGACCATTTCCCATCACGCCATCAGGTCGCCGCCGCGACTGCAATTGATATCGTGGACGGCCCTCCACCCCGCGGGATAACTTCTGCGGATCAGTCGGAGAGGAGAGTGGCGATGGAGCAAGTATCGGTTGTTGGGCTGGATCTGGCAAAGTCTGTTTTCCAGGTGCACGACGTCAACGCGCAGGGCGTGGCAGTGCTGCGGCGCAGGCTCACGCAGGGTCAGTTGCTGAAGCTGTTGGAGAACCTGCCCCCCTGCCTTGTCGGCATGGAAGCGTCCGCCTCGGCCCACCATTGGGCACGTGAGCTGACCTTGCTCGGCCACGAGGTGAAGCTGATGCCGCCGCAATACGTGAAGCCCTATGTGAAGCGCGGCAAGAACCATGCTGCCGATGCAGAGGCGATCTGCGAAGCTGTGACCCGGCCGACGATGCGGTTCGTTGGCGCGAAGTCGCCGGACCAGCAGGCGACCATGATGCTGCACCGGGTGCGCAAGATCCTGACACGGCAGCGCACGCAGATCAGCAATGCCCTGCGCGCGCACATGGCCGAGTTTAGCATCACCGCAGCCATCGGACGCGGAGGACTGGACCGGCTGATCGCGGTCATCGCCGATCAGGAGGATGCGCGCTTGCCGGATGAGGCACGAACATGCCTCACGGTGCTGAGCACCCAGCTGGAGATGATCAAGGAGCAGATCCTCGACAACGACCGGCGCATCCTCGCCGATGCCCGCCGCACCGAGGCGGGCCGCAGGCTGATAAAGATACCCGGCATTGGTCCGCTGCTGGCCAGCGCGATCGTGGCTTGCGTGCCTGATCCTTCTACCTTCGGCGGCGGACGCAGTCTGTCGGCATGGATCAGCCTCACACCGCGCCAGAACTCAAGCGGCGGCAAGGAGCGGCATGGCAGTATCACCAAGGCGGGCAACCCTTACCTGCGCGAGTTGCTCGTGGTCGGCGCTATGGCACTGGTGCGGCGAGCGAAGCAGGGCGGCACCAAACGGCCCTGGGTGACGCAACTGCTGGCGCGCAAGAAGCCCAAGGTTGCCGCTGTCGCGCTGGCGAACAAGAACGCCCGGATAATCTTGGCAATGTCGGCAACAGGCAAGCCTAACCGGGAACCGGAGCTGGCAGCCGCCTGAGAGATCGCGCCCCAGGGCGCTACACGAGTTGGAGAGGGCAGACTGAACTGATGCAACAAGCCGGTTGAAACCGCCGGAGCAGGAGAACCCAAGCGACCCCAGCACTTCGAGTGCGTGCAATTGGGAGGAACCTGAACCGCGGGAATGGCATCAGGGCCAGCGGCCATGCAAAGCCGCGCTGAAAGGCCGGACACATGGACGCCACGACCAGCCAGCGCAGGACAGAAATACCCTTGCCAACGGAGAGCCGTCCACACAGGGGTCGTTTCCAGACAGGCAGGAATTTTTCGCGAGCGAGGCCAAGCCGCCATACGGCTTTTGGGATCGCTCACCGGCCCGGCACATGGCCGCTATTGGGTGGTTAGCGGTCATTGAACCATTCCGCCCGTCCCAAGCAGCAAATGGTCGATGGTTTCCCAATCACCGATAAAGTCACCTTCTGCTGTCCAGAACTGCGCCATCTCCCGCGCGAAGCTCTCTAGGCAATCAAATATGTCTACGTAGCGGCGCAGAGGCCTTCCCGTCTGTTCGTGTAAGATGGCAATCTGATCGTTAGGCCCGCAGATCATTTGGTCCTGCCGAAGGAACGACACTCCACCTATTCGGAAGTATCCTTGGTTATGCCAGTCTGGGTGCATTGCCGAGAAGATCAGATTGTGCTGCTCGATGCAGATAGGTACCGCTTTCGCGGGATTTCGGCTGAAGTCGATGACTAGGCCACCGACACTAACTTGCCCCTCGAAAAGCCTCGCTCCATTAGTTGCGATGTAGAAATCGAATAGCTTAGGAGGGATCGGGTGACCCAATGACACTGCCATTTTGTCAATCTCTGCTTCGCCCAGCCCAGCGTATAGACAATGTAGATAGGCGTAAGTTCCGCGCCGTGCTTGGGGGCAAATCTGCCGCAGTTGCTTTTTGTCGTGCAGCGGAGAGGCAGCAGACCAGCGAGACAGCTGCTCTAAGAGATTGGCTGCTGCGTTCCTGTTAATCATGAGTGACCAGTATGCGCTCTCGTCAGATGTCGGCAAGGGGGTCGAAACCCGAACGGCATCTGTGGACGCCCCTTTGGATGCAAGCATTAAATTGGGGTATTTTGGCACGTAGTCGGATGCTGTCATCTGTCCGGCCTCGATGAGCAGCGCCATAGCTGCGGGCCAGTATGGGAGTTCGCGGACCGGATCCATTACAGGTTTACGCGCTTGGCTAGCGCCCTGCCATTCCCTGGTTCTTCCAGCCCCGTCTCGCCGACTGTTGTGCCATACCCTCCTTCGACCGCCTACGTCCCCGACGCCTCTGACTGCTGCCTTGGCTTACACCACGACCACTGCCGGAGCTTTGTAGTCTTCCTTCCTGGTGAGCAGCGCCCACACCATGCGCGCCATCTTATTGGCGAGCGCGACCGAGACGAGCATGCGCGGTTTGCGCGCCAGCATGCTTTCCAGCCATGAGCCACGCGGTGCACCGCGCCTGTTGGCCTGCAGCACCACCGAGCTTGCGCCGATGATGAGCAGCCGCCTGATCGTCCGCTCGCCCATCTTGGTTATACCGCCAAGCCGTTGCTTGCCTCCGGTTGAGTGCTGTCGGGGTGCAAGCCCGAGCCAGGCCGCAAAATCGCGGCCTTTGCGGAAGGTCTCGATCGGCGGGGCCAGCGCGATGATGGCGGTCGCCACGATAGGACCGATCCCTGGGATGGTCATCAGCCGCCGGGCTGCTTCGTCTTCCTTGGCGCGCCGCGCGATCTCGCGGTCGAGCACAGCAACCTGCTTGTCGAGCTCGGCTAGCATGTCGATCATGAGCTTGAACATCGACTGTGCCGCCGCTGGTAAAGTGGAGGTCATCTCACCTTCTTCCAGGAGTTCGGTCAGCAACGTCATGTGCGCGGTGCCGCGTGGCGCGACCCAGCCATATTCCGCCAAGTGGCCTCGGATCGCGTTGATCAACTGGGTGCGTTGACGTACCACAAGGTCGCGCGTTCGGAACACAAGACCTGCGGCCTGCTGTTCCTCGCTCTTCACCGTCACGTAGCGCATGCCCGGGCGCTGTGCCGCCTCGCAGATTGCCTCCGCATCGATCGCATCGTTCTTGTTTCGCTTCACGAACGGCTTCACGTAGGCGGGCGGAATGAGCCGCACATCGTGCCCCATCGCCTTCAGCTGCCGCGCCCAATGATGCGCGCCCCCGCACGCTTCAAGTGCAACAGTGCACCCCGGCTGACTTGCAAAGAAGTCGAGCAGTTTGTTCCTGGTAAGCTTGCGACTGAAAACCATCGCACCGCGTTCATCGGCACCGTGCGCATGAAAAACGTTCTTGGCGATATCCAGACCTATTGTGCTAACTTGCGACACGGACGCCTCCCTCAGTGGTGAATCAACACCTCCACTTTGGCACATAGATGCCGTCGGGGGGCGTCCACCCCATCAGGTTTTGGCGTCCTGCACCGTGCAAGCGGACGCCGTGCAGTCCTAAGCTACAACGTCCGCAGTCCGCAAATCTCATCCGAAAGCTACCAGGCAGCTTCCGCCCCATTGCGGACGTTCAAATTGGCGTTCCGACAATCTGAAGCGGCCGTTTGCTCAGCGAGACCTGTCCCGATTCTCAATTTCCGCGCGGCCATGCCGCGAAAGAACAATCGTGAACGGGTTTGGGAAAGCCGAACCTTCTAAAGGCCTCAGGCGGATCGCCGAGTTCCCCTCCCCGCTAGCGGTTTGTTTGTGGAAACGGCCCGGCGGATATGTGATGTTTAAAAGCCCGGCTCAGAGACGATTTGGTCCCTGCTACACGCGATCCATCCCAACCGGGTCGCCCAGAGGAACTGGCTGTGTCTTGTCAGGCGCATGTTGACCATGATGCACGCAGCCCTAGTCGTTCACTTCGCGGCAGGTATAGGCGCCCTCGCCACTGGAGCCATGAGCCTGATTGGCATCAAGGGGTCCGCTCGCCATCGACGATGGGGTAGGCGGTTCAGCGTATGCATGATGGGGGTGCTGGCGTCCGCGGCGCTTCTGACTGTTCTGGCTCTCAATCCGTATTTCGCCGCTCTGACGCTTTCCGCCACGCTCGGCGTATTCTCAGGTATCCGGGTGCTGCGTCGCAAGCGGCCGGACCGGGAGGCGACCGACAGGGCAACTGCGCTGGACTGGGCGGTAACGGTCACGCTGTTGGCGCTTTCGTTCGCGCTTCTGACCTATACGGCAGCTGGCGGTGTCCAACACCGACAGCCATTTATCTATGCGCTGACGGGTGCGACGATCCTTTATGCGGGGTATGATGTGCTGCGCTTCCTGCGTCCTGCAGAGTGGCCATTCTTCCCAAGACTTTGGCTTTATGAGCACATGGTTAAAATGCTAGGCGCCTTTGCCGCGGTCCTTTCGGCATTCAGCGGCAGCGTCCTCACCTTCATTCCCATACCCGATCCCTGGAAGCAATTGTGGCCGACCATCCTGTTCTACCTAATCACCATCATGATGATCGCGCGGAACGCGAGGCGACCGGTGATGCCGGTGCAGGGGAGCGAATAGCGGCCGGTGTGGCAATCGGGGCGTGCCTCTATATTTTGGCCGTGTCGGGTGCGTGCACTGTTCTACGTATGGCTCATCCTTCCCTGCATTTGACGACAGCGCTGATTTGGCAGGCATCGTCCTTTGGCACCTGGATACCGGTTGCCTGGCTGCTGTCCCGCCTGACTCAATCGAGACGCTGCGATGAGCGCATCGTCGCGGGCGCACTTACGCTGGGGCTGGTCGTGATCCCATTGCAGGCCACGGTGACGGCCCTGCTCGATGCCAGCTTCTCGCCGACGTCGGTTCTGCCATTAGTCAGTCGGTGGACCACCCAATTGCCGGTGAGTACCGCGCTTTATACCGGCGTGATGGCGATCGTCGCCGCACTCGCTTGGAGAAGAAGAGCAGCGGCCGAGCAGGCCCGCAATGCCAGAATGCAACAGGCCCTTGCACGCGCCAGGACGGCAGCATCGCGGGCTTCAGCAAAGCTGGGCGTACAAGCCGCCTCCTTGCTCGTCTCTGAGGGTAGCCGCCAGGTTCCTGTCGATCTCAATCGGGCCGAGTGGTTCGGCTCCGCAGCGAACTACGTTGTCGTGAACTGGGAGGGACGCGAAGGCCTCGTTCGCAGGACGCTGCGATCGATAGAAGAGGAACTGGATGCGGCGATATTCGCCAGATGTCATCGTACAGCCATCGTGAACCTGGCAATGGTGCTGCATGCAACTTTGCTTTCTGACGGAACGTGGCGCCTGACGATGCAAAGCGGATCGGAAGTCGCCGTTAGCAGAACATATCGGGACGTCATCCTCGATCGCCTCGGTGCCGCAAAGGCGTGATAACAGCCCCTTTTCTGTATGACGCTATTCTCGAACACCGTTCCTTTGAAGAAAGGCCGGACCGTTAAGCGGCGCTGCTAACGCCATCTGCGTTCCCTATCGCGGCCGTTCCGCTATTCACCCGACTGCGCAATCATATCGGCTCTGGGCACAACTCGAAAGCAGCCATTGGACGTGGGACGTGCCGCTGGACCGAGGTGCCCGGACGGATACCTCGTTGCCCCCAGATCTGTCCCCTATTTTTCGAGACTTTGCGACACCACTCGGAAAAAAAACAAGATTCCAGCTGGGGGCAGAATAGCTCGAAACCCGCATAAAATCGAGGATTTGCAACGATTTGGGAAAGTGCACTGATGCCGCTCATGTGCATTTCTCCCGACTCGCTGCATTGAAACTTCAGACTTGCCGGAAAGGCGACGCGATCATGCCCTTGAATGTATATCGGTAAATGCCCTGCCATGATAGCCCCTCGAAGTGATCGAAGCTGAGAACTTGCTTCAGTTTCTGGTGGGGCCAGGACGCGCAGTCAATCTTACTGGAAACCATAATACTCGCTCAGACAATGATTGTATAGCCCGCGAGCTTCCACTGACCGTCAACGTCAAGGTGAAATGAAATTATTTCCTCCATTGCTACTCCGCTGCTTCCATTTGTAACCAACTTTACCGAAATATACTGGCCTGGAGGGAGCGGGCTCTTATTATCTACAACCACAATGCGTCCGATCGAAATCCAATTTCGACTACTGACGGCACCGAGGGAGGCACGTTTCTGCGCGGTATTAGATACGAATCTATCTCTCGGTACGCTTGCTTTCATAATGGGAGAGGACCGATCCCAAACATCTCCCATCTCGTATCGATCGACCGAATCTACTACATTAAGCGCTGCAGACAAGAAATCTGTCGGGCCAAGGGCTGGGTTGCTTTTTCTGGCAGCAACTGATTGAGCCGCCAAATCGTTGATAGGGGACCCGATAAAAATTATAAATAACATCAAAATTAAAATAATATTGCATTTGAAGAGAGAGCGCAAAAACATAAAATCCTACCCCTCCAAGGTCACAATCCCGCAGAAAAGAACCAATTCCTCGACCTCCCGCATACCAATAGCACCCTTGACTAATTCATTAATATAGAATATTCAGTTTTTACTTCACATTATTCCAAATTCGATCGCACCGTAATTCTATATCTTAAATTTCTCGCACTACCCTAATGCCACATTATTTAGTTTGAAAATATCTATTACTCAAATGAGCCAAAGCCCTATTGGTTATAATTTTCTTTTGACGAAATAATTTCATAACACTGTTTACTATTGATATAAGTCGCCGTCACTCGACGCTTTTTGTCAAATACCACTTGGAACTGGCATTGAACATGAGCAACGCCTGGCCCTTGATATATGTTAACGAGATAATTCCAATGCGAAACGCTGAATCCCTCATAAAAATGAGGCACACCCAGCAATTTATAAACATCATCAGTTCGGGCACCAGGAGTTATCATAACAATGTTGCTTGGTGTAGTGATAACGCCCGATCTACGGGAAGCCCTCTTAGGGTCTGGAAAGTGAACAGATTGATCCAGATGGGGCCCATGAGATATCATACTATCTCCCGCCTCAGCAAATGATGGCTTAGGATAAACAATTAAAAGGATTGCAACAATCAGTTGATGATAACACTTCATTTTTTTCTCCAGCCGTATTCCTACCCACCTAAGGCGGGAGGGGGGCGAGCAGGGGAGCGCGCCCCCCTCCCACCCCTTCCTCGGGGGGGGAGGAAGATCGACCCTAAAACTGAATACCAAAGCCCACCGCGGCTCCGGCTTGACGCCTGGTATTGTAAGTCCCGGATGCACGTAGAATTACCCGGCCATCATCAGATGCCTTCGAAAAGCCGAGAGCAAACGCTTGCTCACCCTGCCAATGAGCCACACCGAAGCCCATAATTCCCATACCAGGCTCGAACGCCTGTGGTACTGTTCCCATAGCCATAGCCGATGCCGTACCGCCATTCGCATCGCGACCAAATCGCGACAAATCAAATCGCAAATCCGAAACAGCGGTATCGGTGTATATGTTGGCCTGACCTAGCGTACTAGCGAGCCCGTTGTTAAGTTGGTCAAGATTGACTGCATCCCCCGCCGCAGTACCAGCCCCGAGGTTCGATATCCTATCTCCAGCCATATCAATTCCGTTACCGCTCATTGTGGCACCACCGACAATCGCCAAGCTCTCTACGCCTGTAATATTCGGATTGACCGCAATCTGGACCTCGGTCCCGCTTTGCTTAATCATGACATTGTTGCCAGCAGTGAACGTTGCAGTTGATCCGGGCGCAACGCTTGCAACGCTGGAACCCGTAGCCACGCCGGAACCGATTGAAGCTGTCGCCACCTTCCACCCGGCCGTTGCCGAGCTATTCACCGCCTGGATTGCAGATTCAACATTTGTATAAACATTGCCGCCTACAACTATCGCGGCCTCGATCGCGTTATTGACAGGATTATATTTTGATCCTGGACTGATTGAAGATGCAATACTGTCACCAAGGGCAACAATTTGGCTACCATTCACGGCGTCTGAACTCTTAGATGATAACGAGCCTGCGGCGACGCCTGTAATTTTTCCTGTGCCCTCAGCATTGATTGTCACATTTCCGAACTTGGGGCTATCAGCCAGTTCAATGTTGATGCTGCCACTCTGACTATCTGTGACTGTCCTGATATTGCCGCCCGAATATGTACCGATTGTGCTTCCAGTACCCCGAATGGCTAGAACCTGGCCAGATGATCGTGTAATATTAGAGCCCGCATTACCGGAAAAAGCGATATTTACGTTACCAATTGCAGACTGAAGCTGGCTCACATTGACGGCGTCATTTGCAGCGACACCGGCGGCCACATTGGTAATTTTGTTTCCGCCATTATTTAAGCCCGAACCTGATAATACAACTGCTCCATTTTGCCCCCCAGAAATGGCGATGCCATTGGTATCCACAGAGGTGTTACCTGCTTTTAGGCTAACAACTTTTATATTTTCTGCTAAATTGAACGTAACGTTGTTGCTGCCCGTCGACTTCGATACCACGACATTGCCGTCGCTGTTGTTCAGATCAACCGCACTGCCGGTCGCGCTGGCAACTGCTACGTTTGTTCCGTTCGCACCCTGCGCTGTCACCGTCCAGCCAGCATTCGCTGCCTGGTTAACCTGGGCAAGCTGCTCCTCGGTCGCTGCACGGCCAACAGTTGCAAATGTCGGGTCGCTCAGCGTCCGGTTGCCAAGGCCCGTCACCTCATTCGACACGCCGCTCAGCACAACCTGGCCACTCGTCACACCGCCAGCGCCAACCGACGTCGTGCGAGCACCATCGCTCACCAAAAGACCCGCAGCATCGACAACCGATCCGCCCACCGTCAGGCTGCCGGCAGATGTCAGATCCACATCCGGGCTCAGCGCAACCTCAACAACACCAGAACCGTCAGACCCACTCTGCGATACCTTTATGTTGCTGTCGCCAGCAAACCTCACCGTCCCGTTCGGACCGATCTTCGCACCGGTCGTACCGTCCGTCACCGTCCAGCCAGCGGCTGCAACGCTGTTCAGTTGCGTCAACGCATCCTGGACACTTGTGTAATTGTTCGTCCCCACGGTCAGCGAAGCCGTCACAGCATTAGTCGCAGGATTGTACGCAGAACCGCCGCCAAGCGCAGAGGCTGCACTGTTACCCAGTGCAGACAGCTGACTGACGTTCACCGCATCACTGCCAGCAACACCGGCTGCAACATTCGAGATCACCAGATTTCCGGCGTTAATCCCTGTCGTCGCGATCACCACAGGCCCCGCCGTGAGGCTCTGCACGCTGATCGCATCCGCCAGATCAAACGTAACGTTGTTGCTGCCCGTCGACTTCGATACCACGACATTGCCGTCGCTGTTGTTCAGATCAACCGCACTGCCGGTCGCGCTGGCAACTGCTACGTTTGTTCCGTTCGCACCCTGCGCTGTCACCGTCCAGCCAGCATTCGCTGCCTGGTTAACCTGGGCAAGCTGCTCCTCGGTCGCTGCACGGCCAACAGTTGCAAATGTCGGGTCGCTCAGCGTCCGGTTGCCAAGGCCCGTCACCTCATTCGACACGCCGCTCAGCACAACCTGCCCACTCGTCACACCGCCAGCGCCAACCGACGTCGTGCGAGCACCATCGCTCACCAAAAGACCCGCAGCATCGACAACCGATCCGCCCACCGTCAGGCTGCCGGCAGATGTCAGATCCACATCCGGGCTCAGCGCAACCTCAACAACACCAGAACCGTCAGACCCACTCTGCGATACCTTTATGTTGCTGTCGCCAGCAAACCTCACCGTCCCGTTCGGACCGATCTTCGCACCGGTCGTACCGTCCGTCACCGTCCAGCCAGCGGCTGCAACGCTGTTCAGTTGCGTCAACGCATCCTGGACACTTGTGTAATTGTTCGTCCCCACGGTCAGCGAAGCCGTCACAGCATTAGTCGCAGGATTGTACGCAGAACCGCCGCCAAGCGCAGAGGCTGCACTGTTACCCAGTGCAGACAGCTGACTGACGTTCACCGCATCACTGCCAGCAACACCGGCTGCAACATTCGAGATCACCAGATTTCCGGCGTTAATCCCTGTCGTCGCGATCACCACAGGCCCCGCCGTGAGGCTCTGCACGCTGATCGCATCCGCCAGATCAAACGTAACGTTGTTGCTGCCCGTCGACTTCGATACCACGACATTGCCGTCGCTGTTGTTCAGATCAACCGCACTGCCGGTCGCGCTGGCAACTGCTACGTTTGTTCCGTTCGCACCCTGCGCTGTCACCGTCCAGCCAGCATTCGCTGCCTGGTTAACCTGGGCAAGCTGCTCCTCGGTCGCTGCACGGCCAACAGTTGCAAATGTCGGGTCGCTCAGCGTCCGGTTGCCAAGGCCCGTCACCTCATTCGACACGCCGCTCAGCACAACCTGCCCACTCGTCACACCGCCAGCGCCAACCGACGTCGTGCGAGCACCATCGCTCACCAAAAGACCCGCAGCATCGACAACCGATCCGCCCACCGTCAGGCTGCCGGCAGATGTCAGATCCACATCCGGGCTCAGCGCAACCTCAACAACACCAGAACCGTCAGACCCACTCTGCGATACCTTTATGTTGCTGTCGCCAGCAAACCTCACCGTCCCGTTCGGACCGATCTTCGCACCGGTCGTACCGTCCGTCACCGTCCAGCCAGCGGCTGCAACGCTGTTCAGTTGCGTCAACGCATCCTGGACACTTGTGTAATTGTTCGTCCCCACGGTCAGCGAAGCCGTCACAGCATTAGTCGCAGGATTGTACGCAGAACCGCCGCCAAGCGCAGAGGCTGCACTGTTACCCAGTGCAGACAGCTGACTGACGTTCACCGCATCACTGCCAGCAACACCGGCTGCAACATTCGAGATCACCAGATTTCCGGCGTTAATCCCTGTCGTCGCGATCACCACAGGCCCCGCCGTGAGGCTCTGCACGCTGATCGCATCCGCCAGATCAAACGTAACGTTGTTGCTGCCCGTCGACTTCGATACCACGACATTGCCGTCGCTGTTGTTCAGATCAACCGCACTGCCGGTCGCGCTGGCAACTGCTACGTTTGTTCCGTTCGCACCCTGCGCTGTCACCGTCCAGCCAGCATTCGCTGCCTGGTTAACCTGGGCAAGCTGCTCCTCGGTCGCTGCACGGCCAACAGTTGCAAATGTCGGGTCGCTCAGCGTCCGGTTGCCAAGGCCCGTCACCTCATTCGACACGCCGCTCAGCACAACCTGCCCACTCGTCACACCGCCAGCGCCAACCGACGTCGTGCGAGCACCATCGCTCACCAAAAGACCCGCAGCATCGACAACCGATCCGCCCACCGTCAGGCTGCCGGCAGATGTCAGATCCACATCCGGGCTCAGCGCAACCTCAACAACACCAGAACCGTCAGACCCACTCTGCGATACCTTTATGTTGCTGTCGCCAGCAAACCTCACCGTCCCGTTCGGACCGATCTTCGCACCGGTCGTACCGTCCGTCACCGTCCAGCCAGCGGCTGCAACGCTGTTCAGTTGCGTCAACGCATCCTGGACACTTGTGTAATTGTTCGTCCCCACGGTCAGCGAAGCCGTCACAGCATTAGTCGCAGGATTGTACGCAGAACCGCCGCCAAGCGCAGAGGCTGCACTGTTACCCAGTGCAGACAGCTGACTGACGTTCACCGCATCACTGCCAGCAACACCGGCTGCAACATTCGAGATCACCAGATTTCCGGCGTTAATCCCTGTCGTCGCGATCACCACAGGCCCCGCCGTGAGGCTCTGCACGCTGATCGCATCCGCCAGATCAAACGTAACGTTGTTGCTGCCCGTCGACTTCGATACCACGACATTGCCGTCGCTGTTGTTCAGATCAACCGCACTGCCGGTCGCGCTGGCAACTGCTACGTTTGTTCCGTTCGCACCCTGCGCTGTCACCGTCCAGCCAGCATTCGCTGCCTGGTTAACCTGGGCAAGCTGCTCCTCGGTCGCTGCACGGCCAACAGTTGCAAATGTCGGGTCGCTCAGCGTCCGGTTGCCAAGGCCCGTCACCTCATTCGACACGCCGCTCAGCACAACCTGCCCACTCGTCACACCGCCAGCGCCAACCGACGTCGTGCGAGCACCATCGCTCACCAAAAGACCCGCAGCATCGACAACCGATCCGCCCACCGTCAGGCTGCCGGCAGATGTCAGATCCACATCCGGGCTCAGCGCAACCTCAACAACACCAGAACCGTCAGACCCACTCTGCGATACCTTTATGTTGCTGTCGCCAGCAAACCTCACCGTCCCGTTCGGACCGATCTTCGCACCGGTCGTACCGTCCGTCACCGTCCAGCCAGCGTTCGCGAGCGATTCAACCGCCTTGAGTTGCGCAACATTTACCGCGTCGCTGTCTTGCGCGCCGGCAGCGACATTTGTGATCTGACGCGTATTACCCGATGCACCGACGCTGACTGCTCCAAGCCCAGTGCTATTTGTTGCCGCTATCCCTGCCAAGCTCGCTGAACTCGCGCCCAGCGGAACATATCCCGGCACTCCTGCCGCTGTGCCCGCAACTGAACTCGAACCCAATGCTACGCCATCCGCTACCGTAACAGTGCTGTTCGCACCCAAAGCAGTGGATCGATTGGCTGCAATCCCGACTCCCGATCCGATCGCAACGACGTTACTGACGTCACTGGAAACGGTAGCGCCACTCGCAATTATCTGACTCCCAGTCAGATTCTCTCCGACAGAATTTCGATTCCCGATTACACTAGTGTCTTTTGCACCAGTCAAATTATTTGAGACACCTAGAACCGTTATATCCCCAGAGGAGACAACCTGATTATTTGAGCCAAATACTCGGACATATCGACCTGAGGATACAGCGTTACTATCACCCATGATTTGGACATCCACGCTGTTGGAAACAGAGTTTCGTAGCCCCAATACACCAACAATAGATGAATTTGAACTTGTGTTCCCCCCACCAATTACAGCTACACCTAGTGCGCTTGAATCAGCATGTGTTATTTGATTGCCGGCGCCCAGTATAACACTACCAGTTGTGCCGCTAATGCCGCTTCCGCTGCCGATGACACTACTACCAGTCGAATTAGTGATATTCGCAGCCGCACCAATTGCAATGCTCGCAGCGCTAGCAAACGAACCGGGCGCCCCGGTTGAGTTGACGCTGGCCCCATCTCCTATCGCAGTTGAAAACAACGCCATAGCCTTGGCATCGTCACCGATGGCAGTTGCGCCGTCTGCATTCGCAATCGTCTCCGAACCGACAGCGGTGGCTCCATCTCCGCGGGCGGTCGAAACTCGACCTATTGCGACCGCGCCGTCATCAGCATTGCCACCTGTAGCCCGAGCTCCGCTCCCCACTGCCACGCTGTCGGCATCATCCGCGAGTGCATTCACGCCAACCGCAAGTGAATTTATTCCAGTTGCGCCATCGTTATTGTAGTTACCACGCTGAATGCCGCCGTCGTTTACGCTAAAATACCGCGTTGTCGCAGCGGCCTGGACCTGGGCAAGCTGCTCCTCGGTCGCTGCACGGCCAACAGTTGCAAATGTCGGGTCGCTCAGCGTCCGGTTGCCAAGGCCCGTCACCTCATTCGACACGCCGCTCAGCACAACCTGGCCACTCGTCACACCGCCAGCGCCAACCGACGTCGTGCGAGCACCATCGCTCACCAAAAGACCCGCAGCATCGACAACCGATCCGCCCACCGTCAGGCTGCCGGCAGATGTCAGATCCACATCCGGGCTCAGCGCAACCTCAACAACACCAGAACCGTCAGACCCACTCTGCGATACCTTTATGTTGCTGTCGCCAGCAAACCTCACCGTCCCGTTCGGACCGATCTTCGCACCGGTCGTACCGTCCGTCACCGTCCAGCCAGCGTTCGCGAGCGATTCAACCGCCTTGAGTTGCGCAACATTTACCGCGTCGCTGTCTTGCGCGCCGGCAGCGACATTTGTGATCTGACGCGTATTACCCGATGCACCGACGCTGACTGCTCCAAGCCCAGTGCTATTTGTTGCCGCTATCCCTGCCAAGCTCGCTGAACTCGCGCCCAGCGGAACATATCCCGGCACTCCTGCCGCTGTGCCCGCAACTGAACTCGAACCCAATGCTACGCCATCCGCTACCGTAACAGTGCTGTTCGCACCCAAAGCAGTGGATCCACTTACATTTGAATTGGCATTTAAGCCTAACGCGGTTCCAGCAACAATCGCCGGGTCGTTCACCCCACCGTTAAAGGTTGCAATTGCACCATCGCCAAATGCTGCCCCGCCGTTACCTGCTCGCGCCGACGCACCAACGGCAACTGATCCCGTTGCAATGGCATCATAGCCCAGCGCAATACTGCGTTCGCCTGTCGCAGTAGCTTGGGTGCCTATGGCCACGGCATCCCGAGCCGACGCATCGGAATCGGTTCCGCCAGCAAACGCATTCACACCCGATGCACGCGCACCGTCACCGATCGCAGTCCCAGAATTTGCCGTAGCCACTGCCCCTGAACCAATAGCGACAGTATCATCCACGTCCAAAACCGCTGATGTGATTACAATTGGCTGCGCATCAAGCGGGCTCTCCACAATGGTTGACGTTGTTCCCGCACGATTTCCAATCGCAACATTACTGTTACCTGAAACATCCGCGCCAGCTCCATTTCCAGAAGCAATATTGAAGCTACCTTGAACATTTGTACCAGCATAATAACCGCTAGCACTGTTAAATCCCCCAGTAACCCCATTGCCCGACTGCGGCCCCAAGGCAGAGTTGTTGTTACCCGATACTGCTCTACCACTTTCCCAGCCGAGGGTAATGTTCCTAGACCCAGAAATATCCCTACCGGAACGCGTACCAAGGGCCAAATTGTTATTGCCACCAGAGCCGGAAGCTCCATTGCCAGCTATGTTTTGGCCGGCCTCAAGACCCATCGCAACATTGTTGTTGCCATTCACATTTTGGCCTGAACTAGATCCGATCGCTATCTGTGAAGACGACCCCGTCACGGTGTTTAAGCCAGCAGACGCCCCAACAATTACAGCTCCGTTGCCGTTGGCGCGCGATCCACTACCAATAGCAATAGATGTTACTGCCCCAGCTCGAGCATCGTTACCTACAGCCACGGTATTGTTGAATGCAGAACGCGCGCCTACCCCAACTACAGTTGAACCCGAACCATTTGCAATACTGGAGGTGCCGATCGCCAGCGCATTAGTGTTACTTGCTGACGCACCATCACCCAGAGCCAGGCTGGTGACGCCGGTCGAGGCTGCAGCGCGCCCTATTGCAATGCCAGATGTCGCAGCGACCGCCACCGTTGCCTGCCCGCCGACTGCAATCGAGTCTGCGCCCCCAGCCTGCGCGCCGCGCGTCGCGTTTGCACCAATCGCAACAGCACCAGCTCCAGATGCGGTCGTAGAATTTGCGACTGTCAGCGGCGTCGTACCATTCCCGCCCGCGCCACCGATGGCAACCGCGTTTAGTCCGCTGGAAACAGCACTAAAACCAAGGGCAACTGCCCCTGTCCCCGAAGCATTGGAGTCTAGCCCGAATGCAGAAGCCCATTTCGCCGAGTCCGCATTGTACCCGACGGCGACTGCTCCCACTCCGAAACCATCTGCTCGAGCGCCGATTACGGTGACACCCAACTGATCGTGGCCATCGGCATTGCAGCCTGCAACTGTCGAATAAGTGCCGCTTCCATCGGCTGGCTGTGAGGTTGTATTGCCCTGCGCGGGCTCATTTCCAACGACCGCGTTCCCCCCTGCCGACACGCAAGACGTGGGCGAAGGGTGGGTATTCGCCAGTGCTGGGCCAGCAAACCCAAGAGCAGCGATTGCCCCCAAGGCACCAAAACTTGCGCTTCCGCGGCCTATAGCTGCACCAAACCCAAGAGCTCCGATCGAATGCCGGCGACCAAAAACAACAAACATTGATGCCGCCCGCAGCGCACCCATTATACGCCGCCGCACACCCTTGCCCAACCCATTCGAAGCTGAAAGCAGCTGCCCAGCATCCCAGCCCGAGCAATCACGCCGACGATCAATAAGATTATGCGCCATTTTCTAACCTTAAATTACATATACTGCATATAATACACTTCGAAACTCAAAGTGTTTTTGAATACAAACCATATACTCGAGCCATAATTTTATGACCTTAGAGAATGAGTTTTTACCCCAGCCAAACGCCAGCGATCGTCCTCATCCAATCGAAAACTGAGCTGTTCTACCCGCCCTTCGCCCGAAGAATTGTGCGAAATCAAAAAAACAGTCACATAGCCCCCTGGCGGGACCCCCCCTTGGGCGCCGGCCCCAACTTTAACTTGCTCGATCCGGGTCCATACGCGCGACACACTGCGACCGAAGCCTGAATTGGCCGCAGCGACTTCCCCACTAAATTTTGACCTGGAGATAGCGCCCTTCATGACGACCGAGGCGGAATCATAAACCTGCTCGGCCCCTCCCATCTCCAGCACCAATGCAGTTTTCAAGGCATTATGGATGATGAGGTCACTTGATATGCCCACCTTCGGATCGACCCGGTAAACCGGCCCATTCCGCTCATCCTTTTCAGTCATTGGCTGCGATTGCGACTCACCAGCATTCGCATAAATGACACCGCTCGAGCTAATGACAGCCAGCGATAGGGCCAGAGCCTTCAATTGCGAATTCACCACAAATGCTCCTTAATTACCGGATATGACATATGTAAATTCAGGTATTTTTGCCCAAACGCCAAATCTACATGACCAATTGCAATTCTTGGCACATCGAAGGCTCAATTCTCGCGAGATTTTCCGACCTTATTAATTTATCAATAACTGCCTTAAGCGAAATTGCATCAGCGAATCGAGCCCATTACGGTCACTTTATGTTTGCGACAACTTGCTCCAGAAAGCATAATTTGGAAATAGCTGGTGGAACGATTTTACAGTCGCATCTGCGACTCACTATCGAAACGACACCTTGCCGCCTTGGGATCGGCGCGGATGAGGCTTTACCACGCGCGGACAACATCCAAATCTGGGTCATCAGCTGCTCGTCACTGACGAGCAGCTGATGACCCAGTCGATAAACAAAACTACCGCACGCTCGCCATTTTTCGGATGTGCGCCACGATCAAGACTCGATCTCGGATCGTCCGCCTCAGGATCAAAATCCAAGGCTTCAAAAATCCAGGAGCAATGCAGCGAACCTAATTCATGCAAATCCCGTGATCTGCTTCATCAGGCCCCTTCTCTCTTCCCATAAAGTGCTATCTATCTGCTGGGCGATGGCCTCGTCCTCTGGTGTCACGAACCAGTGAACCTTGCGCTCTTTCAGGGCTTGCCAGACAGTTTCCGCTACCTGTTGCGGCATTACGTTCACGCCCAGGATATCGACCGATCTCGCTTTGATCTGCGGCGACAGGACCATCGGCGTAGCGACATAGGCGACCATGACGTCGCAAACCCAGATGCCTGCCGCTTCCAGCTCGATATTGAGCGCTTCAGTCAACGCACGAACGGCAAACTTGCTGGCCGAATAAGCAGCCTCTTCAGGGATGCCATGAACGGCGGCGACCGACGACATCGTAATGATGCGCGACCTGGGTCGTTGACGCAGATACGGCAGAGCCAGATGCATGCCGTTGATCACGCCATTCACATTGACGTCGATCAGCTTGTGCATTGCAGCCAGCGAGCATTCTGCAAATTCGCGCATCTCTAGAATGCCGGCGCAGTTGAACAGGACATCAAATCCATCAGCGCCAGCAAATGCCTCCAGCGCGGACGCCAGTGAATCGGGATCGCACACATTGGCCTGATAGGCCGTCACTGCATCGCCAAGCTCTGCAGCCAGGCTTTCGATCCGGCTGCAATCAATGTCGCAAAGCGCAATGCGCCAGCCCTGAGCCGCAAAGAGCTCTGCCGTGGCCTTGCCAATTCCCGAACCAGCCCCAGTGATGAAGATAGAAGGTTTCGTCATACGTTCCACTCCTGTCAGGCTGGCTCGTTCCAGTTAAAGCAGCGGAACTGATCCCGGAGGTCTTTCTTGCTGATCTTACCAGTGCCAGTGTGCGGGATAGCATCAACAAAGGCCACGACCTCGGGCACCCACCATTTGGCGATCTTGCCAGCGAGAAAGCTGCGAATGTCCGCTTGGCTGCACTCCATCCCGGGCTTCTTGACCACGATCAGTAAAGGCCGTTCATCCCATTTGGGGTGATCGATGCCAATCGCCGCTGCCTCAGCCACCGCCGGATGAGCGACCGCTGCGTTTTCCAGCTCGACCGAACTGATCCACTCGCCGCCCGACTTGATCACGTCTTTCGCGCGGTCGGTCAGCTGCAATGTGCCATCAGGATGGATTACGCCGACATCGCCCGTGTCGAACCACTGGCCTGCAACCCCCGCATCGTCATCGGCCTTGAAATAGCGCCTGACCACCCAGGGCCCGCGCACCTGCAACGCACCGGCGGCTAGGCCATCGCGCGGCAAGACCTTCTCGGGATCATCCAGATCGACGCATCGAATCTCAACCCCAAATGGTGGCCGTCCCTGCATCGCCTTGACGCTGACCTGCTCGTCAAATGGCAGATCGTCCCAGTCCCAGGTCTCTGCTCCGATCGTGCCGATGGGTGAGGTCTCTGTCATCCCCCACGCATGCGCGACACGGCATCCTGCCCTCATGAGGCGGTCGATCATCGCGCGCGGCATGGCCGATCCACCCGTGACAATGGTCTGCAAGCTGGGTGGTATCTGGCCGCTGTCGTGCGTATCGACATGCTGCAACAGGGCCAGCCAGACCGTTGGCACTCCTGCCGAACAGGTCACCTTCTCGCGGTTCATAAGATCGCACAGCACAGCGCCGTCGTTGACCGCAGAATAGACGAACTTGGCTCCGGCCGCAGCCCCGGCCCATGGCAGGCCCCAGCTTGCAGCATGGAACATCGGCACGATCGGCAGCATGACCGAGCGGCAGTCCATTCCGAACACCGATGGCGTAAGCGCGGCCATGGCATGCAGCATGCTCGAGCGGTGTTCATACAGCACGCCCTTGGGGTTGCCGGTAGTGCCGCTGGTGTAACAAAGCATGCACGGGTCGCGCTCGTCTCCATCGTACCAGGCAGTCTGGCCGTCTTCGCCGCCGATCCACGCTTCGAAGTGCAGCGCAGGTTCGCTGCTGTCGAAGCAGATATAATGTTCCACCGTCGGCCAGCGCGGCTTCATCCGCTCGACAATCGGTGCCCAGACCTTGTCGAACAGCATCACCCGGTCTTCGGCATGATTGACGATGTATTCGAGCTGATCATCGAAAAGTCGCGGATTGAGCGTGTGGAGAACAGCGCCGGCACCCACAGCGCCATACCAGGAAACGAGATGCCGGTGATGGTTCATCGCCAGCGTGGCGATGCGATCCCCAGGCTGCACGCCCAACTTGCGTAGCGCCTGCGTCATGCGCAGCGCGTCGTGCCGGATGCCTGCCCAATGGGTCCGCGTCTCGCTGCCATCAGCCCAGCGGGTGACAATCTCGCGCTTGCCATGCTCGCGAGCGGCATGATCAATCAGATGCGTGACGCGCAGTTTCCAGTCCTGCATCGAACCGTGCACGGTCGGGAGCGTCATGCCAGCAACCCGCCATCGACCACCAGCTCGCTGCCGGTCATGTAACTGGATTCGTCCGAAGCGAGAAAAACCACGGTTGATGCCACTTCCTCCACCGCGCCAAATCGCTGCATCGGAATTCGCTCGAGCGTTCTGCCGGCAAAATCTTCGGGCAGCAGCGCCAGTGCGTCCTGCACCATCTGGGTACCGATATAGCCGGGGTGAACGCTGTTGATCCTGATGCGGTACCCAGCCCTTGCACAGTGGATGGCCGCCGATTTTGTCAGCAGGCGCACGCCTCCCTTGGATGCGTTATAAGCGGGCAGGTAGGCACTGCCGATCATGCCTTCGATTGACGAAATGTTGATGATCGATCCGCCCTTTGAACGCATCGCCCTGACGCCAGCCTGGGTTCCCAGAAAAACGGCGTCAAGATTGATCGCCATGGTCCGCCGCCAGTCGGCCAGGCTCTGCGTCTCGATCGTGCCGGGAAGGGCGATGCCGGCATTGTTGACCAAAATGTCGAGGCCGCCAAATGCGTCAAGCGCGCGGCCGCAAACCTCGATCCATCCTTCCTCCAGCGTGACATCCTGCTGGACAAACAGGGATTGGGTCCCATTGACGCGCATCTGCTCGACCAGCGCAAAGCCTTCTGTCTCGCGAACATCGGTTACCACAACCTTGGCACCTTCGCGCGCCAGAGCAACGCAGATGGCCGCGCCGATCCCTCGCGCCCCACCAGTCACCACCGCAGTTTTTCCGTCCAAGCGCACCTGCAAATCCCTTTTCCTGAAAAAAGGCGGGGCCGGGCTGGGCATGGCCCGCCCCCAAGTTTTTGAGAGATTAGAAACGGGCGGTCAGTTCCACGCCATAGGTGCGCGGCGTACCCCTGTTGAGATAGTCGAGACCGAAAATGTCGATGTTCAGGCCATAGCTGTAGTAGAATTTGTTGGTGAGATTCTTGACCCAAAGGCTGGCCGAATAGTTGCCCTTCTCGATCGTCAGGCGGCTGTTCGCCAGCCAATAGCCGGGGTTGCCGCAGGTAATGGCTACGCCCGCAGGCCGCACCGCGCCGGGTGCCCCTGGCCGGTCGCAAGGATCTAGGCCATAATCGCCGAACGGATCGAAGAAATACCGGCCGGTATAGGCGGCATCGCTGCGCAGGTTCACGCGAAGGTCGCCTGCCTTGTAAGCATCCCAGTCAAGCCCGATCGAGAAGGTCTCGCGCGGAGCGTTGGGGAAGGGGTTGCCATTCACGTTCCGTGTCGGACTGGATGGATCTGCCGGATTGACCACATTGCCCTGGTATTTGCTGCGCAGCAGACTCGCCGAACCGTCCAGACGCAATGTCGGCGTAATCTGCCAGGTCAGCTCTGCTTCACCACCATATAGGCGGCCATCGGCACTTCGGGTGAAAGTGGTGGCACCGATAACCTGGGTGACCTGATGGCCCTTGTAGTTGTAATAGAAGCCCGCAAGATTCAACTGCACGCGGCGGTCGAACAGCCTCAGCTTCAGGCCGCCTTCATAGGCATCAATCGTCTCGGGCTTGATGAAATAGACCTGGTTGGTCCCCTGATAGGCCAGGCCATTGAAGCTGCCGGCGCGATAGCCGCGGCTATAGTTGAGATAGCCCATCACATCGTCGGTAAAGTCATATGAAACGTTGACCCGCCCAGTCAGGCGGTCAGCCGATTCCCGCTGTTCAAGCGCTGGCAGGTTTGCGTTATACGGGAAGGAATAGGGGATCGTGCTGGCGGCGATACGGCGACCGCCAAGATCGAAAAGCACCGTTCGCCCATCGAGATAGTTGATCTTGTCACGGGTATAGCGCAGCCCGACACTGACGGTGAGCGCATCGGTAAGGTCATAGCTCGCATCGGCATAGACGGCGAACGACGGCCGACTAATCGTGAAGCGCTGTTCGCCGTTGATCGGTCCGAATGGCGGTGCACCCGCCGCACGGCAAGCCGCCGAGACTGCTCCACCGAAACCGCCACCGCCAGAATTGTTCAGCTGAATGTCGGTCAGCAGGGCAATCAGCGAGCGGGCGTCGAGGAAACCGTTGGGATTGCCTGTCGGCACCGGCGCGCAACCTGCCGGCGTAGTCGGATTGAGAGCGGGATTGACGGCAAAGGCCGGCACGATGGCGGTGGCCTGAGGCGCGGAAACCGGCGCATTGAAGAAACTGTCGGTTGCGCCTGCGGAGCGGAGCAGCGGCTCAAGCACTCCGAAAAAGTCGATTTCGTTGCGGGTCTTGATCCTGTCCTTGCCGTAATAGCCCCCGGCGACGAGGTTGAGCCGGTCGGTCTGGAAGGTCAGGCGCAGGTCCTGGTTGAAGTTTTTGCTGGTCGAATTGTAGCGCAGCGCGCAAACGTCGTTAGGCGAACCATCGCAATCGAAGGGCGAATTGCTGTATTTGCCCCAGTCATATCCGGTGATCGAGGTCAGGGTCAGACTGTCGCTCAGCTCCGCCGCGATGCTCAGCGAAAAACCGCGGGATGCGGTGTAGTAATTGCCGCCCGTATCGGCAGCCACCTCGTTCCGGCGGAGCGGACGCCCGCCGTTCTGGGCTGGATCCGACCTGGAATATCCCAGCACGTCCCTGTCCCCGGCCAGCTGGCCGATCGCATAGGGATTGGGCGCAACCGGATTGTCACGCGCGAAATAGCCCTTGAGGTTGATATCGACCGTCTCGACGGGCTTCCAGCGGAGGCTGGCGCGGCCGGCATAGGTGTCGGTCGTGCCTGCATCGCGATTCTGCGCGGGGTTGAACTGCCAGCCATCGCCCTTGGCAAACGTCCCAGCAAGGCGGATGCCGAGCACATCGGGAACCAGCGTGGCCTCGACTGCGCCCTCGGCTGTCCATGTATCGAAATTGCCATAGCCGACCGTTGCATAGCCTTCGCTCTCACCGAGCTTGGGCTTGTTGGTGAAGAAACTGATGGCACCGCCAGTAGTGTTGCGACCATAGAGCGTGCCTTGGGGGCCACGCAGGACTTCGATCCGCTCAAGGTCATAAAGTTGCTGCCCGTGGCTGGCGCGAAAGCTCTGATAAACCTCATCAACATAGACTCCGACAGGCGAGGCAGTTGATGCGGAGAACTCGTTGGCCACGGAAACGCCGCGCAGCGCGAAATTTGGCTGTGTGCGCCCATAGGGCGTCGTGATCTGCAAGCTGGGAACGAAGCCCTGCAGGTCGGATGTTTCACTGACCCCGCGCGACTGCAGTTCGTCACCCGTCAGCGCAGAGACGGCCAGGGGCACATCCTGCAGAATCTGCGCGCGCTTCTGCGCCACAACAACAATGTCCGTGATTGCCCCCTCGTCTGAAGGCTCGGCCGCCTCCTGTGCAAAAGCAGGCGCTGTGTTCAGTACGATTCCTGCTGCGCCTGACAATAAAAATGCTCGCAGCTGTTTGTATGGAGTCATGTTCGTCTCTCCCTTGATGTTATCGCCGTCCCATGCTCTTCATGAGCAAGTGGCCGGTTGATTGTTCATTGAAGATTATGTTGCGCCAGGCTGGTCCAGCCTGCCATGTCACGTCTTGCCAAGTTCTTGGCCTGACGTGCCAGATCGGGTTGTCATTTGCAGCGATCAGGCCGCCTCGTATCCGAGCACCGCCTTGACCTCCATGAACTCGTGGAATGCCAGCTCACCCCATTCGCGGCCGTTGCCAGACTGTTTGAAGCCACCGAACGGCGCGTTCAGATCCAGCGCGGCATAATTGAGCAGGACCTGCCCTGCGCGTAGTCGCGACGCGACGGCGCGCGCCTGGTCGAGACTGGCCGATTGCACATAGGCGGCCAGGCCGTAGACGCTGTCGTTGGCAATCGCGACGGCTTCATCGACGTTGCAATAGCCGATCAGGACCACCACCGGGCCGAATATCTCCTCGCGCGCAATGGCCATGTCGTTGGTTACGTCCGCAAAGACTGTGGGCTTGACATAATAGCCCCTGTCCAGCCCATCGGGCCGACCGGTGCCGCCGGCGACGAGAGTTGCGCCCTCGGCCATGCCCTGCGCGATCAGCGCCTGGATGCGGTCCCATTGCGTCTGAGAGACGACCGGGCCCAGCGCAACCGCTTCCTGCGGCGAGCCGACGGTCTGTTGCGCGATGGTCTGCGCCGCAATCGCCTTTGCTTCCTCCATCCGGCTGATTGGGACCAGCATGCGCGAGGGGGCATTGCAGCTCTGACCGCTGTTCACCATCATCGCTTCAACACCGCGCGCTACCGCATCGGCAAGATCGGCATCCGGAAGGATGATATTGGCCGACTTGCCGCCCAGCTCCTGATGCACCCGCTTGACGGTGGGGGCGGCATCGCAAGCGACCTGTACGCCAGCCCGCGTCGATCCGGTGAAGGAGACCATGTCGACGCCAGGATGCGTTGAAATCGCAGCACCGACCGATGGCCCATCGCCGTTGATGAGGTTGAAGACGCCATGAGGCACGCCGGCCGTATGGATCGCCTCGGCAAAGATCTGCGCGCTGAAGGGGGCAACTTCCGAAGGCTTGAGCACCATCGTGCAGCCGACGGCGAGCGCCGGTGCAACCTTGCAGGCAATCTGGTTGAGCGGCCAGTTCCAGGGCGTGATCATCCCCACCACTCCGATAGGTTCGGCTGTGATCAGCGTCGTTCCCATGGTGCGATCGGTTTGGAGATCTGCCAGAATCTGCCGCGCCAGTTGGAAGTGACCTAGGCCGAAAGGCACATGGGCGGCAGCGGCCAGACCCGCTGGCGCGCCCATTTCCTCGGTGATTGCCGCTGCAAGATCATCCTTGCGCGCAACCAGTTGCGCCAGCACTGCGTCTAGCAGGTCCAGGCGCTCGGCCCGGCTTGTACGCCCAAAGCTGTCGAAAGCGCGCCGCGCCGCCTGCACGGCACGATCCACGTCCGCTGCACCGCCCATGCTGATCTGGCCGACAACCCCTTCGGTGGCGGGGTTGATTACCTCCAGGGTCCTGGGTTTTGCAGGCGGCACCCAGGCACCGTCGATGTAGAAGTCGAGATAGTTGCGCATCAGAATTCTCCCGCAAGGACTGGATTGTTTTCACGCAGCACTCCACAAAGCAGCCGCCCGGCACGCGCGATAAGGGCATCGCCGCTTGGCAAGGCACGGCGCATGGTCGCCATCCCGTGGATCAGGCCTGCCGCCTCCAGATAATGGCACTCGATCCCGCGCCGGATCAGTGCGGCAGCCAGCGCGCGGCCTTGATCTCGCAGGGGGTCAAGCCCTGCCGTCAGGATGATGGTCGGCGGAAGGTCTGCGTGCAGATCGTGCAGCACGGGCGAGACATCGACATTCCGGCGATCGTCCGCGACCGGCAGATAATCGGTAATGAAGCGATGCATGAGCTTGCGATCGAGCAAAAAGCCCTCAGCAAACTCGGCATAGGAGCCCGCTTCCGGCTCGGTGCAATCGCCCACCGGGTAGATCAGCAACTGGGCCAGCCGTTGCGCGGGTTCCAGCCGAGCACTGACCGCAAGCGCCAGGGCACCTCCGGCACTGTCGCCTGCAAGGGCAATGCCTGCCACCGGCGCTTCCAGAACCGCTGGCCCGGCTGCGACAAAGCGCGCCGCCGCAAGGCAATCGTCATGCGCGGCCGGATAGGGATGTTCTGGCGCAAGCCGATAATCCACCGCCACCACGCGCAGACCCGTCAGCGCGGCCAGCCGTGTGCAGAGCGCATGATGCGTATCCAGATCGCCGATGACCCAGCCGCCGCCGTGAAAGAAGACGATGACCGGTCCATCTGCGGGTTCCCCAGGGAAATAGGCCCGCATCGGCACGCCATCGCCCACGAAATCGGCGATGCGAACGGAAGCGTCGGCATCCGCCTCGAACGCGGCCCCCAGTTGGTGATAGACCGCACGGGCCGCTTCCGGTGGCAGGTCGCCCAAATGCGGCCCATCCATCGCGGCCAGGGCCTCCAGCACGACGGCGGTTTCGGGCAGGACAAGCGGCTCGCTCATTTGCCCGCTCCCCGTCCCTGTTCCTGAATCTTCAGCAGGAGCGCCCGTGAGGACACATAGGCGCGCAGGGCTTCGGCATCGGCGCTGGTCAGGGTCTTGGCGAAACTGATCATGCCGCGGTCCTTGAGCGCCCCGCCGATGACCACTTCCTTCCACCCTTCCGCGCTTGGCAGCACGCCAGAGCGGCGCAGATCCGGCACCACGCCGCTCGATACCGCGCCGGGTCCGTGGCAGGCCCAGCAGTCCTTCTGGAACAGCGCTTCGCCCCGCGCGACCAGCGATGCCGGGAACGGCTCGTTCGAAGGGTTGGCCGGTGCCTTGAAGAGCTTTTCAACCTTGGGCATGGGCGCCTTGCCGCCGATGCGGAAAACGTAGACGCGGCCATTCGGGCGGGGTCCGGGATTGTCGTTGAAATAGGACGTCAAGGCATAGGCACCACCATAGCCGGCCAGCACGGCGATATACTGGTTGCCGCCCGCCTCGAAGGTCATCGGCGCGGCCATGATGGCCATGCCCAGGTTCACATTCCACAGGACCTTGCCGTCGCGTGCTGCAAAGGCCCGGAAATTGCCGCGCGTGTCGCCCTGAAAGACCAGGCCGCCCGCAGTCGTCAGCACGCCGCTGTTCCAGGGTTCGGGATAGTCAAATCCCCAGGCCTCTTTCTGGCGCACGGGGTCCCAGGCGATCAACCGGCCGCCGAGAAGCGCGCGCGTCGCGGCAATCGTTGCTGGGTCGTCCGGCGGGGATGTGCGCTGTGTTTCAAGGCCCAGGTTCCACTGGCCCGGGCGGAAGGAATAATCGGACGGCTGTTCATAGGCGAACAGGGCCTTGTTGCCCGGAATATAGGTCAGTCCGGTCTCCGGGTTGAATGCCATCGGCTGCCAGTTATGCGCCCCCAGCGCGCCCGGCATCACCACGGCGGGTGCCTTTGCGAACCGGGCAGCGGGGATTTCTATCGGCCGGCCGGTGGTCATGTCATATCCGGTGGCCCAGTTCACATCGACAAAATTCTTGGCCGAGAGCAGCTTGCCGTTGGTGCGGTCGATGACGAAGAAAAAGCCGTTTTTCGGTGCCTGCATCAGCACCTTGCGCGGCTTGCCGTCGATGGTCAGATCGGCGAGCGTGATCTGCTGGGTGTTGGTATAGTCCCAGGTCTCACCGGGGTTTGCCTGATAATGCCAGCGATAGCTGCCGGTATCGGGATCGAGCGCGACGATCGACGAGAGGAAGAGATTGTCGCCCTTGCCCTGGCTGCGGATGCGATAGTTCCAGGGGCTGCCATTGCCCACGCCGATATACAGCTGGTCCAGTTCCTCGTCATAGACGATCGAATCCCAGACCGTGCCGCCGCCGCCCTGTTTCCAGTATTCGCCCGACCAGGTCGATTGCGCCTTTTCCGCAAGGATGCTGTCCGACGCGGCACCATCCGGACCATTGGCCGGATTTCCGGGCACGGTGTAGAAGCGCCAGGCCTGTTTGCCGGTCTGCGCATCATAGGCGGTAACATAGCCGCGCGCACCCAGTTCCGCCCCGCCATTGCCGATGACGACGCGTCCCTTCACGATGCGCGGCGCTCCGGTGATGGTATAGGTCTTGGACTGGTCTACGGTGACCACCGACCAGACGGGCTTTCCGGTCTTCGCATCCAGTGCGATCAGGCGTCCGTCGAATGTGCCGAAATACAGCTTGCCATCGTACAGCGCGGCCCCGCGATTGCCGACATCGCAGCATCCCTTGGCAGCATATTCGCCGGGCACCTGCGGGTCGAAACGCCAAAGCTCCTTTCCGGTGACGGCATCGAACGCATAGACCTTGGACCAAGCGGTCGTCACATAGAGCACGCCGTCCTTTTCGAGCGGCGTACCTTCCTGGGCGCGGTTGGTGTCCAGCTCGAACGACCAGGCGAGTCCCAGATCCGCGACGCTTTTTTCGTTGATCTGGGTCAGACCGCTGAAGCGCTGCTCATCGAACGTGCCGCCATAGGTCACCCAGTCCCCGGCCTCGTGCGAGCTTGCCAGCAACTTCTGCCAGGCGGCATCGTGCGAAGGCGACGAGCCTGAACCGAAATAGACTATCGCACCGACGGAAATGGCGATGGTGGTGACCGCCAGAGCGGTCATTCGTGCGAATTTCGACACGGTCTCTCCCCTTTATGATTGGGGCGAATGTGTCTTTATCTGCCAAAGCCTGCCATGGCGTGGCGCGCCAAGTTATTGACGCAATCCGCCACGCGGTCCTATCGTGCAAAGAAAATGACCGATTTGTGACCATCGGCCAGGCGGGAGACTGGATCTAATGAACCCTCAAGCTCTTTATGCGGCACTGCCTGATCTCAGCGCGCGCATCATGCAGTCGGTCGTGGTCAAGACGCTCAACGCAAACTGGGATTCCTTTTGTCAGTACAATCAGCTCAAGTCCTTGAAACTGGAAGATGATCCAAGAGAAGTTCTGGCCAAGGAAGAGCTGGTCATCCAGCAGGGATTTGTCCAGCTGACAGCGGGCCAGACCGATTTGTGGTTCGATATGGGCCAGCGCTATCGCTCGATCAAATATGGCGCGCTGGGACTCGCGATGATGACCGCAGGAACTTTGGGGCAGGCCTTGCAGATCGCCTGCAAATATCAGGCGCTCACCTTCTCGCTGATGCACTATCGCTTCGTCGCGCAGGAAAATGGCGCGGCCGCGCTGATCGCGGATCACGAGGGAATAGCCCCGGATTTGTACGATTTCACCCAGCAGCGCGATCTGGGGGCCGTGCATACCCTGATCCGCGACCTGATGGGCAACGAACAGGTGCTCGAGCGGGTGACGGTGGCCGCGCCGCCGCCGCGCAACTGGAGCGAGCTGCGGCGCAGCTTCCATTGCCCGGTCGAGTTCAATGCCGACCGGACGCGGTGGATCTTCCTGCCCAATGCGGTCAGCAAGTCCCTGCCTCTGGGCGATCTGGAATTGCAGACGCTGTACCTCACCCGCTGCGACCAGACGCTGGGCAAGGCGCGATCGGATGCGCCGATTTCGCACCGGCTGTCCATTCTGCTGAGCGCCTGTTCCGATGCGGCCATGTTGCAGGCCGGCGATGCGGCGCGCAGGCTGGCCCTGTCCGAACGCACCCTCCATCGCCGCCTGGCTGACGAAGGCACCCGGTTTTCCGCAATTGTCGATAAGGCCCGCTACGACCGCGCCTGCCAGTTGCTGGCGGACCCCAAGATGACGGTAGAAGGCATCGCCTTCGCGATCGGCTTTGCCGAACCTTCCAGCTTTTCGCGCGCGTTTAAGCGGTGGTCTGGCATGGGAGCACTAGAATATCGCAGGAACATTGTCGGCCAGATGCTCAAGGCCCATTAAGCATTCCAGCCCGGTGTCGCCCTCGCTGGAGGGGACACCGGACAATGTGATCATCACGTGTATACGAATTCCGGCCCATCCAGATTAATGGAGGGAATGTCCTCGGCTTCTGTCCAATAATCCTGCGAGTGCCGCCATTCCGACCGCGCGCCCAGGCGCTTGGGCAGCTTGTCGATGTCGCGCATCAGATAGCCGGGGTTGAAATTGTCGTCTTCAATCCACGGAGTGCGCGGATCGTTTGCAATATCCTGTGGAACGACGATCCGGACTTCCCTCGCGCGCCTAGCATCGACATGCCGCAAAAGCCGGCAGACGAAATCACCCAGCAGATCGACGCGCAAGGTCCATGCCGCGCGGAAATAGCCGAATACCCATGCAAGGTTGGGGACATTGTCAAACATCATGCCGCGGAACGTCGTGGTATTGCCCCATTCGACTGGCTGGCCATCAACCTCGAAGGCAATTCCCCCCATGACCAGAAGATTGAAGCCGGTAGCCGCAACCACGACATCGGCCTCTAGCTGCTCGCCCGATTCCAGCGCTATGCCCGAGCTGGTGAAATGTGCAATCCGGTCCGTAACCGCAGAGACCTTGCCCTCGCGCATCTTCACAAACAGGTCCCCATCGGGAATAAACGCCAAGCGCTGCTGCCATGGACGATAGCGCGGAACAAAATGCGGCGCGAATTCAAACTTTTCACCCGCATAGAGCCTGACCAGCTCCTTCAGTTCCTCTACGACGGCATCGGGCTCAGTCCGTGAGCGACGGTCAAGGGTCTTGAGCTGGTGCAGATAGTCGAGCCGTGCACATTGGTGGACCGTTTCCTCATTCACGCCGATTTCCCGAAGACGATCGGCAAGGTCCGATCGGTTGGGATAACAGAAGAAATAGGTGGGCGAACGCTGCAGCATCGTGACGTGTCCAGCCTTGTCGGCCATGGCTGGGATGACGGTAGCCGCTGTGGCACCGGAACCGATGACGACCACCTTTTTGCCGGCATAATCCACACTGCTATCCCATTTCTGTGCGTGGACCAGGGTGCCCTTGAAATCTTCCATGCCAGACCATTGCGGCAGAAACGGATTTTCATGGTCGTAATAGCCTTGGCACATCCACAGGAAGTTGCACTTGTAGGTCTTCCCGGCGGCACCATCGGGTGTGCGGGTTTCGACCGTCCACAGGCGCTCGCTGCTCGACCAGGCGCAGCGGGTTATGACCGTGCTGTATCGGATGTGCTGATCAAGATCGTTTTCGACAATCACGCTAAACAGATATTTAAGGATTTCCTCGCCCGAGGCGATGGGCGCCCCGACCCAGGGCTTGAACCGATAGCCGAAAGTATAAAGGTCCGAATCGGAGCGAACACCCGGATAGCGATGCGTGTGCCAGGTACCGCCAAAGCTCTCCTTGGCCTCCAGAATGGCAAAGCTCTTTCCAGGGCACTGGGTTTTGAGATGGTAAGCGCTGCCAATCCCGGAAATTCCGGCCCCCACAACAAGCACATCAAAGGCTTCAACATCTCCCGGTGCATGATCCAATGCAGCTTCGAGTACTTGAGACACAATCAATTTCCTCTCGTTCTGGCTGCCACGCTCCAATGGCGAGGGCTGGCGAGCACTTGTTTTGATGTCCGCAATTTCACTTGCGAATGGAACGAGAGGCCACGTCTGGATTTGCCAACTTTCTGACTGTTTCTGCCAATCCTGAAGTTGGAATGGGAGGGTGACAGCATCTCAAATCGCATTATGTTGAATATCACTACGCCGTGCATGCGGTGAAACTGCACGTCATCAAATTGGCCAGCCGGACGTCAGCGGCGTCCGCACCGAATATCGATGTCGATCGCCGCCAGTTAGAACAGTGGATCGCTCAGGACCTCAATCGCATAGTGACAGCAATGAACAGCACCCTCAAAATCGCAAGCATAAGCGCCAATCAGACCGACCGCGTATTTCTAACTAGAGGCCCTTTGCCGAGCCGCTGCACAGTTCATATCAAACCCGCAACATCAGACTTCGGAAGCAAAAATCTGGCAATCGACGCCCGATCAGACGACGGCACGTCAACCATCAACCTGTTCCGACTTCAGGTCGAAATCAGAACGCCCTGAACATGGCCGCGCGCTGCGTATACTCGTCAAGCGCGTGCGCATATCGCCACGCTTCACAACGGCATTGGCTTGCCTCGCAACACTACAGTGACAGTGTTGGCGAGCAGACTTTCTGGGTGCCTACAGATTGCACGAGAACCAGCTTTGAGAACCACCGTCATGAAGAGGCGGAGCTATGTCACTGGCGACATGCTGGCTAGTTCGGGCTTTAGCTCTAGCGCCGCCAAGATCTTACCCCAGTGTACCACCATAGCCTCTGCTTCGTTTTCAAGGCCAGCCATATTACGCAGCGCCAACCCGGACATGAATGCGGCTGTCATCCGACGCGCAAGTTTGCCATATTCAAGATCGCGGCCGTAGTTCGCAAGCAGGGACACCGTATCGGCTTCCAGTATCGCCTCTAGGGCGGTCAGATGCATTTCGGTTTCTTGGCGCAGTTCGTCATCGCTGCGCTGAGCCAAGGCAATCTCCATCGTAGCCAGAAACTCCGGCCGCTTCACATTCTCCCATATCTCAGCAATTAGCATAGGGTAAAGCGCAGCACCGAACCCAGGCTTCAGCGGTGAACCATATTGCGCATGGCGTGTCGCCGCGAGCGCTTCTGCGACTGCAGCCATAAGCTTAGCCTTGGATGAGAAGTGATGCTGCAGGGCACCGACGCTGACACCTGCTTCATCGGAAATCACCTTAATGGTCGCAGCAGAATAGCCCTTGTCGCACAAAACGGCGACGGCTGCGGCAACGATGCGCGCCCGGGTTGAAGAGCTGCGATCGGCCTGTGTCCTGGAGACAAACGACACGCTCTTGCTCTGGTCGAAAGTCTTCACAGACACACTCACCTCTGCCGCATGATGCTGGCTTCTGCTGATACAGCTTTGCTCGGGGCAAGCCAACATAGGAAGTTGCAGGAGCCCATTTACATACCATATATATTTATTGCAACATACGGACATCCAATGATTGGATGATTCGCAAGGAACCTTAACCGGACCGGCAGCCTCAGACCGCAAAACAGCGGCAGAGCACGCCAAAGACACTATGCGGCCCAAAACAGGGAGGGCCAGAAATGGGAAAAAATGCTGAGCACAAACGGAATGTTCACGCGCGCGTCCAGTACGGCACTGGCCGCTGTTCTAGCCTTTGCCACACCAGGCCTAGCGCTCGCTCAGGATGCAGACGCACTGGAGGCTAATTCGGTCGATGAAGAAGGTGGCGATGTCATAGTGGTGACCGCCTTGCGCCGCTCCACCAATGTGCAGGAAACTCCGCTAGCCATCACCGCCGTCTCAGCAGCACAATTGTCACAGATGGGCATCAACGATTCCAACGCCCTGGCCAAGGCTAGCCCCGGCCTGATCGTGCGCGAAGGAGGTTTTTCCGGCACCCGGTTGACCATTCGAAACATCCGTGCGGCAGGTGAGGCTACGGTTGGCCTGTATTTTGATGAAACACCCGTGCAGGGCTCTTCTGGCACTGCCAGCGATGCGGGTGGCACCACACCGGATATACGGCTATTCGATGTCGAGCGTGTCGAAGTGCTGCGCGGTCCGCAGGGCACTTTGTACGGATCGTCCTCCATGGCTGGTGCCGTCCGCCTGATCCTCAACAAGCCGCAGCTCAACGATACTGAGCTGGTGGTAACCGGTCAGGTGTCTGGCGTTGAGGATGGCGGTGTCGGCTTTGAAACCCAGGCAATGATCAACCTGCCGATCATCGCCGACATGCTCGCGGTCCGCATCGTAGGCTTCCAGCGTGAGCGCCCCGGCTATGTCGACAACATTCGGCTGGGCCGCAGCAACATAAACAGCCAGTCCAGCGAAGGCGGGCGCATCATCGTGCGCTTTCGTCCGGCTAGCAATCTGACGATTGACGGCTTTGCCAGCCTGCAGAACAGCGACGGCTTCCTCAACGACTATTTCCTTGCCGCTGGGCCTTATATCAACACGTTTGAATCGCAGCAGCCGGTATCGGACAAAAACACGATCTATTCGGGCACGCTGACTTGGGATGCCGACTTTGCCACACTGACGGTGGTAGGAGCCCATGCCAAGCGCAATTTCAACTACAGCTTTGACACATCGGCATTCTTCCGTGCCTTCGGCGCGAACTTTCCCGTAGGCTCGCCAACGTACAATGCATTTATGAGCCAGGCGCCATCCGTTGCCAATTCGCCCCAGCTTACAAAAACGGATACGCTGGAGGCGCGCATTTCCGGCGGGTCGGAACAGGGGCTGCAATGGACGGCGGGCTATTTCTATTCCGACCGCAAGGGCGACTTTGCCAGCAATATCGCACGCAGCAACCCAGGCGATGGATCGGTCCTGCCCGTTGCCGGTGCCAATCTGCTTGGCCAGCGGCTGATCGAGGATGACCTGAAACAACAGGCAGGATTTGCCGAGGGCACCTTTGCCATCACGCCTGAACTGTCCGTTACAGCTGGCGCGCGCTATTTCCACTATGAACGGCGCGTCAAAGGTGCAGTGTCCGTGCCCAATGCCTTTGTCGGCTTTATCGCTGGTGCCCCAACGGACCAGTCGAGCAGTGAGAACGGCTGGCTCTACAAGGCAAATATCTCATATCAGGCAACACCCGACCTGCTGCTTTACGCAACCGCATCCAGCGGCCAGCGTCCGGGGGGGGTCAATCAGAACGTCAGCCTTCCTGCCGTGTTGCAAACCTATTCATCGGACCAATTGTGGAACTATGAGTTTGGCGTCAAGACGAGCCTGTTTGATGACCTGCTGGTGCTCAACGCCGATGTGTTCCAGATCGACTGGAGCAATATGCAGACCTCAGGAACGCTGCCTAACACCAATTTCGGCTTTATCGCCAATGCCGGCAGAGCGCGGGCACGCGGGATGGAAGTGGAGACCACAATAACCCCGGTGGCGGGTCTGCAGTTCCAAATCTCGTCATCCTATATCGATGCCAAGCTGCGCGAAGATCAGAGCAACCAGTCGCTGCTGGCCCCTGGCCTCAAGGGCGATGACATTCCGTCAGTCCCCAAGTTCACAATCCAGGGTGCGGCGCAATATGGCTGGGAACTCAGCGGCGCGACCACGGCCAGCTTGCGTGCCGATGTCTATCACCAGAGCTCGACCTGGACAGAATTCCGCCACACAAACGTGTTTCAGCGCTTTCTGCCTTCCAACACCCTGGTGTCGCTGCGCGCCAGCGTTGCCGGATCTGATGGCGGCTGGAGCATTGGCGTATTTGTCAACAACCTGCTCAATTCCGATACTGTCGTCAGCAAAGCCAGTGCCAATATTTTTGGCGGCCTGAACAATGTGCGCGCGATCAGCAACGTTCCTCGCACAATTGGTCTTGATGTCACCAAGCGATTCTAATGGCTGGCGAGAGGAAAAAATTCATGAAGACATTGAAACTAGCTGGCTTGTTGCTCGCCGGAGCGGCGCTGTGCAGTCCGGCATTTGCCCGAGACGTTGTTATCCATGCAGGCACACTGATCGATGGCATCGCCGCACAGCCGCGAAAGCAGGTCTCGATTATCATTCAAGATGACCGGATCGTAGATGTCCAACCCGGCTTTGTCCGCCGTGAAGGGGCAGAGATCATTGATCTTTCGGGCAAGACGGTGCTGCCAGGGCTGATCGATACCCACGTCCACATCATGCTCATGCTGGGCAATGCATCGCCCACCGTCTCGCTGGTCCGCAACACCGCCTATGACAATGTTCTGCAAGGCGTGGTGTATTCGCGGACGACGCTGATGGCAGGGTTCACCACGGTGCGCGATGTGGGAGGCTTCACCACTGCGACCGTGGCGCTGAAGAACGCTATCGCGGGGGGGGCCATCATAGGTCCGCGAATGCTGGTGGCGGGCATGCCACTGGGCCCCACCGGCGGGCATTCCGACCACAGCACTGGACTGGACCCGGAGATCACCAATCCACACTGGACAGACTCGCTGGTCAACAGCCCCGATGATGCAAGGCGGATTGTGCGCGAACATCACCGGGCCGGAACTGATCTCATAAAGATTATGCCCAGCGGCGGGGTGCTCAGTGTTGGAGATGATCCTGAAGCGCAGTTGATGACTGACGCGGAAATCACCGCTGCGGTCGAGACCGCGCATACGCTGAAGATGAAGGTAGCCGCCCATGCCCATGGTGCCGGTGCGATCATCCGTGCATCGCAAACTGGCGTTGATTCCATCGAGCATGGTTCGTTCGGCAATGATGAAACAGACCGGGTGATGAAGGCTAATGGCACCTATCTGGTGCCAACCCTGATCGCCGGGGCCACGGTGTCGGCTGCGGTACGAGCCAATCCGGGGGTGCTTGGTCCGTCTTCTGCAGAAAAGGCGTTGGCAGTCGGTCCACAGATCGCCCGCAATCTGAGCCGCGCTTATCGCGCCGGGGTAAAGATAGCCTTTGGCACCGACGCTGGAGTTTTCCCGCACGGTAACAATGCACAGGAGTTCAAGCTGCTGACCGATGCTGGGATGTCGCCAATGGACGCGATCTTCAGCGCGACGCGCAATGCTGCCGACCTGATCGGCCAAAGCGACAATATCGGCAGCATTCAAAAGGGTCTTTTAGCTGACATTATTGCAGTTGATGGGGATCCACTCGCGGACATCATGCTGCTGCAGAACGTCAGCTTTGTCATGAAAGGCGGTAATGTGATCAAAGATATGCACACAGACACCAAGTGACCAGAACACGGCTTCAGGCTGACGTGGCCGCCAGCTGGGATTACAGCGAGGCGGTTGTTTTTCGCATATGCCCGGTTGACGTAATGGGCTGCGTAGCAGAGCCCGTAGGGCGTGGCGACGCAGCCCAATGCTCATTCAATTCGTCGGCGAACGCCGCCGGGGTTGCGTACCCAAGGGATCAGTACGGTCTCACCCGGTTGTAATCCTCGACCCAAGCAACAAGCTCGCTCTCGAGCTCTCGCATTCGCCGGGCCTCGGACACCTCGAGTCCGGCATGCCTGGTCTTCCAGTTGTAGATCGTCGCTTCAGACGCAGCGTGCTGTCGGGGCAAGATCAGCTCTTCCGAAGACCTTGGACGCTTCGTCGCCTGCCCTTGCTTCGGGCCAGACTCTAATCGCTCGTGGAGGAAAATCAGGGGGTCATGTCACTCTGCAGTTCCTGCATCGTCGCGGATCGATGACCGTAACTGAGGACGCTGGTAATCTGCCAGGCGCCGTCCCGTTTCGCCCAGACCATCACGAACTTCGCGACACCCTCGAACCGTCCGGTAGCGAGTTCGCAGAAACGATGCTCGCCCTCCTCGATCGCACCATAGTCCTTGATCGGATAGACGTGGAAGCTCGCCGGAATCAGTTCCCGCTTCACCTTGCCACAGATATACTTGCGAACGCCGTCGACCATCGCGTCACGCTCGAACGTTGCCCCACCGGTATCATGATAGAAAGCGACATGAGGGTCGAAATAGCCTGAAAACGTTGGCAAGTCGCAGCGATTGTAGGCGTCGAATGCTTTCGCATCGAGATCGCCGATCTGGGTCGCCAGAGAATCTCTCGGCGGAGGGGCAGGCACCGCCGCCAATGTGGCTGCGAGGGCGAGAGCGGGTGTCATATTCATGATTCACTCAGTTCATCTGGCCGCGCAGGAAGGCGATTAGCCTTGGATCGCTGCCGGTGCGTTCAAGGATGGGCAGTATCATCCGCCAGCCGTTATCGCTGTTGGTCAAAATGACGATCCCATCGCCCCGCGCACGATCGATAGCGGCGAAGGTAAAAGCTCCAGCATCCTTGCCAGTGTGAAGCATGGTTGTGCCACCAGGGAAGCCGAGCAACTGCCAACCCAGTCCGAAGCCGATCCACGGTGGACAGGAGGCCACCTTCACGCCCGCGCAGGTGTCGGCATACAGGTCGGCCTGTGATCGGTTGCGTTCTGAAGCGACCGACGAGGACAGGCCTTGGTTTTGCTGGACCGAGATGAGGAAGCGCGCGTAGTCCTTTGCTGTGGAATGTGCGAGGTCAGCCGCATTGTACCGCTTCACCGGTGCGACCGGCAGGCGCTGGCCAGCAGCGTCGTAAGGCGAAGCAAACGGGCCCGGCAGGCCTTGGGCCGACACATACCCCGAGACGCGCATGCCAGCGGGCGCGAACAGCCAGCGGCCCGCCAGCGCCTCGAAGGACTGTCCTGTGCGATGCTCGGCGTAGCGCGCGGCATATTGATAGCCCTCGCCCGAATAGCCCGTGGTCGTGCCTGGGTCGTGTTCAAAGGCTAGCCCTTTGGCATCGCGCCAATTTGGCAATCCGGTTCGGTGGCTCAGCGCCAGCCGGACCGTTAGCGTCTTCTTGCGTGGATCCCCGGCCAGGTCGGGATCACTCCAGAATTCATCCATTGGCGCATCGAGCGACAGCTTTCCCGCCGATACCAAGCGCAGAATGACCTCGGCAGTCAGCGGCTTGGTCAGGGAAGCCAGATTGTAGCGGGTGTCGACGGTCGCCTTGCGGTGGGGGCCCGCCGTGCCCCAAGCGCCAGTGGCAACAATGCGGCCGTTTCTGATGAGGGCAACCGACGCGCTCTCGACGCGCTGCTCGCGCAAGGTGTCCGTCATGTCGGGTAGACTAAGTCGCGGCTCGGCCTGCACAACTGAGGTACCGGCCAGTAGCGCGACAACGCTGCCCAAAGCGGCTCGTTTCGCCAATCTGCTAGCTGTATTATTCATACAACACGCATAATGGGGTGCACACGTCATGGCAACCCCATCGCCTCCCCCCGTTCCTGTAAAAGAAGGTAAACGGCAGGCAAAGGCCCGTCGCTTCTGCCAACAACAGCTCGAACCTGGTGAAGCCGAGCAGATGGAACGGCAGCTTACCATGCTCCGCGTTTTCGAACGCGCCTTTCCAGTCATGCCGTCATGATGGACATTCAGCGCCTGCGCAATCGACATCCGTTTTGGACTGGGATTGCCGATCGGCACCAGACCCGTGAATGGCAGAAATGCTGTCCAATTAATTTTGCATGTCGTGGCTTTTGCCCGTTCGCAAATGTTTGTCTTCAAGGTCATCGGACGGCTTAGATAGCGCTTCGTCCATGCCTTGATAATCGTGACCGCGCGGAAGTAGGTGGACACCTCTGAGTCGCAAATGAGATTTGAACCTCTACTTTTCTGAAGAAATCGTCCAAGGTGTGGCTGATCGGGGAGGATGAGCGCCGGGTTTAGGCCCAGCGGAACGCAGTCTCGTCCAGCCAAAGCGAATTGAGGAGTGCGGCGAGCTTTCGTGCGAAGGCGAGCCTGGCGGGTTTGACGCCTCTTGCTTCTGCAATATTCATTCCCCATTGCTGGAGCGCGGATCGCCGCTCCGCTTGGGAGAAGAGGACGTTGGCGGCCTCATGCAGCAACCCGCGCAACATGCGATCGCTGGCCTTGGATATCGGGCGGCTGGTGTCACGTTCATCCATCTGATTGCATCGAGGGCACAAGTCCGGCACGGGCTCCGACATCCTCACCTCTCGCGAAACGACATGGTTCTTCGGTAATGGCTGTGTAGGTGGCCCGCCCGCGCACGCAGATCAGCAATGCCCTGCGCGCCCACATGGCCGAGTTCGGCATCACCGGAGCCATTGGGCATAGAGGACCCGAGCGCCTGATCGCAATCATCGCCGATCAGGACGATACCAGATTGCCGCAAGTGGCACCGACCTGCTGTGCTGTGCACCCTGCTCGAGATGGTATAGGACCAGATCTTCGCCGATGACCGGCGTATCCTCGCTGATACCCGCAAGACAGAGGCCAGCCGCAGGCTGATGAAGATACCCGGCATCGGTCAGCGCAACGGGCCGATCGTGGTGCCTGCGATCAACCGGGGCAACAGGCGCTCCTGTTGTGCCGGATTTCCGTCCTTCAATATGCCAGATAAGATCAGGCTGTTCTGGATCCAGTTGATCGTAAGAAGGGCTCCATCGGCGGCGACAACTTCCATCAGCGCGAACGTATAGCTGACATACTCCGCGCCCGCGCCACCGAGGTGCGCAGGCGCGGTCATGCCCATGAAGCCCAAGTTGCGCGACCTCCTGAAAAAACCCTGACGGACAGCCACCGACCTCCTCATACCGATTATTTCAGGGGCGCGCACGTTTCTGTGCAAAAATCGCGCACCACGTCGCGGATCGATGCTTGGGTCTCGGTCAAGATGGTCATGGGTCAGGCCGCCTGGCTGATGATTTCGGTCTGTTCGGACGCAGTGTTGCTGCTGGTAATGAGCGCGGCGCGCTTGGCGACATACTCGGTCATCGCCAGCTGTTTCACCGGACCGAATCCCCGCACCATTTGCGGCAGGCTGGCAATCAAGACCACCCGCTGCAGTCCCTCACCGTCCAGGTCCTTGCAGAGCGTCTCGACGGTCGCGAGATACTCGTCGCGCAGCGCGCGTTCCGTCCGCCGTTCGTGCGTGCGTCCAAAGGGATCGACCCAGGTCCCGCGGAGCCGCTTCAGCCGGGCGAGGGCTGAAAATGCGGTGAACACCCACGGCCCGAACTTGCGCTTGGCGGGCCGACCGGTGCGCGGATCGATGCGCGACAAGATCGGAGGTGCGAGCCATACCGACACGCGCTGCGTGCCCGAAAACTGCGCCCCCAACGCCTCGCGGAAGGCAGGTTCGGCATAAAGCCGGGCAACTTCATACTCGTCCTTGTAGGCCATCAGCTTGTAGGCGTTGACCGCAACCTCCCTCACCAGCGTTTCGCCATCCGGGCCCAGCGGTGCGGCAGCGGACTTCACATGCGCCAGCAGCGCACGGTAGCGATCGGCATACCCTTGGTCTTGATAGGCAACCAGATCAGCCGCGCGGCGAGCGATCATCGCGTCGATCGTGTCTTCGTTCGGCGCTTCAACCTTGGCGATGCCTGCGATCTGCTCCACCGCAGGACCATCGATCGCAGCAAGCCGACCCCAAGCAAAGGCACGCTTGTTGAGCTTCACCGCCGCGCCATTCGCATCGATTGCAGCATCGAGGGCCTCAGCCGAGATCGGCAGCAACCCCTTCTGCCAGGCATAGCCGACCAGCAGCGTGTTTGCCGCTACACTGTTGCCGAACAGACCTTCTGCGATTCGCGTGGCGCTGAGTAAGAAACCCTTGTCGCCGCCGCGCATCAGCAGCGCGTCAATCATCTGGGCGGTGGGCAGGGAAGCGTCGCGATCGGTGACGATGTCGGACGTCGGGGTCTCGTCGGCGTTGAGCACGATCGCGCCCCGACCCCGCGCGAATTTACCCAATGTGTCGGGACTTGCGGCCACGACCGAGTCGGTACCCAGCAGCAGATCAGTTTCGCCAGCGCCAATGCGCACCGCGTGGATCGGCATATCCTGTGGCGCTATCCGCACCTGGCTGACGACCGCGCCGTTCTTCTGCGCCAGACCGGTAAAATCCAGCACCGTCGCGCTGAGCCCGTCCAGATGTGCTGCGGTGCCGAGCAGTGCTCCGACCGTCAGCACGCCCAGCCCACCAATGCCCGCGACGTAGATGTTGTAATCCGCAGCAATGTCGACCCGCACCGGGTCCGTGAGGCGAGCGAACAGCTCAGCCTCCATGGCCTCAATCGCTGCGCCGTCAGGCTTGCGTAGCACAGGTCCGTCGATTTCGACGAAGCTCGGGCAGAAACCCTTTACGCATGAAAAATCCTTGTTGCAGGCGGACTGGTTGACCCGGCGCTTAGTGCCAAAGGGCGTTTTTTTGGGCTCGACCGCGATGCAGTTCGACTGGACCGAACAGTCGCCGCACCCTTCGCAGACGCGTGGGTTGATAAACAATCGTCGGTCGGGATCGGGAAACTCGCCGCGCTTGCGGCGACGGCGCTTCTCAGCGGCGCAGGTCTGTTCGTACACGATCGCGCTGACGCCCGGAATGTCGCGCATTTCGCGCTGGATCGCGTCCATGTCGTCGCGGTGCCATGCCTTGGCGCCGCCGGGCAGATCGTGCCATTTGGCGGGATCATCGCTGACCAGCCGAACCTCGCCGACGCCTTCCGCCTGTAACTGGGCGACGATCCGGCGCGGTTCAATGACGCCTTCGGCGGGCTGGCCGCCGGTCATCGCAACCGCATCATTGTAAAGGATCTTGAAGGTGATGTTGGCCTTCGATGCAATCGCCGCGCGGATCGCGAGCAGCCCGCTATGCTGATAGGTCCCGTCGCCAATGTTCTGGAAAATGTGCTGCGTCTGCGAGAATGGCGCGGCGCCTACCCATTGCAGGCCTTCGCCGCCCATCTGGCTGAACGTTGGCGTCTTCAACGCGGGCTGTGACAGCGCCATCACATGACATCCGATACCACCACCCGACATCGATCCCTCGGGCGTCTTGGTAGAGCTGTTGTGTGGACAGCCCGAGCAGAAGAATGGCTTACGGATAGGAAACGGAATGACCTCACCGCGCTTCGCCGCCACGACGAGCGATGCCAACCTGGCATCGAGACCAATCGAGCTGGTATCGCCCAGACGCGCAACAATCGCTTTTGCGATCATCAACGGGGTAAATTCCATGATCACCGGCAGCAACGCAGCACCTGCCTCGTCGGTCTTCCCGGTGACGCGCATGCGCCTGCCGGTGTGGTGGAAAAGCGCCGACTTGACCTGATTTTCGACAGTCGGACCCTTTTCTTCGATCACAAAAATCTCGTCGGCCTGACCTGCAAACGCCAGCAGCGGGGCGGCCGCCAAAGGCCAGCTCATTGCCACCTTGTAGATCGACAGGCCGATCGCGCGAGCCTCGTCCTCGCCGATGCCTAGGTTTGCCAGCGCCTGCATCACATCCTGATGCGCCTTGCCGACCGTCACCAGCACCAGCTTTTTGTGCTCGCTCTCGAAAATGGGGCGATCGATGCGGTTGGCGGTGGCCCAGCCGATCGCTGCGGGAATGCGCTCCTCGATCATGCGCCTTTCATATTCGGCGCGCTGGCCGGGCCAGGCGATCGTTGGATCCCAGTTCAGGCCGTGCGCGGGCACCAATCCGACAGGCGCCATGAATTGGGGATAGGCATTTGGAAGCTCGAACGTGGCCGCGCTCTCCACCACCTCGGCGATCGTCTTCATCGCGACCCACAGGCCGGAAAACCGCGACAGGGCAATCCCGGAAAGGCCCAGCGAAAGAATTTCGGAGACATCTGCGGGCTGGAGCACCGGCATCATAACAGACTGGAAAATCCCGTCAGTCTGGTGCGGGAACATTGATGACTGCGCAGCATGGTCGTCACCACCGACCGCCAAAACCCCGCCCAGCGAGGACGTGCCTAGCATGTTTGCATTGCGGAAAACGTCGCCAGTGCGGTCGACGCCATTGCCCTTGCCGTACCAGATCCCGAAAACGCCGTCGCTGGTGGTCGGGCCATAGGCCTTGTGCATCTGCGCACCCCACAAGGCGGTTGCCGCGAGATCCTCGTTGAGACCCGGCTGAAACACAATTTCGTGCGCGGCGAGATGCTCGTGGGCCTTCCACAAGTGCTGGTCATAAGCGCCTAGCGGAGACCCGCGATACCCGGACACCAGCCCGGCGGTGTTGAGCCCATGGCTGCGATCCAGCCGCCGCTGCATCATCGGCAGACGAACCAGCGCCTGGATCCCGGTCATGAAGGTAGGCCCGGTTTCGGCGTTGTAGATTGCGTCCAGGCTTGTGATACGATCGAATGTCACGCCGGTCTCCCAAAAATTGGCATATCATAACCGGATGGCCAAGGTGTTTGGGACCAAAGTGAACGTTTATTTGTAGATATATTGGTATGAATGCGCTAAGCATAGCATGCCATGCCAAACAAAACATCTAATCTTCTGACCCTCGATCGTGCGGATACCGAAATCCTCAAGACCCTGAGCGCCGATGGACGAATCAGCTGGCGGGATCTTGCTGACCGGATCGGTCTTTCGCTCACGCCGACGTTGCGCCGGGTTCGTCAGCTCGAACAAAGCGGCGTCATTCAGGGCTATGCCGCTCAGATCGATCAGACCCGCCTGATCGGCTCGATGGCAGTGTTCATTTCGATCACGCTGGAACGGCAGATCGACGAGGTGCTGAACAGCTTCGAAGCGGCGGTGCTCGCATTGCCCGAGATCATGGGAGGCTATCTGATGAGCGGTGGATCGGACTACATGCTGCATGCCTTTGTCGAAGATCTGGAGCATTATCGCTCGCTACTCGGGCGGCTGACCCGTCTGGACGGGATAGCGCATATCCAGTCCAGTTTCGTGCTCAAGACGTTTGCCCAGCACAACAGCGCGGCCAGCGCAATCGCCTGACGGCATTCAGGCTGCGGCGGCCGAGCCCGCATCGATTGCACGGCGCGCGAAGATGAGCACGCCTTCGAGCCCTGCGTGATCGAGCTGCGTTGCTGGGACGAAGCCTGCGCCCTATCCGACACCGCCGACACCATAGCTGCCCAGTGCATGTACCATCCGGTCCGTTGCTGCATCGCGCAATCCCGGCACCCCCAGAACGCTGCCGTCTACCACGATCCGGCTCGGCGACCACGCCATGACGATGGTCGCGAACAACTGCCCGAGATAGTCAGCGATCGCACGGAGCCCTCCGATACATCCTTAAGCGCCCTTCCAGCCAGCCGGGCCCGCGGTCATGCCTTCGGACCAGTTGGGCTGGAACTGGCAGGTGATGGCGGTGATATCGCCAAGATTTCGCAGGACCGGCACGTGGCCGATCTCGGGGGGCATTGCTTAGATCAGCATCCGTCCAGAGATGGCCAGCCAGCACCGATCCCGGTGCCGATCGTGACATAAACGACGCTCGCACAGCCCTTGCCCGCCCCGCCCTGCTGTTCGGCCAGCACCGCTGCGTTGACATCGATCACGGCCGCAATCCCAAGACTCGATTCCAGATCCAGCCCCAAATTCGCCCCGTCCATCCGGGTTTGGAGGTTGCCAGCACCTCGCCATGATTTCGGGCTGCTCTATCCACAACGACCGGACCGAAGGCTACGATGCCAACGCACGCCAACCGCGCGGGCGCTTTTCGGCGAAAGCGCACAGCACATCCTTGGTCGCCTACCACGTAGTGGTCGGCCAGCGATCCTCCTGCGAAGCCGTGTCGTCGCGTACAATCCGCGCCAATTTTTTTGCCGCCCGTTTCCGCCGCCACCCACCACGGAACGTGCGTCGTGCGTCTTTCTGACATTGCCTCATGATCTACCGAGTGCCACTCATGCAGATAGGCTGTACCCTTAGGTTTTCATGCATGGTTAAGGCAAACGCAATGCCGAGCACGGAGCAATTGCGAAACGGCACAGCGCAGTGGCAGGAGTTGCCGTGCGTGGGCGCGTTAGGATGGGACAATGAACGATACACTTATCCATTTCCCTGCAGAGGAGATAAAAGGTAGTGCCGATGTCGCGTAGGGATGGACTCTGGCGACATGATCCTGATGTTAGCCGCTAACACGCAACCTCGGCCGTGCAGCCGTCTGGAGACCCAACGAAATTAGCGACTGCTCTTGGTCATAGCCGTCGTTCGCAGCTCCTGCGCAGAACTCGTGACTTGATCGAGGGCCGCCGTTGCGAAGTGATAGGTCGGACGGCAGCTTTCCGCCACTCGCCCCAAAACCCCGCCATTCAGCCATCTGCCCGGTTGCCGGATGTCTGCAATCGGGACTCTTGGATCGTTCAAAACGACGATAGCGAATAGACGGGTTCAGCCGAAGTGGTCGCTCGCGAAGTAATGAGCTTTATCCAGGAGACGCGCGAGTCTGGTCTTCTTCTGCTTTTCCCGCTCGGGACTGAAGCCACTGCAATCAGACACACCGATTTGGCTAGATCAATGCGGGCGTGGCTCATGCCCGCAAATCCTCCAATTTGGCATTGCGGCCAGTAAGGGACCAGCAAGACCAGCCCGCTGGTCAACAGCTTCGTCAACTCCACTCGAGAGGCATTGGGGCTGCAGCATTCGTCCGCACGGCCTAAAACTCGCCCGCGATACCAACGCGGGCTGCCGTACTCTTGCCGCCTGCGTAAGATACCCCTGCGGTGACCGCGAAAGCATTTTCCGTGTTGGCGCGATAGGCTAGGGAAAGCCCGATTGAAGGTTCCCCGCGGAAGGTGGCAGCATTGAGCGTATAGCTTACCCCGCCGATGTTGGACGGCATCGGGGCGGCGACCAAGGCGATCGCAGCAGATGTGCCGCGCCGCGCATCCCGGCGATCGCGATCGCTCAGCTCAAACAGTTCGCTGATCTGGGCACTGTGCAGGCTGGTCAGTGATTGCAGACCGGGGATCGCGCCGAAACTCAGCGTTTCAAGGGCGGACAATCTGGTATCCTGCGTGGTGTTGAGCACCTGAATCGCTGCAATCTGTCGGTCCTGCACGATGTTCTGTGCCGTCGCTGCATTCGCTGTCGTTTGCGCCGCCATCGCAGTCGCCGCACCGCCGCTGGCCGTCGCCAGCGCCGTATTCGCCGTAGTCTGAGCGGCTGCTGCAGTAGTAAGCGCACTGTTCGCCGTAGTTTGGGCTGCGGCAGCATGGGTGATCGCGGTGTTGGCGGTGGTCAACGCCGTGTTTGCAGTCGATTGTGCGGCGGCGGCATTGGCGATGGCGGTATTGGCGGTCGTTTGAGCGGTGCCTGCGGCTGCCACGCCAGAGTTGGCGGTGGCCTGTGCCGCGTTGGCTGCCGACATGGCACTATCCGCAGTTGTCTGCGCCGTCGCCGCATTTGCTAGCGCGGTGTTGGCGGTGGTCTGGACGCCGGACAATTGCCCGCCATTGACCGCATCGGTGCTGCCTGCTGCAACCGTTCCGTTCGCGACATTAACGATGCGCCGCTCGTTCCCCACCGCGCCGACCGATAAAGTGTTGGCGATATTGGCGATGGAGCCAGCACCGATGGCGACGCTGTTTAGCATCATCGCCTGGGCATTGGCACCGATCGCCAAGGCTTGGTCAGCACTCGCGCGCGATTGCGAGCCGATGGCAATGCTCTCCCGCCCGCTGGCGCGCGAATCGAAGCCATAAGCCGAACTGAAATCGCCCAACGTCGTGGCGAATGCGCCTGTCGCAACGCTGCGCTGGCCGGCAGCAGCGGTGCCGACGCCGAGAGCGGTGCTGGTGTTTCCGGTCGCTGCGGATTGCGTGCCGACAGCCGTGCTCTGAGAACCGCTGGCAATCGCGCGACTGCCAACAGCCGTGTCCACTACCCCCAGTGCCAGGGCATTGTTGCCGACCGCAGTGCTTGAGCTAGCGGCGGCTCGCGCATTCGCGCCCAGAGCCGTCGTTTCTATCTGGTCGGCGAGAGCATTGGCACCCAGCACGATGCTGTTTTCTCCAGTCGCCTGCGCGCCGTTGCCGATGGCAATGCTGCTGATTCCGGTAGCACTGGTCCGACCGGTCGGTAGAAAGCCGCCGCTGCTGGGGATGGTCGCGCTGCCGATTGCGATTGCGCCGAGGCTGGAGGCGCGGCTGTCCAAGCCAACCGCGATGCTGCCGTTTCCTGTGGCTTGGCCAAAGGCGCCCACCACGGTGCTGGATTGCCCCGAAGCTGTGGAAAATCCTCCGATCGCGGAGCTGCTATCACTGCTGGCCCTAGCACTTTTACCGACAGCGGTGGCGCTGCCCCCGTTTGCACTGGCACTATCTCCCACTGCCGTCGCATTGTTGACCGTTGCGCTGGCGTTTCGACCGATTGCGAGGGTTGCACCGCCGGTCGCTGATGCATTCGTTCCGATTGCGGTGCTCAAGCGACCACTGGCAATAGCGTTGACGCCGCATTCTAGTGGCGTTGCTTCAGGATCATCGGCGTTCCCCAGGATGCCATCCGGCCCCGCGTCGACGTTGCACTCGGCCGTCGCATCGGCCAGCGCCGGGGAAGCCGCCGCCAAAGCGCCCAGCAGGGCCACAGGCGCCACGCCGCTGAAAAGAATGGATGTGATACGCATCGAAAAATCCTTTGATCTGATTGGGAAAAAGCCGGGGTTGCGACCTGGAGGTCTGACTGCTCAGCAGGTATTGGCCCGGTTGCCCTGCTTTTCTGCGCTGTAATAATCGGCATAGGCATCGCGATGGGCGCTGCCTTCTGTGCGGACCAGTCCGACCAGTTTCTGTTCACCCGGTACCAGCTGGAACACGCCGTTCAGCCGCTCGCCATTCTCGCGCTGGTGCATTTGCAGTTTCAGCACCCGGCCATCGACCACGCCCTTGAACTCACCCTGCTGCCATTCATAACAGCCGGTGACACCAGCATCGCTGTCGGTGATATTGATCCGCCCTAGGCCGCTGGCCCCATCATATTTGCCGGTGAGGTCGGGCATAGTGGCCCCCTGTGACAGCTGACGGCCATAGCCGTGGAAGCCGGTGAAGCCCTGGTAATCGTCGCCATGGTTGTTCAGGATGGTGAGCCGCACCCAGCGCGCAGTGGGGCGATCTTCGGGCTTGAACGCGAATGACTGCCCGTTCTGCGCCATCTTCAAAGCGCCGCCCAGCACCTGTTCATAGCCTGAGTCCGGGCCGGACTCTGACACTTCGACGACGAACTGGTTCGGCGCCTTCTGGTTACGGTTGAGGCCTGCGGTATCAAAAGCGATGCGGCTAAGCTCGGTGCGTTCGGCAAGTTCCAGCACGAACACTGCTTCGCCCACTTCACCGGTCCAGTCGGTTGCGGCCGAACCATCGATAAGGTTTAATGGGCTGGAATCCATCTGTGGCATCGGGGTGTCTTCAGGAGCGGACAGTATCCACGCGCCCGCGCTGAACGAAAACAGGTCAGCCGCCTCATTACCCTGAGGCTGGGCACTGGCGGACATTGTCGTTGCAGCCAACACCGATGCCAGGAACATTCCCCTCGCCCTTTTCAGTGGAGCCCGTTTCAGTATCGTCATGTCATGTTCTCCCGTCCGGCCTGCGCAGCGCGCAAAGGCTCTCGATAGGTAAGACGCGATCGCGTGTCAGAACCGGACATCGGCGCCCGAATTAATTTGCGTTCCTGGCTCGGCCCGCTCCACTAGGTTGCTTCGAGCAGAGGGAGGGGCCGACAATGCGACAGGGCAATGAAGCGGAGTGGCGCGCGGTACAGGCCCTGTTCGAAGAGCTTGTCGACCTGACTCCCGATGAACAAGCGCGCCGCTTGGCCCGGTCTGGCCAGCCTGCGCACATTGTCGATCAGGCACGCGCGCTGCTGACTGCGTCTCGGGGGGCTGGCATTCTGGACATGGCTGCGCCTTCGCTGGAGGCTCCGGCAGGGCCACATACCGGCTATGCCTCGCTGGGAGCCGGCGAGCAGATCGGCGGCTTCACGGTCGAGCGGTTGATCGGGCGTGGCGGCATGGGCGAGGTCTATCTGGCGCGCCGCACATCGACTGATTTTGACCAGCGGGTTGCCTTGAAACTGCTGCGCGCCGAAGCTGCCGACCGCGGCGATGCTTTCTTGCGGGAACGGCGATTGCTGGCGCGGCTGGAGCATCCCGGCATTGCGAGGCTGATCGACGCCGGCATCGCGCCCGACGGTAGGCCGTATATGGCAATGGAATATATCAATGGCCTGCCCATCGACCAATGGTGCCGCGACACCAATGCCAGCCTGGATATACGGCTCGATCTGTTCCGCGCGGTGTGCGATGCTGTGTCCTATGCCCATTCGAACCTGATCATCCACCGTGACATCAAGCCATCGAACATCATGATCGACACCGGAGGAAAGGTCCGGCTGCTCGATTTCGGCATCGCCAAATTGCTGGATGATACGTCTTTAGTCCCCGCCACGACCCAGGCGATGCTCACCCCAGATTATGCCGCGCCCGAACAGCTCGACGGGCAGGAGCCGACCGTGACCGCCGATGTTTATGCGCTGGGCGTGGTGCTGTATGAACTGCTGTGCGGTGCCGGGCCATGGCGGCGAGTCGGGGCTTCTGTTCCCGCAATTATCCGCCGCGTGCTATATGAAGACCCTGCGTTGCCCAGTCGCGCGGTTTCTTCGACACAAGGTTCGGTTTCCACCGGCCAGATCGTGGGTGACCTTGATGCGATTATCCTCAAGGCGATGCGTCGTTCCCCCACAGAACGATATTGCAGTGCGGCCGATTTGGCGCGTGACGTCGAACGGCACCAGCAGCTGAAACCGGTGTCGGCGCGCGAAGGATCGACCCGCTATATGGCTGGCCGTTTCATTCGGCGCTATCGCTGGGCGGTTGGCGCTGCCGCCGCTGCACTGGTGGCGCTACTGATCGGTGCAGGCGGGATTGCATGGCAGGCACGGCAGACCGCGATTGAACGTGACGTCGCACTGGCCGAAGCGCGCCGGTCAGAAGCGATCAACCGAATGCTGACAGTGATGTTCCGAGATACGGCGGCCAGCGAGGCCGGCCAGAACGCAACCGTCAAGCAGATGCTCGACCAGACCGCGCGGCAACTGGTCGTCTCGCTCGATACCAGCGCGCAATCGGCCACGCTGATCACCACGCTGTCTGACCTTTATGTCAATCTTGAGGACAATGCAGGTGCTGATACGTTGCTGCGTCAGGCACTGGTCCAGGGCATCGGCAAGGGTGACCAGATTGCAACCGCGGAACTCAAATTGCGGCTGGCATCAACAGCGGCCAGCGTCGGCAAAACCGAGGAAATGGCGCCCTTGCTCGATGCAGCCGAGGCTGTGTTCGGCCAGGACCCGCAGCGGTTTCGCAGTGAGATGGTCGAACTGAACAGCGGGCGCGCACAATTGCTGCGGCGGCAGGGCGATCTGCCCGGTGCCATCGCACTGCTGACTAGCTCGTTACCTGATGCAGACCGTGTCTATGCAGAAAACCACCGTGACCTGCTTACGCTTTACAACAATCTGCTGGTGTACATGTCAGAGGCCAACGCGCTGGAAGAAATGCCCGCAGTGTTCGACCGCGCCGATGCCATCATCCGGCGCACCCGCCAGACAGCGAGTATGCAGGGCCTCACCATCCGCCAGTTGCGCGCTGTGCGCCACCTGAAGCTGGAGCAGCCTGCCCCTGCCGAACAGATCATGACCGATGTCGTGGCAAAGCGCCGCGCAACCTTTGGCAGTTCAGCAGGGCTGGCGGTCGATCTGCTGCAACTGGCCCGCGCCAGGTTCGCGCTTGGCAAATATGCCAAGGCGCAAACGAACTATGCCGAGGCCTATGCCATGGCCCAGCAGTATATCAGCCCGACAGCGCCGTCGGTGCTGGTGATCGGAGCGGGGCTGGCCGAGGCGCAGGCAGAGGCAGGCAATCTTGCCGGGGCAAGGGCGACCATCGCGCAGATAGAACCACTTATGCCATCGACACCCGATGCGGCCATGCCACGCGCCATCTTCCTGCGGGCAAAGGCGGTGCTGTTTCTCAATGAAGGCAGGGCCGCAGACGCAAAGGCACAGGCAGACCGGTCTGAGATCCTGTTCCGACAGCAGGGCGCTGCGGCAGAAACGTACCTCAAGAGCTTCCCTGCATTGCGCGCGCGGATCGCCAAAGCGCTTTAGACAGAGGCTTCCATCTCGTTGTGAATCCATGCGCGCGCCTGCACCCACCAACGGCGCACGGTGCGGTCGGTGACGCCCAGCACATTGGCGGTCTCGCGTTCGTCCATTCCCGCAAAGAAGCGGCAATCGACCACCTTGGCAAGATTGGGGTCGATCTGTGACAGCTGCCCCAGCGCTTCACCCAGCGCCACGACCTGCGCGTCTTCTGGAACCGCCGCCGCCAGTGAATCAAAGCTTTGGGTGTAGCTCAAGGTCGGCGCATCGCGCTTTGACGCCATCCGCGCGCGCGCCGTATCGATCAGGATATGGCGGATAGCGGTGGCAGCACAGCCTAGAAAATGCGCCTGACTCTCCCATCCCTCGCGTTTGCGCAGCTTGAGATAGGCCTCGTTGATCAGCGCGGTGGTCTGCAGCGTCTGCGGAGATCCGGCGCGGAAACGCTCGCGCCGGGCGATTGCACGCAGCTCGATATACAGGCCTTCAATCAAAACATCGGTCGGCCCCGAATAGCGTGTTTCAAGCGGCATGTCCGGTTCGATCGCTTTTCTCCGTCCTACCCTGTACCAGCAAGTCTCCGACCGCAGATGGATGACGCGCGCCAGAACCTTAGGCAAGGGGAAACGACGACTTATCGGCATTCCAAGCCACACGGATCTGCATCCCCGGGCATGGATGCGATTGCCCCAACGCCACTCTCCTTGGTTTTGATTTACCGGAAAAATAGGAAAGGGTTGGCCTGCCTCAACTTAAAGCGGCGACTGCTGCAGCGCGGCTTTTTGGGCTGCTTTCGGGAACCTCGACGAATGGCCTAACATGCAGGATTGGTCCGCATTTCTGATGATCCGGATTGACCCACCCAATCGGCAGCTTTCGTCAGGACGACCGGTCACCGCAGATGATCTGAACTTCCAGGTCTGGATCGGAAGCCGACTCCCAGAGATTGGCGCAGTTGACTGCTCTCCGAATCTTCGGCGACCATTTCTTCACCCCAATGTTTGGTCAGCGCGGTCCGTAATCATCACCCAGACGAGACAGAACGCATCGCTCTGCCGTCAGCAAGTATCGCTAGGCGTGTTCTGCCAGTATATAGGCATAGCTCCGCGACACGGAATCACCGCAGGGCAGCAGCGGAGATCGACACAACATCTCCGCCGATGGCTATTTGCTCAAGATAATCGCTCCACCATTGAGCCATGGCAACACGCTCATCCCAGTGCTGTCCACGGGCATAGGCACCTCGAACAGCATTGCTGTGTCCATGGGCAAGAGCCCGCTCGATTGCATCAGGATGCCATTTGCCGCTTTCGTTCAACAACGTGCTCGCCGTCGCCCTGAAGCCATGGGAGGTCACCACATCCTTCCCGAACCCCATTCGGCGGTAAGCGGCGTTCATGGCATTCTCACACATCGGTTTCTGGAGCGAGCTTTGCGCAGGGAACATATACTCACGCCAGCCAGTATGCTCGCGAAGCGCCTTGAGCAGTTTAAGAGATTGCCGAGACAGCGGTACGCTGTGGGGCCGACGCAGCTTGGTGCGTTCTGCAGGGATCCGCCAGATTGCCTCGTCAAAATCGACCTCGGTCCATTTGCCCTGGCGTAGCTCACCCGGACGAAGGAACACGTGCGGCAACAGCTGCATCGCAATCTTCACGACGATGCTTCCGGTATATTCATCGATGGAGCGGAGCACCTCTCCCAGCTGATGAGGTTCGAGCACAGCAGCATGATGCGTCACGATCGGGGTAGCCAGAGCCCCTCCAAGCATGGCTGCAGGATCATGTTTGCAAAGCGCCATAGCTACCCCATGCCGAAACACGCGGCTGGCAAAGGCCCTTGTTCGGACAGCGGTTTCGCGCTTGCCTGCCTTCTCGATTTTCTTGAGCACAACCAGGAGCTCAGCGGGCTCGATCGCGTCAATGGGTCGGGGGCCGATGGCCGGCGTCAGATGCGAGAGATACCAGCGAGCTTTTTCGATGGTTGCCTCTGCCTTCTGGCTGGCGACAAACCGGACAGCAATCAGGTCCTCGGCCACTGACTGGAAGCTGTTCCCAGCCGACAATCGGTTCCTGATCTTCTCCATTTTGCGGGAATGAAGCGGATCATCGCCCTCCCTGATCTTTTTGCGGGCATCGTCCCGGCGCTCGCGAGCGTCAGCCAGCGACACCTCTGGCCATGTTCCAAGCGACAACCTCTTTTCAGATCCGTGGATCCTGTACTTCAAGAACCAGTGCTTCGAACCGTTCGGCCGAATCTCAAGATAGAGGCCTTTATCGTCGGTTTTGCGGTAGAGGGTATCAATCGGCTGAAACCCTCTGATTTCTGCGGCTTTGAGGGGCATTTGGGGGCACCACGCTTTTTCCTGTCGCTGTGCCCCCAACTGTGCCCCCAAATTAACGAAATCTGGGGGCACAATCTGGAACAAAGCGAGATTCCCGTCGCGAGCAAAATAGCCCGAAACCCGCAGAAATTCAACGTTTTGAGACGATTTGGGAAGGGGTACTGGTGCCGCTTACGTGACTCGAACACGTGACCCCATCATTACGAATGATGTGCTCTACCAACTGAGCTAAAGCGGCGCGCGGGGCCATCGGTTGGCCGGTGCGAGGGGTGCCGTTATCAGCAGCGCGCGCAGGATGCAAGATGCGTTGCGCGTTGCACGGATGCCGATCCGCATGCCGGGCTCGGTCATCACCGGGCCTGTTTGCGGCTTGTCTGGCTAACGCATTCAGCGTGGTCAATTAACCCTAGTTTTACCTCCTTGCGAGACATTGGCGGTGAGACACTTTGACGGGACCAATCCATGGATACTCTGCGCGGATATCGCGATGGCGCGAACGGCCATGACGACGCAGACGATGCGCAGCTCGCATCGATGCAGGCGGACAGCGATGACGAGGCCCTGATGGACCCGCCCCAGGCCTTTGGCAGCGATGAGCGGCGCATGCATGTGCGCGCCTATAATTACTGGGCCAAGCTGCTGGGAAACCGCGTATTTCCGTCGATCGAGGACCTTGATCCGGAGAATATCGAAGACTTCGGGCCGCACAGCGTGCTGCTCGATTTCACCTCCGGAATCGAAAATCCGGCCATCCCGTTCATCGGCAAGGCGCTGCGCGAAGAGAGCAATCTGCCCGAGGCGATCGCCTATCTCGATGAGGTCCCGGGCCGGTCGCTGCTGTCGCGAATCACCGACCATTACATGCAGATCCTGGCCAACCAGGCGCCGATCGGATTCGAGGCCGAATATGTGAACGACCGCGGGTCGACGATCATGTATCGCGGCATCCTGCTGCCCTTTTCGACCGACGATGACTCCATCGACTTTGTCTATGGCGTGATCAACTGGAAGGAACTGGCCGACCGCAAGCTGACCGAAGAGCTGATTCTGCAGATCGACGAGGCGGTCAAACAGGCCCCGCGCAAGCCGGCTTTGCCGGTCTGGGAAGATGACCCCGCGCAGAACCTGGCCCCCGGCGAGATTGGCGAGGGGTCGGCTGACGAACCCTTGTCGCTTGATGGCTATGCCATGTTCGACGACCTGTCCGATGGCCTGATCGAGGTGGGTTTCGGTGGGATCGACGAGGAACCGGTGGCCAATGCCTTTCCGGTGGTCGAGCTACCGGGCGGCGAAGCGGCGCTGGCGGACCTGCTTGATTTCGCGCGGGCGCATGTCGAGGCGGCGCTGGCGACCGAGGACCGTTCGCGCGCCGCGCTCTATGCCGCCATCGGCCGTGCCTATGATTTTGCGCTGGCCGCGCGCGGACGCCCCGATGATTATGCCGCGCTGCTCGATGACAGCGGTATCGCAGCCCAGGCCCGCGCGCCGATGACGCCGCTGGTCAAGCTGGTCTTCGGCGCGAGCTACGACAAGACGCGCCTCGCCGAATATGCCTGCGTGCTCGCCCATGCGATGCGCCGCGATGTGCCGCGCGGAGGCCTGGCCGATCTGCTGATGCAGCAGCCCGGTGGTCTCAAGGCCATCGTCCAGATCGAGCGCAAGGCGCGTCGCGCCCGCGACGAGGATGCCGAAAAGCTGTGCCGCAAGCACGAGACGCGCCAGCGTCTGCGCGCGGTCCCTGCCCTGCCGGTCGGTGCGTTGGATATCGGCGATTCCGAATTTGCCGTCCTGGTCGCCCGCCGCGATGCCAACGGCGTGATCGGCGTGATCGGCGTGATCGGCGAAAACGATCCGCTGGCAGATCGCATCCTGCGCAAGCTGGCCGGATAAGCGCCGAAGAACTTGCTATTGGCCGTAACATTTAATCGGTCAGCTGAAAGAAAATTACGCGAATTTGACGTCATCCCCCGGCTGTGCGCTTGAGAAGCCGCGTGCGATGGCGCATAAGCCGGGGCAGCAGACCCCATAAAGAGGCGCGCAAACCAGCACGCACGCGGGGCACGAGGAACCCATGGCCGACACTCCGCATGCAGCGTCCGAGGCAGACGCGCCGTCCAGCACCCCGTTTTCCGATCCGCACCAGCATCAAAGACTTCGCAGCATTCTGACCGATGCGTTCCTGAAAGGAGCGCTGCCGGGTGAGAATGAAGGCTTTGACGGCTCGGCAAGCACCGAAGCTGCCGATTTCGCGCTCAAGGCGATGGCGCGGCGTCCCTCTGCCGACACGGTGCTGCTGATCGAATCCATCCCCGGTCAGGCCGGGAACCGCCATATGCGGGTGGCGATCATCAATGACGACATGCCGTTCCTGGTGGATTCGATCGCCGCGACCATCTCGCGCTTCGGGCTTGCGATCGACCGGGTGATCCATCCGGTGGTGGCGCTGCGCCGCGATGCCGATGGGCTGCTGAGCGAAATCTATACCGACGAAGCGCCGGGCGAACGCCGGGAATCGGTCGTGTATCTGGAGGTCGAGCGCGCCGATGCACGGCAGCGCAAGGCATTGGAAGCTGCCCTGCTCGCCGCCATGGCCGATGTCCGCGCCGCCGTCAGCGACTGGCCGATGCTGCAGGCGGCGATGGCCGCTGATGCCGCCGCGATGACAGATGGCGAAGGCGCGGCGCTGCTGCGCTGGTTCCTCGACCGCAACATGACGCAGCTGGCGCATCTGCGCTACCGCCGCGATGGCGCGACGGAAGCGCCGCTCGGCCTGGCGCGGATGGGTGGCGGCGATCGCCAGCTGCTCGCGGCGCATTCGTTCGAACAGGCCTTTGCCTGGTTTGAGAGCGGCAAGGCCGCGCCGCTGATCATCAAGTCGAACTTCATCTCGACCGTGCACCGCCGCGCGCCGCTCGACCTCATCATCCTGCCCATCTGGGAGGACGGCCGCGTTGCTGCGCTTTCGGTGCATGGCGGCATCTGGACCAGCGCGGCGCTCGCCGCAGCGCCAGAGCGCGTACCGGTGCTGCGCGCGCATTTGAAGCTGCTGATGGACAAGTTCGGCTTCTCCCCCAGCGGCCATGCCGGCAAGGCGCTGTCGCACGCGCTGACCGCGCTGCCGCACGATCTGCTGATCGCGTTCAGCCTGGAGAATCTGGAGCGCGTCGCGCTGACCGCGATGTCGCTGGCCGACCGGCCCCGGTCGAAGCTGGTCACCGTGCAGTCCTCGCTCAAGCGCCACCTGTTCGTCTTCGCCTGGTTGCCGCGCGACGAGGTCTCGACCGGACGCCGCGTCGCGATCGAGCGGATGCTGATCGAGGCCTCGGGCGGCAAGACGCTGAGCTGGTCGATCTCGCTCGAAGATGGCGAGATCGCGCTGCTGCGCTATGTGCTCGATCTGCGCGAAGGCGGGCAGAAGGTTGACGATGCCGCGCTCGACGCGGCGCTGCGCGCGATGGTGCGCGGATGGGAGCCTTCGGTCGAGGAGGCGCTCGTCGCGCTGGGCGAGGACAGCCGCGCGGCTGCGCTGGCCAGCCGTTATGCGCCGCAATTCCCGATGGCCTATCGCAGCGATTGCGGCCCGCGCGAGGCCGCGCTCGATATCCTGCGCCTGCGCGATCTGGACAGCCCCGACCGCCATGGCGCGCGCCTCTATCGCCGTGCCGATGACGATGCCATGCATCTGCGGCTCAAGCTGTACAGCCTCTCGGGGGCGATCCCGCTGTCCGAAACCGTGCCCGCGCTCGAGAATTTCGGCTTCGATGTGCTGGAAGAAGTTCCGACCCAGCTGGGCAAGGATGATGGCGGCCATATCCACGATTTCCTGCTGAAGCTGCGCGGCCAGGGCGATACCGAGGCGCTGCTGCAGCGCGCGGTTGCCATCGAGGCGGCGATATCCGGCACGCTGGAGGGCAAGGCGGAGAACGACCCGTTCAACCGCCTGATCGCCGCGACCGGTCTGGAGCAGCGGGCGGTCATCTGGCTGCGCGCCTGGTATCGCTATCTGCGCCAGGCGGGCCTGCCTTATGGCATCGGCACGATGGTCGATGCGCTTCACGATGCGCCGGGAATCGCCCATGCGCTGGTCGCGCTGTTCATCGCGCGGCACGACCCGGCCTTTACCGGCGACCGCGAGGCTGCGACCGAGGCGAACCTCGCCGCGATCAATAGCGGGCTGACCCAGGTGTCGGCGATCGACGACGACCGACTGCTGCGCATGCTGCGCGCGCTCGTCATGGCGATCCTGCGCACCAATGCCTTTGCCCCCGCCGCATCGCTGGCGATGGTGATGAAGATCGAGAGCGCCAAGGTGCCGGGCCTGCCCGCTCCCCTGCCCTGGCGCGAGATGTTCGTCTATTCGCCGCAGGTCGAAGGCATCCATCTGCGCGCCGGCCCCGTCGCGCGCGGCGGCCTGCGCTGGTCCGACCGGCGCGACGACTTCCGCACCGAGGTGCTCGGCCTGATGAAGGCGCAGCGCGTGAAGAACGCGGTGATCGTGCCAACCGGGGCCAAGGGCGGTTTCTTCCCCAAGCAGCTTCCCGATCCCGCGACCGATCGCGACGGCTGGCTGAACGGCGGCAAGGAAGCGTACAAGACCTTCATCCGCACGCTGCTTTCGGTCACCGACAATATCGTCGACGGCAAGGTGGTGCACCCCGACAGCGTGGTGGTGCATGATGGCGAGGACCCGTATTTCGTCGTCGCCGCAGACAAGGGCACCGCAACCTTCAGCGACACCGCCAACGCCATCGCAGCCGAATATGGCTTCTGGCTGGGCGATGCCTTCGCGTCGGGCGGCTCGCAGGGCTATGACCACAAGGCGATGGGCATCACCGCCAAGGGCGGCTGGGTGTCGGTCCAGCGGCATTTTGCCGAGATGGGCGTCGATGTGCAGAACGATCCGGTGCGCGTCGCAGGCTGCGGCGACATGTCGGGCGACGTGTTCGGCAACGGGATGCTGCTCTCCAAGGCGATCAAGCTGGTCGCGGCATTCGACCATCGGCATATCTTCCTCGATCCCGATCCCGATGCAGCCAGGAGCTGGGAAGAGCGCGCGCGGATGTTCGCCCTGCCGCGATCGAGCTGGGACGATTACGACAAGGCGCTGATCTCGAAGGGCGGCGGCGTGTTCGCCCGCTCGATGAAGGCGATTCCGCTCACTGCGGAGGTCAAGGCAATGCTCGGCATCGATCAGGAAGAGATCGAGCCGGCGGCGCTCATCTCCGCGATCCTGCGCGCGCAGGTCGACCTCATGTGGTTCGGCGGCATCGGCACCTATATCAAGGCGGCGTCGGAAAATAACATCGACGTGGGCGATCCCTCGAACGATCCCTTGCGCATCAATGCCGAACAGCTGCGCTGCAAGGTCGTCGGCGAAGGCGCGAACCTGGGCGTGACCCAGGCAGCGCGCATCGCCTTCTCGATGCTGGGCGGGCGGATCAACACCGATTTCATCGACAATTCCGCCGGTGTCGACTGTTCGGACAATGAGGTGAACATCAAGATCGGGCTCGATGCGGTGATGCGCAAAGGCCTGCTCGACGAACCGTCGCGCAATGCCCTGCTCGCCTCGATGACCGATGATGTCTCGAAGCTGGTGCTCGAGGACAACCGGCTGCAGGCGCTGGGCCTGTCGATCGCGGAGCGCGGCGGCACCCGCGCACTGCCGTCATACCTGCGCCTGATCGAGAATTTCGAGGAACAGGGCCGGCTTGACCGCAAGGTCGAGGGACTGGCCGACAATGCCACGTTCAAGCGCCGCGCGCAGGAGGGCCATGGCCTCACCCGGCCCGAGCTGGCCGTGCTGCTGTCGACCGCCAAGCTGGCGCTGCAGGACGCGATCGAGCGCATTCCGCTGGCCGATGACCCGACGATGCGGCCCGAACTGCTCGCCGCCTTCCCGCCGCAGATGCGCGAGGCCTATGGCGATATGCTGATGCAGCACCAGCTGCGCGGCGAGATCATCGCGACCAAGCTGGCCAACCGCATGATCAACCGGCTGGGCCTGATCCATCCGTTCGAGCTGGCGGAAGAGGAAGGCTGCACGCTGGGCGATGTTGCCTGCGCGTTCGTCGCGGCCGAGCGGCTGTTTGCGCTGCCCGCGATCTGGGCCGATTTCGACAGCACCCAGATGGACGAGCAGGTCCGCCTGATGCTGTTCGACGCCACCGCCAATATCGTGCGCGTGCACATCGCCGATGTGCTGCGCGCCAGCCCCGATGGCCTGATGCCCGGAGAGATCGTCGCCGCCTTGAAGCCCGGCGTCGATGCGCTGATCGCGGGCATGGACGATCTGCTCAACGCCGAAGCCCGCTTGCAGGCCGCACGGCAGGCGCAGGATCTGACCGCGCAAGGCGCAGCTCCCACCCATGCCACGCATATCGTGCGGCTGACCGGGCTCGACGGCGCGGCAGGCCTTGCGAACCTTGCCAGCCATAGCGGCACCGGCCCGCTGCCGCTGACCCATGCGTTCGCCGACCTAGGCGCGACGCTGGGCCTCGACTGGACACAGATGACCGCCGCGCGCATGTCGCCCAGCGACCCCTGGGAACGGCTGCTCGTCTCGGGTCTTGCCCGCGACTTCCAGCAGATGCGCCTCGACTTCCTCGCCCGCGCGCAGGGCGGCGACCCGCAGGATTATGTCGCGCACTGGACCGAGGCCAACCTGCCCCGGATCAAGCAGTTCCGCTCGCTGGTCGACCGGGCAAGGATGGACGCTGCCCCCAGCGTCGCCATGCTGGCCCAGATCGCGAGCCAGGCGCGGATTTTGCTGGCGCGGTAGTCAACCAAGCTGTGAACAAAAAAGGGGCCGGTGCATCGCTGCACCGGCCCTTTTTTTGTTATCGCAGAAGGCAGGCGCTTATGCCGCTTCCTTCTTCCGGCTCTGCTTCTTGCGCTCGTTCGGATCGAGGAAGCGCTTGCGCAGGCGGATGTTCTTGGGCGTCACTTCGACCATTTCGTCGTCGTCGATATAGGCGATCGCCTGTTCCAGGCTCATCAGGCGCGGCGGGGTCAGGCGGATCGCGTCGTCCTTGCCGGTCGAACGGAAGTTCGTCAGCTGCTTCGACTTCATCGGGTTGACTTCAAGGTCATCGGGCTTGGCATTCTCGCCGATGATCATGCCTTCATAGACGGGCACGCCCGATCCGAGGAACAGCACGCCGCGATCTTCCAGCGCGTTGAGCGCATAGCCCACGGTGTCGCCGGTGCCGTTGGAGATCAGCACGCCGAGCTGACGCCCGGTGATCTGGCCCTTGTAGGGACCGTATTTCTCGAACAGCCGGTTCATGATGCCGGTGCCGCGCGTGTCGGACAGGAACTCGCCGTGATAGCCGATCAGGCCGCGCGACGGGGCGCTGAAGGTGATGCGGGTCTTGCCGCCGCCCGAGGGACGCATGTCGGTCATCTCGGCCTTGCGCTGCGCCATCTTCTCGACGACCGTGCCCGAATGCTCGTCATCCACATCGATGACGACGGTTTCATAAGGCTCGGTGCGGTTGCCGCTTTCGTCTTCGCCGAACAGCACGCGCGGACGCGAGATGCCCAGCTCAAAGCCTTCACGGCGCATCGTCTCGATCAGCACGCCCAGCTGCAATTCGCCGCGCCCGGCAACTTCAAAGCTGTCCTTGTCGGCCGATTCGGTGATCTTGATCGCAACGTTCGATTCGGCTTCGCGCATCAGGCGATCGCGGATCATGCGGCTGGTCACCTTGGTGCCCTCGCGGCCGGCAAACGGGCTGTCGTTCACCGCAAAGCGCATCGACAGCGTCGGCGGATCGATCGGCTGCGCGTGCAGCGGCTCGGAAACGCTGGTGTCGCAGATGGTGTTGGCGACGGTCGCGGTGGTGAGGCCGGCGATCGAGATGATGTCGCCTGCATTGGCCTGGTCGACCGGAACGCGCTCCAGCCCGCGGAACGCCATGATCTTCGACGCGCGGCCCGCTTCGACGACATTGCCTTCGGGATCGAGCGCGTGGATCTGCTGGTTGGTCTTCACCGTGCCGCTGGCAACCAGGCCGGTAAGGATGCGGCCAAGGAAGTTGTCACGATCGAGCAGCGTCACCAGGAACTTGAACGGGCCATCGGCATCGGCGCTGGGCGCGGGCACATGGCTGACGATCTTTTCGAACAGCGGCTGCAGCGTGCCCTCGCGCACTTCCGGGCTGTCACCGCAATAGCCGTTGCGGCCAGAGGCAAAGAGCACGGGGAAATCGAGCTGCTCGTCATTGGCTTCTAGCGACACGAACAGGTCGAACACCTCGTCCAGCACTTCCTGCGGGCGGCCATCGGGACGGTCGATCTTGTTGACGACGACGATGGGCTTGAGGCCCAAAGCGAGCGCCTTGCCGGTGACGAACTTGGTCTGCGGCATCGCGCCTTCGGCGGCGTCGACCAGCAGGATCACGCCATCGACCATCGAGAGGATGCGTTCCACCTCGCCGCCAAAGTCGGCGTGGCCCGGGGTATCAACGATGTTGATCCGCGTCTTCTCGCCGGCATTGTCCCACTCGATCGAGGTGCACTTGGCCAGGATGGTGATGCCGCGCTCTTTTTCGAGATCGTTCGAGTCCATCGCCCGCTCTTCGACGCGCTGGTTGTCGCGGAAGGTACCGGACTGGCGGAACAGCTGGTCGACAAGGGTGGTCTTGCCATGATCGACGTGCGCGATGATGGCGATATTGCGAAGGGACATGAAATAGAGCCTGTATCAGGGGGATGGTCGCGGACACGCCGTCCACCGGCACGCCTGTTGCTGGCGCGCCCATAGCTCAAGCCTTGCTGCGGCGCAACAGATTGCGGCGGGGGGTGGTGCGTGGAACAATGCGTGTCCTTGCTCTCTTCCCTTCAGGGGAGAGATACGCAGGCTCGCCAGCTTGCTGGCTAGCCGAAGTTGAGAGGGGCCAGCGTTGGCGCATCCCCCCCTCCCAACCCTCCCCCCTGAAGGGGAGAGGGCAATATCATCGTCCATCACCTAACCCACCTCCGCTCATCCCTGAAACAAATTCAGGGCAGGCTCTGAGCCGCGGGCTTGAGCCCGCGAAGTCGAAGGACCCGCGCCCACGCTGGCCGAATAGCGGGGCCTTCGACAAGCTCAGGCTGAGCGGAGGCGGGGCGGATTTTCAGTCGTTCTGGAGAAAACCTATCGGTCTGAAATTACCCACTTGCGGACATGGACTCTTGCGCTATATTTTTATTCAAGGGTTATTTGGTATGTTCGACTTCATTTATGATTGGATCATCCACGTCGTGCCTAATTGGCTGTGGTGGGTCTTGATGGCTCCCTTGTTTGCCTTCCTCGTCATCATTCTGGTAGCGCACTTTTGGCCGCACATCTCAGTTGGCTAGGCTGCTTGGCACATATTTCCACCCGCTCGTAGCGCTATAAGAGTCATTCGATAGCTGCCCTTGCCCTACTCCGCACAGTCCCCCATCCACATATCGCGCGGCATGTCCACACGCATCGGCGGGCCGCCTTTGGGGGCGGGAATGCCGTCGTACCAGAGCGAGCGCGCCAGATCGGGCATGAACACGCCCAGCGGCGCCGGAGTATCGAGCATCGGCGGTTCGGCGACATATTTCAGGCCATTGGGCTCGCCGATGAAGGCGTGGAAATAGAGCGGCTCCTCGCCCTCTTGCTCGGGCAGCATCTGCGGCGGATTCTCCTTGTCGCCCATCCCATCGACCGGGATCAAGGTGGTCGAGCCCAAGCCGTTGGAGCCTGCAAAGCTGAAATACTTGCGGAAGATCAGCTTGTCGTCCTCATCGGTCTGTTCGAGCACCGCGACCATGTCCGACTGTGCGCTGGGCGGCAGTACGGGCTTTTCGAAGTGCAGCGTGAAGCGCGTCGGCCAGGGGGAGCGATAGGTGGCTTTCAGGATCGGGCAGGACAACGGCTTGACCTGCACGGCAGCTGCAGGATTGATCTCCAGCGTATCGATGGCGAGCCGGTCGTTCACGATCTTGAACGTTGCAAAGGCATCCCCCGCCGTTGGGCAGCAATTGGCGTCGCTGTCGCGCCAGAGCGAGAAGGAGCTGCTGATGCCGTACAGGCTGTATTCCACGCCCTTCCACAGCCCCAGGCCCTTGGGCAGCCGGGTGCGCAGTTCGTACTTCCAGCCGTTCATGCCGATATTGGCCCAGCCATCGGCGCGCAGCAGATAGAGCGTATCGGCATTGCCCTCGCCCGTTCCGGCGGTGCGCGCGGGCAGTTGGAGCACCAGCTTCTCGCCGTCATCGACCAGCACGGGCGTAGCGGCCTCGCCCTCCGTGCTGGTAAATCCGATCAGCTTTGGCGCATCGCCGGTCAGCTCCCAGGCGATGGCCATGCGCAGCGGGATGCCGCCCCCGGGCTCCAGTCCGCTCAGCTTCTGCCAGGCGACCGTGCGCACCCTGCCCTCTTCGCCTGCATTCAATACGCCAGCGGCTTCGACCACACACATTTCCACGGCAGTGGCAAGGCACGTCCTGGCAAAATCGGGCCCGAACCCGGCGGGGGTGCGGATCGATGCGGCAATTTTCGTCAGCCCATCGATCTCGCTCTTCACATAGCCAAGGCTCTCGACGATCTGGTCGGCATTGCCCTCTTGCGGGCTGTCTTCCTCGTTATACTCGAAGCCTCGGCGCAGATCGGCCAGCGCCTCGTCGTGCCGCTCGGCCATCACGGCCTTGCGCGGATCGACCTTGTCCCAGGCCTTGAACGCCGCCTCGACATCCGCCCAGCGCGCCGCGATCTCGCGATTGGCGCAGAGCGCCGCAGCGTTGGTGGTGCGGTCCGGGCATGGGGCAGCCGGGCTTAACGCCGCAATCAAAAGGGCGGGCAGCAGGATCACGGGGACGATTCTCCAGTCAGGTGCGACCCTGCCAGCCCATTGTCAGCTTTTCTCCGCCGAAATCAACGCGTTTCGGCGGCTGGCACTTACTTGCCGGTCCAGTTGGGGGCGCGCTTCTGCGCGAACGCCGCAGCGCCCTCGCGCGCGTCCTGCGAGGTCATCACCGGGCCGACGATTTCCTGCTGCTTCGCCCACATTTCCCCGTCGCTCCAGCCGCGCGATTCGACGATCACCTGCTTGGAGACGCGCACCGCAAGCGGGCCGTTGGCGCTGATCTTGGCGGCCAGTTCGAGCGCACCGTCGATCGCAGGCGTTTCGACCACGCGATTGACGAAGCCGATCTCATAGCCCCGCTGGGCAGAGATAAAATCGCCGGTCAGCGCCAGCTCCATCGCGATGCGCGGCGGCACCTGGCGCGGCAGGCGCATCAGGCCACCTGCGGCTGCAGCCAGGCCGCGCTTGGTTTCGGGGATGCCGAACTGCGCCTTGGCATTGGCGACAAGCAGGTCGCAGGTGATCGCAACCTCCATGCCGCCCGCGAGCGCATAGCCATCGACCGCGGCGATCAGCGGCTTCTTGGGCGGCGATTCGACGAAACCGGCGAAACCCTTGCCCTTCACCATCGGCAGCTCGCCGGTGAGAAAGGCCTTCAGGTCCATGCCCGAACAGAAGGTGCCGCCCGCGCCGGTGACGATGCCGACGCGCAGATCGTCATTGGCATCAAGCTCTTCCATCGCCGCCGCCATGGCTTCGGCGACCGCGCGATTGACCGCATTCTTGGCCTCGGGCCGGTTGATGGTCATGACGAGGACGCCGTCCTGCGTCTGGGTGGTAACTTCGGTCATGCAAATCTCCCAATTCTCACCGGCGAAGCCGGAATATCTCGTTCTTCTTCGCGGCTTCGCGCCTTCGCGAGACCCAACGCCATTGAACTTCACGCGAAGACGCGAAGGCGCGAAGTTTTTTGTCTCCCGACGCGCGGTCCTAGAACAGCAGGTCGGCCAGCTTCGCCCGGTGCCAGGCAGCATCGCCGAATTGGCTGGCGTGCCAGATCGCGCTGCGGCGGTAGAGCCCGGCGTCGCAATCGTGCGTGAAGCCGAAGCCGCCATGGAACTGCACCGCGCGGTCGGCGGCAAAGCTGTACGCCTTGTCGGCGCTCGCCTTGGCCATGCGCACCGCGATCTCGCCCACGCCCTGCTGGCCGAAATTGTGCGCGGCGCTGAGCATGTGCGAGCGCGCCTTTTCATAGGCGACATAAGCGTTGGTGATCGGGTGCTTGAGCGCCTGATATTCGCCGATCAGCTTGCCGAACTGCTTGCGGGTCTTCAGATACTCGATCGTGTAGTCGATCGCGCTTTGGGTACCGCCGCACATTTCGGCTGCCTGGAGCAGCGCGCTCGCCAGCTCGATCTGGCCGAGCGCGGTGGTCGAACGTCCAGCATCGAGCAGCGCCGAGGCCGGGATGGTGATCCCGTCGAGCGTCAGCTCATAGGTGCGCCGGGTTTCATCGATGATGATCTCGCGGCGCAGCGCGGCATCGGAGATCGCCGAACGCTCGATCAGCGCCAGCCGGACCTGGCCATCGACATTGACCGTCGCAATGACCAGCGCGGCGTCCCTGGCATAGGCAACGAACTGCTTGGTGCCGGACAGCGCATAGCCGTCGCCGCTCGCTTTGCCGGTCGCCTCGACATGGGCAAGCGTCCAGTCGCCATGCGGTTCGGACAAGGCCAAGGTCGCAATCTCGCCTGCGACGATGCGCGGCAGCCATTGCGCGCACTGCGCCTCGTCCGCCGCCGCCAGCAGCGCCTGCGCCGCGACCGTGCAGCTGGCAAAGGGCGTGGTCAGCAGCCGCCGCCCCATCTGCTCGGCGATGGGAGCAACCTCGGCCATCGACAGGCCGACGCCGCCATGCGCTTCGGGGATCGCGATACCCAGCCAGCCGAGTTCGGCGATTTCCTGCCAGACTTGCGCGTCATAGCCGCGCTCGTCTGCCATCAGCTTGCGCACCTTGTCGATCGGCGACTTGTCGCGGCAGAAGCTGGTGGCCACGTCCATCAGCTCGATCTGCTCTTCGCTATAGCCCAGGCCGCCCAGATGATCGGCGAGATTTCCTTCACTGAATGCCATGGGTTAACGTCCTTTAGGCAGGCCAAGCACATGCTCGGCGACGATGTTGCGCTGGATTTCGGACGTGCCGCCACCGATCGTGGCGGAGAAGCTGTTCAGATAGCTGCGGTGCCAATAGCCGTTGTCCACCGCGCACGGATCATCGACATAATAGCCGCCGCGCGTGCCCTGGAAGGCCAGCGAGAATTCGGTCAGCTCGCGGATCATCTCGGTTCGCGCCAGCTTGTTCATCAGCGCGAGGCCCATCGGGCGATCCTGCACCAGCGGCCCCATGCGGCGGCGCTGGTTGTTGAGGTTCAAGGCCTGGATATCCATCATGAAGTCGACCATCCGGTCCTTCATCACCGGATCGTCGAGCAGCGGCTTGCCGCCGCGCTGCGATTCGCGCGCCAGTTCGACCACGCCCATCGCGTCGAGTTCTTTCAGGAAATAGCCACCGGCGAGATTGACCTTGGCGCCGCGCTCATATTCCAGCGTCTTCATCGCGATCTGCCAGCCGTCGCCCTCGTTGCCCATCAGGCATTCGGCGGAGATGCGCGCATCGGTGAAGAAGCACTGGACGAAGCCATATTCGCCGGTGAGCTTCTTGATCCGCCGCGTCTCGATGCCCGGCGCGTGCATCGGCGCAAGGAAGAAGCTGAGGCCCGCATACTTGTTCGGCCCCTCGTTCGAGGTGCGCGCGAGCAGGATCATGTATTTCGCGCGGTCACCCAGCGAGGTCCAGATCTTGGAGCCGTTGAGCACATATTCGTCGCCGTCACGCACGGCCTTCAGCTGCGCATTGCCAAGGTCGGAGCCGTTTTCGGGCTCGGAAAAGCCCTGGCACCAGATATCCTCTGCGCTCAGCATCCCCTTGATATATTTCTTCTTCTCTTCCTCGCTGCCGATATCGAGGATCAGCGGCCCGGCCCAGCCGATGCCGATCGCGTTGAGCATGATCGGGCCGTCATATTTCTTCATCACCTTGGTGGCGACGCGCTGGAAATCGGGGTGCTGCCCGCCGCCGCCATATTGGGTCGGCCAGCTCGCGCCGAGATAGCCGGCCTCATAGACCTTGCGCTGCCAGTTGCAGAGGAATTCGAACTGCTGGTCGGTGCTCACCTCCATGAAGGTCAGCGGCAGCATGAAACCGGGATCCTTGGGGGTATTCTCGCGGAACCAGGCATCGGCCTGGGCCTCATAATCCGCCAGCTCGGCAGCGGTGGGACGGGTTGCCATGTCTCTCTCCTCTCGCGCCCGATCCGGCCCGCGTCGGCAGAGTCGCGCGCAGCCGTTTAATCGTTTGGTTAAACAGAGATATGCAGGGGTCCGGGGCGCTTGTCTAGGGCGTGCTGCGATTTTCCTGACATCTATGTCAGTGGCTCGTTACCTGCCGTCAATTCCACGCACGCGCGAGTGCCGGGTCAGCCTTTCAACGGGCGGCAGAACGACTTCTTGCGATATGCATCCACCGCACCGATCTCCCCCCGGTTCTTGAGCAGCACGCGGATCAGCGCGACGCCCTTGGCATCGGGCAGCATGATCTTGCGCGCGCCTTCGGGCACCGCCTGATCGGCCGTCGCCAGCACGATGCGGATAGACTTGCCGCGCGTATCGCGATCGCTTTCGACAAAGGCGACATCGGTCACGCTGTCGAACACCGTCAGCGACCAGTAATGATCGGGCACCGGGTTGGCCATGACCTCGAGCGGACCCTGGCCAAGATCGAAGGTGCAGACCGAATAGGCAAGGTCCGGGCTTGGCCGCACGATGGTCTGCCGCTCGGCGGTCACCAGCGGCGTATGCGCCATCGTGTTCGTGCCGACCTGATCGGCCAGCCGCGCCCATGCGCGGTCCATGATGACGGTCGGCGCAGCGGCCAGCGTACCGTACCAGCCGGCCAGCGCAGCCAGAACGGCCAGCAGCAAAGGTCCTGCCCAGCGGCTCATGCGCGGCACTCCCCACGTTCGATGCGCGGCAGGCTGACGCTCCCGCGCCGCGCCAGCAGATCGCGCGAGGGATGATAGGCGCGCAAAGTCAGCTCGAACGGCTGATCATCGGGCATCGCGATCCAGTGCGGGCCGGTGCGCCTGGAGGAGATGTCGACGGTCCAGTTGCCCACCTCTTGTGGTCCGATTGCAGCGCTGCCGACCGAATAGACGCTTTCGGGATTGGAGATCAGATAGCCCTTGCTGTCGTACAACGTCAGGCTCCACCAGCGCGCATCGATAGCGCCGCCGGTGACGCGATAGCTGCATCTGCCCTCGAGCTGGCGGCCCTGGCTGTCGGTGGTGGCATTGAAATAGATCGCCTCGCGCTCGGGCAGCGCCAGAAGACCGCGCAGCGCGACCGATGCGCGCGTCGAGACGCTGGCATCGGCAGTGCCCACCTTCTCGCCGGTGTGCCAGGGGCCGTTCTCGATCCCCATCGCGGCAAAGCTCTGGCGCAGCTGCAACGCTGCCGCCCCGGTGCCGACCGCCAGTCCGGCGACAAGCATGATGCCATAGCGAAACGCGGTCCGCATGCGATCCCCTCCCTGTTTTGACACAGGCTATGCCGGAAGATCCTGGCCGATGGCAAGCGCGATTGCGGGGTGGCACCAGCTCCCTTTCCCCTCCCCGCGGGGAGGGGCAGGCCCGGCTTGCCCGGGCCGGGGTGGGATGGGCGCACAGCGGCTGCCGCAGCCCCACCCCGCCCTTCGGGCACCCCTCCCCAGCGGGGAGGGGAGAATTCAGCCTCAGCCCTTCTTGAGCGCTGCCTGGGCTGCTGCCAGCCGTGCGATCGGCACGCGATAGGGCGAGGCGCTGACATAATCGAGGCCTGCGGTCTCACAGAACGCGATGCTCGCCGGATCGCCGCCATGCTCGCCGCAAATGCCCAGCTTGATGTCGGGCCGGGTCTTGCGGCCCTTGGCGACCGCGATCTCGATCAGCTGGCCGACACCTTCGATATCCAGGCTGACGAACGGATCGCGCGCGAAAATGCCCTTGTCGACATATTGCGTGAGGAACCGTCCGGCATCGTCGCGGCTGACGCCCAGGGTCGTCTGCGTGAGGTCATTGGTACCGAAGCTGAAGAACTCGCCCACTTGCGCGATCTCGTCGGCCATCAGCGCGGCGCGCGGCAGCTCGATCATCGTGCCGACCAGATATTCGATCCGGCGGCCCTTTTCGGCGAACACCATCTCGGCGGCGGTATCGACGACCTTCTTCATCAGCTCCAGCTCGCGCCGGGTGGCGACCAGCGGGATCATGACTTCGGGGATCGGGGCTGCACCGCTCTTTGTGGCGACATCGCATGCCGCCTCGAAGATTGCGCGCGCCTGCATCTCGTAGATTTCGGGATAGGTTACGCCCAGGCGGCAGCCGCGATGGCCCAGCATCGGGTTGAATTCGTGCAGCTCGTTGGCGCGACGCTTCAAGACCTCGATGCCGACACCGGCGGCCTCGGCGACCTCGGCAAACTCGTTCTCGCTGTGCGGCAGGAACTCGTGCAGCGGCGGATCAAGCAGGCGGATGGTGACCGGCAGGCCCGCCATCACCTCGAAGATGCTGTGGAAGTCGCCGCGCTGTTCGGGCAGCAGCTTTTCCAGCGCCAGACGGCGGCCAGCCTCGTCCTCGGCCAGGATCATCTGGCGCACGGCGGTGATGCGGCTCGCCTCGAAGAACATGTGCTCGGTGCGGCACAGCCCGATGCCTTCCGCGCCGAAATCGCGCGCGACGCGGCAATCGTCGGGCGTTTCGGCATTGGTCCGCACCTTGAGGCGGCGGACCTTGTCAGCCCAGCCCATCAGCACGCCGAAATCGCCGACCAGTTCGGGCTGTACAGTGGGCACTTCGCCCAGCATCACCTCGCCCGAGGTGCCGTCGATGGTGATGACATCGCCCTCGCGCAGCTCGCGCGATCCGATGCGCAGCACGCGCTCCTTGTTGTCGATCGACAGGCTGCCCGCGCCCGAGACACAGGGACGGCCCATGCCGCGCGCCACCACGGCAGCGTGGCTGGTCATGCCGCCGCGCGCCGTCAGGATGCCCTTGGCGGCATGCATGCCGTGAATGTCCTCGGGGCTGGTCTCGATCCGCACCAGGATCACCGCATCGCCCATTTCGTTGCGACGCTCGGCGGTATCGGCATCGAACACGATGATGCCGCTCGCCGCGCCCGGCGATGCGGGCAGACCCTTGGTCAGCACGTCGCGGGTCGCCGACGGGTCGAGTGAGGGGTGGAGCAGCTGGTCGAGCGCCATCGGGTCGACGCGCGCAATGGCCTCTTCCTCGGTGATCAGGCCTTCATTGGCCATGTCCACCGCGATGCGCAAAGCCGCCTTGGCGGTGCGCTTGCCCGAGCGGGTCTGCAGCATCCACAGCTTGCCGCGCTCCACGGTGAACTCGATGTCCTGCATGTCGCGATAATGCTTTTCGAGGATGTCGAACACCCGCGCCAGCTCGCCATAGGTTTCGGGCATGGCCTCTTCCATGCTCAGCGGCTTGGCATTGGCTTCCTCGCGCGCCTGTTTGGTGAGGTACTGCGGCGTGCGGATGCCCGCCACCACGTCCTCGCCCTGTGCGTTGATCAGGAACTCGCCATAATACAGGTTTTCACCGGTCGAAGGGTTGCGCGTGAACGCCACGCCCGTCGCCGAGGTATCGCCCATATTGCCGAACACCATCGCCTGGACGTTGACCGCAGTGCCCCATTCGCCGGGAATGTCGTTGAGGCGGCGATAGACCTTGGCGCGCTCCGACTGCCACGAGCCGAACACGGCGGAAACCGCGCCCCACAGCTGGTCGTTCACATCCTGCGGGAAAGGCTTGCCCCATTCGGCCTCGACCAGGCCCATATATTCGCCGACCAGCGCCTTCCAGTGCTTGGCTTCCATCTCGGTATCGCTGAAGAAGCCATTGTCTTCCTTCATGATCTCGAGCGCTTCCTCGAACGCATCATGGTCGAGGCCGAGCACGACGTCCGAATACATCTGGACGAAGCGGCGATAGCTGTCCCAGGCGAAACGCTCGTCGCCCGACACCTTGGCGAGCCCCTCGACGGTCGCGTCATTGAGGCCGAGGTTGAGCACCGTGTCCATCATGCCGGGCATCGATACGCGCGCGCCCGAGCGGACCGATACCAGCAGCGGATCGGCCGCATCGCCGAATGTCTTGCCGGTGACGCTTTCGATATGCGCCAGGCCCTCGGCCACTTCGGCCTTCAGGCTGTCCGGAAACACCTCGCCATCCTGATAATAGCGGGTGCACATTTCGGTGCTGATGGTGAAGCCGGGAGGCACCGGCAGGCCGATCGAGGCCATGCCATCAAGGTTCGCGCCCTTGCCGCCGAGCAGGTTCTTGTTGCCCGCGCCGCCATCATTGGCGCCGCCACCGAACCGGTACACATATTTGGTCATCAGCTTCAGCCTGTCTGTGTGAAATGTTGGTGAAGGGTGTCGAGGCTATCCCTCGATCTTCGAAAAATCGGCGACGCGGTGAACCGCGCTGCGGAACCGGGCCAGCAGCGCCAGCCGCGCTGCCCGCTTGGCCGGATCGGCATCGTTGACGGTCACGCTTTCAAAGAATGCATCGATCGGCGCGCGCAACGCAGCGAGCGCGGCCATCGCGCCTTCGAAATCCTCGGCCTCGATCGCGGCAATCGCGCGCGGCTCGGCGTCATCAAGCGCAGCGATCAGCGCGGCCTCGGCGGGTTCCAGTCCCTCGCCCGGAGGAACGGGGGTGAACTCTTCCTTCTTCAGAATATTCGCCGCGCGCTTGTACCCCGCGAGCAGATTGCCCCCCTCGCCCGTCTCGACAAAGGCCTGCAGCGCATGAACGCGCGCAAGGAGGAGGACCAGATCGTCCTCGCCGCCGAGCGCGAACACTGCGTCGATCAGATCGTGCCGGACACCGGCTTCGCGCTGCTGGACCTTGAGGCGGTCGGCGAAGAAGTCGAGGAGCTCCTCCTCTACTTCGATTCCGCTATACAATACCCTTCCCGCCTGGCTCCCGAGCAGCTCCGCGGTCATTTCAGGGCGATTATCTGCACTATCTTGGCGAACTACGAAAAATGTATCCACGTGTCGTGGATCAGATTTACTATCGTCGACAATAAGTTTGGAGCCGTCAAACTTCAGATTATAAATCCAGAATTGAGATTTCCATTGCTCATAGTAAACATCGAAAGCCAATGAGAAAAGTCGAGTGAGGCTAGCCCTTAGACCGCTTGTATGAATAGTCGTAAGTACCGCAATGGCTGCTCGGCGAAGTGCAAATGGATCTTTTGATCCAGTTGGGCGCAACCGGTTAGCATAGAACCCAACCAAAGTATCCAGCTTATCCGCCAGACTCACCGCCACCGTCACCGGCGCGGTCGGTACGTCATCGCCCTGCCCGACCGGCTTGTAATGGTCGCGGATCGCGGCGGCGACTTGGGGGTCCAAGCCTTCCTTCGCCGCGTAATAACCGCCCATAAGCCCCTGAAGTTCGGGGAATTCGCCGACCATCTCGGTGACCAGATCGGCCTTGCACAGCCGCGCGGCCTGCTCGGCGAGCGCCGGATCGCCTTTGACGATACCCTCTTCGCACAGCCAGCGCGCGAGTTTGGCGACGCGCTCGACCTTGTCGGCGACGGTGCCCAGTTTTTCGTGGAAGACGATGTTCTTGAGCTTCTCGGAATGCTGCTCGAGCGTCTTCTTCTGGTCGAGTTCCCAGAAGAAGCGCGCATCGCTCAATCGCGCTGCCAGCACCTTCTCGTTGCCCGCGACGATCGCCTGGCCGCCATCGTGCGCCGCAATGTTCGCGGTGCAGACGAACGCGGGTGCCAGTGCGCCCGCGCCATCGCGCACGACGAAATATTTCTGGTTGATCCGGGTGGTTAGCTGGATGACCTCAGGCGGAACCTCAAGAAACGCGGGGTCGTAGCGGCCGAGCAGCGGCACCGGCCATTCGGTGAGCCCGGCATTCTCGACCACCAGTCCTTCGTCCTCGACGAGGACAAAACCGGCGTCGCTCGCCGCCTTCATCGCGCCATCGCGGATGATCGCGGCGCGCTCGTCATGATCGACGATCACATGCGCGGCGCGCAGTGCGCTGGCGTAATCCTCAACGCCGCTGATCGTCACCGCGCCCTTGTGGTGGAAGCGGTGGCCGACGGTGGTGTTGCCAGCGACCAGCCCATCGACCTCGCAGGGCACAACATAGCCGCCCAATAGCGCGATGATGCCCTGCAGCGGACGCACCCAGCGCAGGCTTTCAGTGGTCTGGCTGGCGGTGCCCCAGCGCATCGACTTGGGCCAGGGAAAGGCGCGGATGATCGCGGGGATCGCATCGGCCAGCACATCGGCGGTGGCGCGGCCAGGCTTGTTGATGACTGCAAACAGCGTCGCGCGGCCCTTGACGTCGCGGGTTTCGAGCGCGTCGCGGGTCAGCCCCGCCTTGCGCAGAAAGCCCTCGACCGCCGCATCGGGCGCATCGGCGGGCGGACCCTTGAGCTCTTCCGATACCGCTTCGGTCGTCTCGGGCAGCCCGCGGGCGATCAACGCGAGGCGGCGCGGGGTCGAGAAGGTCTGCAGGCTCTGAGCCTTGAGGCCGGCGGCGGCGAGCTGATCGGTGAACAGCTTTTCCAGATCAGCGCGCGCCTTGCCCTGCATCCGCGCTGGGATTTCCTCGGATAGCAGTTCGAGCAGGAAGTCGGTCATGCGCCAACTCCCTTCGATAGAACACAAACCCCGTCACCCTGAACTCGTTTCAGGGCCCATCGGGCACCAAGCGCCTTCACCCTATCGGCACCCGGACGGTGGATGGGTGCTGAAACAAGTTCAGCATGACGGAAATTGGCGGGTCCCATCATCACGCTGCCCATCCGTTCTTTTCCATCCAAGCCTGGCAGCTGCCCTTCGCGAGGTCGCGCACGCGGCCCATATAGGCCTGGCGTTCGGCGACCGAGATCACGCCGCGCGCCTGGAGCAGGTTGAACACATGGCTCGCCTGGATCGCCTGCTCATAGGCCGGGATCGGCAGCTTATTGTCGAGGCAGTTCTCGCACTCGGCGACCGCCTTGCGGAACGCGTCGAACAGGCTCTCGGTGTTCGCCACTTCGAAGTTCCACGCGCTCATTTGGCGTTCGTTCTCGAGGAACACGTCGCCATAGGTGACCCCGCGTCCGTTGAAATCGAGGTCGTAGACGCTGTCCTTGCCCTGGATGTACATGGCCAGCCGCTCGAGCCCGTAGGTCAGCTCGCCCGCGACGGGCTTGCAGTCGAAACCGCCCATCTGCTGAAAATAGGTGAACTGCGTCACCTCCATGCCGTCGCACCAGACCTCCCAGCCCAGCCCCCATGCGCCCAGCGTCGGGCTTTCCCAGTCATCCTCGACAAAACGGATGTCGTGCAGCAGCGGATCGACGCCGATCGCGGTCAGGCTGTCGAGATAGAGCTGCTGGATGTCGCCCGGCGAGGGCTTCAGGATCACCTGATACTGGTAATAATGCTGCAGCCGGTTGGGGTTCTCGCCATAGCGCCCGTCGGTCGGGCGGCGGCACGGCTGGACGAACGCGGCATTCCACGGATCGGGGCCCAGCGCACGCAGCGTGGTCGCGGTGTGGAAGGTCCCCGCGCCCATCGGCATGTCATAGGGCTGCAAGATCAGGCAGCCATGCTGGCTCCAGAAATTGTGCAGGGTCAGGATCATGTCCTGAAAGGAAAGGCTGTGCTCGCTCAAACGTCCGGCCTTCGCAGATGCAAAAAATGATGCGCCGCGCTTTGGCGGATGGGACGCCGCTGGTCAAGGGACTGGTGATTCAGCGTTGGTGTCAGGGGGCTTAGTTGAGCTTTGCCAACCTAACTCGTCATTCCCGCGCACGCGGGAATCCCGCTTCTGCGCCGAGATCGGAAAAAAGCGCTCCCCCCCGCTTTCGCGGGGGTGACGACATGGGCGGCAAGAGGCCCTTATTCCGCCGCCACCGCCTGCTCCACCTTTTCCAGCGTCACCGGCGTGCCGTTGAGCACGGCGTTGCCTGAAATCGGGTCCATCGCCTGCGGGTCGGTCAGGTCGTTGAGCGACACGCCGGGGCGCTTGGCGGCCACCGACAGCCTTGTCCCGGGCTTGTCCTGGCCAAAGCCGTGCGGGATCGAGATCACGCCGGGCATCACATCCTCGCTCACCTCTGCGGCCAGTTGCACCGATCCGACCCGGCTGGTGACGCGCACCTGGTCGCCACTGGCGATGCCGTGCGCCGCCGCATCATCGGGGTGGATCATCGCGGTGCAGCGGTCCGGCCCCTTGGAGAGGCGCGGGCTGTTGTGCAGCCAACTGTTGTTGTTGCGCACATGCCGCCGCCCGATCAGCAGCAACTGGTCTGCGGGTGTCTTCTCGAAATCGGCGCGCCATTGCGCGAGCGCCTCCAGGCACAGCGGCGGCGCGCAGGCGATGCGCTTGTCGGGCGTCTGCAGCCGTTCGGGCAGCCGCTGGACATGCGGGCCGAAATCCCTGCCATTGGGGTTGGGCTCCAGCTCTTCCAGCGTGACGTCATAGTCCGAACGCTGGAGCATCGCGGCGAGCACCGCGCGCGGCGGCACGATATTGGGCACCGCCTCGCCCTTCGCGCCCAGGATCGCGCGCGCAAGCTCCGCCACGATCTCCCAATCGGCCTTGGCGCCCGCTTCCATCGGCAGCGTCGGCGCGGAATAATCGGCATAGTTGCGGATCGCGATGGGGCCGAGCAGCAGCGGATAATGGTCCTTTTCCAGCGGCCCGCACGGCGGCAGGATGTAATGTGCGTGCGCGCTGGTGCCCGTTACATACATGTCGATCGACACCATCAGGTCGAGCTGGGGCAAGGCCGCTTCCCACGCACCCGGTGCCGACAGCGCCGGGTTGCCGGAGATCACGACCAGCGCCTTGATCTGCCCCTCGCCGGGCGTGCTGATCTCTTCGGGCAGCAACGCGCAGGGGAATTCGCTGATCACCTCGGGCCGGTTGCCGATGCGCGAGCGGAAGCGGTCATAGGTGCCCGGCCCCGCACCTGCGACCAAATCGACGACGGGCGACGAGAACATCACGCCGCCCTCGCGGTCGAGATTGCCGGTGGCGATGTTGAGCAGCTGGATCAGCCACAGGTTGAGCGTTCCGGCATGGGTGACCGACACGCCCATGCGGCCGTAGACAATCCCCGGTTCGCCGCTGCCCAGTTTCGCCGCCAGATCGCGGATGACGCTCTCCGCCACGCCGCAATGATCGGCCAATGGCGCAACCTCGAAGCTGCGGATCATCTGCCAGGCAGCGGCCCAGCCTTCATCGAGCATCGCTGCCAATCGGCCCGGCGCGACCAGCCCCGCCTCGTCGAGCGCTTTCAGCAGCGCCAGCAGCAGCGCGGTGTCGGTGCCGGGTCGGATGAAATGGTGCGCATCGGCGATTTTCGCGGTCTCGGTGCGGCGCGGGTCGATCACCACCACCTGCCCGCCGCGCTTCTGCACCGCCTTCAGCCGCTTTTTCACATCGGGGACGGTCCAGACGCTGCCGTTGCTCGCCAGCGGATTGCCGCCGATGATGAGCATGAACTGCGTGCGGTCGACATCGGGAATCGGGAACAGTGCATTGTGCCCATACATCCACATCTGCACGAGCTGATGCGGGATCTGGTCGAGCGTCGAGGCGGAATAGAGTGTGCGCACCCCCAGCGCCTTGCGCAGCACGCCGGTCTGGGTGCCGGTGGCATAGTTATGCGCATTGGGGTTGCCCATATAGAGCGCCGGTTGCCCGCCGCTCGCGATGATGCCCGCCATCCGCGCGCCGATCTCGGCAAAGGCGGTGTCCCAGTCGATCTCCTGCCATCCGGTCGCGGTGCGCTTGACCGGGCGGCGTAAGCGATCAGGATCGTCCTGAAGGTCGGCGAGCGCGGTCGCCTTGGGGCAGATATGGCCGCGGCTGAGCACATGATCGGGATTGCCACGGATCGAGACGACCTTGCGCCCCGCGACCTCAACCAGAACGCCGCAATTCGCCTCGCACAGATGGCACGTGCGGCTGTGCGTGGTGGTGGCCGATTCGCCTGCCATGATGCTCTCTCCCATTGCCTTTGGCGCTAAGGCTATCAGCCGCCCGGCCCGCTGACCAGCCACCGAAAACCGCCACTTTCCCTAGCGGATGTCATGCGTCACTGCCACTAAGTCAGGGTCACTTGACATGGTCAGCGAATCACGACATAAAGTAAGGGTCAGCTGACATTAGGTCAGTGAACAATGACAGGACGCAGCGATGGACAGGCCCTCACCGCCGATCTCAACGACAGCCCTTCGCCGGGCTTACCGCTGGACCATAGGCCTGGCGCTGGTGACCGGCGCGGTCTGCGCGCTGATCAGCATCCGGGCACCCGATGCGGGATCATCGTCGGCGTCCGGCGGTGCCCAGCGGGTCATGCCGATGCTTCTGGTACTCGCATGACTGGACCGATATCGGCAGGTGCACAAGGATGACAAACGGATGGAAGAGATGAAAAACCGTCTGAAGGTGCTGCGCGCCGAACGCGACTGGAGCCAGGCCGAACTCGGCGCCCGGCTCGATGTCTCGCGCCAGGCCGTCAATGCGATCGAAACCGGGAAATACGATCCGTCGCTGCCGCTCGCCTTCCGTATCGCACGCCTGTTTGACATGCCCATCGAGGAGATTTTCGATGACGAATTCACCGGAGGCAATCATGGTTGAAGGCGATTGGCAGGCGCGCGCCAAGCAGCGCACCCGACGGATCAACACCGTGGTCGGCGCGCTGTTTGCCGTGGGACTTGTATCCGGCTTCTTCGTCGGCTTTTTCGAGGACAAGAACGCCGGCCTGGTCGCGGCCAACAGCATTCCGCCCTGGCTGGCGGTGGTCAGCGCCGTCGTCTTCGTCGTCTCGGTATCTTATGGCTCCTGGAAGCTGATGCAGGTGTCAGACGAACTGGAACGGGTGGTCCATACCAAGACCACCGTCGTCGCCGGCAATGTCATGCTGATCGGCTACCCCAGCTGGTTCATTCTATGGAAGGGCGGCATCGTGCCCGAACCTGACGCCCTCTGGCTTTTCGCCGCCGGCATTTTCAGCAGCGCGCTGGCTTATGCCTGGTACAAATATCGCTGATGTTTTCTCAATACCCCAAGAAGAGGATGACCCCATGACGAACATTTTCAAGACCTTGCGCAACGGCGTTGCCACTATTGCTATCGGTGCAATGGCCAGCGTCACCTTTGCCAGCCAGCCGCTGATGGCGCAGCAGCCGACCTCGGTCGCAGAGGCGCTTGGCCCCGCCCCCGAGGTCAAGGACATCAATCCCGCGATGTGGATGGTGCGCGACAAGGATACCACCATCTATCTGTTCGGCACCGTCCATGTGCTGCGCCCCGGGCTCAACTGGCTGAAGGGCGACATAAAGACCGCCTTCGATGCCTCGGACGAGCTGATCCTGGAAGTGCAGGAGCCTTCAGACCCCGCCGCGATGCAGGCGACCGTCAACAAGCTGGCGACCAACCCGCAGGGCACGACACTGCGCAGCCTGCTGACCCCGCCGGTGCTGACCAAGTACGAAAAGACGCTGGGCACGCTGAACATCCCGCCCGTTGCACTTGACCAGTACGAACCCTGGTTCGCCAGCGTCACGCTGACCACCCTGCCGCTGATGATGAAGGGCTATGACCTCAACAGCGGCGCGGAAAAGGTGCTGTCCATCGCGGCCAAGGCGCAAAGCAAGCCGCTCGGCCAGCTGGAAACCATCGAGCAGCAGCTCGGCATCTTCGATAGCCTGAGCACCAAGGAGCAGGTCGCGTTTCTGGACGTAACGCTCGATGGCGTGCCCGAAGTGACGACGCAGATCGACGCGCTGGTCGATGCCTGGGGCAAGGGCGATCTGGCCACGCTCGACAAGCTGATGAACGAGGGGATGGAAAGCTATCCCGGCCTGTATGACGCGCTGCTGACCAACCGCAACGCCAACTGGGTGCAGTGGATCAAGGCGCGGATGGACAAGCCGGGCACCGTGTTCATGGCGGTGGGTGCAGCGCATCTGGTCGGCAAGGACAGCGTGCAGGCCCAACTCGCCAAGGCCGGCATCCAGAGCGTTCAGGTCACCAGCAACTGATCTCCCCAGATCCTGATCTGACGAACCCCGTCAGCGCCCCCGCGCTGGCGGGGTTTGCCTTTCAGAGACTGGCGTTGCGGAAGCAGGCCTGCACCTCGGCAACGAAGATTTCGGGCACCTCCAGCGCAGCAAAATGCCCGCCCTTGTCCACCTCGTTCCAATAGATGATATTGCTGAAGCGCTTTTCCGCCCAGCGGCGCGAGGTCTGGAACAGCTCCTTGGGGAAGATCGTGCCACCCATCGGCAGGCTGACCGGATCAAAGCCCATGTTGGAGAAGCTGTGCCAGTAAAGCCGCGCTGACGAAGCTGCAGAGTTGGTCAGCCAGTAAAGCGTGATCGTGTCGAGCAAAGCATCGCGGCTGAAGCCCGAAAAGCTGTCGTCGCAATCGGACCAGTTGCGGAATTTCTCCAGGATCCACGCCATCTGCCCGACCGCGGAATCGGCCAGCGCGTAGCCGATCGTCTGCGGCCGCGTCTTCTGGATCGACGAATAGCCGCTTTCCTTGTCCTGATAATATTGCATCCGCGCCGCCGCGCGCTTTTCCAGGTCGCTCAGATCGCCCATCGCCGCAGGGTCGGGCAGCGCCAGCACCATGTTCGAATGCACCGCCGCGCATGCCCCCAGATTCTGCCGCGCGATCTCCAGCGTCACGCCCGAACCCCAGTCGCCGCCCTGTGCGAAATAGCGGTCATAGCCCAAAGCCAGCATCAGATCGTTCCAGACCTTGGCGATCTTGGTGATCGACCAGCCGGTTTCGGCAGGCTTGCCCGAAAAGCCGAAGCCGGGGAGCGAGGGGATGACGAGGTGGAAGGCATCGGCCGGATCGTCCGGGTTGGTCAGCGGCGCGATCACCTCCATGAATTCCAGCACCGATCCGGGCCAGCCATGCGTCAGGATCAGCGGCCGCGCGCTTTCATGGCGGGAGCGAATGTGCAGGAAATGGATGTCGACGCCGTCGAGCTCGATCAGGAATTGCGGATAGGCATTCAGCGCCGCCTCGCACTTGCGCCAGTCATAGCCGTTCGCCCAATAGGCCGCGTAATCCTTGACCACGGCCAGCGGAATGCCCTGATCCCAATCGTCTACCGTCTCCTTTTCGGGGAGACGGGCATGTGCAATGCGCGCCTTGAGGTCGTCCAGCGCGGACTGGGGGATGTCGATGGTGAAGGGGCGTGGCTGTGTCATGCCGCAAGGCTAGACTGCGGCGGGGGGACCGCGCAACTGACAATCGTGTCAGCGATCAGACCGGACGCGCGCCCGATCCCTTGCCGCCGCGATTGGCATATTCCTGGGTGCCCAGGTGATAGACCTTGTCGCCGCCCAGCACCGCCTGGTTGGAATAGGTGAAGCCCGGCGTCAGCCCGCGATACAGATCATCGAAATTGCGCTCGACCGTCTTGCGGAACAGCTCCTCGAAGCTGTCGATGACGAAATAGGTCGGCTGCATGTCCGAGATCACATAATCGGTGCGCATCACCCGGTCGACTTCCAGATGGATGCGGTTGGGCGACTGCGCCTCGACCGAGAATACCGCCTCGAGCGGGCCGGACAGGATGCCCGCGCCATAGGCCTTGATACCATCGGCCTCGCGGATCAGCCCGAACTCCACCGTGTACCAGTAGAGCGCGGACAGCGCCTTGAGGCGGTTGTACGCCAGTGCCTTCCACCCCGCGCGGCCATATTCCTGCATGTAATCGGCATAAACCGGATCGGTCAGCATCGGCACATGACCGAACACGTCGTGGAATACGTCCGGCTCCGAGATGTAATGGAATTCCTCGCGCGAACGGATGAAATTCCCTGCCGGGAAGCGCCGATTGGCGAGGTGATAGAAGAACACGTGATCGGGGATCAGCATCGGCACCGGCACCACCGACCAGCCCGTGATCGCTTGCAGTTCCTCGCTCAGTGCGCCAAAATCGGGCACGCCGCCGCGCCCCAGATCGAGCCGGTCAAGCCCCGCCATGAAGCTGCTCGCCGCTCGGCCCGGCAGCACGTCCATCTGCTGCGCGAACAGATCGTCCCAGATGGCGTGCTCTTCGCTCGAGTAGACGCGCTGCTTCGGCTCCAGCCAGTCCTCACCCAGATGCTCGGGGCGCACCAGCGGCGCGACAAAGGTGTCGGCGGGCACGTCGGGAATGACCGAGAAGTCCACGGCACCCGGTGTGATGAGCAGGCTTTCCATATCCGTTCCCTGTTTGTCAGCTGAATGAGACATATAGCACCCCATAAGCGAAAAATCCTGTCCCATTCTTGCCTTTCGGAAGCCCAATCCAGAAGGTTCTTCCATTTTCAGCGGATAACTGGCAATTTCTATCCATGACCGATCTGGACGCCGAAGATATCCGCATCCTGCGCGCGCTGCAGGAACACGGCCGCATGACCAATGCGGAACTCGCCGAAACCGTCGGCATGTCCGCCTCTCCCTGCTGGCGGCGCGTGCGAAGGCTTGAGGCAGACGGCGTGATCCGCGGCTATGCGGCACGGCTGAGCCGCCGCGCACTGGGCCTGGGCGTGCTCGCCTATGTCAGCGTCGAGATCGCCGACCATGGCGAGGCGGTGACGCGCGAATTCGAAGCGGCGATCGCCGGGCTGGACGAGGTGATCGCCTGCCACCAGGTCACCGGCGGCGCGGACTATATCCTCACCGTGGTGAGCCGCGACCTCGACAGCTATGCGGACTTCGCCAACACTAAACTGCGCCCGATCGCGGGCATCAAGGCGATCAGCACCAGCTTCGTGCTGAAGGAGGCGAAGGCGCAGGGCGGGCTGCCGATTTAGGGGACCGGAACTGGGTGGTGAGCCGACGTCAGGCTTCGTGGCTATCAAACTCCCAGCGCGACCATTGCCCCAGTTTCGTGGCTATGGTCTGCCAATCCGGGCCAGTGGCATGAAGCAAACGCTTTCGCACATAGGCTTCTACGACTGCCGGAGCGAACCGTTTGGCAATCAGGCGCGAACCACCGGAGAGAATGGGCAAGCTGTCCAATTCGTTCTCCAACCATGCCGGCGAGCATACATCAAACTCGAAAGCGTCAGCGCCTTTTTCTCCCGTGACGCCGATTTCGGCACGAAGCGTGTGACAAAAGCTCCCGGAAACTGGCGTGAGATCAGAAAGGTCTTCATCAACTTGACCCCTCAAGGAGCGAAGTTCGGGTTGTAGATTTGGGCGCTTCATCAGCAAAGGATGCCCCGGAAGTCCGAATTCAGCAACAGGGTCGTTTCCCGACCTGCCGATATATGCCGCCATTCCCTCCGATCCTCCAGGGCTTGGTCGAAGGGCCCAGATGCTTGCAGCGTCCCAAACCCGCCCTTGGGTTAACCCGATGTAGAATCTTCTGCGCCAATGGAATGGATCGGCTCCATAGTCCTCCGGTACTGCTCCGCAGCCATGCGCCGCCGATTGGCGGGCCATGCGGGGAATGCCGGATCAGTAGAGGGCAGATCGGGATGAATGAACTCAAGGTTTCCAGCGACACCTCCGCTTTTGAAGTCGCTGCCGTTCTGGATCGCAATGGCAAGCTGACGCAGCAATGCGTCCACCAGGCCCTGACGATGATGGATAAGTACGGCCTGGTTGTCCTGACCGACCTGCTGTCGGCTGCCGAAGCCGATATCGGGCTGGAGCTGATAAAGCAGACCATCGACGATCCGGAGCGCAACCGGTGCGCCTTTGCCAGCGAGACCGATAATCGCTACATGCGCCGCGACTTCTGCTCGCTGCCTTCGACCCGGCCCGTCCAGGGCTTTGCCGCCACCTTGTGCCAGCGGCTCGAGGGTGTGCTTTCGGAATATTGCGGTCGGTCGCGCCCGCTGCTCGAGGTCATCACGCTGACCAGCTATATCGGCTCATCGCACCAGTATATTCACCGCGATCCCGCCGGCGTGATCAGCCTTCTGGCCGCAGTGGAGGATGTGAGCGAGCAACAGGGCGGCACGGTGTTTGTTCCGGGGTCGCATATGTATGGCGGCGCCGATAGCAAGCATGGCGGCGGAGCCTATGGGCTGATGGATCTGTTCCGCATCCAGTGGAATTACCGCATCTTCCGGCACAATCTGAAAAAGCTGTGGGGCATGCGCAGCGACGACAAAGCGCCGCTGGCACCCGGCGAGTTTCTGGACCGGGTGTTTTCGCGCAAATGGGACCAGCACCAGCCAAATCTACTGCGCTTCCTGCTGGGCAAGAATTCGCAGTTCAACCTGCGCATGCTTGGTCCGCGCACCTTGTGGAAGCTGTATCGCGAGCGCGATGTCCTGAATGACCTGTTCTCGCTGGTACAGACGGCACCGCGCAAGGGGACGGTCATTCTCTACCGGAGCGACCTGCTCCATGCCGGACCCGACAACCGATCAGCCCAGCCGCGGCGTTTCTTCGGCATGAGCATTGCGCGCGACATCGTCGAACCCAAATTCTGGCATGATGGCTATACGCCGCATCCCACATTGACGGCGCAACCCATGAGCTTTGGCGACCTGCTCGAGACAGAGCCGATGCCTGCCCCGCCCATGGCGCTGGACCACAAGCGGAGGGCGTGAAGGGGCCACTCCGCCGACCGCGGCCCTCTCTGCGACACTGGCGCCCTGCGGATGACCCTTGCACGGCAGTCGATGGTGCCAAGGCCAGTCAATCACTTTGAGAGCTGCAGGCGGGATGATATGGTGCGGCGATGCCGAAAGTGCCCGAGCCTGCCGCGAAGCCCGGTGAACCCCTGCCGCCTCCGAGCGCCCTTACCCTCTGGCTCTGCGCATCGGCCGGGGTCTGGGCCATGTATCTGCTCGTTTTCCTGCAGGTGCCGGGCAATGGCTTGGTGGATTCCGCGACCTTCGCGCTCATCAATGTCGCGCCGCTGGCTGTGCTGGCAGCGGCGGCGCACTGGCTGATCAAGCGTCACCTGATGCTATGGTCGGTCCCGGCGCAAATCATCGGTCATGTGGCGGTAGCAGCAGCCTTTGCCGTTGTGTGGTTCGCGCTGGTCACCGGCCTGCTGGAGGTGAGGAGCGCCGTGATATCAGGCGGCAAGCTGGAGTTCGCAGGCTTTACCGGCGGGGCCTTTATCTGGCAGGCGTTGCAGGGTCTGGTGCTCTACTGGGCCGTTGCAGCAACGACTTATGCCGTGCGCGGCGGGCGCGGGGCAGCGCCGGTCACGATCGTCTCCGCCGCCCCGCTCGAACGCTATCTCACCCGCACGGGCGACGAGATTGCGCCCGTCAATGTCCGCGATATTGTGCTGATTGCCGGAGCGCAGGACTATGCCGAGGTGACGACGCTCACCGGCATGCATCTGGTGCGCATGAGCCTTGGCGAGTTCGAACAGCGGCTTGATCCGGCGCGGTTCATCCGGGTTCATCGTTCGCATATCATCAACATCGATCATCTCGATCATGCCGAGCCTGCAGGCGGGGGGCGGTTGGTGGCGCATATGGCGACAGGGACGGTCGTGCCGCTCAGTCGGAGCGGATCGCAGGCGCTGCGGCAATTGATCGTCTAAGGCGTTCGCTTACCGGCACGAACTGCCCGTTCACGGCAAAATCCCCGCGCGACCAACCAAAACAGCGATGAAGCGGCTCACGTTCACAACGGAGCCACGCCGATGGCGCCGAGGCAATCGAACGAACTATTCTTGCGGGAGATTTTGGATGCGTTTCCTGACTTGGTTCGCTTTCTTGATGACCCTTCCGGCCAGCGCCTACGCCGAAACAACGGTCATTACTGGCGCTCAGGTGTGGAATGGGGAGCATTTCGAAGTGCGCACCTTGGCTGTTCGCGATGGTCGCTTTGTGCGAGCTCCCCGAAATCTTGCCACGGTCGAGAAACTTGATCTGTCAGGGCGTTACATTGTCCCGGCTTACGCCAATTCCCACTGCCACGTGACAAGCGCTGACCGGACTTCGAGTGATGGGTTTCTGAGGAATGGGGTTTTTTACGTTTGGAACCCGAATACCATCGTGCTTTCGAGCAAGGACAAGGCCTTTTTCGGCACGGCGACAACTTATGACCTCAAGATAGCGCAAGGCGGGATAACCGAACCGCGTGGCCATCCCGAGCCGCTCTATACCGACATTCTGGCGCAATTCGTCTACAAAGGCCGCCAAAAACAATGGTTCATCGGAAATGCCTTTCACTACGGCCGCACGATGGCCGAGATACGTACAGTGCTTGATACGTTGAAATCGCAGGGCGCTGATTTTGTAAAAGCATATCTGCTTCATTCTGAAGATTACGCGATGCGCGCGAACGATCCCAAATTTGAGGGTGCGCGTGGGCTGAACCCAGAAAACATGCCGTTTCTTGTATCGGAAGCACGCCGCCGAGGCATGAAAGTTGCTGTTCATGTGGAAACCGCTGCGGACTTGGTAACTGCCGCCCAATCAGGAGCAGCAGTAGCGGCACATCTACCGGGCTATGGCGGGAGTGGCACCGAGGCAATGCAATTGTCAGCCGAACAGGCGCGCATTGTCGCCGAAAGCGGTATCAGGCTTACCCCGACTTACGGTCTGGCTACAGGCCTTGTCGATGACAAGGCGAGTTTGGCTGAACAAAAGGCGACAGCGGACGCAACCGCCAAGCGTCAGCTTGAGAATATGCTGTTACTGAAAAATGCTGGCGCGCCTTTCCTTATGGGTACGGATGGACTTGGCCCCGTATTTGACGAGGCGGAGCGATGGGTAGCCATTGGAGGCATGACTGCGCCTGAAGCTGCACGCGTCGTTTTCGAAACTGGCGCGTGGCTTTTCCCCGAGCGGCGCATCGGCTGCTTTCAGCCAGGCTGCGAAGCAGACTTTCTGGTACTATCGTCCGATCCAACACTTGATATCCGCAAACTCCGGGCAATTGAAAAACGGTACAAGGCAGGAAAATTGCTGAATCTACCGGATCCTCCCAAGGACGACGGCCTTCCATGATACACGAAACCGGAAGTTGCGAGTGGCAAGACAGTCCGACTGCCACAGATGTCGATTTCACAGCCAAATGGCCGATTTCGGGGCTGCGCATTCCTGCCGCTCATGCCCGCTCTTGGGTGGTTTGCGGAGCTAGACCAATGGCAGATTGTAAGAGATGAAATTGGTCTCACGAACCCAGCCCGTACCCTCATAAAGCGATTGCGCCGCGCCGTTGTCATGGGCAGTGGAAAGCGTAAGCCGAACCGCTCCGACAGCCTTGCCATAGTCGGCTGCCGCAGCCAACAATGCCTTTCCAACGCCCTTGCCGCGCGCTTCTGGAGCCACGTACAAATCATTCAAGATGAAGGTCCGAGCAGCTCTGCCGGATGAAAAACTTGGAAAGAGCTGCGTAAATCCGATGGCTTGACCTTCGAAAGAGGCAATGAAGATGATGGACTGGAGGTGCCGGAGCCGGTCCAGAAGGAAAGACCGGGCCAAGTCTTCATCGGACGGTTGTCCGTAGAAAGTACGGTAGCGGTCGAACAAGAGCACGAGCTCGTCGAGATCGGCAATGGTTCCCTGACGTATTTGCACTGTAAACTCCTCAGGTTTCCGCTCATTCGCGATATCAGAGAATGACCGCAATGGGGTCGCTTGCAGAACGGCAGGTATTTCCCAACAAAGCTCAAAACCAGCCGCCCCTCCGCTGGGCTTGGAGCCCGTCCAAGGCCCTGCTATCTGGCAAGCGTGAGGGGGATTGGGCGTACCAAGAGCGGCACGCTGATCGTCCGTCAGCCCTGCCCGGCAATCACCCCATACAGGTCATGCTCGTCCGCATCCTCTACAGCCACATCGACGAACGATCCCGGCTCCAGCCCCTCCGGCACGTCGCGCAAATACACATGGCCGTCGATCTCGGGCGCGTCGGCCTGCGAGCGGCCGGTGGCACCGACCGAGCCGTCTTCCTCGTCGGGCTCGCCGACCTCGTCGATGATCACCGGCAGCGTCCGGCCGACCTTGGCGGCGAGCTTGGCGGCGCTGATCGCGGCGGTCTTTTCCATCAGGCGCTGGTAGCGCTCTTCCTTGATTTCCTCGGGCACGGGATCGGACAGGCTGTTGGCAGCGGCACCTTCGACCGGTTCGAAGCGGAAGCCGCCGACGCGGTCGAGCTGCGCCTCGTCGAGCCAGTCGAGCAGATACTGGAAGTCCGCCTCGGTCTCGCCGGGAAAGCCGACGACGAACGACGAGCGGATGGTGATATCGGGCGCGATCTGCCGCCACGCCTTGATCCGGTCGAGCACTTTGGCCTCGTTCGCCGGGCGCTTCATGCGCTTGAGCACCGCTGGGGCTGCATGCTGGAACGGGATGTCGAGATAGGGGGTGAGCAGCCCCTCGGCCATCAGCGGGATGACCTGATCGACATGCGGGTACGGGTAGACATAATGCAGCCGCACCCAGGGGGCCTTGCCCTCTGCGGTGCGCAATCCGCCCAGCTCGCGCGCCAGATCGGTCATGTGCGCGCGGACCTGCTGCCCCTTCCACTCGCGCGGCTCGTGCCGGGTATCGACGCCATAAGCCGAGGTGTCCTGGCTGATGACGAGCAGCTCGCGCGTTCCGGCGGCGACCAGCTTTTCCGCCTCCCGCAGCACTGCGTCGATGCGGCGGCTGGCCAGATCACCACGCAGCGACGGGATGATGCAGAATGAGCAGCGATGGTTGCAGCCTTCGGAAATCTTGAGATAGCTGTAATGGCGCGGGGTCAGCTTGATGCCGCCTTCGGGCACCAGATCGATGAACGCACCGCGCGCCGGCGGAGCGGCATCGTGCACTGCCTGCACGACGTCCTCATACTGATGCGCCCCGGTGACCGCGAGCACATCGGGGAAGCGCGCGCGAATGACGTCCGCCTCATTGCCCATGCAGCCGGTGACGATGACGCGGCCGTTCTCGGCCATCGCCTCGCCGATCGCCTCAAGGCTCTCTTCCTTGGCGCTGTCGAGAAAGCCGCAGGTGTTGACCAGAACGACATCCGCGCCCGCATAATCGCCGGACATCTGATAGCCCTCGGCGCGCAGCTTGGTGAGGATGCGTTCGGAATCGACCAGCGCCTTGGGGCAGCCAAGCGAGACCATGCCGACTTTCGGCGGGGCGGGAATAGTGATGGGGCTGGACATGATGGCCGGGCGCATAGGCGTTTTGCGCGCCTTTGTCATCGGGGAAGTCGAAACGGCGTCAGCGCGGCTCTTCGGCAAACAGAGTCCGGCCCACCGCCCAGGCTGCCAGTGCGCCTGCGAACTGGGCGGCAATGAACAGGGGAACATCGGTAGGAGCAATGCCAGCGAAGCTGTTCGACAGCGACCGCGCGACCGCAATCGCGGGGTTGGCAAAGCTGGTCGAGCTGGTGAACCAGTATCCCGCGACGATATACAAGGCGACGGCGACGGGCACATTGTCGGGGCGATGGCGCACCGCGCCCAATATGGTCAGCAACAACCCGAAGGTGGCAACAAACTCGCCCGTCCATTGGCCGATGCCGGTGCGCGCCTTGGTGGAAAGCTGCAGGATCGGCAGGTCGAACATCAGGTGCGTCAGCCAGATGCCGATGATCCCGCCTGCCAGCTGCACCACGACAAAGGCCAGCGCCTCGCGCGTCGCGATCTCTCCGCGCAGCCGCATCACCAGCGTCACCGCAGGGTTGAAATGCGCGCCGGATATGGGACCGAAAATCGTGATCAGCACATACAGGATCGCGCCGGTCGCCAGCGTATTGCCGAGCAGCGCGATGGCGACATTGCCGCCCGCCAGCGCCTCGGCCATGATCCCCGAGCCGACGACACAGGCAAACAGCAGCCCCGATCCCAAGCCTTCAGCGATCAGCCGCCGTGCCTGATGCCCCATATGTCGCCCCCTCGAATCGCCCAATCTCGGCCAGCGCACGCTGGAGCGATTGCGGATCGCCTGCAAGGTCCAGTTCCAGCATGGCCGCAATCCGCGCCTGCATCTGGACGAACGCGGTTTCGAACGCGGCACGCTGGCCGTCGCCTTCGACCGCTGCCGGATCGGCTATGCCCCAATGCGCCTTGATCGCGCGGCCCGGGAAGATCGGGCAGACCTCCCCTGCCGCATTGTCGCAAACGGTGATGACGATATCGATCGGCGGCGCACCGGGTGCGGCAAACTCATCCCAGCTTTTCGAGCTGAAATCGCCGGTGATGCCATGATCGGCCAGCACCGCCAGCGCCATCGGATGCGGCACGCCCTTGGGGAAGCTGCCCGCCGAGACCGCATGAAGGCGGCCCTGCCCCATCTGGTTGGCGAGCGCTTCTGCGAGGATCGAGCGCGCCGAATTGCCGGTGCACAGGAACAGGATGCTGGTCATGCCGACTGTCCCTCACATCGTCGGGCAGCAGGTCGTTTCCGGCGCGCTCAGCGCACCCTTGGCCACCGGGCCGGGATCGCCATAAACGGTCGCCTCGCCATCGGTGTAAAAGGCTTCCCACACGATGCCATTGGGGTCCTTGACCCAGCTCTTTTCCGAACGGGCATAGCAGCAGGTGGTCTTGCCCTCTTCCAGCACCGGCTGGTCGGCCTTGGCGAGCCCGGCATAGACCTGGGCGAGTTCGTCGGTATTTTCCGCCTGGATGCCCAGATGCTCGATGCCCTCGCTTGCGCCGCAGCCGGCCAGCGAGATCGCAAAATTGACGCGGGGATCGTCGAGCTGCCACTTGGCGTAATCGTTCTTCACCACGGTCGGCTCGGCACCGAACATCGCGGAGTAAAAGGCGATCGAGCCATCGAGATCGCGGGTCTTGGCGTGGACGTGCATGCGCTTCATCAGGTCTCTCCTTTGAAAGGGCGGATCAGCAGCCGGAGCCCCGGCAGCAGTTTTCGGTGAGAAAGCCGACCAGCGCGGCCATCGCGGCAAAGTCGGCGGAATAGATCAGCGACCGGCTCTCGCGGCGCTGCACGATCAGCCCGGCCTGCATCATCTGGTTGAGATGGAAGGACAAAGAGGATCGAGGTATGCCGAGCCGGTCTGCCAGATCGCCTGCGCTGACCCCATCGGGGCCAGCCTCAACCAGCAGCCGGAACGCGGCCAGCCGATGTTCCTGCGCCAGCGCCGCCAGCGCGGTGACGACCGCAGCGCTGTCGAGCGCGCTCGCGGGCGGCGCGAATGGCGGGCTCGGCGCACAGGAGGCAAAGGTCGATTCCATATTTCCAATATTATGGAAATGACCGACAGAGTCAAGTCATCGCGCGGTAAACGCTTTGTGAACCATTTTGCCGCAATTTCGCCTTGATGGCCCTCCGATCCGCACCCTTGCCCGTTCTGGCGATGGCCGCCGCGTTGCTGCTTGCAGCACCCCTGGCGAATGCGCAGGAGCCGCTGCTGCAATGCGTGCCCTATGCCCGGCAGCTGAGCGGCATCCAGATCTTTGGCGACGCGCAGAGCTGGTGGCAGCAGGCCGAGGGCCGGTACGAGCGCGGCAAGCGCCCGGCGGTGGGCGCGGTGCTGGCGTTCAAGCCCTATCGATCGATGCAGCTTGGCCATGTCGCGACGGTGAGCCAAGTGCTCGATTCGCGCCGCGTGCTGCTCGATCATGCCAACTGGTCACCGATTGACGGGCGCAAGGGGCAGATCGAGCGCAATGTGCTGGCCGAGGACGTGTCGGGTGCGAATGACTGGAGCGAGGTGCGCGTCTGGTACGCGCCGATCGGCGCCCTGGGCAACACGCGCTATCCAGCGCACGGCTTCATCTATCCCGAGGGCCGGACGCCGGGCCGCCTGCAGACGCCGCCGGTCCAGGTTGCATCGAACGACCGCGACCCGGCCAGTTTGAGCCGCGAAGAGCGCAAGGCGCAGCGCCAGGCGGAAAAGGACGCCAAGCGCAGGCTCAGGGATATCGAGAAGCAGCGCCGCGAATATGCGCAATATATCAAGCGGCAGGACCAGGCCCGGCGCAGTTCCGCCCAGCCATCACCGCCGGCTGCCCCACGGCTGGAAACCGACCCGATCGGCGACCTGATCGCGTCGACGGGCGGCTAGCCGCGGATCAGGTCCTGGCGATCGGCGCGTCGTCGCCCAGATCCTTGTACCAGGCTTCCACCGGTCCGCTCAGCTTCAGGGTGAGCGGCTGCCCCTTGCGGTCCATGGTCTTGCCCGCCTGGACGCGGATCCAGCCTTCGGAAATCGAATATTCCTCGACATTGTTCTTTTCGACGCCCTTGAAGCGGATGCCGATGCCGCGACCCAGCAGGTCGGCATCGAAATACGGGCTGCGCGGGCTGATCGCCAGACGATCCGGCGGCACGTCCGCAGCGCCGGTGCTGGCGGCGGTCGGGGTCTGTTCGGGCGTTTCCGGGGTGTCGGTCATGATGGGGTCCGTTCTGGCAAATTCGTGCCGCGCCCATAGCCAGCCCTAGCGGACATCGCAATAGACCTGCCGGATGATGCCCTGATCGAGCAGCGTCTGAAACAACCGCGCCGCCCGGCCGGGGCTGGACAAATCGGTCACCTCGCCCCGGTCATCGACCGCGGCACTGGCCACGACCAGCCGCAATATGGCGAGCGGATCGGTGGTCAAGACGCGCCCGCGGCGCGGCGTCGAGGCGGCGTTGACACCGACCACACGCCCCCGCTCGTCAAAGGTCGGCCCGCCGCTGATGCCGCTCAAGGCTCCGTCGAAATCGGGCAGCCGCTCGCCCTCCGCCCAGGCCAGGATCGGCTCGCTCTGGCCGCCAGGGCCACCGCGCGTGGCATAGGTAGCGCCCAGGAAGCGCGAGACCACCACCGCCGGATTGCCCGCCGGAAAACCCATGTGATAGCCAAGGCTCCCCTCTTCGGGCAGTTCTTCGGTCAGGGCGAGCGCATATTCGGGCAGCGGACCCTGGCGGATCACCGACGCGTCCGCTTCGCTGCTCTCGATGACATCGGATATCGCATCGATGCCATCATCGGCGACCAGCCCGATCCGGTCACAGCCATGCGTCACGTGCTGCGCCGTCAGCCAGGTGCCGTCGCTGTCGACCGCAAAGGCCGTGCCCTGACTGTCCTGTTGCGGTCCCGGATCGGCGATGACGAAGCTTTCGCCGATATCGGGCAGCGGCCTGCGCGGGTTGCGCGGGTCGAACTGCTCGACGCTCAGCGGCGCATCGGCCCATTGCTCGTCTTCACCGCCGAACCAGACCATCAGCAGCACCGCGCCCAGGATCCAGGGCAGACATCCGCGCCGGTTGGAGGCCTTGGCCTTGCTCATGCGTATGCCGGCGGACCGGAACCTTCTTCAGCCTTGTGCATAATTGCGACGCTACTGCCGATCACGACAGAATCAAGCGCGCAACGGAAAATCCGCGATACAAGTGTTGTCTAACGCTACCCAAGTTCAACTCGTCGCACTTTCCTGAATATGTGCCTGCCTGCCGATTAATCCTGCATTCATGGCCGCATCATCCCAACATGATTGTGTGACATAATCGCAACTCATGCTCATCAATGTTGATTATGTTGGAACCCTGATGCCGGTCTGTAGGTTTGGCATGCGTCTGAATATCAAAAATCAAGGACGCGAAAACATGAAAACCCCCATCAAATTCTCGGCCGTTTCGGCCATTGCCATCGCCATGCTGGCCACGCCCGCCTTCGCCCAGACGGTGAAGGAAGACACCGATTTCGACGGCGTCTATGTCGGCGGTCATTTCGGCTATTCGGCGCAGTCCAGCCCGCGCGGTGAAGGCGTGACCTTCGACACCAATGTCGATGGCGATTTCAACGACACCGTCCGCACCGCTGCTGGCGCGAATGCCTTTGCACCCGGCTTCTGCCGCGGCTCGGCGCGTACCGCCATTGCAGGCGATGGCTGCCGCCAGGACCAGAACGACATCGAATACGGCATCCGGATCGGTGCGGACAAGCGCTATGGCAATTTCGTGATCGGTGCGCTGGTCGAAGGCAGCCGTTCGGAAGCCAAGGATTCGGTGACCGCATTCAGCTCGACCCCGGCCAATTATGTCTTCACTCGTGAGCTCGATTATGCCGTGTCGGCACGTGCCCGCGCTGGCTACACCCCGGGCGGCGGCATCCTGTTCTACGGCACCGGCGGTGCCAGCTATGGCCGCATCGACAACAGCTTCCGCACCACCAATGGTGCCAATGCCTTCACGCCGCGCAACGGCAAGGATTGGTCGTGGGGCTGGCAGGCCGGTGGTGGTGTCGAAGCCAAGATCGCTCCCAACATGAGCATCGGCCTCGAATATCTCTACAACACCTATACCAATGACGATTATGTCGTGAACGTCGGCCCGGGCACCGCGACAGCGACCAACCCGTTCCTGCTGCGTGCCGGCCAGACCGACATGCGCCGCAGCGACCCGAACTTCGAATTCCACTCGATCCGCGTGACCACGGCGTTCCGCTTCTGATCGATCGGATTTGACTGACGATGGCGGGGCTGCACAAGCGGCTCCGCCATTCGTTTATCCGGCCACGGCCGCCGCATTCAGGCAGGCCAGCGCGACCTTGGTCATCGCCAGGAAAATCGCGGCGGCCAGCTGATCCTCCTCGATCCGCTTCGACAGATTGCCGATCGCAAGGTCGACCGCGCGAAAGGCGATGAGCTGCAGGATCAGGGTGACACTGCCCCAGATCAGCACGTCCCAGACGTTCACCGAAGCGGCGAGGCAGAAGGCCAGTGGCAGCGCCAGCCCCAGCGCTGCGCCGCCCAGCGACACCGCCGCGGACACATTGCCCTGACGGATCAGCGCAAATTCCTTGTGCGGCGTGATCCACATGTACAGCGCCAGCGCCAGCGCCCAGGCCACGGTGGCGGAGCCCAGATGCAGCATGAAGATGGGAAGCCCGGCAAACAGGCTCTGGATTACGGGCGCAGGATCGGTCATGGCCCGACTGTTGACCGGAAAGGCCTGAGCGATCAAGCCCGATCCGCACCCCATTTCCAGCCAGGCTATCTCCATGCGTGTCACCATCCTCATCCCCGATCAGGGCGATCTCACCCGTTATGACGACTGGCAGGACCAGGCGGTGGTGATCGAGCCGCTGCTGGCCGCGCATGGGCTTGAGGTCGAGTGGCGCGCCTGGACCGATGCTGCGCCGATCACGGCCGACCTGGTGCTGCCGTTGATGGCCTGGGGCTATCACCGCGCGCTGCCGCGCTGGCATGAACAGCTTGATCGCTGGCAAGGGGCACGCTTCCTGAACCCGCTGGAGGTGCTGCGCTGGAATACCGACAAGCGCTACCTGCTCGAACTGGAGCGCCGCGGCGTCGCGATCGTGCCCACCCGGTTTCACGATGCGCTCGATATGGCGGCGCTGGATGCAGCGCGTGCAGCGTTTGCCACCGACGACCTGGTGGTGAAGCCGCCGGTCTCTGCGGGCTCCGACCATACCTGGCTGCTCCGCGACAAGGCCGCCTGCCCGCCCGAGGCACTGGGCCGCGCGATGCTGGTGCAGCCGATGATGCCGATGATCGCCAGCGAAGGCGAATATTCGCTGTTCTGGCTGGCGGGCGATTTCGCCCATGCCATCGTCAAGCGCCCCAAAAGCGGCGATTTCCGCGTGCAGGGCCAGTTCGGTGGCCAGTCGCAGGCGGTCACGCCGCCCGCAGCGGCGCGCGATCTAGCGCTGGCGACGCTCCAGGCGATCGATGCCGAGTTGCTTTATGCGCGGATCGACATGGTCGGCGATGGCCGGGGCGGCTATGCGCTCATGGAAATCGAGCTGATCGAACCCTGGCTTTCGCTTGATCGCACTGCCGATGGCGGCAAGGCCTTTGCCGCAGCCATTGCCGCCGCCGCACGCCAGCCAGCCAGCGCCGGTTAAGGTCGGCAGGGTCACAGGAGCCGTCATGACAATCATGCTCACCCCCGCGCTGCTCCTGCTCTCTGCCCTGCAGGTCGGCCCCGCCGATGCCAATGCGCCCGCCCCGCTGCCCGCACAGGCTGCGCCAAAGACCGATGCCCCGCTGCCCGGCCCCACCGCGCCGACCTTCACCCCGCCCCTGGCGGACGAGGCGCGGTTTGATGCGTGTATGGACATGGCGACCGACGACCCGGCGAGCGGCATCGTCGCGGCGAACGAATGGCTGATCGCGGGCGGCGGCTATTTCGCGCGCCATTGTTTGGGCTTTGCCTATGCCAAGGACGGCCGCTGGGCCGCGGCTTCCGATGCGTTCGTTTCTGCCGCGCGCGATGCCGAAAAAGCCCGCGACAAGCGCGCTGCCAATCTGTGGACCCAGGCGGGCAACGCCGCGCTGGCGACCGGTGATGGCGAGAAGGCGCTGACCTATTTTGATGCCGCAATGGCACAGGGCGTGGCGCAGGGGCTGTTGCTGGGCGAACTGCATCTCGACCGCGCCCGCGCGCTGGTCGTCGCCGGCCGAACCGACGAGGCCGAGGCCGCGCTCAATGAGGCACACCAGCTGGCGCCCGAAGACCCGCTCGCCTGGCTGCTGTCCGCCACGCTCGCGCGCCGCCTGGGCAAGCTGGACCGCGCGCAGGCCGATATCGACATTGCCGCGCGCCTGGCTCCGCGCGACCCTGAAGTCGCGCTGGAGGCGGGCAATATCGCCGCGAGCGCCGGGAAATACGACATCGCCCGGCGCAACTGGACCCAGGCGATCGAGATCCGCCCCGAAGGCCCGGTCGCGCGCACCGCGCGGGGGCATCTGACGCAGCTGGACGAGGCAGCGGCGGAGACGGAGGCAAAGAAGTGAGCCTCTCCCCTTGGGAAGGGGCAGGTTCAGCTTGCTGAACCGGGGTGGGCCTGAATTAGCAGCACCACCGGCGCCACATCCCCACCCCGCCCTGCGGGCACCCCTCCCGCACGCGGGAGGGGAGACCCATCATCAGTCCAGGTAGAAATCCACGGTCGTCACGACGCGGACCTTCTTGTACGGCGTGTCGCTGACACCCCAGCCGCCGCCGCTTTCGCCATCGCGCGATTCGACCGAAAAATAGCCCTGGGTCGCGCTCTTGATGCCGCCGACATCGGTGCCGCTATCCTGGGCAAACTGCTCGGCAGAGGCGCGCGCGTCCTTGGTTGCCTCGGCCACCATCTTGGGCTTGATGTCGTTCAGCTTGGTGAAGCTGTACGCCATGCCCGAGCCTTCCTCGAGCACCACGCCGCGCTTGATCAGGTCGAACTGGCGCTTCACCGCAGCCTGGGCCTTCTTGATGTCATTGGTGCGCAGCGACATGCGCTGGCGGATGGTATAGGTGGTCGATCCGTAATTGTTGTTGAACTGCGAGACATTGGCACCGGTCGGCTGCAGCGCATCGCCATCAAAGCCCAGTTCGGTGAAAAAGCCGCGCAGCGCCTTGGTATCGGCGTCGATATCGGCCTGCGCGCTCGCCAGATCGTCGGCCTGGGCCGAATAGGCGATGGTCCAGGTGGCAAGATCCGCCGTCACGTCCTTCTCGGCAAGGCCGCGCACCGTCACCGAGCGATCCGCCTGCTTGGCGCGCAGCAACCCGTCGCCCAGCAGATAGCCGCCCGCGACCATGCCCAGCGCCAGGATCCCAGCGCCCGCCAGCAGCACATTGTCGCGCACCCAGCCGCGCTTGCCCGAACCGTCCGATCCCCCATTATCCGCCATTGCAAAGCCCTTTCAAAGCCCATCGCGCCGCCTATATTCGCAGGGCAACACCACCCTTACGGCACGCTCTGTCGATTAGCCTTTGCGCGATGAACCGTGTCTGAACTGCGATGAACCGAGACCCATCATAATGACCAAATATCTGCACACCATGATCCGCGTCACTGATCCGGACGCGACGATCCGATTTTTCGAGCTGATCGGCCTCAACGAAGTCCGCCGTTTCTCCAGCGAACAGGGCCGCTTCACGCTGATCTTCCTCGCCGCCCCCGGGCAGGAAGGCGTGGCCGAAGTAGAACTGACCCATAACTGGGACCCGGAGGAATATTCGGGCGGGCGCAATTTCGGGCACCTGGCCTATCGGGTCGAGAATGTCTACGAGACCTGCCAGCGGCTGATGGACGCCGGCGTCACCATCAACCGCCCCCCGCGCGACGGGCATATGGCGTTCGTCCGCAGCCCCGACGGCATTTCGGTCGAACTGCTGCAGGACGGCCATCTCGAGCCTGCCGAACCCTGGGCGTCGATGCCCAATACCGGGGTCTGGTAAGCCGCTGGCGAATGGCGGCAAACCGGATTATGCTGCGCCCCATCGGGGGCCGATCAAAGGATGATATCATGCGCACCATCCCCGCATTACTGGGTTTTGCCGCCATCGCCTGTGCCGCGCCTTTGCTGGCGCAGGATTCGGACCGTCCTGATATCCGTGAACGCACCTTGTCGGCGATCGAGGGGCTGGACGAGCGCGGCCAGAAGATCGCGAAGCTGTACCTGAAGGATCGGGTCGCGGGAAAGCCGGTCTCGTGCATCCCGCAGATCCGCCTGCGCCGCTCGACCGCGGCCAGTGACGAAGTGCTGCTCTATGACGATGGCTCGGTCGTTTACGTCAACACGCCCTATCTCGGCTGCCCGCGCGCCCGCGACAATACCATGATCTCGCGCACCCCGATGGGCCGCCTGTGTTCGGGCGATATCGTGCTGGTCCAGGACCTGCGCATCAACGTACCCCTGGGCAGCTGCGCGCTGAGCGAGTTCGTCCCGTTCCGCAAGGCGAAGAAGGAGGACTGACTGGCCGCTGGCCGTCGTGCACGGATAGAGCGCCTGGCCCACCCCGGCTCAGCAAGCTGAGTATGCCCCTCCCGCACGCGGCAGGCCAGAAAGATTGCGCACCCCCTCTCCCCTCCCCTTGGGGAGGGGTGGCCGAAGGCCGGGGTGGGGGCGAGCTGAAAGCCGGGGTGGGGCTATTCAAACCCCTTGAGGAACGCCGCGACATTGGCGCCGAGGGCGTCCACTGCATAGCCGCCTTCCATCACGATCACCGTGGGCAGATCGAGCGCCGCGATCGCGCGGGCGATGGGGGTATAATCCGCCGTCTGCAGCGCGAATTGCGAGATCGGATCGCCGGCGAAGGTATCCGCACCGAAAGACACGCACAGCAGGTCCGCGCCGAAATCGCGGATCGCGGCCAACCCTGAGTCCAGCGCCGCGACATAGGCGGCAAGATCGGTGCCGCGCGGAAGCGGCAGGTTGAGCGTTGCGCCCTCGCCTGCGCCTTCGCCGCGCTCATCGGCATGGCCCCAGAAGAACGGGTAATCTGTGGCAGGATCGGCATGGACCGACACGAACAGCACGTCGCCGCGATCGTAGAAAATGTCCTGCGTGCCGTTGCCGTGATGATAGTCGATATCGAGAATGGCGATGCGCTGCCGCCCCGCAGCGATGGCCGCTTCTGCAGCAACTGCGACATTGTTGATGAAGCAATAGCCGCCCAGATAATCCGCGCCGCAATGATGGCCCGGAGGACGGCACAAGGCGAAGGCCGCGCGATCCCCCGCCAGCACCGCCTCGGTTGCCGCCAGTGCCGATTGCGCGCCCCAATAGGCGCTCACCCAGGTTCCGGCGCTGATCGGGCTGGAGGCATCGAAGCTGAACTGGCCGAGATCGGCGTCGATCCGGTTGAGCTTCAGCGGACGCCGCCCCACCACCGGCCAGGCATAGCCATGCGCATCGCCATTGCGCCCAGCATCGACCCAGCGCTGATGCGCCGATTGCAGGAACTCCAGATAATTGTCGCGATGCACTCGGCGGATCGGCTCCAGCCCGAAATCGCGCGGCGCCTCAACATCGCTGAGCGCGCCCAGCACATTTTCCATCCGCCCGCGATGCTCGGCATAGGGAACATAGGCCCCGTTATGCAGCTCCATCGCGGGCGCATGGTCGTGCTGGCGTGGATCGAAGAACGCCTTCATTGCGCGAACAGCTTGCGCAGGAACACCGTCTCCACCTCGCGGCGCAGATCGTTGTTCGCCTTTTTCAGGAAGCCATGCCCTTCATCGGCATAGAGCACGTACCAGGTTTCGACGCCGTTGCCACGCAGGGCCGCGACAACCTGATCGGATTCGGACTGCGGCACGCGCGGGTCGTTCGCACCTTGCATGACCAGCATCGGCTTGGTGATCTTGCCGACATTCTTCAGCGGCGCGATGCGCTCATAGACTGCGCGCATCTTGGGGTCGCGCTCGTCGCCATATTCGGCGCGGCGGTTGTCGCGGCGATAGGCCTCGGTATTGGCCATGAAGCTGATGAAGTCGCTGATGCCATAGCGCTCGACGCCGCCCACCAGCCTGTCCGAATAGAAGGTCATGCTCGCCAGCGACATATAGCCGCCATAGGACTGGCCATAGACCGCGATCCGCTTCGCATCCATGCCCGGCTGCTTGCCCGCCCAGTCGATCAGCGCGCCGATATCCTTGACGCTGTCCTCGCGCAGCGGGCCATTGTCGAGGTTGAGATACTTGGTGCCATAACCGTCCGATCCGCGCACATTGGGCAGGATCACCACCGCACCCAGCACATCGGCAAAATATTGCGCGCCGGGGTTCCAGCTGGGCCGGGTCTGCGCCTCGGGTCCACCATGAATGTCGATGATGACCGGCAGCTTCGCATCGGGCGCGGCGTTCTTGGGCCGATAGACAAAGGCGGGCACGGTCAGCCCGTCAAAGCTCGTGAAGCGGACCAGCTGCGGTTCGACCAGCTTGGCGACGTCCAGCTCGCCGGGTTCCGACTGGGTCCAGCGGGTAATGGCCATGCTGCCCATATCCACCGCCCAGACATCGCCCGCCGTGGTCGCATTGCTCAGGCCCACAGCGAGCTGGCGCCCATCGGGCGAGAAGGACAAGGCCGTTACCACACCGCGCGGCAGTGCCGGGGACGCTGCCTGCCCGCCACCGGCGAGCGGCATCAGGATGACGCGCGAATAGCCGTCCTCGTTCAGCGTATAGGCAACCGTGGCACCGTCGGGCGAAAGGTCATAGGCCTCGACATCCCAGCCCGGTTCGCGCGAGAGGGTGGTCATCTTGCCGGTGGCGATGTCGATCCGCACCAGCCGCCGCGTATCGGTCCCCGCATTGGTGATCGCGACGATCGCCTTGCCGCCATCGATGAAGCGCGCATCCTCGAACCGCGCCTTGGCCTTGATCGAGAAATCGAGCGGGGTCACCTTGCCGCTCGCCATATCGAGCAGCATCAGCTGGTTCTCGCGGTTGGAAATGCCCTTGGCGAGCAGCACCGTCGCCTTGTCGGCGCTGATGTCCTGCGGGCCGACAGCGCCGGTGCCCTGCCAGACCACGCGGCGGCTCTTGGGGTCCGCCGGGTCGGCGGCCATGATCGCGTAATCCGCCGAGCCCTTGATCGCGCGCGACCAGACCAGCAGGCTGCCATCCTTGGCGAAGACCGGCGACTGGTTGCGCGTCACCGGCTCGGTCAGCGGCTGGGCGATGCCATCGAGATCGCGGACGAACAGCTGGAACCACTCATCGCCGCCGGTGTCGCGGGTCAGCACGAAACGCTGCTGACCCGGCACGGTCTTCGCGCCGCCCACCGGCTCGTTGAAATAGGTCAGCTGCCGCCGCGCCGCGCCGGGGGCGGGTACATGGTGCACCTGAAAGGTCGAGCCGAAGCGGGTGGTGATCAGCATGCCGCCATCGGGCAGCCAGTCCTGGAACCGCGCTTCGCGATAATTCTGGTAGCGCTGCACCGCATCGCGCACATCCTGGGGAATTTCAGGCACATTCTCCAGCCGCGCGGTGCCGACCTGGCGCGTTTCGACAGGGGCCTGCTGCGCGGCAGCGGGGACGGCCATACAAGCGGCAAGAGCCAGCAGCGACGATCGGAACAGCATGCGACACTCCTTGATTATCCAATGAATCTCTTCCCGCGCCGGGAAGGCTTTTCAAGAGCTTACGGTCAGAAAATTCCCAAGGCCAGCCCCGCGCCGAACATCGCGCCCATTTCCCGGCACGGCTCCAGCGTCGCTGCATCCGGATGCTTAGGCGCGGCAATCGCTTCGGCCGTCTGGGCATGGGTGCAGACGATCAGGCTGTCGGCGACGCGCCTGAGCCGCCAGCCGGTCGCAATCCGTTCGATCTGGCGCACCGCCCCTGCCCCGTCGGATCCCGCCGCGACCATCGCCGCATAGGGCCGCCCTTCGACAAGACCCAGCAGCGGATAATAGCAGCGGTCGAAAAACTCCTTCATCGCGCCAGACATGGTCGCGAGATTTTCCGGGCATACGAACAGATAGCCGGACGCGGCGAGCATGTCCTCGGGCTGCACCTCGTGGGCCGCGATCATCCGCACCGGGCCTTCGCCCGACGCCGCCTCCAGCGCCGCCTCGGCCATCGCCCGTGCGGTGCCGGTGCGGCTGTGCCAGATGATCAGCAGTTCGGGTGCATCGGTCATGGCGCATTGATAGCCGCCCCTCGGCTTTGATCCAGACTTTTCCCGGCATCGCCCCTCGCCAAGCGGAATCGCGGCAGCTAGACGTAGCGCATGGCCACCCTTCACCCCGATCCCGTTCTTGGCATTACCCGCTCGCTCACCGGCCAGCCCTGGCATTGGCGCGGCGCCGAAGGTGACCGGCGCGAGGCTGATCTCCAGCCCGATGATCTGGTGGCGCTGCTGCTGCTCAGCCGCGGCGTGCCGCGCGACGATCTGGACCGGCACCGGTCGCCGACCATTCGCGGCTTCATGCCCGATCCGTCGATCTTCCGCGACATGGACAATGCCGCCGACCGGCTGGCCCAGGCGGTGATCGCGCGCGAAAAGGTGACCATCTATGGCGATTATGACGTCGATGGCGCGACCAGCGCGGCGCTGCTGATCCGGCTGCTGCGCGATCTGGGGCTCGATGCCGGGGCCTATATCCCTGACCGGCTGATGGAAGGCTATGGCCCCTCGGGCGCGGCGCTGACCAGGCTGGCGCAGGATGGCTCGACGCTGATCGTCACCGTCGATTGCGGCGCAATGGCCTATGAGGCGCTGCAGATGGCGCATGAGGCCGGGGTCGATGTCGTGGTGGTCGATCACCACAAATGTGCAGCAGAGCTTCCTCGCGCCTTTGCGCTGGTCAACCCCAACCGGCTGGACGAGGAGGACGAGGCAGCATCGCATGGCCATCTGGCGGCGGTCGGCGTCGCGTTCCTGCTCGCCGCTGCCGTGGTGCGCACCCTGCGCCAGCAGGGCTATTTCGCGAGTCGCGCCGAGCCGGCGCTGATGGAGCTGCTCGATCTCGTGGCGCTGGGCACGGTTGCCGATGTCGCACAGTTGAAGGGCCTCAACCGCGCCTTTGTCGCGCAGGGGCTGAAGATCATGGGGCGCAGGCGCAATATCGGCATGGCCGCGCTGATCGAGGCCAGCCGCCTGACGCGCGCACCGATATGCTCGGACCTGGGCTTTGCGCTGGGCCCGCGAATCAATGCCGGCGGGCGAGTCGGCGCGGCGGACCTGGGCGTGCGGCTGCTGACGACCCAGGACGAGGCAGAGGCGCGTGCGATCGCAGCCGAACTGTCCCGCCTCAACGAAGAACGCCGCGCGATCGAGGCGATGGTGCAGGAAGAGGCCGAAGCCCTGCTCGCCGCGCAGCATAACCGCGACGTGGCGCTGCTCGCCGGGCACGGCTGGCATGCGGGCGTGATCGGCATTGTCGCGGGGCGAATCAAGGAAAAGACGGGCCGCCCGTCGCTGGTGATCGCGCTGGACGAGGCAGGGATCGGCAAGGGATCGGGCCGCTCCATCCCGGGCGTCGATCTGGGCGCGGCGATCATCGCGGCCAAGGATGCTGGGCTGCTGGTTGCAGGCGGCGGCCATGCCATGGCAGCCGGGCTGACGATCAACGCGGATTTCATGGACCGGTTCGGCGAATTTCTGGAAGACCGGCTCGCCGCCCCGGTCGCCGCAGCCTCTGGCGCAGCGCGGCTGCTGGTCGATGCGCTGGTTGCGCCGCGCGGGCTGACACCCGATCTGGTCGAGCAGATGGAGGCAGCGGGACCCTATGGCATGGGCTGGCCCGCGCCGCGTCTTGCGACCGGGCCGGTGCGAATCGTGCGCTGCGATGTCGTCGGCACCACCCATGTCCGCGCGATCGCGGCAGGCGATGACGGTGCATCGTTCAAGGCGATGGCGTTCCGCAGCGTCGACACCCCGCTGGGCCAGGCGCTGCTCGGCGCGCCGCGCGACCGGCGGTTCTGGCTGGCCGGGCGCGTAAAGATCGACAATTGGAACGGCAATCACGCCGCCGAAATGCATGTCGACGACCTTGCGCCGGTCGAATTCTGAAAAAGCCAAAAAAAGCCAAATCGGGCGCTTGACTGCCCCCCGCCAACTGCTTAGAGGGGCGCTTCCCGCAGATGGCCCCTTCGTCTAGCGGTTAGGACGCGGCCCTTTCACGGCTGAAACACGGGTTCGATTCCCGTAGGGGTCACCACCTCCGACAGGGTGGTTACTGGATGCGGACTTCCTCCCGACAATGGATGAAATCGCCCGCCACAGGGCTGTGCCTGTGGCGCGCGCAGCGGTCGTCTGCATTCGGCGATCGGGGCGAAGGCGGCAACCATAGGTCGCCCTTCCTTCGCCCGTTCAGGTTCGGCTTCAGAAATCGTAGGTCATCGATGCCTTGAACGTGCGCGGTGCGCCGAGCTGGAGATCGGGGCGGAAGCTGTCAAAGGCCGAAGCCCAATAGTCCGCATCGGCCACATTATCGATATTGAAGCGGAAGGTCAGCGGCTTTCCGCCCACCACCGCGACATAGCGCGCGCCGATATCGAACCGGGTCCAGGAATCGAGGAACAGGCTGTTGGCGACATTCGCCGCCTGTTCGCCGGTATGCACCACCCGCCCGGTCAGGGTCAGCGCGGGCACGAAGGGCACGTCCCATTCGACATTGGCGTTCAGCGTGTATTCGGGCACGCCCACCGCCTGCGCGCCCTCATTCACCCCGTTCTGCGTCCGGCGCAGCTTGGCATCGATGATCGAACCGCCCGCAATCAGGCGCAGGCCTTCGGCCAGTTCGCCCGCCATGGTGAATTCGATGCCGCGGTTGCGCTGAATGCCGAACGGTCCGAACTGCAGCGCGCCGACGGTGTTCGGATCAGCCCGCAGGATCGCGGTTTCGCGATCGATCTGGAACAGCGCCAGCGACAGGTCGACAGGCCCAATTGTCCATTTGCCACCGAGTTCATATTGCTCCGACACGAACGGCGGCAGGATCTCCCCGGCATTGGTCACCGGCAGAGCAGCACCGCCGGTGGGATTGGCCCCGGTCAGCGGCGCAGTGGCACCCTGTACCAGCGCTTCGATGCGGTTGGCATAGAGCGACAGCCCCTCTGCCGGCTTGAACACCAGGCCAAACACTGGCGTCACCTTGTCCTCGTCATATTCGCTGACCAGCGCGCCGCTGACGTTGGAATAGGATTTGGCGTTGATCGTCTGCAGCCGCAATCCGGCCGTCAGCAAAATGCGGTCGTTCCACAAGCCGATGGTGTCCGAGAAGAACACACTGGAAAGCTGCGTGCGCGAAATCGGGAACGGGTCGCTGAGATTGCCGCCCACGAAGGTGATACGGGTCGATGGCGTCACTTCGACAGGCGCGTAGAGATTGTTGCGCTGGGCCGACAGGTCGAAGAACTGGAAGGCGTTGCGGTTGACCAGCCAGTTCATCAAGCCGCCAACGTTGAATTCATGCGTGATCCCGCCGCCGCTGAGCCTGGCGCGGGCCCCCACTGTGGCGGCCTCGTTATTGTCGGTGCGCGGGATGAACGAGCTGCTCACCGTGATGTCGCCATTGAGGCTGACCAGCGTCGGCGTGCTGTAGACGCCCTCTTCGGAACCGTCGCGCGCACCGAATGCGGCATAGACCATCACGTCCTTGGCCACGTCATATTCCATGCGGAACTGGCCGAAAATGTCGCGCAGCGTAGTATATTGCCAGGGCTGGCCAAAATTGGTGCTGGCATCGGGCGCGTCCGGTATTTCGGCCAATGTGTTGACGCGCAATTTGGGCCGGAAGTGCGACACCTTGACCCGCTGATAGGCAAGATCGAGCGTGGCGCGGAACGGCCCGGAATTATAGTCGATCGCCGCGCCCAGCACATAGCTGCTGCGGAATTCGTCATCGACTGCGACATCGCCTGCGCGCGCGGTGCCGTTGATGCGGATGCCCCATTCGCCGTTCTTGCCCATCCGGCGTCCGAAATCGAAGCCGCCGCCGACATGTTCGGGCCCGGTATAGCCGATGGTCGCGCGCGTGATGGGCTCCGCCGTCGCGCGCTTGGGGATCAGGTTGACGCTGCCGCCGATCCCGGTGCCGCCAGGGGCAGCGCCGTTCAGAAAGGCGCTCGACCCGTTGAGCACCTGAACCGATTCATACAATTCGGGCGCGACGAGCTGGCGCGGGGTGATGCCGTAAAGCCCGTCATAGCCGATATCGTCCCCGGCGAGCGAAAAGCCGCGGATCACGAACAGTTCGCCCGCGATGCCGAAGCCGGTGGTGGTGCGGATGGTGGGATCGTTCTCCAGCACCTGGCCCAGCGTCTGCGGCTGCTGATTGAGGATCAGCGCGGCGTTATAGCTGCGGATGCTGAACGGCACATCGGCTGCATCCTTGTCGCCCAGCACGCCCGCACTGCCCTGCTGCTCGACGCCCGACTGGTTCTGCCGCTGGGCGGTGACGATGATCAGCCGTTCATCATCGTCCGATTGCTGGGCCAGCACGGGGTTGGCGAAACCGAGCGTGCCCAGCGAGCTGGCAACAAGAAGGGCGCGGCGAATGGCATATGTCTTCACTTTGAGGTTCCTTGCAGATCGAAGGTCGAGAAAAATTCAGCAGCGGCGGGCGCGCATCGCCCAGATGACCGCCGCCACCGGGGCGCTCAGCGCCGCCCATGAAGCCGCATCGCGCCAGCCATCGCCGGTGAGCGCGATGACAAGCCCGGCAAGCCCGATGACGAGGATGAGCAATGGCCAGGCAAAGATGCTGCGGAGCGAGCGGGCGCGGCTCATTCGGCGGGCTCCGCAACGGGCATGGCAGAGCGCGTGCGGACCGGCGCGCCGGCCTTGCGCCTGGCGAGCCACAGATACAGGCCGGTCCCCAGCACATGGATGGTGAACAACGTCAGCGCGGCCCACAAGAGCTTCAGTGGCAGGCCGCCATAATCGCCGAAATGCAGCGGCCGCGACAGCGACAGCGCCTGATAATACCAGGGCATCTGCCGTGCAGCGGTGAAGGTGCCGCTTTCCGCATCGACCAGCGCCGGGGTCAGCAGCCGCTCGGTCAGCGGCGTATCCCCCTGAAAGAACACCGCATAATGGTGGCTTGAGCTGAACGTACCGCCGGGAAAGGCAATGAACTGGGGATTGTTGTCGGGCAGCGCCTCACGGGCGGCCGCCATCGCCGTGTCGAGCGACCCGTAGCGCGAAGGATCGAGCGGGGCACGTCCGGCATATTCGCGCGTCATCTGGGCGAGCTGGTCGGCCTTCCACAGCTTCTCGATCGGCACGGCGAGCGCGTTGATGACTCCGGTCAGCCCGACCACCAGCATCCAGGCAAGCCCGACAATGCCCAGCAGGTTGTGGTAGTCGAGCCATTTGGTCCGCGCGCTGCGGCTGGTCCGCACCGTCCCGAAATCGAGCTTGCGCATGAACGGGGCGTAAAGCACCACGCCGGAGATCAGCGCCACGACAAAGGCCGCGCCCATAGCGCCCAGAAACAGCATGCCGGGCAGGCCCAGGAACATGTCGGTATGCAGTTCCAGCAGGAAATGCATGACGCCGCCCGTCCCTTCGGATTCGAGGCCGATCTGCTTGCCGGTCGACCGGTCGAACGACTGGATCGTCATCTGCGACGCGGGCGCATCGGGGCGCGGGCCGGTTGTGATCGTCATCGACGGCTGATCGTTGTCAAACGCCATATAGAGCGGAACTTCGCCGGGCCGGTTGGCCAGCGCCCGGGCCATCATGTCGTCCAGCGAGAGCAGCCCCCTGGCGGTCCCCGAAGACCCGACCCCCGGCATGCCGAACACCGGCTGCTCTTCGGTCAGATAATCGATTTCATCGTGGAATATCAGGGGCAGCCCGGTGAGGCACAGCATCAGCAGAAAGGCGGTGCAGACCAGGCTGGTCCATTTGTGCACCACCGCCCAGGCCTTGATCGACGACCGGGTCATGCCACGCACCCAGCCATGGTCACCGCGCGCGCACACCACCGCTGCTTGGCGCAGTTGATCGGCTTGGCGAAGGTGGTTGTGCGTATCTGGCGATGCATGAAAAACCCCGGGTCGACAGGGCTTCGCGGCTATCGAACCCATCGCATAGAGTCAATGCAAATCATTCTCAAGAACAACAGTCCGCCAGAACGTGGCGAGGATAATGGGACAGGCCCGGGAAAAAGCCGGTGCGCCAGCCGTAACCTGAACGTGTCTCGCCGCAAATGCGTCGCAAATACCGAATCGAAGCCCCTTCCCCGCCCAGGATGAATGGTCGGCGATGCTCAGCGGTATCGGGTCCAGCGGCGCTCAGCCGAGCGGCGCCTCGATGATCGCGGCCAGTGATGCGGCCACCGCATCGAGCGTGCGGTCGCTCGACCACATCGGATGCTCGCGCGACCGGTCGGCCAGCTCCGCCTCGCGCGCCGCCAGAATGCCGCCCAGCGCTGCACCCATAAACACCAGCCGCTGGTTCAGCACCTCGCCCGGCATGTCCGAGCGCAGCCGGCGGACTTCATCCAGGCACCGCAGATAGCCTTTGTTCCAGCGTCCGCCGAGTGCGTCCATGAACAGTGCCCGGTTGGACATCTGCAGCCCGACGACAAAACGGTTGTAGCATTCGCCCCAGGCCGGGGGATCGGGATCGATCGAGGTGACCACCAGCCCCTGCATCACCGCGAACACGCTGTCGATCCCGTCGCTCGCCAGGTTTTCGTCCAGCCAGGCGTTGCGCCGTTCGTCGATCGCCCGCGCGCCATCGACGATCAAGGTGCGGACGAGCAGGTCCTTCGATCCGAAATAATAGGTCAGCGCGGCATGGTTCTTTTGCCCGGCCGCATCCGCGATCTGGCGCACCGTGACGCCGTCGATCCCGCGTTCGGCAAAGAGCTTGAGCGCGACGGCCTTGATATGGTCCGGGGCACCCGGACGCGGGGCGGAGGGGGCAGGCATCATCCCGCACAATTGCCATTGACAGAGCCAACCGTCAAACCGCATTATCCATTTGGATAAACAAGAGGGTGAGGATGGCGGACGGGGTCGATCTCGCAGCGCTGCAGCGCTGGATGGACGCGCAGGGCCTGGGCGAAGGAGCGATCGACTCGGTCGAAACGCTGACCGGCGGTACGCAGAACATCCTGATACGCTTCCATCGCGGCGAGGCGCGTTATGTGCTGCGCCGGCCGCCGCCGGTGCCGCGCGCCAATTCCAACGAGACCATGCGCCGCGAGGCCCGGGTACTTTCGGCGCTACAGGGTTCCGCCGTGCCGCATCCCCGGCTGATTGCGGCCTGCCATGCAGAGGATGTGCTCGGCGTTGCCTTTTACCTGATGGAACAGGTGGAGGGCTTCAACCCGACCCAGGGCCTGCCCGCGCTCCACGCGGCAGATGCTGCGCTGCGCCACCGTATCGGCCTGTCGATGGTCGAGGCGATCGCTGCGCTGGGCGCGATCGATTATCGCGCGGTCGGGCTCGAGGGCTTCGGCAAGCCCGACAATTATCTGCAGCGCCAGGTCGGCCGATGGCAGGCGCAGCTCGCAAGCTATGCGGACCTGCCCGGCTGGCCAGGCCCCGCCGGCATTCCGGGCGTAGACAAGGTCGGCGCATGGCTGGAGGCCCACCGCCCTGCCGACTTCACGCCCGGCATCATCCATGGCGATTTCCATCTGGCCAATGTCATGGTCCGTCCGGACAGCGGCGATCTTGCCGCCGTGGTGGACTGGGAGCTGAGCACCATCGGCGATCCGCTGCTGGATCTGGGCTGGCTGCTCGCGACCTGGCCCGAAGGCGACAGCCCAAGCCAGACCGATGTCGCGATCACCCCGTGGCAAGGATTTGCCACGCCCGGCGAGCTGATCGCGCATTATGGCAGCGTGAGTGGCCGCGATCTGGCGGCGCTGGACTGGTACGTGATCCTAGCCTGCTACAAGCTCGGCATCATCCTGGAAGGCACCTATGCCCGCGCCTGTGCCGGCAAGGCCCCCAGGGACACCGGCGACAAGCTGCACGCGCATACGCTGGACCTTTTCGAGCGCGCCCTGCGCCGCATCCGCTGAAGGAATGGACATGAACCACGACACCGATTTCACCGACCGCAAGGTGCTGGTCGTTGGCGGCTCCAGCGGCATCGGCAATGGCATCGCGCACGCCTTTCGCACGCGCGGGGCGCAGGTGCATGTCTGGGGCACCAGGGCATCGGCAGCCGAATATGATCCGCAACAGGGCTCTGACCTCAGCGGACTGGGCTATGCGCAGGTCGACATCGGCGATCCCGATGCGATCGAGGCGGCTGCCCTGCCCTTTGCGACGCTGGACGTGCTGGTGCTGTGCCAGGGCACGGTGGTCTATCGGCGCGGCGAGTTCGAGCGCGCCGGCTGGGACCGGGTGATGGCGGTCAACCTCGACAGCCTGATGCACTGTGCCCAGAAATTCCGCGCCCAGCTCTCCGCCGCGCAGGGCGCGATGATCATCGTCAGTTCGATTTCGGGCCTGAAGGCCAATATCGGCAACCCCGCTTATGCCGCATCCAAGGCAGGCGCGATCAGTCTGACCAAGACGCTGGGCCAGGCCTTTGCCGCCGATGGCATCCGCGTGAACGGGCTCGCGCCGGGGCTGGTCGATACCAAGCTGACAGAGGTGACCACCCGCAATCCCGCACGGCTCGAAGGCGCGCTGGCCGCCATCCCGCAGCGGCGCATGGGTACACCGCAGGATATGGCAGGCGCTGCGATCTTCCTCGCCTCGCCGCTTGCCGCCTATGTCACCGGCCACACCATCGTCGTCGATGGCGGGCTGTCGCTTTAGGGTTCAAACGAAAGGCTTACCGATGGACTTTGAGTATAGCGAAAAGGTCAAGGCGCTGCTGGCCCGGCTGGAAGCGTTCATGGACGAACATGTCTACCCCAATGAGCGCGCCTATTACGACTTTGTCCACGATCACCACAATCTGTGGCAGGAATGGCCGGGCATGGCCGCGCTCAAGGAAAAGGCGCGCGCGCAGGGTCTGTGGAACCTGTTCCTTCCGCACGAATATGGTGCATTCTCGCCGGGGCTGACCAATCTGGAATATGCCCCGCTCGCCGAGATGATGGGGCGGGTGCCCTGGGCGAGCCAGGCGTTCAACTGTTCCGCGCCCGATACCGGCAACATGGAAGTGCTGGCCAAGTTCGGCTCGCCCGAGCAACAGGAGCGTTGGCTCAAGCCGCTGCTCGATGGCGCAATCCGCTCTGCCTATGTGATGACCGAACCGCAGGTCGCCTCGTCCGACGCCACCAATTTGCAGCTGTCGATCACCCCCGATGGCGACGATTATGTGATCAACGGGCGCAAATGGTGGATATCGAACGCGATGCACCCGCAATGCGCGCTGTTCATCGTGATGGGCAAGACCGATTTCGATGCGCCGCGCCACGCGCAGCATTCGCAGATCATCGTGCCGCGCGATACGCCCGGTGTCGCCGTGGTGCGCAACCAGACCGTGTTCGGATCGATGAACTCACCCGGCGGCGAGTGCGAACTGCGCTTCGACAATGTCCGCGTGCCGCGCGAGAACCTGATCCTGGGCGAAGGGCGCGGTTTCGAGATCGCACAGGGACGGCTCGGGCCGGGCCGCATCCACCATTGCATGCGTTCGATCGGCCAGGCGCAGCGCGCGCTCGAGCTGATGGCCCGCCGTGTCGACAGCCGCGTGGCCTTTGGCCGCAAGCTGGCCGACCAGAGCAGCATCCGCCAGGATGTGGCGCGCAGCTTTTGCGAGATCGAAATGGCCCGGTTGCTCACCTTGAAGGCGGCCGACGCGATGGACCGCTATGGCAACAAGGTGGCCAAGGATCTGATCGCCGCGATCAAGGTCGTCGCCCCGCAGATGGCGCAGACCGTCGCCGATCGCGCCATCCAGGCGCATGGCGGCATGGGCGTGAGCGAGGATACGCCGATCGCCTATTTCTTCACGCTCAACCGCTATATCCGCATCGCCGACGGCCCGGACGAGGTGCATATGGGGCAGCTGGGCAAGCAGAAGATTGCCGAATATGTTTCCGCCAACCGCCATTGATCGCTGCAGGAGAGCCCCGGCATGAAAGCCCTTCGTTATTTTGGCGCGCATGACATTCGCTACGAAAGCATGGACGACCCCGTGCCGCAATCGGACCGCGATGCCATCGTCCAGGTCCAGGCCTGCTCGATCTGCGGCAGCGACCTGCATATCTATCACGGCCATGGCTTTTCCGAAGATACCGGCTTTTGCGTCGGGCATGAAGCGGTCGGCGAAGTCGTGGAGATCGGTCGCGGAGTCACGCGGCTGAAAGTCGGCGACAAGGTGATGATCCCCGCTGCGGTCGGGTGCGGCAGCTGCCGTCCGTGCCGTGCCGGTGTCGTCAATCTCTGCGAGAATGGCATGGCGTCGTGCTACGGGCTCTCCGCGCAGCTGCAGGGCTCGCAGGCCGAGGCGGTGCGGGTTCCGGCGGCCGATGCCAATGCGGTCGCCATTCCTGAAGGGATCAGCGCAGAACAGGCATTGATGATGACCGATGCGCTCGCCACCGCCTGGTTCGGCGCGCGCAATGCCGATATCGTGCCGGGCAGCAGCGTCGCCGTGGTCGGGCTGGGGCCGATCGGCCTGATGGCGGTGGACAGCGCATTCGTGATGGGCGCGCATGTCGTCTATGCGATCGACCCGGTGCCCGAACGGCGCGCGCGCGCAGAAGAGGCTGGCGCGGTCGCGCTGCACCCCGATGAAGCGCTGGAGACGATCCGCGCAGCAACGCGGGGGCGCAAGCTCGATTGCGCGATCGAGGTGGTGGGGCGCGACGCGACCGTGGACCTGGCCCTGCGGCTGGTCCGCCCGCGCGGCACGGTTTCGGTGATCGGCGTGCAGCAGTCGCGGCGCTTCCCCTTCCCGCTGGAGCGCGCCTTTGGTGCCGGGCTGACCTTCCGCATCGGCACCTGTTCGGTTCCCGAAGAGCTGCCGACGCTGTTTCCGCTGGTGCAATCGGGTCGGCTCAAGCCCGAACGCTATATCTCGCACCGGCTGCCGCTGAGCCAGGGTGAGCAGGCTTATGCCCTTTTCGACCAGCGCGATGCCGGCACCCTGAAAATGGTGCTTACGCCGGACTGAGGCCTTCGCGGCAAGGCATAGTGATGCAGGCCATTTTTGCACGGATGACATCAACCTGGTCTATGATATAGCGCCTGCTGCTGCGGTATCATTGCGACACGGTGGCATGATGGAGCAACTTGCGGGGGGATTGCCGCATGCCCGACCGGGAACCGTTGATTGATCGCAAGTTCGCCACCAGGGTGGACTGGAACCTGCTGCGCACCTTTGTCGATATCGTGCGCGCGGGCGGAATCGGCGCGGCGGCGCGCAAGCTCAACCGCCAGCAGCCCAGCATCAGCGCGGCCTTGAAGCGGCTGGAAGAGCATGTCGGCACGTCGCTGCTGATCCGCACCGCCACCGGGGTCGAGATGACCCCTGCGGGCAAGGCGATGATGGCCTTGTGCGAGGACATGCTCGAGTCGGCGCGAATGATGCCGCACCAGATCGCGCAGGCGACCAAGAGGGTCGAAGGCTTTGTGCGGATCCAGATCGTCTCCGGGCTGATCTCGCCCGAGTTCGACGAGGCGATCGCCAGCTTCCATCGGCGCAATCCGGATATCCATATCGAAATCCGCGTCTCGCCATGGCGCCAGGTTCTCGATGCGCTGGAACAGGGCGAGGTCGAGATCGGCGTCAGCTATGACAGCAGCGTGCGCGGGGGATTGAAATACGAACCGCTGCTGGTCGAGCGCCAGCAGCTCTATTGCTCGCGCGCCAGCCCCCATTTCGGCCATCGCTTCAGCCGCCTCAACGAGCTTCGCGAGGACCATTTCGTCCTGACAGGCGATGACGAGATCGAGCTGATCACGAACCTGCGGCGGCGCAACGGGCTGGGCACCAAGGTCAGCGGGCTGGCCGAGGACATCAACGAGGCGCAGCGGCTGATCAGTCTCGGCGTCGGTATCGGCTTTCTCCCCGTATTGGCGGCGGAGAAGGATGTCGCCAGGGGCAGGCTCTGGCCCATGCTCTATGCGGACATCGAGCCGGCCTATGACATCTATCTGCTCGCCCGCAGCGATCCGGCGCGCGACACTGCGACCCAGCTGTTCTGGGACGAGGTTTTCCGCCGCGTCAGGGCCATGCGCGAGACATAGACACAGGCTATGACTTTCATCGCATTTTTGCCTCTCCCGGCATGATGCACCGCAGCGCAGTCTTCCCGAGAGTTTCGGAGCTGCGCGATGACGGATTCCTTCAAGGCCAAGATCTTCAACCACGTGCCACCTGCCATGGTCGCACTGGTCGTGATGTTCTGGGCTTTTGCCCCCAAATCGGTGACGGGATTGCCGTGGATGCTGATCGTCACCTCTTCGGCGATCACCATCACCGTGCTGCTGCTCGAACTGGTGCACGAACGCCACCAGGGCTGGCGGATGAACTGGCAGGAGTTTCGCACCGACCTGTTCTATGTCGTCCTCAGCTCGACGCTGATCGCCTGGCTGAGCAAGACGCTCGCCGAGGATCCGCTGCTTGTGCTCAAGGACTGGCTGGGCATCAGCACCACGTGGATGGCGCAGGTGCCGTGGCTGGTGCAGGTCATCATGGTCATCGTTATCCTGGAATTCGGCCAGTACTGGATGCACCGGCTGATGCACAATTCGACGCCCTTCTGGCTGACCCACGCGCCGCATCATCACATCACCCAGCTTAACGCCGCCAAGGGCTATGTCGGCAATCCGATCGAGCTGTTCCTCATCAGCCTGAGCGTCCTGGCGTTCTTCGATTTCGATCTGACCGCGCTGTTCGCGGGGCTCAATGTGCTCAACGTCATCTCCACCTTCGCGCATGCCAATGTGAAGGCCGATCCGCCGATCTGGTATTCGTTCTTCTTCACCACCATCCGCCACCACAGCCTGCACCACTCGACCGATTATGAGGCGACCCGTTGCAATTACGGCAATTCGCTGATCCTGCTCGATCGCATCTTCGGCACCTACAAGGAAGGCGAAGGCGTGCTGGTGGGGCAGGACGACCGCAAGCGTCTGACCATCTGGGAGCAGACGATCTTTCCCTTCCAGCCGCTGATCGATCGCTGGAAGGCGCGGCGGACCGACAATGGCGGGAGCAGCGCCCCGGCATGATCGGCACGCGTGTCCACCGAATCGATGCGGCGCGCCAGGCTCTCGCCGACGGGGACATGTACGCCACGCACCAGTTCGCCGCATCGCTGATTGCCGACAATCCGCGCGACGCCGAGGGGCATTTCCTGCTCGGCATCGCCGAATCGAGCACGGGGCGTATCGCGCAGGGCATCGCCTGTCTGGAGCGCGCGGTGGCGCTGGACCCGCAAGGCGAATATCGCGCGCAACTGGCCAAGCTCTATTCGATGGTACGGCGCGATGGCGATGCGGCAACGGTGCTGGCAGAGGCTGAAAGCGCGCTGCCCAAGGATGCGCTGAGCCGCGACACCATGGGCTGCGTCTATGCCCGGCTCGGCAACCACCAGGCCGCGCTGGACCATTTCCGCGAGGCGGTGCGGCTCCACCCGGACAATAGCGAGTATCGCTACAATCTTGCGGTCACGCTCAACTTTCTCGGCCGGGTGGACCAGGCGGACGTGGCGCTCGAGGCGCTGATCGCCATGGTCCCCGGCCATGCCCGCGCGCATCATCTGCTCGCCAGCCTGCGCAAGCAGAGCGCGACGACCAACCATGTGGCGCGGCTCGGCCAGACCTATGCCCAGGCGCGCGATGGTCGCGACCGGCTGCTGCTGGGCTATGCGCTCGCCAAGGAACTGGAGGATGTCGGCGAGCCCGAGCGCGCGCTCGACATATTGTGCGAGGCCAATGGCGAGCATCGCCGCGCGCTCGATTATGACTTTTCGCGCGACGCCGCCAATTTCGACGCGATCGAGGCGGCATGGGCGCGGATGCAGACTGGGCCGCAGACCAATGTGCCGGCCGAGGCACCGATCTTCATCATCGGGATGCCGCGCACCGGCACGACGCTGGTCGACCGCATCCTGTCGTCGCATCCGGATGTCGAGAGCGCAGGCGAGCTGCAGGCGATGCCGCTCGCGGTGAAGCGCGCCTCGGGCACGCGCAGTCGCAATGTGCTCGATCCCGAAACCATGGCGGCCGCAGCGGGCGCTGATATGGGCGCCATCGGCCGCGACTTTATCGACCGCGCGCGTCACCACCGCCGCGACACGGGCCTGCGCTTCACCGACAAGTTTCCCGGCAATTTCCAGTATGTCGGCGTCATCGCCCGCGCGCTGCCCCAGGCGCGGATCATCTGCCTGCGCCGTCACCCGATGGACACGGTGCTCAGCAACTTCCGCAACCTGTTCGCGGTCAGCTCGCGCTATTATGATTACAGCTACGACCTGCTCGACATCGCGGCCTATTATGCGCGGTTCGACCGACTTATGCGCTTCTGGGCGGACGCCCTGCCAGGTCGTGTGCTCGAAGTGCAGTATGAGGATCTGATCGCCGACCAGCAGGGCCAGACGCGCCGCCTGCTTGATCATGCCGGGCTGGACTGGTCGGACGACTGCCTGGCGTTCCACACCAATGCAGCCCCGGTTTCCACCCCCAGCGCCGCGCAGGTGCGCCGCCCGATCTATGCCGATTCGGTCGCACGCTGGAAGCGCCATGCCGATGTGCTGGGCCCGGTCGCGCGCTTCTTCGAACAGCACGGCATTTCCGCCACATGAAAGGGAGTTTTCCGCCTATGTCGCGTCTCTTGGCTCCTGCCGCCCTGTTGCTGGCCGCATCCGGCATGGCCGCCCCTGCCCTGGCGCAGCCCGATGGTGCGCCGAGTCTGCGCGTGGTCGAATGCGGCGCTGAAAGCTGTCTGCGGCTGTCCGGACACAGGGCCGATGCCGGTGCGCCGGTGAAGATCAATGGGCATGATATTGCGGTCACCGGCCAGCATCACTGGACGGCGCGCGTGCCGGTGGCCAGGCTGCGCCACTGGTCGGCCCCCTATGCGCGCAGCATCCTGGTTTCGGTTGCAAATGAAGAACATAGCACGCGGCTGCCGGTCGGGCTGCTGGGAACACGCGGCGATCTCGCCATGCTGGTCGTCTCGGTCAAGTAATAACGGGGTCAGAGCAAAGTAATAAAAGTACAAAACCGGGATATATATTGAAAGTTTTCTCCTCTGCGGCTATAGCGTGCCGCAGCGGCCGCAGAGCTGCATTCGTCTGACGCAGGAGAAAAACCCATGAAGACCCGGCTTGTGGCGCTTGCCACCGTCGCGTTCGCGCTGTCCGCCACTGGCGCAGCGGCGAGCGAAACCCCCGCCACCGACAATCCCTTCGCCAAGGACAAGGCGATCCTGAACCTTCAGGATCTCGACTTGTCGACCGCCGATGGCCAGCAGCGCCTTGCCATTCGCGTCGATCAGGCCGCCCGCGCAGTGTGCGGCGAGCGCCTGTCGGGGGTGCACCTGGCCCTGGAAGCCAAGACCCAGGAATGCCGCACGTCGGTCGCTGCCGATGTTCGCGCACAGATCGAACAGCGCATCGCTCGCGCGAACGGCGCGTCGGCCACGCGTCTCGCGTCGCTCCGCTGATCTGCCTGTCCTGATCCGCGACCGGAATGCCCGGTCGCGGACAGGTCATTTTGCGGATGCCAGGTTCGGCGCTGGAGAGAGAATGGGCTGAGGCCACCAGGTCAGCGTGTGCACGTCATGCGCCGAGGTCCAAAGCCCATCGCCCGCATAACGCAGCGCACCGCTGCCCTCCGCCTTGCCCAGCCGCGCGACAACGGTCAGCGCCTTGGGGTCGATCGCGACAAAGGTCTGCTCCTCGGTCGTGCGCAGCCACACCATGCCCGCCCCGGTATCGATATCGCCATAAGCCAGCACCTTGCCGACCTTGACCCGGCCGGTCACCGCACCCGTGGCCGGATCGATCCGCGCCACGGTGCCATCGCCCTGCTCCTGTACCCAGACCGCGCCCTCACCCGCCGTCAGAAAGCCGGGCGACGTGCCGAGCGTTGTCGTGCTGGTCACCGTATTGGTCGCAGGGTCGATGCGCTGGATGGTCTTGCCATCGCTGCTCACCGCCCAGACGGCATCAAAGCCAAAGGCCAGATAGTGGGTGCCCGGCGTCACCGTGATCGTTGCCACCACGCTGTTGGTTGCCGGATCGATCCGCGAGACGACGCCCTTGTTGTCGCTCGCCACCCAGATCGATCCCGCGCCCGCAACCACGTTCAGCTCGCCCTTGGGATTGGCGATCCCGGTGGCGATGGTCGCGACCTTCTCGGCCTTGGCAGTATCAATGCGGACGACCGCGTTTTCCTTGCAATCGGCCACCCACAGGCTGCCGGCATGGATTGCCATCGCGCCGCATGGCCGGCCCATGGCGACGGCAGCCTGCTTGCCGCTGCGTGACCAGCGTTCGACCCGACCGTCATTGGTGGCCCAGACGCTGTCGCCCTCCACCGCCAGGAAATCGGCGAAACCGGGCACATCGATCACCTGCTCGGCCATGGCCGGGGTGACCGCAAAGGCGGAGAGACCAGCGGCCATGACGGTGGCGGTCTTGCGGAAATTCTGCATGGTCGGCCCTTTCCTTGAGATGAGACGCGTTGGCTGAAGTCAGGTGAGCTGCGCGATATAGGCGCGCCAGCCGCCCAGATGGGTGATGTCCTCAGCACCAGTCAGCGCACGCGGCTCGGCGACGAAACCCTTGACGCTGGAGCCATCGGACAAGGTCACCGTGCCGATAGCCAGCGGCGGCGGCACCTCGACGGTGAAGCTGCCGAACTCGGCGACGCCGAGCTCATATACCTCGACCGCGATCGATGCCCCCTCGCCGCTATGGACCAGTGCCGGCTTGGGCGGCACCGAATTGGCGATCGCATAGAGCCGGTATTCGGGCGCGGTCTCGAACGCGCCGACGAATTTTGCCTCGCGCGAGGTGAGCTGCCAGTGCAGCGGCATGTCCTTCAAGTGCGCGCCAACGACGGCGAGTTTCACGGTCTGCATTTTGCCCTCCAGATCGAGCGGTGGTGGCGGTGGAAGCGACGCTGCGGCGCGATAGGCATCGGCCATGTCGAGCAGCGCGCGGTCGGTATCGGCAGGGCCGATCAGCGTGATGCCGAACCCGGTGGCGTTGCCGCGCGCGCCTGCGGGCACGGCGAGCGCCGCCATGTCGAGCAGGTTGACGAAATTGGTGTAGAAGCCGAGCGCGCTGTTGAGGGCTATCGGCGCGGCCAGCATTTCGGCCACGCGATAGGTGGTCCCGGTGGTGGGGAAGGCCATCACGTCGATGCTGTCCCAAAGCGCATCGGCATGGCGCTTCAGTTCGGCCAGCCGGTAGATGCCCTTGAACAGATGGACCGCCCGGGTCTCCAGCCCTGCCGACACGATCTCGCGCACCGTGGGGTCGATGGCATCGGGTTTGGTGGCGAGCAGATCGGCCAGCGCAGCGGTCCGCTCGGCGACCCAAGGGCCACCATAAAGCAGCTGCGCAGCCTCCTGCAGCGGGGCATAGTCGATCTCGACCACCGTCCCCAGGCCCGCCAGCACCTCCAGCGCCTTGTCGTAGAGATATTCCGCTTCTGTATCGCCGAAGAACAGGCGCTGGTCACGGCGCGGCACGCCGATGGTGCGGTGGCTGCGCGGTGCATCGGCGAGCGGCTTGGACCAGGCATCCGCCGCGTCATAACCCGCGACGATGGTATCGATCAGCCGTGCATCCGCGGTATCGTCGGTGAACACGCTGATGCAGTCGATCGATCGGCAGGCAGGCACCAGCCCTTGCGTGCTCCAGCGCCCCTTGCTGGGCTTGAACCCGAACAGGTGCTGGAAGGCTGCGGGCACGCGGCCCGAACCGGCGGTGTCGGTGCCGAGCGCGAACGCCACCAGCCCCGCGGCCACCGCGCTGGCTGAGCCCGAGCTCGATCCGCCGCTGACATAGGCCAGGTTATGCGCGTTGCGCGGCGCGCCATAAGGGCTGCGCGTACCATTGAGCCCGGTGGCGAACTGGTCGAGATTGGTCTTGCCGACGCACAGCGCGCCTGCTGCCAGCATCCGCTCGACAACCGTGGCGGAGCCCTCCGGCGCATAGGCGAAAGCGGGGCAAGCCGCAGTCGTCTCGAACCCGGCAACGTCGATATTGTCCTTCACCGCAAAGGGCACGCCGGCGAGCGGCAGATGCTCGCCCGCCGCAACCCGCGCATCAATGGCGCGCGCCGCATCGAGCAGCGCGTCCGGCGATGCGCGGCTGATCCAGATCTGCGGCTGGACCGCATCATAAGCCGCGATGCGTTCGAGCGCGGCTTGCGCCTGTTCCACCGCGCTGGTCTCGCCGCGCATGACGGCCTGCGCGATGTTCGTGGCGCTGAGGCGGAACGGCGCGCTCATCCGTGCCTCGTCAGCGCCAGGATTGGCTCGCCCGGCTGCACCGATTGCCGCTCGCGCGCATAAAGCGCCGCGACCGTGCCCGCGCCTGGGCTATCGACGCGGCATTCCATCTTCATCGCCTCGATGATCGCGATGGCATCGCCCGCCGCCACCTCGTCGCCGACCTCGACCAGCATCTTCCACACGCTGCCGCCGAACGGTGTTTCGACCAGATCAGCGCCTTCGGGCACGTCGACCGCCTGCACCTCGCTGACCACCAAATCCGCCGGATCGACGCGGTCGAATTCGCCCAGACGTTGCCATTCGGCGCGCTCGGCATCGAACGCCGCCTGGCGCTGCGCCTCGAACGCGCTGATCGATTCCGCATTGTCGGCGAGGAACGCGCGATAATCGGCGAGGCGGAATTCGGATGGCTCGATGCGGATCGAGCGCCTGCCGCTTGGGAAATCGCGCCGCCATTCGGCCAGCTCTTCCGCGCTCACCGGATAGAAGCGGATCTGGTCGAAGAAGCGCAGCAGCCAGGGCTTGCCCTCGGTAAACGCCTCGGTCTGGCGATAGGTGTTCCACACCTGGATGGTCCGCCCGAACAGCTGGTACCCGCCCGGCCCCTCCATGCCGTAGATGCACATATACGCGCCGCCGATGCCGACGACATTGGGCGGAGTCCAGGTGCGTGCCGGGTTGTATTTGGTCGTCACCAGCCGGTGGCGCGGATCGACCGGAGTTGCGACCGGCGCGCCGAGGTACACATCGCCCAGGCCCAGTACGAGATAATTGGTCTGGAAGATGAGGTTTTCGACCGCCGCGGCGTCGGGCAGGCCGTTGATGCGGCGGATGAACTCGATATTGTCCGGGCACCAGGGCGCATCGTCGCGCACCGTGCCCATGTACTTCTCGATCGTCTCGATTGTCGCCGGATCGCGCCAGCTCAGCGGCAGGTGGACGATGCGCGAGGGGATGGTGAAATCCTCCAGATCGCCCAGCCGCTCTTCCGCCGCCATCAGCGCTGCCAATGCCGCGCCCTGCGTCATCGTGCTGCCATCGAAATGGAATTGCAGCGACCGGATGCCGGGCACGATGTCGATCACGCCGGGCAGTGCCATCCGCTCAAGCTCGGTCAGCAGCGCCTGCACGCGGATGCGCAGCTCGATGTCGAGCACGATCGGGCCATATTCGACCAGGATGTTGCGGTCGCCCTGCTGGCGATACACGGTGCGCGGGCGCTGCGGCCCTTCGGCAATGATGCCCAGGATCGGCGAGAGCGTCTCGATCGGCCGCGCAGGGCTTTCCATATGCGCCTCGCCGGTCGCGACCAGCCGCCGCTGCAGGCTGTCCGCCGCAAAGGCATCATGCGCGTTGACGGGTACGAAGCGGAGCTTGTCGCCGGGGGTCAGCTGCCCGATCTTCCAGCGGTCCGCCGCGATTACCACGAACGGGCAGACGAACCCGCCTAGCGACGGTCCGTCCGGCCCCAGGATGATCGGCATGTCGCCGGTAAAGTCGACCGCGCCGATGGCATAGGGGTTGTCGTGGATGTTCGACGGATGCAGCCCCGCCTCACCGCCATCCTTGCGCGCCCATTGCGGCTTGGGGCCGACAAGGCGCACGCCGGTGCGGTTGGAATTATAATGCACCTGCCATTCGGCCGAAATCAGCGTGTCGATATCGCCGTGGGTGAAGAAATCGGGCGCGCCATGCGGGCCATAGAGCACGCGCAGCGTCCATTCGCTGCCGATCGGGGGCAGCGCGACCTTCGGCAGCGGGTCGGACGTCGCCGCCCCGGCCAGATGCAGGGTATCGCCCGCGAGCAGCCGCCGCGCCGCATGGCCGCCGAACTGGCCGAGCTCGAACGTGCTGGTGCTGCCCAGATAGGGTGCGATGTCGAGCCCGCCTGCGAACAGGATGTAACCGCGCAGGCCGCCCTGTTTGGCGCGCCCCAGACTCAGCGTCTGGCCCGCTGCGATCTCGACCGCCTGACCCAGCGGCACCGGCGCACCATCCAGCATCGCGCTGAAATCCGCACCCGTCAGGCAGATGCGCGCGGGCGCGTTGAACAGCAGCGTCGGCCCGGTCAGCGTCAGCTCCAGCCCGGATGTGCCCTCGGGATTGCCGAGCAGCCGGTTGCCGAGGCGGAACGACTGGTCGTCCATCGGCCCCGAGGGCGGCACGCCGACCGCCCAGAGCTTCTGACGTCCCGGCCAGTCCTGCACCGTGGTCGCGGTACCGCCGCTCACCACCTGGATGCTCTGGGGGTGATAAACCACGCTTTCCAGCGCGCGCGTGGACACCTCGCCGGTGACGAACGCAGGCGCGCGCACCACTTCGCGCAGCCAGCGCAGATTGCTCTCGATGCCATCGATCCGGGCGTCGTCGAGCGCCGCCTGCATCGCGGCGACGGCCAGTTCGCGCGTCTCGGCATGCACGATCAGCTTGGCGAGCATCGGGTCGTACCAGCTGCTCACCGTGCTGCCCGCCATCACCCAGGTTTCGGTGCGGATGTCGGCGGGAAACTGGACCGATGTCAGCGTGCCGGAGGTCGGGCGATAATCCTGCGCAGGGTCCTCGGCGTACAGGCGGACCTGCACCGAATGGCCGCGGGGCGTGGTTGGCGCATCGCCCAGAAACGCGAAATCGCCCTGCCCGCCGCGCACCATCCATTCGACCAGATCGATGCCCATGACCTCTTCGGTCACGCCATGTTCGACCTGAAGCCGGGTGTTCATCTCCAGAAAGAAGAATTCCTGCCGCTCGGCATCGTAGAGGAATTCGACCGTGCCAGCGGAGCGATAGCGCGCCGCCTGACCCAGCCGGATCGCAGCGGCATAGAGCTCGGCGCGGATCGCTTGCGGGAGCAACGGTGCGGGCGCTTCCTCGACGACCTTCTGGTTGCGGCGCTGCAGCGAGCAGTCGCGCTCGCCCAAAGCCACGACCTTGCCCGCGCCATCGCCGAAAATCTGGACCTCGATATGCCGGGCGCGGCGGATGAACCGCTCCAGGAAAACGCCGGAATCGCCGAAATTACCCTGGCCAAGCCGTGCGACGGTGGCAAAGCCGTCGCGCACGGCATCGGCATCCTCGCACACGCGCATGCCGATGCCGCCGCCGCCCGCCGTCGCCTTGAGCATGATCGGAAAGCCGATGCGCTCTGCCGCCTCGACCGCTTCGGCCTCGTCGGTCAGCAGATCGGTGCCCGGTGCCAGCGGCACATCATGCGCGGCGGCGAGCGCGCGCGCGCTGTGCTTCAACCCGAAGGTCCGGATATTCTCGGGGCTGGGGCCTATGAACACGATGCCCGCTGCCGCGCAGGCCTCGGCGAAATCGGCGTTCTCGGCGAGAAAGCCATAGCCCGGATGGATCGCCCCTGCCCCGGTGGCGCGCGCCGCTTCCAGGATCGCAGGGACGTTAAGATAGCTCTCGCTCGCCCGCGCCGGGCCGATGCACACCGCCTCGTCGGCGAGTGCCACATGCAGCGAATCCTCGTCGGCTTCGGAATAGACCGCGACCGAGCGCAGCCCCATGGCCCGCAGCGTGCGGATGATCCGGGTGGCAATGGCACCGCGATTGGCAATCAGGACCGTATCGTAGCTCATGCGGTGACGATCATGCGGACGGGCGTGGGGTTGAAGCCGTTGCAGGGATTGTTGATCTGCGGACAGTTGGAGACGACCACGGTCACGTCCATCTCGGCGCGCAGATCGACCGTCAGGCCCGGCGCGGAAATCCCGTCGACAATGCCGAGCGAGCCATCGGCTTCGACCGGCACGTTCATGAAGAAGTTGATGTTCGACACGATGTCGCGCTTGCCGCGCCCTTCGAGCAGGTTCGCCTCAAGGAAGTTCTCGACGCATGCATGTTCGGACTTGGTGTGATGGCCGTAACGCAAGGTATTGGATTCGCATGAACATGCACCGCCAATGGTGTCATGATAGTCGACCGATGTCCCGGTGATGGTCATCATCGCCCGGCCCTCGTTTGATCGCAGCACCGTTCCTTCGCGCAGGAACAGGTTGCCCTGCGCCGCGACGGTATCCTGCGCGCTATAGCGTTCGGCATCGTCGGCGGTGGCATAGAGCAGGAAATCGACCGCCTGGTTGCCTTCCAGATCGACGATGCGCAGCGTCTGCCCGGCAGCGACATGGTGCAGCCAGGGCGCGCGTGCGGGGACGATGGCGTCATGAACAATCGGTCCGGACAGGCCGGAAACATGCGGGTCGGCGCTCATTGGGCTCAGGCTCCTGCGATCAGCGACGGAAATAGTCTTCGACGTTCACAAAGGCGCGCTGGCCTTCGGGCGTCGCATTGCGGATGGGGTCGTTCTCGGGCGTGATCGGCCCGCGCCAGGCGCTGACCCGCAGCGGGGCCACGGTATATTCGGGGCGTGGATCGAGCACATGGGGGACGTTGGCGATCACCACGATCACGTCCATCTCCGCGCGCAGCAGCACCTGGCGGCCAGGCTCGAAAGGCCCGACCTGCGGCACGATGGCGCCGTCTTCCGCTATGGTCGCGCCCTTGAACAGGTTGACGCACGGATGGACATCGCGCCGCCCCAGCCCGTGCTTGGCCGCGCCGAGCAAAAACCGATCCCGGCCATTGGGATAGGGGCCGCTGTTGCTGCCATTTCCGTATTTTGCGCCGTTGGTGGCAGCGTTCGAGGTGCCGCAGAACGCATCGTGCGTCCCCGCATCATCCTCGACGATGCTCATCAGCACCCGGCCCATGTCCGAGAGCAGCAGCTTGCCCGCGCCCAGATACGCGTTCCATTGCACCTTCACCGTATCCGCAACGTTCAGCCGCTCGGTCGGCATCTCGGCATTGAACAGCTGCAGCCCCGCACAGGCATCGCCCCTGGTATCGATCAGGCGAAGCCGCGTCCCGCGCGCCAGCTTGCGCGTGGCATAGCCGCCCGGCGCGATCGTCTCTTCCCACAGCAGGTCATCCGCCGCGACCCCTTCGGGCAGGTCATCGGCGACCGGCGGCAGCACCGGCATCGATTCGACGCGCGTCCCCGCCATGCTGCGCGCATGCGCGCGGGCGGCGGACGGATCGCTCAGAACGGCAGTCATGCAGCGGCTCCCTTGGCATGTTCGCCCGCATCCGGCTCGTACAGCGGTGGCAGCAGGGCGGTGGTGGTGACGAGTTGCAGCTGGTGGACGCCGCGCACCCGGCGCAGCGCATCGCACAGGTCGTTCAGGCGCACGGCAGGCCCCTGTACCAGCAGCACCTCGAGCGACTGGTCATCCTCCAGAAACACGTGCTGCGAGGAGATGACCTCCTTGAGATATTCGGCCTGGGTCTGCGCGAGCTGGTGCCGCACCCGGCCCCGGTCGCCGCGATAGACGATGGTCAGCGTACCCGCGAGCATCTCGTCCGGGCGCGTCGTCGCCTCGTGCGCAGCAAGCGCGTGGCGGATCAGTTCGGCGATCAGCTGCGAGCGCGACGGCAGGCCGCGTTCCTCCACCATCATGTCGAGCTGCCGGAACAGCTCGCTGGGAAGGCTCATCGACAGCCTTGCGACGCTGGTCGGTTCAGTGCCCATGTCAGGCGTTCTCCTGGTTGACGGCAATCTCCAGAACGCCCTTGGATTCAGGGCTTTCCGGGTTGCTCTTCTTGTTGAGTAACAGGTCGTAGACCGCCGTCGCGCCAAAGCGGTGCGGCGCGTGCGGATCATGCCGGCGCTTGTCGAGCGCGAGCACGCGGGTGCCCAGCGTGAATGCCTCGCGAATGTCGTGCGTCACCATGACGATGGTCAGCGCATAATCCTGCCACAGCTGCTGGATCAGCGCGTGCATGTCTGCGCGGATGCCGGGATCGAGCGCGCCGAACGGCTCGTCGAGCAGCAGGATGCGCGGCCGCTTGATCAGCGCCTGCGCGATGGCGAGCCGCTGCTGCATGCCGCCGGAAAGCTGCGCGGGATATTGGTGCATGGAATCGGCCAGACCCACAGCGACCAGCATCGCTTCGGCCTGCTCGCGCGCCGCCTTGCGCGCGCCACCGAACAGCCGCGCGGTGAGCGGCGCCTGCTCGCATTCCAGCCCGAACACGACATTGCCGAGCGCGCTCAAGTGCGGGAACACCGAGTAGCGCTGGAACACCACGCCGCGATCGGGCCCGCATTCGGGCGCAAGCGGCTGACCATCGAGTTCGATCGCGCCCCGCGTCGGGCGCTCCTGCCCCAGGATGACGCGCAGTAGGCTGGACTTGCCCGCGCCCGAAGGCCCGACGATCGAGACGAACGAGCCCGGCTGGATGTCGAGATCGACCTTTTCCAGCACGATCTTGTCGCCATATTCGACCCACACGTTCTGCAGGCTGAGAATGGGTGCAGCAGCAGCGCTCATCGGCCGTGCCCTTCTGCCCAGGGAAAGGCCTTGCGGCTGGTAAAGGCCAGCGCCCAGTCCATCAGGATGGCGAGCAGCGCGATCCACGCGACATAGGGCAGGATCACATCCATCGCGAGATAGCGGCGGACCAGGAAGATGCGATAACCCAGCCCCACGTCCGCCGCGATTGCCTCTGCCGAGATCAGGAACACCCAGGCAGGCCCCAGTGCCAGCCGCACCGCATGGATCAGCCGCGGCATCGCCTGGGGCAGCGCCACGCGGATCATGATCTGCCAGGAGCTTGCGCCCAATGTCTGCGCCTTGATGATCTGTTCGGCGGGGAGCGCGGCGACATAGGCGGCGATGTCGCGGATCATCACCGGAGCCACGCCGATGGCGATCAGCGCGATCTTGGCGGTCTCGCCCAGCCCCAGCGCGATGAACAGGATCGGCAGCAGCGCGATCGGCGGGATGACCGCAATGCCGGTTACCAGCGGGCCGAAGGTCGCGCGCACCGGCGGCAGCACACCCAGCACCAGGCTGACGATCAGCGCGGTCAGCGTCGCAATACCCAACCCCAGCCCCAGCCGCTGCAGGCTGGCGAGCGTATCCGCCCAGAAGGTGATCTGCCCGGTGAGCTGGTCCGCCTGGAACATCAGCGCCGACATGGCCTGCATCATCGCCCCGGGCAGTGGCAGGATCTTGTCCATCGGATTGTCGGCATGGCGCTGCGCCGCGACGATCAGATAGGCGATCAGCAGCACCACGACCGGCAGCGCGCCGAGCAGGATGCGCTCGCCCTTTTTCGGATGGCGGTTGACCCAGCGCATGGCGGCCCCCTTTCCCGGTTGCCCGCTCAGAGCTTGCCGTCTGCGGCGAGCTTCATGAACGTATCGTCAAAGCGCAAGGTCACCCGCGCCGGATCGCCCAGCACCTTGCCGCCCGGAAAGGCCATGCCCACCGCATCGGCGCTGCTTGCGCCCTTGAACAGGCCCTTGGAGAAGCTGAAATCGCGCACCTGGGTCATCGTCGTGACCAGCCCGGGCGCCGTTGCGGCAGCGAGCGCCGCCTTGGGGTCGGCATAGAGGAAGGTGGTGGCGAGCTGGCTGTCGAACATGTCCGGTGTCGCACCCGAAAGCTTGGCCATCGCCGCGCGGGCGGCCTTGCCCTCCGCATCGTCGCGCTGCATCAGCGCCACCGTTTCGTACCAGATGCCCGCCAGCGCCTTGCCCAGATTGGGATTGGCTTTGAGCGTGGCGCTGTCGACCACCATCAGGTCCAGGATCTCGCCGGGAATATCGGCCGAGCTGAACACTTGGGTGACGCCAGGCTCCGCCTTCATCACCGACAATTGCGGGTTCCACGCCACCGCAGCGTTGACATCGGCCGCGCCAAAGGCGGCGACGATATCGGCATCGGACGTGTTGACGGTCTTGACGTCGGTCGACTTGAGCCCCGCCTTTTCGAGCCCGCGGGTCAGCAGATAATGCGATACCGACAGCTCGACCAGATAGACCTGCCGCCCCTTGATCGCAGCCAGGCTGTTTGCGCCCTTGAGCAGCACACCATCATTGCCGTTCGAATAATCGCCGATGATGATCGCGGTGGTGTCCTTGCCGCCCGCCGCAGGGATGGTCAGCGCATCCATGTTGGTGACGGTGACACCGTCGAACTTGCCGGCCGTGTACTGGTTGACCGACTCCACATAGTCGTTGACCTGCACGAAGTTGATCTTGATGCCGTATTTGTCGGCCCATTTCTTCACGATGCCGGCCTGTTGCGCATAGGGCCAGGGCATCCATCCCGCATAGATCGACCAGCCGATATTGAATTCGGTCTTGGGCTTGGCCTCTTCAGGGGATCCGGAACAGGCAGCCAGGGCCAGGGCCCCCATCATCGCCAGCAGGGTGGTCAGCCTGCGCAAAAGCTGTGTCATGATTCGATCCCCTTTCGCAGTGCAGCATCACCAGCGCGACAGGGCTTGTCCACCAAAAAATATTACGATGATGAAAAAGCGTAATAACAAGATTCCTGCGTGCCATCATTGTGGCAGGCACGGCCTCGCACCGATGGCGCCCCATCACCCGGCGAGATTGCGCTCGGAATTGTCGATAACATCGCCGTTTTATCCAGTCAGCGAATCACCCATGGCTGTGGCCAAATAGCGCCACCTCCCGATTCGTCATCACAAGCTCTGTGCATAGCAGCGCGCAAAGTCACTGGATCGCTTGCCGTTACGGCAGGCCGCAAAGCCGCATCAAACCGAAGATTTTTTGCGCTGCAGCACAACTTCATGTTCATACTGAGCAGGTGCAAAATTATTACGCTTGACGCATTAGGTAATATCCATACCGTATTGCCTATCGCTACAGATGTGGCGATCCAGACGTTCCATTTGACCAGAGCGAGGGTTCGTGGATCAGAAGCCGGCCTGCCAGGATATCCAGCAAGGCGCTGCGCACCGCGCAGGCGGCATGATCGACCATCGCTGCATTTCGATTTTCAGCCACGCAGGCACAACCGCCGCGCGACGTGCATTGGCACGCGTGCCGACAAGGCGGAGCCTGCGCGGTGGTTCAGGGAGAACAGGCCGGAAAACCGGCTATCAAGGTGTCGGCATGGCCAGAACACCAGGGGAGAAGGGTGTCATTTGAAGAAAGGCTCACCAAGAATTGGGGGTCTAAAAATGACGAGAGAACTGTTTCGCGCAACCTTGCTGGGCGCCACCATGTTGATGGGCGTCGGCACTGCGCCCGCTTTCGCGCAGGATGCCGCGAGCGATGCCGCGCAAGACACCGAGCAGGAAGGCGGCAGCAACGTCATCGTGGTGACCGCGACCCGCCGCGCTACCTCCATTCAGGATGTTCCGATCAACATCAGCGCGATCGGCGACGAGCAGCTTGCCCGCCAGCGCATCGACGACGTCCGCGACATTGCCGATTTCACCCCCGGCCTGACCATTTCGGACACCGGCCCCGGATCGACCGGCACCATCGTGATGCGCGGCCTCAATGCGTCGGATACCAGCGCGACCGGCGCTTCGTTCGACGATGCGCTCGGCCTGTATCTGGGCGAAGTGCCGCTCTATTATGATTTCAAGCTGCTCGACATCGCGCGTGTCGAGGTGCTGCTCGGCCCGCAAGGCACGCTCTACGGCCTCGGCACGCTGGCAGGGGCAATCCGCAACATCCCCAACCGGCCCAATCTCGACAGCTTCGAGGGCGAAGTGCATGGCCGCTTCTATGCCAAGGAGCGCAGCTCCAAGCTCGGCTATCAGCTCGACGGCGTGATCAACATCCCGATCATCAAGGACCATCTCGCCTTCCGCAGCTCGACCGGCTATTTCTACGACCCCGGCTTTATCGACTATACGCTGCTGCTGCAGAACCCGGGCACCTCGCTGCCCCAGCCCAATGGGCCGAACACGATCACCGCAGCCGGCTATGCCGCCAACCTGCGGCGCGAGAACGACGTCAACTTCGAAAAGACGATCAGCACCCGCAACCAGCTGCTCTATCAGGCCAGCGAGGACTTCAAGCTCAACATCACCTATGCCTATCAGCGCACCAAGACCGACGGCGGGCAGTATAACAGCGATTTCGTGTTCGGCACCGGACGCTATGAAAGCGCCTCACGCTTCCTGGAACCGGTCGACCGCCGCGCGCATCTGATCAGCGCAGAAATCAACGCGAATATCGGCAATATCTTCGATCTGGTCGCCACCACCGCGCATACCGATGTCAAGATCGAACGCACCGGCGACAATACCGACCTGCTGCTCGATCTCGATTATGGCTATGAATCCTTCCCGGCCTTTTCCAGCTTCAACGAGAGCACCAACCGCCGCAAGCAGTTCAACCAGGAAGTGCGCTTAGTCTCGCGCCATGGTGGACCGTTCAACTGGGTGCTCGGTGCGTTCTACAACCGCCGCACGCTGCAGAACGATTATCGCGAGCGCCTGCCCAACCACCCGTTCGTTGCCTTCGGCACGCTGCCCAATCCGCTCGAGCTCGAATATGTCTCGTTCAACCGGTCGCGGGTGACCGAACGTGCGGTGTTCGGCGAAGGCACATTCCGCATCACGCCCGAATGGCAGGTGACGGCTGGCGCGCGCTATTTCGGCTATCGCTCGGAAGTTGCGGGCCGTGCGGTGCTGCCGCTGCTCGGCGATCCGCTGAGCCCCTATGATCTGCCCTCGGCCGGCGGCGTCGCCAAGAAGAGCGGCTGGGTCTGGAAGTTCAACAGCTCGTACAACATCACGCCCGATGTCATGGTCTATGCGACCTATTCCAAGGGTTACCGCCTGGGCGGGCCGAACACGGTGGCGCCCTGCGTGCTGCCGCTCAACCCCAACCAGCAGAATGTCTGCGCGCTGCCCAATGAACAGCAATTCGGGCCGGACACGACCAAAAACCTTGAACTCGGTATCCGCACCGAATTGTTCGACAATATGCTGACGTTCAACTTCAACGTCTTCCAGATCAAGTGGAACGGCATCCAGGTCGCGTCCGCCACGGTCAACGGCGTGGTCGGCATCACCGTCAATGGCGGCACCGGCAAGTCCGAAGGCTTCGAGTCCTCGTTCCAGCTGCGCCCCTTCCCCCGTGTCAGCATACAGGGCAACTATGCCTATCTCGATGCGCGGCTGACCCAGGATGTGCCGGGGATCATCGCGGTCAACAGCCCGGCGGGTGTCTATCCCAGCCGCCCGATCCAGCTGGACGCCTTGTCGGGCGATCGCCTGCCGGGGTCTGCACGGAATACCGCTGCGCTGGGCGCAACCTATACCGCCCCGTTCATGGACGGGAATATCGTTGCCGACTGGACCGCAACCTATCGCGGCAATGTCGTGACCCGGCTGGGCTGGGAGCGCGCCTTTGGCGACAAGCTGCCCGGCTTCACCCAGCACCGCGCCTCCGTCTTCTATGAAACCGACAAGTACAGCATCGGTCTGTGGGCCAACAACATCTTCGACAAATATGCCGTGGCATCGGTGTCGAACGACCGCTCGCGCGTCGGGCTGAACGATGGGGTGCGGCTGCGCTATCTGCGCAACAACGTCATCAATCCGCGCACCCTGGGGCTGGAGGCGCGGTTCAAGTTCTGATCGCAGGCGTGGTGCGTGGGCCGGTTGGGCAAGGCCGGTCCCCGCCCATGCGGCACATGGCGCAGAGGGGCTTTGAGATGACAGCGGATCGCGGAAGCTTCAAAAAGCCGGCATCGGCAGCCTTGCTGTTTGCGCTTTGCCTCACCGCGGTTCCGTCGGTGACGGCCAAGACCGCCACGCCGCTGCCCCGGTTGTTTCCCGAACGCTGGATCGATGGCACGAACGGCGCAGAGCCGGTGGCGCAGGTCCAGGCGCTGGACGCCGATACCTTCGTCATCCGCCAGTCGATCGCAACCAATTTCGAGGCACCATTCCTCTACCTGCTCTTCGGCCGCGACAAGGCGCTGCTGATCGACACGGGCGCAGAAGGCGGCGTCATCCGCCCGGTGGTCGACCGGGTGATTGCCGACTGGCTGAAGGCGCATGACCGAAAGTCCATCCCGCTGGTGGTTGCGCACAGCCATGCGCATGGCGACCATATCGCGGGCGATGCGGCGTTTGCCGATCGGCCCGATACAACGCTGGTCGGCCTCAAGCCTGCAGAGGTCGCGCAATTCTTCGGCATCAAGCCCTGGCCCGGCGCGATAGCAAAGTTCGATCTGGGCCAGCGGCCGCTCAGCATCCTGGCCACGCCCGGTCATCAGGCCGCCGCGATGATGGTCTATGACCCCCGGCTCAGGATCCTGATCTCGGGCGACACGCTCTATCCCGGGCGGCTGTATGTCCCGGTCAATTTCCTGGCCGACAACCGCGCCAGCATTGACCGGCTCGCTGCCTTTGCGCGCACCCACCCGATCCGCGCCGTACTGGGCGCGCATATCGAGATGACGCGAACACCGGGGCGCGACTACGCGCATGAAGTGCTCGCCCATCCCGACGAACACCCGCTCGAGCTGCCCGCCGCTGCGATCGCCGAATTGCGCCAGGGGCTGAAGGCAAGGCTCGACACACCCGACCAGCCGCAGGTGCACGACCGCTTCATCATCTACCCGGTCCCGCCCCGTGCCGAGTGACCGCATAGATCATGTCTATGGGAACTATTGCCGATTGCCGTCTGGCGTGATGGGCCAGTTTTTACAACGCTCATACCGCTGCGAACCTCAACCATTCCGCATGCTTCGCCGCCTCTGGGCACCGCTGCGGAAACAGAACGCGAGTACAGACACATGACCGGAGTACGCGTCGGCAAGCGGATCATCGGCGGGCAATCGCCCGTCACCATCGGTTGGGAAAATGTTCCCAAGGTGGAAGGTGGCCCGTTCAAGCGGCTGTTCTTCAGCTGGTTCCAGCCCGCTGTCCTGTTTTCGATGATCCTGTTCTGGTATTATGCGCCCAACTCGATCGCCAAGGCATCGACCGCTATCGGTATCGGCATTGCCTTTCGCGCCTTCCTGCTGGCGCTGGAATGGGTCAACCCGCGCTACAAGAGCTGGGAGCTGACCTGGAAGGAATGCGTCACCGACCTGTTCTATGTCGGGCTGGGCTATACCATCCTCAATCTGGTCGACAATTTCCTGGGCAGCGAGGTCCTGATCGCCAATCTGCTCAGCACTTTCGATTGGGACAAGTTCGCATGGTTCACCGGCCTGCCGCTGCTGGCCCAGGCGTTCCTGATCCTGTTCATCTTCGATTTCGGCCAGTACTGGATGCACCGCGGCATGCACAACTGGTACCCGCTGTGGCTCACCCATTCGGTGCACCATTACATCACCCAGCTGAACATCAACAAGGGCGCGGTCGGCAACCCGGTCGAGCTTTTCCTGATCGGCCTGGGCATCGGCGGACTGTTCGATTTCCTGCCGCGCGCGGCGCTGCTGGCGGGCGCGATCGGCATGTCGATCGGCGTGTACCAGCATATCAACGTGCGCTTCAACACGCCTGCCTGGTGGCGCTTCCTGTTCAACACGACCGAGCATCACAGCCTGCACCATTCGCAGGATTTTGAAGCCACGCGCAGCAACTATGCGAGCAACTTCATCTTCATCGACCGCATCTTCGGCACCTGTGTGGATGGCGAGGCGGAATTGCTGGGCATGGAAGGCGGACGCCGCATGTCTATCCGCGAACAGATGACCTATCCGTTCACCGAGGGATGGAAGACGATGAAGGAGCGGTTCGGCAAGACCGAAACGACCCATGTGGTGCCGGCAGAATGAGCGGCCAGGCACCGACCATGCCGGGTGGTGATGCGCCTGCCATGGTGCCCGACAGCGATGGCCGCTCGTGGATGCGGCTGATCGACTGGATCTGGACCGTACGCGGCGACATCAATCTGCCCGAGGGCCTGAGCGCCGAACAGGCCTTCGCCCGGCTCGACCCGTTCTTCCACGAGCCCGGCACCCGGTTCGACCGGTCCGACGACAGCCTGACCTTCTCCAAGAAGGACCCGGTGGCGCAGGACAAGATGTCGATCTACGACACCGGCGTGCTGCGCATCGAGCGTGATGGTGGTGGCGCGGTGCTGCGGTACTGGATGACCAGCAAGTCGCTGCTTTTCTGCTTCCTCGCGCCCCTGCTGTTCGTCGCTTTCGGCCAATTGATCGTCGGCGTCGGCCTGCTGGCAGGCCCCGGGACCGAGCAGGCGGACAAGAAAAAGGACGAGAAGAAGAAGGACGAGGTCCGCCCGCTGCACTGGATCGACCAGGCGCTCGGCGCGCCCGAGCCGGAAAAGCCCAAAAAGGACGACAAGGACAAGAAGGAAGGCAAGAACCAGTTCTCGCCCACGTCCGCCTATGTCTTTGCCGGGCTGTTCGCGCTGCTCTACATCATCGGTCGCATTCTGGAGGACCGGTTGATCCGGCGCAGGTTCCAGCGCAGCCTGGCCGGGGGCTGATCCGGCGCGCCGACCGCTGCATGGTCCCGACATGATTGCCCAGCGCTCCGGCGCAGTCTAAGCCTCACGCCATGACGTCCGGAACCTATACGGCATGAGCAGGTGGCAATTCGACGCGCAGACCGATGACATCCGCCCGCTGATCAAGGCTGCACGCGCCGGTGGCCTGCGCCATGCCATCGCCACGCTGGTCGAAACATCGGGCCCTGCCCCGCGCGAGATCGGCGCGCAGATGCTGATCACCGAGACGCAGCATTGGGGTTATCTGTCCGGCGGCTGTATCGAGGCCGATGTTGCCCGGCATGCGCGCGAAGCCATGGCCGAGGGCACGCCCAGGCTATTGCGCTATGGTGAGGGCAGCCCGTGGATGGACATCCGCCTCGCCTGCGGCACCGGCATTTCGGTGCTGGTCGAACCGCTTGCGATCGACGAGCCTGCAATCGACACACTGCTCGCCGGGTTTGATGCGCGGCACCCGGTCATCTGGTCGAGCGATGGCCAGCATCGCGACGCAGGCAAGGCCGAATGCGCCACGCCCTTCCAGTGGGACGGCCTACACTATGTTCGCAGCTATGAGCCGGTGCTGAAGCTGGTCCTGATCGGCGAGGATGCAACCGCGCTGGCCTGCGCAACCCTGGGCCAGGACATGGGGATCGAGGTCATCCTCATCACGCCCAACGGCCCCGAGCAGCCGCCCTTCGATGGCATCGGCTATCACCGCAGCGCCGCCGCGACCGCGCTGGCGGCCACCGGGCTGGATCGCTGGACCGCGGTCGCGGTGCTGACGCATGATCGCGACGATGACGAGGCAGCGCTCGCGGCGGCGCTTGAATCGGATGCCTTTTATGTCGGCGCGATCGGCGCGCGCATCCGCCTGGAGCAGCGCTTCGGGCAGCTGCGCGCGCATGGTGTCAGCGAGGCACAGATGGCGCGGCTGCATGCGCCGATCGGGCTTCAGGGCTTTGGCAAGGCCCCGCGCGATATCGCGCTTTCGGTGGTGGCAGAGGTCGCGCGCGAATTCCACAGCCGCTCGGCCAGCGCCAGCCCGTCCGCATCGTCGATGTCCAGCACCGCCCCGATATCGTCGGTTTCCAGATAGGCGATATCGTCGCGCCTGCGCTTGAGCAGGTCGCCCGCGCCTGTATCGCCTTCCAGCGCCATCAGCATCGGTAGCGCTGCACGGGTGAAGGCCACCGGATGGCCGGGCCTGCCCTGCACTCTGGGCCGCGCAGCAAAGCCCGATGCCAGCGCGCGCTCTGCCAGCTCCGCGCACATATCGACCGGCACCAACGGCATGTCGCCCAGAAACAGGAACAACCCTGCGTCCGTATCAGGAAAGGCCGAGCAGCCCGCGCGGATCGACGCCGCCATGCCCTGATCCCAGTCCGCCGCCTCGATCATCCGACAGTCCAGCCCGGCGACCGCGCGTGCAATCTCGGCCGAGTGTGCCCCGGTCACAACAACCAGATCGTCAAAGCCGGCAGCCGCAACAGCCTCGAGCGTGCGCCGGATGAGCGGTTCGCCGGCGAGCGGTGCGAGCAGCTTGGCACCGCCGAAGCGGCGCCCCGCCCCCGCCGCCAGCACCAGCGCACGCCATCCGGTCAGCGGCATGGCGTGCGCTGCGTGCTCAGGCCTTGGCCTGGGTCAGGATAGGCAGCGTGCGGATGCGCTTTCCGGTCGCAGCGAACAGCGCATTGGCCAGCGCCGGTGTCGCCGGCGGAACGCCCGGTTCGCCGATGCCGCCAATCTTCGCACCGCTTTCGATGAAATGGACATCGACGGCGGGCGGCGCATCGGCCAGCTTGATCAGCGGATAATCGCTGAAATTGCTCTGCACCACCGCGCCCTTGTCGATGGTGATCGCCTCGCCAATGGCCGAGGACAGCCCCATGATCAGGCCGCCTGCAATCTGCGCTTCGGCATTCAAGGGGTTCACGGTCGTGCCGCAATCAACCACCGCCCAGGCTTTCAGCACCTTGGGGCTGCCATCTTCCTTGACCGTCGCCTCGATCACCTCGGCCACGATCGTGCCGAAGCTTTCGACAATGGCGATACCGCGTCCGACGCCCTCGGGCAGCGGGCTGCCCCAGCCCGAACGCTTGGCCACCATGTCGAGCACCGCGCGGTGGCGGGATCCTTCGGCCAGGTGCTTGCGGCGGAACTGATAGGGGTCTTCGCCCGCCGCCTTGGCCAGTTCGTCCATGAAGCTTTCGTTGTAAAAGCCGAACTGGGTCGAATTGACCGAGCGCCACGGCCCGTCATTCTGGTTGGACTGATATTTGAAATGGCGGCGCGACACGGCAGGCACGTCATAGATGAACGTGACTTCGCCCTCGGCGGTGTCGCTCTGCACATAATCGGCCTGCCACGCGCTGATCTTGCCGTCCTTGCCCAGAGCGCCCTTGAACTGGCTGGACGATTGCGCGCGATAGGTGCCGTGGCGGACCTCTTCCTCGCGGCTCCAGACCAGCTTGACCGGATAGGGCACCTGCTTCGCGAGCACCGCCACCTGATCGATGATCTCGGTCACGTTGGGGAAACGCCGCCCGAAGCCGCCGCCCATGATCATCGGGTTGAACACGACATCGTCGATGCCGAGCTCCGCCGCCTTGGCGGCACGGTCACGGGTGGTCAGCGGATCCTGCAGGCCGCCCCATAGCGTCAGCTTGCCATCGCGATAATGACCGGTCAGCGCGAACGGCTCCATCATCGCATGGTGGAGGAAGGGCACGCGGTAATCCGCGGTCACAACCTTGGCGCCCGGCGCACCGAAGGCGGCTGCGACATCGCCGTCGCCGGCTTCGCCCTCGGGCTCGCCGGTCTCGCGCAATTTCACCTGCGCGGCATGAATGGTCTCGCTCGTCAGGCTTCCATGGCCGCCGTCGGAGAATTTGGGGCTCAGCGCCTGCAGGCCCTTGAGCGCCTGCCAATAGCGCTTGGCGACGACGACGACCGCATCGTCGAGCTTCACCACCTTTTCGACGCCTGGCACTGCCAGCGCCGGCTTTTCGTCGACCGAAATCAGCTTGCCGCCGCGCACGGGCGCTGCCGCAATCGTGGCGACGCGCATGTCGGGCAGGATCAGGTCGATGCCGTATTTGGCGCTGCCATCCACCTTGGCGGGGATGTCGATGCGCGGCACCGGCTTGCCGATCAGCTTGAAATCCTTGCGCGTCTTGAGCTCGGGCGATCCGGTGAGCGAGCGCTCCGCCGCACCTGCCGCCAGTTCGCCATAGCGCAGCGATTTGCCCGATTTGGCGTGGATGACCTTGCTGTCCGCCGTGGTCAGTTCACTCGCCGGAACGCCCAGCCGGTCGGCGGCTTCCTCGATCAGCGCCAGGCGCACCGAGGCCCCCACCACGCGCATGCCCACCTGTCCGGTGAAGCGCACGGCAGACGAACCGCCGGTGATCTGCAGCGGCATCGAGCGTGCCAGCATGGCCATGACCGCATTGGGCAGCGCGTTGATCACGCCCGGCATGGACGAGTCACTCAGCAGGAAACCCCTGCCCAGTGCGGCATTGGCAAAGGCAAGGTCCGCCGGAGCCTGCTCGACCTTGACCTTGGACCAGTCCGCATCGAGCTCGTCCGCCAGCATCTGCCCCATCGCGGTGTGTGTGCCCTGGCCGAAATCGATATGCGGGGAGTAGACCGTGACGGTGTCGTCCTCGGCGATCTTCATCCAGCTGAGGAAATTATGGTCGTTGCCGGTTTCGGTCAGCGCCTTGGCGCGCGCATTGGCCGATCGATCCGACCAGTAGACGCCGAACACGCCGCCGCCGACCAGCAGCGCGCTGCCCACCAGAAACGCACGGCGCACGATGCCGCGCTTCTTCTTGGCCGGAGCGGGAGGAACCATGGTGTCCATGTCGGGATTGGGATTGTCTGCCATCATGCCTCTCCCTGAACCGGAGCAGTCGCGGCGGCGGCCTTACCGGTCGCAGCCAAGATCGCCTTGCGGATGCGCGGATAGGTGCCGCAGCGGCAGATATTGGTCATAGCCTCGTCGACCTGCTCGTCGCTGGGGCTGCCGGTGCGCTCGATCAAGGCCACCGCCGCCATGATCTGGCCCGACTGGCAATAGCCGCATTGCGGCACCTGCGCCTCAATCCACGCCTGCTGCACCGCATGCAGCGTGCCATCCGCGCCCTTGAGCCCTTCGATCGTGGTGACCGACTTGCCAGCCATGTCGGCCAGCGGGACGCTGCACGAGCGGGTGATCTCGCCATCGACATGCACCGAGCACGCCCCGCAGGCTGCGATGCCGCAGCCAAATTTGGTGCCGGTCAGCTCCAGTTCCTCGCGCAGCACCCAGAGCAGCGGCGTGTCAGCCTCTGCCTCGACGCTGACCGGTTTGCCATTCACCTTGAAGTCGATCGCCACCGCGTGCTCCCCCGATTATTTCACCCATGTTGCATAGCAGCAAGGTGCTGCCAACGCCAAGCGAAACGCGCGGGAAACAGGGCTGTTTGCAGCGATTATGTCAGGGAATTCTGGTTTTGCCGTCCGCAGTCAGCTCAACCAGCCCCATGTCATTTCCGGCAGGGTCGATAAACAACGCCAGCACCACCACGCCCGGCACTTCGAAACGCGGCGCGACGACCTTGCCGCCCTGCGCGACGATCTCGGTCAAGGTCGCGTTGATGTCGGGCACGCCGACATAGATCACCTTCTGCGCAGGGTCGGTGCGCAATGTCCCGGGAAGCACCGGACCGCTGACCGGAACCGCAACAACGCCACCGGGGCCAGCCGTCCAGCCGAATATCTTCTCGTAGAACGCTGCCTGACCTGCATCGGCAGGACCGGCGATATCGAAATAGACAATGGGTGCAGGCATGGACTTGCGAGCCCCCTGTGCGGCCCCGCTACCCGGCAGGGAGATGGCAGCCAGGACGACCAGGGCCGGGATATGCAGGCGGGCAGATATGATGTTCATAAGGCGATCTCCTTGAGCGGAACTCTTGCCAGGCTCTGCGCTGGGCGGCTTGGAAAAATCGGCAAATCCTATCGCGGGGCCATGGTCGGTGCGCTGGTCAGCCCTTCAGCCTCGCGCCGCCGCTGATAGCTGCTGGGCGGCATGCCGGCGAGCAGGCGGAATTCGCGCGCCATATGCGCCTGATCGGCAAAGCCGAACGCGGCTGCGGTTTCCGCCAGGGTCTGGCTGGCCCGCTGAAAGCCCGGCGCCTGCAGTACGGCAGACAGCCGGTGCAGCCGCAGCCAGTATTTGGGCGAACAGCCGATCGCCTCGGCAAAATGGCGGCGCGTGTCCCGATCGCTCAACCCCAGCGCCGCGCCGAGCTGACCGGCGCGCCACGGCTCGTTCGGCAGGACCTGACCGGCGCACACCACCGGGTGCGGCAGACGGTCGGCCAGCCAGGCTTCGAGCAGGCCGATCCGCATGGCGGCGTCCTGCGCCTCGCCCAGCCGGTCGCGCAGGCTGTGGAATGCAGCGCCGAACACGGCTTCGGCCAGGATGGGCGGCTGTCCGTCGCCCACCGGCAGCGGCCCCAGCAGCCAGGTGGCCGCTTCCGGATGCAACCGCGCCGCGACAAAGCAGGTTTCACCCAGCGAACGCGAAAATCTGGGCCCGGTCTGGATGGGCGTGATCCAGCCGTGCCTGAACACGGTGCCCTGCCCGCCCGCGCTCCAGACATGGCCATCGCCCAGGCTGATCACGAGTTCGACATAGGGCTTGGGGATGGCCGCCGCCTCGCCCATCAGATGCCCCTCAAGGTGCCAAAAGGTCTTTACCGCCCATGCGAGCGCTGCAGCCGGTTTTCGCTCTAGATACGAGACCATCGGGCGATACCCCCTCGCCTTGCAGCTTGCCATCCGGTGCATCGGCGTCAAGCGCCAGGATTCGGGGCGCGTGCGGACGTGATGCATCCACACCCTAGCTGGTGCGGCGGGGCTGGGAAGCAGTGCGCGTGCCACGTCGGCATCCGAATCGCCAATACAGGCCGACGCCAGAGCCGGTTTCGCACTCCCTGTCCAACTGTCCAAAAAAATTTACACCATCCGACCATCCTCGAATTGGGGTGATTTTTTGCCGCTCCAAGGCATCGACCGGCCCATGGCTTGCAGGATCATGCCGAGATCATCGGGAAATTCCGGCACTCCCCCATATTTGGGGGATGCAAACGAATTCAAAGATTTGGGTGCGGTGATGGACCGGACCGGCGGCCGCACAAGGCGCAATCAAGGCGGCTCATCAGGCGCAGCGATGCAAGACCAATCCCAGGCGGAAGGGGATCAGGTTAATAAACGTGGTGGATCGGCATAGTAACCGGCGCGGTAACTGCCATTAACCCTTGCTTATCCATTGCACGCATAACCCCTGTCAGCCGGGCTGGACAGCTCGGGGCTTGAGGGGGCTTTTATGCTTAAAGATTTCTACGCTCATTATCCAATTCGCAAGAAATTCGACATAATCCTCGGGGTGTTGATGGCCATCACGGCTATCCCCGTGGTGCTCAGTGCGATCGATCTGGTCGGTGGAAAGCCCGGGAGTTTGGGGGAATTCCTGGCGGAACTGGCCGTAATGGCGTCGGTGGGGGCATTTGTGTTGTACGCGAAAAAGGCTGTTTGCGATCCTTATGTGAGCACGGTCGTCCGCATGGAAGGCCTGGCCGCTGGCGATCTTGCCAGCCCGATGGCCTATACCCATCACAATGACTGCGTCGGCCGCATGAACAAGGCGATGCTGGTGTTCAAGGACAACGCGGCCGAACGCGTGCGCGCCGATGCCGTGCTGCGCACCGTGGTGTCCGAAATCACCTCAGGCCTGCAGCAGATGAAGAATGGCAACCTGACCTTCTCGATCGACCAGCCCTTTGATGCGGAATATGACTCGCTGCGGCAGAATTTCAACGAAACGATGGGGCAGCTGTGCCAGCTGCTCACCCAGACATCCAGCGCGGCGGCCAATGTGCTGACCGGCGCATCGGAAATCCGTTCGGCGTCCGATGATCTCGCCCAGCGCACCGAGCAGCAGGCCGCGAGCCTGGAAGAAAGCGCCGCCGCCATGCGCGAAGTCACCGGCATGGTGCAGCAGACTGCACAGAACGCCTCTGAAGTCGGCAAGCAGGTCAGCGAAGCGCATCATGCCGCCACCGATGGCGGCCAGGTCGTGCGCCGCGCGGTGAACGCGATGGACGTCATCCAGAAATCTTCGGGTGAAATCACCAATATCATCGACGTCATCGATGGCATTGCCTTCCAGACCAACCTGCTGGCGCTGAATGCCGGGGTCGAGGCCGCGCGCGCCGGTGATGCTGGCAAGGGTTTTGCTGTGGTCGCCAACGAGGTGCGGGCGCTGGCCCAGCGGTCGGCCGATGCCGCCAAGGATATCAAGGAACTGATCACCGCCTCGACCGCAGGCGTGTCGGATGGTGTGGCCTTGGTTGACGAGACCGGTTCGGTGCTGCTGCAGATCAGTGACCGCGTAGCCGCGATCAATACCCGCATTTCCGAAATCTCGTCGTCCGCCCAGAACCAGGCGCTGCGCCTGCAGCAGGTCAACCTGGCGGTCAACGAGATGGACAAGATGACGCAGCAGAATGCCGCGATGGTCGAGGAATCGAACGCAGCTGCACGCAGCCTGGCAGAAGAGGCCACCGACCTGTCGCAGGTCGTCCAGCGCTTCCAGACCGGCCAGGCGTCGCGCGCTGCTCCAGCCGCCAAAACGCCGCGCCGCGCACCGACAAAACGTGTTCCCATGGTTTCCGGAAACCTCGCGTTAAAGGAATCAGAGGAAGACTGGTCGGAATTCTGAGTTAGAAGGAGAACAGGGTGATGCATCACATGACACTGCCCAGCCGTTGCGATCGCGCCAGCGCGATCGCCATGCACGGCGAACTGCGCGATCAGCTGCGGGCAGGACCGGTGACCATCGACGGATCGGACGTCACGCAACTTGGCCAGGCCATGCTGCAGCTGCTGCTGAGCGCGCGCCAGACCGCCAACCGTAACGGCCAGTCGCTGACCGTCACCCTGTCCGAGAAAATGCGCGCAACGCTGACCAATGTCGGGGCCGACCCGGACATGCTGAGCGGAAATGGGATGCCGTCATGACCAACGAGGAAATCCGTACCATCTTCTTCGCCGAGTGCGAGGAAGCGCTGGCCTCCGCCGAACGGGCGCTGACCATCTGCCGCAGCCAGCCCGACAATATGGACGCGGTGAACGACGTCTTCCGCTCGGTCCACTCGATCAAGGGTGGCGCGGGCGCGTTCGGTTATACCGCGCTGCAGGTCTATACCCACGGTTTCGAGACGCTGCTTTCGGACGTGCGCGACGGCATCCTGCCGATGACCGAGGACCTGCTGTCGCTGCTGCTGCGCGCGCTCGACCTGCTCGGCGACCATGTCGCCCGCGCGCTGGAGGGCAGCGAAGCCCCCGATGACAGCGCCATGATCGCCCAGCTTGCCGCTGCGCAGCAAGGTGGTGGCGCTGCCGCGCCCGCCGAGGCTGCCGCTGCGCCTGCCCCGGTTGAAGCCGCGCCGGAGCCCGTCGCCGAAGTGGTGCCCGAAGCACCGGTCGCCGCCGAAACGTCGTCGGATGTGGACGATCTGCTCTCGTTCGATCTCGACGCGATGCTCAACGACATCGCCACCGATATTGCCCCTGCCAAGCCCGCCTGGCGCGTGAGCATGAAGCCGCAGGCCAGCGCGATGCTGAACGGCGGCGAACCGCTGCTGCTGCTGCGCGAAGTGCGTGCGCTGGGCGAAGGCACCGTGCGCCTGGATACGAGCGCCCTGCCCGATCTGGACAGCTTCGACCCGGCTGGTGCCTATCTCGCCTGGGACGTCACGCTGCCCGGCGAGGTCGAGCGCGACGCGATCGAGGACGTGTTCGGCTTTTCCGGCGACGATCTGGATGTTGCCATCGATTCGGGCGGGGTCGAGCCTGCCAAGGTCGAAGCCGAGCCCGCGCCTGCTGCGGTTGAGCCTGCGCCTGAAGCGCCGGTTGCAGTGGAAACCCCGGCCCCTGCTCCCGTCGCAGCGCCTGCTCCGGTCGCCGCGCCTGAGCCGGTTGCTGCACCTGCGCCGGTACCCGCTCCCGTCGCTGCAGCACCGGCGCCGGAGCCGGTCGCCGCTGCCCCGGTTGCCGAAGCAGCAGCGCCCGCCGAAGCCGCCGCACCTGCGGACAAGGCCGACAGCGCTGCAGCCAAGCCCGCGCTCGTCTCGTCGCAGGCCGCACCCGCCGCGCCGGTTTCGCAGTCGGTGCGTATCGACCTGCGCAAGCTTGACCAGCTGATCGACACCGTCGGCGAAATGATGATCGCCCAGGCGATGCTCGGCCAGCAGCTTTCGATGCACGGTCTGCGCAACAGCAGCGAACTGGCGATGCTCGAATCGCTGACCCGTGATGTGCAGGAACGCGCGATGGCGATCCGCGCTCAGCCGATCAGCACCGTGTTCAGCCGCGTTCCGCGCCTGCTGCGCGACCTGCAGGCGAGCACCGGCAAGACGATCAACCTGGAAGTGTCGGGTGAAACCACCGAAATCGACAAGACGATCATCGAGCGTCTGGGCGATCCGCTCACCCATCTCATCCGCAACGCTGCCGACCATGGCATCGAAGACGCCGCGACGCGCGTGGCCAATGGCAAGGTGCCCGAAGGCACGCTGAAGCTGTCCGCCGAACAGCGTTCGGGCCGCATCCTCATCCGCATCGAGGACGATGGCCGCGGTATCGATCAGGCACGCGTCCTCAAGAAGGCGGTTGAAAAGGGCCTTGTCGCCCCCGATGCCAACCTGTCCCCGGACGAGATCAACAACCTGATCTTCGCCCCCGGATTCTCCACCGCCGAGACCGTGTCCAGCATTTCGGGACGCGGCGTCGGCATGGATGTGGTGCGCCAGAACGTGAAGGATCTGGGTGGCCGCATCACCGTCAAGACCGAACCGGGCGCCGGCACCAGCTTCATCCTGACCCTGCCGCTGACGCTCGCCATCGCCGATGGCATGACCGTCACCGTCGGTTCGCAGACCCTGGTCCTGCCGCTGTCGCACATCGTCGAGAACCTGCGTCCCGGCGAAGGCGAGATCCACCGTCTGGGCAATGGCCGCCTGATGCTCAAGGCGCGCGACCGGTTCATTCCGGTGGTCAATATCGCCCGTGCGCTCGATCTGGATGGCGAGATCAACGATCCGACCGAGGCCGTGCTGATCATCGTCGATACCGAACTGGCCGGGCAGGCCGCACTGCTGGTCGATTCGATCGTCGATCAGCGCCAGATCGTCATCAAGAGCCTGAACGCCAATTATCGCTCGGTCGAATGCGTGGCCGGGGCAACCATCCTGGGCGACGGCCGCGTCGCGCTGATCGTTGACGTCGATGGCCTGGTCGTCGCCGAAGCCGGTTCGCAGAGCTATCGGGAGGTTGCGTGACCGCGCAGGCGCTCGCTTTTGAAACGCTGCCGGGTATCAGCCGGGCCGTCTACTCGCCGGAGGATTTCGCCACGGTGCAGCGGCTCGCGCATGATACCGCGGGTATCGTGCTGGTGCCGGCCAAGTCGATGCTGGTCTATTCGCGCCTGGCCCCGCTGGTGCGCGAATCGCGCTTCACCACCTTTGCCGATTACCTTTCGTCGCTGAAGGGCAATGAGGAGGAGCTGCGCCGCGTCATCTGTGCGCTGACCACCAACCACACCTATTTCTTCCGCGAAGACCATCATTTCGACCATCTGGGCGACGTGGTGGCACCCGATCTGATCGCCAAGGCACGCAAGGGCCAGCCGGTGCGGATCTGGTCGGCGGGCTGTTCCAGCGGCGAGGAAACCTGGTCGATCGTCACCACGCTGCTGGGTGAAGACCCGCGCATGGCCGCGACGCTGGCGGGCACCGACCTGCGCATCCTGGCGACCGATCTGGACGACAACGTGCTGAACACCGCGCGCGCGGCGAGCTATTCGACCGAGAATATCTCGGCCATGCCCGCAGAATTGCGCCGGTTGTGGACCCAGGCCAGCGGCGCGACCACGACGATCAACCCCCAGGTGCGCAATCTGGTGAGCTTCAACCGGCTCAACCTGCTGCACGACTGGCCGATGAAGCGGCGCTTCGACGTGATCTTCTGCCGCAACGTCATGATCTATTTCGACCAGCCGACCAAGGAACGTCTGGTCGCCCGCTTTGCCGACCAGCTTCTGCCGGGCGGTCATCTGTACATCGGTCACAGCGAGCGCGTGATCGGTCCCGCTGCGGCCCGGCTTACGCAAATCGGTAAGACTATTTACCTTAAGGAGGGCGCATGACCATTCGTGTCCTGATCGTCGATGATTCTCCCACCATGCGTGCCCTGCTGGTCGAGGCCCTGCGCCCGTCAGCGGACATCCAGGTCGTGGGTACGGCGGTCGATGCGCGCGAGGCGCGCAGCATGATCAAGGCGCTGAACCCCGATGTCGTCACGCTCGACATCGAAATGCCGGGAATGAGCGGACTGGAATTCCTCGAAAAGCTGATGACGCTGCGCCCGACGCCGGTCGTCATCGTCTCGGGCCTTGCTGAAAGCGGCTCCGCGATGACCGCGCGCGCGCTCGAAATCGGGGCGGTGGAATGCTATGCCAAGCCGACCGGCGCGGCAGGCAATATTCTGGTATCCGACCAGGGCCGCCTCGCCGAAATGATCCGCAATGCGGCGCAAGCCAAGGTGCAGGCGCATGACCGCGTCCGCCCCACCGCAGCGCCGCGCCAGTCGATGGGATCGGCCCAGACCCGGCTGATCGCGATCGGTGCCTCGACCGGCGGCGTGGAAGCGCTGCACGTGCTGCTCAGCCAGTTCCCGGCCGATTGCCCGCCGACCATGGTGGTCCAGCATATCAACGGCGCCTTTGCCGAAGCCGTCGCCCGTCGCCTCGATTCGGTCTGCGCACCCAAGGTGATGATCGCCGAACCGGACCTGCCGGTGCGCGCCGGACATGTCTATATCGCACCGGGCACCGAACGGCATCTGGAGGTGCGCGGCAGCGGGTCGATGGGCATGTATGTCCGTGCACGTCCCGGCCCCAAGGTCAGCGGCCATCGCCCCAGCGTCGATGTGCTGTTCCATTCGGTCGCGGAAAATCTGGGTGCAGACGCCATCGGCATCCAGCTCACCGGCATGGGCAATGATGGCGCGCACGGCCTGCTCGCCATGGCCGAAAGCGGTGCGATGACGATCGCGCAGGACGAGGCGACCTCGGTCGTGTTCGGCATGCCCGGTGCCGCCATTGCGCTGGGGGCAGCGAGCGTCGTCGCCCCGATCCACCGCATCGCGCAGGTCGCCTTCGGAGGTGTCGTGTCATGCTGATGGAAACCATCGACTTTTCCAAGCACAAGCGCGTCCGCCTGATGGTGATGCAGGGCCAGGCCCGTGTCAGCGGCGATCCGCGCCTGGAACTGACCACCGTGCTGGGCAGCTGCATCGCCTGCTGCCTGTACGATGCGTCGAACAATATCGGCGGGATGAACCATTTCCTGCTTGCCAGCCCCGGCAATGATGACGGGCTGGACGAACATTATGGCGTGTACCTGATGGAAGTGCTGATCAACGAGATGCTGGCTTATGGCGCCGATCGCCGCATGCTGCGCGCGCATCTCTATGGCGGCGCGACCATGTCCAGCGGGATGAGCTGGATCGGCACCGCCAACGGTGAATTTGCAACGTCGTTCCTCAAGGCGGAGGGGATCCCGTTGGTCAGTCAGTCGGTGGGTGGGCCGTCCGCCCGCCGCGTCGATTTCCGCCCGTATCACGGCCAGGCGCGTTGCCGCATCGTCGACAACTCCCAGGCTCCCAAAGACCTGCCCACACCCAAGCTTCGTGAAGACCACGGCGATATTGAGCTGTTCTGAGAAAAGGACCCCGAAGATGACCTGTGCTCAAGATAAGACCCGCATCCTGACTGTGGACGACAGTCCCAGCATGCGCGCGCTGCTCAAGCATGCGCTGACGGCGGAAGGTTTCCATGTCGACCAGGCCGATGACGGCGTTTCCGCGCTGGATTGGCTTAAGGAGAACGAGTGCGATGTCGTTATTACAGACATCAACATGCCGCGCATGGACGGCTTTGGCCTGATCGAGCACCTGCGGAAAGGCGCGATCCACGAGAATCGCCCGATCTTGGTGCTGACGACCGAAGCGTCCGAGGAGAAGAAAGCACAAGCGCGCCGGGCCGGCGCGACAGGATGGATCGTCAAGCCGTTCGACGCTGTAAAGCTCGCCGCTGCCGTCCGCCGCGTCACGCACTGATCCTGCTCGCCTGTTGTAGGGGGAAGAAACATGAACCGTCAGCTGATCACATTTGAAGTCGAGGGCCAGACCTTCGGGATCGACATCATGGGCATCCGCGAAATCCGCGCATGGTCGCCCACCACCCGCCTGCCGCGCGTGCCCGATTACGTTGCCGGCGTCGTCAACCTGCGCGGCATCGTGCTGCCGGTGATCGATCTGGCAGCGCGCCTGGGCTGGAACAAGTCCAAGCCTGGCGAACGCCATGTCATCATCGTGACCGAGGTCGCAGGCCAGCTCAAGGGCATGATCGTCGACGCCGTGCGCGACATCGTCACCTTCGATCAGGCCGCGCTGCAACCGCCGCCGACCACCGGAGATTCGGTGCTGCCCTTCCTGGAAGGTCTGGCATCGCTGGACGACCGGATGGTGATGGTGCTCGATCTTGTCGCGCTCACACACGAAATCGAATTCGCCGATGCTGCCTAATAGGCATCCTTAATTCCTGTTATTGAAGGGTCGTTTCCCATGACTGCCGCCGCCCGCGTTCTTATCGTCGATGACTCCATCACCATGCGTGCGCTGTTCACCAGCGCGCTGGAAAAGGACAAGAATATCGAGGTGCTTGGCGCCGCTCGCGACGTCATCGAAGCGCGCGAGCTGATCGCCGAGCTTCGCCCCAATGTGCTGACGCTCGACGTCGAAATGCCCGGCATGAACGGCATCGACTTCCTTGCCGAGCTGATGGCCGAGCGCCCCATTCCGGTGGTCATGCTCTCCACCCTGACCCAGAAGGGCGCCGACATCTCGCTGCGCGCCATCGAACTGGGCGCGGTCGACTGCTTCCCCAAGCCGCAAAAGGCGACCGCGGAAGAGTTCGCCAAGATCTCGGGCAAGCTGTGCAAGACCGTGCTGACCGCCGCGCGCACCAATCTGGAAGCGCGCAGCAAGGCCAAGGATGCGGTCGATCTCAGCGCCTCGTTCAACTATCGCTGGAACGGCCAGGTCATTGCGATCGCAGGCGGCATGGGCTCGATCGATCCCGCCACCATCGCGGTGACCAGCCTGCCGACCAACTGCCCGCCGACCATCGTGTCGCTGGCGATCGACGAGGCGCTGTCCGCTTCGCTGACGGCCAACCTCAACAAGGATTGCCGCGCGCAGATCAAGATCGCGGAAGATGGCGCGCTGCTCGAGCCCGGCATCATCCATGTCGCCGTCGATCCGCGCTATCACGTGGTCATCGACAGCTGGCCCAATGGCCGCATCCGCCTGGTCGAGCGCGATCCCGTGAACGGTGCGCGTCCGTCCGCCGACCTGCTGCTCGCGTCGCTGGCCAAGACGGTTGGCAACAAGGGCGTCGGCCTGCTGCTTTCGGGCGGCGGTGAAGATGGCGCTGCCGGCATGGGTGCGCTGCGCGCTGCGGAAGGCACCTGCCTGCTGCAATCGCCCGACACCGCGCTGATCCCCGAAATGATCGGTGCCGCCATTGCCAAGGGCATCATGAACTTTGTACCGCCGGCCGAATTCGGAGCACGCCTGTGCCCGGCCGACGAGGCGACGCAGAATGCTGCATGACCGCACGGCTCTGCGCGTCATTGCCGATCTGCTGCGATCCACGGGGCATCTGACCGAACAGGTCGGCTCTGCCCTGTGCGCCGATGAGCAGACGGCCAGCCGCAACCTGACGCTGCTGCAGGATATCGACCTGCTGGCCCAGCGTCAGGTCGCGATCGCGGAAATCCTGGAATCCGAGGATCTGTCGCAATCGCTGGCCAATTGCCGGCTCGAATGGATCGCCAGCGCCTATCACCCCGCCAGCACCGGCCGGACGCCAGACGCCTGAAGCCAGCGGATTAGCGTCCGGAGCGACATTGCCGATCCCGTTGCCATCCAGACGGCCATGGCGACCACCATCACGTTCTCGGTCAGCGAGACAAAGCCCATAAACATCGTGGCAAGGGATTCGATATCCTGCAGCCTGGGCACCGCGAGCAGGCCCACCGCCATCACGATGAACGTTTCGGCCGCCATCACCGACAGCATCGTCCCCATCGCAAGCCAGCTGATCGCGCCGGCCATCAGCGCAGCCATCGCGACCAGCGCCATGACCGGGACACAGGATAACGCGTCCCGGTCCCGGTCATCCGAACCGCCGCCTGTTTGAGATTACCCTAGGGGGGCATACGGGCAGAGAAGGCGCGGAACGCAAGCCGCAGCTATCGGACACAAAAACCCCGCAGTGCAGACGAATGCACCACGGGGCTTTTATGTGTCCTACAGCGCTGCTGCCGGCTGCTGGTCCGGGCTTAGAACTCGGACCAGTCGGCTTCATCAAGCGATGTTTGCAGCGCCAGATTGCCGGCCATGCGCGGCGCAGGGCGTGCCATGGGCCGGCGCGGCGCAGCGACGGGCGCCGGACGCGCTGGCGCAATGGCACCCTTGGCGCTGAACCGCTGAACCACCTGCGCCAGGTCATGCGCCTCGTCCGCCAGGCTGCGCGCCGCAGCGGTGGATTCCTCGACCATGGCGGCATTCTGCTGGGTCATCTTGTCCATCTCGCCGACAGCCAGGTTGACCTGCTGCAGCCGGCTTGCCTGGATCTGCGTCGATTGCGAGATCTGGGCGATGCGGGCGTTGATTCCCGCAACCCGGTCGCCGATCTGGAGCAGCACCGATCCGGTTTCATCGACCAGCGCCACACCGTCCGAAACGCTGGCGGTAGAGGCGGTGATCAGTTCCTTGATGTTCTTGGCCGCATCCGCCGAGCGTTGGGCCAGCGCGCGCACTTCGTTGGCGACGACCGCAAAGCCCTTGCCGGCATCGCCCGCGCGTGCTGCTTCCACCCCGGCGTTGAGCGCCAGCAGGTTCGTCTGGAAGGCAATGCCATCGATGACGTCGATGATGTTGGTGATCTCGCCGGCCGATCTCTGTATGGCATGCATCGCCTGGACCGCCCGATTGACGACTTCGCCGCCATCGGTGGCAGCATTGTGCGCCTCGGCCACTTGGGTGCCGACCTCGCCCGCGTTCTGCGCGGTCTGCTGGACCATCTGGGTCACTTCCGCCATCGCCTGGGCGCTGTCGCGCAGATTGGCAGCCTGCTGCTCGGTGCGGCTGGCCAGATCGTCGGATGCAGAGCGGATTTCCGACGCACCGGTCAGCACATTGCCCGCCGTCGATGCCACCTTGGAGAGGATCGCCCCCAGCGCGGACGTCGCATCGTTGAACGCATGGCTGATCCCGTTGGCCTTTTCGCCAAGCTCGGGATTGATCCGGATCGCATAGCCCAGATCACCGTCGCGCAAATGACCAAGAGCCGACGTGACCTCTCCGATCACGTCCTGCAGCTGGCTGTCCGCGACCTCGCGAGCCTGGGCATTATCCTTGAAGATCAGCATCGCGCGGCTCATCCGGCCCACACAATCCTGATGATGCACATAAGGAATAGGCGCGGCGATGTCCCCGGCCGCCAGCGCCTCCATCCGCACGACGGTGCTGACATAGGGGTCGCAGATCAGCTTCTTGGCCATGAGCAGAATTGCGCCAACCGCAACCAGCAGCAGGATCTCGACCGGGATCACCACAGCACTGTCACCGTAACCGAAAACGGTTATCAACAGGGGCATGGCCGATAGCGGCAGCAAGACAGACAAAAGGATATCGAACTTGCGCCTGATCGGCGCATGTGCGGTAAAGTGTTGAATCATATAACCTCTCCTGGTCGCAGCAGTAGGGCCAAGCCTTGGCTATATGGATCGTTCGATAAGAGAGGGTTAAAATAGGTACCTGCCCCCCCTAAAATAGGGGGATGCAGACACAGCGCATGCAAATCCAGCGACCATATCACGCCACAGCGCGCTCAGGACACATGCCACGCCCAGCCTTGCCCCTGCGGCGAGAACACAAGACAGCATCAAGACAGCACCCGAATGAGGGCGTTGAGGAATAGATGATTGCCGGAAGCTTGGCCCATTCGCGAGGCGCTCAGCGAATGGGTGAATGGTGCCAGAAGAGGCCAGTTCGAGTCCCTCATAGGGAACCATACTGACCGCTAAGTGATTGAGATGTCTTGGCTGTCTCCTCATGCCGCCTCATGCTGGCGCACTGTAGCGCAGGTTAAAAGGTGGAATGGAAGGTGGAAGGGATTAGGCGAGGAGGTCGGGATTTTCGTGGATGTTGCCGATGACCTCAAATTCTGACAATCGGTAGTGACCCATTGGCCAAAGGGCACGCGCTTCACCATCGTTGCTTGTACCAAATTCGGTCCAGTCAACCCACACTCCGAACGTGCCATTGTTCGGCTCATACTCGACATAGCCAGTCCGCTGGATGAGGGGCATGTCAATTGGACCAAGGTCGGCACAGCGGACGATATCACCCGACCAGATATCTTTTCCATTTTTGTCTTTAAGGCCGGTAAATTGCATCAATGGGGTATCATCCGGCAATTTTGTATTGAACGGTGTGAGAGTAGCACTATCGTTGTCATCTAGGCCATCTCCTCGCTTTCCACTATTAACAAAAAAAGTGCCGAATTTTCCGGTGACTATATCATACTCCATTTTACCTACCCAAGCTCTAAATTTTATTTCGTAATTCATGTAGCAATATTAAATCACTAATCTAGAAATATACAACCACAGCTGGAGAACAATGTGGAAACGCTACTACCAGTCATTGTAGGTGGTTTAATCGGGCTTGCTGGTGGCATTGTTGGCCCACCACTCGCACATTGGTTAAGCGAGGGAAGTAGCAACAAAAAGAAACGTGCTGAAAAGCTCGAAGAAATGATCGGACATCTCTACGCACACGAACATTGGCTTGGTGTTGTTCGTAGTATTCGCGTCTACGGCGCGCAGGATAACAATGAGCAAAGCCCATTGCCGAAAGCGAAAGCTATCGCGGCGATCTACTTTCCACAATTCATACCAGCGCTAGCAGGGCTGAGCGTTGTGTCCCATCGATATGAAATTTGGATGCTAGAGGGGGCTAAAAAGCGTCTCACAGGAAACATCAAAGAGCTAAACGACGGTCACCGGGAAGCGTATCAAGCGTACTTGGACAACCAAGAGCAATTTCTAAGCACGTTACGGGAGTTTGCCGCCTCGGAATTCCGCTGAAGGTCACTGGTTAAGCGACTTGCAAAAGGTGGAATGGAAGGTGGAATAGCGCTTTTTATCTCACCTAAAACCTAAGTATCTCAGATACTTAGGTGAGTAGTGGTGCCCAGAAGAGGACAAACAAGTAAAAAGTAAGTATTTGATATACTTACTATCTACACATTTCGAAGATTGAAATGCCACTTGTCATGCCCCCAAGTCTGAATTGCTTACAAGATTTGGGTCTCTAAGCACTGTTTCAGGCGCATTCATCATGTAGCACGGTGTTTCGTTCCAATGCAAGTTTTTTGGTTCGATTTATTTGTGCATGCCCTTTGCAATACGTACCGGTTTTGTGTCCTCGCAATCAGATCGCGCAATGACATGGCACCTTCGGCCATGGGCTGGCGACCATGCTTCCCCAGTCGGAGAGCTGTCGAAACGGGCACGTTGATCCCCCACAGGGTATATTGCGGATTTATACCTTCCAGGGTATAGAATAGCCTACGGAGGCAGTGATGGATCAGCTTGTAAGACTGCCGAGGCAGCTAGGTGCAGTCATCCAGAGCGCGCGTGTGCGGCAGGGAATGACCCAGTCAGAGCTGGCCGGTATCTCCGGCACACAGCAGAAAACCATATCAGGCATCGAGAACGGCAGCGTCGGAGTAAAGCTCGGCACGCTGCTCCGCGTGATCGCGAGCCTCGATCTCGATATCAAGATCGGACCGCGAGAGCGTGGCCCTTCCATCGAGGACGTCTTCTAAGGCCAATCCATATAGCTTTTGCGTTCTTGATGCCCCATTGCATCAGGCAGCATGCATATGATATGTTTCCTCGGACAACATTTCATCTTGTCCTATGTAAAGTATCAGAATGATCGAACTGCAGACCCAAAGGGACAAGGCCGTAGCGCTGCTAACGCAGCGAACCATGATGCGCGCCTACGAACTCAAAGCGGAAGGGGTGACCGCAGCGACGCTAGCCAGAGCGGTAAGCGATGGTGAAATCATCAGGGCAGGCCGGGGCCTTTATCAGCTCCCCGATGGCGGCGACAGCGCGCACATGGCCCTTGCCGAAGTGAGCAAGCGTATCCCTGACGGTGTTATCTGTCTGGTGTCGGCACTGAGCTATCACGACCTCACCGATCAGATGCCACGCCAAGTCTGGGTGGCCATCGGCGCCAAGGACTGGGCCCCGAGGGTCGATTATCCGAAGGTGCGCATCGTCCGCTTCCGCGAGCCCTATCTCGGCTATGGAATTGAGCGCCACACCATCGCCGGGGTCGAGGTAGCAATCTACTCTGTCGCCAAATCGCTGGCAGACGCGTTTCGAAACGCACGGCTTGTTGATCGCTCCGTGGCAATTGAAAGTCTGCGCAGCGCGATCGATCAGCGTAAGGCAACGCCTGCCGAGATTGCGCAGGCCGCGAAGGACTGCGGAGCATGGAAGATCATGCGCCCCTATCTCGAGGCCCTGGTGCAAAATGGCTAAGGACATCACCAATCTGGCCGCATCAGTGCGCCAGCGGCTGCGCAATCTTTCGCTCGAAAAGCAGCGGGACTTTGGCCTTGTGCTGGTCAACTATGGACTGGAACGGCTGATCTACCGCCTCGTGCAATCGCGGCACCGCGATCAGTTCATGCTGAAGGGCGGCATGCTCGTGACAGTGTGGACCGGCGATGATCATCGCACCACGCGCGATGCAGACTTCCTCGGCTTTGGCGAACTGGACGAAGAACGCCTGCGCGAAATCTTCGCCGACATCATGGCCATCGACTGCAACGATGGTTTGATGTTCGATGTTGAGCAGCTGACGGCTGCGGCCATTCGGGAAGACAACATCTACGGCGGCGTCCGGCTCAAGACTGTCGCCATGCTCGATGGTGCGCGCATCCCGATCACCATCGACGTGGGCCTAGGCGATGCGCTCACCCAGCCCGAGCACGTCATCGACTATCCCTCACTGCTTGGAACACCGATCCCGAATATCCGCGCCTATCCGCCCGAAACGGTCATCGCCGAGAAGTTTCAGGCCATTGTTGCCTTGGGCATCGTGAACGGGCGGATGAAGGATTACTATGACCTCTGGACCATTCCGGCAGTGCTCGACCTCGACGAAGCTTCTTTGACCCAGACCATCGCAGCGACTTTCGCGCGGCGCGCAACGGCAGTGCCGGTAGACGCTCCAGAAGGTCTGACAGACGCCTTTGCCAAGGATCCGCTCAAGGTCAGGCAGTGGCAGGCCTATGCCGACTCCATCGGTATCGACAGCGTATCGCTAAGCGAAGTGACTGAGCAGATATGGTCGACCTTGCGACCCTCCTGCGAGCGCCTGACTGACCGTCGCAACTAGCCGTCCGCCCTATAGTTTCAGTGAAACTGCATGTTCAACGGCGCGTTGAAGTGCCGCCTTTGTTGAACCTCAAAGCCGCGTAGCGCTGGCGGAATTCCTTATCATTGAGCAGCCCCACGAGGCCCTTCGATCATCAATGATAAGGCTCGCAGCCGATCCCATCGCCGTCGCCATCAAGCCGCTCCGAAAAGCCAGGCTCGTAGCTGTATAGCGGCGCAACTCCCGCAGCGCGGACCTCGTTGCAGCCCGAGTAAGTGTACCCGGAGGGAAGCGCATCGAGGATAGCTTGCCGTTCCTGTGCAGCCTCCAGAGCATTCGCGCCAAACGCTAGACCAAGCCCCGAAGCTACCGCGATCAGACCATAGCGCCCTGCGGTCTGAAGGGTCGACTCGGGCGCGGGCAATTGGCGCCGTTGGGGGCGATTATTGAAGCGCCGCTGGGGTTGGGGCCGAGCCATGGGTTTGAATTACAATCCAATCCTCAAGGCTCCGTTAAGTGCGCGAGAGTCCGAGTCGCGCAGATTCCGGCCATAGGCGCCGCCAAAAGGCGACACTAACGCTGCCGATCACCGACGAAGCCGAGCCTTGGCTCCCCGCTCATGAAATCTATGCCGGACGCAATGCGTCCCGGTGCGTCCACAGGCGTCCACGTGCTAGATGAAACGGCATTTGATCCTGTTTTGTTCTTTCCAACAGCCAGGCGTCGCACATAGCGTCTGATGGTCACTGAAGCTCAGGCAGAGGTGTCGGGTTGAACAAAAGAATGTCGTGCGGCTCGCCGTGCGACGGATCACCCGTCACTCCGGAGGGGAGTGCGGCGCCAGTGACAGAACCTTGAATGAAGAGGAATCTGTCATGTCGAATACTGAACTGATCACCTGCCAGGAGGTGCTGCGCCTCACCGGCATCCGCAGCCGCTCCACCATCTGGAGGAAGATGCGAAAGGGGGGCTTCCCCCATCCCGTCGACATTGGCGGCGGGCGCATTCGCTGGCGCGCCGCCGACATATCGGAATGGATCAACGCCCTTCCGCTGCGCCGTTACTGACCCCCTTAACTGGCGGGCAGTCGCCCGCAGAAAGCATCCCCCAATGTCCATTTATTCCATGTTGAAAGCCGCCTTGCGTGCGCAAGGCTGGATCCTCGCCCGCGTCCCTGAAGATGACGAACTGCACGCAGCCGAGCTCGTCGACCTCCTCACCGAGGACAACGCGGACGGACGCGCGCGGCGCTTCGCTCTTGCGCCCTGGCTGACATTCGAGCGACCTGTCATCGCGCGTTTTCTGGGCGAGACCTGCATCCTCACTATCGAAGGTCCGATCTACCTCAAGGACGGCTTTGGCTATCCTCTGGGAAGCCAGATGCAGACCGAGTTTGGCTGACTCGCCCTTGCCCCGGTTGAGACCGGTCAGCTCATCGATGAGCTGCGCGCTGCGATCGATCTGGTGCTGCTGCGCTGGTTCACGGACCCCGCAATGGTGCCCCGCCAGACGTCCTCACGACAGCCGCGCGAGCGGTTCTTCGATGACCATCTCGCCTGGACCCAGATCCGGCTTGCGACGCCTCCCGTCCGTCACGAGGAGCAAGCGGCCGATGACCAGTAACTTCGGAAAAGCGGGAACCATGAAGGGCCACGATGCGATGCATCGGGCCCGGAAAAGGGATACACACCCCACGCACGCGTGCAGCGAGGATTTCTGCGGGTTTGACGGGATGCGAATAGCATCTCGGCTTCTGTGGGATCTCGGAAACCACGCAATTCCGCCATTTTTCGCGATGGCGGATCGCATCGCTCAGGAGACGGTGCGATGAGCGCGTGGACGCAAACGGTGCGCCTCAATCCGTCGCAATATCGGGTGCTCGCCGAGTTCGCGCAGCGGCGCGGGCTCAGCCAATACGCCATGCTTGGCCGCGTTGTGGAAGAGGGGCTTCTGGCCCTCATCCACGGCGCTGACCGGGAGACCGATCTTGCCGAAATGGCGAGCGTGATCGGCTCGATATCCGAGCGCCTTGCCGATGCCGAACGAGTGCTCGACCGCACCCTGTTCACCGCCTGCGCGGCCTATGCCTATGCCCGCTCGTCAGCGCTCGGTGGGCGCACATCCGACGAGGCCATTGCCGCCGAAGCGCGGGCCGCATTCGAGCGCCAGCGCAAGCTGGCCGGGGAGAGCGAGCGATGACCGCAGGCAACGATTTCATCACCCGCGCCCACGCTCTGTGGCGCGTGCGCATGGCGCAGTGGCAGCAGCGGTTCGGGTTCTTTGCCCGTCTCGTTCTGCTGTCCGGCGGGGCGGGCGCGATCATCGCGCCGCAGTTCGTCATGAACGCAGCTGAGCTCAAGGTCGCCGGCCAATGTCTGGGGGCCAAGGTGCTCGTTATTCTTGGCGAGATGGCGGGCAAGGACCTGATGATGAACGTGTCGCTGGAGGGGCGCCGCTACACCGTCTCGGCAGCTGCTTTTGCCAGCGAGCCGTTGATTGCCGTGACCTTCTCCAAGGCCGTAACCCTGCTCATCATCGGGGCAATTCTGGGCTGCACCTTAGGCATGCTGGTCGCCTGGCTGATCCAGCGCACCATGTCTGCGCAAGGGCAGGATACGCTGGCCGACCGGGTGATCGGCGGGACCCGCCTGGCGCGCCAGGAAGAGGTCGCGGCGCTGATGCACCTGAGCGCTGAAAGCCGTGCCCTGCAGATCGGGCCGGTCCCGATTCCGCAGCGGATCGAGACCCGGCATTTTGCCTTTCTCGGTACCACCGGGAGCGGCAAGACCACGGTCTTGCGCCAGATGCTCGATGGCATCGAAGCGCGCGGCGAAGCGGCGCTGGTCTACGACACATCCGGCGAGTTCATCGCACACTATTACAACCCGGCGCGCGGCGACATCATCCTCAATCCCTTCGATGCGCGCTGCGCTTTCTGGTCGCCCTTCGACGAGATATCCCACCCCGCCGATGCCGACCGCATTGCGCGCCAGCTGGTCTCGGAAACCGGCAGTCAGGATGATGATGTCTGGCTGGAAACTAGCCGCATTCTGGTGGCCAACATGATGCGTTCCTTGTGGGCCGAGAAGAACGGCAGCCTTGAAGCGCTGCTCGATGCCTTGCAGGTCAAGAGCAAGGAGCAATTGAAGGCATGGCTGGGGCATACCTCGTCAGCCAGAACCTTCGCCGATGACGCCGACCGCGCCACCGGCAGCGTGCTCTTCATGCTCGCCAAGGCCGCCAACCTGATCCAGTTCCTGAAGGTCGAACAGGATAATGCGGCGCGCTTTGCGTTCCGCGATTTCATTGTGGGGCTCGACCGGATCGATGGCGCAAAGCCCTGGATCTTTGTACCCCGCAAGGAGGACTATTTCGAGGCAGCAAAGCCCCTGATGGCCTGCTGGCTCGAATGCGCCGCGAGCGCCGTGCTTGGGCTTTCGCCATCACCGGAGCGCCGCATCTGGTTCGTGCTCGATGAGCTCGCCGACCTGCCCCGCGTGGAGAACCTTGCGCGCCTTTTGCCTGAGGGCCGCAAGTTCGGCGCGGCGATCGTGCTCACCTTTCAGGCGCTGGGGCAGATGCGTCATCGCTACGGTGACAACATCGCTGAAGCCATGCTCGCCTGCTGCAACACCAAGCTGTTCCTGCAAACGGTCGACCGCGAAACCCGCCAGTGGGCGAGCGAGACAATCGGCCAATGCGAAGTAGAGATGCGGGTTGCAACCGACACGCTGATGATCGGCAAGGAGGTGCCGCGTACCACCATTGCCACGCAGCGCCAGTTCCGCGCTGCGGTTCTGGAAAGCGAGCTGCGACTTGCCCCGCATCAGGGCTATCTGCTGCTGCCCGATGGTCTCCCGGTGGCGCGGATTGGTCTCACCGCCGAGCACATCACGCGGCGCGGGCAGGCCCGCCAGCCTGCCTTTGTGGCGGGCGATCCGGCGAGCACTCTTTGGAGCCGGGTCAGTGGCATTGCTGCGCCTGGTGATGCCGAACCTGAAGGAGGCACGAAGACAGGACCAGAAGCGGGGCCGGTCTGATGGTGGCCTCGGTCTCAGCCCTGACCAGCGCCGGGCAGGCGGCGAGCTACTACGAAGCGGATGACTACTATGCCGAGGGGGGCTTCGCTCCCTCGGAGTGGTTTGGCGAAGCCGTTGCAGCGCTTGGCCTCTCTGGCGAAGTGGACCGTAGTCAGTTCGCCGAGCTGCTCGAAGGGCGCGTTGCCGGGCAGCAGCTCGGCACCACCCGCGATGGCAAGGTCGAGCACCGGCCGGGCTGGGACATCACCTTCTCCGCGCCCAAGTCAGTATCGATCATGGCTCAGGTTGCGGGTGACAAGCGGCTGATTGCCGCGCATGCCGCAGCCGTCAAAGCCGCGCTTGGCCATGTCGAGCAGCATATGGCCGCAACCCGGGTGCGCGAGGGCGGCGAGGTGCGGCGCGAGGAAACCGGCAACTTTGCGATCGCCACCTTTCGCCATGCCACGAGCCGAGCACAGGACCCTCAGCTTCACACCCATGCGGTGATCCTCAACGCGACACAGGACAAGGACGGCAACTGGCGCAGCCTTGAGCCACGCGCGTTCTACCAGCTGCAGAAGGAGATCGGGGCGATCTACCGGCAGGAGCTGGCGCATGGCGCAGCCCAGTTGGGGTACCGGATCGAAGCGGGCAAGGATGCCATGTTCGAGATTGCGGGCGTGCCTGACAGGGTGATCGAAGCACTGAGCCAGCGCACGGCTGCGATCGATGCGCGGCTTGCCGAGCGCGGAACGAGCCGGGAGGAAGCGAGCGCTGCCGAGAAGCAGATGGCCGCCCTCGATACCCGCGAGGCAAAGAGCCATGCGGATCACAAGACCTTGCGGGCCGATTGGCGCGCGACGGCGGAGGCGAAGGGCTTTGGCGAAGCGGCGCAGGCGCGTGTGATTGCCGAGGCCGAAGAGCGGGCAAAGGTGAGCGAACTAACGGTAAGCCCTGAGATCGCTGCTGCGCGCGCCGTTGCCTGGGCTGCCGCCAAGCTGTCAGAGCGTCAGGCCGTGTTCGCGGCCAGCACGCTGGCGCGTGAGGCGGGCGACTATGCCTTTGGCAGGCTCAACCACAAAGCGATCAGCGCTGCCATTGCCGAAGCAGGCGAGCGCGGCGCGCTGGTGCCGCGCGCCTATATCGACCGGCGCGGGGCGGAATTTGCCGGGTTCACCACGCCCGAAGCCATCGCGACCGAGCAGGCGATGCTGCGCCTGGAGGCGGCAGGGCGCGGCGTTGCCGCGCCGCTGGCGTCGTCGCTTGCCTCTGCGCGCACGGTCGAGCGCGCCGCGCGGCAGTCTGCGCGCGCGGGGTTTGCCTGGACCGACGATCAGAAGCGCGCGACCTCAGCGCTGCTTACGTCGCGTGACCGCGTGGCAGCTGTGCAGGGCTATGCCGGGACCGCCAAGACCACGACCGTGCTCGCGACCTATGCGCGTGAGGCGGCGAAGAGCGGGTTGGCTGTCACTGCGCTCGCGCCGACTGCGTCAGCAGCCACCGTTCTCGGAGAAGCGCTGGGCCTGCGCGGTGACACGGTCTCGCGCCATCTCGTCTCGCCCGAGGCGAAGTGCCTCGGCAAAGGCGCGGTCTGGATTGTCGATGAGGCTTCGATGCTGTCTGCGCGCGACATGGCGGCGCTCATGGCCAGCGCCGACAAGTCCGGTGCCCGGCTCGTGCTGGTTGGCGACGTCAGGCAGCTGGGATCAGTGGGCGCGGGCTCAGCCTTTGCCCAGTTGCAGCAGGCGGGCATGGCGACTGCGAAGCTCGCCAACGTGGTGCGACAGACCAATGCCGACACTCGCGAGGCCGTCATGGCGTCAATCGAAGGCCATGCCGGCAAAGCGCTTGCCGCGCTGGAGCGCGGCGGCGGCGAGGTGGTTGAAGGCGCAGATCGCGATGCGCGCTTGGCGATGATGGCGCAGCGCTATGTCGCCCTCAGCCCTGCCGAGCGCGCCCGCACCCTCGTGATCGAACCCTCGCGCGATGGGCGCGATACGCTCACTAACCTGATCCGCCAGCAACTGGCGCAGCGTGGTGAGCTTTCATCCACAGCCGTTCGGTTCGAAGCTCTCGAAGCCAAGGGACTCACCCGCGCTGAAACCCGTCAGGCTGCAAGCTATGCCATCGGCGATGTCGTCCGCTTTACCCGCGACTACGCCGACAAGGGAGTGACGCGCGGCGCTGCCTATCGCATTGAGAAGATCAACCCAGACAAGGCCGCCATATCGCTCAAGTCTGCCGACGGGTCAGCCATCGATTGGCGGCTGCGCCAATGGGGCGCAGGCAAGGTCGAGGTGTTCGAGCCCAAGCTAATGGAGCTGCAGGCGGGCGACCGGGTGCAGTTCACCCGCAACGACCGCGAGGCCGGGCGCATCAACGGGCTGCGCGGCACCATCACCGAGATCGATCCCGAGCGGCAGCAGGCCACCATCGCGCTGGCGAATGGCCGCGAGCAGCGGCTTGATCTCACCGACTCCCGCGACGCCCATCTGCGCCATGCCTACGTCCAGACCGCCCACGCCGCCCAGGGCCAGACCGCTGAGCGCGTCCTGATCCACGCTGACAGCCGCTCTGCCAATCTGGTCGATCAGAAGATGCTCTATGTCGCGCTCTCGCGCGCGAAGTCCGAGGCGATTGTGGTCACCGATGACAAGGCGCGGCTGATCCGTGCCATCCACGAGCGGGCGGGCGAAAAGCAGACCGCTTTGGAGGTGAGTGCTCCGGAAGCGTCCAAAGCGAAGTCTCTGGGTGCTGGTCTCAGCTGATCGTGTGATGCGTGAATGCCGGGCCATGGCATCCTTCACCCTGCCATTGGAATGAACTGCTCCCTCTCGTGACAGGCCGTGCCGGGCGGGATCAACAGCCTGCCCGATCCATTCGGGCTCACGTCCTCCCGTGTTGGCTGTTCCGCGTACCGCTGACCCGCCCGGCCATCCGGCCCGTCCCTTCATCCGCGTTCCCAACGACAGGACGAAGGATTACTCCCATGGCCCGCACCGCAACCGCCAGCATCTACGACACCATCACCAACCAGATCATCGCCGCGCTGGAGCGCGGCACCGGCGACTACACGCTCCCCTGGCACCGCAGCAGCGCCCCGCTCACCCGCCCCGTCAATGCAGTCACCCGCAAGGCCTATCGCGGCGTCAATGTCCTTGCCCTCTGGGCCAGCGCCGAGGCGCAGGACTTCGGGCACGGTCTCTGGGCGACCTATCGCCAGTGGCAATCGCTGGGCGCGCAGGTCCGCAAGGGCGAGAAGGCCTCACCGATCGTGTTCTACAAGGTCCTGGACAAGGCCGAAGGCAGCGAAGACGAGGCGCGCGAGGGCGTAGGCCGGATCTTCGCGCAGGGCTCGCATGTGTTCAACATCGCGCAGGTCGAGGGCTATGCTCTCCCCGACGTGCCGGACGCCGAGGCCTTTGATCCCATCCCCGATGTCGAGACCTTTGTCGCCGCCACCGGCGCTGCCATCCGCATTCAGGGCGACAGCGCCCACTACACCCCGTCGACCGACACAATCACCATGCCCGACCGCGAGCGGTTCTTCGCCACCGAAACCGCCAGTGCCGAGCAGAACTGGTATGCCATCCTGCTCCATGAGATGGTTCACTGGACCGGGGCCGACCACCGGCTTGCCCGCACCTTCGGCAAGCGCTTCGGTGACGAGGCCTATGCCATGGAAGAGCTGGTCGCCGAGCTTGGCTCAGCCTTCCTGTGCGGCGACCTTGGGCTTACGGTCACCCCGCGTCCCGATCATGCCTGCTACCTCGCCAGCTGGCTCAAGGTCCTCAAGGGCGACAACCGCGCGATCTTCACCGCCGCCAGCGCGGCGGCGAAGGCGGCGGAGTGGTTGGAAAATCTGCAACAATCAGGCCTTTCTGCTCGGGAGTGATCCTGATAGCTACATCAGGTTACCCGGAGATCGACCAACGCATGCCGCGCATTTTTGATAACATCGACAACTCTCTTCTTCCCGAACTGAGCAAGGTTCTCTCTGTTTCGGATCGGGCCGATTTCTGCGTGGGTTACTTCAATTTGCGTGGCTGGCGGCGGATCGATGAACACATTGAGACCTGGTCGGGCGAAAACGGAAATTCGTGCCGACTTCTTGTCGGTATGCATCAATCGCCCGAACGCGGGCTTCGTGAAAAGCTTGCTGCCGCGTTCCACGAGGACGGCATCGATAACGCCCGCGCTCTTGAGCTCAAGAAGGCACTTGCCGAGGAATTTCGGACACAGCTCACCCTTGGGACGCCCTCCAACAGCGACGAAGCAGGACTTCGGCGGCTTGCACGCCAGATTCGGGCCAAGAAAGTCGTCGTGAAGTTGTTCCTGAGGCATCCACTGCACGCGAAACTTTACCTTCTGCATCGTCCTGATCCAGTGAATCCAAAGGTGGGCTTTGTTGGCAGCAGCAACCTGACCTTTGCAGGTCTCTCCCTTCAGGGAGAATTGAACGTTGACGTTATGGACCACGATGCTTGCAACAAGTTGGCGGAATGGTTCGAAGCCCGATGGACTGATCGGTGGTGCGTGGACATTTCAGATGAGCTGGCCGAGATTATCGAGACCAGTTGGGCGGGGGAGGTCTTGGTCCCCCCTCACCACGTATACCTGAAGATCGCATATCACCTCGCGCAAGAGGCTAGGCTTGGTCAGTCAGAGTTTCGGATCCCAGCCATTTTTGGCGACAAGCTCTTCGCGTTCCAGACAAGTGCGGTGAAAGTGGCAGCCCATCACCTCAACAAGCGTGGTGGCGTGGTGATTGGCGACGTTGTCGGGTTGGGAAAGTCCATCATGGCGTCCGCCCTCCTAAAGATCGTGGAGGAAGTCGACGGACGTGCGCTGATTATCTGCCCGAAAAACCTTCTCGATATGTGGCATGACTACGTCGAGACCTACGAGCTAAACGCCAAGGTCGTGTCTCTATCCAGGGTTGAAAGCGAACTCAAAGAACTAAAGCGCTATCGAACCGTCTTGATCGATGAAAGTCATAACCTGAGGAACCGTGAGGGAAAGAGGTATAAAGCGATCGCGGATTACATTCGGACAAATGACAGTCGATGTATTTTGCTTTCTGCCACACCCTATAATAAGACCTTCATCGATCTATCCTCGCAGCTTCGCCTCTTCATCGAAGACGATCAAGACATTGGAATTCGCCCCGAGGCCATGATCCGAACCATTGGCGGTGAAACCGAGTTTGTGCGAAGGCATCAGTGCGCGGTTCGGTCTCTCCCCGCGTTCGAGAAAAGTGATCAGACCGAGGATTGGCGCGAGCTTATGCGGCTGTACATGATCCGCCGGACGCGCGGCTTCATTCTGCAGAACTACGCCCAGACAGATGAGGATAGTGGCCGGAAGTACATCACGTTTTCGGATGGAACACGGTCATATTTTCCGGTGCGGCAACCGAGATCAGTCAAGTTTGAGATCGACGATAGCGACCCCCTGGACCCATACGCGAGGGCGTATTCGGACGAGGTTGTCTCAGCAATCGATGGCCTAGCGCTCCCGCGCTATGGCCTTGCGAACTATCTCAACCCAGACCCGGCGCATCCACCGACGCCTGCCGAAGACACCATCATGGACGGGCTCGGGCGCGCCGGAATCCGGTTGATGGGTTTCTGCAAGACGAACCTTTTCAAGCGCCTTGAGAGCGGCGGTCCGGCGTTCGTCCAGTCTTTGCAGAGACACATCATGCGCAATCTGGTGTACCTGCATGCATTGGAAAACGAATTGCCGGTGCCTATCGGCACTCAGGACTCTGAACTTCTCGATGTATCGGACGAAGACGCCGATTCCGATGCAATCGAAGGTTTGTTCGAAACTGGCGAGTACGGCGACGCGGATGACGACGCGACAGCAAGCCTTCCCGACGAACTTACCGCCCTCAAGCAGCATGCTGCTCAAATCTATGGGGTTTACGCCAACGCCAAGAAGCGGCGCTTCAAATGGTTGAAGGCCACCCACTTCAAGCGAGCGCTGCAGACCGATCTTCAAGCCGACATCGATGCTCTACGCCGTGTTCTCGAAATCTGCGGACCCTGGGAAGAGGCGCGAGACAAGAAGCTTCATGCACTCATTGAACTGGTAACCGCCCGCCATCCCGCTGATAAGCTGCTGATCTTCACGCAGTTTGCGGACACCGCCCGTTATCTTGAGACGGCTCTTCGCAACGCCGGGGTTGCAGCGGTCGCCGCCGTCACTGGCCAATCCGAGAACCCGACCCGGCTTGCGTGGCGCTTCAGCCCCATGTCGAACAAGAAGGAAAAGGTGGCGCAGGCAGAGGGCGAGCTTCGCGTCCTGATCGCGACCGACGTGCTTTCGGAAGGACAAAACCTTCAGGACTGCGCCACGATCGTGAATTTTGACCTACCCTGGGCGATCATCAGGTTGATCCAGCGTGCAGGCCGCGTCGACCGCATCGGTCAGCAGGCTGATACGATCAATTGCTATTCCTTCCTTCCGGCAGAAGGCGTCGAACGCATTATCAGGCTGCGCGCTCGCGTCCGAGCGCGGCTGAAAGAAAACCAGGAAGTCGTCGGTTCGGATGAAACCTTCTTCGAGGACGACAATAAAGAGAACCCCATCCAAGATCTCTACAGCGAGAAGTCCGGTATTCTCGATGGTGAGGATGACGGCGAAGTCGATCTTGCATCATACGCGTTCCAGATTTGGCAGAATGCCATCACCGCCGATCCCAAGCTTCGGAAGTTGGTCGAAGATCTGCCGGATGTGGTTTACGCCACCAAAGCATTGCCATCGGTGCTCGATGCGAAAGCCGGTGCGCTCGTCTATATCCGAACGCCGGACGACAATGACGCGTTGGCGTGGGTCGATCAGAACGGCGAAATCCTGACGCAATCTCCGCTGGCAATCCTGCGTGCGGCAGATTGCCTACCAACCGAGCCCGCGTTGGAGCGGACTGACTACCATCACGACATTGTCCGCCATGGGGTAGAGCACCTCATGCAGGAGGAACGCACCACCCACGGTGCGTTGGGGCGGCCTTCGGGGGCCCGTTTCAAGACCTACGACCGCCTGAAGCGGTTTCTTGAGCAACAGGGCAATGAACGCACGCTGTTTGTGACCGAACATTTTGTGCGGGACGTTGAGAAGGCGATGGCAGACATCTATGATTTCCCGATGTTTCAATCGGCTATCGACACACTCAACCGCCATTTGAAAACGGGCATCGGCGATTATCCGCTCGCCCAGATGGTCATCGCCCTCCGGGAGGATGGCCGCCTTTGCGTGAAGCAGGACAAGGACGAGGCCCAAGCCGACATGAGGATCATCTGCTCAATGGGTTTGAAAGGCTGACAATGGCAATCGACAGACCCCGCGCCACCCAGCACCTCAAAGCCTTCGATTTCGCGACGCTATTCATTGAAGAGCTTGGCTGGGATCGCCCAGGCTCGCGCCAGCCCGAAATGATCAATGTTACCGGCCAAGAATACCGCCTGTCGCCCGTGGCCGATAAACGCGGCGTCCGGATTTTCCATTGCCCGGAGATTCCGGATCGCGCGCTCCGTCAGTATATCGAGCGCGAGATTACCAAGCGGGCCTTTGAACATCTCATCATCTTCACCGACGAAGAGAAAACCAGGCAAATCTGGCAATGGGTCGCGAGGGAAAAGGGCAAGCCGGCCGCCTTCCGTGAGCATATCTGGCTCGCAAACAGCGCTCCCGATCCGCTGATCCAGAAGCTGGACCATATCGCGTTCACCCTGAACGACGAAGAGGGCCTGACGCTTTCCGGGACGACATTGCGCATGCGCGATGCGTTCGACCGCGAGAAGATCACGAAGCGTTTCTACGAGGATTTCAAGAAGCAGCACGACCGGTTCCTTGGCTTCATCGATGGCCTTGCGAATGTGTCGGACCGTCAGTGGTACGCCTCGCTGATGCTCAACCGCCTGATGTTCGTCTATTTCATTCAGAAAAAGCGCTTCCTTAATGGCGACATCGACTATCTGAAGACCAAGCTCGCCGAGGTGCGCGCCGAGAAGGGGAATGACCAGTTCCACACCTTCTACCGCGCGTTCCTGCTGAAGCTCTTCCATGGCGGCCTCGCAACACCCGCCAATGCCCGTGATGCCGACACCGCGCGGCTGCTTGGCAACATCCCCTATCTCAACGGTGGTCTGTTTGAGCCACACGCGCTGGAGGCGGATGGTAACGACATCCAGATCGCCGACGCGGCGTTCGAAGCTGTGTTCAATTTCTTCGACCAGTACGAATGGACGCTCGACACCCGCCCCATAGAGCAGGCCGATGGCAAGGAGATCAACCCCGATGTCCTCGGCCACATCTTCGAAAAGTACATCAACCAGAAGCAGATGGGGGCATATTACACCAAGGAAGACATCACCGATTACATCACCAAGAACACCGTCATTCCCTGGCTTTTCCAGAATGCTATTGCTCACGACAAGGTCGCGTTCGAGCCGGGTAGCGCGGTTTGGCGGATGCTCTCCGAGAACCCCGACGCTTATATCTACCCGGCGGTGAAGCATGGGGCGGATCAGCCGCTTCCCGACAATATCGCCGCAGGCATCGATGATGTCGCGCAGCGCGGAGACTGGAACAGGACGGCCCCTCCCAGCCTCGGCCTGCCGACCGAAACCTGGCGTGAGCTGGTGGCGCGGCGTGAACGCTACACCAGCCTCAGGGCTAAGGCGGCCTCAGGCGAGATTTGCTCGATCGAGGATTTTATCACCCTCAATCTCGATATTCGCCAGTTCGCCCGCGATGCGATCCAATATGCCGAAAGCCCCGATCTGGTTCGTGCCTTCTGGAAAGGCATTTCAGCGATCAAGGTGCTCGATCCCGCATGCGGATCGGGCGCATTCCTGTTTGCTGCCCTCAACATCCTGTACGACCTGTATGACGCCTGCCTTGAACGGATGGAGCAGTTCGTCGAGAGCGCTCCGGAAGGCAACGGGCCGCGCCAGCTCTACTCCGATTTCCGCGCCGTGCTCGACCGGATCGAGCGCCATCCCAACCGGTCCTATTTCATCTACAAATCGATCATCCTCGATAACCTCTACGGCGTCGATATCATGGATGAGGCGGTGGAAATCTGTAAACTCCGCCTGTTCCTGAAACTCGCTTCCCAGCTTGAGAGCGCCGATCAGATCGAGCCGCTGCCCGATATCGATTTCAATATCCGGGCGGGGAACTCGCTGATCGGCTACACCTCTATGGCCGATGTGCGGAAGGCGACCGAAGCCAAGGGCTTCGACTTCGACGACCGTGCAGGAAAGATCGAGGCGGCGGCGCAAGATTTGGACGCTGCCTTCCGCCTGTTCCGTAACCAACAGACCGAATTGCATGGAACTATTGGCGCTGACCACAAAGCTGAGCTGCGGCAGCGGCTCGCGGCGCTGGAGGCGCAACTGGATCGCTTCCTTGCCAATGATTACGGCGTCGATTCCGGTGATGACCTGGAAGCGAGTGCTAGCTTCACGGCGTGGAAGGCCAGCCACAAGCCCTTCCATTGGCTGATCGAGTTTAATGGAATTATGAGCAGTGGTGGGTTTCAATCCATTGTCGGAAACCCACCGTTTCTGGGATACTCACAGGTCCGCTCAGACTACACGGTCCGAAATTTGGAAACCTTACCCTGCGGCAACTTGTATGGCTTTTTCGCCGAGCGCTCAGAGTCCCTGCGGCACCCTCAGGGTCTAATTTCCCTCATCATCCCGCTATCGATGATGGCCACGCCAAACATGCAGTCGGTCATGGAAATGATGAATGCAGCGTACAATGGTATATGGGTCTCATACTACTCAAACAGACCTGATCAATTATTTGAGGGGGCTCAGAATTTTCTGGCCATCTATGTGGCAACCGCAAATTCTACTTCGGAGCATATGTATACAACAGGTCTTCGACGTTGGCCTGGGCAGCTTCGTGATACGGTGTTCGAGACACTGGACTATGCGCCTGTCGACCTTTCAAAGACCTATCGACCCTACGCCTATCCGAAGTTTCAGTCTGCGCTGGACCAGTCGATTTGGGACAAGCTGAATGCTTTACCAGAAAAGCTATCCTATTTCGCCTCGCACCAGTTTTCATCCGGCGAAAGTGCGCTGTATTGTTATGGCGGCGTCTACTGGACCAAAGCCCGAAATTTCGACAGTTTTGTGACTCGAAACGGAGTGAAGGCTGTCTCCACTGCTGACCGTCCTTTCAAGTTGAGGGAGGGAGTGCCGGCGGAATCCGTAGTCGCGATCTTAAACAGCTCGTTGCATTTTTGGTTTTGGACGAACTTCTCAGATTGTCGCAACAAGACTTACAACGTGATGCTCGACATGCCCACGTCCAGCTCAATGGTGCGGAACACCGCATTAAAAACAATGGGAAGCGACCTGATGGACGGTTACCGACAGAATGCCGAGCAGAAGATAAGGGATGGCCGAAACAGGACTGTTTTCACTGAATTTTACCCCAAAAGGTCCAAGTTGATTATTGACGAAATCGATCGCGAGATTGGCGAGGTGATCGGATTAAGTCCAGAAGAGGTCGATTACATCATTAACTACGACATTAAATACCGCATGGGCGCAGACGCGGACGATGCCGAGTGAGCCGCCCGCCGCGCTCGACGCTGCGTCGGTGTTGGCTAAGCCACTGATCGCCTTCTTATGCTCTCAATCGTGTCCCGGCGACATCATCCTGAAGGCGCAGGACTGGGCCAATGCTCGGGGTCCGGACAGCGCTCCTGTGATCGGCGGTTTTCACACCCCTGTTGAGCGCGACGTGTTGCGCATCCTGCTGCGCGGCAACGCCCCCGTGATCATGGTCCTCGCCCGCGCCGCGCAAGGCTGGCGCGCCCCCAAGCCTCTCGGCCCGGCGATCAAGGCCGCCGTTGCCGCAGGCATGGCGCAAATCGTCAGTCCGTTTCCCGCGTCTCAGACGCGTACCACTGCCACCACTGCCCAAGCCCGCAACCGTCACGTCTTGACCCTCTGCAAAACGGTCCTGATCGCCCACGCTGCCCCTGATAGTAAAACCGAGGCGCTGGCACAGCAGGCGAAAATAATGGGTCTCCCGATCTTCACCTTGCCATCCCCGGCCAATTCGCATCTATTGCAGATCGGGGCGCAAATCGTTCCAGATCAATAGCCTGTCTGTGGGGGTCGCATGGCAAAAGCGGAAGCAACGGTCGAAGAGCTCGTCGGAATGGTCGAGCGCGGGGAGCTGAGGCTTCCCGAAATGCAGCGCCAATATGTGTGGCGCTCGCCTCGCGTCCGCGACCTGATGGATTCGCTCTATCGCGGCTATCCGTCCGGTGCGATCCTGCTTTGGGAAACGGATGAAGCCGTGCCCCTGCAGGAGATGGCCGTGACCCAATCGGCCAACCCCTACGCTACGACCCGGCTTCTGCTGGATGGGCAGCAGCGATTGACGTCCTTGTCCGCCGTAATCCGGGGAGAGCCGGTCAAGGTCCGCGGCCGCGTCAAACCGATCGAGTTGTTGTTCAATCTCGACCACCCCGAACGTCAGGAGATCGTCACCGAGGTGGACGAGGATGCGGAGGACGACGCACCCGAGACCGATGAGGCGGATTCGACCGAAGACGAACTTCAGAAGCGATTCGAACGGATGACGTTCGTCGTGTCGACCAACAAGCTCGCCGCGCTACCCCAATGGGTCAAGGTCTCCGAGGTGTTCAAGAGCGAGAGCGATACTGCCTTTCTGAAGCGCGCCGGGGTCAGAAATTTCGATGATCCCCGCTACGAGAAGTACACGCAAAGGCTGGCCCAGCTCCGCCGCATCCGGAAATACGTTTACCGCATGGACGTCCTCGAACGGTCGTTGACCTACGAGGAAGTGACGGAAATCTTCGTGCGCGTGAATTCCCTCGGAGCGAAGTTGCGTAGTTCCGATCTTGCGTTGGCGCAGATCACAGCGCGCTGGCGGCACAGCCTCGAAATCTTCCAGGAATTCCAGCGCGAATGCGCTAAGCTTGGGTTTGACCTGGACCTTGGCATTCATCTTAAGACGTTGATCGCCTTTGCGACCGGACAATCACGTTTCTTGACCGCAGGCCGCCTGTCTCTCGACGTACTCCAGACCGGGTGGAAGGAGGCAACCGAAGGCATGCGGTTTGCCATCAACTTCCTGAAGAGCAACGCCGGTATCGACAGCCCCGCGCTACTGTCGTCACCTTTCCTGATGATCGTGGTAGCCTATTTCGGACACGCCAAGGGCTATGCGCTTTCGCCCGAGGAGTCCGACCGCCTGCGTCAATGGGCGCTGCTGGCCAACGCGAAGGGCAGATTCTCACGTGGTTCCAGCGAAACGATCCTCGACCAGGATTTGGCGACCATCGACAAAGTTGGCTCACCAGACGCCTTGATCGACCGCGTTCGCCTGCAGTTCGGCAGGCTTACAGTCACGCCCGAAGATCTGGAGGGTCGCGATCAGCGCAGTTCACTGTTCAAAACAATGTTCCTTACCTTCCGCGCCCTAGGTGCGAAGGATTGGACTTCCAATCTTCTGATTTCACTGGATCATTCCGGTGCGCAGCACCGCCTGCAGTTCCATCACTTCTTTCCCAAGGCCGTGCTGACCAAGCACGGCTTCTCGTCGCGGGAAGCCGACGACGTTGCCAACCTGACCTTCATCGGCGGACGCACCAACCGCAAGATCAGTGACAAGCCGCCCTCGGTCTACTTGGCTGATTATCTGGCCAAGCAGGGGCCTAACTTGCTGTCGCTGCAGGGTATCCCGGCTGAGCCGCAATTGCTTGAAGTGGTAAGCTACCGCGAATTTCTGGATGCGCGGCGCTCGCTGCTGGCCGCCGCGATCAATGCGTTTCTTGGCGTATCGGACGAGTAGGGTCGCCTTGGCCAAGCGCTCCATCACCGATGAAGAGATTGGTCTGATCAAGGCCATGCTCGCTCGCGGCATGGCGAACAAGGACATCCAATTCTACTTCAACCGGCAGGACCGTGCGGTGAATTCCGGTCGGATCACCGGGATACGCGACCGAAGCTACGGACCTGAGGTGCCAAAAGCGGGCGACGACGCATTAGCTGCATTCATCGCAAGCTTTACGGCTCCGCCGTTGGCAGCCCCCGGTCTAGTCGTCGAAGCTGCGCCGCCCACGCCTCCAGGCGTGACGGATGAACGGGTTCTGCGGTCATTCTTCACCAAGGATGCCGAAGGGGTTTGGCGGTGCTCGCCTGGCGAGACTGACGAATTCGAATGCAAGGAGGGCTTCAGCCTCCGCAACTTCGGGAAGCCGCTGCGCACCATCGCGGGCTTCGCAAATAATCGTGGTGGCTACTTGTTTTTCGGGGTGAAGGACAAGCCGCACGGCTTTGCCGTTTGCGGGTTGGCCGATGATCGATTCACCAGCACTGACCAAAACAAATTCAGCCAGGTAATCCGATCTGTGCTGGAGCCCACACCACGCTTTCGCGTCGCCAGCCTGAAGCTTGATGGACTGACTGTCGGCGTTATCCATGTCGAGCCGCATAGCGCCAAACCCGTCATCGCAAGCCGGACAGAGGGCGAGGTCGCTGAGGGCGCGATCTATTTCCGTTACCCCGGCGAAACCAAGGCGATTTGCTATGCTGACCTTCGCGCCATCTTGGACGAGCGGGATCAACGCAGCCGGGAGGCCATTTTACCCATGGTCCAGCGATTGCTTGAACTCGGTCCCAAAGACGCCATGGTCGCCAATCTTGCTGATGGTCAGTTAGAAGGTGGGGATCGTCCGATCATAATTGACCAGCAACTCGTTGACCGGATCAAGTTCATTCGGGACGGCGAATTCGACGAGCGCGAGGGCGCGGAGACTTTGCGTCTTGTGGGAGATGTGAGCGCTGTTGACTTGTCGAGCGTCACGACAGTGAAGACAGTTCGAACCGAGGTTACAGAGGAATCGATCGTCCGGAATTTCGTTGGGCGCGTGGTGGTGGAAGAGCCGTTGGCCTATGTGCGGCAAGCCAGCCACGAGCAGAGTTTCCTGTTGCCGGTCTTCTATTATCTGCATCTTGCTGGCCAAACACGGAGTGAGGCGATCGCCGTTTTGAGGGCGCACCGCAATGCAAAACCGAACACTGTGAAAGAGATAATACGTCGGCTCCAGCGCCAGAAAACAATGTTCGTCAAGGCCGGAGGGATGAGATTGAAGAGACTCAATCAAATCCGCGAACGCGCAGTCGGCCAGATTGTGACAACTGCCCGCGCTAAGGAAGTGATGGACGCCATGACGGGGCTGCAGGAAGCAGACGCCGATGTATTCGGGTACGCGAACGAACTGGTGGGCCAGTGCCTTGAGTTTTGGGCAGAAGACCGAAACCTGGTGACCTATATCCGGAAAGCTGCATCGAGGTTGGATGAGCTGACTTATGGCCCACTTGTCCCAGAGTAGTAGGAGTTTTCGCCGCTACCCTGCCGGACAACCTGCTCTATCCCCTGGCGGGTACCGGGCCTGTAGTCCCGGCCCATTCGGGTGACGATCAGGAGCGGGTGCAAGCGGAGCGGGAGTTACTGGAGGACGCGCTCTGTCCCGCATGGCCTTTGGCCATGCTCCTGAGGGCGCGGTGTCTTTGAGCTAACCCGCAGGCGCTCTTGCCTCTCTCATGGCCGGACGCCCGCTGGCCCACTTGGCCCGCGCGCAGAGCGTCCGGCGGCTTCGCGCCGTGCAAGGGCGCCGTTTCTGTGCGGATCGCTGCGGCGATCCTTTGGGGGAACGCCAAGGGCTTTGCCCTCTCGTTCCCAAACCCCAATCGACACCCCCGTGTGGCAGGCTTCGCCCGCTGGCCCGCGCCAGGGCATCGATTGGGGTTTTCCCTCCCCCTCCCATCCTCGCCGGAAGGCAGAGCCGCATGCCGCGTGGCGGATGCGGCTTTGCCGGATGGAGTTTGGACCATGGGTGACCTGATCTTGAATTACCGCGCATGCGGGGCCGAGTGCCGGGAGGACTGGCTGCGCATGCTGGCGCATGACAATGGCTTGCCGCTGGTGGCGGTGCAGCAGCTGGCGGACGAGCTGGGCGAGCGCGAGGATTTCGGCGAGCTGGTGCGTCTGTGCGAGTGCGGCGGGAGCCTTGCGTCATGAGCGGCGCGGTGCCGACGCGGGCCGAGCGGATTGCACGGCTCAATGATCTGGCGCGCCGCGCCATGGGCATCGCGTCAGTCGTGGTGGCGACCGAGGGCATTCGGGCTTTGCCCGAGGCCGACCAGGCGCGGCTGCGCGAGCTGGTCGAGACTTTCGATGCCTTCACGCCCGACAATGATCCCTATGGCGAGCGCGACTTCGGGGCGATCTATCAGGGGGTGGACGGGGTCTGGGCAACCTTGCGGCCTGTTGATGTTGCGGTGACCGTGTTCTGGAAGATTGATGCCTATGACCGCGCGTTGCGGTTCGGCAGCGAGGACCCCGCCGATCCCGCCATGACCCAGCGGGTGCTGACCATCATGTTGGCGAGCGAGTATTGAGATGGCTGCCCGCGCCCACACGGTAGAACCCTCGCGCCTTGCTTACGGTGCATGGTGCCACGCCAGCGAACAGCAAATCGGCGAAGGCGATATTCGCGCGAGCTACAGCGCCGACCGTATCGGCATGGGTCAGCCCATCCGCAAGCCCTTCCGATACGCCGGGGAGCTTTGGGTCTGTGTTGGCACAGGTCCTTCGGGAGCCGAAGCCTACCGGCTTGTGCACCCTTCCGTCTATGGTGGCACTGCGCGCAGCTATCATAATCGGTGCCGCGATGGCGATCGTGCGCGCGGCGATCAGGCGGGCTTCTATGATGGCATTATCGTGCATCACGGCGGACGGGAACTTGTGATGGCCGGTCCGCCCGTCATGTTCATTGCAGGCGAGGAGGCCCAGCTGTCCCTGTTCTGATGTGGTCGGAGGGTGTGGCTCTGCTGACCAAGGCGCGCCGCCTGACACGTCAGGCGGCGCGGTGATCCACAAAGCAGTGTTCATTGTGCCAGTCGAGAAAGGCGGGCTCCGGATCGAACCGCGCTGCTGGCCGCAAGGTAGCCCTCTCGAATTGCTGGAAATAGGTGCGGGTCTCGCGGCTGCTGCTTTCGCGCAGCTGGCGCGAGACATGGATGCGGCGAGCGCGGTCCACTGTGATGAGGCCGCGATCGAACGCGCGGTCGAGGGTTGCAGACAACAACAGGCCATTGGCCGGATTGTGGCGGTTTTGGCTGTCCTTGCCCCACGGCTTGATATGACTGGCGGTCAGCAGGCGCGGCTCGGCGATGCCGGTGATGCAGCACGCCTCTTCATAATTGGCCAGCACCGCGCGGCGGAAGAAGTCCTGGCCGACCCGCTGGTTCACCATGGCCTGTGTGGTGGACTCGCCTTGCCATGGTTCGAATTTGAACTCGCTTCGCTTGTCGTGGAGGCGTTGGCTGGTGGGCGGAATTGATTGCGCGGCGGTGATCGGGCGGTCGACCTGGCTGGACCACAGCGCTTCGGCCCGCGTCACGAGGCCCGACCAGTCTTGCCCGAACTCGGCATAGGTCGCACGGTCGAGCTTCGATGCACCGTCCAATCCCTTGCGCCCGCTCTCGGTGATTTTCGGATCGAGGCTGGCGAAGTTGCACAGCTTCATCGCCACCGAGCTGCTCGACCGATCAATAGCGGTGGCCAGCGTCTGGATCTCCGGATTGCCCGAATGCAGCTTTCCGAACGGGAGTTGGAAATAGAGATAGAGCGCGAGCACCGTCTCCTCCTCGCTCCAGCGTTTGCGCGCGGTGCCTTCCATTGCCATGACAAAGGTTTGGGGCAGAGCGCGGCGGTGTGCAAGCGGGGGGTCGAGGGGGCGGCCCTGACGTCCTCCGGTCTGGAGGCTTCGTTTTGAGCACCCGCACTGGCCGCGCGCGGTCGAGGGTCAATGTCCGGCCCGCTCCGGTTCCGTTCCGTCACCCGTGTTGGACATGACCCCACGCCCTTTGCCGCGCGGCCTTTCTGTCTGGTGCAACGAGCCACCAACACGAAAGGAACATTCTATGGCCCGCACGTCCCAAGCACCCGCACCCGCCACCGCGCCCGAGCCCAAGGCCCCGGATTTCATCGCCTGGCATGTCAGCAATCGCAGCGACAAGGCCTTCTGGACCAAGGTCGGAGCCGCCTGGTTCCACCGCGACCGCAAGGGCCTGTCGCTCCAGCTCGAGGTCGTGCCGATCAATGGTCGGATCGTCTTGCGTACACCGCTCGATGACGAGACGAGGGAAGGGCAGCCGGGCGCTTAGCGCCCGGCCCTGCCGTTGGTCAGATGTCGATTGCGGTGTCGGTAGCAGTACCGTGATCGGAATTTCACTGCGTTGCCGGCGGAATGGCGAAATTTGGGACGTTGCTGCCATTCCCAAGCGGTCGGTTCTGTGACAGGTTGGTTGCCAGGACCCGACATACAGCGAAGACTCCACTGGCAGGAACTGCGCCCGCAACTGGGCCGATTGGAGACTGTCAGCGTTTCGTGCGGAAACGGACGAAGCAGACGCTCGCACAAGTCAGGCCACCTGATCGCATCCAGCACCATTTGTCGTTCGCAATTCGAACTGATGTCCGTGCTGCCTTAGATTGTCAGCATACGGCCTTGAACGTCCGTTGGGGCGGCTCAAACTGGAGACGACCATGATTTACTCGATCCAATATGATCTCAATCGGCCCGGCCAGAACTATACTGATCTGCACGCCGCAATAAAATCCTGCGGCGCATGGTGGCATTATCTCGACTCGAGTTGGTTGGTAGACACCACCCTCACAGCAAGCGGGATCTGGACCCGCCTATCGCCGCACATCGACAAAAACGACAACATGCTCATTATCGGCGTGACTCGCGACGTCACTGGCTGGCTCCCTCAAGACGCTTGGAGCTGGATCAATCAGCGAACATCAAAGCTCGCCGCGTGAGGGCAGCATCACGGGGAAGAATGGGCGCACCGGCCCTTCGAATTATGCGATGGGTTCCGCGCCCTCGCCTTTTTTGGCCGAGGATCGCTTTACCTTTCCATATCTCTTCTGAAACTCCTTCTGAATTTCCATGAGAGATTGCTCGATGGACTCTTCGGTCAGTTGATGAATCGAGTCCGCAAAACGTCGGTTCGTCAAAGCCCATCGACCAGGCGTGCCGACAGGCGCGTTAGCTGTCCTACGTCTCGCCATCGTCGCTTTCCTTTCCGAGCATTTTGCTAAACCGTCTCCACATGTAACGCGGGTTCAACTCCGCGCTAAAATGGTGCTTTCGCTTTATCCAAACGAAACCTTCTGATCGCGTTATCAGCGCGACATCAATCGGGCCTCCAACCGTTCCAGCATCGTCGGAAGCCTTGCGCTCAATTGCCGTGATGCTGACTAAAGCCTCAGCGAGTTCGATAAGATCCTGCTTCGGCATAAGGGCGATTGTCTCATTGAACTTTCGCTCGAACTCTTGCCTCAGTTTTGCGACGAACCTCGACTCAAATTGGGACGCAATGAGATCACCGAGGAGCCCACCCATGTCGCTGGCAGCAATCTCGCCACCGTCGCTCCTGACAATTTTCAACTTCAGCTTCGAAAAATTCTGTTCAAGGCTGCCCGAGACGTTTTCCTTGATGAAATCCCGAGCTCCATCGATGAATCTACTGTCCGTGCCCTTCAGGAGGCGATCGATGACGTCGGTCTGGGCGAAGGAAATTGCTGTTCCGGTGCCCTTCTCTTTCTCACCCCGTTCGATTTTGACGTTGTGAGATTGCTGGTAGCGCAGCCTCTGAATTACGTGCCCGTCGATCTCAACTGCGCACAGCGACGGAAAAAGGTCCTTGCCTCCGAACCCGCATATGACGAGGCCGGTAACCGTAAACCTATCGAGCGACTTCAACAGGCGCTGAGCGATGAGGCGGCAGAAAATCTCGCGCTGTCCCTCGTTCGTATCGAATGGCATGAGGTCGCTACCGATCTCGCCGACCAGCGAGCGCACTGTAGGTAATATGTCGTCTTCGACGAGTCCGTCCAAGCTCTTGAGCGGTGTAAGATGGACTAGCTGCTCGATGCGCTCGGTCATGGCCTCGGTGTAGAGCCGCTGGAGCAAATGGTGGACATTCTGCTCGCCATCTTCCGTGGCGATAATCTCGATACGATCGCGCACATGTTCGTTCAGATCGTCGAGCTCTTCCTGAATTAATCCGTCCTGCCAGCGGCGAACATCGTCAGGCTTGATGACGGTGGGATGGGTAGATAGGAACTCGAGAAACCGCTCCATCCACTGCTCTATGGTAATTTTCGCCGCGTCTTGAGGCGGAGTGCAGCGGAATTCCTTCGCAATGATTTCCCAAGGAACCCCTAGAAAATCCATGCTGCCGTTCACCATGAGGGCGACAGGAAAACGTTCGCTCAACTCGAATAGCTTGTCTCCAGTATCGAAGACCTTATCGTTACCACCATATCCTGGAATCGTTACAGCGCTATCGGCGGCCAATGCAACGCCGAGACGATTGATAACCGCAATTTCCGTCGTCATGCGGACATCCGCGCGGTTCCATAGTGCTTTACGAAGATCTAACCGTCTCCGTCGCGAGGCAAATAGACTCGCCCCCCTTCAGGGCCGTTAAATAGCATCCGTTAAACAACTGCAATGGCCATTGTGGTGCTGGGCGTAGCAAAAAATGGCTGCCGATCGCCGCGCCCCCTCCTCTATCCGGCGGCTGCCAGCGTCCGTTTGAGCGTCGCCGGCGCATCAGGATCGAGTGCCACGGCACCATCCGGTTGTTTTTCTGCCACGAGCCGTGGTTCGGCACCACTGTTGTCGAAAATATACGCGCGATCTGCTTCCTCGAGAAACCAAGGCAGTTGCGCTAGCGAGCGCTCGTAACGCGCGACAATCTTCTCTGGGGGAACATCGTGCCCGCCACGCGCTACCCGCACTTTTACGCGCTCGATATTAAGTTCGGGCGACCGCAACATCACATAGATCAGACATACGTCGAACCCGCCAGCTCGCGCTCGCTGAACGAGGGCGCGGTATTTGTCGGTCGACAGCACCGTTTCGACACCGACGGTCTGATGGGTGCGAAGCGACGCATCCAGCCAGTCCATGATGCGTTCGACTGCCTGGCGGTTCGCGTCGAGCAACTCGAGACCCTCGGAATCTATGATCCGCCGCGTCAGGAGATCCGGATTGATGATCCACACCGATCGACCGAAGTCGTCGATCAGCGTGGTATCATAGAGGGTGCTCTTGCCCGAACCATTTGGACCGGCGACGATCCAGAGCTTCGGATTAGGCGTCGTCCCCATCGGCACCGTCCCTGCGACCGAGCAGCAGCTTGTTCTCGCGGCGCGCACGACTGACCGAGCGTGCAAACGAGGTCAATAGATCCTCACCGAACGAGTTGCTCTCGGCATCGAGGCGGATAGCCTGAACGCGCTTGCCCTGGGCACTGATCAAAGACCGGGACTCGAGCTTTCTGCGGCGCTTGCCGGGCCGTCCAAGCCGCTTTTCAACAATCCTAACCATCCTCAGACTCCTGCGACCGTCAATCATCTAGTCTTCCACGCCAGGCAATAGGCCGAGCTCGGCGAAGCGCGCAATCATCGTTTCCAATTCTTCTTCGCTCAACGCATCGATTGTGATCTTGCCGACTAGATCACGGGCGCGCGGATGCGCGACGAGAAGCTCACGCACCATAGCGCGTCGGGGTGCCGAGCGCGACGCCGAGCGGAGCGGCCGCCGACGCATCGCATCGGGCAAAAGGGCAGGCCGTATATCCCGGCCGGCCTCGATCGCACGCTGTGCAACGCCGCGGGCTGATTGCGCCAGCTCTTTCATGTCGGGCGAGAAGAGAATGTCGTCGTCGTCCGCCTCGATCAAGGCGTCCTCGATCATCGAAAGCCATACCGCACGGTGCTGCGGACCGCTCCTGTCACCATGTTCCTTCATAAATCACCTATCAATGGGCTGGTGGCGATCTTTCGCCGTATCCGCCGCCGGGTCGAGTCATACTCGACCGACGTTATTCCAAGCCGCTCCTGAATTTCTTTTGGCGAGAGCTCGTCGGCGAGCGCCTTCAGAAGTTCGAAAGCGACCATATCGTCGGCAAACAAAGTTTCCACGCGCCGCACCAGATCTTGTTCGATCGCAAGGCACTCAGGATCCGGCAGGTCACCCGGCACCTGATGGAGCGCCTCGTTATCGTCACCCGCGTCGAATGCCGGCCTCTTCTCGCGAACCTGACGCCGCCAAGCTTCGCTCGCGAGGCTGCGGATGATTTCCCGCAGAAATACCGTGAAGGGCACATGCGATGGCCATCGCCGCGTCCCGTCCATCGCTCGCTGCACGGCATCATGGAGCAAGTCCTGCCAGTCGACACCGACGAGCCCGCGTGCGCGCAGCCTCGCTATGTGTCCCAACCGCGCGAAATCCGCATCACCGAGTGCAGCGACGGCGAGTGCCACCTCCGCCGGAGAGGCGTGATCCTCGTTATTCGATCGGGAACGCGTCAAGACCATATCGGGCTATGCTGGGCCGAGATGCGTTTGCGGACAAGCCTCACAAAATAAATTTTCGAAGCGGCCGATGTCCGCATCCCGCTTCGCCCTCAGCATAAGGGGGTATCAACCGATGGAGGCCGTCATGTCTGAGGAAAAGAAGAAGGAAAAGCCGTTCAAAATTCAGATCGACAAGCAGCATCTGGAAATCGACAACCCCACGCCGACCGCGCGAGATCTCTTGGCACTCGCCGGCAAGACGCCTGCAGAGCATTATGCGCTGTACCGCAAGGATAAGGGGCAGCCGACCCGTCTGCAGCTCGACGAGCGGGTCGACCTTCGGGAACCCGGCGTCGAGAAGTTCGTGACCCTTCCGCTCGATCAGACCGAAGGGCTCGGCGCCGGTCGCCGTCAGTTCTCGCTGCCGGAGGAGGACACTGAATGGCTCGACAGCCTCGACCTGATGTATGAGTTCGTCGCCGAGGGTGGCATTCCGCGCGTGGTAATCTACGGGTGGCCGGTGCCGCCCGGCTACAATGTCGAGAAAGTCGATGTGAACGTCCGCATCGACCCCGGCTATCCGGACATTCAGATCGACATGGCCTATTTCACCCCGGCGCTGGTCCGGCGCGACGGACGGTCGATCGGCGCGACAAGCGACGACAGTTTCGATGGAAAAATCTGGCAGCGCTGGAGTCGGCACCGGACGGCGGCCAACCCTTGGCGGCCCGGTCTCGACAGCCTATCGACCCATTTCGCCCTCGTGGAAGACTGGCTCGCCCGCGAACTTCGCAAGGGCTGATTTAGATGATCTTTTCCTTGACGATAACCGAGGCCCAGCATGCCGCGCTTCGAGCGCACCTCTTTCCCGGCGACGGAAAGGAAGCGGTCGCGCTCCTTCTCTGCGGTCGCACGGTGCGTCGTGGACGAACGCGTTTCGTCGTCAGCGAGGTCCATCTGGTGCCGCATGCTGTTTGCGACCGCGAAGTTGACCGGGTGACCTGGCCGACCGACATGCTGCCCGATATGCTATCGCGTGCTGCAAGACGTGGCCTCAGCTTGTTCAAAATTCACGGCCATGCGGGCGTACCGGACTTCTCCCCTATCGACGACGCCGCGGATAGCGCGCTGTTTCCGAGCGTCCACGCCTGGGCGGATGGGCCGCACGGCAGTGCTGTAATGCTCGACGGCGAGCGTATCTTCGCTCGCGTTGTCGATGCCGATGGCGCCTTTCACGCTATTCACCGTGTTGCACGCATCGGCGACGACTTGAGCTTTTGGGACCGGGAAGGCGCAGGCATCGCCGTCCCCGAACACGCCCGGCGCGTGGCACAAAGCTTCGGCGCCGGGACCTATGACGTCCTCCGCCGGTTGAGAATCGGCGTGATCGGCTGCTCGGGAACTGGCAGCGTCGTGATCGACCAGCTCGCCCGAAATTGCGTCGGCGAACTGGTGCTCGTCGACCCGGACGTGATCGAAGAAAAGAACCTCAATCGCATCGTCAATAGTACGCGCTCCGACGCCGAGGCCCGCCGGCCCAAGGTCGAAGTGATGGCCGATGCCATCCACCGGCTCGCGTTCGGCACCGAGATCGAGACTTATAAATCGTCGCTCTTTGCACCCGAAGCCGTGAGGGCCATTGCATCCTGCGATATCGTCTTCGGCTGCATGGACAGCATAGACGGGCGGCATTTACTCAATCGCCTCGCGACCTTCTACGGGCTCGCCTATTTCGATCTGGGAGTGAAGCTGGAGGCGGACGGCAGAGGCGGCATCGAACAAGTGTGCGGAACAGTCCATTATCTGAAGCCCGGCGGCTCTAGCCTTTTCAGCCGACACGTCTACTCGATGGAGCAGGTTCGTGCTGCGGGCCTGATGCGGGCCGACCCCGCTGGCTACCAAGCGCTGAAGCGTGAGGGCTATATCAGGGGGATCGACGAGGACCGCCCCGCCGTCATCCAGCTTAATAGCCTCATCGCTTCGCTCGCGGTGAATGAGCTGCTGGCACGGCTGCACCCCTACCGCCTCGATTCTAATGGCGAATTCGCGGTGCACAGGATCAGTCTCAGCCATGGCATTTACGAGTATCTCGAAGACGGCGAACCCTGCGCCCTTCTGGCCCCACATGTCGGGCGCGGCGATATAACGCCTCTTTTGAACCTTCCAGAACTCAGCATGGAGGCAGCTGCGGCATGAATTTCTTCGAGCGACTTAAGCAATGGCTCGACAGGCTGTTCGGGCGAGATTTATGGCTGGTCGAGCATTGCGAAGACCCGCCGGAAGTGCCGCGTCCTCGGCGCGTTTATCTCGTCGGCGACCCTGGCCTTCAGTGGGCAGCGGCCTTCCTTTGCCCGTGCGGATGCGGTGAACTTGTCAAACTCAGCCTGATGCGCGACGACGACCCGAGCTGGATCGCATGGGGCGAACCGGGCGCGAAGGCCAGCCTCCACCCCTCGATATGGCGTGTGCGCGGTTGCCGAAGTCACTTCTTCATCAAGGAAGGCAAGGTAGTCTGGGCCAAGGAGGCCAGACCAGACCGACGATTGCCCGCCAACTAGTAACCGCGAACGACCGGTTCCGGCGAGTTAGGACGCTCAATACTGATGACCTGGGCGAACGGAGTTGGGTCGGAGTTGGCCGATCAGCAACACTTCAGCTTCAGGGCAAGTCGGCGCGTTGGAGCGGTCCTGCGTCGCCTCACCAGAGGTCCCGTAGTTCCGCTCCGGATGCTCGCCTAATTGACGGCTTTGCCCGCCCTTAGATCATCGAGATAGTCGCTCCACCACTGCGCCATCTTAACTCGCTCATCCCAGTACTGGCCCCGATTGTAGGTTCCACGGATCGCGTTGCTGTCTCCATGGGCAAGCGCGCGTTCGATGGCATCAGGGTGCCATAGCCCACTTTCGTTGAGCAGGGTTGAAGCCGTGGAACGGAACCCATGTGCAGTCATGTCATCTTTGCTGTAGCCCATACGGCGAAACGACGAGTTGATCGTGTTCTCGCTCATCGGGCGCAGACGGGTGTGGAAGGCAGGGAAGATATAGCCTTGCCCCCCGGTGATGGCCCTCAGCTCCCTGAGCAGTTCGAGCACCTGGCGTGACAGGGGCACGGCGTGGGTGCGCCGGGCTTTCATCTTTCCCGCGGGGATGGTCCAGATCGCCTTGTCGAAGTCGATCTCCTGCCACTCCCCATGCCGCATCTCGCCCGGTCGAACAAAAATGTGCGGGGCGACTTTCAAAGCCAACTTCGTGATCGGGTAGCATTCGAACGCGTCGATAGCGCGCAGCAGCTCGCCCAGCTTTTCCGGTTCGAGGATGGCTGCGTAGTGGCGCGCTTGCGGGGTCAGCAGTGCGCCCTTGAGAATGGCCGTCGGGTCCGTCGTGCAGCGGCCGGTGGCCGCGCCATAGCGGAACACCCTGCTAGCAAAGGAGCGGCATTTCTTGGCGGTCTCGCGGTTGCCCCGCGCCTCGAGCTTCTTGAGTGGAGCCAGCATCATCTGCGGGTCGACATCCGAAATCGGCATTTGGCCGATCGCAGGCTTGAGAAGATCGAGGAACCAGCGAGCCTTGAGCAGGGTGGCCTCGGCACGGCCTTCGCCGACCATCTTGTTCTCGATATACTCGCGCGCGACCGACTCGAAAGTGTTGGCGGCGCTGATCTTGGCTGTGGCCTTGCTCTTCTTTCGCGTCAAAGCAGGGTCTTCGCCCTTCGCAATACGCAGCCTGAGTTCATCGCGCTCGAGGCGGGCCGCCTGAAGACTAACTTCGGGCCAGGCACCAAGAGCGATACGCTTTTGCTTGCCGGCGAAGTTGTACTTCAGCCGCCAGAGTTTTGAGCCGTTGGGGAAGACCTCAAGGTAGAGCCCGCGTTCATCAGTTTTCTTGTAGGGGGTGGTTTCCGGCTGAAAGCTACGGATTTGCAGTGCGTTAAGAGGCATTTCGTGGCATGACCTTTCTGGAAAAAGGGCAAATGCGGGCCAATGGCCCTTTCCATGCCACGAATTCGCGTGGCATGGCGTGAAACGGCCTGAAACGCAGAGCATCAAAACCTGTCCAAAAATGGCAGATTTCTGCGGTTTTTTCAAGGTTTTTGATGCCACTCCCGCAGGAGTTTTGGTGCCCAGAAGAGGACTCGAACCTCCACGCCCTTGCGAGCGCCAGCACCTGAAGCTGGTGCGTCTACCAATTCCGCCATCTGGGCACGGGGTAGGAGCGCGCCTCTAGCCGGAGTGTTTGCAGGCGTCAACCGCCTCTTGCCACATTCGGCAAAGAAAATTGCTGCCGCCCCCAAACCATCGCGTAAAACCGCAACTGGAACGTTGCGCGGCGCGTTAGGCTGATGCAAAGGCGGTGGCGGAGACGCATTGGCTCATCGCCCCGCGCGCCCCTTGCGGGACAGCGCAGGACCTGGCCGAGAAGAATCACGGGACGTAACAGCATGCGCGACACTTTGATCACGATTTTTGGCGGTGGCGGTTTTCTGGGTCGGCATATCACCCAGCATCTGACGGCTGCAGGCGCGCGGGTGCGCATCGCCCAGCGCAACATCCGCATCGCGCAGGATGTGAAGCCGCTCGGCAATCTGGGGCAGACCCAGCTGGTCGCCGCCGATATCCGCAAGCCGGAAACCGTGGCGCGCGCGGTGCATGGCGCCGATGCGGTGATCAACCTCGTCGGCATCCTCAAGGGCGATTTCGACGCCTTCCACCATGAAGGCGCGGCCAATGTCGCCCGCGCTGCCGCAGCCGCGGGAGTGCAGGCGCTGGTCCATGTCTCGGCGATCGGCGCGGATGCAGGATCCAAAAGTGCCTATGGCCGCAGCAAGGCCGAAGGCGAGGCCGCGGTCCGCGCTGCCTTTCCGCAGGCGACCATCTTGCGCCCCTCGATCGTGTTCGGGCGCGAGGACCAGTTCGTCAACCGCTTCGCCGGGCTGATCGCCAGCCTTCCTGTCGTGCCGATCATCGGCGGCAAGGCACGCTTCCAGCCGGTCTATGTCGATGACGTGGCCGAGGCCGTGAAGCAAAGCCTTTCCGATCCCGCACGCTTTGGCGGCAGGACCTTCGAGCTGGGCGGCCCCGAAACCATCAGCATGGCCGATCTCAACAAGCGCATCGCCAAGGAGATTGGCGAAGACCCCAGCTTCATCGACATGCCCGATTCGCTCTCCGGCCTGATGGCGGGGATGACCGGATGGCTGCCCGGCGCGCCGATCACGCGCGACCAATGGGCGATGCTGCAGACCGACAATGTCGTTGCCCCCGGTGCCGACGGGCTTGAGGCGTTCGGCATCACCCCCACCCCGATGGCCGCGGTCATCGGCGACTATCTGGTGCGCTTCCGCAAGCACGGCCGGTTCGGGGTACGCGCCAAGCGCTCCAGCTGACCCGCCGCGCGGCGCTGCGGCTCAGGCGGGCTGTTCGGCCTGCCAGCTGAGCAGCGACGCGGCGAGCTGCCGTTCCGCGATGGCGCGGCCCGTGTCGCGGTCCAGCCCCAGCGCGCCGGCCAATTGCGCGCCCATCAGCGCATCGCCCAGCGCCATGGTGCACAGCGAGAGCGTATCCTCATGCAGCGTGCGGCCTTCGGGCGCGTGTTCGGCCAGTTCGTCGACCAGCTGATGGATCGCCTCGACAATCGGGTCGAGCGCATCCTCATTGCCCGATAGCAGCATCCAGCAGGCCAGCGCCCCTGCCCCTTCGCGATCAAAGGCGTCGAACGCCATGTCGACGATATCGCGCGGCGTGCCATCGCCATTGCGCAGCCGGATGACCGCCGCACCGATCATCTGACAGATCGATTGCGCGAGATACTCGGCCAGCGCCTTTTGCAGCCCCGATGCCGATCCGAAATGGTGGAGCAGATTGGCATGGGTGCGGCCGATGCGACCGCTCACCGCCTTCAGCGTCACGGCCTGGGGTCCTGTTTCGATCAGCAGCTCACGCGCGGCGACCAGTGCGGCTGTGCGGCTCTGCTCGGGGCTCAGCCGTCTTTTGGCTATTGACATCTATGTAAGTAACCTTATTGTCATCAGTGTAAGCAACAACTCAGCATTATGGACCCTGGCATGAACGCTCCGCAATCCTTTTCCACGCCTGAACCGATTGATCGCAAGCACACGCCGGCCGATCTGGAGCTTGTCATTCGCGACCGCCGCTTTGGCCGGGGCAATGCGATGCGCCGCTGGTGGATGGGCGGCGATCCCATCGGCACGGCTTTCTACAACGCGCTGTCGGTGACCTTCCCCAAGGGCGAAGCGTTCTTCATCGAAAGCGTCAAGGAATTCCGCGAAGGTACGCCCGAGCGGCTGGCGAACGAGATTCGCGCCTTTGTGAAGCAGGAGATCAACCACACGCGCGAGCATGTGGCATTCAATCGCCGCGTCGTGGACGCCGGTTACGACGTGAAGCTTCTGGAAGAGGATGTCGACAAGGCGCTGGCGCTGACCAAGGGCCGTCCGAAGATCGCCAACCTCGCCTCCACCATGGCGCTCGAGCATTTCACCGCGATCCTCGCGCAGCAGCTGCTCGCCAACCCCAGGCATCTGGAAACCGCCGATGCGGATTCGCGCGATCTGTGGCGCTGGCACGCGATGGAAGAGATCGAGCACAAGGGCGTTGCGTTCGATACCTGGAACCACGCAACGAAGGACTGGAGCCGCTGGCAGCGCTGGAAGGTCAAGTCGCTGGTGATGCTGGTCGTCACCAAGAATTTCCTGCACCATCGCGCCGTCGGCATGCTCGAACTGCTGCGCCAGGATGGCCTCACGGGGCCCAAGGTCTGGGCACAGCTGTTCTGGTACGCATTCGGCAACCCCGGCATGGCGCGCAAGATCATCCTGCCCTGGATGAGCTATTTCCTGCCCGGCTTCCACCCCTGGAAGCATGACGACCGCCACCTGATCCAGCTGGCCGAAAGCGACTATCAGGATGCGGTGATGGCCAAGGCAGAACCGGCGCTGGTTCCGGCGGAATAAGGCGATCCCACTCATGCTGTTCTCCGGCGAAAGCCGGAGGCCAGAGCGGCATGGCACAACCTGATTCCTGGACTCCGGCTTTCGCCGGAGAACGGGTAAATCAGGGGAAGCCCCGTTAGACTACCGGTTTCCTCGCTCTTAGCGCCTGCGCCAAAGTACCCTCGTCGAGATAGTCCAGCTCGCCACCCATCGGCAGCCCCTGTGCGAGCTGGGTGAGGCGGACCGGATAGCCCTCAAGCCGCTCCGCCAGATAATGCGCGGTGGTCTGGCCCTCCAGCGTCGCGTTCATGGCCAGCACCACTTCGTCGATGCCGCCTTCGGCCACGCGCGCGATCAGCGAGACGATTCCCAGATCCTCCGGCCCGATGCCGTCGAGCGCCGACAGCCGCCCGCCCAGCACATGATAGCGCCCGACGAACAGCCGCGAGCGGTCGAGCGCCCAGAGGTCCGACACCTCCTCGACCACGCACAGGCTGCGCGGGTCGCGGCGCGGGTCGGTGCAGATGCCGCAGGGGTTCTGCGTATCGACATTGCCGCAGATGTCGCAGGTCGAGAGGTTCGCGCGCACCCGCTCCATCGCCTCGACCAGCGGGGTGAACGCGCTCTCGCGCTTCTTGAGCAGATACAGCACCGCGCGGCGCGCCGAACGTGGGCCCAGCCCCGGAAGACGGGCGAGCGCAGCGGCCAGATCCTCAATCTCTTGCGATGCCATGGCCTGAGCTTTACGGAGCCGCATCGCCACCTGCAAAAGAAAAGTCCGCCATGCGCCTCGCCTTTATGGGAACTCCCGATTTCGCCGTGCCGACACTTCAGGCGCTGGTCGATGCCGGGCACGACATCGCGGCGGTCTACAGCCAGCCGCCGCGCCCGGCCCATCGCGGCAAGAAGCTGACCCCCTCGCCCGTGCACCAGCTGGCAGAATCGCTGGGGCTTGAGGTGCGCACCCCGGTGTCGCTGAAGGGCGAAGACGAAAAGGCAGCCTTTGCCGCGCTCGACCTCGATGCGTGCGTGGTCGCCGCTTATGGCCTGATCCTGCCGCGCACGGTGCTCGATGCGCCGCTCCATGGCTGCCTCAATGTCCATGGCTCGCTGCTGCCGCGCTGGCGCGGTGCCGCGCCAGTGCAGCGCGCCATCCTGGCCGACGACGCGACGACCGGCGTTACCATCATGCAGATGGAGGCCGGGCTCGATACTGGGCCGATGCTGCTCAAGGGAGAGACCCCGGTCGCGGGCAAGACGGCAGGCGAGCTGACCAGCGAGATCGCGGAACTCGGCGCACGGCTGATGGTGCAGGTGCTGGGCGACCTTGCCGCCTTCCCGCCGGTGGTGCAGCCTGAGGACGGCGTGACCTATGCCGCCAAGATCGACAAGACCGAGGCGCGGCTGGATTTCACCTGCAGCGCTGACCAGGTCGAGCGTCAGGTGCGTGCATTCAACCCGATGCCGGGCGCGTTCTTCGAGTTGAATGGCGAGCGGCTGCGCGTGCATGCAGCCGAGATGGTGGCAGGCACCGCCGCACCCGGTACCGTGCTCGACGAGCAACTCACCATCGCCTGTGCCGAGGGCGCGATACGTCCGCGCATCATCCAGCGCGCCGGGCGTCCGGCCATGCCGCTCGATGATTTCCTGCGTGGCTTTGCCATTGCACCGGGCACCGTCATCGCATGACCCGCTATGCGCTGACGCTGGAGTTCGACGGCGGCCCGTTCATGGGGCTGCAGCGCCAGGCGCATGGCCCCAGCGTGCAGCAGCATGTCGAAGAGGCGGTGCAGGCGATCACCGGCGAAGCGGCGGTCCTGCACGCCGCCGGGCGCACCGATGCGGGCGTGCATGCGCTGGCGATGCGCGCGCATGTCGATATCGCCAAGCCCTTCGACCCGTTCCGCCTGATGGAGGCGTTGAACGCGAAACTCCGCCCCCAGCCCATAGCTGTGCTCGCCTGCGAGATCGTGCCCGATGACTGGCACGCGCGCTTTTCCTGCACCGGCCGCGCATATATCTACCGCATCACCAACCGTCGCGCACCGTTGACGCTGGAGCGGGGCAAGGCGTGGCAGGTCTCTGCACCGCTCGATGTGCCCGCGATGCACGCCGCTGCGCAGCATCTGGTCGGCCATCATGATTTCACCACCTTCCGCTCGGTTCATTGCCAGGCGGCAAGCCCGGTCAAGACGCTGGACCGGCTGGAGGTCATCCGCGATGGCGACGAGATCGACATCCACGCTGCCGCACGTTCGTTCCTGCACCATCAGGTGCGATCGATGGTGGGCTGTCTGGTGCTGGTCGGGCGCGGCAAATGGACGGGCGATGACCTGAAAGCGGCGCTCGACGCGCGCGACCGCGCCGCGCTCGGCTTCAACGCCCCGCCCGACGGCCTGTATTTCGCGGGCGCAACCTACGCCTAAAGCGCGCGCGGCAGGCGCAGCCGCACCAGCAGCCCGCCCAGGTCCTCGCTCTCGTCGAGCTCGACCTTGCCGCCGTAAATTTCCGCCACATCGCGCACGATGGCAAGGCCCAGCCCGGTGCCAGGCTTGCCCGTATCGAGCCGCGCGCCGCGATCAAAAATGCGCTCGCGCTCGCGTTCGGGAATGCCGGTGCCATCGTCCTCGATCCAGATATCGACCAGCTTCGGGTCGGTTGCATCCTTGGGGTCGATGGTGACGAACACGCTGCCGCCGCCATATTTTCCGGCGTTTTCAACCAGGTTGCCCAGCATCTCTTCCAGGTCCTGGCGCTCGATGGCGACCTCGGCGGTCTTGCTGCCATCCAGATCGCAGCGGACATGCGGATAGAGCCGCACCACCGCGCGTTCGACAGCCTGCGCGCTTTCCCAGACATTGGCGCGGGCGAGCGCCTGGCCGCGCCGCCCGACTGCGCGCGCGCGGGCAAGATGGTGGTCGACCTGGCGGCGCATCACCGCTGCCTCGCGGATGACAGTATCGGCCAGGTCATCGGCGCGCGCGGTGGCGCTGTTCATCACCACCGTCAGCGGCGTCTTGAGCGCGTGCGCCAGGTTGCCGGCGTGCCGCCGAGCCTCTTCCGCCTGCTTTTCGTTATGCTCGAGCAGCGCATTCAATTCCTCGACCATCGGCATCACCTCGATCGGCATCGGATCGCGCACCCGGTCCATCCGGCCGGTCCGCATCGCCTGGATCGCCTCGCGCACCTTGCGCAGCGGCCAGAGGCCATAGAGCGTCTGCAGCCCCGCCATGATGATCAGCCCCAGCGCGAGCAGCGCGAAGCTGTAACCGAGCGTCTGGCGAAGCTCGCGCAGCTGCAGGTCCATCTCCTCGCGCGACTGCGCCACCATGAAGCGCCAGCGCACCCGCGAGCCGGGCAGGTAGATCGACTGTTCGATGATGCGCAGCTCGTGGTCGGGAAACTGGTCGCTGTCATAGATATGCGGCTGCGCGTCGCTATGATCGGTCTCGATCTTCAGCGCGCGATCCCAGAGCGAACGCGAAGTGAAATCGGCATGGCCGCGCCCGCTGATCTGCCAGTACAGCCCGCTATTGGGCTCCAGAAAGCGCTGGTCGCCCAGCGGCCGGTTGAAGAACACCTCGCCATCAGGCCCGATCTCGGCCGAAGAGATCATCGCGGTCAGCACATATTCGAGCTGGTCGTCGAAGCTGGTGGTGATGGTGTTGGTCAGGATGCGGTCGAGCGCCAGGCCGCCGCTCAGCAGCAGCACGAATATCCATGCCGCCGCGATGCCTATCATGCGGCGGCTGAGCGACCCGGTATTGGGCAGTGGCGCGGGTGCGGGCACAGCCTCTCCCGCGCCGCCATCAAGAATTTCAGCTGCCGGCACGCTCGGCGGGGTCTTCAAGGCTGTAGCCCAGGCCGCGGATGGTGGTGATCACATCGGGGCCCAGCTTCTTGCGGATGCGCGTGACGAACACCTCGATCGTATTGGAATCGCGGTCGAAATCCTGGTCATAGATATGCTCGATCAGCTCGGTACGGCTGATCACCTTGCCCTTGTGGTGGAGCAGGTACGACAGCAGCTTGTACTCCTGCGCGGTCAGCTTCACCGGCTCGCCGTTGAGCGAGACCTTGCCCGAGCGCGTGTCCAGCCGGACATCGCCTGCGGTCAGCTCGCTTGAGGCATTGCCCGAGGCGCGGCGGATCAGCGCGCGCAGCCGTGCGATCAGCTCTTCGGTCTGGAAGGGCTTGGCGAGATAATCGTCCGCGCCCGCATCGAGCCCCGCCACCTTGTCCGACCAGCTGTCGCGCGCGGTGAGCACCAGCACCGGGAAGGTGCGGCCTTCCTTGCGCCACATGCCCAGCACGGTCAGGCCGTCAATCTCGGGCAAGCCAAGATCCAGAATCACCGCGTCATAATCCTCGGTCGACCCCATGAAATGGCCGTCCTCGCCATCGACCGACAGGTCGACAGCATAGCCGGTCGCCTCCAGCGTGGACTTGAGCTGTTTGCCAAGGGTGGGTTCATCCTCGACGATCAGAATGCGCATGGGCAACTCCTGGAATACGGGTGCAATTCCGGACGACGGACGCCGCCCTGTTGGGAAAGCTCCCCATATCGGGGAAAAGCAAGGGGGTTACAAGATTGGACGGACTGACGGCACCGGATCAGCCGGCCTGGCGCAGGATCGCGCCAGTACGGGCGTCGACATCGACAAAGATGACCCTGCCATTGTCGAGGAACTTCAGCCGATAGACCTGTGATCCGGCGTCATATTCAGGGCCCAGATACTGCATGCCTCGCATTCTGGGGAGAATGCGTCCTTCGATTTCGCGCAGCGACTTGACCTGGCCCGCCATGAACTGTTCGCGCGCCTCGCTCTGTTCGCCCCGGCGCTTGCCATCGAGCGCATCCACCTGGGGCGAACCCATGACGAGCACGGCGGACGCCAGCGCCAGAGCAGACAGGGAGGAAGCAAGCAGGTTCATGATGTTTGTCTAGACCAGCCTCATTGAATGACCGCTGAATACCCCGCTAACGCCTTGTGCAGCCTTTGACCAGAGCCTCGCGACCGCTCGCCGCCCCTCCCCCGTCATTCCCGCGCACGCGGGAATGACGGGTTGAGCTTGAGGGAAAACCGTCAGCGCGTCATCTGATAGGTGACGTTGACGGTGACGCTGGTGCCGACCTGGCCACCTTCCACCGGCGGAGCGGCGGCGACGATGCCGCGCGGCGCCATCATTTTCATATCTGCGCCGCCAAAGGGCGAGGCATTGTAGGTCGCCTCAGACACCGCAAGCACCTGCACGCCGGTAAAGCCGATGCGCTTGGCATAATCCATCGCCTGCATCTGGGCGCGCTTCATCGCCTTGTCGCGGGCTTCGTTCTGCGCGGCGCTATCATCGTCGATGCTGAAGAAAGGCCCGGAAATGTTGTTCGCGCCCTGCGAGACGACCGCATCCAGGATCGCACCCAGCCGGTCGACCTGGCGTACCTTGACCGTTACGGTGTTGGTGACCTGATAGCCGATGAACCGCGGCGCGCGGCCATCACTACCATATTCATAGTCCATGTTGAGGTTGATGCCCGAGGTCTGGATGTCCTCGCGCTTGATGCCCAGGGCCACGATCTGCTTGATCACCTTGTCCATGTCCGCCGAATTCTGGCGCAGCGCGGCCGATGCGGTGGGGGCCTTGCTGGTCACGCCGGTGCTGAAGGTCGCGGTATCGGGCGCACCGAGCACGGTTTCGGTGACGCTCAGTTCCACGACCGGCGCGCCGGCGCTGGGCGTGATCTCGACGGCAGCCATGGCAGGCGTGGCCGCAGCAGCGAGGATCGCAAGGGGAAGTGCGCGGACGAGCGAGGTGGTCATGGGGTATTTCTCCAGTAATCAGAACGGTTTGGCCGCTTTTGTCTCATCCCCTTCGTCACCCCCGCGAAGGCGGGGGTCCCGCTTCACTCTCAATCGTTGAACGAGAAGCGGGATTCCCGCCTTCGCGGGAATGACGGAAGGGCTTGTTCAAGCGAACGGCCATCCATCTACGCCTCTGCACGGTTCAGCGTTGCGCGCGGCTGAACGATGAGATCAGACGCCCGACAGGAATGTAAACATTCAACCCTGCGCAAGCGCGTGGTCGATATAGGCCTTGCGCAGCGCCATCGTTTCCATGCCGGGGCGGCCATCGCCGACGCTGAGCCCGTCAATCTCCACCACCGGCATCACGAACAGCGAGGCGGAGGTGACGAACGCCTCGGCCGCGCCCTGTGCCTCGGCGATGGTGAACGGCCTTTCCTCGACCGTGATCCCGCTTTCGCGCGCGATGTCGATCAGGCTCAGCCGGGTGACACCGGGCAGGATGTGATGGCCCAGATCGCGGGTCACCAGATGGCCAGCCGGTGTGATGATGCAGGCGTTCTGCGACGTGCCCTCGGTGATCACATCACCCTCGACCAGCCAGCAATCGTCGACGCCTGCGGCCTTGGCCTCCATCTTCATCATGCTGGCATAAAGCAGTTGCACCGTCTTGATATCGCGCCGTCCCCAGCGCCGGTCTGGCCGGGTGATGATGCGCATGCCGCGCTCGGCCATCGGACTGGCGACCAGCGGCCGTGCCTGGGTGAAGGCAAACACCGTGGCGGGCGTACCCGCTGCCGGAAACAGAAAATCGCGGTCCGCAGCGCCCCGGCTGACCTGCAGATAGATGGTACCCTCGGTGAGCGCGTTGCGCTCGATCAGCGTGGCGACCACGCCAGGCCAATCGGTCGTGGCGACATCATGCGCGATCATCATTTCCGCCAGCGAGCGCTCCAGCCGCGCCATATGCGCCGCATAGTCGATGATCCGCCCTTCAATCACCGAGAACACCTCGTACACGGCATCGGCGAACAGCAGCCCGCGATCAAAGATCGACACATGCGCGGCATCTTCCGCGACGAACTGCCCATTGAGATACACTGTGCGCACGGCCGACCCTTTCTGGCTGTTTTGCCCGCGTTCTGCGCCGGGCACGGGCCGGGGGTCAAGCCGGTTGTCGGACCGCGCGCGGGGATTGCGCCCCGCCGCGCCCCCGCCTAAGTGGCAGCCATGTCCACTCCCCCCGTCCTTTCCTATGAAGACCTTGGCCTTGTCCAGGGCACCGGCTGGCTGTTCCGCGATATCAACCTGCATATCGGGCCGCGCGATCGGCTGGCGCTGATCGGGCGCAACGGCGCTGGCAAGACGACGATGCTGCGGCTGATCGCGGGCGATATCGACGCGGATCGCGGACGGCGCACGGTGCAGCCGGGTGCCCGCGTGGTGATGCTGGCGCAGGATCCGGACTTCAAGGGCTATGCGACGTTGAACGACTGGGCACTGGCGGGCGACGATGCACCGCCCGCGCACGAGGTGGCCGCGATTGCCGACCAGATCGGCATCGACCTGTCGCGTGATGCCCAGACCGCCAGCGGCGGCGAGCGGCGTCGTGCTGCGATCTGCCGGGCGCTCGCCAGCGAGCCCGATGTGCTGCTGCTCGACGAGCCGACCAACCATCTCGATCTTGCCGCCATCGACTGGCTGGAAAGCTGGCTCGGCCGGTTCAACGGCGCCTTCGTCGTGATCAGCCACGACCGTACGTTCCTGGAACGGCTGACCCGCCAGACCTTGTGGCTCGATCGCGGCAATCTGCGCCGGCAGGAGATCGGCTTTGGCGGCTATGAGGCCTGGATGGAGCAGGTCTATGCCGAAGAGGCGCGCGCTGCCGAAAAGCTGGATGCCAAGCTGAAGATCGAGGCGCACTGGCTGGAACGCGGCGTCACCGCCCGGCGCAAGCGCAACCAGGGCCGCCTTGCCAAATTGTGGGACATGCGCGCCCAGCGTGCAGCGATGCTGGGGCCGCAGGGCACCGCCAAGCTGGAGGCGGTGAGCGACAACAGCAAGACCAAGTCGGTGATCGTCGCCGACCGCGTGTTCAAGACCTTTGGCGAGGATGAGGCGAAGCGCACGATCATCAAGGACTTCTCGCTGCGCGTCCAGCGCGGCGACCGCATCGGCATCGTGGGGTCGAACGGCGCGGGCAAGACCACACTGATCCGGCTGCTGACCGGCGAACTGGAACCCGACAGCGGCACCATCACGCTCGCCAAGACGCTCGACGGCGTCATCATCGACCAGCAACGCAAGCTGATGCAGCCCGAAAAGCGCGTGCGCGATGTGCTGGCCGAGGGCGGCGACTGGATCGACGTGCGCGGCGTGCGCAAGCATATCCAGGGCTATCTGAAGGAATTCCTGTTCGATCCTGGCCTGGTCGAGGCGCGGGTCGGTACGCTATCAGGCGGCGAACGCTCGCGGCTGCTGCTGGCGCGCGAGTTCGCCCGAGCGAGCAACCTGCTGGTACTCGACGAGCCGACCAACGATCTCGATCTCGAAACGCTCGATCTGCTGCAGGAGGTCATCGCCGATTACGATGGCACCGTGCTGATCGTCAGCCATGATCGCGACTTTCTGGACCGCACCGTCACCGTGACCCTGGGGCTGGACGGCAGCGGCACGGTGGATGTCGTGGCCGGCGGCTATGCCGATTGGGAGAAACAGCGCAAGCAGCGCATGGCGAACTGGGTGAAATCCGGCGCGTCCAAGGCCGCGGCTGCTGCCGCCGCAGCGGCTGCACCGCCCCCGCCCAAGCCGCAGCGCGCCAAGCTCAGCTACAAGGACCAGCGCGACTATGACAGCTTGCCCGAGCGGATCGAGGCGATCGAAGCTGCGATTGCGCGGGACGAGGCCGCGCTGTCCGACCCTGCGCTCTACACCCGCGACCCGGCCAGGTTCGCCGCTTTGACCCAGGCGATCGAAAAGGCCCGCGAGGAAAAGGACGCTGCCGAAATGCGCTGGCTGGAGCTGGCCGAGCAGGTCGAGGCCATGGGCTGACCCTGGCCGCGCCGCACAAGTTGGCACAAGCGCGGGGCGTGGAGACTTCAAAGGCCTGTCAGCCTGGCAGGCGGTAGTAATCGGCCAATCGGTCGAGCGCGAGGCGGAGCACGAGCCTGCCCGAGCGCACCGGCCAGCCCAGTGCCTTTTCGGCCATCGGCATCGCCTCGCCCGAGCAGATGACGCGCCAGGCGATATCGTTGAGGTCGCGGCCCAGCGCGGTCATCGCCGCATCGAAGCGCTGGCGCGCCGCGGTCTGGCGTTCGGTCGGCTCGAGATGATCGTCGCTGCCGCGCCGCGCACCGCTGCGGGGAGCAGCATCCCAGCGCATGGTAAGCGAGGGCGCAAGATTGGCGCGCTCCCAGTCGGCGCGCAGCTTTTCACCGGCATCGAACTGCCGCTGGTCGATCAGCCCGCGCGCCAGCAGCCAGCCGAGCGGCGATTCCCCCAGATTGACCGTAACCGAACGGGCGGGGCGCCGCGCGCCATCCACCCGCCTGCCCGGGGTTTCGCCTTCCATCACCCGTTCCGCCAGCAGCCTGCCCGCCTCTGCCCGGATGCTGCCTGTCGCCTGTCGTCCTGCCATGTCCTGATCCCCATTGGTTCACCTGATCAAACAGGCTTGCCACAGGCGTTGGAATGTAGGAAAGGTGTTTATCCATATAGGTTAGGATCGCATCTCATGATCAACCGTATCCGCGATGTCCGCCGTGCCCGCAACCTGACGCTGGAAGAGGTGGCGCAGCGCTGCGAGCCGCCCACCACCGCGCAGACTATCGGCCGGCTGGAAACCGGAACGCGTACGCTCTCGCTCGACTGGCTGAACCGCATCGCTGCCGCGCTCGAGGTCGAAAGCAGCGCGCTGGTGAGCAGCTCGGCCGCCGCCGACCTGCCTGTCGCAGCGTTGCTGGCCCCCGATGGCGCGCGCGCGCCGACCCGGGCCGAACGCGCCCTTCCCCCTGCAGCGGCGGACAATCTGATCGCGCTGCGCGTCACTGGCAGCATCGGCGAGTATCGCAGCGGCGACGTGCTGTGGCTGCGGCGGATCGAGCAGGCCGATCTGGCGAGCGCGCTCAACCGCGACGTGCTGGTCCCGCGCCCTGCCGGTCGCTTTGTCTTCGGGCGGCTGATCGCGCGCGAGGAAGGACGGATGCAGATCCTGCCGCCGGGTGCAGGCACCCGCCAGCAGGTGGTGAACGATCCGCCCTGGCTGGCAGTGGCAGAAACGTTAATCCGCCCGCTGTAGAAGCAGCGGCTCCATGCGCATCCTTACCCTCGCCACCCTGTTCCCCAATGCCGCTCGGCCGAATTTCGGCATTTTCGTCGAGCGCCAGACGGCCGCGATTGCCGCACGCGAGGGTATCGACATCACCGTCATCAGCCCGCAGGCGCTGCCACCCTGGCCGCTGTCACGCCATGCGCGCTACCGGGCGCTGGGCGCTCTTCCCGTGCACGAGAATTGGCATGGGCTCAGCGTCTACCGGCCTCGCTTCGTGCACATTCCCGGCATCGGCGGGCACTGGCAACCGCAGCTGATGGTCCGCGCGATCTGGGCGCTGGTCGAGCGGCTGCACCGCGAGCGGCCGTTCGACCTGATCGATGCGGAATTCTTCTATCCCGACGGCCCGGCGGCGCGCATTCTGGCGCAGCGGCTGGGGATTCCCTTTTCGGTCAAGGCGCGCGGGGCGGACATCCACCATTGGGGCCATGCCGAAAAGACGCGGGCGCAGGTGCTGGAAGCAGGGCGCGATGCCGCAGGCCTGCTCGCCGTGTCGGCAGCACTCAAGCAGGATATGGTGGCGCTGGGCATGGCCGCCGAGAAGATCACCGTCCACTATACTGGCTGCGACCAGGCGCGCTTCAGGCCGCAATCCGGCGATGCGCTTCGCGCCGAGCACGGCATTACCGGCCCGATGCTGATCACGGTCGGCGCGCTGATCGCGCGCAAGCGGCAGCATCTGGTGATCGAGGCGCTGACCGAACTGCCCGGCACCACGCTGGTGCTGGCAGGCCAGGGAGAGGAAGAGCCGCGCTATCGTGCGCTCGCCACCAGGCTGGGGGTTGCCGATCGCGTCCTGTTTGCAGGTTCGGTGCCGCATGACGATCTGCCGCGCTGGCTGGCTGCCGCCGATGCGATGGTGCTGCCCTCACGCTCCGAAGGGCTGGCCAATGCCTGGGTCGAATCGCTCGCCTGCGGCACGCCGATCGTGATCTGCGATGCCGGCGGTGCGGGTGAACTGCTCACCGATCCGGTGGCGGGGCGGATAGCTGAGCCCGATCCGGCGAGCCTTGCGTCCGCGATCCGCGAGGTTCTGGCATCCGGCGCACAGCCCGAGCAGGTGCGCGCCACGGTCTCCCACTTCACCTGGCAGCGCAATGCCGACGAACTGCACCGGCATTTTGAGCGGATTGTCGCGGGTTAGCGCTGGTCCTGCTGCTGACGCAGCGTGCGGATGATGCGATTGCAGATGGTCGGGCTCAGCGCTTCGGCAAAATGGCAGCCCATAAGCTTGCCCTCTGCCCAGACGATCTCGCCCTGGATCGGATCGACGCCCTCGATGGTCAAGGTGATCGGCGCGGGCATCCGCAGCGGCTGGTCGGTTTCAAAGCGGCAGCCGGTGATCGACAGGTTGGTCAGCGTGACGGTGCAATGACGCCGGCCCTGATCGACCAGCTCCGCCTCGATATTGACGTTGATGCGGATGGCATAGCGACGGTCCGTCGCCGGCTGGCTCGCCGCATGCCGATTGCCTGTCCACGCTGCCATCTGCGCTCTCCGGAACCTCCTGCCGACCGCAAAGCTACCGTTCGGGGGAAAACGGCGCGGGGTTCGGCTGGCGCTGCTTGTAACGCAAAGTGCCTAAGCGAGCGTAAACATTGGTGAAGATCAGGTGACCGCCGCTCGCGCAGGGCGAAGACGCAAAAACGCCCGGTAACCCCAAAGGGCTACCGGGCGTCTCTGAAACTTTGCCTTATTCAGGCGAAGTGAAGCCTAGGCTTACTTCTTTTCTTCAGCCGGAGCAGCGGCAGCGTCAGCGGCCGGAGCAGCGGCTTCGGCGCCAGCAGCGGCACCAGCTTCAGCACCGGCTTCGGCGCCAGCTTCTGCACCGGCTTCCATGCCAGCTTCAGCGCCTTCAGCGGCCGGAGCTTCCATGGCTTCTTCAGCGGGAGCTTCGGTGGTGGCTTCTTCGGCGGGGGCTTCTTCAGCCTTTTCCGGCGAGCAAGCGGCGAGAGCCAGAACGCCAGCGACGGCGAAAACCGGGCTCAGCTTGAAAATGGACTTCATGGTACTTTTCCCCTTCGTTGCGGAAACAAGAGCCCGCGTTGTATCGACACCCTAGGGACTCTGGCAAGATATATTTCTTGCACTGGCGCAGGAAGGACACGCCGCGATGGCCCGACCCCTTTCCCCCGCACCCTTGGGAACCGTGCATATAGCCGGTTTGTGGGGGGTGGAAAAGAGGATAAAATATTGACAGCGCAGGTGTCTTTTTCGGGAACGGAAGCCTGGCTGACGAATGTCCAGCAGGCCCTTGCATGACCCCGCCCCAGCTGGGGTTCAACCACTCGGCTCATCATGAAACCCGTTTGTTATCTGTATATTAACCGCGTGGCGTAGCAGCATTTCAAACAGGCGCAGCATGCGATTGGGCCTGCTTGGGCCCGTGTGCTGCGCAGCCAGACAGGGCCCGCAAGGTGTGGCGCGGGACAGCCGGAGCGGTGCAGCCGAATCATCGGCTTGACCCGCCCTCGCCATCTGTGCGAGCGCGGCGCAAACGGCGGCACCGGCCGCGCCTCAACCAGGAAGGCACCTCCCGTGACCACACGCACGATCAACTCCCGCCCCGTCCGCCCGATCGGCCTTGGCTGCATGTCGCTGAGCTGGGGCTATGGCACCCTGCCCCCGCGCGAGACCGCGACCGCGCTGCTCCACCGCGCGCTCGACCTGGGCTATGACCATCTCGACACCGCCAATATCTATGGCCTGGGCCATAACGAGACGCTGATCGGCGAAGCGCTGAAGGGGCGGCGCAGCGAGTTCTTCCTGGCGACCAAGATGGGAATCGTCATCGAGGGCGAAAAGCGCGGCGTCAGCTGCCGCCCCGAAGCGATCCGCCGCTGCATCGATGAATCGCTCACCCGGCTGCAGACCGACCATGTCGACCTTTATTATATGCACCGCCGCGACCGCGATGTTCCGATCGAGGAATCGGTCGGCGCAATGGCGGACCTGATCAAGGCGGGCAAGATCGGCAGCATCGGCCTGTCCGAGATGTCGGCCGAGACCTTGCGCCGTGCCGCCAGGGAACACCCCATCGCGGCGATGCAGACCGAATATTCGCCCTGGACGCGCGAACCGGAAATCGCGGTGCTGGAAGCCTGTGCAGAGCTGGGCACGACCTTTGTCGCCTTCTCCCCTGTTGCGCGCGGTGTCCTGGCCAATGGCGTGCAGGACGTCGAGACGCTGACCGACAAGGATCTGCGCCGCGGCATGCCACGCTTCAATGCAGACAACTGGCCGACAAACCGAACGCTGGCCGACCGGTTCTGCGCCATCGCTGCCGAGTTTGAGGTCACACCCGCGCAGCTTTCGCTCGCATGGGTACTGTCGCGCGGCGAGCATGTCGTCGCCATCCCCGGCACCGCATCGATTGCGCATCTGGAAGAGAATTTCGCCCGGGCCGACTGGACCATCCCCGCCGACGCCGCAGCGCGCATCGACGAGCTGATCAACGAACGCACCGTCAGCGGCCCGCGCTACAGCGACGCGATGCAGCGTACGATCGATACCGAACAATTTGCGTAAAATCTGCGCGCGGCGATTGCGGCGATAAATTGGTCGGGACGAGAGGATTCGAACCTCCGACCCCCACACCCCCAGTGTGATGCGCTACCAGGCTGCGCTACGTCCCGACCGTGGCCTTGCCGCGCCTGCGGCAAAAGCGAAGCGCGCCTATATGGCGATGCGACGCGGTTGGCAACCCCGTGATGCACAAGAACGCGCAGGTGATCGCCAATTGCCTTGCGCTGCCGATAATGATAGGCGCGCGCATCGCTGCGACCGGCTGTTTATCGGCCTGACGCTCACTTTTTCCATTCAGACATCCGGATATTACAGCCCATGGACTCGACACTCCTGCTCGCACTGGCCGCCGCCGCTCCCGGCGCTGCACCGGCCTGGACCCAGCTTTTGATGTTCGTGCCGCTGCTGCTGATCTTCTATTTCCTCATCATCCGCCCGCAGCAGCGCCAGATGAAGGCGCACAAGGCCAAGATCGATGCGGTCAAGCGCGGCGATCAGGTGATTACCGGCGGCGGTCTGGTCGGCAAGGTGACCAAGGTCGATGACGCCTATGTCGAAATCGATCTGGGCGGCGCCAAGGTGCGTGCGGTCAAGGCCACGCTGAGCGATGTCATCCAGCCCGGCGGCGCGCCTGCCAACGATTGAGCCGCGGCCCAATCTGCCTGCCGCCTTGCCGCCTGTCCCGCGCATGAATATATGGCGCGCACATCCGGCCCGCGCTCGCTGGACACGGCAGCACGCCGCATCTGAGCCAGCACTGCCAAGGAAGCGATAAGAATGTTAGATTTTCCGCGCTGGAAAACGATCTCCATCAGCCTGTTGCTCGCCTTTGGCGTGTTGATGGCGATCCCCAGCCTGCTGCCCGTAGGCGCAGCCAAATATTATCCGTCCTTCCTGCCGCAGGAAAAGATCAACCTGGGCCTCGACCTGTCCGGGGGCAGCCACATCCTGCTCGAAGGCGATCCCAAGGATGTCGCCGCGCAGCGCTTGCAGAACATGGAAGAGACCGTGCGCGCCGCGATGCGCAACGCCAAGCCGCGTATCGGCATCGGCGATATCTCGCGCGAAGGCGGCAAGCTCTCCTTTCTGGTGCGTGATGTCGGCCAGGTGGATGCCGCGCGCGAAGTGATCCTGCCGCTGACGTCCGGCGCGGGACTGACCGGCCAGCGTGACTGGAATATCGAAGTCCGCGACACCAGCCGCATCGTGCTGACGCCGACCGAGGCCGGCCTGACCGAGGCGCTCGACCAGGCAATGGAAACCGCGACCGAAGTGGTGCGCAAGCGCATCGACGAAATGGGCACGCGCGAGCCGACCATCATCCGCCAGGGCGACAACCGCATCGTGGTGCAGGTGCCCGGCCTCGACGACCCCGAAGCGCTGAAGGACCTGCTGGGCCAGACCGCCGAGCTGGAGTTCAAGCTGGTCGATCAGACCGCCAGCCCCGAAGATATCGCCGCCGGCCGTGCGCCAGTGGGTAGCGAGATCGTGCCCTACCCCACCAACCCCGCTGGCGGCACGCCGATTGCGGTGCGGCGGCTGGGCGGCATTCGCGGCGACAAGCTGACCAATGCGCAGGCGAGCTTCGACCCGCAGACCAACGAGCCGGTCGTGTCGATCACCTTCGACCGCGACGGCGGTGCGCGCTTTGCGCGGCTGACGCAGGAGAATGTCAACAAGCCTTTCGCCATCATCCTCGACGGTGAAGTGCTGTCCGCCCCCAATATCAACGAGCCGATCCTGGGCGGTTCCGCCCAGATTTCGGGCAGCTTCACCACCGAAAGCGCCAACCAGCTCGCCATCGCGCTGCGATCGGGCGCGCTGCCGGTGGAACTGAAGGTGGTCGAGGAACGCTCGGTCGGGCCGGACCTGGGCGCAGAATCGGTGCAGCTCGGCCTGCTGGCGGGCGGGATCAGCACCTTGGCGGTGCTGGTGCTGATGGCGGTGACTTATGGCCGCTTTGGCATCTACGCCAATATCGCGCTCATCCTCAACGTGTTCATGATCCTGGGCATCATGGCGCTGATGAATGCCACGCTGACACTGCCGGGCATTGCCGGTTTCGTGCTGACCATCGGCGCGGCGGTGGATGCCAACGTGCTGATCAACGAGCGCATCCGCGAGGAACGCAAGAACGGCAGGCGCATCATCCAGGCGATCGAGGTCGGCTATACCGAAGCTTCGCGCGCGATTTTCGATGCGAACATCACCAATGTCATTGCTGCGGTGCTGCTGTTCCTGTTCGGATCCGGTCCGGTGCGCGGCTTTGCCGTGGTGCTGATGATCGGCATCGTCACATCGGTATGGACCGCCGTCTATGTCACGCGCATGCTCGTGGCGCTGTGGCTCAAGCGCGCACGTCCGCGCGAACTGCACATTTAAGGAAGGCTTGATCCCATGAAGCTCCTCAAGCTTGTTCCCGACAACACGAATTTCCGCTTCCTGCGCTGGCGCAAGCTGGCGATGACGATCAGCATGCTGTCGATCGTGGCTTCTTTCGTGCTGGTCGGCGTGCGCGGCCTGAACCTGGGCGTCGATTTCGTCGGCGGCCAGATGATCCAGGTGACGTTCGACAAGGTGGCGGAGGCCCCGGTGGCCGATCTGCGCGACGATATCGAGGCGCTGAACCTCGGCGAATCGACCATCCAGCGCTTTGGCCAGCCCAATCAGGTTTCGGTCCGCATGCGCCTTTCGGGCGACAATGTGGATGAGGTCAACGCCGTCACCAAGCGCGTGACGACGATGATCACCAAGGAATATGCCGCCCAGGGTGCGCGGATCGACGGGGTTGATTCGGTCTCCGGCAAGGTGTCCGAAGAGCTGCTGACCACCGGCGTCTATTCGCTGGTGTTCGCGATGCTGGCGATTGCGGTGTATATCTGGTTCCGCTTCGAATGGCAGTTCGGCGTCGCGGCGCTGTTCGCGCTGTTTCACGACGTTGCATTGACCTTCGGCTTTTTCGCGCTGACCCAGCTCGAGTTCAACCTGAACATCATCGCCGCGCTGCTGACCATCATCGGCTATTCGCTGAACGACACCATCGTCGTGTTCGACCGCGTGCGCGAAAATCTGCGCAAGTACCGCAAGATGGACATGATTGCGCTGCTTGACCTGTCGACCAACGAAACGCTGTCGCGCACGGTGATGACCTCGCTGACCATGCTGGTGGCGCTGCTGGTGCTGCTGTTCATCGGCCCGGGCGTGATCTTCGGCTTCACTGCGGCGATGACGCTGGGCCTGTTCGTCGGCTGCTATTCGTCGATCTATATGGCCAACCCCATCCTCGTCTGGCTGGGCGTGGGGCCGCACAGCTTCGTTCCGCAGCAGAGCGAAGCGGACAAGGCCGAAGCCAAGCTGAAGGAAGGCATGGGCGGCCAGCCCTGATCGGCTGACCCCCGGATCGTCTTCGACATGGCCGAATTCAATCAGGATCCACGCGCCTCAGGGCCAGTCATCACCGGCTTTACCGCGAATGGGTTCAAGCTGGATGGCGACAATCTGGGCCCGCGCCGGGTGGATTCGCACCTGGTGCTGACCCCGGTTTCGGCCATGCCCTGGGATGCGCCGACGATTGGCGCGCTGGATATCACCGCGATGGCACAGGTGCTGGCGCTCGATCCGCAACCCGAATTCATGCTGCTGGGGACCGGGCCTGGCCTGGTCCATCCGCCCCGCGCCTTCATCCGCGCGATGGAAGAGCGCGGCATCGGCGTCGAGGTGATGGACAGCCGCGCCGCCGCCCGCGCCTGGGGCATATTGCGATCCGAAGAACGCTGGATCGCGGCGGCGATCATGGGGTTGTGACCGCCCCATAACTACCAAAGCCGTTCTCCGGCGAAAGCGGGAGTCCAGGAGTCAGATCAGCGCAATCTCGCTCTGGGCTCCGGCTTTCGCCGGAGAACAGTAATCAGGACGTACCGGTCCCCTCGCGCCGCCGCTCGTTCAGGCTGGCGATCATCTCGGCCAGCGCGCGGAACTGATCGATCGTCCGGCCCAGCAATTCGCGGTCCTTTTCGGGGTTCAGCGAGGCGCTTTCGAACAGGTCCTCGCTATCCACCACCACCACGACATCGCCCTTATGGAACAGCGCCTTCAGGCTCTTGCCCTGGAACCGCTCTTCCAGCGCCACCAGCCGTTCGGCATAGGCCGGGTGCACCAGATAGCGCGCCTCGACCTGATCGCTGCCATAGACATCGAAGGTCTTTTCAAAGCGCGGATCGACCATCTTCACCCGGTCCAGCTTCATGCCGTTCCTGGTCAGGCTGTCGCCAAACAGGGCCAGGCGCATCTTCTGCCGCTCGACCAGCGTCACCCCGTGAAATTCGCGCGCAAAGCGGATGGTGAGGATGACTCCGCGAAACACCGTGACATCCCGGCGGTCCTTGCCCGATCCGCGCCGCTCGATCAGCGTCGCCTCGTACAAGCAGAAGCGCGTGCCGCCGAGTTCGCCTTCCCACAGGTCCTCGCAGGTCTTGCGGGTATAGCCGGGCAGCAGATCATAGGCATAAGCCAGGTTGAATTCATCGCCGAAGCGCGCCGCCGGATCGAAGCTGATCCCCAAGGTGCGGGCCAGCGCACCGTTCATTTCGCGCTTCAGGCTGCTCACCATGTTCTGGCGGATGATCCCGCCCAGGGTGAAGCCGATCGCGACGATGCCCAGGCCAGCATAGCCCAGCGCCTGCCAGACGAACCCTTCGCCGCCAAAGCACAACAGCAGCGGCGCCCCCAGCACCAGCCCGCCGATCCAGCGCTGCCACGCCTTGCGCTTGGCTTCCTGGCGCGCCTCGGCCTGGCCCTGAAGCCACCGGCCCAGATCGCCTGCCAGCAGTGTGTCGACATCGGGTATTGTGATCACCGGCATTCCCCCACCCCAGCGCGCGTGATAATGCTAGGCCTTACAGAGGGGGACTGTCTATGGAATGGATCATACTCGTCATCGTCATCGTCGTGCTGCTGGCGGTGATCATGATCTATAACCGGCTGGTGGCGCTGCGGGCGAACTGCCGCCAGGGCTGGGCGGATATCGATGCGGGCCTGCGCCAGCGGCACGACCTGATCCCCAATCTGGTGAGCACCGTCCAGGGCTATGCCGCGCATGAAAAGAGCGCGCTGGAGGCGGTGATTGCGGCGCGCGGCAATGCGCTTGCCGCGCGCGGTCCGGCCGAGGCCCAGGGCGCGGAAATGGCGCTGGGCGGCGCGCTCAAGAACCTGTTCGCGCTGGCAGAGGCCTATCCCGACCTCAAGGCCAACACCAATTTCCAGACGCTGCAGCACGAGCTGGCCGATGTCGAGGACAAGCTCGCCGCCGCGCGCCGCGCGTATAATGCCGCCAGCGCCGACTATAATACCGGCATCGAATCCTTCCCCGCCGTGCTGTTTGCAGGCGCGCTGGGCTTCAAGCCGCAGGGCTTCTGGGAACTGGGCGGCGACGAGCGCGCGACCGTTGGCGCAGCGCCCAAGGTCAGCTTCTGAGCCGACGGTGGCGACCAACCGCAACGAACCCTCCCCCAGCGCGTTGGACAGCGATACGCGCGTTCAAACGGGGGGCATATGGCACGACAAAGCAGGCGAAAGACAAGCGAGCCCGCGCTCGATGATCTGGCCGATGTCACCACCGCGCTGATCTATCGCGCGATCAGCCGGTCGGGCCGACATGAGCTCGCGCGCTCGTTTTCCGCCCTGTGGTGGTCTGGCGTCGGCGCAGGGCTGGCGATCAGCCTGTCCATCCTGTGCAAGGGGCTGTTGACCGCGCTGCTGCCCGATACCGCCTGGGCCCCGGCGGTCACCAACCTGGGCTATTCGGTCGGCTTTCTGGTCGTCATCATGGGCCGGATGCAGCTGTTCACCGAGAATACCGTCACGCCGATCCTGCCGTTGCTGGCCTATCCTTCCGCATCGCGGCTGGCCCAGACCGCGCGGCTATGGGGCATCGTCTTTGCTGCCAACATGACCGGCTGCCTGATGGCGGCCGTGCTGATGGTCCATGCCGGGATCATCCCCCCGCTGCAGATGGAAGGCGTGGTCACCGTGTCGCGCCATTATGCTGAGGTGGCACCGCTCGACCACCTGCTCTGGGGCATGCCCGCCGGCTTCATGATCGCATCGCTGGTCTGGATGCTGCCGCGCATCGAAAGCGCAGGCGAGGTGCTGATGATCATGCTGGTCACCTATATGATCGGCCTGGGCGGTTTCTCGCATGTGGTGGCAGGATCAACCGAACTGTTCATCGTCATGCTGATGGGAGAGATCAGCCCGGTTCAGGCGGTTTTTGGCGGAATCCTGCCCGCTTTGGTGGGCAATGTCATCGGCGGCACGGTGATTTTCGCGGCGCTGGCTTATGCGCAGGTCCGCGAAGAGATCTGAGCGCACCGCCTCGACAGGACGCGCCCCGTCTCAGCTGAGCGCCTTGTAGATGCTGTAGATGCTGGTGATGGTCAGCACTGTGCCGACCATGAACAGCAGCACCCGGGGCCTGACGTTCTTGGCCAGGATCGCTCCGAACGGCGCGGCCAGCACCCCGCCGATCAGCAGGCCTATCGTGGCGGTGGTAAAGGCCTCGAACCCCATGGTCAGGATGAAGGTGACCGAGATCGACACGGTCAGGAAGAATTCGGATGCGCTTACCGTGCCGATGGTCTTGCGCGGTTCGCCGCCCTGGATCAGCAGGTTGGAGGTTACGACCGGACCCCATCCGCCGCCGCCTGCAGCATCCAGGAACCCGCCTGCCGCGCCCAATGGCGCAACAATGCGCGGGTCTTCGAAGCGCGGCGTCGGGAAACGCCAGGCGCGGTAGAGCAGCACCAGCCCGATACCGGCCAGATAGGCCATCACCAGCGGCCTGGCGACGCCGGCATCGATATTGGCCAGCACATAGGCGCCCAATATCCCGCCCGCGACCCCCGGCAGCACCAGCTTGGTAAACAGCCCCCAGTCGATATTGCGATGCCAGGCATGGCTGAGGCCCGATGCGCCGGTCGTGAACACTTCTGCCAGATGCACTCCGGCCGAAGCCTGGGCCGGTGGCACGCCGAGCACGGAGACCAGCAGCGTGCTGGATATGACGCCGAACGCCATGCCCAGCGCGCCATCGACCATCTGCGCCGCAAACCCGACCAGCAGATAGGGCCACAGATCGGCAAAGTTCAGTATTGCAAGGTCCGGCACGTGCGGTCCCTTCTTCTGGAGGAAAGTTCAACCACCCTCAAAACCGCGCCGAGACCGTGAGGCCGGCGGTGCGGGGATCGGGCATTTGTGCAGAGATAAGGCCAGTGTTGCCGGGGGTGACCGCCAGCGATTCGAAATAGTCTTCGTCAAATGCGTTGCGGATCCACACGAAGACATCGAAGCTGTCGATGCGGAATCCGGCGCGGACATTGTGGAGCGCATAGGCATCGATATCGGTGTAGATCGACCGCGAGGCGTTTGACGAGAATTTTGAGCGGAAATTGGCGTCATAGCCAGCATAGGCATTGCCCTCGAGCCCGAACACCGTCGCCGGAACGTTATACTCCGCGCCCCAGGAAAAGGCCCATTTGGACACGCCCGGCAGCCACTGGCCGGAAACATCGCAATTGGCCGGGCTCAGCGCGCCGGGCGTGGCTGCAGGCCCCGGCACCTGCGTGCCGGTGACCGTGGTGCCGCCGGCCAGTTCGGGCGGGCAAGGCGCATCGACGAAGCGGACGAAACTGGCATCGGTGAACGCCCCGCTGACATAGGCGGTGAACCGGTCCGAAGGCTGCACGCGGAAATCCGCCTCGACGCCGCGGCTGCGCACCTTGTCGGCATTGGCGAGATAGCCGCGCAGCACGTTGCTGCCGCTAATATTGCTGATCACGCTGGCCTGGAAATCCTGAATGTTGGTCCAGAACGCTGCCAGGTTCAGGGTTGCCTTGTTGTCCCAGAACTTGGTCTTCAGTCCGATTTCGAAATGATCGACCTTTTCCGGCTTGATGACCGCGACTTCCAGCGCGGCCGAGCCATCGGCGCGGCTGGGCACGCCGTTCAGGTTGACGCCCCCGGTCTTGAACGAACGCGCATAGGTCGCATAGGCGTTCACGTCCGGGCTGATCTCGTACCCCAGATTGAGGTCGTACGAGAGGTTCCAGTCGCTGAAATCCACCTCGAAGAATTGCGAGGCCTGCACGCCGCGCTGCGCCGCGATCCAGGGATCGTTGAAGAACGGGCTGGTCGGCACGTTGCTGACGATCTGCCGGGTGCCGTTGGAGGCGTTGCCGGTGACCACCGAGTCGTACTGGCCCTCCTTCTTGTCGTAGTTGATGCGGATGCCGGGCGAAACCGTGAACCGGTCGGTGACCTTCCAGTTCAGCTTACCGAAGGCCGCCAGGCTGACATTGTCGAGCCGGATGTCGTTGTTCGCGACCACCCCGTTAAGCACAGCCGGATTGTTCGACAGCGCGCTGGTCGGGTTGAGCAGCCAGGCACTCGCCGCCGGGCCCTGCTCCTGGATGCCCTGGGTGCGGATCTCCTGGTAGAAGGCAAAGGCACCGAGCACGAAGTTCAGCCGCTCGGCCTCGTAATTCAGCCGGAATTCCTGGGTGTACTGCTTTTGCTGGGTGGGATTGTTGACCTTGAGGAAGATGGGCAGACCGGTAAAGTCGCGGTCATTGGCCGGGGTCCAGTCCCAATAGCGATAGGCACTGACCGAGGTGATCGAAAATTTGTCGAGATCCCATTCGACCAGGGCCGATACGCCGCCATGTTCGTTGCGCGCGCGGATATTGGCGTCAAGATCGGTGACGCGGTGGAACGGATCGGTGCTGGGCACCCGATAGCCCGGGAAGCGCGCGATCAGCGCGGCATATTGCCGGTTCGCCGCGCGCTGGGTGGTGCCGACACGGGCATAGATCTGCACGCAGCAGATCGGATCCTGGATGTTGTAATCGCCCGACAGGGTGACCTTGAAGCTGTCGCTCGGCTGCCACAGCAGCGCGCCGCGAATGCCCAGATTGTCCAGGCTGTTGACGTTCTGACCGGTCTTCACGTTGAGTATAGTGCCGCGCCGATCGGTCGAGGACTGGCTCAGCCGCGCCGCGAGGGTGTTCGAGATCGGGCCGGAAATCGTCGCCTTGGCCTGCTTGAAATCGTAATTGCCGACGCTCAGTTCCGCACGGCTTTCAAAGGTGAAGCTTGGCGCGCGCGTCCGGATGTTGATCGCCCCTGCGGTGGTGTTCTTGCCGTACAGCGTGCCCTGCGGTCCGCGCAGCACCTCCACCTGTTCGATATCGACAAAGTCGAGCGTCGCAGACGCGATGCGGTTGTAATAGACCTGGTCGATATAGATGCCGACGCCCTGTTCGAAGCCATCGTTTGTCAGGCCGAACGGCGCGCCGATACCGCGGATGTTGATGAGGGTGTTGCGCGGATTGGTCGAATAGAATTGCAGCGCGGGCTGGATCTGGGTGAGCCGGCTGATGTTGAACAGGCCTTGCGAATCGACCTGCGCCGCATCGATGACGGACAGCGCGATCGGCACGTCCTGAATGTCTTCGTCGCGGCGGCGGGCGGTCACGATGATCACATTGTCACCCTGATCATCGGCAGCATCGGCCTGAGCGGCGGAATCGGCCTGAACGGCATCGCCATCGGTGTCGGCTGCCTGCGCCTGGAAGGGAAAGGCGAGCGCAAAGGCCAGCGCGGCAAGCGATGCGCGCGCGGGAACGGAAATGGACATTTGGAAAGACCCCCGGATATGGAAGTGCTTCCGGATGTCCGGTCGGCACGCAACGTGTTGGGCAGCATGGAAAAACGCTCAAAAAAATGCCGGTCCGGTTTGGCCGGTCCCGGCAATCAGAGGGATAGGCGAACGGTGCGCGCTCAGCTGAAACGCTGGCGCTCGGTCACGTCCATCTGCACCAGCTTGCCGTCGTGCACGGTCAGCACGATGGCACCATAACGCAGGCGCGAAATGGCATCGGAGATGGTGGAAAACGGAAGCGGCGCGCGGAGCGCTGCATTCTCGGGCTTGGCAGGAGGCATCGGCTTACTCCTTGAAGGAAACTGGTGCGGACCGGCTGCATGCAGCATGGCCCGCAAGAGGAAAGCTATTCTCTACCAATCCAGTTGGCAACATAGTTTTTCTTGCCCCCCTACCTCGCAGGACGAAACGCCCCGCAGCATCGCCCAAGCGCAAGACGCTTCCTGAATTGGAGCATTTGCAGCGCTGGTGACCCTTGCCCCGCCATTATCCGGCTTCTAAACAGAAAGACTGTGCCAGCCGGTCGGGTTTGTCCGCCCTAGCCTGCGTGACGAGAGTGACGATGGATCGATTGTTAAGGGCTGGCAGCAAGTTTCGCAGCGACTGGCGGCTGGGCTATGGCCTGTCTCTCGCATCGTTCGCGATCGCGCTTGTCTCGCGCTTCCAGCTTCAAGGCACGCTGCCGCCGGGCTTCCCGTACCTTACCTTCTTCCCCGCCGTGATCGTCACCACCTTCCTCGCCGGATTGTGGCCGGGCGTGCTGTGCGCGGTGCTGTCCGGGCTGGCGGCGCTCTATTTCTTCATCCCGCCGTTCAACAGCTTTGCCATGGATGGATCGAGCACGATCGCCATCGGCTTCTACATCTTCATCGTCACCGTCGACATTGCTCTGATCCATTTCATGCATCGCGCTGCCGAGCGGCTGGAGGCCAAGAAGCAGGTGACGGAACATCTGTACGATCAGCAGCGCACGATGTTTCAGGAACTGCAGCACCGCGTCGCCAACAATATGACCTTTGTCGCGGCCCTGCTCCACCTGCAGAAGCGCAAGATCACCGCCGATCCGGCCTCGGCCAGTTCCGCTCTCGACGAGGCGCAGAGCCGGATCGAGACGATGTCGCGAATCCACCGGCGGCTCTACGATCCTGCCTCGGTCGACCTGCCGGTCGCGGAATATTTTCAGGAGATCTGTTCCGACCTGCTGCAGGCCACTGGCGCGCGCAACATCGTGTGCCTGGTCGACATGCCGGCGGTGACGCTCGACATCGCGCGGCTGACCACGCTGTCGCTGCTGGTGACGGAACTGGTGACCAACAGCCTGAAACACGCCTTTGCCGATGATGGCGGGACGATCTCGCTGAAGCTGGAGCGGCTGGACCCGGAACGGCTGGCGCTGACGGTGAGCGACAACGGCCGCGGCGTGCCGGAAGGCGTCGACATGGCAGCCAGCAAGGGTCTGGGCACGCGCATCGTCCAATCGCTGGCGTCGCAGCTGGGGGGAGAGGTCCGGGCGCTGACCGGACTGCGCAAGGGCGCGGCCTGGCAGGTGGTGTTCGCGGCCTGAAGCCTGAGCCGTGGCGGCTCAGCCAGCCATCTCGCTGTCGAACGCGCCGACGGGCTCGATCGGATCGGCCAGGGTGATCTCGTCCAGGATGACCGCCGTTTCGTCGCGCACCTTCAGCATCAGCGCACGCAGGCGGCATTCATCCTCCGCCAGGCAGTTCTTGCACTTTTCATAGGCATAGCGGCTAGCACACGGCACCAGCGCCAGCGATCCGCTGGTGATGCGCACGATATCGCCATAGCGGATATCGACCGGGGCAAGGCCAAGCGCGTAACCACCATCCTTGCCGCGCTGCGAATGCACGAGCCCGGCGCGCGCCATTTCCGACAGGATGACCGTCAGGAACTTGGGCGGAATATTCTGGGCGTCGGCGATCTCGTCCAGATGCACCAGCCCCTGGCCGTAATGATCGGCCAGATGCTGCAAGGCGCGGATGGTGTAGCGGACTTTCTGGCTGAGCATGGTCCAATGCCCGATACTCCGACCCGCCCGATTTTTCAACCCGAACGGTAGAGTGAATGTCCTGCCCGGTTTGCGCGCCTAGTAGATGCCGCCCTGTTGCTGCAGGAACTCGCTGTCGCTGCGCGCGCGCGAAGCCGGGCCGGTCCGCTTCTGCACCGCCTTGACCGCTGCTGCCATTTCCTCCTGGCGGATCGAGCGGCGTGGCTCGGTCTCGGGCTTGAACGCTTCCCAGATCACCGCTGCCTTGGCCTCATCGCCGGGCCAGGCACCATAGACGCGGCGACCCGAGCGGCGATCGATGCGCACCATGCGCGTACCCGGAGGGGCCAGAAACTCGCTGACCGGCAGGCTGGGGAAGATTTCCTTGGCGAACTGCTTGAACACCGGCGCGGCCAGGCGGCCACCCTGGGCATAGCCGCCCATGCTGCGCGGCTGGTCAAAGCCCAGATACACGCCCGCCACGACATCGGGCGTGCCGCCGACGAACCACACATTGGTCGGGCCGCTGGTGGTGCCGGTCTTGCCGAACATCGGCCGCTTGAGATCCGCCAGCGTCACCGCAGTACCGCGCGAGATCACGCCTTCCAGCATGTGGACGACCTGATAGCTGGTGATCGGATCGAGGATCTGGCGACCGCGCTGGGCAAAGCGCGGCATCGGCTTGCCATCCCATTTGGGCATGTTGCACCGCTCGCACACGCGCGGATCGGAGCGGAAGATCACCTTGCCGCGACGGTCCTGCACATAATCGATCAGGGTCGGCTTCAATTCGCGGCCATGGTTGACCAGCATCGAATAGGCGTTGGTAATCTTCATCACCGTGGTGTCGCCGGCACCCAGCGCGATCGAGAGGTAGGGCTTGTAATCGCCGATACCGACCGCCTTGATCGTCTTGACGACATTGGTCATGCCCGCATCATTGGCCGCGCGCACCGTCATCAGGTTGCGCGACTGTTCCAGGCCCCAGCGCATCGTCTGGGCCCCTGCCCCTGCCGATCCGCCGAAGTTGCGGAAGCATTTGTTGCCCAGGCTTGCCGACTGATAGACGCAGAAAGTTCCATCGACGATCTGGGTCGCCGGGGTCATGCCATTGTCGAGCGCGGTCGCATAGACAAAGGGCTTGATCGTCGAACCGGGCTGGCGATCGGCCTGGGTGGCGCGGTTGAACGGGCTGATCTGCGAATCGAACCCGCCCTGCATCGCATAGACCCGGCCCGAACGCGGGTTCTGCACCACCATGCCGCCCGAAATCTCGGGCACGTTGCGCAGCGCGTAGCTATCGCCCGACATAGGCGCGACGGCGATAATGTCGCCGGGCTTCATCGAATCATAGGCGGTGCCGCCGACGCGCTTGCGCGGCATGGTCGCGGTCGAGCGCGGCAGCACGCCCTTGTCGCCATTGGCAAATCCGATTTCCGCCGCACTCGCGGACTTGTCGATCACCACCGCAACGCGCCAGTTGTCATAATCGATATCGATATAGGTCGATGCCAGGCGCGAGGCCCATTGGTCGTCCATCTCGATCTTGTTCAGCGGACCGCTCCAGCCGCTGCCACGGTCATAGCGCAGCAGTGCATCGCGCAGCGCCTCGGTGGTGGCGCGCTGCATCGCGGGGTTCAGCGAGGTGCGCACCCAAAGGCCGCCGGCATAAACGCTGTTAGGGCCGTCCTCGCGCTTCTCGCCGAATTTCTCGACGAGCTGGCGGCGGACTTCCTCGACGAAATAGCCGCCGACCTTGTCGAAATTGTCGCCGGTGCGCGGAATGGTGCCCAGCGGCTCGGACTGTGCTGCCAGCATCTGTTCGCGCGTGATCCAACCGTTGGTCTGCATCGCGCCCAGCGCCCAGTTGCGCCGCTCCAGCGCGCGTTCCATGTTGTTTTCGGGCCGGTAGTTGGACGGTGCCTTGGGCAGGATTGCCAGATAGGCCGCCTCGTGCAGCTTCAGATCGGCAACATCCTTGCCGAAATAGGCGCGCGCTGCCGCCTGCACGCCATAGGCGTTGCGGCCCAGGTAAATCTCGTTGAGGTACAGCTCCAGGATTTCCTGCTTGGTCAGCACATCCTCGATGCGATAGGCAAGAATGGCCTCGCGGATCTTGCGGGTGATCGAATATTCGTCGCCCAGCAGCAGGTTCTTGGCGACCTGCTGGGTGATGGTCGATCCGCCGCGTGCACGCTGACCGGAGCCCAGCTTGGTCACGTAATCGAACACCGCCGATGCCAGGCCCGGATAATCCAGGCCGTTGTGCGAGAAGAAATTCTTGTCTTCGGCCGAGAGGAACGCGCGGATCAGCGGCAGCGGATAGTCCTTGTACTGAAGTTGGACGCGGCGTTCGCGCGCATAGCTGTTGACGATCTCGCCATCGACCGCGCGCACCATGGTGGGCAGGTCCGGCTCGTAATCGACCAGCGTTTCCGCAGACGGCAGGTCGCGCGCGAAGATCACCCAGATCAGGAACACGCCGACCAGTGCCAGCCCGAGCAGATAGGCTGCCCAGCGCACCCAGCGCTTCTGCCACGCGTCGCGCAGGGCCACGCCTGCCCCGTTACCGCCGCGCCTGATACTATAGGCGGAACTGCCGCTTTCACCCTCGCTCATGGCTGGGCGGTTAGCACAGGATTCCTGAATATGGCCAGAGCGGATTGGCGGCGGTTGCGATAGTTGACATCGGCCGGTCGGACCACGCCTTTCGTTTCCGTCACCCCCGTGCAGGCGGGGGTCCCGCTATTGAAGCAGAGGTCTGCGACGGAGCGGGATTCCCGCTTTCGCGGGAAAGACGGGGAACTGCGTCCGGAATTAACGGGAAGCCAGCTTGCGGGCGAAGAACACCGTAACCGCCTGGCTCACCGATTCCGCAATGCGCCTGCGATAGCCGGCAGAGTTGAGCAGCGCGATATCATCGGCGTTGCTGACATAGCCCGTTTCAAGCAGCACCGACGGCACGTCGGGTGCCTTGAGCACCATCAGCGAGGCGAAGCGGTGGGAATCGCTGCGGAAGTTCATCTTCGCATCGCCCTCGCGGCGGAGCAACCGCGCAAAGTCAGCCGAAAGGTTCATCGTCTCGCGCTGCGTCAGATCGATCAGGATCGACGACACATCGGACGGCGCATCGGCCAGGTTCACCCCGTTGAGGATGTCCGCCTTGTTCTCGCGCGCGGCAAGCCTGGCGGCCTCACGGTCGGATGCGACCTCGGACAGCGTGTAGATCGTTGCGCCGCGCGCGGTCTGCGAGGCTGCGGCATCGGCATGAACCGAGATGAACAGGTCCGCGCCCAGGCGGCGCGCAATGCCATAGCGTTCCTGCAGCACCAGAAAGGTATCGCTGTCGCGGGTCAGTGCGACCCGCACGCGCCCGGTCTTGAGCAGTTCATCGCGAATGGCGCGCGCGACCTGCAGCGTCACCTTGCTCTCGCGCGTGCCGTCATGCGGGCTAATGGCGCCCGGATCATGCCCGCCATGGCCGGCATCGATGACCACCAGCGGCCGGGTGTCGTCCTTGGGACCCTCTATCCTGGGAAGCGGCGGCGCCTTGCTGGCCTTGGGCAACGGAATGCGCACGCTGTAGCGGCGCGGCGGCGGCTCTGCCCGGAAATTCGCCGGCGGCACGAACGACTGGCGCGGCGCATTGAGCACCCCGGTCAGTTCGGACGAGCCCAGTTCCTTCACGGAAAGCGTCAGGCTGCGTCCATCTTCGGAAAAGGTGCCGGCACTGACCATTGCGGGCCGATCAAGATCGAGCACCACGCGCGCGGTGTCACTATCGAACTGTGCCATGCGGACATTGCGGAACAGGCCGGACTGGGTGAGCGCATTGGAGCGCGCCGTGGCCCCCTTGATGTCGATCGCGATCCGGTCAGGTCCGCTCAGGACGAAGCTGCTGGCGCTGTCGATTACGTCATTGAAGTGCAGCACCACCTGATTGGCGCGGATTTCGACATTCGACACCTCCCCCGCCTGGGCGGGTGCGGCGCATGCCACCGACACGCAGAGGGAAGATAGCCACAGCATGGCCGTATTATGCCCCCGGCGCGAATGTCCGGTCCAGTCCAATTTCATGATTCCCGGATTCCTGCCTGATCACTTGATGAAGGCAGGATTAGGGTTAAGCGGGAAAAACCCTGTGAAACGACCTGGTTAACAGGAATTTCAGCATGAATTGCCGAATTGGGGTTCAGGACAAGGGGACATGCGGCAACGCTGTTGCGCCGCCTGCCTGATGAATAACGGCAGGCGAAAGCGCGGATTGAGCTTTTTGTTGCTGTATTGCGTCAGCGATGCTAGCAAAGCTTTGCGGCTCATTGGCTTAACCGGCCATCGCCCGTACTCACAGACAGCATTGCGGCCCCAATTGCCGCGATTGCCGTATCACCAGGTTGACGCTTTATGGGTTTGAATACCGCCTTTTCCGCCACCCCGCTTCCGGGCGGTTGGCTGCGGAAAAGCGACGCGGCCAGTGCGCTTGACGCCCTGCGAACCTGTACAGCAGACACAATCCATCTTGAACAAACCCGTTTGCGCACCGCCCCCATTATCCGGGGTGGCAGCGCTACAGCAAACAGAAGCGCAGCGACCCGGCCGGTTCCGCCCGGTGCGCGCGCACGGAGAATATTGAATGACAACGCGCATGTTGATCGATGCGCGCCACCAGGAAGAAACCCGGGTGGCGGTGCTCAAGGGAAACCGGATTGAGGAGTTCGACTTTGAATCTGCCGAACACAAGCAGATCAAGGGCAATATCTATCTAGCCAAGGTTACCAGGGTAGAACCCTCGCTGCAGGCGGCCTTTGTCGATTATGGCGGCAACCGCCACGGCTTCCTCGCCTTTTCGGAAATCCACCCCGATTATTATCAGATCCCGCGCGAGGACAAGATTGCGCTGCTGGCTGAAGAAGCCCGGCACGCCCGGGAAGAGGCCGAGGCGCTCGCTGCCGAGGAAGAAGCCGATGATGCGGCTGGCCGTGGCGGCGAAGAAGGCAGCTATGACGACGGCCTGTCCGACGAGGGCCTGATCGAGACCGATGAGGAACCGATCGTCGCCGAGACCATTTCGGGCGACAGCGATGGCGATTCCGACAGCGATGAAGGTGACGGCGAAGGCGAGAGCGAGGAATCGCGCGAGGCCAATGGCGAAAGCACCGGCAATGGTCGTGGCAATGGCCGCCGCCGTCGCCGCGATGGCCGTGGCGGCAAGGCCAAGGCCAGCGACGAAGCGCGCACCAGCCGCATGGCGCTGCGCCGTCGCTACAAGATCCAGGACGTCATCCAGCGCCGCCAGGTGATGCTGGTGCAGGTCGTCAAGGAAGAGCGCGGCAACAAGGGTGCGGCGCTCACCACCTATCTGTCGCTGGCGGGCCGCTATTGCGTGCTCATGCCCAACAGCGCGCATGGCGGCGGCATCAGCCGCAAGATCAGCAATGCTTCGGACCGCAAGCGGCTGAAGACCATCATCGCCGAGATGAAGCTGCCCGCGACCATGGGCTGCATCGTCCGCACCGCTGGCCTTTCGCGCACCAAGCCCGAAATCAAGCGCGACTTCGATTATCTCGCTCGTCTGTGGGACGAGATCCGCGAAAAGACGCTCAAGGCCTCAGCGCCCGAGATCATCCACTCGGACAGCGACCTCATCAAGCGCGCGATCCGCGATATCTACAACCGAGATATCGAGGAAGTGCTGGTCGAGGGCGAGGCGGGATACCGCGCGGCCAAGGACTTCATGAAGTTGCTGATGCCCAGCCACGCGCGCCGGGTGAAGAGCTATTCGGACCCCGTGCCGCTGTTCCAGCGCTATGGCACCGAAGACCAGCTCTCGGCGATGTACGAGCCGGTGGTGCAGCTCAAGTCGGGCGGCTATCTGGTCATCAACCCGACCGAGGCGCTGGTATCGATCGACATCAACTCGGGCCGCTCCACCAAGGAGCATGGCATCGAGGCGACGGCGCTCAACACCAATCTTGAGGCGGCACGCGAAATCGCCCGGCAGCTGCGCCTGCGCGACATGGCGGGCCTGGTCGTCATCGACTTTATCGACATGGAATATGGCTCGAACATCCGCAAGGTCGAGAAGGCCATGCGCGATGCGCTGAAGAGCGACCGGGCACGCATCCAGGTCGGCCGCATCTCGGGCTTTGGCCTCATGGAAATGAGCCGCCAGCGCCTGCGCACCGGCGTGCTCGAGGCATCGACCCGCACCTGCCCGCATTGTGACGGCACAGGCCTGGTCCGCACCGCATCGTCGGCCGGCCTGTCGGCGCTGCGCCTGCTGGAAGAAGAGGCCGCACGCGGCCATGGCAGCATCATCACGCTGCGCACCAGCCAGGAAGCGTCGATCTACGTCCTCAACAACAAGCGCCGCGACATTGCCGAGATCGAAGAACGGTTCGGCGTGCGCATCGAAATTCTGCCCAATGGGGAGAATGAAGGCGCGAAGATGGAAGTGACCGCCAGCGGCCCGCGTCCGGAAAAGGTCGTGACCTTCCAGCCGATCATCGACGAAGATGACGAGGACATCGAAGACGAGATCGACGAGGTCGAGGAAGAAGAAGAGGTCACCGAAAAGCGCAGCGGTCGCGGTGATCGTGGTGATCGCGGCGAGCGGGGCGAACGCCCTGCCCAGCAGCGCAGCAGCGAGGAAGGCGAAGGAGGGCGCTCCAAGCGCCGCCGCCGCCGTCGCGGCAAGCGCGGCAGGCGCGATGGTGATGCCCCTCAGGGTGAGTTCGAAGCTGGTACCGAGAGGGAGGCTGGCGAACAGTCCGACGAGGCGATGGTGCCGGGCGATGCCGAAGCCCCTGCCGAAAGCGAAGCGGTGGAAGCTGCTGCCGAGGCTGGTGACGATAACGGCGAGGCCAAGCCGCGCCGTGCGCGCCGGGGTCGTCGCGGCGGTCGCGGTCGCAAGAATGGCGAGGCCGGTGACGACAGCGCAGAAGCTGCGGGTGACGAAGCCAGTGCGGAAGCGCCTGCCGAAACGGTGACCGAAGAGGCCGCTGCGCCTGCAGCGGAACCGTTGGAAGCCGAAGCCGAAGCCGTGGCCGAGCCTGTGGCCGAAAAGCCCAAGCGCAAGCGGGCCTCGCGCGCCAAGAAGCCGGTGGCAGAGGCCGAAGCCTCCGCCGAGGCTGAAGCACCGGCAGCCGAAGCCGAGCAGCCTGCTGCTGAAGCCGAGCCTGCCGCCGAAGCCGAGCCCGCTGCCAAGCCGAAGCCCAAGCGCGCACCGCGCAAAAAGGCGGCACCCAAGGCCGAGGCTGCCGAAGCCGTCGTGGCTGAATCCGCGCCCGAGCCTGTGGCCGAGCCGGCAGAAGACCCCGCTGACGCAACGCCCGCCGCCAAGGCGAAGGCCGCCGAAGCACCCGCCGAAAGCACCGAACCGCCGCGTCGCGGCTGGTGGCAGCGCACTTTCGGCAACTAACGGGTCATAAGTCGCAAACAAAAGGGGGTGCCCCGCCAGACCGGCAGGGCACCCCTTTTTTGTTGACCGTCTGGCTCCAGCTGAGTTCAGTCGCTGGCCAGCGCTGCCTCGAACGCGTCGCCAATCGCCGCCATATCGCGATCGAGCTGGGCTTCGGCCTCACCCTCCATCTGCGCCAGCGCCACCATCTGCGGCATCGAGATACCGATGCGCAGCGTCCCGCGCACCTTGCCGGCCATGTCCAGCCCCTGGAAGCGCGCGCATTTGACCGGCTGGCCCAGCCGCACGCCCGACTGCATCATCTTGAGCTGGATCGCGGTGGCGCCGTCAAAGTCGATCGCGCGCCGTTCGCCGCTCAGATCCACCGTGGTCAGCGTCCGCATCTCGATCGGATGGGTACCGGCCTGATCACGGTCGGCAAAGGGATAGGGCGTGACCCGCGTACCGCCGATCCGGTCGACCAGCGCCAGCGATGCGCAGCGGAATTGCTCGACCACCCTGGCAAGGGTGTGGAAATCCAGCGCCTGGAACCGCTCGAGCTCGAAAAGGGCTGCTGCGAGCCGCACGGTCAGGCCGGCATTGCCGCTATCGGGCAGGCGCTCTGCCCCGGCCCAGCCTTCGGGCAATTCAGCGCGGCGGAAGATCGTGGCCATGCCCTCGCCCAGCGGCGAAATGCGCGCGCCAAGCTGGCGCGGCACAAGCGCAAAGCCGGAGAACGGCGGGCCACCCATGAACTTGGAGCCGGTCATCAGTACCACGGCCCCGCGCACCAGATACGCGCAGATGGCCGGGCTGGTGATCCGCGCCTGGCAGGCGTCGACGACGAAACCGATCGAGTCGCCATATTGGGTGATCAGCGCATCGATATCGTCGAGATGCGGCAGGATCAGACCGGTCTTGGAGCCGTGCACGACATGCAGCAGCGGGAACTTGCCCGCCAGCAGCGCACGCTCGATCTCGCTGCGCATTGCCGCGACGATCACCGCACTGTCGAACGCCTCGCCAAAGCCATTGCGCACCGAAACCTCGGACAGCGAAATGGAGGCGAGACCGGGAACGACCGCGCCCTTCGATGAGGGTATGCCCATCGCCGTCTGCGCTGCGAAATACTGACCCGCGGCGCTCAGGATGCAGCCGCTGCCGACCTCGTCCGCCCCCAGCAGCACATTGTGGATGCCGTGGACGGCCCGGCCCGAAAACGCCTGAAGTGCGATATACTCAAGGTCTGTGCCCGATGCCGAAAAGGCGATGTCGGTGCCCTGCGGCAAGCCATAAGCCGCCGCGATCCGGTCGCGCAGCACGCTGAGATGCCCGGCATAGTCTGCCCCCGCCATCTCGGCGGTCATCTCGTGATCGGACACAAACTGGCACAGATGATCGAACGCCGGCTGCGAGATGTCATTGGCCGTCGACGACGCATAGGTCACCGTTGCGCGCGGGAAAGGTGAACTGAAATATTTGTTGGTGCCATCGGCATGGGCGGGGACGATTCGCTCGTCTCCACCGATGGTGAGAAGATGGCTGACCGTCTTATGCAATTCCTGTTGCATCAAACTTATCTTTCGCTGCGCCCCCGAAGCGGATAAGGGCGCGGCTATAGGGGCGCTGGCCATTATGGCAAGCTGCTTTGACTGGACGCCCCCCTGCAAACCCAAAAGAAAGTGCGTTTTGCCGTGAACCAATATCCCGCCCCGCTGACCATCGATGCCAAAACGCGTGAGACGCTGAAGGTATTGTTCCTTGCCAAGCACGCGCTGGGCGATGGATCGCTGCACCCGGAGGACGGCAACCATGCCGTGTACCACAACGAGGTCCGCACGATCCTGGAAGGGCTTTTCGACAATCTGACGGTCGGCAACCAGTATGCGATGCTGTTCGATCCCCCGGAAGTCGACTTCGTGTTCTCGCTGCTCAACCGCGGCGGCTTCGTGAATTCCGAGATGCTGGTGCCGCTGCTGTGCAACCGCAAGGGCCTGCCCTATCTGGGTGGCAGCCCGATCCTGCGCGGCCTGTCCGACGACAAGCACCTCTCCAAGCTGGTCGCGCGCGCCCGCGGCATTCCGACGGCCGACTGGGCGATCTATCGCAAGGGCGGCCCGGTCGATGAAAAGCTGTGCCCGATGGCCGAGCGCATGGTGATCAAGCCCAACGCCTCGTCCGCCAGCTGGGGCGTGCGCGATGCCGGCGACTGGGCGGGCGTCAAGGACGCCATCGCCGCGATCCACGAGGAAGGCCATGACGCGATCGTCGAGCCGTTCCTGACCGGCAGCGATGTCGAGGTGCCGGTGGTGACGATGCACGGCCGCCCGCTGATCCTGCCGATGATGCTGTTCGAACAGGCCGATCCCACGCACCTGCGCACCTATTGGGAAAAGCGCGATCTGGTCGAGCGCGCCAGCAAGTACGAGCTGGTCGATTTCGAAGGATCACCGTTCGAGGCGCAGATTGCCGCGCACACCGCCAATCTGGCGCAGGAATTCGTGCCGTTCGATTATGGCCGCTACGAATTCCGGCTCGATGCCGAAAAGGGCGAGCTGCACTTCCTCGAGGTCAACCTCAACTGCAACCTGTGGAGCCAGAAGGTCTTCGGCCGCTCCGCCGTCCGCGCCGGCTGGACGCAGGAACAGCTGATCGAGACGATCGTGGCGGAAAGCCTGCGCAGCCACGGTCTGATGGGGTAAATATCCTTTTTACCCGCTATCGCCATAGGGCGTTGAGCCTTGGGCGCAAAATGTCTATCTAGGCTCCGGACGCATTGAAGGACGAGGGATTTCCATGGCTACGTTTACGCTCCCGGCGAACAGCAAGATCACTGGCAAGGGCCAGGCGTTCAGCGCGAAGACCGGCGGGCGGCTGAAACGGTTCAAGGTCTATCGCTACGATCCCGACAGCGGCGAGAACCCGCGCTACGACACGTTCGACATCGATCTGGACGATTGCGGCCCGATGGTGCTCGACGCGCTGATCAAGATGAAGTCGGAGCAGGATTCGACGCTGACCTTCCGCCGCTCGTGCCGCGAAGGCATTTGCGGATCGTGCTCGATGAACATCAACGGCCGCAATGGCCTGGCCTGCACCACCGCGATCGAGGACTGCAAGGGCGATGTGCGCATCACCCCGCTGCCGCATATGGACGTGATCAAGGACCTGGTCCCCGATTTCAGCCATTTCTATGCGCAATATGCCTCGATCCGCCCTTGGCTGCAGACCGTGACGCCGGTGCCCTCGGGCAAGGAGCGGCTGCAGTCGCCCGAAGACCGCGCCAAGCTGGACGGTCTGTACGAGTGCATCCTGTGCGCCTGCTGCTCGACCAGCTGCCCCAGCTATTGGTGGAATTCGGACAAGTTCCTGGGCCCCGCCATCCTGCTGCAGGCCTATCGCTGGCTGGCCGACAGCCGCGACGAGATGACCGGTGAGCGGCTCGACGAGCTGGAAGATCCCTTCCGCCTGTATCGCTGCCACACCATCATGAACTGCGCCAATGTCTGCCCCAAGGGCCTGAACCCGGCGCGCGCGATTGCAGAGATCAAGAAAATGGAGGTCGAACGGCACGTCTGATCGGCCACCAGGCCGACAGACCCGTTCGATTCCCTACCGCAAGGTGGACCTGCAAACCCTGAACATGCCAGACGATTTCGCGTTCGGCCTGGACCCGGATCGTCCGGGCTGGATGCGCTGGGCATTGCGGGAGCAGAACCGCTATAACAGCACGCTCGGCCCGATGTGGGTGATGAAGCGCGATGACGGCGTGGTCGTCGTGCGGACCGAGCCGGGTCATCTCCAGGGCAACCTGGCCAACAATGTGCATGGCGGCGCGATCCTCACCCAGGTCGATATCGCGCTGTTCGTCTGCGCCCGGCTCAACGGATCGTTGCGCCATGGCCCCGGCGTCACGCTGGATCTGACCAGCCATTTCATGGGGGCGGGCAAGATCGGCCTTCCGATCGATGCCGAGGTCGAAATCCTGCGCGAAACCGGCCGCCTGCTGTTTTTGCGCGGGCTGGTGGTGCAGGACGGCGAGACGGTCTGCGCGTTCAGCGGCACCATCCGCAAGACCCCCGCACCCCGGGGCGACAGGGGATGACCGGCACCCTCGCCCGTTATGACGCGCTGGTCAGTGCGGGCGAATTGCGGCCCGATGCCGATCAGCGCGCCGCCGCGGTCCGGTTGCAGGCGATGCAGGATGCACTGGAGGCAGTGCCCCCGCGCGGCTCGCTGCTCTGGCGGCTGATGGCGCGCGAGGCCAAGCCCGATCCGGTGCGCGGCCTCTACATGTTCGGCGGTGTGGGCCGCGGCAAATCGATGCTGATGGACCTGTTCTACGAATCGGTCGCCATCAACCGCAAGGTCCGCGTCCACTTTCATGAATTCATGCAGGATATCCACGCGCGCCTGCGGGTCGAGCGCGACAAGATGCAGGGCGACCCCATTCCCCCGGTGGCGCGCCAGTTCAGCGACAATTACCGGCTGATCGCGTTCGACGAGATGGTCGTCAACAACAGCGCCGATGCGATGATCATGTCGCGCCTGTTCACCGCGATCATCGAGGCGGGGGTGACCATCGTCACCACATCCAACCGCCCGCCCGACGATCTGTACAAGGATGGCCTCAACCGCGAGCATTTCCTGCCCTTTATCGCGCTGATCAAGGCGCGGCTCGATGTGCTGTCGCTCAACGGCCCAGTCGATTACCGGCTGGAGCGGCTGTCCGGCACCGATACCTGGCACATGCCCAACGGCCCCAAAGCCACTGCGGCCCTGCGCACCGCCTTTTTCCGCATGACCGATTATTCGCCCGATGATGCGGCGCACGTGCCGTCTGCCGACGTGCCGATCAGCGGCGGACGGACGATCCATGTGCCCAAGTCGCTGAAAGGCGTGGCGGTCTTTTCGTTCAAGAAGCTGTGCGGAGAGGCGCGCGGGGCGCCCGACTATCTCGCCATCGCCAGGCGTTATCACACCGTGTTCCTGGTCGGCATACCCCGATTGGGGCCTGAAAACCGCAACGAGGCGGCGCGCTTCGTCACGCTGATCGATGCGCTGTACGAGATGAAGGTGAAGCTGATCGCGGCAGCCGATGCCGAGCCGGGCGATCTTTACGCGAGCGGCGATGGCCGGTTCGAATTCGACCGCACAATATCCCGATTGATGGAAATGCAGTCGGACAGCTATCTGGCCCTGGGCCATGGCGCACGCTCCGCCGGGGAGTAATCTGCGCGGCATTTGCAATGATGCGCATGCAAAGCTTTGCAAAACCAACATAAGTTTGCGTCGCGCGGGCGAACCTGTCTATCAGGGTCGAATTCTCCTGGCGGACACATCTGATGCTGAAACGACTGGCCATCGCTACCGGATGGGCCCGCATGACGCGGCGCTCGCTGGTCTTGCGCATCGGCATCGCGCTGCTTGCCTGTGCGGCCGGGGTCGGCGCGCGGCTGGCGCTGGAACCTTATCTGCACGGCCTGCCCTTCATCACCATGTTCGCGGGCATTGTCTTCGCAGCGTTTTTTGCCGGCTTCTGGCCCGCCATGCTGACGCTGATGCTCAGTGCTGGGCTGATCCAATGGGTCATCATCCCGCAGACCGACAGCATCGCAGCTGTCCAGGCATCCTGGGTGCCGATGATCTTCTTCCTGTGCACCGGGTTCCTGATCGCGATCATCATCGAAAGCGTGTTCCGAGCGCATGAAGACCGCATCATGGTCTCCGACCAGCTGGCGAGATTGAACGCCGATCTGGACGGCCTGGTCGCGCAAAGGACGCAGCAGCTCCAGGACGAGATCGAGGAGCGCCAGGCGACCGAGGCAAGGCTGCATCAGGCGGAAAAGATGGACGCCATCGGCCATCTGACAGGCGGAATCGCGCATGATTTCAACAATATGCTGGCGATCATCACCGGCTCGCTGGATCTCGCCAAGCGGCGGATGGGGCAAGAGGGCGATCCCAGGATCGTCAGCCATATCGACAATGCGGCCAATGCCGCAGACCGCGCCGCCGCGCTCACGCACCGGCTGCTGGCCTATGCCCGCAAGCAGCCGCTCGATCCCCGCCTGCTGAATGTGAATGCGCTGGTGGGATCGGTCAACGCGCTGCTGGAACGGACGCTGGGCGAGCAAATCGTGATCGACATGCAGCTCAACCCTGAGGTCTGGCCCTGCACGGCCGACCAGACCCAGCTGGAGACCGCGATCATCAACCTGGCGGTCAACGCGCGCGATGCGATGCCCGGCGGCGGCAAGCTGGTGATCGAGACCGCCAATGTCACGCTCGATGCGGCCTATTGCAGCCAGCATGAAGACCTTGCCCCCGGCGATTACGTGCAAATTGCGATCAGCGACACCGGCCATGGCATGTCGCCCGAGGTCCGCGCACGGGCGCTGGACCCGTTCTTCACCACCAAGGATGTCGGCAAGGGCACCGGGCTGGGCCTCAGCCAGGTCTATGGCTTTCTCAAGCAGTCGGGCGGCCACCTCAACCTCTATTCGGAAGAGGGCAAGGGCAGCACGATCAAGCTGTACGTGCCGCGCACCACCAGCAGCGAGGGTGCCGACGAGCGGAGCCAGAGCTCCGCGCTGCGCTATACGCCGCCGCAGAACCTGACCGTGCTGGTCGTGGAAGATGATGACGGCGTGCGCGCGATGGCCCGCGCCAGCCTGATCGAGCTGGGCTTCATCGTGCACGATGTCGACAGCCCACACGAAGCGGTGCAGCTGATCGAAAGCGGGCTGGCCATCGACCTGCTGTTCACCGATGTGGTGATGCCGGGCATGAATGGCCGCCAGCTTGCGCATCGGCTGCGTGAGACGCGCCCCGACCTCAAGGTGCTCTACACCACCGGCTACACGCGCAACGCCATATTGCACAATGGCGTCATCGACAGCGACGTGGTGCTGCTGGTCAAGCCGTACAGCGTCGATGACCTTGCGCGCAAGATCATGGATGCGCTCAACCCGACGCTCAACTGATCAGCTACAGCTCGAACCGCACGCCCTGGGCCAGCGGTAGCGCGCGCGAATAGTTCACCGTGCTGGTCTGGCGGCGCATATAGGCCTTCCAGCTGTCCGACCCGGATTCGCGGCCGCCCCCGGTTTCCTTCTCGCCGCCAAATGCGCCGCCGATTTCCGCGCCCGAGGTGCCGATATTGACATTGGCGATCCCGCAATCGCTGCCCGCTGCCGCAACAAAGGCTTCGGCTTCGCGCAGATCGTTGGTGAAGATCGACGAGGACAGGCCCTGGCTGGCGGCGTTGTTGAGCGCGATGGCTTCATCCAGATCGTCGTAGCGCAGGCAATAGAGGATCGGCGCGAAGGTCTCGCGCAGCATCGGGCCGGTCTGGGCCGACATCTCGACCACCGCCGGGCGGACATAGACCCCCTGGCCCGGCCCGGCGATCCTGTCGCCGCCATGCACGACAGCGCCGTCGGCACGCGCATCGGCCAGCGCATCGCGCATCGCGGCATAGGCCGCGCCGTCGATCAGCGGGCCTGCCAGATTGGTGGGATCGCGCGGATCGCCGATCGGCAGCCGCGCCGCTGCAGAGATGATGCGCGGCACGAAGCTGTCATAGATCGAGCGGTGCACCAGCAAACGCCGGAGCGAGGTGCAACGCTGGCCCGTCGTGCCCATGAAGCCAAAGGCACAGCCTGACAGGGCAAGGTCCATATCCGCGCTCGGCGCGACGATGGTGGCGTTGTTGCCGCCCAGTTCCAGCAGGCTGCGCGCAAAACGGCTTGCCGCCGCCTGCCCGACGATGCGTCCCATCCGCGTGCTGCCGGTGGCGGAGACGAGCGCGATGGCCGGATGATCGACCAGTGCCGCGCCGGTCGTCGCATCGCCCAGCACAAGCTGCGCCAGGCCTTCGGGCGCGTCGGAGCCGAACGCCTTTGCCACCCGGTCGAACAGCGCCTGGACGGCGATGGCGGTCAGCGGTGTCTTTTCCGAAGGCTTCCACACCACGCTGTCGCCGCAGACCAGCGCCAGCGCGGCGTTCCAGGCCCAGACCGCGACGGGAAAGTTGAACGCGGTGATGATCGCGACCGGGCCCAGCGGATGCCAGGTTTCGCTCATGCGGTGGCCGGGGCGCTCGCTGGCGATCGTCAGACCGTAGAGCTGGCGCGAAAGACCCACCGCAAAATCACAGATGTCGATCATTTCCTGCACTTCGCCCAGACCTTCGGACAATGGCTTGCCGCAGTCGAGCGTCACCAGCAGCCCCAGCTCTGCCTTGTGGGCACGCAGCGCTTCGCCGAATCGCCGGACCAGTTCTCCACGCCGCGGTGCTGGAACATTGCGCCACTGGGCAAATGCCCGCGCAGATCGTGCTGCAACCTGATCGACCTCGACAGCCGGAGCCGCCGTAAATCCGCCGATTTCAATCCCGTCAACCGGGCTGAATACGCGGATGTTTCCTTCAGGAATGGCAAACTTCAAAGTCGATGCAATGTAGCCGAGATCAATTTTGCTGGGGTTCATTTCAGTCTCTATGGTCTTGTTCTTGATTCAATGTGCAGCGCCTCTGCGTCCAAGTTGACGCGATGCCGGCCCTGACCTGTGTAAAGCTATGTAAAAACGTATACGCGGGACTCGCCATCGACAGCAAAAACAGGCAATTGACGTGCTTAACAAGCGTTTAATTGCAACCGGGGCGCACGTCGGGGGAAATCAATGCGCATCGCAATCGCGGACGATGACGTCACCAGTCTGGCCTTTCTAGAAAACGTTGTCACCGGCATGGGGCATATATGCGCCAAATTCGCTGATGGGGACAGGCTCTCGGCTGCCCTGTTGCGAGACACATTCGATCTGGTCATGCTCGACTGGAACATGCCTGGCAAGACCGGTCTTGAGGTGCTGGAATGGATGCGGACAACGGTGGAAAGTTCGCCGCCGGTGATCATGCTGACCGCGCGCACCGCCAAGCGCGACGTGACCGATGCGCTGAATGCCGGTGCCGATGACTATATCTGCAAGCCCGAGGAAGAAGGCGTGATCGCGGCGCGCATTGCTGCAGTGCTGCGCCGGACGACCGGCAATGCCAGCATGGACAAGATCGCCGAATATGGCGGCTATCGGCTGGACCGCATGGCGCAGACCATTCGGCACGAGGGCGAGGATATCGTGCTGACCGCCAAGGAATTCGAACTCGCCGACCTCTTGTTCCGCAACCGCGACCGCACATTGTCGCGCGCCTATATCATGGAGACGATCTGGCGGACCAGCGCGGACCTTGCCACGCGCACGCTGGACATGCACATTTCGCGCGTGCGTTCGAAGCTCAGCCTCAAGCCGGAGAACGGCTTTCGCATCTTCACCGTTTTCGGCTATGGCTATCGCCTTGAAACCATCGATCCGGCCAAGGACCCTGTAGCCACCGAATGACCCTGCGTGCCGCGCCGACACTGTGGCTGATGCTGCTGACGCTGCTGCTGGGCAGCGCTTGGGCTCTGTCGTCCCCTGTTGCTGCACAGGCGCGCAATGACGATGCGATCATCTACACCGTCCGCAAGGGCGACACGCTGATCCAGCTGGCGCGCGATTACATGGTGCGCCCGACCGACTGGAAACAGGTGCAGCAGATCAATCGCGTCCCAGATCCGCACCGCCTGCCGGTCGGCAGCAAGCTGACCTTGCCGGTGCGGCTGCTGAAAGCGCGCCCGGCCAGCGCGACGGTTGCGGCCTTCCGAGGCCAGGCACTGGCAGCGGCAGCGGGCAACGCGGCACAGGCGGTCGCCATGGGCCAGATGCTGGGCGAAGGCGCGCGGGTGACGACGGGCCCTGCCTCGTCGCTGTCGCTGGCGCTGACTGACGGCTCGGTCATCACCCTGCCCTCCAACAGCGCCTTGAAGATCGGCCGGCTGCGCAAGCTGCTGATCACCGACAGCATCGATTATGACCTGATGCTGGAAAGCGGGTCGGTGCGCAGCCGGGTCACCCCCTTCCGCAATCGCGACGACCGCTTCCGCCTGCGCAACCCGGTGGCGGTCTCCGCCGTGCGCGGGACCGATTTCCGCACCCATTTCGATGCCGCCAGCGAGACCGCGCGGTCGGAACTGATCGAAGGGGGCATCGCTCTGCGGGCTGGCAGCAATACTGAAACACCGCTGGCGCCCGAATTCGGGGCTGTTATCGGCAAATCCGGCAGCATTGCCGTCGAGCCGCTGCTGCCCGCGCCGCAACTGACCAGCGGCGGCGGTGTCCAGCGTGCCCCGGCGATCAGCTTTGCGGTCGATAATGTGCCGGGTGCCACCCGCTATCGCCTGCAGATCGCGCGCGACAGCGGCTTTGTCGATATCATCGAGGATATGAACGGCAGCGATCCCGGCTTTAGGCTGGAAGGGCTGGCCAACGGCAATTATTTCGCCCGCTTCACCGCCATTGCGACATCGGGACTGGAAGGCATTCCGGGCACCGTCGCCTTTCGTCGCAGGCTCGCCACCGCGACACAGGGGGCCGTCGCTGGCGAACAAGGCTATATCTTCCGCTGGGTCGGGACCGGCGACGGCGTGCGGCGCTATCGCTTCCAGTTGCGCCGTGAAGACAATCCATCCTTCCTGGTCGACGAGGCTGGGCTCACCGGATCGTCGATCGTGCTGAGCGAACTGCCCCCGGGACGCTATCTCTGGCGGGTGGGCACCACGACGCACAGCGCCGAGGAAACCGACACCGACTGGACGGCGTTCGAGAGCTTTGCCCTTGAAGAGTGAGCCGGGCGGATCGGCGGGTCTCAGACGCCGTTTCCGCATCGAATGGGCCTGGGTAACGGCCCTGGCCTCGGCGATCATCGTCGCGACCGTGCTGGGCGGATGGACGCGGCCCGCAGACGACCTGCTCTATGACGCGGCGATGCGCCTGGCCCCGGCGGACGCTGACTCGAGCCTGCTGATCGTCGCGATCGACGAGCCCAGCCTGGAGGCACTGGGGCGCTGGCCCTGGCCGCGACGGCTGCACGCCGAACTGCTCGACCGGCTGGCCGAAGCCCGCCCGCGCTCGATCACGCTCGACCTATTGCTCACCGAGCCTGCCGCCGACGACCCCGCGCTTGCGGCGGCCATGCGCGCGGCACCGGTCGGTCTGCCCGCGCAGTTCCTGATCCCCGGCCGCGATGGCCGCGCGTTCGAGCGGATCGACCCGGTCCCGGCCCTCGCCCGGGCGGCCCGGATCGGCCATGCCAACACGCTGATCGACAGCGACGGCACGGTGCGATCGGCCGCATCCTGCTTCAACCCCGCCCCCGGCATCGCGCCGCTGCAGCACCTTATGCGGATCCAGGGCACTCCTGGGTCTGGCAACGGCTGCGCGCCGCAGCGCCTGCGCTTTGCGCCGCCCGAAAGCTTCGCCACCATTTCCTATGTTAGCGTGCTGCGCGGCGAGGTTCCGCCTGCACTGATCGCGGGACGCCGGGTGCTGATCGGCATGACCGCGCAGGGCCTGGGCGATCGCTATCCGGTGCCGGTATCGGATGGCGGCAACATGCCCGGCGTGGAGATTAACGCCAATATCGCCAATGCCCAGCTGCAGGACGCATGGGTGCACAGCCCATCGCTGCCGGTCCGCCTGGCAGCGGCGCTCGCCCCGGCCTGGCTGCTGATGATCGCCTTCTGGCGCATTCGTCCGCGCGCGGGCAGCCTGCTCGCGCTGGCGCTGATGCTGGCGACGCTGGCGATCAGTACCGCCGCGCTCGCCGCGCATTGGTGGATCGCGCCGGGACCGGCATTGCTCGGGTTGGCCCTGGTCTATCCGCTCTGGGGCTGGCGCAGGTTGCAGGCGACCAGCGACTATATGGGCGGCGAGCTGGCCAGGCTGGAACAGGAAGAGGCGCTGCCGCTGACCCGGCAGGACCCGATCGATACCGACCATGTCACCCGTCAGGCGCGGCAGTTGGCCCGCGCCATTGCCCAGCTGCGCGATCTGAAGCGGCTGGTCGGCGATGCGCTGGCCGGGTTGCCCGATCCCGCGCTGGTCAGCGACCTTGCCGGCCGCATCGTGCTGACCAATGGCGCAGCGCGCAGCGCCTTTGGCGACGAGCTGGAGGGCGTGGACGCCGCCGCGCTGCTCGCCGATATCGGGCTGCCCATGGCGCGGCAGACGATTGCGGCCTATCTCGCCAGCCCGGCCCAGGGCCATATCGAGTTCGAGGCGCGCGACGGCCGGGCCTTTGTGCTGCGCCGCGCGGCGATCATCAGCGCGGATGGCCAGCCCCAGGGCCAGATCGATTACCTCACCGACATCACCGCCATCGCGCTGGCGCGGCGGGAACGCGAGCGGATGCTGCAGCTGCTGTCGCACGACATGCGCGCGCCGCAGGCGGCCATCCTGGCGCTGCTGGCGCAGGACGATGCCGGAATCGACCGGGCACGCATCGCCCGCCATGCGCGGCAGACGCTGACCCTGGCCGACAGCTTTGTCGATCTTGCCCGCATGCAGGAACGCGGCTTCGATCCCGAACCGGTGATCGCGGCGGACCTCGCCAGTGAAGCGGCGGACAGCTTGTGGCCCATCGCCCAGCAGCGCGGCGTGCAGATCACCGTCATCGATGAGAGCGACTGCGCCTTTGTCGCGGCCGAGCGCGAAAGCCTGTTCCGCGCGTTCGTCAACCTGATCGACAATGCAGTGAAATACAGCCCGGACCAGGGCGAGGTGAAGGTCCGGATCGACTGCGCCGCTGATCAGGTGCGCCTGAGCGTGCGCGATCACGGCAAGGGCATCGATCCCGCCATCCTGCCGCGCCTGTTCGAACGCTTTGCCAGCGACGGTGCTGGCGACATGGTCAAGGGCATCGGTCTGGGGCTGAACTATGTCGCCGCCGTGGTGCAACGCCATGGCGGCACGATCACCGCGCAGCCGGCCAATGGCGGCGGCGCGGAATTCATCATCACCCTGCCGCTGGATGCTTCGGCCTAGCGCCTGCCCTTGCGCGCCACCTGAAGGGTGCCGCTGCCCGCATCCAGCCGGTCCACCGCTGCGCTGACCAGATAGGGCAGAGTATCGTTCAGCGCTGCCTTGCAATGATATTCGGACGCAGCACCGGAAAAGGCGATGGCACCGCTGACGCGGTCGGTCAGCGTGATCGTCAGCCGATGGTCGCGCTTGGCACAGCCCTGGTTGTTGCTGCGGTCGGCAGCGGGTGCCAGCGTGGCGACAGGCTTGCCGAAATCGTCGCCAGTCTTGAGCGTGATGGTCGCCGGGCGATCGGCCAGCGTGACGGCGAGCAGATAATCGCCTTCCTGCGCCTGCCTCCAGCCGCGCTGGCGCAGCGCCGCTGCCACCATGTCGCGTGCCTGGCCGGGCAGCACGCCCAGATCATCCGGCACCGGCGCGATCGCAAAGCTGGCACGCGGCGCGATCGGCACCGGTGCGGTTGCATCGATCCGGGTGACCACCGGCGATGCACATCCGGCGAGCAGCAGCACCGCTGCAAAGGTGACGCCGCGCATCATTTCGCAGGCCATTCGAGATTGGCGATCGCCACGACCAGCGCCAGCCCGGAGGACAGGCCGTTGACAAAGGCGTTGCGCTCCACGTTCACATATTCGTCGACCGAATGCGCGCGGCCACCGCCACCGCCCGAGCCGATGGTGATGGCCGGAATGCCCATGCTCATCGGGATATTGGCATCGGTGGACGATGCCTGGAGCTGGGTCTCGAACCCGTGATCGGCCAGCACCCGGCGGCTGGTGACGACCAGCGGATGCGTATCCGCGGTGCTGCCCGCAGGCCGGTCGCCGATCCGGGTCTTTTCCGCCGCGATCATCCCGACATTGGTCGAGCGGGCATAATTTTCTGCAGCCACGGCTTCATCGACGATGGTCAGGAAGCGCTGCTCCAGACGGTCGAGCGCTTGTGGATCGGGCGAGCGCATGTCGACCTGAAGCTCGATGCGGTCGGGGATCGAATTGACCGAGGTGCCGCCCGAAACGACGCTGGCCGCATAGCTGGTGCGGGGATTGCCGGGCACATCGGTCTCGTATAGCCGTCGCACGGTATCGGCCATCGCCACCATCGGGTTGACGATGCCGAACGCGCCATAGCTGTGCCCGCCCGGGCCAGTGAACGCGATATTGTAGCGCTTGGACCCGACCGCCTGATTGACGATGCGCGAGGGATCCGAACCGTCGACCGAGACAAAGGCGGCAATCCTGTCCTTGTACGCGTTCTTGGTGAACAGGTGGCGCACGCCGCGCAGATCGCCCGGCCCCTCCTCGCCCACCGTGGCGACGAACAATATGTCGTTCCTGGTCTGGACCTTGGCGGCGTTCATCGCGCGGATCCAGGCCAGCAGACCGGTCAGCCCGACCGTATCGTCGCCAACGCCCGGTGCATTGAGCGTATTGCCTTCACGCCGCACCTTCACATCGGTGCCCTTGGGGAAGACCGTGTCGAGATGCGCGGTGATCGCCACCAGCGGACCGCCGGCTGCGACCGTCCCGCGGCGAATTCCGGTGACATTGCCCTCGGCGTCAATGGTGACCTCGGCCAGGCCCAGCGCCTTGAACTGCTGCTGGAAATATTGCGCGCGCGCCTGCTCGCCGAACGGCGGCGCGGGGATTTCTGTGATCGTGATCAGTTCCTTGACGATCCGGTCGTAATCGGCCGCCAGCGCGGTCTTGGCGGCGCTGGCATCCTGCGCGAGCCCGGGCGCGGTGAGGCTGGCGCTGAGCGCCAGTGCGGCGATGAAACGGCGGATGGTCATGTGTTCCCCTTGTTCAATTCTGACTCCCCTCCCTGCAAGGGAGGGGTTGGGGGTGGGTAGAGCGTCCAGGCGCAAACGTCGCGCAGACGACCCACCCCTGCCCCTCCCTTGCAGGGAGGGGACCACCTTGTTTATCAATCCCGCGTGAGCAGGAAATACACCACATAGAACCACGAGAAAAAGCCGTGGATGATCGCCCAGAGCACCGATTTGTGCGCGGTATAGCTGATGGCAATCGCGAGCGCGCTGCCGAAGCCGACGCCGTTGCGGACGACTTCCTTCTGGACGATGATCCGCCGCTCGCTCATGCCGCCTTGCGCGCCGAAGCGGAGACTTCCGCGTTGAGCATCTCGGCCACCTCGAACGCCACTTCGAGCGACTGCGCCGCGTTGAGCCGCGGGTCGCAATGCGTGTGGTAACGATCGCCCAGCGCCTCGTCGGTAATCGCGATCGCGCCGCCGGTGCATTCGGTGACATTCTGCCCGGTCATCTCGATATGGATGCCGCCCGCATGCGTGCCCTCGGCGCGGTGGACCGCGAAGAAGCCGCGCAATTCGGCCATGATCCGTTCGAACGGACGCGTCTTGAAGCCGCTGTCGGACTTAACGACATTGCCGTGCATCGGGTCGCACGACCAGATGACCGGATGGCCCTCCTTCTTCACCGCGCGGACCAGCGGGGCGAGGCCCGCCTCGACCTTGTCATGCCCGAAGCGGCTGATCAGCGTCATGCGGCCGGGAATGCGCGCGGGGTTGAGCGTGTCGAGCATCGCCAGCAGCGCATCGGTGCTGAGGCTGGGCCCGCACTTGATGCCGATGGGGTTGCCGATGCCGCGCAGGAACTCGACATGCGCCGAGCCCTCGAACCGGGTGCGGTCGCCGATCCACAGGAAATGGGCAGAGGTATCGTACCAGTCACCGGTCAGCGAATCGCGCCGGGTCATCGCCTCCTCGAACGGCAGCAGCAGCGCTTCGTGGCTGGTGAAGAAGCTGGTGCCCTGAAGCTGCGGCACGGTATCGGTGCTGATGCCGCAGGCGCGCATGAAGTCGAGCGCCTCGCTGATCCGGTCCGCCGTTTCGGCATAGCGCTCCGCCCACGGGCTGCGGCCCATGAAGTCGTGCATCCATTTCTGCACCTGCTGCAGGCTGGCATAGCCGCCGCTGGCAAAGGCACGCAGCAGGTTTAGCGTCGCCGCGCTCTGCGAATAGGCGCGGACCATGCGCTGGGGATCGGGCTCGCGCGTAGCCGCGTCGAATTCGATGCCGTTGATATTGTCGCCGAAATAGCTCGGCAGCTCGATATCGCCCTGGCGTTCGGTGGGTGCAGAGCGCGGCTTGGCGAACTGGCCCGCCATCCGGCCCAGCTTCACCACCGGGCGCTTCGAGGCGAAGGTCAGCACCACCGCCATCTGCAGCAGCACGCGGAAGGTATCGCGAATATTGTTCGGGTGGAACTCGGCAAAGCTTTCCGCGCAATCGCCGCCCTGCAGCAGGAACGCTTCTCCGGCAGCGACGCGTGCCAATTCCTTTTCCAGGCTGCGCGCTTCGCCGGCAAAGACCAGCGGCGGATAGTTTTTCAGCGTGGCTTCGGCCTCGGCCAGCGCAGCGGCATCGCGATACGCCGGGATATGCCGCGCCTCTTGGGTTCGCCAGCTATCGGGGGTCCACTTGCCTGCCACGTCATTCACTCCAAGAAAATCCACCCGGCAGGATAGGCCGGGCCGCGCCCCATAGCAATGTCGGGCGGGAAATGCAGCAGGCAAATGGCATTTATGGTCGCGCAGGGCCGCCAAGCCTTGCCTTTGATGTCGCAAAGACTCTAAGCGGTTTACCATGATCCCGCCCGATATCATTCCGTTCAGCGGCCGGTTTGAAGGCAAGACGCACTATTTTGCCCTGCGCGTCTATTTCGAGGACACCGATTTTTCCGGCATCGTCTATCACGCCAATTATCTGCGCTATCTGGAACGTGCCCGATCGGACATGCTGAGCTGCCTGGGGATAGACCAGCGCGGCACCTATGCGGCAGGCGAGGGCGTCTATGCCGTAGCCGATATGGCGCTGAAATTCGTGCGCCCGGCCAGGATGGACGATGCGCTGATCGTGATGAGCCAGATCACACGTTTGCGCGCGGCGGCGTGCATCATTCATCAACGAGTCATCCGACGCGGCCAATCTGTCGCCGATTCCTGCGAGACACTCTTGGAAGCTGACGTTACCGCCGCGTTTATCAACCCAGAGGGCCGTCCCATCCGCCAGCCGCGTGCCTGGGTGGACGCCTATAACCAGATCCTCGATCCCGACCAGAAAGACTGATCCCCACTATGATCGATACCATGGGCCTTACCCCCGATGCCGTCACGCTGTCGCCGCTCAAGCTGTTCATGGAGGCGGATCTCGTCGTCAAGGCGGTGATGATCGGCCTGGCGATGGCCAGCATCTGGACCTGGACGATCATCATCAGCTTCGGCCTCAAGATCGGCAAGATCGGGCGCGACAACACCGCGTTCGAGCAGGATTTCTGGAAGGCGGGCGATATCGACGCCTTTTACAAGTCGCGCGGGCATGAAAAGCTGCCGAGCGCGCGCGTGCTCGCCGCCGGTGTTGCCGAATGGCGGCGCACCACCAAGGGCCGGGTCACCGACCGCGACGGCGCGCGCCAGCGGCTTGCCACCGCGATGCAATCGAGCGTGGGGGCCGAGATCGACACCCTGTCCGACCGGCTGAACTTCCTCGCCACGGTCGGCTCGGTCGCGCCGTTCGTGGGTCTGTTCGGTACCGTCTGGGGGATCATGCGCAGCTTCACCGCGATCGCTGCAGAGCAGAACAGCTCGCTTGCGGTCGTCGCCCCTGGCATTGCCGAAGCGCTGTTCGCGACTGCCATCGGCCTGTTCGCGGCCATCCCGGCAGTGATCGCGTACAACCGCTTCTCGCACCGGCTGAACAAGCTCGAAGGCAAGCTCTTCCGCTTTTCTGACGCGTTCCACGGCGAGCTGAGCCGCGAACTCGAAAAGGACAGCTTCTGATGGGCATGCAGCTGGGGCCATCGGGCGGAGGCGGGCGGAGGGGCCGGTCGCGCGCGCCGATCGCGGAAATCAACGTCACCCCGTTTGTCGACGTGATGCTGGTGCTGCTGATCATCTTCATGGTGACCGCGCCGCTGCTGGTCGCGGGCGTGCCGATCGACCTGCCCGACAGCCGCGCCAACGCGCTGGAGCAGGAAAAGGAGCCGGTGCAGATCTCGCTCGATGCCGAGGGCCAGGCCTTTATCGATGACGCGCAGGTGAACATGGACGACCTTCCCGCGGCGCTGGAAGCGATCCGCAAGCAGCGCGGCGACGACAATGGCGATGCGCCGCAGGTGATGCTGCGCGCCGACCGCTCGCTCGATTACGGCAAGGTGGCGCTGGTGATGGGCGAGCTGAACCGCGCAGGCCTGAACCGCATATCGCTGGTCACTACCGGTTCATCCGACCGCCCATAACCGGTTGAAGACGAAAGGCTTACGAGCAAGAGAATGGAGAAAAGCGAGCGTCTTGGGCTTTCGGTGGCGGTGGTCGGCCATGTCGCGCTGTTCGCTGCGCTGTCGCTTGGCATTGCCAGCCGCAGCGAGCTGAAGATGCCGGTCAAGCCGATCGAGGTCCAGCTGACCGATGAGGTAGGGCTGGAATCGGAATCGCCCACACCCAATGTCGAAGCGGCAACCGCGACCGCGCCCGAGATCGCGCCCAAGGTCGAAAAGGCCGCGCCCGCCGCGACGAGCGAGCCCGAGCCTGCCCCGACGCCGCCGGTCAAGCGGCCCGAGCCGCCTGCGCCCAAGGCGATCGAGCGCCCCTCGCCGCCCAAGCCCAAAGCTGCCGAAAAGCCACGTCCCGCGCCGGTGCCCAAGCCCGCACGCAGCACGCCGCCGCCGCCCGCCAAGCCTCAGCCCAAGACGGCCGAAAAGCCCAGGCCCAAGGCCCCCGCCGACACCTCCGAGCGTCGTCGCCCGGATCGCCCCAAGGCGAGCCCGGCGGCCAAGCCGTCGACATCCTCGCCCGCCAAGGCCAGCCCCAACACCACCGCGCGCGCGCCGCGCATCGGCAAGGATTTTCTGGATGGCGTGACCGACAAGCCTTCTACCAGCCGCGCCCAGACCCCGCCCGCCGCAACCATCGGCCCTGCCGTCGTCGCATCGCTTCAGCGCGAGTTGCTCCGCCAGGTCAAACCGCACTGGGTGCCGCCCACCGGCGCCGATGCGGAACTTTTGCGCACCAAGGTCGTCGTCCGACTGGATGAGAGCGGCAATATCGTCGGCAGCCCTCAGGCGACCACTACCGGGGTCAATGCCAGCAACCGCGCACAGGAGGCGCTGCACAAGGAACGCGCGATTGCCGCTGTCCGCCGCGCCGCCCCGTTCAAGTTCCCCGCGCAATATTATGCGGAATGGCAGACCATCGAGCCAACCTTCTATCTGGGATTGTAAGACATGCGGAAGACAACGCTTTCCAAAATCGCCCTGATCGCCGCCGCTGGCTGGGTGTTGACCACCCCCGCGCACGCCCAGCTGGCGGTGGATGTGGACAATGCCGGCAGCGCGGACCTGATCATCGCGGTCCCTGCGCTGCCCACCCCGCAGAGCGAATCCACGCTGGCGGGCACCACCGAGGATCTGGGCAACCGCATCAGCGATGTGATCGCCTCCGACCTCGACCGCTCAGGCCTGTTCAAGCCGATCGGCCGCAACGCGGTAAAGCGCATCACCGTCGACGAGGTTACCGCGCCGACCTTCCCCTATTGGCAGGGTCGCAGTGCCGCAGCGCTCATCCAGGGCTTTGTCCGCTCCAATGGCGACGGCAAGATCACCGTGGGCTGCTATCTCTACGATGTCGCGCTGGGCAGCGAGCTGACGCGCCAGGGCTTTGTCGTCGAACCGGCAGACTGGCGCCGCGCCGCGCACAAATGCGCCGACAGCATCTATTCGCGCCTGTCGGGCGAAAGCCCGTTCTTCGACAGCCGTATCGCCTACATTGCCGAGACCGGACCCAAGGGCAACCGCACCAAGCGGCTGGCAATCATGGATTCGGATGGCGCCAACCACCGCTTCATCACCAACGGCCAGTCGACCGCCCTCACCCCGCGCTTTTCGCCCGACTACAAGCAGATCGCGTATCTGAGCTATGTCGACGGCAACCCGCGCATCTATGTCTATGATGTCGGCACCGGGCGGCAGCGGCTGGTGACGCAGAGCCGCAACCCCACCTTCGCGCCGCGCTGGTCGCCCGATGGCAAGTATCTGCTCTATTCGATGGCGATCGGCGGCAATACCGACATCTACAAGATCCCCGCCGAGGGTGGCACCCCGGTCCGGCTGACCGACGGCCCCGGCATCGATGTCGGCGGCAGCTTCTCCCCCGATGGCAGCCAGATCGTGTTCGAAAGCGATCGCAGCGGCGGCCAGCAGCTCTATGTGATGAACGCCGATGGCTCGAACCAGCGCCGCATCAGCTTTGGCGGCGGCCGCTATGCGACGCCCGAATGGAGCCCGCGCGGCGATCTGATCGCGTTCACCAAGATGCAGGGCAATTTCCGCGTCGGCGTGATGAGCCCATCGGGCGGCGGCGAGCGGCTGCTGACCAACAGCTGGCAGGACGAGGCCCCGACCTGGGCGCCCAATGGCCGCGTCATCCAGTTCTTCCGCACCGGGCGCGGCGCGGTCAGCTCGACCGTGTGGCAGGTGGACCTTACCGGCGCGAACGAACGCCGCCTGCCGACCCCGGTCGATGGATCCGACCCCGCCTGGGGTCCGATTCTGCCGTGATGGAGCCTTTTGCTGCGCTCAAGGGTTTACCCTGTCGATGAATGGAGTCAGACTTCCTTCAGGTTAACATTGGTTATGTTTCATTGCGGGGCGTTGACGGCACGATGCCAGAAATCCCGCACTTCCCCCACGGGGCCTAGTCTGTGTCGTCTGTATGGCCCCAACAACAAGAAGGAGACGCTCGATGAGAACTGTCCGCAACACGCTTGTCCTGGCCACGGCCGTCATCGCATTGGGCGCCTGCGCCAAAAAGGCCCCGCCCGAGCTGCCGCCCGCGCCGGGTCCGGCGGTCGACAATTCGACCGGACAGGACAATTCGGGCGTCGGCAATGTCGCCGTACCCGGCAGCCAGGCCGATTTCCTCGCCAAGGTCCGCTCCGACCGCATCCTGTTCGATCTGGATCGCTATAATGTCGATGCCGACGACCAGATCACGCTGCAGAGCCAGGCGCAGTGGCTGTCGCAATATCCCAACAAGCAGGCGATCATCGAAGGCCATGCCGACGAACGCGGCACACGCGACTACAACCTGGCGCTGGGCGAGCGCCGCGCCAATGCCGCGAAGAATTATCTCGTCTCGCTCGGCGTCAGCGAACAGCGCCTGCGCGTCGTCAGCTATGGCAAGGAACGCCCCGCTGCCATGGGATCGGACGAAGCCAGCTGGGCCCAGAACCGCCGCGCGGTGACCGTGACCATCGACTGATCGGCGACATCATCGCCTGAAACACAAAAGGCCAGCCGTGCAGTACGGCTGGCCTTTTTCGTGTTTATCTGCAGCAGGGCTTATTCGCCCGCGGCCAAATCCAGTCCACGCTTGCCATGTTCGGGCGTGTCGTGCGGTGCGGGGGGCAGGTCCATTTCCGCGGGCTCCTCCACCTCCAGCATGCCTTCCCATTTGGTGATGACGCTGGTGGCGACGGCGTTGCCGACGACATTGGTGGCGGTGCGGCCCATGTCGAGGAACTGGTCGATGGCCAGGATGATCGCCACGCCCTCCACCGGCAGGCCGAACTGCGCCAATGTACCGGTGATGACCACCAGGCTGGCGCGCGGTACCGCAGCGATGCCCTTGGAGCTGACCATCAGCGTCAGCAGGATGAGGATCTGCGTGCTGATCGACAGATCGATGCCATAAGCCTGCGCGATGAACAGCGTGGCAAAGCTCATGTACATCATCGACCCGTCAAGGTTGAAGCTGTAGCCCAAGGGCAGCATGAAGCCCGAAATGCGGCGCGGCACGCCGAAGCGGTCGAGCTGTTCGAACATCTTGGGCAGCGCGGCCTCGGACGAGGCGGTCGAGAAGGCGATCAGCAGCGGCTCACGGATATAGCGGATGAGCTGCCAGATCTTCCCGCGCAGGAATATCCAGCCCATGGTGAGCAGGATGATCCACAGCAGCACCAGCGAGGCGTAGAATTCGACCAGCAGCTCGAAATAGGTGCCCAGGATGGCAAGGCCGCTGCCCGCGACGACCTTGGCGATCGCGCCGAACACGGCAAAGGGGGCAAAGCGCATCACATAGCCGGTGATCTGCAGCATCATCTCGGCCAGCGCTTCCGATCCGCGCACCAGCGCCGCGCCCTTCTCGCCGATGGCCGACAGGGCCACCCCTGCGAAGATCGAGAAGACCAGGATCTGCAGGATGTTGTTGGTGGCAAGCGCCTCCAGCGCGTTCTTGGGGAAGATCGACAGCGTGAATTCCCACGCGTCGAGCTTCTTCACCTCGCCGACCATCTTGGCCGCTTCCGCCGCCTCGGGGATCGGCGCGCCGACGCCGGGCTGGAACAGGTTGACCATCAGCAGGCCAAGACCGATCGAAATGAAGCTGGCGGTGATGAACCAGGTCAGCGCGCGCACGCCGATGCGGCCCAGCGCGCTGCTGTCCCCCATATGCGCGATGCCGACGACGATGGTAGACAGGACCAGCGGCGCGACCAGCAGCTTGATGAGGTTGAGGAAGATATCGGACAGCAGCTTGAACGTCTTGGTGAGATATTCGAAGGCCGGGCTGTCCGCCGGAACCCCGACATGGACGCCGTACCCGACCGCAACACCCAGCACCATGCCGGCGAAGATATACCAGGTAAGCTTGCGATCCATGTTCCTGCCCTTTTGTCCCTTTCCAGTGTCCTACCGGGCCGCCGGAAATGCGCAACCCTGCGCGTTACGGGCGCAGCCACGGCTCAACCGGAAAAGCGGCAAAGGCGATCGCCTGCGCCGCGCTGGACGAGGCCCATCGCGCTGGCTAGCGTGGGGCGCCGGACCAGACAGAACCACGTGAAAGGGCCGCATGAGCGCCTTTGAATTCTTCTTCAGCTTTTATGGCCTGCTGCTGGGCCTGTCGGTGGCGGAGCTGGTCGGAGGCTTTGCCCGCGTGCTGCACGAACGCCAACGCGTGCGATTCGGCTGGCTGACGCCGTTGCTCGCTCTGTTCGTCGCGGTGGATCTGGTGACGTTCTGGAACCAGGCCTGGGTCTTCTTCCGGGGCGCACCATTCAACCCGGTGCTGCTGCTGCTCGGCCTGCTGGTCGCCGCAACCTTCTACATCGCCGCCAGCGTGACCTTTCCGCGCGTCACCGCTGAAGGAGTCGAGACACGGATCGATCTGGACGACCATTTCTGGGCGCATCGCGGCGTGGTCTTTGGCTGCGTGCTGGCGGCCAATGCGATGGTCTGGCTGTTGCTGGGCGCGCTCGCCATGGCCGACGCTGCCTGGGCTGCGGTCTGGACGATCCGGCTGATCTTCGGCGTGCTATTGTTTGCATCCTGCACCTTCGCGGCCGCCTTTGCGCGCCAGCGCGGTATCGTCATCGCTGCGCTGCTGGTGGTGCTGGGCTATGCTTTGTGGAACATGGCCCGCGCCGCGATGGGGCTGCTGGCGGCAGGAGCATGGGCCCCTGCCACCGGCGGATGACCAGCCGATCGGCTATTTCAGCCCCTTTCGCAGCTTTGCGGCAAAGCTCGGCGTGGTCGGCGTGACAATATCGCTGACGAACCATGTGCCCTTGATCAGCACCAGATCGACCGAATAGCGCACCGGTCCGCCATTGCGCATCTGGACGGTGACGCGCGCTCCGGTCTTGCCCTGGGCGACGACAGCGCTGCTGACCAGCCTGTAATCGCTGCCGGTATCCTGGCAGTCGCAGAACGGCACGGTGTCGATCACGCAGATGCCGCCCTCGGCCGCCGCGCAGGCATCGTCCCTGGCGATCAGCGCCTTGAGCGCAGGCGCATAGCGGGCGGAGCGATAGTCGAAGTCGCCCGGCAGCTTTGCATAGATGCCTTCGACATAGCGCTTTGCGGCCGTGAGTTCGGCAGCAGTCGCGGCGATGGCAGGCGCAGGCATGATCATCGGCATCGCCGCCAAAGCGGCCGCCATCATGACAGGTTTACGGTTGAGCATCGGTCATATCCCCCCAGTCCAGCTTACGGTCTTGATCAGTCGAGCTGGGCACATTGGATCGTGGCTGCCCTCCGCTGACACGGGCACGAGCCTAGACCGCTTGCTGAGATGCATCAATGCATGTCGCCCGCACAGAAGGCCGGCTGGAACATGGAGCGGCGAGTTCGATCGGCCGGACGCAAAACGGGGGCCGACATTGCTGTCGGCCCCCACTGCGCCTGATCCGATCATCGGGAAGCTTTATCCGAAGCCCGTGAAAGCGGTTTCCCGCTTCAAGATGGTCTGTCTGCCGCGCCGCGAGCGGTGGGGCTGACATATCCGTTCCAGGCTTTCGGTGGTCTTGCGCCCGCATCGCTGCTTCGGCTCCACCCTTGCTCCTGATCAACCTTTCCAGGCGTCCGGCTTCGCGCGAGGCTTGGGTCTCGTGGTCCAAAAACCGTCCGTCCCAAGTCCGCGCTCTGCCTGACACTCCTTCCCTTGCGCATCCGGCTCAGTTCATCCGGCCCCTGCAGCACCGTCCAGAAGGACCATGCGCGTTAACCGGTTGTCCTGACCACGATGGCCTGTTCCGGGGCGTCGCACCGGCTGGCTGCTCCATCCAGGTCTTGCGACCCGCATCTTGCCTGCCTGCCGATCATCATCCGTCCATCCGAACCTTTCGAACCGCCCCATCCGCGCCTTCGCATCGCTGCTCGGGTGCCTCGGGACCATCCTTTCCGGCCTGTGCATAACACCTGCCTTCATTCCGTGCCGTTTGCCGTTGCCAGCGCCCGGTGCGGGCGGTCTCTCTGGCCTTCGAAACCCTGCCCCGCATTGCTGCAAGACCTTGTTTTTGTTGGCTTTCAGTCCGCTTTCCGTCTGTCCTTCCGACCTCTTGAAGGTGTCACGAAGCCCGAGTCGCAGCCAGCGAAAACCGCCAAGTTATCCACAGGCAGCGCCGCTTCGCTGTGGATAAAATGGTGGATAGCAATGGATTAAACTGCGCCGGTTCGATTGTTTCATCAGCGCGTAACAAAACCGGTTTTCGGCCAGGGCAGCCGCCGATCGATTCGCGTCCCCCTTCCGTTTCAGGGCGGGGATTCAGGAGCGCGAGCGCGCGACCGTCAGAAAATCGGGATCGCCCCCATTGGCACCACGGCCAGCGCGACCAGGCACGCCACCACGATTCCCGTGACCCGGCTGCGCATGGTGCCATAGGCGCTGTCGGTCGCGCCTGCGCGCACCGCCTGGCGATCGAGCCACCACAGCACGCCAAAGCCCAGCGCGAACAGCAGCGCCGCCTCGTTGAAGGGCACGAACCACAAGGCCGCGCAAGTGCCCAGCACCACCGCATTGCTGGCGATGAACAGATTTGGGGCTACCCGCTGCGGCGCGACCACCTGGATGCCCCACAGCGTCCCCGCCATGAACATCAGGATGGTGAACGCCCAATAGCAGGTGAGGTTCGCCGCGTTGACATCGCCAAAGCCGATGACATGGCTCACCGCACCCGCGATGAATGGCAGCGCGCCCGAATAGGTCAGGCCCTGCATCAGCAGGCGATTGTTTCCGTCTGCCCGCTCCGCCATTGGCCGCGCTCAGCCCTGCCGACGGCCCAGCAGCCGCAGGCGCAGCGCGTTGAGCTTGATAAAGCCTTCCGCATCCTTCTGGTCATAGGCACCGGCATCATCCTCGAACGTCACCACCTTCTCGCTGTACAGCGAGTAAGGCGACTTGCGGCCGACGACCCAGGCATTGCCCTTGTACAGCTTCAGCCGCACCGTGCCGGTGACATGGCTCTGGCTGTGGTCGATCGCCGCCTGCAGCATCTCGCGCTCGGGGCTGAACCACAGGCCGTTATAGATCAGCTCGGCATAGCGCGGGGCGAGTTCGTCCTTGAGGTGGGCAGCGCCACGATCCAGCGTCAGCTGCTCGATGCCGCGATGCGCGATGTGATAGATCGTGCCGCCGGGCGTTTCGTACATGCCGCGCGACTTCATGCCGACGAAGCGGTTTTCCACCAGATCGAGCCGTCCGATGCCGTGCGTCTTGCCGAGCTCATTGAGCTTGGCGAGCAACGTTGCGGGGCTCATGCCCTCGCCGTTCAGCGCGACGCCATCGCCGCGTTCGAAATCGATCGTGATATACTCGGGGGTATCCGGCCCCTCTTCGGGGTGGTTGGTGCGCGAATAGACATAATCGGGGACCTCATCCCACGGATCCTCGAGCACCTTGCCCTCGGACGAGGTGTGCAGCAGATTGGCATCGGTCGAGAACGGCGCCTCGCCGCGCTTGTCCTTCGCGACCGGGATCTGGTGCGCCTCGGCGAATTCGATCAGCCGGGTGCGGCTGGTCAGGTCCCATTCGCGCCAGGGTGCGATCACCTTCACATCGGGGTCGAGCGCATAATAGCCGAGCTCGAAGCGTACCTGATCGTTGCCCTTGCCAGTCGCGCCATGGCTGACGGCATCGGCACCGACCATCTTCGCGATCTCGATCTGGCGCTTGGCGATCAAGGGCCGCGCGATCGAGGTGCCGAGCAGATAGGTGCCTTCGTACAGCGCATTGGCGCGCATCATCGGGAAGACATAGTCGCGCACGAACTCTTCGCGAAGGTCGTCGATGAAGATATGCTCGGGCTTCACGCCCATCATCTGCGCCTTGGCGCGCGCCGGCTCCAGCTCTTCGCCTTGTCCCAGGTCTGCGGTGAAGGTGACGACCTCGCAGCCATAGGTCTGCTGCAGCCATTTCAGGATGACGCTGGTATCCAGACCGCCCGAAAAGGCCAGAACGACACGGTTTACGGATTGAGTCATGCGCGCGGACTTTCTGCAAGAAAGGGTGTTCGCGCGCCGCCTATCAGTGCGACCCCGCAGGGGCAAGTGGGCTGTGCGTCCTGGATGCGCGAATGCGCCCGTGTTGACTTGGTCAGGCGGCACGAATAGTCTTGCCCCCAAGTCGCGGACCACCACCCAGCCTTGTTGCTGGCGTTCAGGATACCGCGCCCATGCCCTCCCGATTGTCCCGTTTTTTCGCCATGCTTGGCCTGACTGCCGTATTGGCAGCGCTGCCCGGCCCGCTACTGGCCGGCTCCGCCCCAGATCCGCAGCGGCTGCACCAGTCGCGCTCCAACTGCCATATTGCCTATGATCTGCTCAGCGAGGCGCTGGAGAAGAATCAGCCGATATCGAACGCGGATATCGCCTGGGCGCAGGCGCATGAGCTCGCCGCCAAGGCCAAGTCCCCCTGCCCCGCGCCAAGCGCTGACCTGGCGCAGCGCGCCACCAACCGCATCATCGCGACCCCCGACGGACTGGCGGTCGCGCGGTCCTATATCGATGGCCAGAATGATGCGGGCGCGATGATGGAAGTCGGCCTGTCGATGTATTCGGGCTATTTCAGCGACCTGACCAAGCAGCAGGGCCTCGACATGGTCAAACGCTCGGCCGAGGGCGGCGACCCGATGGGCATGTATTTCTACGGCGTCGAACTTGCAGGCGGCTCTTATGGGGCGAAGGACATCAAGGGTGGCGTGGCGTGGATGGAAAAGGCCGCTGCTGCCGGGCATATCGACGCCATGCACCGCGCCGCCATCCATTATCACGAAGGCTTGGGCGTGAAGAAGGACGAGAAAAGGGCATTTGCGCTGTTTCGTCAGGCCGCCGAAAACGGGCACGTCTATGCCACCGTCATGGCCTTCACCATGATCGATGAGGGGCGTGGCACCAAGAAGGACTTCGGCCTCGCCTATCGGCTTTCGCGCAACATGGCCGAGCAGGGTGAGGTATATGGCGCGGTGATGGCGGCCTCTGCGCTGCTGCAATCGAAGGACGCCCTCAAGCACGAGACCGAAGTGCTGTACTGGATGGATTATGCGACCCGCAACGGTGACGAAAAGATCCGGTCGATCATGACGCCGCTACGCCCGCAGGTGGCGGCGATCTACAACCGGCCCGCCCCCGTTTCCGCGCCGCGCGACTTCCGCCCGCGGCCGTTCAAGGCTTGCCCGATGAAGACCACCTGCGTCGTCAACCATTATAGCGGACTGAAAAGCTGCACCACCAACAAGGATTACTGGAACGACTGCGACGGATGATCACACCCAGCCCGCCGTCTGCGCCGCGACCCACAGCCCAAGCCCCGCGAACATGATCGCGGCACCGATCTGCAGCGCGCGGATCGGCAGGATGCGCTCGATGCGGTGGCCCAGCAGCACGGCAGGCACATTGGCGACCATCATGCCCAGCGTGGTCCCGGCGGTGACCGCAACGACATTCTGGTAATGCGCGCCCATGGCCACGGTGGCGACCTGCGTCTTGTCGCCCATTTCCACCAGGAAAAAGGCGATCAGCGTGGTGACGAACACCCCGGCCTTGCGCGATTTGGGCTCGTCATCCTCGTCGAACGTGTCGGGGATCAGGGCCCAAAGGCCCATGCCGACAAAGCCTGCGGCAATGGCATAGCGGAAAGCGGGGCTGTCGATCAGCCCGGCGACCTGCTGCCCCACCAGGGCGGCGAGAAAGTGATTGGCCAGAGTCGCGGCAAAGATGCCTGCGATGATCGGCACCGGCTTTTTGAGGCGCGCGGCGAGCAGGATAGCGAGAAGCTGAGTCTTGTCGCCCATTTCGGCGAGCGCGACCAGCGACAGCGAGGCAAGAAAGGCTTCCATCCGACGAGACTTTCAGGGCCGGGCAGCGGGCATGGACACAATGGCACCTTCGCCCCTGCCCGGCCGGACATTGGGTTCAGGTGTCATCGGTCTTGCCGGAAGCCGGACCTTTCGCAAGGCTCCGGAAACCCGCGCACCATGGCCTCTCGGCCAAGTGTGTTGACGCGCGGACCGGTGGCTCCACCGGTTGGCTACTCCCCATCAGACGTGCTAGCCCTTAGGCCTTGATCACGGGGGATGCAAGATGGCGAACACGGGCAACACAACCACGGCAACCGATGCCGATGTGACGGATTATATCGAAGGGCTTGAGCCTGACCGGCGGCGCGAGGAGGCGCAGGTCCTGCTGGCGCTTTATGAGAGAGTCACCGGCGAGCCTGCCAAGATGTGGGGGCCGAGCATGATCGGCTTTGGCGAGTATCACTATACCTACGACAGTGGGCGAAGTGGCACGGCAATGCGATCGGGCTTTGCGCCGCGGAAGGGCAAGCACAGCATCTACCTGATGTGCGGTGATCTCGATCAGGCTTCCGCTGCGCGTTTCGAGGCGCGGCTGGCCAAGCTGGGCAAGCACAAGATGGAAAAGTCATGCCTTTATGTGAACCGGCTCGACCAGATCGATATGGCGGTGCTCGAAGAGATCATCGCCGACAATATCGCTGAGATGAACCGGCTGTACCCCCCTAAGTGACCACGACGGATGATCTCTATCGCGGCCCGGTCAAGCGCAGCATCCAGATTGCCGGGCACCTGACCTCGGTCAGCCTGGAACCCTTGTTCTGGGACTTGCTGAAAGCCGCAGCAGAGGCGCGCGCGCTGCCGTTGAACGCGCTGGTCGCGCAGATCGATGTCGAGAGGATCGCAGCCGACGATCCGCCGAACCTGGCCAGCGCGATCCGGCTTTGGCTGGTGCGGGATCTGGTGGACTATGTCTCCCCTCCCGCTGGCGGGAGGGGTGGCTGAGGCGGAGCCGCAGCCGGGGTGGGAATGACCGCCGGTTGTGCTCCCAGCCCACCCCGGTCCGGCTGGCCGGACCTGCCCCTCCCGCAAGCGGGAGGGGAGAAATTTCAGCTTATCAATCGCCGCCGACGCGTTCGATATCCGCGCCGACCGCCTGGAGCTTTTCCTCGAGCCGTTCATAGCCGCGATCGAGGTGATAGACCCGGTTGACCTCGGTCTCGCCCTCTGCCGCGAGCCCGGCAATAATCAGGCTCATAGAGGCGCGCAGGTCGGTGGCCATGACCGGTGCGCCGACCATCCGCTCGACGCCATGGACCACCGCGGTGCGGCCCTTGACCTCGATATGCGCGCCCATTCGGTTGAGTTCGGGCACGTGCATGTAGCGGTTCTCGAAGATCGTCTCGGTGAGCACGCTGGCGCCCTGCGCCATGCACAGCATCGCCATGAACTGCGCCTGCATGTCGGTGGCAAAGCCGGGGAACGGCGCGGTCGACAGCGTCAGCGCCTGCAGCTTGCCGTTGGGCCGCACCGCGATGCCGTCGGCGATTTCCTCGCAATGGACACCCGCCTGGCGCAGCGCGGCGATGGTGGCTTCCATCTCGTCCAGCTTCGCGCCGATCAGGTCGAGCGGGCTGCCGGTGATCGCGGCGGCGCAGGCATAGCTGCCCGCCTCGATCCGGTCGGCCATAACGCGATAGGTCGCGCCGTGCAGCCGGTCCTTGCCATGGATGACCAGAGTCGATCCGCCAATCCCCTCGATGTTCGCGCCCATTGCGACCAGCAGGTTGCACAGGTCGACAATCTCGGGCTCGCGCGCAGCATTGCGCAGCGTCGACGTGCCCTTGGCGAGCACGGCGGCCATCAGCGCATTCTCGGTCGCGCCGACCGACACCACGGGAAAGCCGAAATCGCCACCGGGCAGCCCGCCCTTGGGCGCGCGCGCGGTGACATAGCCTGCGGTAATCTCGATCTCCGCGCCCAGGGCTTCCAGCGCCTTCAGGTGCAGGTCGATAGGCCGGTTGCCGATGGCGCAGCCGCCGGGCAGCGACACGGTCGCCTCGCCCGCGCGCGCCAGCAAGGGACCGAGGACCAGGATCGAGGCGCGCATCTTGCGCACGATGTCATAAGGCGCGACGGTCGCGGTAACCCGGCCCGCGCGCAGCGTCATCACCCGGCCGAAATCCTCGGGCCGTGCACCTTCGATCATCGTCGAAACGCCCAGTTGGTTGAGCAGATGGCCAAAGCTGTCGACATCGGCCAGACGCGGCAGATTGCGCAGCGTCAGCGGCTCATCGGTCAGCAGCGCGCAAGGCAGCAGCGTCAGTGCGCTGTTCTTGGCCCCTGAGATGGGAATACGGCCGGAGAGCGACTTGCCGCCGCGGATGATGATCTTGTCCATCGCCGCTGTTTAGCGTCTGGACGGGCAGGTGCAAGAGGGCGCGGGCGCCCTGCACATCCCGAAGGCGCAACGCCGCTGCGATCGAATATTGCGTCGCCCCATTGAATCATCGCAAGCCGCTTCGTGCTTGTATAAATACAGAAATGGACGCACCATTATTTTTTCTTTTCTACGCGGGGGTAGAATGATGAAATATGCGGCCAAATGCACCGTGGGTCTGCTGGCGCTGATGACTGGTGGTTGTGCAAGTCTCGGCATCAAGTCCGTGCCATGGCCGACATATACGGCAGTCGTCGACAATCTCGACGTCAAGTTCGCGCGCAGCAATCCGAAGATCGACCCGGCACTTGCCCCCGGATTGCACACCAGGGACATGGCCGCCGATGGCAAGCTGATCGGGCTTGCCGTGTCGGGCGGCGGCGCCAGGGCGGCCAGCTACACGCTCGGCGTTCTCGCCGAACTGCAGAAATTGCCTGCAGGATCGAAGGGCAGTGCGCTCGACCAGATCGACTTCATCTCCTCGAACTCGGGCGGAAGCTGGGCGGTCGCAACATGGCTGGCACAGGCTTCGGCCAACGGCGGGGCGTACAGTCTGGCTGACAACAAGATCACAATTCTGAAAAAATTCAAAAATTTGACCAAGAAAAGAGTAACCTGCCTCAGCGCCATGCTCGGAGAAACGGCCATTGGCACCGGCAATTTCGGCGATATCTACAAGGCTGGCGCACCCGGGAAATTGCCCGCGGTTTTCTTCAACGCTGCGCTGCTTCCCGCCCAGGCGCCGTTTGTCTTCACCGACGGCTTTTTGAAGCATTATCAGGTCGAGAGCATCACGACCTGCAAGCAGAGCGGCAAAACCCCTGCCCGCTCGCTGAAGGAAGTGTCGATCGCGATTGCCGCCGCCTCCAGCGGATCGGTGCCCGGCTTTTACGCCGCATTTGCCGAGACCCGGCTCTGCCAAAAGCAGAGCCCCTGGCAGGGATCGTCATTCTGCCGCAGCAAGGCAGCTTCCGACCCTGTCGCCTATATCCGCATTGCCGATGGCGGCATCTACGACAATATCGGCTACAAGACCGGCTACGAGATCATGCACAGCCTGAAAAAGGACGCGGGCATTGCGCATCGCGGCATGATCATCGTCAACTCCAATACATCGATTGACGAGAAGATCGTGAAGAAGAGCGCTCGAACGAGCAATTTCCTCGGCTCGATGGCCGCCAATGGCCTGTTTGCGGTTCAGGACTCCACCTTCGACAGGATGCGGCACCCGCTGTTCGACGCGGTGGGCGTATCCGATATCGCCTTGCTTGATTTCTTCAGTGTCTCAGGATTCGGCGGATCGCAGGATGACGTCAGGGTGCTGAAAGACCTGAAATTTCTCGCCTATTACGCTGCCAGAAATGTGGGCTGCCTGAAGGCAGACGGTCAGCTCGACAAAGGAGACCAGTCCGACTGGCCAAGCGATGACAAGATACCCGAAGTATCCGATAGCCTGAAACAGCTGACAGACAGGCCGGGGGATTGTTATTCGGAAAATTTCTATCGGGCCGGCAATCGGAACAAGACGACCTATAAATTCAGCTGGGTGCTTTCAAACGCGATGTGGGAACTTGGCCAGCTTACCGTCCGCAAGAACTGCCCCGCGATCCTGAAGGCCACCGGCACGCCCGACGCCGAGATTGCGCCCGCTTGCGCGAAGCTAATCGCTTAGACCTTTTCAAGCGTGCATTGCAGCGGGTGCTGGTTCTGCCGCGCGAAGTCCATGACCTGATTCACCTTGGTCTCGGCGACCTCATAGGTGAAGATGCCGCACACGCCGACGCCCTTCTGGTGGACGTGCAGCATTACCCGCGTCGCCTCGTCCATGTTCATGCTGAAGAAGCGCTTGAGCACGAGCACGACGAATTCCATCGGCGTGTAATCGTCGTTCAGCATCAGCACCTTGTACTGGCTGGGCTTTTTCGATTTGGCGCGGGTCTTGACCGCAATCCCGATATCGGGCGGGCCGTCATCCTCGCGATCAGGCCCCGCGCGCACCACGGGACCGGCATCGCCCGCCACAGGAGTAGCGGGACGCCGGGTCGGCGCGAAAAGGTTGGTCGGGGTGGTCATAGATATACCGGAATATCGTATTTCGCGCCTGTCAGGCAAGGGGGCGCTGTGAAATTGCAACGCGACGCTGGATCGCCCTGACGCAGCCGCTCTCTGCCGGAATCGGTTGCTCTGGCCTTTCGCGCCACTTTCCGTTAGGGGCGCGGCCATGCATTTTCTCGATCAAGCCAAGATTTTCATACGTTCCGGTGCGGGCGGACAGGGCGCTGTGTCCTTTCGCCGCGAAAAATATGTCGAATATGGCGGCCCTGATGGCGGCAATGGCGGCAAGGGCGGCGACATCATCTTCGAAGCGATCAGCGGTCTCAACACCCTGATCGACTTTCGCTACACCCAGCATTTCAAGGCCCAGCGCGGCTCCGGCGGCATGGGCCGCAACCGGACCGGCGCGGGCGGCGACGATCTGGTGATCAAGGTGCCCGTGGGCACCCAGATCCTGAGCGAGGACAAGGAAGAGGTGCTCGCCGACTTCACCCATGCTGGGCAGCGGATCACCCTGCTGCGCGGCGGCGATGGCGGTCGCGGCAACCTCAGCTATTCCAGCAGCACCAATCGCGCCCCGCGCCAGCACGGCCCCGGCTATCCCAGCCGCGAGATGTACGTCTGGCTGCGCTTGAAGCTGATGGCCGATGCGGGCCTTGTCGGCCTGCCCAATGCCGGCAAGTCGACCTTCATCAACCAGGTGACCAACACCCAGGCGAAGGTCGGCGATTATCCGTTCACCACCTTGCGCCCGCAGCTGGGCGTGGTGCAGCACCGCAACCGCGAGTTCGTGCTGGCGGATATTCCCGGCCTGATCGAGGGCGCGGCCGAGGGTGCGGGGATTGGCGACCGGTTCCTTGGCCATATCGAGCGCTGCCAGGTGCTGATCCATCTGATCGACGCGCATGGCGACGATCCGGTCGAAGCGATGCGCATCGTGGACGCCGAGCTGGAAAATTACGGTGCCGGGCTTGATGAAAAGCCCAAGCTGGTTGCGCTCAACAAGGGCGATCTGCTCGACGACGAGTTGATGAAGCATTTTGCAGCCGAACTCATCGCCGCCGGAGCGGACCGGGTGTTCCCCGTCTCGGGCGCCACCGGCGCGGGTATTTCGGACCTGTTCGACGCGCTGCTCGAATATCTGCCGCACGATACCGCGACCGAGAAGCCCGAGGGCGTGGACCCGAACGCAGACCGTGAACCGGGGACATGGTCGCCGGTCTGAATTCAACCACGCGCACCCGTCTCTTCCGTCACCCCCGCGCAGGCGGGGGTCCCGCTAGACGGGCAGCCCCAGGTGACAAAGCGGGATTCCCGCTTTTGCGGGAATGACGGGGAAGGAAGAATTGGATTAATGACCGCACCGCCCTTGCCTGCCTCCCCGCTCTCCCCCGCCACCTGCCCCGTTCTGGTCGTGAAGGTGGGCTCTGCGCTGCTGGTCGCGCCGGAGGGCAAGGTGCGGCGCGAATGGCTCGCGTCGCTGGTCGCTGATATTGCCGCGCGGATCGCCGCAGGGCAGCGGATCGTGATCGTCTCGTCGGGCGCGATTGCGCTGGGTGCGCGGCGGCTGGGCCTGCCCAAGGGTGGCCGCGCCAGCCTGGAGGACGCGCAGGCTTCCGCTGCGACCGGTCAGATCGCGCTCAGCCAGTGCTGGGCCGAACTGCTCGGCGAACACGGGATCACCGCGGCGCAGATGCTGGTGACGCTCGACGATCTGGAAGACCGCCGCCGCTTCCTCAACGCCTCGGCGACGCTGCGGCGGCTGATCGCGCTCGATGTCGTGCCGGTGATCAACGAGAATGATTCGGTCGCGACCGAGGAAATCCGCTTCGGCGACAATGACCGGCTGGCCGCGCGCATCGCCCAGGCAGCAGGCGCAGGCGGCGTGGTGCTGCTGTCCGATGTCGACGGCCTCTATACTGCCAACCCGAACAGCGATCCCGATGCCAGGCTGGTCGAGAGCGTCGCGCGGATCGATGCGCGCATCCGCGCCATGGCCGATGGCGGCTCGGCCTCCGGCATGGGCTCGGGCGGCATGCTTTCCAAGCTGGAAGCCGCGCGGATCGCGACCAGCGCAGGCGCGCATCTGGCCATCGCCAATGGAACGCACGATCATCCGCTCGAGCGGCTCGAAACGACCGGGCGCTGCACCGTGTTCACCGCCGGTAAGCAGGGCAAGGGCCGCAAATTGTGGCTGGCGGGCCGCATGACCGCACGTGGTCGGATCCTGGTCGACGCAGGCGCGATGCAGGCGCTGGCCAAGGGCTCCAGCCTGTTGCCCGCTGGCGCCACCGCCATCGAGGGCCGGTTCGCACGCGGCGATGTGATCGAGATCGCGTCCATCGGCGGCGAGATCATCGCCCGCGGGCTCAGCGAATATGACGCTGCGGACGCCGCGCGGATCATCGGGCTGCGCAGCGACGCGATTGCCGAGATACTGGGCTATGCCCCGCGCAGCGCGCTGGTCCACCGCGATCAGATGGTGCTGCTATGAGCGTGATCGCGATGACCGGGGGCACCGGCTTTGTCGGCGGTGCGACCATCGAGGCGGCGCTGGCCCAGGGCCATGCGGTGCGCGCGCTGACCCGCAGGTCCCAGCAAGAGCGCGAGGGTGTCACCTGGGTCGAAGGCGCGCTGGACGACCCGGCGAGCCTCGAGCGGCTGTGCGCGGGCGCGGATGTGGTGCTGCACATTGCCGGCGTGGTCAACGCGCCCGACCGCGCGGGCTTTGTCGCGGGCAATATCACCGGTACAGAGAACATGCTTGCAGCGGCAAAGGCTGCGGGCGTCGGCCGCTTCATCCATGTCTCGTCGCTGGCCGCGCGCGAGCGCAACCTCTCCAACTATTGCTGGTCCAAGGCCGAGGCGGAGGACCGGGTCACCGCCTCAGACCGCGACTGGATGATGGTGCGCCCGCCCGCAGTTTATGGTCCCGGCGATACCGAGATGCTCGACCTGTTCCGCATGGCGGCAAAGGGGCTCGTCATGCTTCCCCCCAGCGGGCGGATGTCGGTGATCCATGTCGCCGATCTGGCGGCCCTGCTGGTGCGGCTGGCAGGCGGCGCGGGCGATATTCACGCGATCTACGAGGCCGATGACGGAACACCGCAGGGCTGGAGCCATGAGGGCTTTGCCGATGCGCTGGGCCGGGCAGTGGGCCGCAAGGTGCGCACCGCGCGCGCGCCGAAGCTCGGCCTGTTCATGGCAGCGCGTGCCGACCGCTTCCTGCGCGGCAAAAAGGCGAAGCTGACGCCAGATCGCGCCCGCTATATCGCGCATAGCGACTGGACGTCGGACCCGCTGCGCCGCCCGCCGCGCGATCTGTGGCAGCCGGACATCGCCACGCCCAAGGGGCTGGCCGAGACCGCGCGCTGGTATCGCGCTAAGGGCTGGCTCAAACCCTGATGATCGGGTGGCCCAGCGCCATTTCGACGATGAACAGCGCAAAGGTGATCGTCAGGCCGATCAGGAACAGCCGATAGGCGAGGCCCAGATAGCGATATTTCTTGTGCTGCAGGATCATGCCGTTCTGGTGGATATCGCGCAGCATCGTGCGGAAGATCGTCTCGTCCATGTGCAGCTGGTCGATCACCAGATCGGCAAAATCATCTTCGGTCATCTGCGAGAAATTGCCGAAGAACATGAAGTTGGTGGACCCGGGCGGTACATCGGCCCTGGGCTTGGGGGTGCCGCGCACCGATGGCAGGATCGCGAAAACCGCGCACATGGCCGAGAGAAAGGCAAACAGTGCCAGCACCATCAGCGGCAGGCTGACATTGCCGCCGCGCGCCTGACCGACCGCGATGGTGAACACGACAAAGGTCGCGCCCATCAGAATGCTCGCCTTCTGATCGGCCATCTGGCTGAGCGAAAGGTTGGTCTGCACCGATGTCCGGACAAGGTGGATGGCGTGCGGCGAAAAGGTGTGCGGCGTCTGCGGCCAGGGGCTTGGGATCGCCGGACGGCCTGGATCGACTCGCATTTTCGTGACACCCTCTTCCATGACAGATTGATGACATAGCAGCACTGCGCTTGACAAGCGCCACCGCACTGCCCTTCTGGCTGCAACAAGCTGCCGCGATTGTGCCGCAATCGCGCGGCATGGGCACAAGCAACCGTTCCGCATGAAAGCAAGCCATGACCGACACCGCCATTTATGACCGCATCGCTGCGCAGATCGAGCCTTTCAACAAGAAGGGCGTTGCGCTGACCGAGAGCACCACCTTCGCGTCCGACCTGGAATGGGACAGCCTGACCGTCATGGATTTCGTCGCGGCGATCGAGGACGAATTCGACATCATCATCACCATGAACATGCAGGCCGAGATCGAGACCGTCGGCCAGCTGGTCGCTGCGGTCGAGAAGCTGACCGCCTGACCTGCGCTATCTTGCGCCCCCTCCCCAGCCTTATAGAGACCCCCAGATGACCGACCTGTTTTCCAAGTTCGACGCCCTGATCGGCGAGCGCGAGGCCCTGCTGTCCACCGGCGTGCGCGATCCCTTCTCGCTGGTGATGGAATCGGTCAAATCGCCGACAGTGGCGATGTGCAACGGCAAGGAGACGATCCTGCTGGGCACGTACAACTATATGGGCATGACCTTCGACCCCGACGTTCTGGATGCCGGCAAGACCGCACTCGACAATTTCGGATCGGGCACCACCGGCAGCCGCGTGCTCAACGGCACCTATGCCGGGCACCGCGAGTGCGAGGAAGCGCTGAAGGAATTCTACGGGATGGACCATGCGATGGTCTTTTCCACCGGCTATCAGGCGAACCTGGGCATCATCTCGACCATGGCGGGCAAGGAGGATTACATCATCCTCGATATCGACAGCCATGCCTCGATCTATGATGGCTGCGCGCTCGGCAATGCCCAGATCGTCGCCTTCCGCCACAATGATGTCGAGGCGCTGGAAAAGCGGCTGAAGCGGCTGCCCCCCGAGGCTGGCAAGCTGGTGGTGCTCGAAGGCGTCTATTCGATGCTGGGCGATATCGCGCCGCTCAAGGAAATGGTCGCCGTGTCCAAGGCTGCTGGCGCGATGGTGCTGGTGGACGAAGCGCATTCGATGGGCTTTATCGGCGAGCATGGCCGGGGCGTTGCCGAAGCTGCAGGCGTGATCGACGATGTCGATTTCATCATCGGCACCTTCAGCAAGTCGGTCGGCACCGTCGGCGGCTTCTGCGTGTCGAACCACCCGAAGTTCGAGGTGCTGCGCCTGGTCTGCCGCCCCTATGTGTTCACCGCCAGCCTGCCGCCGAGCGTGGTCGCCACCGCCGCGACCAGCATCCGCAAGCTGATGCACGCCGGCAACAAGCGCGCGCATCTGTGGGAGAATTCCAAGCGCCTGCACCAGGGCCTGCGCGATCTGGGCTTTGCGCTCGGTACGCCCGAAGCGCAGAGCGGCATCATCGCGGTGATCATGCCCGACATGCTTAAGGGCGCGCAGATGTGGGAAGCGCTGCTCGATCGCGGCCTGTACGTCAACCTCGCCCGTCCGCCGGCAACCCCCGCCGGCATGACGCTGCTGCGCTGCTCGCTATGCGCCGAACATTCGGCCGAGCAGGTGACGCAGATCCTGGGCATTTTCGAGGCTGCAGGCAAGCAGGTGGGCATCGTCTGATCGCCAGCCTCTGAGCCGATCAGCCCCAGATCGTCGTCAGCCAGTAGAAGAGCGCACCGACCGCCGCCGAGGCGGGGATGGTGATCAGCCACGCGACAACCACGCGGCCGGCAACGCCCCAGCGCACCGCCGAGGCGCGGCGCGCCGCGCCCACGCCGACCACGCAGCCGGTAATGGTGTGCGTGGTCGAGACGGGAATGCCGAACGCGGTGGCGGCAAACAGCATCACCGATCCGCCGGAAGAGGCGCAGAAACCCTGCTGGTGCGACAGCTTGGTGATGCGCGTGCCCATCGTCTCGATGATCTTCCATCCGCCCGACATGGTGCCGAGCGCAATCGCGATATAGCAGCTCAGCACCACCCATTGCGGCACGGCAAATTCGCCTTCCAGCATGCCCTGCGAATAGAGCAGCACGGTGATGATCCCCATCGTCTTCTGCGCATCATTGGCGCCGTGGCCCAGCGAATAGGCGGCGGACGAGACCAGATGGAGCCGCTTGAACACGCTCTCTGCCCGGTTGGCGGTGGCCCGCACGAATATCCAGGATGTCGCGATCACCAGCAGGATCGACAGGATCATGCCCAGCGTCGGCGACAGGATGATGGCAGACGCGGTCTTGAGCACGCCCGACCAGACGATGCCGTCCAGCCCTGCCCGCATGATGCCCGCGCCGATCAGCCCGCCGACCAGCGCGTGGCTCGACGAGGACGGGATTCCCTTCCACCAGGTCACCACGTTCCAGAACATCGCCCCGACCAGCGCGCCGAAGATCACCTGCGGATCGACGATATCGGCATCGATAATGCCCTTGCCGATGGTCTCTGCCACCTTCAGCCCGAACACCCAATAGGCGGCAAAGTTGAAGAATGCGGCGAACAGCACCGCATGCACGGGCTTGAGCAACCGGGTCGACACGACCGTCGCGATCGAGTTCGCCGCATCGTGCAGGCCGTTGAGGAAATCGAACGCCAGTGCGAGCGCGATCAGCGCGATCAGCAGCGGCATGGCGATGATGGTCGTTTCCATGGGATCGGTGCTGGCGCGTCAGGCGTGATCGATGACGAGGCCGTCAATCTCGTTGGCGACATCCTCGAACCGGTCGACCACCCGCTCGAGATGCATGAACAGCTCGCGACCGACGGTGAACTGGATCGGGCTGGTCGCGCCATGCTCCTTGTAGAGCGCCTTCAGGCCGCGCGCATGGATCTCGTCGGCATGGCCTTCCATGATCACCAGCCGCTCGGTCAGCTCGTGCAGCCGCTGGGCATTGCGGTTGACCTGGCGCAGCAGCGGCAGCGCCTCGACCGTGATCCGCGCGCAATCGACGATGATCGCGGCGATATCCTTCATTTCCTGCTTGAACTCGGTCACCTCATAGAGGTCTATCGCACCGGCGGTCTTCTGCATCTCGTCGATGGCATCGTCCATCGCGCCGATCAGGCTGGTGATCGCGCTGCGGTCGAACGGGGTGAGGAAGGTGCGGCGAACGGTCTGCAGCACCTCGCGGGTGATCTGGTCCGCCTCATGCTCGCGCTCGACCAGTTCCTGGACATGGTCGGCCATGCCCGGCCCGCCATTGAGCAGCCGTGCCAGCGCGTTCGAGCCCGACAACAGGGTGAGCGCATGCGCCTCGAACAGTTCGAAGAAATTGCCCTGCTTGGGCAACAGGGCCTGGACCCATTGGAAAACCGCCATCTTGGGTGATGCCTTTTGCGTGTCTGGAAGGAAGCCGGTCTTGGCAATGCGGCGATCGGATTCGCTCGCGCGGAAACGGCGGATCAGTTCGGCCAGCTCGGGTTCGTCGACCATCTGCGCGGCCTCTTCCAGCGAGAACCACTGCCGGTCGCGCTGATCCTGCTCTTCCCATTCGTCGAGCACATCGGTCACCGAAAACGGAAACACCTCAACGGTGACGTTGAGCATCGCGCCGTTCTTGCGCTTCTTGCGGTAGCGATAGCTGCCAAGCGGTGTCGGACAGGCCGCGCCCTTGACGCCAGCCTCTTCCTCCGCCTCGTGCGCGGCGGCGGCATGGGGCTGCAGTCCCTCGATCATATTGCCTTTGGGCAGCACCCAGCGCCGCGTCTCGCGCGAGGTGACGAGCAGGACCGTCACCGGCGCGTTCACATCATCGCGCGCGGTGCGATAAGGCAGTGCAGCTATCTGGCGAATGGTGGATCCCCCGTAACAAAACGGTCGCATATCTGTAACAAATGCCGGTGCAAAGCGATTTTTGCGGATTTTGGGGCCATGCGAGACGGCTACCCACGGCTTTGTGACGCACGACCGCTTGCAAGGCTTCAATTGGCTGCAAATATCTGTAAGGGCACCGCCATGGTCCTCCCCGGAAAAGGCCGCAACCCATGACCGAACTGCTTGCGCTGCGCGATCGCGTGCGCGCTCATCACCGTGCCGACGAAGGTGCGGTGCTCGATTATCTGATGACCAGCTACGCCCCCTCGCCCGAGCTGCGCGCGCGCATCCGCGCCCGCGCCGTGCGCGTGGTCGAGGATGTCCGCGCGGCATCGGGCCCGACGCTGATGGAAAGCTTCCTCGGCACCTATGGCCTGTCGAGCGACGAAGGCCTGGCGTTGATGACGCTGGCCGAGGCGCTGCTGCGCGTGCCCGATGCCGAAACCATCGACGAGCTGATCGAGGACAAGATTTCCCCTGCCAACTGGCGCGAGCATTTCGGCAAGTCAGAAAACACGCTGGTCAATGCCAGCACCTTCGCGCTTTCCATGACGCAATCGGTGCTCGAAGGCCCGTCGAGCAAGGGCCCGCTGGATGCACTGCGCGGTGCGATCAAGCGGCTGGGCGAGCCCGTGATCCGCGCCGCCGTGCGCCGCGCGATGAAGGAGCTGGGCAACCAGTTCGTGCTCGGCGAGGACATGGACGAGGCGCTCAAGCGCTCGCGCAAATGGGCGGCGGAAGGCGCGACCTTCAGCTATGACATGCTGGGCGAAGCCGCGCTCACCTTCCCCGATGCCGACCGCTATTTCGCATCGTACATGCACGCGATCCGCGCGATCGCCGATGCCGCCAAGACCGACGACATGCGCACCAATCCGGGCCTGTCGATCAAGCTCTCCGCGCTCTATCCGCGCTACGAGATGAGCAAGGCCGACGAGTGCGTCCCCGCGCTCGCCGACCGGGTGCTCGAACTCGCCCGCGCCGCGCGCGATGCGCGCATCGGGCTCAACATCGATGCCGAAGAGGCCTATCGGCTCGGCATGTCGCTCGACATCATCAAGCTGGTGCTGAACGATCCGACGCTCGCCGGATGGGATGGCCTGGGCGTGGTGGTGCAGGCCTTTGGCCGGCGCGCCAGCTTCGTCATCGACTGGCTTTACGGTTTGGCGGAAAAACTCGACCGCAAGATCATGGTGCGGCTGGTCAAGGGCGCCTATTGGGATAGCGAGATCAAGCGCGCGCAAGTTGATGGCGTGCCCGATTTCCCGGTGTTCACCAGCAAGGCCGCGACCGACATCTCGTATATCTGCTGCGCTGCGCAGCTGCTGCGACTCACCGACCGCATCTATCCGCAATTTGCCACGCACAACGCGCACAGCGTCGCCGCGATCCTGGAAATGGCCGGCAACCGCGACGATTTCGAGTTCCAGCGGCTGCACGGCATGGGCGAACCGCTGCACCATGCGCTGCTGCGCAACGAAAAGGTTCGCTCGCGCATCTATGCGCCGGTCGGGCGTCACCGTGAGCTGCTCGCCTATCTGGTACGCCGCCTGCTGGAAAACGGCGCGAATTCGTCGTTCGTCAACCAGCTCGCCAACCATGCCGTGCCCGCCGAGGCGATCGCCGCCGATCCGTTCGAGCAGCTGGAGGCCGCGCGCGCCGAAGCCGATGCGAAGATCATCCGTCCCGCCGCGATCTACGCGCCCTCGCGGGTCAACTCGCGCGGCTGGGATCTCGCCAACCGCGCCGATCTCAACGCATTCCTCGAAACGCGCGCTGCTTTTGTCGACCATCAATGGCAGGCCGCGCCGATCCTGGCGGTCGACGCTGGCAGCAGTGCTGCACCGCGCGCCGTTTTCAGCCCTGCACAAACCGACCGGCGTGTCGGCACAGTGACCGATGCCAGCGAGGCCGAGGCGCAAGCCGCGATCGCCGCAGCCCGCATCTGGGACGCGCCCGTTGCCGATCGTGCCGCCGCCCTCAGCCGCGCGGCCGACCTGTTCGAGGCCCATCACGGCGAAATCTTCGCGCTGCTGTCGCGCGAGGCGGGCAAGTCCGCGCCCGATGCGATTGCCGAACTGCGCGAGGCGGTCGATTTCCTGCGCTATTACGCGGCCGAAGCGATGGCTGCGCCGGGCTCCAGCCCGCGCGGGATCATCACCTGCATCTCGCCTTGGAACTTCCCGCTGGCGATTTTCACCGGACAGATTGCCGCCGCGCTTGCCATGGGCAATGCCGTGCTCGCCAAGCCGGCGGAGCAATCACCGCTGATCGCGCATCTGGGCACCCGGCTGCTGCACGAAGCCGGCGTTCCTGCCTCTGCGCTGCAGCTGCTGCCGGGATCGGGCCGCGTGATCGGCGCTGCGCTGACCAGCAACCCGGCCATTGCGGGCACCTGCTTCACCGGATCGACCGCGACCGCGCAGGCGATCAATCGCGCCATGGCAGAGCATTGCGCCCCCGATGCGATGCTGATCGCCGAGACCGGCGGACTCAATGCGATGATCGTCGATTCGACCGCGCTGCCCGAACAGGCGGTGCGCGATATCGTGGCTTCCGCGTTCCAGTCGGCAGGCCAGCGCTGTTCGGCGCTGCGCATGCTCTACGTCCAGCGCGACATCGCCGAATCGCTGAAGGAAATGCTGTTCGGCGCGATGGATGCGCTGACGCTTGGCGATCCGTGGTGGCTGGCAAATGATGTCGGCCCGGTGATCGACCAGTCGGCGCGCGAAAAGATTGCCGCGCATATCGAGACCGCGCGGCGCGAAGGACGGCTGCTCAAGCAACTCGAAGCGCCAGAGACCGGATGGTTCGTCGGCCCGGCGGCCATCTCGGTCAATGGCATCGAGGATTTGGCCGAGGAAATCTTCGGCCCGGTGCTGCATATCGCGACCTTCGAGGCGGGCGAGATCGACGATCTGGTCAACCGCATCAACGCGCGCGGCTATGGCCTGACCTTCGGGCTGCAGACCCGCATCGACAGCCGCGTTGATGACATTACCGCGCGCATCCACGCGGGCAACATGTACGTCAACCGCAACCAGATCGGAGCCGTGGTCGGCGCGCAGCCCTTTGGCGGCGAAGGCCTGTCCGGCACCGGTCCCAAGGCAGGCGGACCGCGCTATCTGCCGCGCTTTGGCCTGGCAGAAGCGCCGCAGTTCGACCTGCCGCCGCTGACCCGCATCGCCGCACGCGCCGAGGTCGAGGCTGCGCTCGCCGCGTTGCCGCGCGTGACCGAACTGCCACTCGACAGCATGACCATGCCGGGGCCGACGGGCGAATCGAACATATTGTCCACCTTCGCGCGGGGCCGGGTGCTGTGCCTGGGTCCGACGATCGAGGCAGCGATGCAGCAGGCGGAGATCGCGCGGGGCGAAGGCTGCGCGGCGTTGATCGTGGTGCCGGGCGCCAAGGGACCGCACGCGCTGGACGGCTTTATAGAGCGCGCCGACCTGGCCCAGATCGAAGGCTTCGATGCCGTCGCCATCTGGAGCCAGACCGAGGACCAGCGCGCGATCCGCAAGGCGCTCGCCGCACGCGACGGTGCGATCCTGCCTTTGCTCACCGAACGCCACTTCGCCCCGCGTTGCGTGCACGAACGCCATGTGTGCATCGACACGACCGCCGCCGGCGGAAACGTCTCGCTGCTGGCGTAGAACATTCTCCCCTCCCGCGAGCGGGAGGGGACAGGATTACAGCCGCTCGATCTTGCGCGCAGCTTCGTCGAGGATTTCGGCGACCTGGTGCTTGAACTCGGCGTCCGTCTCACCGCTGGCCAGACGATGCGCCATGGCCGCCATCAGGTTGCCGACCGCGCGGCCGATCTGCGGGCCGCCGGCGCGCTGTTCACGCTCCTCGCCCGCCTCGCTCAGCCGAGCGAGCAGTGCATCGGCCTCGTCGCGCTTTTCCACCAGCTCCGCCACGCCCGCATCGGTGATGCGGAACGCCTTGCGCGCGCCCTCGGTCTCGGCCGAGGCGATCAGGCCTGTATCTTCCAGCAGACTGAGCGTCGGATAGACCACGCCCGGGCTGGGGGCATATTCGCCGCCGGTCAACTCCTCGATCGCCTTGATCAGGTCATAGCCGTGGCGCGGCTCCTTTTCGATCAGCGCCAGCAGCACCAGGCGAAGTTCGCCGCTGTCGAACATCCGGCGACGCCCCCGGCCGCCGCGACCACCGCCGCCACGTCCGCCCCGGCCACCGCCGTCAAAGCCCCAGTTGCCGAAATCCCAGTCACCACCCCAGCTGCGACCACCGCCGCGACCAAAGCTCATGGCGATGAACGGCTTGCCGCCCTCGCCCCAGTTTCCACGCGGGCCACCGCCCATTTTGAAACGCATACTCATGTCGATTCTTACTCCCGTGTATCTCGATGGCTCTAAGATATATCTTAATGCATCTTCGTCAAGAGGTGAATTGAACGCTCCCGCCCTTCCCCCGCTGCCCATGAACCGCTAGCGTCAAGGCGATGAGCGATTTATTCGATACCTTGGCAGCATCCGGAACCTCGGCCGAAGCCGCGCCCGCAGCGGATGCACCGCTGGCCGACCAGCTGCGGCCCCGCTCGCTGGCGGAGATCATCGGCCAGGATCATCTCACCGGCGGCGAAGGCGCGATCGGGCGCATGGTGGCCGCCGGAAAGCTGTCTTCGATGATCCTGTGGGGGCCGCCCGGCACCGGCAAGACCAGCATGGCGCGGCTGCTGGGCGAGGCGACGGGAATGCGCTTCGTCGCCATTTCTGCCGTGTTTTCGGGCGTCGCAGACCTCAAAAAGGCCTTTGCCGAAGCCGAGAAAATGGCGGGTGCGGGCCAGCGCACCTTGCTGTTCGTGGACGAGATCCACCGCTTCAACCGCGCGCAGCAGGACGGCTTTCTGCCCTTTGTCGAGCGCGGCACGGTGGTGCTGGTCGGCGCCACGACCGAAAACCCCTCGTTCGAGCTCAACGCCGCGTTGCTGAGCCGGGCCCAGGTGCTGATCCTGCGGCGGCTCGACGAGGCGGCGCTGGGCGAACTGATCGCGCGCGCCGAACGGCTGACGGGAAAGCTGCTGCCGCTGAACGGGGATGCCCGCGCCGCGTTGATCGCCTCGGCTGATGGCGATGGCCGCTTCCTGCTCAACCAGGTCGAGACCCTGCTGTCGATCACCGTCGAGCAGCCGCTCGATCCGGCAGGGCTGGCGGCGCTGCTGCACCGCCGGATGCCGGTGTACGACAAGGACCGCGAGGGGCATTACAACCTCATATCCGCGCTGCACAAGGCGATGCGCGGCTCCGATCCGCAGGCGGCGCTCTATTATCTCGCGCGGATGCTGGTGGCGGGCGAGGAGCCGCTCTATGTGCTGCGCCGCATCACCCGCTTTGCCAGCGAGGATATCGGCATGGCCGATCCGCAGGCCTTGGTGCAGTGCCTCGCCGCCAAGGATGCCTATGCGTTCCTCGGCTCTCCCGAGGGCGAGCTGGCCATCGTGCAGGCGTGCCTGTACTGCGCGACCGCCCCCAAATCGAACGCCGCCTATGCCGCGCAAAAGGCCGCGTGGAAAAGCGCGCGCGCAACGGGATCGCTGATGCCGCCGCCCAATATCCTCAATGCCCCGACCAAGCTGATGAAGGATATCGGCTATGGCAGGGGCTATGCCTATGACCATGACGCGGAGGAAGGCTTTTCCGGCGCGAATTACTGGCCCGATGAGATGGAACCGCAGCGTTTCTACCAGCCGGTGGAACGCGGCTTTGAAGCCCGCATCGCCGAACGCATGCGGGTATGGGAGGATTTGCGCAACAAGCGGGGTTAGGCGGCTTTGGAAATGATCTCGAACAGGTCTTTTACCGCCCCGATGGCATCGCCCTTATACCGATAGGCGACTGTGCTCTGCCCGATCACCGCGCCCGACTTGTCGCTCAAAAGCCAGCGCCATTGGTCGTCAGGGCCGCGAAACAGCGAAAAGCCCGCGCGCTTTTGAAGTTCCGAAACATCGTTGAACGCCGCCCATTCGGGATCGTTCTCGATCGCGCGCTCGATGTCTTCTTCGGTCATCGCGTCCAGCCGCGCCCAGTCTGTCAGCGACTCTCTAGGTGCCTCGCCCAAACGCATTCTGGTAATCTTTTCGCTCATATCGCCTTGCTCGCCTCAACGAGATGATCCGGGTTACGCCGGCACGCATGGTATATACCACAGCGACGATGCGATCGTCATGGTTTATCGTGCCAATGGCCGTCACACGGCGTTCGCCATGCCGGGATTCGATAACGTAGTGATCTAGTCGCGGCCTCGCCCAAACCTCGCCTACATCGACAAAATCGATCTGGTGCTTTTCCAGATTGATCAAGCGCTTGGCTTCGTCCCATTCAAATTCCATAACGCCTCGACCACACTGGAGTTCTTGATGATGCCAAAGCCGTTCCGCCATGCTCGCCGCTTGCAAGCTATCGCGCGTTTCGCTGTGGCCATAGCGCTGATTAGCACGCCGCTCAGCGCGCAGCCGACAACGCCGACCGAACCCAGTCGCATGGATCTGGCAGAAGCCGCCGGGTACAAGGCGCAATTCCTGTGTTCGGGGCTGTGGAACGGCAACAAGACGGTGGCCGACATTGAGGCGGACGAGCTGACCGGCATCTACCCGCATATCGCGCCGATCGTACCGGGCCTGAAGGCCGAGATCGACCACGCCGCGCATCAGGTCAGCGTCGCCTGGACCGAGGATATGCCGCCGCGCGTCGCCCGGCACAATCCGGTCACCGGCTGCACCTCGATGCCGATCGGCTGGACCAATGACGGCCGCCGCCTGCCCGCCGAAGCGCTCGAACGCGCCGTGCCGGGCAGCCTCGACAGCCGCCCCTGGCCGATGGGCGATGCCAACGCCAGCGACCCGCGCATCATGATGATCACGCCGTTCGATCAGCTGATCGAAAGCGCGTTCGACGCGAAGGCCTTTGGCGGCAAGACCAGCGGCGTCGTGATCGTCCACAAGGGCCGCATCGTGCAGGAACGCTACAAGCAGGGACATGACCTGCACACTGCACAGCGCACCTGGTCGGTCGCCAAGTCGATGGCGGGGACCTATGTCGGCTTCGTCCGGCAAAAGGGCTTCACCATTCACGACAGGCCTGTGCGCGAATGGAATGTCGAGGGCGATCCGCGCCGCGCGATCTCGGTCGATCACCTGCTGCGCATGGCCAGCGGCCTCTCCAGCGACACATCGGGCAACCGCACCGATGCCGTTTACATGGGCGCAGGCGAGGTGCGGCAGTGGACGACATTGTGGCCGATGCTGCATCAGCCGGGCACCAGCTTCCGTTATGCCAATAACGACATCCTGCTGGCAACGCTGGCGGCACGCGATGCCGCGCCCGATCTGCACCCGCATCAGATGTTCGACGCGCTGGGCATGACGCGCACCTGGGCGGAGACCGACTGGCAGGGCAATTACATCCTGTCGAGCCAGGTCTGGACCACGGCGCGCGACATGGCGCGGATGGGGCTGTTGTACCTGGGTGACGGGATGTGGGACGGCAAGCGCATCCTGCCTGCAGGCTGGCGCGACTATGTGACCAGGCCATCCGGGCCGCAGCCCGAAGGGCCGTTCGGCTACGGCGCAAGCTTCTGGCTGATGAACAGGAGCGAAGGCGTGCCGGCGGATGCCTTTGCGGCCTTTGGCAATCGCGGCCAGTATCTGGTGGTCATCCCCAGCCGCGACCTGGTGATCGTGCGGCGCGGCTATGACAGCGCTGGCGAGCAGTTCGACATCGCCAAATTCACCGCCGAGGTGTTGAAGCAGATCCGCTGATACCGATGCGCCGCTTTCAGCATTATGCCTGTTTCGACTGGTCCGGCCAGGCGGTGGCCCGGCCCAGGGGAGTGGCGCTGGCAACCCTGGCGGCGGACGACGATGCCCAGCCGGTGCTGGTGCGTCCGGACGGCGGCTGGTCGCGCGGCGCGGCGCTCGAATGGCTGCTCGCGCATGCCGAGGCCGGGACGGACATGCTGATCGGCATGGACCTGTCGCCGACCTTTCCGTTTGTCGATGCAGGCGGCTATTTCCCCGGCTGGGAGCATAGCCCGGACCATGCGCGCGCGCTCTGGGCGCTTGTCGACCGGCTGTGCGAACCCGACGAGCATCTGTCGGCGAGCAGCTTCGTACGGCATGCAGAGGCGCGGCGCTATTTCCGCCACGGCAAGGGCGACACCGGCGACCGCTTCGGCTCGCTCGGCACCGGGCGGATGCGCGCGGTCGAGCATCACCAGCGGCTGACGAAGCAGGCCAATAGCGCAAGCTGTTTCAACCTGGTCGGTGCCGCGCAGGTCGGCAAGTCCAGCCTGACCGGCATGCGCGTGCTCCACCGCCTGGCCGGGCGCGTGCCGATCTGGCCGTTCGATCCGCTGCCGGACACAGGCCCGGTCATCGTCGAAATCTATACCAGCATCGCAGCCCGCGCCGCCGGAATCGGTGCCGGGCGCAGCAAGGTGCGCGATGCCGAAGCGCTGCACCGGGCGCTCGGCGTGCTCAACACGCGCGCCCCTGCCCCGCTGCTGGCGCATGACGACCACAGCACCGATGCGCTGATCACGGCCGCCTGGCTGCGCGATGCCGCGCGCGATCCGGCACTGTGGCACAGCCTTTGGCATCCGCCCGCGCTCGATGCGGCCATCCGCCACACTGAAGGCTGGACCTTTGGCGTCAAATAGCGCATGGCACGCCGCGCAAACGCGCTGGTCACGCCGCTTTAGCTCAGCTGGTAGAGCAACCGCCTTGTAAGCGGTAGGTCGTTGGTTCGAATCCGACAAGCGGCACCACAAGCAATGCAATCAGGGGCTGGGGGGCCGCAATCGCACGAAAGCTAGCCTGTCGCTGATGGACCTTTTCCCCGCCGAAACCTCTTCCGATGCACCCACCCGTTTTGCGCGCCTGCGCGAAGGGCTGAGGTCGCGCCTGGGCGAGCGCGCAGGCGGCGTGCTGCTGGCGCTGATCGCCGAACTGCTGTTCGTGCTGGCGCTGCTGTCGCTGTCGATTGCACCGCCCGGCGAGAAACGCGAGGAATCGCTGATGACCGTATTCGGTGTCACCCCCGAACCGACGGCGGAGAAGACCGAGCAGGACAGCCCCAAGCCCGCCGAAAACGCATCGCAATCGCCCGAGCCCACCGAGCAGGAGGAAAGCCCGGTCGAGACGCCCAGTCCCGTGGTCGCACCACAGCCATCGCCGATCCCGCCACCGGTTATCGCCATGCCCTCCCCCCAGGCTGCGCCTGCCGCGCCGCCCGCGCAGCCCAAGGCCAAGGCCGTGATCAAGCCTGGCCGGGTCTATGGCCCCATGGACAAGGGCACGCCGGGCGACAGCGAGCGGGTCGGCTCGGGCCCCAATGGCGAGCCACTGTTTGCCGCCGCCTGGTATCGCGAACCCTATGACGACGAGCTCAAGGGCTATCTTTCCACCGCGCGCGGCCCCGGGTCCGCGCTGATCGCATGCCGCACCGTGCCCGATTACCGGGTCGAGGATTGCTACGAAATCGGCGAATCGCCGCAAGGATCGGGCATCGGCCGCGCGGTGCTGGCCGCAGCCTGGCAGTTCCGCGTGCGGCCGCCGCGCGTGGGTGGGGTATCCAAGGTCGGTGAATGGGTGCGCATCCGTATCGATTACGGCGTGCGCGGCCGCTGATCAGTCGACCGCAAACACGCCGCACGCCACCCGGTCGCCGCTATCGCCCGAAGGGTCGGTCTTCTGGTCATCGGCCTTGGCATGCACCACCAGCGCCGCGCCATCGGCGTCGAGCATCTCGGCAAAGCGGGTTTCGCGGATCGTATAGTCCATCTTGCCGCTGCCATCGCTGGCGACAACCAGATTGGGCATGTCGCCATGATGCTGGCCCTGCGGATTGCTGAGGCCATGCTTGGCTCCGGAAGGGTTCCAATGCCCGCCCGCGCTTTCGAACTTCGGCCCTTCGCACTTGCCGGTCATGTGCACGTGAATGCCGTGCTCGCCCGGCGTCATTCCGGCGGCGCTCACCGCGATCAGGATGCCATCCTCGCGCTCGGTCGCAGTGACCGTGCCTGCGTCCTTGCCATCGGCGGTCTTCAGCATGGCGGTCGCCGTCATCGGGACGGCATCGGCGCGGCTCTCGGCTGCGGGCGCGGGTGCCGGGGCTGCAGTCTGATCGGTATCGCTGCCGCAACCGGCCAGGGCAAGGCCGCAGGAAAGGCTGGTCATGGCAAGCAGGTATCGGGTCGTGATCATGCAGAAAGCTCCTGTGTTTGCGCACTTACCCGGCAATGCTCATGGCGGTTCCACGGGGCCGCACCGAAAGTCCGTTTGACATTCGCCGCGTCAATCGGTTGGCTGGCGCCGACAACCAGAACCGCCAGGAGAGCCATGACCACCGCCGATACAGCCCCCCGCCCGTCTGACTCCGGTCCGTCCGATCTCAACCAGTCGCTGGGCTTTGTGCGCATTGTCGAGCTTGACCCGGCAGGTCGTGCGGCCATCGAATATCGGGCCGGCATGCACATGTGCCACTCGGGCGGCGTCGTACAGGGCGGGTTCGTCACTGGCTGGATCGACGCCGCGATGGCGCACGCAGCGATGGCGATGACGGGTCCGGACGTGGTGCCGATGTCGCTCGAGCTGAAGGTCAGCTTCTTCGCACCTGCGCGCCCTGGCCTGCTGACCGCCAGGGCCTGGGTCGAACGACGCGGGCGCAGCACCTGCTTTTTCGAAGGACAGCTGCTCGATGCGACGGGCAAGGTGCTGGCCAAGGCCAGCTCCACGCTGATGCTGGCTGACCGGGGCCGGATCGAACAGGCCTCCAGCGCCGCCCTGGCGGGCGGCTAACGCTGTCAGCCCTTGGGCGCTGCGGCCTGCAAGTCCTTCAGGAAACCACGGATCCGCTGGGCGTTGACGCCAAGGTCGCTGCGTCCGACGCGCGAGACCGAACGGACATCGACCTCGCTGGTCAGTCCGCCGGGGCCGGGCTGTACCCGCACTACGACATCGTCCTTGAACTTGAACAGCGAGACGGTGTCGGTCGCTTCCAGCCGGCCCTCTTCGGGCTTGGCCAGTGCCACCTCCCAGCCCCGCTCGCGCGCCACTTCCTCGGCCAGCGTCACGGTCTTGTCGACCGGAAGCTTGATGACCACGGTTTTCAGATCGGCATAGGCGCCGCGGTGCAGCACCTTCCAGCGCTCCTTGGCGTCCATCCCGGCATATTGCGGCTCACCGCGGCCCGGAATGTCGGCAAAGTCATCGGGGCGCAGCTTGAGCACCTGGAACTGCGGAGGATTGTCGAGATTGGTGGTGATGTCGTGGATCTGCGGCACGCTGCGGCCGACATTCACCCAGTAACCGATGAACCCCAGATAGGCGACCGCGCAGATCAGGCCCATGATCGTCAGGTCACGGATGCGCTTGCCCTTCTTGCGATAGAGCAGCAGCACGATCAGCGAGAAGACGAGCGCAACCAGCGCCAGGACCACGGCAGCACCGACAAAGCTCAGGCCGTCAAGCTTGCCCCACCAGTCCTGGCCCGCGCCGATCGCGCCGGTCATCGCCATGACGATGGAGCCTGCGCCCAGCAACAGGCACAGCCGCGCCAGCCAGATCGATCCATGCGGTTTTGCGCTCTCGTCCATGAACTCCCCCTGTTGCGTGCAAGACACACATAGGAAAGCCGTACCGCTTTGGCAAACCCTATGCCGCATCCGCGCACACATGCGAATTGCGCTCGACTCAGCGCCCCCCCACCCCTAAGGGCGCGGGCATATACACCCCTTCAACTATCCGTCTGGACCGATGACCGAATTCAACATTATCCCGCTGGATCAGGTGGATAGCGCCTGGGTTGAAGAGCTGCTCGATCTGGTGTTCGGACCGGAACGCAAGAGCCGCACGATCTACAAGGTGCGCGAGGGGCTGGAGCATCTGCCTGCGCTCAGCTTTGCGGCGGTCGATGCCGATGGCTATCTGGTCGGCTCGATCCAGTGCTGGCCGGTCTCGCTCACCGATCCCGATGGCCTGGCCTATCCGATGATTCTGGTCGGTCCGGTCAGCGTCGCGCCCGATCATCAGGACCAGGGCATCGGCCGGGCGCTGATGGCGGCGGTGTTCGGCGCGATGGGCGTCGGCGAAAAGCTGCCGCTCGTGCTGCTGGGCGATCCCGAATATTATGGCGCGCGGTTCGGCTTCTCGGCCGATCGCACCGGGGGATGGTCGTTGCCCGGACCCTATGAGCAGCACCGCCTGCTGGCGCTGGCGCGACCCGATTCGCTGATGCCCGAGCGCGGCATGCTGGGTCCCTGGCGGCTGAGCTGATGCCGAGGGGGCGGCATCGCCCTTTGCATCGCCGGGCCGCCGTGCTTATCTGGCAACCCCATGCCTTATGATCCGCCCCCCGAACTCAAGGACCTTTCGCTCGCCGATATTGCCGGGCTGGTCGCCGCGCGCAAGCTGCCGCCGGTCGAACAATGGACCCCCGCCCATCAGAGCGACAGCCATATGCGGATCGCCGCCGATGGCCGCTGGTATCACCAGGGCGGGCTGATTTCGCGCCCGGCCATGGTGCGGCTGTTTGCCAGCGTGCTGCGCCGCGATGCCGATGGTCGCCATGCCTTGGTCACCCCGTTCGAGCAGCAGTGGATCGAGGTCGAGGATGCGCCGCTGCTCGCGGTCGAACTGAAGTCCGAGGGCCAGGGCGATCAACGCCGCCTCGCGTTCCGGCTGAACACCGACGAGCTGGTGGTCGGAGGGCCCGACCGTCCGATCATCATGCGCGGCGATGCCGATGAACCCCGGCCCTATCTGGGCCTGTGGCGCGGGCTGGAGGCGCGGATCGAGCGCGCGGTCTATTACGACCTTGTCGAACTGGCGCTCGCGGAGACCGATGATCCGGAAGCGGGCCTGCCGATCTGGAGCGACGGTGCCTGTTTCCGGCTCGACCGGACCGAGGCCGCATGAGCCTGTTCGACCGACTGGCCGACGCACTTGCCGCAAGCCAGGGCATGGAATCGACCGATGAGGCGCATATCCGGCCCGACCGGGGGATGCACATTCCCGCAGCCGTGCTGATCGCGATCACCGAACGGCCCCAGCCCGGCGTCATCCTGACCCAGCGGCCCGACTATCTGCGCAGCCATCCCGGCCAGATCGCCTTTCCCGGGGGCAAGATCGACCCCGAGGACAAGGACGCCATCGCCGCCGCGTTGCGCGAGGCGGATGAGGAGCTTGGGCTGTCCCCCCACCATGTCCGCGTGATTGGCCCCGGCGATGTCTATCGCAGCGGCAGCGGCTTTGCGATCACGCCGGTGCTGGGCGTCATCCCGCCCGATCTCAGCTATTCCCCCAATCCCGGCGAAGTCGCAGACTGGTTCGAGGTCCCGCTCGATTTCGTGCTCGATCCCGCCAATCACGCGCGCCACTCAACCTTCTGGAAAGGGGCCGAGCGCCAGTATATCGAGATCATGTGGGGGCAGAGACGCATCTGGGGCGTGACAGCGGGGATCATCGCCAATCTCTCGCGGCGGCTGGAGGGGGTGCTGGCATGACGCGGATCGCGGCGGAATGGACCAGGCGCGACGATCTCAACGCCATGCTCGCGGCAATCGACCCCGATGCGGATCAGTGCCGCTTTGTCGGTGGCGCGGTGCGCGATGCGCTGCTGGGCATCGAGGCGGCCGATATCGATATTGCCACGCGGCTGCTGCCCGATGAAGTGATGGCGAGGCTGGAGGCGGCAGGCATCCGCGCCGTGCCGACCGGCCTGGCGCATGGCACCGTAACCGCAGTGCTGCCCGGCGGCCCGGTCGAAATCACCACCCTGCGCCGCGACGTCACCACCGATGGCCGCCATGCCGAGGTCGCCTTTACCGACGACTGGCGGGAAGACGCCGCGCGGCGAGACTTCACCATCAACGCGCTGTTCGCCGATCCGGTAACGCTCGAGGTGACCGACTATTTCGGCGGCCTGGCCGATCTGGATGCGCGCCTGGTGCGGTTCATCGGCGATGCGGGCGAGCGCATCCTGGAGGACCATCTGCGCATCCTGCGCTATTTCCGCTTCCACGCGCGCTTTGGCGGGGCTGCCGATCCGCTGGCGCTCGCCGCCTGTACCGGGCATGCCGACCGGCTGAAGGCGCTGTCGCGCGAACGCATCGCGCGCGAACTGCTGTTGCTGCTGGGCAGTGCCGATCCGCTGGCTGCGGTCGGGTTAATGGCCGATTGCGGGATCTGGCCCGTGATCCTGCCCGAGATGCAGGATGATGGTGCCCGGCGACTGGCGGCGCTGCTGGACCGCGAAGCGGCGGTCGCCGCCGCGCCGAACCCGCTGCTGCGCCTCGCCGCCTTGCTGCCCGAGGATGCCCTGATCGCCGATACGGTCGCCGCACGGCTGCGCCTGTCGAAGGCGCAGCGCCTGGCGATGACGCGCTTTGCCGCCCCCTGGCCGGTCACCGGCAGTGCGCGGCAGGTCGCGGCGCAGGTTCAGCCCGAAGAATTGGTCGCCCCCTGGCTGCTGCTGCGCGCGCCCAGGGCGATGCTGGTCGATGGCTGGCACAGCCTGAAGGGCTGGCAGGTGCCCGAATTTCCGTTGAGCGGTCGCGATATTCTGGCGCTGGGCATCCATGCCGGGCCCGATGTCGCAAGGGCGCTTGGCGAGATCAGGCGGCGCTGGGTGGCAGAGGATTTTCCAGACGATGCGCGTATTCGCCAGATCGCCAGCGAGGTCGTCCAGGCCGCTGCCTGATCAGCTCATCCGTTCGATCATGAAATCATACGCGCGCGAGGCGGGGACTGGCGGCGAATAGAAATAGCCCTGGCCATAGGAGCAGCCGAGCGCTGCGAGCGTATGCGCAATTTCCAGCGTCTCGATGCCCTCGGCGGTGGTTTCCATGTTGAGCGCGGAAGCGAGCGAGAGGATCGCGCGGACGATGGCCACCTTGTCGCGTTCCTGCAGCATATGGGTGACGAAGCTGCGGTCGATCTTCAGCACGTCGATCGGCAATTGCTGCAGATAGGCCAGGTTCGAATAGCCGGTGCCGAAATCGTCCATCGCCAGCGATACATCGAGCGCGCGCAGCGCGTTCATCACCTTAGCGGCGCGCGCGGGATCGCTGACCACGACCGATTCGGTCAGTTCCAGCATGATCCGCTCGGGCTTGGTCTTGTTGGCGCGCAAAATACCCGAGACCATGTTGGGAATGTCATCGCGGGCGAACTGCGCGGCGGACACGTTGACGCTGACCTTGAGCGGCAGCACCTCGCCCGCCTTGGCGTCCCATTCGTTCAGCACCTGGCATGCCCGGTCGAGCGCCCAGCGCCCCAGCGGCAGGATGAGTCCGCATTCCTCGGCCACGGGGATGAATTCTGCCGGAGAGATCATACCGTAATCGGGGTCCTTCCAGCGCGCCAGCGCCTCGAACCCGGTGACGAAGCCGTTGCTCAGATCGATCAGCGGCTGGAAATACAGCTCCAGCCGGTCGAGTTCGATCGCCTTGCGCAGCTCGGTTTCCAGCGTGAAGCGGCGGCGCGCCTTGTCGAGCTCCTCGGGCGTATAGATTTCCGCCTGACGCGTCTGCTTGGCGCGCTTGAGCGCAATCTGCGACTGGCGGATGTAATTGGCGCAATCAGCCTGGCCGAGCTTGCTCAGCGCGATGCCGATCGCGCCGTCGATCTGGATTTCGAGGTCGGACAGCCGGTAGGGATCGGCAAAGATGCCGCGAATGCGGTTGACGATCCGCATCAGCTCGCGCTCGTTGGTGCCGCGCATCGGCACGAACAGCGCGAACTCGTTGCCGCCGATGCGCGCGACGATGTCGGTCTTGCGCATCCGGCCCATCAGGCGGCGCGCAACCGTGATGATCAGCTCGTCGCCGACAATGCTGCCGGCGCATTCGTTGATCTGGCTGAACCGGGCGATGTCGAGCGTGATGACGGCAAAGGCATTGAGCGCCGCACGGCCGCCCGCAGGCGCATCTGCGAGCCGGCTTTCGACCTCGTCCTCAAAGCCTGCACGATTGGGCAACCCGGTCAGGCTGTCGCGCATGGTTTCACGGCGGAAGCTGTCGTGAGTCTCGATCTCGCTGGTACGGTCGATCAGGCTCACAAGGAAATGCGGCCATTCCATCCCGCGCAGGTCCATCCGCGCGACGGTCACGTCATAACGGCGCGGCTTGACCGGATCCTGCAAGGTCCAGGGCTTGACCGCCTTGCCGCTGTCATTGCGGTGGGCGACCGAAACCAGCTCGGTCAGCAGCCTGATATCGAGGCCGCCAGGTTCGGTCGGCGTGAGGCCGCGCTCCAGAAACGCCTTGTTGGCCGCCATGAGCTCGATCTCGTCGCCCGCGCGCATCACCATCGCCGCCGGAATCGGCAGCGGATCGAGCGCAGCCATCACCAAAGGGTGCGAACGCGCGGCAAGACCCGCTCCGGGACGATCCGGAACGGCCCTGTTACGCGCGTTGGTTGGCGGTTTGGGACTGACCATGGTTAGCACCGGCTAACCGGGAAAATGTAAAATTCACTTAAAGCCCAAGAAAAAGATTCGGACCCAAGAGAAAATCACCCATCGAATTTGTTGTTCCGGGGGAAGCCATTGGGCGGCAGTCGTCCCGCCGCGCCGCGCGCAACGCGCCACAGGCCCATGTCCTTTTCGGTGCGCACGCGTCCGCTGTCGCCACCCATGGTCCAGCTCAGGCCGTCTTCCAGCCTGAATGTCGTAGCGTCAGACAGCGATCCGTCGCGATAGCGCTGCAGCTGCACGCCCTGTCCGCGCGCCATCACCGGCAGTTCGCCAATGGGGAAGACCACCAGCTTGCGATTCTCGCCCACCACCGCGACATGATCCGCGCTGGCAGGGACGGTGCGAATCACCATCAGCTTGACGCCGGTCTTCAGGTTCACCACCTGCCGCCCCTTCCGCGTCTCGGCGATCAGCTCACGCATTTCGGCCAGGAAACCGCGCCCGTTCGATGCGGCGAGCAGCAATTTGCCCTCGGCCTCATAGGGCATCAGCGCGATGATCTGCGCATCGGCATCCATGTCGAGCATGCCGCGCACCGGCTCGCCAAAGCCGCGCGCGCCAGGCAGCTTTTCAGCACCCAAAGTGTAGAAGCGGCCATTGTCGAGCGCGATCAGCAGCTTGTCGGTCGACTGCGCGTGGAAGGCAAAGCCGGGGCCATCGCCTTCCTTGAACTTGGTGAGCTCGGCTGCCGACAGATCGGCATGGCCCTTCATCGCCTTGATCCAGCCGCGCCGCGACATGATGACGGTCACCGGCTCGCGCTCGATCATCGCCTCGAGCGGAATTTCGCGCGCGGGCGCGGCTTCCTGAAGATCGGTGCGGCGGCGGCCCAGCTCGGTCGTCTCCGAATAGAGCGCGCGCAAGGTTGTCAGGTCCTTCTTGAGCCGCGTGCGCTGGCGCGCCGGGCTGTCGAGCAGCTTGAGCAGCTCTTCCTGTTCCTTGATCAGCGCATCATGCTCGCGCCGCAGTTCCATTTCCTCAAGCTTGCGCAAGGACCGCAGCCGCATGTTGAGGATCGCCTCGGCCTGACGGTCGGTCAGCTCGAACTCGGCCATCATCACCGGCTTGGGCTCGTCCTCGGTCCGGATGATCTCGATCACCCGGTCGAGGTTGAGATAAGCGATGATATAGCCGCGCAACAGCTCCAGCCGCGCCGCGATCTTTTCCAGCCGGTGGCGGCTGCGATTGGTGAGGATCAGGATCTGGTGCCGCAGCCAGGATTCGAGCAGCGGCTTGATGCCCATCACCCCGGGCGTGCGGGTCTCATCCAGCACATTGAGATTGAGCGGAAAGCGGATTTCCAGGTCGGTCAGGCGATAGAGGCTGTCCTTGAGCACATCGACATCGACATTGCGGCTCTTGGGCTCGAGCACGATGCGGATGGTCTCGTCCGATTCATCGCGGACATCGGCGAGGATCGGCAGCTTCTTCTCGGCGATCAGGGTCGCGATCTGCTCGATCAGCTTGCCCTTCTGCACCTGATAGGGGATTTCGCTGATGACCAGCTGCCAGGTGCCGCCGGACAGCTTCTCGATGCCGGTCTGCTCCCAGTTGCCATCGGCTTGCCTGCCGGTCGAATAGCGCGCGCGCAGGCGGAACGCGCCGCGCCCGGTGCGATAGGCCTGCGAAATGCTCTCGGCGCTGTCGACCAGAAGGCCGCCGGTGGCGAAGTCGGGACCATGGAAATGCTCCATGATCGCCTCGTGCGTCGCCTCGGGCTGGTCGATCAGCAGCATCGCCGCGTCGATTACCTCGGCGACATTGTGCGAGGGGATGGAGGTCGCCATGCCCACCGCGATGCCGCTGGCGCCATTGGCGAGCAGATTGGGGAACAGGCCGGGGAAGACCTCGGGCTCTTCCTCCTCGCCATTATAGGTGGGCTTGAAGGCAACCGTGCCTTCGTCCAGCCCCGCCATCAGCTCGATCGCTGTGCGCGTCAGCCGCGCTTCAGTGTAGCGATAGGCGGCCGCGTTATCGCCATCGATATTGCCGAAATTGCCCTGCCCGTCGACCAGGGGATAGCGCAGCACGAAATCCTGCGCGAGGCGGACCATCGCGTCATAGACCGAGGCATCGCCGTGCGGGTGGTACTTACCGATCACGTCGCCGACGACGCGGGCGCTCTTCTTGTAGCTGCTCGCCGGGTCGAGCTTCAGCTGCCGCATCGCCCAGAGCAGGCGGCGGTGAACGGGCTTCAACCCATCGCGCAGATCGGGCAGCGAGCGCGCAGTGATCGTGGAGAGCGCATAGACAAGATAGCGATCCGACAACGCACGGTCGAACGAGGTATTCTCGATTTCAGGAATGTCGTCGCCCGGAGGAGCGCTCGCCTCGTCTGCCATGCTTCAGGCGCGTAGCAGCGCCAAAGCGTCAAGGCGAGAGGGTCGGCCCGGTTTTCTGGGGAAAATTTGTAGCCGGAGCACGGAAAATCCGGCGATCAGAACACGCCGTGCCGCCCCTTGCCCTGGGCAAAGCTGGTAGCACCGCTCAACGTCTCGCCGCTGGAGATCGTCTCGCGCCCCAATCTGGCCTCCAGCGCGATGGCATCGGCCTCGCCCAGCGACCATTGGGCCAATGCACTTGCCCGGTCGTTGCGCAGGCATTTTTGCGGAAAGGCTGCGATCTGCGTCGCCAGCTCGACCGCCAGCTCCAGCGCCCCGCCATGCCGCGCGACGCGGTTGGTCAGGCCCATGTCCTGCGCCTCTGCCGCGCCGACCTCGCGCCCGGTGAGCATCAGGTCCATCGCGCGCGAATGGCCGATCAGACGCGGCAGGCGGATCGTGCCCATATCGACCAGCGGCACCCCGAAACGGCGGCAGAACACGCCCATCCGCGCAGTTTCCGCCATCACCCGCATGTCGCACCACAAGGCAAGCTCCATGCCGCCTGCCACGGCATAGCCCTCGATCGCGGCAATCACCGGCTTGGTCAGCTCCATCCGCGTCGGCCCCATCGGGGCCATGCCGGCATCGGTCACCGGACGCTTGTCGCCTTCACTCAAGGCCTTGAGATCGGCGCCGGCGCAGAAATGCCCGCCCGCGCCGTGGAGGATCGCCACATGCACCGAGTCATCGGCATCGATCGCAGCGAAGGCGTCGTGCAGCGCCTGCGCAGTGGCGGCATCGACCGCATTGCGCCGGTCAGGCCGGTTGATGGTGACGATCGCCACCTGCTGCTTGTGATCGACCTTGACGTTCATCGTCCTCTCCCCTGGCTGCACGGATCGGTGCAGCAACCATCCCCCTGTCCGGTTTCATGACAGTAAACATGCGTGCCCAGACAGCGCAATTGCGTGCGACCACCCAAGCGGCTATAGGGGCGCTGAGAGACGCCCCGGCCCTGCGTGCATTGGTTGCCGCACCGGGGCGTCCTGCTTTCTATCGGAGATACGTGCCATGACCCGCCGCCGCCAGATTTACGAAGGCAAGGCCAAGATCCTCTACGAAGGTCCTGAGCCGGGCACGCTGATCCAGTATTTCAAGGATGATGCCACCGCGTTCAACGCCCAGAAAAAGGGCACGATCAACGGCAAGGGCGTGATCAACAACCGCATCAGCGAATATGTGTTCACCCGCCTTGGCCATATCGGCATCCCCACGCACTTCATCCGCCGCCTCAACATGCGCGAGCAGTTGGTGCGCCAGGTGGAGATCGTGCCGATCGAGGTTGTCGTGCGCAATGTCGCCGCCGGTTCGATCTGCAAGCGCCTAGGCCTGGAAGAAGGCCAGCCGCTGCCACACACGCTGATCGAATATTGCTACAAGGACGACAGCCTGGGCGATCCGCTGGTCGCCGAAGAGCATATCGCCTGCTTCGGCTGGGCCAGCCAGGAGGAGATGCAGGACATCTCGTCGATGGCGATCCGCATCAACGATTTCATGTGCGGCATGTTCGCGGCGATCGGCATCCGCCTGATCGACTTCAAGCTGGAATTCGGCCGTCAGTTCGACGGCGATTTCTCGCGCATCATCCTGGCGGACGAGATCAGCCCCGATGGCTGCCGCCTGTGGGACATCGAGACCGGCGAGAAGCTCGACAAGGACCGTTTCCGCCGCGATCTGGGCGGAGAGGTCGAGGCCTATCAGGAGGTCGCGCGGCGTCTGGGCCTGCTCAACGAAGGCGGCGACAACGAGGTGCTCGACCTCGACAGCCACCGTCGCCGCAAGGGCAAATAAGCACGATCTTGACTGGCGGACGCTTGACGCGTCCGTCATCTTGCGTGGTCCTTTCGGCCATGCAACATTTCCGCCACACAACAGTAAAAGTGGGTGGAGATGGATCGAGGCGGAAGGCTTCCCACAACCGTGGCGAAATCGGCGCTGGCTGGAATGGCCGCTGCCGCGCTTGCGCTGCTACCGGCTCCGCTTCTGGCGCAATCGTCCGCGCCCCCTGATCCCGATTCGACCAGCACTCAAACGCCCCTGCCCATCCGCGACGAGGCCGCTATTGCCGCTGCCTGGGGCTATGCGACGAGCGACCTTGCGCCTGACCCTGCAGTGCGGCTGGGCGTGCTGCCCAACGGCATGCGCTATGCCATCCGCAAGAATACGACGCCGCCGGGCACCGCGGTGATGCGGCTGCTGATCGATGTCGGATCGACGGCGGAAGCCGAGGATGAGCGCGGCCTTGCCCATTTCATCGAGCATATGGCGTTCAACGGCACCACCAACGTGCCCGAAGGCGAGATGATCAAGATTCTCGAGCGGCTGGGCCTCGAATTCGGCGCGGATACCAACGCGTACACCAGCTATGATCAGACCGGCTATCTGCTCGACCTGCCCAATGTGAAGGCCGAGACGGTCGACACCGCCCTGTACCTGTTGCGCGAGACCGCGAGCGAGATCCGCTTCGCCCCCGCCTCGATCGACCGCGAGCGAGGGGTGATCCTGTCCGAACTGCGTACCCGCGCCAACTTCGCGCAGCGCAACCGCGAATCGCTGTTCGAATTCACCGTGCCCGATACGCGCATCGCCACCCGCTCACCCATCGGCGACAAGAGCGTCATCGAGACCGCTCCGGCCGAGCGCTTCCGCAGCTTTTACGAGCGTTATTACACGCCCGGCCGCAGCACGCTGGTGGTGGTCGGCGATATCGACGTGGCCGAGATGGAGGCCAAGATCCAGGCGCGCTTCGCGAACTGGTCTGCCAGGCATGGCGAGGCACCGGACGTGCCGCTGGGCCGCATCGACACCGCGCGCACGGACCGGGCCAACATCTTCACGCATCCCGCGATCGACGAGGTGGCGACCGTCGTGCGCTTCTCTCCCTATGTCGAGGAGCCCGACAGCAAGGCGACCCGCCGGGCCAAGCTGACCCGCGCGCTGGCCTATAACATCGTCGGGCGCAGGCTGGGCCGCATCGCGCGGCAGGAAAATGCCCCCTTTGTCGGCGCATCGGTCGGACGGTCGGATGTCTACAAGATCGCCAACCAGTCGGTGCTGAACGTTGCGACGCGCGATGGCGAGTGGCAGCGCGGACTGGAGGCAGCCGAGCGCGAGCTGCGCGCGGCGCTGCGCTATGGCTTCACCAAGGCGGAACTCGCCGAACAGCTGGCCAATTTCACCACCGGCTATGAAAATGCGGTGCGCGGTCAGGAAACGCGGAGCAACGACCAGCTTGCCGACCAGATCATGGGCATGGCCAAGGACGGGATGATCGTCACCACGCCCGAAAGCCAGCTCGAACGCTTTGCCGCGCTGCGCGATGCGCTGACGCCGAAGATATTGCTCAAGGCATTGCGCGAGGATTTCGGCACGCTCGACAAGCCGCTCATCCACCTGGCGACCAAGGTCGATCCGGCAGGCGGCGCGGACGGGGTGCGCACCGCCTTCGCACAGGCGCAGAAGACCAGGGTCGCCAAGCCCGAAGCCCGCGATGCGCAGGCCTTTGCCTATCAGGACTTTGGCGCGCCCGGCACCGTGGTGGCGGACAGCACGATCGAGGATCTGGGCATCCGCACCATCCGCTTTGCCAACAACGTGCGGCTGAACCTCAAGAAGACCGATTTCGACAAGAACCGGGTGCTGGTGTCGCTGCGCATCGATGGCGGCGATCTGCTCGCCTCGCGCGACAAGCCCGAAGCCACCAGCCTGATGAACATCTTCGTGCGTGGCGGGCTGGAGGCGCACAGCCTCGACGATCTCTATTCGATCTTCGCCGGCCGCGCGGTATCGCTCAATTTCGGATCGGGCGAGGATTATCTCGGCGGCTATCTCGCCACCACGCCCGAGGACCTGAAGCTGCAGATGCAGGTGCTGACCGCGTTCACCACGCATCCGGGCTATCGCAGCGAGGCGATCAACCAGTATCGCAGCTATCTGCCCAATTTCTACGCGCGGCTCAACGCGACGCCCGAAGGCGCGATCGGCAGCCAGATCGGCGCGATCCTGTCGGACAATGATCCGCGCTTTTCGCTCGCCGACAAGGCGGTGTTCGAACGGCTGACCTTTGACGACCTCAAGGCCGCGATCGGCGACCGGCTGGAGCGCGGGGCGATCGAGATCGGGCTGGTCGGCGATTTCGACGAGGAACAGGCCATCGCCGCGGTCGCGGCCACCTTCGGTGCGCTGGCAGAGCGCGAGGCGGAGTTCCGCGATTATGGCGAGGCCCGCACCCGCCAGTTCACGCAGAACCGCGCCCCGCGCATCCTGCACCACAAGGGCGAGGCCGATCAGGCGATCGTCGAATTCTACTGGCCGACCACCGACGACCGCGATTATCGCGAGGATGTCCGCCTGCGCCTGCTGGCCGAGCTGCTGCAGATCAAGGTGACCGACCAGATCCGCGAGCAGCTGGGCGCGAGCTATTCGCCGGCGGCGCGGTCGTTCACGTCATCGATCTATCCCGGCTATGGCTATATCCAGATCAGCACCAATGTCGCGGCGGGCGATGTCGACAAGGTGACTGATGCCGTGCGCCATATCGCAGCCGAACTGAGCGCCCCTGCGCCGCTGGCCGGATCGCCTTCGGTCCCCTCGCCGATCGCAGCCGACGAACTGGCCCGGGCACGCACGCCGATCCTGGAGAACATCGCCAACAGCGTGAAGAACAATGGTGCGTGGCTGGGTATCGTCGATTCCGCCCAGAGCAAGCCGGCCAAGCTCGACCGCTTCCGCAGCGGCGGCACCGCGTTCGGCAAGGTGGATGCCGATGAACTGCTGACGCTCGCGCGCACATATCTGGCGCCCGACCGGGCGGTGCTGGTGCAATCGCTGTACGAAGGCACGCAGACCGGCACCGCACTCGCCGCGCGTCAGTCGCCTGTCGCGGCCAATGCGACATCGGAATGACCGGCGGGACTCAGCCCCGCGCGCGATAGCCGCTGATGATCCCGAAGAGGAACGCCATGAACAGCGCGAGCTGAACATGGCCTTCCGGATCGCGCCATCCCAGCATCTCGTGCCCGAAGCCGAACAACCCGATGAACATCGCCAATGCCAGGCCAGCCATGTTTCCCCCGTTCTTGTGATGAACAAAAGGCTATGCTTCATCCGTTGACAGCGCTTTGTTAGGAAAGGTTAACGCAGGGGCGGGCAGCGCGAACCAAAATGCAGGGGCATAGGCCCTTGCCCCTTCGTCGCCGCGCGCTATAGGGCAGGCCATAGATTCTGGCAGGAGGACGCCGATGAAGGCCCGCATCCATGTGACCCTGAAAGACGGTGTGCTCGATCCCCAGGGTCGCGCGATCCACCATGCGCTGGAAGGACTGGGCTTTGGCGGCGTGCAGGATGTCCGCGCCGGCCGCCTGATCGAACTCACCCTGGCCGATGGCACCAGCGACGAGGATATCGACGCCATGTGCCGCAAGCTGCTCGCCAATATGGTCATCGAAAACTACCGGGTCGAGAAGGTCGCATGAAATCGGCGGTCATCACCTTCCCCGGATCGAACTGCGACCGCGATCTGGCGGTGGCGATCGAGCGGGTGACCGGGCATGCGCCGATCCGGCTGTGGCACGGCGAGCAGAGCCTGCCCGAGGGGCTGGACCTGATCGGCGTACCCGGCGGATTTTCCTATGGCGACTATCTGCGCTCCGGCGCGATGGCGGCCCGCTCTCCGGTGATCGGCGCGGTTGTCGCCGCCGCAGAGCGCGGCGTTGCGGTGCTGGGCATCTGCAACGGCTTCCAGATCCTCACCGAATCCGGCCTGCTGCCCGGTGCGCTGATGCGCAATGCCGGCATCCGTTTCGTCTGCCGCACGGTGGAGCTGAAGGTGGAAAACGCCGACAGCCGCTTCACCCGGCTGTACAGCCAGGGCGAGACGATCCGCATTCCGGTCGCGCATCATGACGGCAACTATTTCGCCGACGATGCGACGCTCGACCGGATCGAGGGCGAAGGCCAGGTCGCGTTCCGCTATGCTGAACCCGTCAACGGATCAGCGCGCGATATTGCAGGCGTTCTGAATGCAAAGGGCAATGTCCTGGGCATGATGCCGCACCCCGAGCGGGTGGTCGAACCGCAGCATGGCAATACCGATGGCGCGCGGTTGTTCGAGGCACTGGCTCAATCGGTGCTGGAACGGGCCTGACACCTGATCGGGCGGTTCAGCCGTATTGCGCGGCCTGGTGATCGCCGAACAGGGTGGCGACATCGTCAGCAGCCATCGGGCGGCCATAGAAATAGCCCTGGATCTTCTTGCAGCCCAGGCCGCGGATTACCTCAACCTCATGCTCGGTCTCCGCGCCTTCGGCGGTGGTGGACATGCCCAGGCTTTCGGCCATCGCGACCACGGCGCGGATGATGGCGATGCTTTCCTGCGCGCCCTTGGCCGCGCCCTGCACGAAGCTGCGATCGACCTTGATGGTGGTGAAGCGGGTCTTGCTGAGATAGCCGAGCGCAGAATAGCCGGTGCCGAAATCGTCGAGCGACAGGCCGACGCCCAGCGCCAGGATACGGTCGAGCGTCTCACCCGCGCGTGATCCTTCGCGCAGGAACACGCTTTCGGTCACTTCCAGCTCCAGTCGCTGCGGCGGCAGGCCGGTTTCGGAGAGCGCCTCGACCACCGTGTCGACGAAATCGGGCTCGTACAGCTGCTCGGCCGAGACGTTGACCGCCACGCGCACATTGGCGGGCCAGGTTATCGCCTCGCGGCAGGCGCGATGCAGCACCCAATTGCCGATCGGCACGACCAGCCGCGCATCCTCTGCCAGCGGAATGAACCGCGCGGGCGACACCTGGCCGAATTCGGGATTGCTCCAGCGGATCAGCGCCTCGAAGGCGACCAGCGACTCGCTGGCAGCATCGACCACCGGCTGGAAGGCGAGCGAGAATTCGTCCTTTTCCAGCGCCTTGCGCAGCGCCATTTCCATGACGCGGCGTTCCTCGGCATGGCTGTGCAGCTTGGGCTCGTAGACATTGTGGCGGCCGCCGCCCTCGTCCTTTGATCGATAGAGCGCAAGGTCTGCGCTGCGCATCAGCGTTTCGACCGTGCGCCCGTCGCGCGTGCCGGTGGCCGAACCGACGCTCGCGCCGATGAACAGCGTGTGCTGGTCGACCTCATAGGGCCGCGACAGGACATCGATGATGCGATCCGCCAGATCGGAAATGCGCTGTCCGTCGCCGGTATCGCGCATCACCACGGCAAATTCGTCGCCGCCCAGGCGTCCGCACAGCTCGTCCTTGCCCATCAGCGAGCGCAGGCGGAGCGAGACCTGCGCCAGCAGCCGGTCGCCGACCAGATGGCCGAGCGTATCGTTGACCGACTTGAACCGATCGAGGTCGATCATCAGGAAGCCGCAGCGGCAGTTCCACTGTTCGCATTCCTTCAGCGCGCGGTCGAGCGCCTCGGTGAGCTGGAGCCGGTTGGGCAGGCCGGTGAGCGTATCGAAACGGGCCAGACGCGCGATCTTCTCTGCGCTCTCGCGGCTTTCGGTAACGTCCGAACCGACGCCGCGAAAGCCCATGAAACCACCATTGTCATCATAGCGCGGCGAAGCGGAAAGCTCCCACCAGAAGGTCTTGTCCTCGCCCTGGACCTTGACCACCAGATTGGAAAAGCTCTCGCGCTTGGTCAGCTTGTCGGAGAGGATGTGAAGGCTGGGGGGCAGATTGCCGCTTTCCCAGTGCTTGCCCGCGATCAGCTGGGTCAGCGGCATGCCCTCGATCTCGCTGGCCTCGCGCCCGGCGGCAAAGGCAAAGCGCGGGCTGGCAGCAATGATGCGGCGGGCAGCGTCAATCTGCCAAAGCCAATCGGCATCGCCTTCCTCGAACTCGCGCAGCAACAGGCTGACCACCTCGTCCTTTTCGGCAAGGCCATGTTCGGACAGCTTGAACATCAGATAGGCGCGGGCATTTTCAAAGCCCGACAGCGCCAGCAGGATCGAGAAGCACGCAATCGCGCCGACGGTGACGATATTGCCGTCCTGCCAATAGGCGATGATCGACGCGGTCATCAGCACCAGGTTGAACATGAAGGCGCCAAGCGGCAGCGCGTTGAGCAGCAAGGTTCCGCCCACCACCAGCGCGGCGAGGATCGTCCATACCGTCGCCAGTTCCATCTCGCCCGCCTTGGGCGCGAAGACCAGGATCGGCACGCACCAGACCAGAGCGATCAGGCTGGTGGCTGCGACCAGCTGCAGCACGAAGCGGCGCGCCACATGGTCGTGATTGACCATGCCGCTGCGCTTGTAGAGGATCGAGGGAAAATAGAGCGCCGCCCCCAGCATCCCCATCCAGCCGGCAAGCTGCCACAAGGGCACGTGACCGCTGAACAGCTGGCAGACCATGAGGCCCAGGACCAGGTTGGTGACAACGCGGAGAACCGCATAGCGTGCAAGCCCGGTATATTGAATCGCGCGGAAGTGATCCCAATCGCCGTCGGCGGGGTCGCACAGGCCAAGAATGGCCATGACCGGCAGATCGCGCGCGGACGAAGGTTTGGGTCGGGTCTTGCTCACCCGGGCGGCATAGCGAAACAAAGTTAGCGAACGGTAACCGCTGCGCGCCACAATTTACGGGTAAAGTCTATGGTGTGCGGGCCGCACCTTGCCTGCAACCGGCGCATTTTCGCGGGTTGCAGGCGATGGCGAACCGGCCTGCCGCCAACAGGTGCTGACGGCGTATCAAAATCAGATAACGGCCAGCATGATGACGGCGCTGCTGACAAAGGCAGCGGCCAGATTGAATGCAATACGCATGACGAACTCCTGTTGAACTGGGGAATTGGCCGCGCAGACATCCTGCTCTCTATGTCAGGCTAAATAGGTCATAATTGCTGTCATACAAGTGCAATTGCTTTCCGTGCACATGCATGAAATGCAAATTACTCGTCGGTTAGGGCAGCGCGCGCCTTCTCCCAGTTGCGTCCATCAAACTCTTCGGTTTCTGCAATGATATCATGATCTTGGTCGAGACATCGGAAGTCCACAGACCAGCAATCCGGGTGCGATCGTGGCTGGTAGAAGCTGCGGATGCCACAGATATTGCAGAACAGATGCTCCGCCGCGCCGGTGCCGAAGCGATAGCTTGACAGCCTCTCTCCACCCGCCAGCAGGCGGAAATCGCCATGCGGCACGATCATGTGCAGAAAGCCGGTCTTGGCACACATCGAGCAGTTGCACGCGAGCAGGCGCACCGCGCGCGGCACATCCGCCTCAAAGCGGACCGCGCCGCAATGGCAGCCGCCCTGCACCTTCGTGCAACCCCCGTCGGACTGCATCGCGCGATCCTTATTCCACCGTCACCGATTTGGCGAGGTTGCGCGGCTGATCGACATCGGTGCCCTTGGCGACCGCGACATGATAGGCCAGCAACTGCACCGGAATCGCATAGACCAGCGGCGCGATCAGCGGGTGGACGGTCGGCATCTCGATCGTCGCAAGGCAGCCCTCGCCCGCTTCGGCCAGGCCCTCGGCGTCACTGATCAGCACGACCTTGCCGCCACGCGCGCGCACCTCCTGCATGTTGCTCACCGTCTTTTCGAACAGCGGGCCAGACGGCGCGATGACGATGATCGGCACCGCCTCGTCGATCAGCGCAATGGGTCCGTGCTTCATCTCGCCTGCAGCATAGCCTTCGGCGTGGATATAGCTGATTTCCTTGAGCTTCAGCGCGCCTTCCAGCGCCAGCGCGTAATCGGGACCGCGGCCCAGATACAGCACGTCGCGCGCCTGCGCGATGGTGTGCGCCATCGCCTCGATATCGGCGTCATGCGCCAGCGCGGCGTTGATGGCAGCGGGTGCCTCGATCAGGTGGCGGACGATCTCTGCCTCTTCGGCCGCATCAAGCTTGCCCTTGGCGCGCGCCAGGTTCACCGCCAGCGCTGCCATCACCGCCAGCTGGCAGGTGAACGCCTTGGTCGAGGCGACACCGATCTCGGGCCCGGCATGGGTGGGCAGCAGCAGATCGACATCGCGCGCCATCGAACTGGTCGGCACGTTGATGATGCCCGCCGTGGTGACCCCGCCTGCCTTCATATGGCGCAGCGCGGCCAGAGTGTCCGCCGTCTCGCCCGATTGCGAAACCACCACTCCGAGCATGTTCGGGCTCAGCACGGGGTCGCGATAGCGGAATTCGGATGCGACATCGACTTCGACCGGAACGCGGGCGAGCTGTTCGATCCAGTATTTGCCGATCAGCCCGACATAAGAGGCCGTGCCGCACGCGATGATCGTCACCCGCTCGATATCCGACAGCTCGAAATCCATCTGCGGCAGCGACACCTTCTGCTCGACCGAGCGGATATAGCTTTGCAGCGTCTGCGCGACGACGACCGGCTGCTCGAAGATTTCCTTCTGCATGAAGTGGCGGTGATTGCCCTTGTCGATCAGCGCGCCGGTGACGCCCGACAGCGTGACCTCGCGCTCGACCGGCTGGTTGTCGGAATCATAGACCTGCGCGCCTTCGCGGGTCAGCACCACCCAGTCGCCCTCTTCCAGATAGGCGATCCGCTGCGTCAGCGGCGCGAGCGCCAGCGCGTCCGAGCCCAGATAGGTCTCGTCATCTCCATAGCCCAGCACCAGCGGCGAGCCCAGACGCGCGCCGATCAGCAGATCGGGATGCTGGCGGAACGCGATCGCAAGCGCAAAGGCACCGCGCAGCTGCGGCAGCACCGCCTTCACCGCATCCTGCGGGCTGTCGCCGGCCTCAATCCGTTCGCTCACCAGATGCGCGACCACCTCGGTATCGGTCTCGCTTTCGAAACGCCTGCCACGCGCGATCAGCGCGTCGCGCAGCGGCTTGAAATTCTCGATGATTCCGTTGTGCACCAGCGCCACCTCGCCCGTGGCATGCGGATGCGCATTGGCCGTGGTCGGCGCGCCGTGCGTGGCCCAGCGCGTGTGGGCGATGCCGACATGGCCCGGCGCGGGATCCTTGGCCAGCACTTCGACCAGGTTGCGCAGCTTGCCCTCTGCGCGCCGGCGCACCAGCTGGCCGTCGTGCACGGTACACACCCCGGCAGAGTCATAGCCGCGATATTCCATCCGCTTCAGGCCATCGACCAGATCGCCCACGACATCGCGCCGGGCGAGGATTCCAACGATACCACACATTTACGAGAGGCCTTTCAAAGCTGATAGGGAACGCGGATGCCGGGCATCTCTGCCGGGAAATCCTTGGTATTTCGTGTAATCAGTATGACTCCGTTCACCTGGGCGGTGGCCAGGATATAGGCGTCCATAAGCTTCATCCTGGTGCGATAACGGATGTCCGCTGCTGCTGTCGCAATACGCTGATCAATTTCGACCACATCGAAATTGGACAAAGCGTCCTGAACGGCGCGGCGATCTTCAAGCCTTTCACCTGCGAGCACTTCGGTCCAGACGATCCTGCTCATGCGGTGCGAGGGATAGCGCTGGATTTCGGCATAGGCTTGGGGTCGCCGTCGAAGCCAATCGATAATGATGTTCGTGTCAAAAAATGGCGCGGACATCCGTCAGATGTCTTCATACGGACGACGATCTTCACGCATGGCGCGCTGATATTCAACCGCATCGCCAATATCTTCGCGGTCCGCCCACAGGCCATAGCCGCGGTCGATCCAGCTGCGATCGTCGCCATTGTGAACCAGATAAAGGGTCACCGCGTCGCGAATGGTCGCAGCACGCGACTTGTTGCCTTTGGCAGCAATGGCATCGAGCTTCTCGATATCTTCATCAGGAATTTCGGTCAGAATGCGCATGATCTAGTCACCTGGAATGCGGCCATGATATACTGATATCATATCATGATATCATGTCAAGGCATCATGCACTGGCCGAAACGAGCGACCGAACTCATCATCCCGCCAGATGCCTCGCAAGCAACCACGCGCCAGACCATCAACCCGATGCCAGCGAGCAAGATCAGACATCCCGCAAAAATTATCAGGAGCGGATGCCCCCTCACTTCCCCTCGCGCTTCTTCTTGCGCATCGCGTCGTGGAAGCGGTCGGCCCAGCCGGGCTTGACCAGCTGCTCGGCGCGGACCAGGCGCAGTTCGCCATCGGCGACATCGCGCGACACCGCGCTGCCTGCCGCGACGATCGCATCGCGGCCGATCTTCACCGGCGCAATCAGCGCACTGTTCGATCCGATGAACGCGTTTTCGCCGATCACGGTCTGATATTTGAAATAGCCATCGTAATTGCAGGTGATGGTGCCCGCGCCGATATTGGCATTCGCGCCGACCGTGGCATCGCCCAGATAGGTCAGGTGGTTGGCCTTGGCGCCCGGACCCAGCACCGCCTTTTTCATCTCGACGAAATTGCCGACCTTGGCCCCTTCGCGCATGTCCGCGCCGGGGCGCAGGCGGGCAAACGGGCCGACCGTACATCCGCTGGCAATGGTCGCGCCCTCGATATGGCTGAAGGCGTGGATGACGACATTGTTGGCGATGGTCACGCCGGGGCCGAACATGACATTGGGCTCGATAACGACGTCGCGGCCGACCACGGTATCATGCGCGAACCAGACGGTCTCCGGCGCGATCAGCGAAGCGCCGTCGGCCATCACCTGCGCCCGGCGGCGCGCCTGCCAGATGCTTTCGGCTTCGGCCAGTTCGGCGCGGCTGTTGATGCCGATCAGTTCGTCGGGATCGGTTTCGACCACGACGGCGCGGTCACCATCCGCCAGAGCCAGCATCACGATATCGGGAAGATAATATTCTCCGGCGGCATTGTCGTTGCCCACCCGCTCGAGCAGCGGCCACAGGTCTGCAGTCCGCACCGCCGTGACGCCCGAGTTGCACAGCTTCACCGCGCGCTCGGCCTCGGACGCGTCCTTGAATTCGACCATCTTGGCGATCGAACCGGCCTCGTCGGCGATGATGCGGCCATAGGCCTTGGCATCATCGGGCACGAAACCCAGCACCGCGATGCGCGGCGCATCATCGGCGAGCAGCCGGTCTTTCAGCCGCGCAATGGTATCGGGCCGCAGGAACGGGGTATCGCCGAAACAGACGATCGCAATGCCGTCAAATCCGGCAAGCGCCGCCCTGGCCTGCAGGGCTGCATGCGCCGTGCCGAGCTGTTCTGCCTGATGGGCGATATCCACCCCGTGCGGCGCGACAGAGGCCTCCACCTGTTCGCGCCTCGCCCCTACCACGACCACCTGACGTGCGGCCCCCGCCGCCTTCAGGCTGTGCAGCAGATGATGCAGCATGGGCAGGCCCGCCACCGGATGAAGCACCTTGTGCAGGTCCGATTTCATGCGCGTACCCTGGCCCGCTGCCAGAATGATTGCTGCCAGCGGCTGCTCAGCCATGTCGTAACGTTCTCCGCGTTTCCCAAAGCAGATCGTGTTTACCCTTGGCACGAACTGCTTGCATCCGCCACCTTTTTCGGGCGATGCCTTGCCCCATGACAGACTTTCCCTACCAAATCATTGGCTTTGATCTCGATGGCACGCTGCTGGATACCAGCCCCGAACTGACCGTCTCGGTCAACCACACGCTGGCGCTGGCGGGATTGCCGCCGCTGGGCCAGGACGAGATCAAGCCGATGGTGGGCCTGGGCGCCAAGCACATGTTGCAGGTGGGGCTCGAGCGCGCGGGCAACAGCGACCCTGAGGCGCTGCGCGAATATCTGCCGATCCTGCTCGATCATTATGGCGAAAACCTGGGGACAGGATCGCCGCCCTATCCCGGCCTGCTCGACGCCATGGCACGCTTCGATGCGATGGGCGTGCAAATGGCGATCGTCACCAACAAGTACGAGCGGTTCGCGGTGAAGCTGCTGACCGAGGTCGGGCTGATCGACCGATTTGCCTGCGTCATAGGCGGGGATACCATGGGCAAGGGCAAGTCCAAGCCCGACCGCGCGCCGATCGACGAGATGATCCGCCGCTGCGGGGGTGAGCCGGACGCCACGCCAGCCGCGTTCATCGGCGACAGCATCTACGACGTGATGGCCGCGCACAATGCCGGCATTCCGTGCGTTGCGGTGAGCTTCGGCTTTCTGCACCAACCGGTGCACGAGCTGGGCGCGGACGCGATCATCGACCATTATGACGAGTTCATCCCGGCGCTGGAGCAGCTGGCGTGCCGATAGCCATCAGGCGGTTCGATTCGGGCGATTTTGCCGGCGTCGAAGCGCTATGGAACGCCTGTTTTCCCGACGATCCGCCGCACAACCGGGCTGCCGTCGCCATCCCGCAAAAGCTGGCGTTCCAGCCTGACCTGTTCTGGGTCGCGCTGCTGGACGATCGCGTCGTCGGCAGCATAATGGCAGGCTATGACGGGCATCGCGGCTGGCTGTATTCGGTGGCGGTACTGCCGGGCGAGCAGCGCCACGGCCTGGGCACGCAGCTGGTGCGGACGGCGGAGGCGGCGCTGCAGTCGCTGGGCTGCAGCAAGGTGAACCTGCAGGTCCGCGATACCAACCGCGCGGTGGCAGCCTTTTACGCGCGGCTGGGCTATGCCGAAGAGCCCCGGATCAGCATGGGGCGCAGGCTCTAGACCTGGCTGCGATGCCCCTTGCGCCACTTGGTCCACAAATGGCGCGCGAGCATCGCCGGCGGCATGCGCAGCAGGTGCGACCGGATATAGAAGCCCTGGCGGGTGAGCTTGCGCGTCTTGCGACCCCAGCCATCGACGGCGGTGATCCGGCGCAGGAACAGGGCATCGGCCGTGCCCGGGCGGATCGGCCAGATCGCCGGCGTGCCGAACAGGCGATAGGCCAGCCGCAATGCGCGGGCGACCGCATCGTGCAGTTGATGCAGTTTCGCCCGCTCTTCCAGCTTCTGGGCGAAACCTGTGTCCTCTTCCACGAACTGGCGCACCAGCCGGTCAATGTCCCACAGGTTGCGCATGCCGCCAGAAAGGTCGCCATCGGCGATCAGATGCGCGGCGGCATGGCAGATCATGTCGGCGGGCGAGAGCGTGTACAGCCCGGACGGCAGCGCGCGCGCATCCGCCAGCAGCGCCGCCGCATCGGGCCGAGGCCGCGCGGTCAGCGGCAATATGGTGTGATGGACGTCGATCATCCGATCCCGCTCGGCATGGATCAGCGGCGGCAGCTCGTGCATCCATTGGCGGTAATAGGCATCGTCATAGGGATCGGGCTTCACCCATTCCCACCCCGCCTGCAGCAGCAGCGCCTCGACCTGATCGAGCCCGTCGCGCGCGACCAATATGTCGAGATCGCCGATCGATCGGCCGCGCGCCGCGTCCAGCGCGGCAGCGGCAAAGGCGGTGCCCTTGAGCAGCACGACCTTGCCCGGATAATCGGCGAGCGCCATGCGGGCGCATTCCGCCTCCCACAGGGCCTGGCGCAGCCCGGTCTGGTTGGAAAGCCGCACATCGGCCAGCACGCGCGCGACATGATCGGGCAGCGGCTGGTCAGCCAGGATTTCCGCCAGCGTCCCGATCAGCGATAGCGCGCGCGCGGCGGCCAGCAGGCGCGTCCATTGGCCGGCATCCAGCCCGGCCACCGATGCCGGATCGGTCAGCGCACGCGCAACCGACCAGCCATCGGTCATGCCGCAGCCGCCCTGACTCCCTGTTCGGACCAGAGCCGCTCGACCAGTTCCGCGCCTTCTTCGCCATCGGCATAGTCGATTGCGCAGGCCGGGACCGAACGCACGAAGCCGGTCAGCGCGTCAAAGCCGCGATCCCCCAGCGCGACATAATTGGTCGAGGCCTGGGTCAGCCGAACGAAGCTTTCCGCCTCGTCCATCCGGCGCACGGCACGCGGATAGCCGAAGCGCGGGAACAGTAGCAGCGCCGGTCGCGTCTCGCGCGCCATCTGCTCGACCCATTCGGCGCGCGGCCGCAGATGGCGGATCGTGCCCTTGGGCGTATCGCGCATCACCGGACCGAAGCGCGCATCGTCATCGACCTCTTGTTCCATCGCGGCGATCGCCGCGTTCTTGAGGCTGATCGGGCGCGGGAACGGAGCGATATTGCCGGTATCGGGATCGAGCAGCACGAATTCATCGCCCAGGAAGCGCCAGCCGCGCTCGGCGAGCAGCGCCGAAAGCGTCGACTTGCCCGCCCCCGACACCCCGGTCATCACCACCGCGCGGCCATGGCGCGATACGGCACTGGCATGGAGCAGCAGGTGCCGACGCCAGCCCAGCGCCATCTGCAGGTTCATCGCCATTTCGGCTGCGAGCAGGCCCTGTTCCAGCGGCAGCGGCACCGCATCGGGCAGCATGAAATCGCCCGCGATGGCCACCTGCGGCCGGACATAGCGGCGCAGCGCCGACGTCGACTGCAGGCGCACGGTAAAATCGGGCACCACCTCGTCCATCGGATAATCGCTGTACAGCGCGCGCAGCTGATCGATCGGCGCACGCCAGTCGCTGCCGATGCGGAATCGGGCCGGGCCTACAGTGATGAAACAGGCGTGACGCATGCCTCGCGCCATATCGCGTGGGCGGGCGCGGACAAAATGGAAACAGGGGCTTAAGCGAGCAACCGATGCCGATTTGCATCGCGCTGATGCAAGCGTGTCACGCCTGCCGCCGCGACTCCACCAGCCCCAGCGCGGCGAGTTCGGCCAGCCGCTCGCCCAGCACCAGCTCGGGCAGCTCTGCCGGGTCGTCGCCCTGGATGTCGAAATGCTCGGCCATAAGTTCAAGAAGCTCACGCGGCGTCGCGAAACGGCCAGCGCCGATGGTGCCCAGCGCATCGAGCAAATCGGGCACGGGCTCTGCCAGCAGATGCGTGATGCCCGACGGCACGTGATAGATCGCCTCCAGCCCGCCCAGCCGCACGCGCTTGAGCGCAAGGTCGGGCAAGGCGGCGAAGGACAATTCGGCCATGAAATGGGTGCGCGCGCTCAGCGGCGCGGCATCTGCAGCGATGCGTAGCAGGTAAAGCCGCTCTGCCCGTTCTGCAGCTTGCGGATATAGTTGAGATAGGCCTGCGACTGTTCGCGCGTCGTGCCGGGCAGGTTACGGCCCTGCAGCGCCTGGCGCACCTCTTCTCCGGTGAAATCGCGCGGCGACGGCGGGAAGGCGCCGGGCGTATCGGGGGTTACCAGCTTGCCGGCCGGGTCGATGAACATGCCCTTGCCGCGCTCTGGCACGGGAATTTTGCAGTTGAGCACCGAGCCTGCCGTCTGCGCCAGCGCCGGGCGGATGCTGACCACCGCAGAGGTGGCGACCGCGCCGATCAGCAGCGTACGGCGCGCCGCGCTGGCGGGCGCGCTGGCTTCAGCCGATTCGGCGGGTTTCGGGCCATCCATCTTGCTGTCGTCTGCGTCCATCATCGTCCGTCCCAGGCGCGCGCAAGTGCGGCGCAAATATCCGTGGCCAAGACTAAAGACCCGTCAATTGGTCAAAGGCAAGGCATTTGATCGCCTGTCCTTCTGCGGGACAGCAGCGGACAATGCCGTGAATCTGCGCCTGCAGGCGATCATCGATAGCGCACCCCCATCAACGCTGGTATAGCGCGCAGCCGATGGGACAGGCCAGCGGAACGGGACTGAATGGCGGCCGCTTTCTCCTCGCGACGGCCTTGCTCGGCGCGGGAGTGGTGATCAGCCAGTTCGGCAGCAACGGCATTGAGCAGGCGATGATCTGCTTTGCCGCAGGCATTGTCGCGATCGTGACGATGGCCGACCTGTCCAGCCCGGCCAAGCACAACCCCCAGGCCGCCGCCCCCATTCGCGAGCCAGAGGTCAAGCCGATCAGCCAGCATCGCGATTTTACCAGTTTCATCGACGGGCTGGCCGATCCGGTGCTGGTGCTGACCGGCACCAATGTCCGCCGCGCCAACAGCGCCGCGCGCAAGCTGCTGGGCGAATATTGCGTGGGCGAGGATATCCGCCTGGTCATCCGCCACCCCGCCGCTGCCGATCTGCTGGCAGAAGGCACGCTGGCCAATGAGGGGCCGATCCAGCTGGTCGGCATCGGCAGCCGCGATCAGCGCTGGGAAATGCTGGTGCGCGACATGCCCGGTGGCGAGCGCATCCTGCACCTGTGGGATCGCTCGGGCGTCTACGCGGTCGAGCGGATGCGCACCGATTTCGTCGCCAATGCCAGCCACGAACTGCGCACGCCGCTGGCGTCGATCAAGGGCTTTATCGAGACGCTGGAGGACAAGGAGGCAGGCGACGATCCGGAAATCCGCGCGCGCTTCCTCAATGTCATGTTCCGCGAAGCCAACCGGATGCAGAAGCTGATCGACGACCTGATCTCGCTCTCGCGCATCGAGGCGGAGAAGTTCCGCGTGCCCGATACGCCGGTCGACCTTCCCGATCTGATGCGCGAGGTGCAATCGGTTCTGCGCCAGAGCCAACCCGAACGGGGTGCCGATATCGTGGTCGATGTCGGCCCGGAGCTGCCCCCCTTGCGCGGCGACCGCGCGCAGCTTTCGCAGCTTCTGCACAATCTGGTGTCGAACAGCATGAAATATGGCGAGGCAGGAACACCGGTGACCATGCGGCTGCGCGCCTCGCGCAACGCGGCGCTCGTCCGGCTGTCGGTCAGCGATTGCGGCGAAGGCATTGCGCCGGAACATCTGCCGCGGCTGACCGAACGCTTCTATCGCGTCGATTCGAGCCGCAGCCGCGCGATCGGAGGCACGGGCCTGGGCCTGTCGATCGTCAAGCACATCGTCGAGCGGCATCGCGGACGGCTGGAAATCGACAGCGAGGTGCAGAAAGGCACCACGATCACCATCACCCTGCCCGCCGATCCGCGCGGCCCGCAGGGCGATGCCGGCAGCCCTGCCAGCGAACCAGCACTGCCCGCCTGATCCAGCCTGCCGGGTTGTCCGGACAGGCTGTCACAAAACCGTCACGGCATTGTCATGTTCGGGCAACGGCCTCTGCCTAACGGCCTCAATCAAGGGGGCCGATCACGGGCATGAACAGCTGCATGCGATTCTGCCGTGTCCACTGCCGCCGCCATTCCGGCCGGACGTGCGGCTGCTGTTATTGCCCAGAGAGGGGTAGACGTGTTGATCAGGAAGCTCGCCTTTGCCTGCCTTCCGGCACTTTTGCTGGCCGGATGCAAGGACCCGGCGTCGACGAATGAGGGCAGCAGCCGCAGCGAGATTCGCATTGTCGGTTCGTCCACCGTCTTCCCCTTCGCCAAGAAGGTGGCGGAAGAGTTCGTCAATTTCGACCCCGAGCGGCGCTCGCCGATCCTCGAATCGACCGGGACCGGCGGCGGGGTTGAGCTGTTCTGCGCCGGTGTCGGCGCCAACACGCCCGATATCGTCAACGCCTCGCGCCGGATGAAGAGGAGCGAGTTCGAACGCTGCAAGGCCAATGGCGTCGATGGCGTGATCGAGATCGTCATCGGCTTTGACGGCATTGCGCTGGCGCAATCGACCAAGGGCCCCAGGCTGTCGCTGACGGTCGAGGAATTCTACACCGCGCTCGCTGCCCAGCCTTTCGGCAAGGGTCCCAACAAGGCGATGCGCTGGCCGGAGATCAACCCGGCGCTGCCCGACACCCGGATCAACATTTTCGGCCCGCCTGCAACCTCCGGCACGCGCGACGCGCTGGAAGAGATCATCATGGAAAAGGGCTGCAAGGCCGATCCGGCGGTCAAGGCATTGTCCGATACCGACAAGGACAAATTCGAGGAAATCTGCCATTCGGTCCGCACCGACCAGGCCTATACCGACACCGGCGAGAACGATAACCTGATCGTCCAGAAGCTGTCGACCAACCCCGATGCGGTCGGCATCTTCAGCTACAGCTATCTGGCCGACAATGCCGATACCGTGCGCGGCGTGCCGATCGGCGGGGTGGAGCCGAGCTACAAGACGATCGAGAACGGCGAATATCCGGGTGCGCGCACGCTCTACATCTATGTGAAGAAGAAGCATGTCGACGTGATCCCGGGCCTGCGCGAGTATGTCGCGGAGTTCCTGCGCGGCGGCGAGCATGAGGGCTATCTCACCCGCATCGGCCTGATCGCCGCGCCCGACAAGGTGCGCACACAGATGCAGGGCCGCATCCAATCGCTGACCGCGCTCGACGGCGCGGACCTGAAGTAAGCAGCGCCATGACCACAACCGCCATTTTCTTCCTGATCGCAGGGCTTGGCCTCATCACCTGGGTGTTCGCGCGTGCCCGCGCCGGACGCTTCATCCAGCAGGGCGCGGCCAGCGTGCATTCGCTGCCCAGCTATCATGGCTGGTACGCCGCGATGTGGGCGATCGTGCCTGCCATCCTGTTCGTGCTGGTCTGGAGCACCATCGCCCCTGCCCTGGGCAGCTATCAGGTCCTGGAAAGCCCGCTTGCCGCGCAGCTGCCGAACGACGCGTTCGAGCGTGCGGCCATCCTGTCCGAAGCGCGCGCGCTGTCGCACAATCCCGATCTCAAGGTGTTCAACGACGCTGCGACCCAGCTGGCGCCGCTTTATGCCGCCGCCGACCGCAAATATGCGCTGATCGGCGCGCTCGCCGCGTTCCTGCTGTGCTTTGCCGGCGGGGCCTATGCCTTCACCCGCATCCGCCCCGATTTTCGCGCGCGCACCCAGGTGGAGCGCACGGTGATGCTGGGCCTGCTGCTCGCCTCGCTGATCGCGATCCTGGCGACACTGGGCATCGTCGCGTCGCTGATCTTCGAGACGGTGCGCTTTTTCGGCATGGTCTCGCCGTTCGAATTCCTGTTCGGGCTGGATTGGAACCCGTCGGACAAGCTGGTCGATGGCCAGGCGACCGGGTTCGGCGCGGTGCCGCTGTTCTGGGGCACGGTGTTTATCGGTGCGATCATCGCCATGCTGGTCGCCATCCCGCTCGGGCTGATGAGCGCGGTCTACCTTACCCAATATGCCAGCAGCACGGTGCGCAAGTGGATGAAGCCGATCCTCGAGATCCTCGCCGGCGTTCCGACAGTGGTCTATGGCTATTTCGCCGCGCTGACCGTCGCACCCGCGCTGCGCAGCTTTGCCGTGGCGATCGGCATCACCGATGCCTCATCCGAATCCGCACTGGCTGCAGGCCTGGTGATGGGCGTGATGATCATCCCGTTCGTCTCCTCGATGGCCGATGACAGCATCGCCGCCGTGCCCGCCAGCATGCGCGACGGATCGCTGGCCATGGGTGCGACCAAGAGCGAGACGATCAAGCAGGTGCTAATCCCCGCAGCGCTGCCCGGCGTGGTCGGCGGCGTGCTGCTCGCGGTCAGCCGCGCGATCGGCGAGACGATGATCGTGGTGATGGCTGCAGGCCTGGCCGCGAACCTGACCGCCAATCCGTTCGCCAGTGTCACCACCGTGACCACCCAGATCGTGCAGCTGCTGACCGGCGATACCGATTTCGACAGCCCGATGACGCTGGCCGCCTTTGCGCTGGGCCTGACGCTGTTCGTGGTCACGCTGCTGCTCAACATCGTCGCGCTGCAGATCGTCAAGAGATACCGGGAAGCTTATGACTGAGGCCGCCATCATGTCCGCAACGCACCAGCCCCCCGCATCGTCGTCGCGCAAGACCGACTGGATGGGCGATGTGATGCAGAAGCGCATCGCGCGTCGCTATGCCGCCGAACGCCGGTTCAAGTTCATGGGCCTGGCCGCCGTCGCGCTGTCGTCGCTGTTCCTCGCCTTCCTGCTGGTCGTCATGATCGGCAACGGGGCCAAGGGCTTTATCAGCACCGAGGCGACGCTGACCGTCGATCTGCCCGCCGCCACCGGCAGCATCTCGCCCGACCAGCTGACCCAGCCGCGGCTGTCTGCGACCATGGCCTCGATCGACGTCCGCCGCATTTTCGACAATGCCGTGCAGGCCCAATATGGCGAGGATGGCGCGCGCTATTTCGCCAGCACCGCCTGGACCGCGCTGCGCGACCAGCTGGTCGAGAATCCCAATCTGGTGATGGGCAAGACCAGCTTCTGGCTGCCCACGTCCAGCGATATCGACCGCGCCGCCAAGGACCGCTCGACGCCCGAGGCAGAGGCCGATTATGCCATGCTGACCAAGGCAGGCGAGGTGCGCCAGAGCTTCAACTGGCAGTTCCTGACCGGATCCGACGGCACCGATCCGGCGCGCGTCGGCATCTGGGGTGCGCTGAAAGGCTCGCTCATCACGATGGTGGTGACGCTGTTCCTCGCCTTCCCGGTCGGCGTGCTGTCGGCAGTGTATCTTGAGGAATATGCCCCCAAGAACCGCTTCACCGATCTGATCGAGGTGTCGATCAACAACCTGGCGGCTGTCCCGTCGATCATCTTCGGCCTGCTGGGTCTGGCGGTGTTCCTGCAGTTCTTCTCGATGCCGCGCTCGGCAGCGCTGGTCGGCGGCCTGACGCTGGCGCTGATGACCATGCCGGTGATCGTGATCGCTGCCCGCAATGCCATCAAGGCGGTGCCGCCCTCGATCCGCGAGGCTGCGATGGGCGTGGGGGCCAGCCCGATCCAGGTGGTGTTCCACCATGTTCTGCCGCTCGCCATTCCCGGCATCATGACCGGAACGATCATCGGCATGGCGCGCGCGCTGGGCGAAACCGCGCCGCTGCTGATGATCGGCATGCGCGCCTTCACCACCACCCCGCCCGATGGCCTGACCGATCCGGCCACGGTGCTGCCGGTGCAGATCTTCCTGTGGTCGGACGAGGTCAATCGCGGCTTTGTGGAGAAGACCTCCGCCGCGATCATCGTTCTGCTCGTCTTCCTGCTCACCATGAATGCGATTGCCGTCTATCTGCGCAACCGCTTCGAAACGCGATGGTAACCCGATCCATGCTCGACAATATGGCCACCACCAGCACCAAGCCGAAGATGTCCGCGCGCGACGTCAAGGTGTTCTATGGCGAAAAGCAGGCGATCAAGGGCGTGTCGATCGATATCGACATGGACAATGTGGTCGCGTTCATCGGTCCTTCGGGCTGCGGCAAGTCGACCTTCCTGCGAACGCTGAACCGCATGAACGACACCATCCCCATCGCGCGGGTGGAAGGCGACATCACGCTGGACGGAGAGAATATCTATTCGAGCAGCATGGACGTGGTGCAGCTGCGCGCCCGCGTCGGCATGGTGTTCCAGAAGCCCAACCCCTTCCCCAAATCGATCTATGACAATGTCGCCTATGGCCCGCGCATCCATGGCCTGGCCCCCAACAAGGCGGAGCTCGACCAGATTGTCGAGAATTCGCTGGTGCGCGCAGGCCTGTGGAGCGAGGTGAAGGACCGGCTCGCCGATAGCGGCACCGCGCTTTCTGGCGGCCAGCAGCAGCGGCTGTGCATCGCCCGCGCCATCGCGGTCGATCCCGAGGTCATCCTGATGGACGAGCCCTGCTCGGCGCTCGACCCGATTGCCACCGCCAAGATCGAGGAACTGATCCACGAGCTGCGTGGCCGCTATGCCATCGTCATCGTCACGCACAACATGCAGCAGGCCGCGCGCGTCTCGCAAAAGACCGCGTTCTTCCACCTGGGAACAATGGTGGAATATGGCGACACTTCGGATATCTTCACCAACCCGCGCGAGGAACGGACGCGGGATTATATCACTGGCCGTTATGGCTGACGCACCACATGCTTAAGCGACGGGGCCTGGCACCACGGGGATAAGGGCAGCCCCGCCAGGCCCGGCATCGCGATGAACTGGAAAACTTGATGAACCATAGCCTCAACGAACACACTCTGAAGGCCTTTGACGGCGACCTGATCACTCTGCGCGGCCTCATCGCGGAGATCGGCGGGCGCGCGGAAAAGGCGGTGGAAGGCGCGATGGCGGCGCTGGCCAATAACGATCACGATCTCGCGCGCCAGGTGATCGAGGGCGACAAGCGCATCGATGCGCTGGAAGAGCAGATCGACCGCATGGTGATCCAGACCATCGCGCTGCGCGCGCCGATGGCCGATGATCTGCGCGAACTGGTCGCGGCGCTCAAGATCTCGGGCGTGGTCGAGCGCATCGGCGATTATGCCAAGAACATCGCCAAGCGCGTGCTGCTGATCGACCCTTCGCAACAGATCGATGCCGCGCGGCTGCTACCCGCCATGGCCGATGCGACGCGCCAGCTGGTCGACGATGCCTTTACCGCCTTTGCCAAGCGCGATGCGGACCTGGCAGTCGCGGTGTGCGCGCAGGACAAGACCGTTGACGATTTCTACAACAGCATCTTCCGCGCGCTGATCGCGCACATGATCGCCAATCCCGAACATGTCGGCGCGGGCACGCACCTGCTGTTCATCGCCAAGAATCTGGAGCGCATCGGCGACCACGCCACCAATGTCTCCGAAATGGTTTACTTCGCCGTCACGGGTCATTCGATGAACGAGCGCGAGCGCGGCGATGACGCGCTGGCGCCCGGCAGCGATTGATCCGGACGTTTTTTTGGAACGGAAAGCACGACGATGACCACCCCGCATCTGCTTCTGGTTGAGGACGACATGGCACTGGCCGAGCTGGTGTCCTGGCATTTCGACAAACAGGGCTTCCGCGTCAGCCAGACCGCCGATGGCGAGGAAGCGATGCTGATCGCGCGCGAGGAACGGCCCGATATCGTGCTGCTCGACTGGATGATCGAGAACCTGTCGGGCATCGAGGTCTGCCGCCGCCTGCGCCGCGACAACGATACCTCGAACATCCCGATCATCATGATGTCGGCGCGCGGCGAAGAGGAAGACCGCGTGCGCGGGCTCGACATCGGCGCCGACGATTATGTCACCAAGCCGTTTTCCCCGCGCGAACTGATCGCGCGGGTCAACGCGGTGCTGCGCCGCGTGCGCCCGGCGCTGGCAGGCGAGGCGCTGAGCTTTGCCGATATCGAGATGGATACCGTGGGCTACAAGGTGAAGCGCGCCGGGCAGACCATTCCGCTCGGCCCCACCGAATTCCGCCTGCTGCGCCATTTCCTCGAGCATCCCGGCTGGGTGTTCTCGCGCGAGCGGCTGCTCGACAGTGTCTGGGGGCATGACAGCGATATCGAGATTCGCACCGTCGATGTGCATATCCGCAGGCTTCGCAAGGCGCTCAACGCCAATGGCCAGCCCGATATCATCCGCACCGTGCGCTCTGCCGGATATGCGCTGGACAGCGAACTGGCCTGATCGCCGTAACGTCACCCGTGCTTTACGGGCGCGTAAAGGCAGACGGCATCAGCTTGGCGCTTGCCAAGCGCTTCAACATGGCTAAAACCCGCGCCATTCCGGGCGCGTTTGCCGCGCCATCAGCGAGAGGATGCTTGCCATGACCATCAGTTTCAAGGACCGCGTTGCCATCGTGACCGGCGCAGGCGGAGGCCTGGGCCGTGCCTATGCGCTTGACCTTGCCGCCCGCGGCGCGAAGGTCGTCGTCAACGATCTGGGTGGTGCCCGCGACGGCACCGGCACATCGGACGCCGCCGCTCAGGTGGTCGAAGAGATCAAGGCTGCTGGCGGCGAAGCCATGGCCAATGGCGGATCGGTCACCGAGTATGAGCAGATGGTCGAAATGGTCGCCAAGGCCAAGGAAGCCTGGGGCGGCGTGCACGTGCTCATCAACAATGCCGGCATCCTGCGCGACAAGAGCTTCGCCAAGATGGACCCGGCCGATTTCGATCTGGTGGTCAAGGTTCACCTGCTGGGCTCGGCCAACTGCACCAAGGCGGTGTGGGAAACGATGCGCGAGCAGAATTACGGCCGCATCCTGATGACCGCGTCGTCGACAGGCCTGTACGGCAATTTCGGCCAGGCCAATTATGGCGCGGCCAAGCTGGGCCTCGCCGGCCTCACCAAGACGCTGTACCTCGAAGGCGCGAAGAACAACATCAAGGTCAACACGCTGGCACCCGTTGCCGGCACGCGCATGACCGAAGACATCTTCCCGCCTGAAGCCTTCGCGCAGTTCAAGCCCGAGAATGTCGTGCCTGCTGCCATCTATCTGGTTTCGGAAGACGCACCGACCAACATGATCATCGGCGCAGGCGCAGGCGCGTTCCACGCAGCCTATGTCACGATGACCCAGGGCGCGGCCCTGCCCGAGGGCGAGCGTACCGCCGAAGGCGTGGCGCGCATCTTCGACAAGATCACCGACCGCACCGGCGAGACCGTTCCCCAGTCGGGCAGCGAACAGGCGATGACGATCATGCGCCTGCTGCAGGGCTGATCTTCGGTCCGATCCAAGGGCTCTGGACGAAAAGGTTATTTCGTCACCCCCGCGCAGGCGGGGGTCCCGCTTCTGATCGGGCTTGAGCTGCGGCAGCGGGATTCCTGCCTTCGCGGGAATGACGAAGAATAGGGGCGCAGCGAGCGATCGCCGCGCCCTTTTTCGTGAGCGCCTATTCGCTCCAATCGCCCCGCGCGATGCCCAGCGCGTGGAGCAGCGCGGTCCAGTCGCCATGCGCGATATGCGCGTCGGCGGCGGCGATCGCGGCGGGCTTGGCGTGATAGGCGACCCCCGTGCCCGCAGCTTTCAGCATCGGGATGTCGTTGGCGCCATCGCCCAGCGCGATGACCTGGCTCGCTTCCAGGCCCTGCCCCACCGCCTGTTCCATCAGGATCGTCGCCTTGCGCGCGGCATCGACGATCCCGCCTTCGAGCGCGCCGGTCATATGGCCGTGCTCGATCACCAGACGGTTGGCGAACACCGCATTGAAGCCCAGCTCCGCGCCGATCACGTCGGCAAAGGAATGAAACCCGCCCGACACCAGCACGCAATCCACCCCGCGCGAACGCAGCGTGCGCACCAGCGTGCGCGCGCCGGGCATCGGCTGGATGCGATGGCCCAGGCAATCACCGATGACATGCTCGCTCAGGCCCTTGAGCAGCGCCACGCGCTCGCGCAACGCCGCCTCGAAATCGAGCTCGCCCTGCATCGCGCGTTCGGTAATCTCGGCGACCTGCGGCTTGACCCCGGCATAATCGGCCAGTTCGTCGATGCACTCGTTGATGATCATCGTGCTGTCCATGTCGGACACCAGCAGCCGCGCGGCGCGGGCGGCCTCGTCCAGCACCAGCACATCGGCCTGGCGGCGATAGACGGCCAGCGCGGCATCGCCCGCCGCGCGATCTCCGGCAAAGTGCAGCTCGCCCACCAGCCCCGGCTCGATCCAGCGCACGGACCCTGGAACCAGCCCTGCCTGATGCAATCTGTCGGCGGCGGCGTTTAGCTCTCCCGCTGGCAAGGTTTCTGCTGCTATCAGCGTGGCGATGGGCACGAACATTTCCCCTGAGACCACCGGAGACATCCGCCCGGCGCTGGCGCTTATTGCCGGACCTACCGCCAGCGGCAAGAGCGGATTGGCGGTGCGCTATGCCCAGGGCCTGGCAAGGCGCGGGCAAGAGGCGGTTATCATCAATGCCGACAGCGCGCAGGTCTATGCCGATCTTTCGGTCCTTTCCGCCCGTCCGGACGCTGAAGAGATGGGCGAGATCGCGCATCGGCTATTCGGCACGTTCGATGGCGCCCATGCCTGTTCCGCTGCGGACTGGGCACAGCAGGCAAAGGCGGAGATTGCCGCAGCGCATGAAGCGGGCGCGCTGCCGATCCTGGTGGGTGGCACAGGCCTGTACCTGCGCACGCTGCTGGACGGGATTGCGCCGGTCCCGCCGATCGATCCGGATATTCGCGAAACGGTGCGCGCGCTTCCCGTCGCCGAGGCTTATGCGGCACTGCAGAGCGAGGACCCGGCGGCAGCAGCGCGGCTCAATGCCGCTGACACCACCCGCGTCGCCCGCGCGCTGGAGGTCGTGCGCTCGACCGGCAAGCCGCTGGGCGAGTGGCAGGCGCAAAAGCAGGGCGGTATAGGCGAGCACGTGACGCTGCACCCGTTGATCCTGCAGCCTCCGCGCGACTGGCTGCTGGAGCGGTGCGACCGAAGATTCGCGCAGATGCTGGATCGCGGCGCGGTTGCCGAGGTCGAGGCGCTGCTCACGCGCGGGCTGAACCCCGACCTGCCGGTGATGCGCGCGATCGGCGTGCCCGAAATCGCGCGCTGGCTGGGCGGTGCGATCGATCGCGATCAATGCCTGGCCGAAGGGCAGCTGGCGACGCGGCAATATGCCAAGCGGCAATATACCTGGTTCCGCAACCAGCCGCCGCCGGGCTGGAAACGGTATACGGAAGCATATTCCGATAGCATTGACATAGATTTTGATATTTTATTTCACATTTAGCTGTTGACACGGCATTTTGTGTCCCATAGAGCGGCCTCGTCAGGCGTTGCTGCCAGCGCCCATGTGACACGTCGCATATTCACCCTGCCCGGCGCGGCCAGTCTGCGCCGGGTGTTTTTTCGCCCCGGGCGAAGCATGCGACACCCCCGGCAGCATATGGTTTTGCAACATCGGTCCGCTTTGTCTAATCGGGCTCACATTCAATCGAGATAAGGCTTTCATCATGGCCGAATTGAGCGGCGCGCAGATATTGGTTGAAACGCTGGTCGAGCAGGGCGTCGAAGTGATTTTCGGCTATCCCGGCGGCGCGGTACTGCCGATTTACGACGCGATCTTCGGCCACCCGTCGCTGCGCCATATTCTCGTCCGCCACGAACAGGCCGCCGCGCATGCTGCAGAGGGCTATGCCCGCGCCACCGGCAAGCCGGGCGTCGTGCTCGTCACCTCGGGCCCCGGCGCGACCAATGCGGTCACCGGCATCACCGATGCGCTGATGGATTCGATCCCGATGGTCGTCATCACCGGCCAGGTCGCGACCACGCTGATCGGCACCGATGCGTTCCAGGAAGCCGACACCATCGGGATTACCCGCCACTGCACCAAGCACAATTATCTGGTGAAGGACCCCGCGCGGCTGGCCACGACCGTCCGCGAAGCCTTTCATATCGCCACGCAAGGCCGCCCCGGCCCGGTTCTGATCGACATTCCCAAGGACGTCCAGGTCGCCACTGCTGCCCATGACGCCGAAGCCCCTGCCCGGCCTAACCAGCGCTATGCGCCGGTCAAGCAGGGCACGGCCGACGATATCGCCACCGCCGCAAGGATGATCGCGGACGCCGAGTGTCCGGTCATCTATTCGGGTGGCGGCGTCATCAATTCGGGACCAGAGGCCAGCGCGCTGCTGCGCCGGTTGCAGGCGGTGACCGGTGCGCCCGTCACCTCGACGCTGATGGGCCTGGGCGCCTTCCCCTCCGAGCATCCCGATTGGCTGGGCATGCTGGGCATGCACGGCACCTATGAAGCGAACATGACGATGAACCGCGCGGATCTCATCATCTGCGTCGGCGCGCGCTTCGATGACCGCGTCACCGGCAGGCTCGACGCTTTTGCGCCCAATTCGAAGAAGATCCATATCGATATCGACCGTTCGTCCATCAACAAGACGGTGCGCGTGGACCTGGGCATCATCGGCGATTGCGGCACCGTGCTCCAGCAGATCATCGACCAGCTGGACGCCATCGGCCATATCCCGCGCGACCTCACCGAATGGAAGGCACGGATCACCGGCTGGCGCACCCGCGATTGCCTGGCCTATCCGGGCAACAAGAGCGAGATCATGCCGCAGCTGGCGATCGAGCGGCTCTATGCGCTGACCAAGGACAAGAGCCCGATCATCTCGACCGAGGTCGGCCAGCACCAGATGTGGGCCGCGCAATATTTCCGCTTTGAAGAGCCGAACAAATGGCTGACTTCCGGCGGCCTTGGCACGATGGGCTATGGCCTGCCCGCGGCGATCGGCGCGCAGCTGGGCCATCCGGACACGCTGTGCATCGACATTGCGGGCGAAGCCTCGATCCAGATGAACATCCAGGAACTGGGCACCGCCACGCAATACCGGCTGCCGGTCAAGATCTTCATCCTCAACAACGAATATATGGGCATGGTGCGCCAGTGGCAGCAGCTGACCTATGAAAGCCGCTATTCGGAAAGCTATTCCGACGCGCTGCCCGATTTCGTTGCCTTAGCGGAGGCCTATGGCTGGAAGGGCATCCGCATTTCGGATGAAAGCGAGCTCGACAGCGGCATCCAGGCGATGATCGATCATCCCGGCCCCGTGATGGTCGACTGCCGCGTCGCGAAACTCGCCAACTGCCTGCCGATGATCCCTTCGGGCGCGGCGCATACCGACATGATCCTCTACGGCGATGAAGTCGCCGGTACGATGGAAGACGAAGCGAAAGCCCTGGTCTGATGCATATCCAGCAAGCCGCGTCCGAGCGGCACGTCCTGACCGTCACGGTCGATAACGAGGCGGGCATCCTCGCCAAGATCGCGGGCATGTTCACCGCGCGCGGCTATAATATCGAAAGCCTGACGGTGGCCGATATCAGCGAGGACCATGCCACCAGCCGCATCACCATCGTGACGGTGAGCCCGCCTGCGGTGATCGACCAGATCATTGCCCAGCTGGACCGGCTGGTCGCCGTGCACCGGGTCGCCGACCTCACCGAGCTCGGGCCGCATGTCGAGCGCGAGCTGGCGCTGGTCAAGGTGGCCGGCACCGGCGAACATCGCATCGAGGCGCTGCGCCTCGCGGACATCTTCCGCGCGCGCCCGGTCGATACCAGCACCAACAGCTTCGTTTTCGAGATTTCCGGATCGGTCGAGAAGATCAACCAGTTCATCGCGCTGATGCGTGAGGTCGGGCTGGTCGAGGTCGCCCGTACCGGCGTGGTCGCCATGACCCGGGGGGCCGTGGCGGGCTGAATTGCCCCTCTCCCTGGAGGGGAGAGGGACAGGCGCGAAGCGCCAGGGAGAGGGACCCTCTCCAACCTCCACTAGGCAGGCAAGCTGCCAAGTTTCGGTATCCTCTCCCGTAAAGGGAGAGGAGATAAGACAGGGAATGAGAAGGTTATGCGCGTTTATTATGATTCCGATTGCGATCTGAAGCTGATTGCCGACAAGAAGATCGTCATCGTCGGCTATGGCAGCCAGGGCCATGCCCATGCGCAGAACCTGCGCGACAGCGGCGTCAAGGATGTCGCCATCGCGCTTCGCCCCGGCAGCGCCACCGCCGCCAAGGCCGAAGGCGCAGGCTTCAAGGTGCTCAGCAATGCCGATGCCGCCGCCTGGGCCGATATCGTCATGATCCTGGCACCCGACGAGCATCAGGCCGCGATCTATGCCGATGACTATCACGCGAACATGAAGCCCGGCGCGGCGCTCGCATTCGCGCATGGCCTCAACATCCATTTCGGCCTGATCGAGGCGCGCGAAGACCTCGACGTGATCATGATCGCACCCAAGGGCCCCGGCCACACCGTGCGCAGCGAATATGTCCGCGGCGGCGGCGTGCCCTGCCTGATCGCGGTGGAACGCGACGTTTCGGGCAACGCGCATGACATCGCCTTGGCTTATGCATCGGGCGTTGGCGGCGGCCGCAGCGGCATCATCGAAACCAACTTCCGTGAAGAGTGCGAAACCGATCTGTTCGGCGAGCAGGCGGTGCTGTGCGGCGGCCTGACCCACCTGATCCAGGCCGGGTTCGAGACGCTGACCGAAGCCGGTTACGCGCCCGAAATGGCCTATTTCGAGTGCCTGCACGAGGTGAAGCTGATCGTCGACCTGATGTACGAAGGCGGCATCGCCAACATGCGCTATTCGATCAGCAACACCGCCGAATATGGCGACATCACCACCGGTCCGCGCATCATCACTAGCGAGACCAAGGCCGAGATGAAGCGTGTTCTGGAGGACATCCAGCTGGGCCGTTTCGTCAAGAACTTCGTGCTCGACAACCGCGCCGGCCAGCCCGAGCTGAAGGCCGCGCGCAAGCTTGCCGCCGCGCACCCGATCGAAAAGACCGGCGCGCAGCTGCGTGCCATGATGCCGTGGATTGGCGCGAACAAGCTGGTCGACAAGGCGAAGAACTGACCCTTCGTTGACCACGCCCTTTTTCGAGGACCATGCAGCGCAGCTCGAATCCCTGAAAAGGGGTTCGAGATTGCGCGCGCTGGCGCCCCGCGTGGGCAAGGATTTCGCCTCGAACGACTATCTGGGGCTGGCCGGATCCACCCTGCTGCACGATGCCCTGCGCGAAGGCATGGCGCTGGGACTGCCGGCAGGATCGGGCGGATCGCGGTTGCTGCGCGGCAATCATGCGGCGCACGAGGCGCTGGAGGCCGATGCCGCCGCGCATTACGGCACGCAATCCGCCCTGTTCATGCCGACCGGCTTTGCCGCCAATGCCGCGATCTTCGCTACCCTGCCCCAGCGCGGCGACCTGGTGGTGCACGACGCGCTGATCCACGCATCCGCGCATGACGGCATGCGGCTGGGCCGCGCCGAGACGCGCGCTGCCGGGCACAATGATCCCCAGGCGTTCGAAGATGCCATCACCGCCTGGCGCGCTTCCGGCGGCACCGGCCGCGCGTGGATCGCGGTCGAAAGCCTGTACAGCATGGACGGCGACCGCGCGCCGCTGGCTGATCTGGCCAGCGTTGCCGCGCGGCATGACGCTGTGCTGATCGTTGACGAAGCGCACGCGACCGGGGTGTTCGGCACCGAGGGACGCGGACTTGCCGAGGCGCTGGCAGGCCAGCCGAACGTCATCACGCTGCATACCTGCGGCAAGGCGCTGGGCTGTGAAGGGGCGCTGGTCTGCGGCCCGAAAACCGTCACCGATTTTCTGGTGAACCGCGCGCGGCCGTTCATCTTCTCGACCGCGCCCTCGCCGCTGATCGCGCATATGGTGCGCAAGGCATTGGCGCTGGTCGCCGCGCATGACGACTGGCGCGACGACCTGTTCGCACGGGTGGCCGAGGCGCGCAGCCTGCTCGCCCCCCGGCTGGGTGCAGAACCCTCCGACACGCAGATCCTGCCGGTCATCATCGGCGAGGATGCCCGCACGATGCGCATTGCATCGGCGCTGCAGCGCCAGGGCTTCGACATTCGCGGCATCCGCCCGCCGACGGTGCCGCAGGGCACCGCACGGCTGCGCATTTCGATTACCCGCAACGTGACAAAGGGTGATATCGGCGCGCTCTCCGAATCACTCGACAGGATCATGATCCCCGCATGAAACCCCGCTTTGTTGTGACAGGCACCGACACCGGAATCGGCAAGTCGGTGTTCAGTGCTGCGCTGACCCAGGCGCTTTCCGCCCGTTACTGGAAGCCCGTGCAGTCGGGCATCGAGGACGAAACCGATACCCAGTTCGTCGAGCGCATGGCCCCCGGCTCCACCCTGCCCGAGGCATGGCGGCTGGTGACCCCGCTTTCCCCGCACCGTTCGGCCGAGATCGACGGCGTCGAGATCGACACCGCGGCGCTCAACCCTCCGCAGGTCGATGCGCCGCTGGTGATCGAAGGCGCAGGCGGCGCGCTGGTGCCGGTGACAAGGGCAGTGCTCTATGCCGATGTGTTCGCGCGCTGGCAGATCCCGGTGATCGTCTGCGCGCGCACCGCCTTGGGCACGATCAACCACAGCCTGATGACGATCGAAGTGCTGAAGGCGCGCGGCGTGCCGATCCATGGCATCGCGTTTATCGGTGAAGCCATGCCCGACAGCGAAGAGACCATCGCGCAAATCTCCGGTATCCGCCGCCTGGGAAGGCTGGACATGCTGCCCGAGATCACGCCCGACACCCTGCGCACCGCGTTTACCGCCGGGTTCGACCTCGCCGATTTCGCGTGAGGAGCTCTCCGGTCTGGCACCCCTTTACCCAGCACGGCCTGGGCGAAGACATCCCGCTGATCGCGCGCGGGCAAGGCGCGGTGCTGCATGGCGCCGATGGCCGGGAGTGGATCGATGCGATCTCGAGCTGGTGGGTGACCACGCACGGCCATGCCCATCCGCGCATCATGGCCGCAATCCGCGAGCAGGCGGACAGGCTCGACCAGATCATCTTCGCCGGATGGACGCACGAGCCTGCCGAAACGCTGGCGCGCGGGCTGGTCGAGATCATGCCCAAGGCGCTGACCCGCGTGTTCTTCAGCGATTCGGGCTCCACCGCGGTCGAGGTCGCGCTGAAAATGGCGCTCGGCTATTTCCACAACCGCAAGCAGCCGCGCCAGGGCATCGTCGTGATGGAGCACAGCTATCATGGCGACACCATCGGCGCGATGTCGGTGGGTGCACGCGGCGTGTTCAACCGGCCCTATGCGCCCTTGCTGTTCGATGTGACGAGCATCCCCTTCCCCGCTGCCGGTGCCGAGCAGGCGACGCTCGATGCGCTGGAGGCTGCGTGCCGTGCGGGCGCGGCGGCGTTCATCGTCGAGCCTTTGGTGCTCGGCGCAGGCGGCATGCTGTTCTATCCGCCCAGCGTGCTCGCCGAGATGGCAGCCATCTGCGCTGCCCATGATGTGCTGTTCATCGCCGACGAGGTCATGACCGGCTGGGGCCGCACCGGCACGATGCTGGCCTGCGAACAGGCAGGCGTGGTGCCCGACATCCTGTGCCTGTCCAAGGGGCTGACCGGGGGATCGGTGCCGCTCGCCGTGACCATGGCGCGCGAGGAGATTTTCATGGCGCATTGGTCGCAGGACCGCGCCGACTGCTTCTTCCATTCGAGCAGCTACACCGCCAATCCGATCGCCTGTGCCGCGGCGGTCGCCAATCTCGCCATCTGGCGCGACGAACCGGTCCAGGCGCGGATCGATGGCCTGGCCGCGATGCAGGCGACCGAACTCTTAGCGATGGCGACGCATCCCAAGGTCGCCAGCACCCGCCAATGCGGCACCATCGCCGCGTTCGATCTGCACGCCGATGCCAGCGGATACCTGTCCAACTGGGCAGTGCATCTGAACGCGCACGGCAAGGCCCATGGTGTCCTGATCCGACCGCTGGGCAATACCGTCTATGTGATGCCGCCCTATTGCATCACTGCAGAGCAGCTGGCCCATGTCTATGCCGTGGTGCAGGCCGGACTGGATCGCGAAACGTAAACGGTGCGTTGCATTTATGAGCAATTGACTTGCGGCGGCGTGGAACCCAGTTTCCCGGTTCCTACCCCCCTCCCAAGGAGTTCGTCATGCGCAAGACTCTCGCTATTCTCGCTCTCGTCGCCGCCACGCCGCTGATCGGCCAGGGCATGCAGCTGCCCGGCCAGAAGGACGCTGCCCGCGTCACCGCCGGCACCTACAAGACCGACCCCGGTCACTCGCTGATCGGTTGGGAAGTCAACCATTTCGGCTTCAACGACTATTTCGGCATTTTCGGTGATGTCGCCGGCACGCTGACCATCGATCCGGCCAATCCCAATGCCGCCAAGGTCGATGTGACCATTCCGGTGGCCAAGGTGACCACCGCGAGCGCGGGCCTCACCAGCCATCTGCTGCGCGCCGGCAAGGATGGCGGCAAGCCCGACTTCTTCGGCCCCGCTCCGGCAGACGCCCGCTTCGTCTCGACCAAGGTCGTGGCCAGCGGCATGACCGCCAAGATCACCGGCAACCTGACGCTGAACGGCGTGACCAAGGAAGTGACCCTGGACGCAGAGTTCACCGGCGCGGGCGCCAACCCCTTCAACAAGAAGGAAACCATCGGCTTTGAAGCCGATACCACCATCAAGCGCAGCGATTTCGGCATCGCCTATGGCCTGCCGGTGGTGAGCGACGAGGTCGAACTCGACATCAGCGTGGCGTTCGAAAAGCAGTAAGCGGCATTTCCCCTCCCCGGCATTGTGTCGGGGAGGGTTTTGCACCGAACCGACCCCGCTCAGCCTGAGCGGACGTGGATATTCTCCGTCGCACATTTGCCGTCATCCATTTTTTTGTTGCGCATTTCCGCCCGTTCACGCAATGACGCTTCCATCATGACCGGATCGGCCCTCCTTCTTGGACTGCGACTTACACGCCCTTAGGCGTGTACCGACCGTGTGCGCCGATGCGGCGCGCCACGCCTAAGGGCTTTTTCACCTGCCAGCACCCCAAGCGCCCATCACCGGTTGCGCTGATCGCTGGCCACCCTTATCGCATCTTCAAATAATCAAAGGCGCCTTTCAGCCATGCCGATGCTCACCGATCCTTCGCAAAAATACCGACCGTTTCCGCGCGTCGACCTGCCGAACCGCACCTGGCCCGATGCGGTCATCACCGCGCCGCCACGCTGGCTTTCCACCGACATGCGCGACGGCAACCAGGCGCTGATCGATCCGATGGACGGCGCGAAGAAACAGCGGTTCTTCGACCTGCTGGTCAAGATCGGCCTCAAGGAGATCGAGGTCGGCTTTCCCTCGGCGGGCGAAACCGAATTCAACTTCATTCGCGGGCTGGTCAATGGCGGCAAGATCCCCAAGGACGTGACCGTGCAGGTGCTCACCCAGTCGCGCCGCGACCTGATCGAGCGCAGCTTCGAGAGCCTGGCCGGGGTTCACCGTGCGATCGTCCACCTGTACAACGCCGTCTCGCCCGCCTGGCGCGAGATCGTGTTCGGGCTGGACCGCGCCGGCGTGAAGGCGATCGCGGTCGAGGGCGCGAACATCCTCAAGGAACAGGCGGCAAAGTACCCCGAGACCGACTGGCATTTCGAATATTCGCCGGAAACCTTCTCCACTGCAGAGCTCGATTTCAGCCTGGAGGTGTGCGAGGCGGTGATGGAGGTGCTGCAGCCGACCCCGGACAAGCCGCTGATCCTCAATCTGCCCGCGACGGTCGAGGCTGCCGGGCCGCATATCTATGCCGACCAGATCGAATGGATGTGCCGCCATATCAGCAAGCGCGATTGCGTGGTCATCAGCCTGCATCCGCACAACGATCGCGGATCGGGCATCGCTGCGGCCGAACTCGGCCTGATGGCGGGCGCGGACCGGATCGAGGGCTGTCTGTTCGGCAATGGCGAACGCACCGGCAATGTCGATCTCGTGGCTCTGGGCCTCAATATGTACACGCAAGGCATGCACCCCGGGCTCGACTTTTCGGACATGGACGAGATCGTCAAGACGGTCGAATATTGCAACCAGCTGAAAGTGCCCGAGCGGCACCCTTATGCGGGCGAGCTTGTGTTCACCGCGTTTTCCGGCAGCCATCAGGACGCGATCAAGAAGGGCTTTGCCGCACAGGAAAAGCGCAACGACCAGATCTGGACCGTGCCTTACCTTCCGCTCGACCCGGCGGATATCGGACGCAGCTACGAAGCGGTGATCCGCGTCAATTCGCAGTCGGGCAAAGGCGGCGTTGCCTGGGTGCTCGAACAGGACCAGGGGCTCAAACTGCCCAAGCGCCTGCAGGCTGATTTCAGCAAGACCGTGCAGGCGCTGGCCGATGCCAGGAGCATGGAGCTGTCCTCGTCCGATATCTGGCAGGCCTTCCAGACGCGCTATCGGCTGGATGGCGAAGGCAAATACCGGCTGGTCGATTATGAAGAGCGCAAGGCGGGTGCCGACCGGCTGTTCGTCGGGCGCATCCTGGCAGACGGCAAGGAAATCCCGGTGAGCGGGCGCGGCAACGGCCTGATTTCGGGCGTCGTCGACGCGCTGTCCTCGGCGCTCGGCATCGCCATCGACATTGCCGATTATCGCGAGCATGCGATCGGATCGGGCTCCAAGGCGCGCGCGGCGGCCTATGTCGAATGCGCGATCGACGGCCGTTCGCCCTGCTTTGGCGTCGGCGTGGACGAGGACGTCGCCACCGCCTCGATCAAGGCCGTGCTGAGCGCGCTGGAAGAAATCTGAGGAACTTCAAATCCTCCCCCAGCTCGCCTGGGGGAGGGGGACCATCCGCAGGATGGTGGAGGGGCTTTTCCTCACCGGTAGCGCATCCCCCCTCCACCATTCGCTGCGCGAACGGTCCCCCTGCCCGAGCAAGCTCGGGGAGGATTTAAGTGGCCCCTAGCCGTTTTCTTTCAAAACTTAATCGTCTGGTTAAGAATGTCTCTGGACAGCCATAGAACGATGGCTAATGTCGCGGCCATGACCATGCCATCTCCGCTTTGCGATAGCCTGCGCCTGCCCGTCATCGGGTCGCCGCTGTTCATCATTTCCGGCCCGGAGCTCGTGATTGCCCAGTGCAAGGCGGGCATTATCGGCTCGTTCCCGGCGCTCAATGCGCGGCCGCAAAGCCAGCTCGACGAATGGCTGCACCAGATCACCGAGGAACTGGCCGAGTATAACCGCGCCAATCCCGATGCGCCCGCCGCGCCTTATGCGGTCAACCAGATCGTCCACAAGTCGAACGACCGGCTGGAAGCCGATATTGCCACCTGCGCCAAATGGCAGGTGCCGATGGTGATTACCTCGCTGGGCGCGCGCGAAGACCTGAACAAGGCGGTGCACGACTGGGGCGGCATCACCATGCACGACGTGATCGACGACCGCTTTGCACGCAAGGCGATCGAAAAGGGCGCGGACGGCCTGATCCCAGTCGCGGCCGGCGCTGGCGGCCATGCCGGCACCATCTCGCCCTTCGCGCTGATGCAGGAAATCCGCAGCTGGTTCACCGGCCCCGTCGCACTCTCGGGCTCGATTGCCTGCGGTGCCTCGATCCTGGCGGCCCAGGCCATGGGCGCGGACTTCGCCTATATCGGATCGGCCTTCATCGCGACCGCAGAAGCGCGCGCGGACGACGGCTACAAGAACGGCATCGTCGAGGGCAAGGCAGCCGATATCGTCTATTCCGACCTGTTCACCGGCGTGTCGGGCAACTATCTGCGCCAGTCGATCGTGAATGCCGGGCTCGACCCCGACAACCTGCCCAAGGGCGATTACAGCACGATGAACTTCGGCTCGGGCGGCAATACCGAAGCCAAGGCCTGGCGCGACATCTGGGGCAGCGGGCAGGGCATCGGCGCGGTCGACAAGGTGGATACCGTCGCCGACATGGTCGCACGCCTCACCCGCGAATATCAGGCCGCCAAGGCCTCACTGCTGGCGCGTTCGAATTATTGACCGAAACGCGCGTCAGTTCATCCGCCGGACAGCATCTGCGATATTAGAATAGCTCCCGTGGTGTTCATTCAGCACGGGAGCTTTTTTCATGCGGGTCGCTTGCAGTTTCACCATTCTGACGATGGTTCTTGCGTCTCCGGCCTTGGGCAAGGCCAGACCTGGTTTGCCGGACGAGCTGGTTCTTTCGGGCAGCAATATCATCGACGTCACGATCAACGGTCAGCCGCTGCGGCTGGAGGTGCGGCCCGAAGCGGCCGAAGCGCCGACGCTCAACGCCGATGTCGCAGCGAAACTTGGCCTCAAGCCCGGCATGATCGCGTTTCGCAGCATGGTCGGCCCCGAAAAGATTAACGGCAACTCGTCTGTACACCGGGTCGATTATGGCGCGGGCGAGAAGAAGCAGCGGATCTTCTGGACTGATCGGCAGAGCTCGACCATCGCCGACGGCACGATCAGCCCTGCTTCGCTCCCTTACAAGAAGGTCACCTTCCGGCTCGGCGAGGTTAGCGCCGCAGCACGCGAGATCAGCCTGCCACTCGACAATTTCGGCTTTCTCGGCCGGTTGGGGGTCGGCACCACGTTGAGCCTTGGCGACGAGAAGGTGCGGTTCCAGTTCAGCCTGGCCCGCGACGAAACCCTGGTCAGCGCGCCGACCGGGAACTGGCTGGCGCAGTATCGCGGCGGCAAGTTCTCCGGCCAGCCCCGCCAGACGCTGATCTTTTACGGCATCCAGCGCCCCACCCGCGAAATGACGCTGGCCGAGCCTATTGCGCTGGGCCAGCGCCAGTTGGTCACCGCCGATGTCCGTTACAGCGATTATGGCGATGCCAGCGGCATTGCTGCGGCTGATGCGGCGGCAGCGGATTCGGACGAAATCGTCGTCGTCGGCGACAAGAAAAAGGATGTCGACCTGCGCATCGTCGCTGGACGCGCGTTCCTTAAGGGATGCGCCAGCCTGACCTATGACATGCAGAAGCGGACGCTGGGGCTTCGCTGCTAGAGCGTCCGAGACCCTGTCACCTCATAGGCGGTGATCGTACGGTCGTGGATGCCGTGCGCGGCGCTAGCGGCGCGCCATTCGGCCATATGTGCGCTGGCGGCGTGCGCCTTGAGTGCATCCTCGTCCGCCCAGCTCTCGCTCACGCGCACCATGCCGGGTTCGACGACATCGAACGAAAAGGCGTAATGGCCGCATCCCGCTTCTGATCGGCTCAGCTCGATCATCTTGGCCATCGCGGGCTTCACCGCCTCGATCTGGTCGAGCGGGAAACGATAATATCCGGCAATGACGATCATCGGCGCGCCTTTCAGATTTCGAGCTGGCTGCCCAGTTCCACCACGCGGTTGGACGGCAGGTTGAAGAATTCCATCGGGCTCGCCGAATTGCGCAGCATCCAGGCGAAGATCTTCTCGCGCCAGACCGGCATGCCGGGCCGCTCGGCGGTCAGCAGCGTCTGGCGCGACAGGAAGAAGCTGGTCTGCAGCATCTCGAACTTGCCGCCGCACAGCTCCTTCACGTCCTTGAGCGCGGCGGGCACATCGGTCGACTGCATGAAACCATAGCGCAGCACCATGCGGTAGAAGCCATGGCCCAGATCCTCGACATGGAAGCGGTTGGCATCGGTGACATAGGGCACTTCCATGATCTGCACGGTCAGGATGACCACGCGCTCATGAATGACCTTGTTGTGCTTCATGTTGTGCAGCAGCGCGGTGGGTACGCCGGTGGTCGCCGATGCCATGAAGATCGCGGTGCCCTTGACCCGGGTCGCCGAGCCCTGCGCGGACTTGACGAACACCTCGATCGGCAGCGCGCTTTCGATCATCGTCTCGCGCATCAGCTTGCGCCCCCGCGCCCAGGTGGTGAGCAGCGTGAAGGTGAACGCACCGATGACCAGCGGGAACCAGCCGCCATCGGGAATCTTGGTCGCGTTGGCGAGGAAATAGGCGCCGTCGACCACCACGAAGGTGACGATGATCGGGATGGCCAGCCATAGCTTCCATTTCCACATCGCGATCAGCAGCACCGCCATCAGGCAGGTGTCGATCAGCATCGCACCGGTCACCGCGATGCCATAAGCTGCGGCGAGATTGGTCGAGCTCTGGAAGGTCAGCACCAGCAGGATCACCGCGACCATCAGCACCCAGTTGATCAGCGGAATGTAGATCTGGCCGCTTTCCGACGCGCTGGTGTGCTTGATCGATAGACGCGGGATATAGCCCAGCTGGATCGCCTGATGCGTGATCGAAAACGCGCCCGAGATGACCGCCTGGCTGGCGATGAACGTCGCGCAGGTCGCCAGCAGCACCAGGGGCAGGCGCAGCGCATCGGGGGCGAGCAGGAAGAACGGGTTCTTGATCGTCTCCGCTGCCACTTCAGGGCTCATGCCGATGATCATCGCACCCTGGCCGAAATAGTTGATCAGCAGTGCAGGCATGACAAACGCAAACCAGGACAGGCGAAGCGGTCCGCGCCCGAAATGGCCCATGTCCGAATAAAGCGCCTCTGCCCCGGTCACCGCGAGCACGACCGAGCCCAATGCCAGGAAGGCAAACCAGCCGTCGTTGATGAAGAAGCGCACGGCGTACCACGGGTTCAGCGCCAGCAGGATCTGCGGGTTGAACACGATCTGATAGACGCCGAGCACCGCGATGGTGGCAAAATACAGCACCATGATCGGCGCGAACAACGTCCCGATCTTCGCGGTTCCGCGCGACTGGATGAAGAACAGGAAGACCAGCAGGCCGACCGCGATCGGGACGACCAGCGGTTGCAGCCCGGGATTGACGACGGTCAACCCCTCCACCGCCGATAGCACCGAGATCGCCGGGGTGATCATGCTGTCGCCATAGAATAGCGCGGTGGCGAACACCCCCAGCAGGATCAGCAGCCAGCCATAGCTGGTCTTGCCGATGCTGCGCGAGATCAGCGCGACGAGTGCAAGACTGCCGCCCTGCCCCTTGTTGTCGGCGCGCATCAGGATGCTGACATATTGCACGCCGACGACCAGGGTCATCGACCAGAAGATCAGGCTGACGACGCCGAAAATATGTTCACGATCCGGCGTGAGCGGATGATGGCCGGCAAAGGTCTCGCGAAAGGCGTAGAGCGGGCTGGTACCGATATCGCCGAACACGATGCCGATCGCCCCGAACGCCAGCAAGGCGACCGAACTGCTCTGCGCATGGGCATGGCCAGCCTGCTCTGCGGTCTGACCTCCGGCAACCGAACCGGCGGTTGGCTGCGCTGCGGGCGCGTCTGATGGTGAATCGCTGATCATCGGGCAATATGCGAGGGCTGCGGACCTTGCGATCAAACAGCGCTCATCGTCCCCTTTCGCCTATCGCCACTCCGGCAACGGCATGGCGATTAGCATGGCACATGATGCGGTGCAATATAATCGCAATAGAGCGATTATGGTTTGTTTTCAGGAGCTTGCGCTGCTGGAGGCGCGGGCGGGACTGATCCGGGCATGCCCGGCGCGGGCGCACCGCTCTGCTGGGCGATCAACGCGTCGATCCGCGCGAGTCGTGCGGTCAGGTCCTCGCGCCATTCCGCGTCGGGCGGAGAGCGCTCAAGCAGCTCTGCCCAGATGGCCCGCGCCTGCTGCAACTGGCCCGATGTCGCGAGCGCAAGGCCCAGGAAGAACGGCGGTGCGGGGTGATCGGGCGAGAGGGTCGCGGCCTTCTGATAGGCATATTGCGAGGCCGGGGTCAGCAGGCCATTGCTGTGGCCGACCAGCGCATTGCCCAGCGCCACCCACAGGTCGGCATCTTCGGGAAAGGTCTCCAGCCCCTTGCTGAGCGCGGTGGCGGCGGTAGCGAACTTGCCCTGACGGCTCTGCGCATCGGCCAGCACCAGCCAGGCGCGGGCATCGCCGAAATTGCCGCCCATCTCGTCGCGCTGCTTGGCAAGGTCCTCGTCGAACATGCCGAGCTTCTCGACCGGCTCCTTGGGCGATCCGGCGAGCGAAGGCTGGCCCTGCCAGGCATAGCCGGCGATGCCGACGAACAGTGCAGCCCCGGCCAGTTCCCAGGCCTTGCGCGGCATCCTGCCCAGCCAGATCAGCCCGGCCATGATCAGCACGGCGAGCAGTCCCACGACGATCCAGGCCATCAGCTCTTCTTTCCTTGCGCCTTGGCGCGGGTAAATCGCTTGCGGACAATCACCGCGGCGAGCAGCAGCAGCACGACCGGCGCGGCGAACAGCGGCCAGGTCATGGCCGTCACCTGCGGCTGATAGGACACCCAGTCGCCATAGCGTTCGATCAGCCATGCACGAATGGCCTCGGGATCCTCGCCGGCAGCGATCCGCTGGCGCACCTGGTTGCGCATGTCGCCCGCCATCGGCGCGTCGGAATCCGCGATCGACTGGCTCTGGCAGGTCAGGCAGCGCAGCGTCATCATCAGGTCCTGCGCGGCCTTTTCCTTGGCCGGGTCGTCCAGCTGCTTATAGGCATAAGGCGCGGGCGGCAGCGAATCCTGCGCCGCCACCGGCCCGGCCAGCGCGAGCGCAAGCATGAGGATCAGGGCGCGGATCACTGCGCTTCCTTCAGCTTCTGCAGGATCATCGGCACCTGATCCGCCCGGATTTCACCGATATGCTGATAGGTGATGATGCCCTTGCCGTTGATGACGAAGGTCTCAGGCACGCCGGACGATCCCAGATCGAACTGGATCTTGCTGACATCATCGCGCCCGATCCGCGCATAGGGATTGCCGTTGCGGGCGAGGAACGCCTGCACATCGGGGGTACGATCGCGAATGGCGACGCCGTTGATCTCGACACCCGAATTGGCGAGCTGCTGCAGGATCGGCGCTTCGGCGATGCACGGCACGCACCAGCTGGCAAAGACATTGAGCAGCTTGGGCTTGCCATCGGCGAAATTGGCCTTGGCCAGCGCCGGGCGATCCGGCACCGCCTGAGGCAGGTCGAAATCGGGCAGCGGCTTGCCGATCATCTGCGACGCGATGGTGCGATCGCCGGGCGAAAGCAGCCCCGACGCAAAGACAGCAAACAGCAGGCCGAACAGGGCCAGCGGCAGCCAGATGGCCCAGTGTTTCATGACTTTACGCGTTTCATGCGAGCGCTTCCTGGCCTCCGGCAGCGGGCTTGGGCGCAGCCGGTTCGGACACCGGCTCCAGCTCGGGCTCGCCCTTGCGGCGCAGGTCGCGCGCGGTACGGCCGACCAGCGACAGCACGCCGCCCAGGCCGACGAGCAGGCCGCCATACCAGATCAATGGCACGAAGGGCTTCCACCAGAGGCGCAGCTGCCAGCGGCCATCGTCACCCTCTTCGCCCAGCACGGCATAAAGCTGGCCGTTCCAGCGGGTCAGCAAGGCTGCCTCGCTGGTCGCGGTCGGTGGCGATGCGAACATGCGCGCCTGGGGGTTGAGCACAGTCTGGACGTTGCTGTCGCCATAGCGCGCCACCAGCCGCGCCTCGAGCGCGGTCCAGTTGGCACCGGCAATGGGTTTCACGCCCTGCAGCTCGATGGTCCAGGGGCCGACGGTGTGGCTCTGCCCGATCTCGCTCGCCACCAGCCTTTCGGTGTTAAACGCGCTTTCCGAGGCCATTCCGGCGAGCGCGACGGCAATGCCGAAATGCGCGATCACCATGCCCCAGATATGCGCGGGCGTGCGGCGCAGGTTGCGCTTCCACAGCGGCAACAGGCTGGCCACGGCCAGGCCTGCAGCAAAGACCAGACCCAGCAGCGGCAATATGCCGATATCGCCGCCGAACACGACGACCAGCGCCAGCGCCACCGCTGCCACCACCGCAGGTACGGCGAGCAGGTTGGCGAGCTTGCGGCCATTGTCCTGCCGCCAGCGCATCAGCGGGCCAGCGGCCATGATGACCAGCATCGGGAAGACGAAAATGGCGCTGACCGGATTGAAATAGGGCGGGCCGACCGAAACCTTGGTGCCAAAGGCTTCGGTCACCAAGGGATAGAGCGTCCCCATCAGCACGATGCCCAGCACGCCGACCAGCAGCACATTGTTCATCACCAGCGAGCCTTCGCGGCTGAACAGGTGGAATTTCGCGCCCTCGGTCACGGTCGATGCGCGCAGCCCGAACAGCGCGAGTGCGCCGCCGATATAGATGGCCAGCAGCGTCAGGATGAAGCTGCCGCGTTCCGGATCGACCGCAAAGGCATGGACGCTGGTGAGAATGCCCGAGCGGACCAGGAACGTGCCGACCATCGACATCGAGAACGCGACCACTGCGAGCATCACCGTCCAGGCCTTGAGGGCATTGCGCGTCGCCAGCACGCTGACCGAATGCAGCAAAGCGGTCGCGGCGAGCCAGGGCATCAGCGAGGCGTTCTCGACCGGATCCCAGAACCACCAGCCACCCCAGCCGAGCTCGTAATAGGCCCACCACGAGCCTGCCGTGATGCCGAGCGTCAGGAAGATCCACGCGCCCATCACCCAGGGCCGCATGGCGCGGGCAAAGGCAGGGCCGACATCGCGCGTGATCAGCGCGCCGACCGCGAAGGAAAAGGCGATCGAGAGGCCGACATAGCCGATGTACAAGGTCGGCGGATGGAAGGCGAGACCGGGGTCCTGCAGCAGCGGGTTGAGACCGTTGCCTTCGACCGGTGCGGGGTTGAGCCGCTCGAACGGGTTGGAGGAAAACAGCATGAACGCATAGAAGCCCAGGCTGACAAAGGCCTGGCCCGCCAGCGTCGCCACCATGGTCCGCTCATTGAGCCGCCGTTCGAGCAGCGCCACGAAACCGCCGGCCAGGCCCATGACGGTGACCCAGAGCAGCATCGAGCCCTCATGATTCCCCCAGGCTCCGGCGATCTTGTAGATCAGCGGCTTGAGCGAATGGCTGTTCGCCGCGACCAGCTTGACCGACAGGTCGGTGCGCAGGAACAGCACGATCAGCAATGCGAACGCAGTGGCCACGAGCAGCCCCTGAACGACGGCGATCGGCCGAACGGCGCGCAGGAACTCGGCCCCGCGCGCGGTCAGCGCATAGCTGCCCAGGCCCAGCTGGAGGACAGCCAGCGCGGCGGCGAGCCACAGGATCGCAAGCGCGATTTCGGCAATCATGGCTGCTGCACCGTCCCGCCGAGCTTTTTGACATCGGCCTTGGTCATGTCGCGCATCTCGCGCGGCACGTAGTTTTCATCATGCTTGGCCAGCAGGTTGTCGGCGACGAAATGACCGGCCTTGTCCATCCGGCCTTCAGCAACCACGCCCGATCCTTCCACGAACAGGTCCGGGGTGATGCCGGTAAAGCGCACCGGTACGGTGCCCTTGCCGTCCTCGACGATGAAGTCGATCGTCACGCCATCGGCCTGGGTCTTGATCGAGCCCTTCTGCACCATGCCGCCCAGGCGGATGGCGCGGCCGGGCTCCACGCCCTTTTCGGCAATGTCACCGGGGGTGTAGAAATAGCTCGCCTGGTCGCGCAGCGCATAGGCCGCGATCAGCCCGGCGGCGATCAGGCCGACAAAGGCGATGCAGATCAGGACGAGACGCTGGTGCTTGGCTTTCATGGGGTATGTGTCCGGTTCACTTGCGCTTGAGCGCATCGAGCCGCGCTTCTGCGCGCCTCAGCGCCATCCAGCAATAGCCGACCAGCCCGGCTGTTCCGGCGATGCCCAGCCCATAGGCCATGATGACATAATGCCACTGGGTCATGCGGCAGCCAGACGGCGCATGCGCGCCTCGATACGGATATCGGCGAGCAGCGTGCGCATGCGCATCAGCACGATCGCGCCGAAGATCAGCGAGAAACCGATGACCGCCATGCCCAGCGGCCACAGGAAGGCCGGGTCGATGGCAGACTTGCCCATCGAGATGCTGGCCGGCTGGTGCAGGCTGTTCCACCACACCACCGAGCGGTTGATGATCGGCACGTTGACCGCGCCGACCAGGCCGAAGATCGCAGCCACCCGGGCCGTGCCGGTGCGGCCTGCCGCAGCATCCTTCTGGCTGGCATCAGCCAGCGCGATATAACCCAGATACAGGAAGAACAGCACCAGCATCGAGGTCAGCCGTCCGTCCCAAACCCACCAGGTGCCCCAGGTCGGCCGCGCCCAGATCGATCCGGTCGCAAGGCACAGTGCGCAAAAGAATGCGCCGGGAACGGCCGAGGCACGCGCGGCGATTCCCGCCAGGGGATGCCGCCAGACCAGCTCGACCAGGCTGGCAATGGCAATGCTGGTCCAGCCTGCCATGCCCAGCCAAGCGGCAGGTACGTGAATATACAGGATGCGCACCGTCTCGCCCATCAGGCGGTCGGCGGGCGCGTTGAAGACGCCCAGGAAAAGCGCAATGGCGACCATGATCAGGCCGGTGACCATCAGCGCCGGGGTCAACGGCCGGGCGATGGACAGGAACCGCGTGGGATTGGCAAAACCGTGCATGAGCAAAAGCGCGTCAGCTTCCTAGCGCCGAGGCATATCGGCGTCGCTCCTTGTTGCCACGATGCCGCGACAGCCTCAAGGGAATTTGCGTTCTCGCCACCGCTGATCTGCACCTCTCCCCTCCCGCCTGCGGGAGGGGCAGGTTCAGCTTGCTGAACCGGGGTGGGCCGGAACGGTGGCGAGGTCGCCCCCACCCCGTCTTCGCCTTTGGCTCAGACACCCCTCCCGCAAGCGGGAGGGGAAAACAACAAGGCTCAACCCCGACCGATCAGCTTCTGCGCCATGCGATCGGCCACCGTGGCGGGCGATTCGCCGGTGGTGCGGCTTTCCTGCCAGATGCCGGTGAGGCGCTGAGGGATGCCGGTAAGGCGCGCGTGCACCTCTTCGACCTGCGCTGCGCGGCCTTCGGCCTGGGCGAAATATTCCAGCGCAACCGAGATGATGCCGCCTGCGTTGATCACATAATCGGGCGCATAGAGAATGCCGCGGTCGATCAGCATGTCGCCATGGTGCGGCCGTGCGAGCTGGTTGTTCGCGCCGCCGGCAACGATGCCGACATTGAGCTTCTCGATGCTTTCCGAATCGAGGATGGCGCCCAGCGCATTGGGGCTGAACACATCCGCCTCGACCTGCATGATGCGGTCCGCGCTCACGGTTTCGGCGCCCAGCTCGTCGGCAAGCTTCTGCGCGCGATCGGCGTTCACATCGGCCAGCGTCAGCTTCGCGCCCTCGGCGGCGAGCAGACGGGCAAGGCCGCCACCGACGCTGCCGGTACCCTGGACCGCGATGCGCACGTCCTTGAGCTGGTCGGTGCCCAGCTTGAACGCGACCGCCGCCTTGACGCCCAGGAAGATGCCCTTGGCGGTGAACGGCCCGGGATCACCCCCGGCCGAGCCTGCGTCCTGCACCGGAAGACCAGACACGAACCTGGTGCGCTTCGAGATCGCAACCATGTCGGCATCGGACATGCCGATATCTTCCGCCGTCACATAACGGCCGCCGAGCGCATCGATGGCATCGCCAAAGGCCGCCAGCATTTCGGGCGTCTTGCGATTGTCGGCATCGGCAAGGATCACCGCCTTGCCACCGCCCATCGGCAGACCGGCCATGGCGTTCTTGTAGCTCATGCCGCGCGACAGGCGCAGCGCATCGGTGATGGCGCGGCCCTTGTCGGCATAATGCCAGAAGCGCGTGCCGCCGCCTGCAGGGCCAAGCTTGGTCGAGTGAATCGCAATGATCGCCGATAGCCCGGAGGCGCGGTCGTGCACATATTGCACCGCCTCATGCTCGTCAAAGTCCGGCAGATCCCAATAGCTTTGCACGCGCCCGTCTCCCCAAGGCTGGTCGCGCGGCAGAGCCTGAAAAATGTCGTCATTTCAAGAGCAGATGGGGCGACCGAGGGGTCTCGAACCCCCGACCTCCGGTACCACAAACCGGCGCTCTAACCAACTGAGCTACGGTCGCCACACACTGCGTACGCCACGCGGAGCGGTCCCTTAGGGGCGCGCGGGCGATATCGTCAAGCGACGAAATCAAGGCGGTCGCTATCTTACAAACCATGGCCCCATTGCAAGGGAAAATGCGGCAAAAAAGCGGTCCTGCGAAATTAAATTAGCCAGACATTGTCAAGGCTCGCCAATGCGGCGGCTGATCACGCGTGCGGGTGTCAATTGCGCATCGAGCAGGCTGGTCTGCCGCCAGCGACTCTCGCCCTGCTCGATCACCAGATCGAGTTCGAACCAGCGCGTGACGATCTGCGGCTGCGATTCGATCTCGGGGCCGAAGGTCTGCGATTGCAGCGCCAGCGGCCGCCAGAAATCGGCGATCCGCGCATAGCCCAAGGCCGGGCGCTGCGCGATCAGGCCGCGCGCACGGTCGAGCGGGATCTTGCCCGGCGCAAGCATCATGATCAGCGGAGCCTGTTCGGGCAGCAGCGTGTTGACGTTGATCGGCGACAGGATCGCATCGGGCAGCGCGCAGATCCACGGCTCAAGCCGCGCATAGATTTGCGGCGTCATCCCGCGCAGCGCCTGCACCTCGCCCTTGTCGCCCAGCAGCCGCCCGGCGGTGCGATAGGGCTGGTCGAGCTGCTGGTAGAACTGATCCTCAGCCCCGGCAGGCAGGGCGACCTGGTCGCTATCGATCCAGTCGGCCAGCGCATCGGCCAGCCCGCTTGCCTCGTCCGACCCGATCCCCAGCGCCTGCATCAACCCGGCAAACTGGCCGATGCCCAACGGCCGCGCGGCAAAATCGCCCGGCTGGCCTTCCACTACCGAATTGAGGTTGAAGCAGTTGCCGCCATCGTTGACGGTCGCGGTCACCACAGCGCCAGAGCCATCGTCGATCGGCAGCACATTGGGCTTGCCGATCCAGCCGCCGACATTGACCGTGCGCGCAGGACTCAGATCGAGCTGGCGCTTGATCTCGCGCGCGGCATAGCGCTCCGCGCCCAGCGCGGCAAAACGCGCCCTGTCGGCTGCACCGGCATTGGCGGCCAGGCGCACTGCCAGATTGACGCGGTCGAGGATCAGGGTGGTGACGATGGCCATCACCGCGACCAGCAACAGGACGCTGAGCAGCGCGATGCCGCGCTCCGAAGGCCGGGGAACGCGACGCCCGCTCATCCGCCGCCACCTGCGACCAGAAACTCCAGCGTCAGCGCCTGGGACGGGTTGTCCCGCTGAGCCAGGGTCAGTTCGATGGCGATCGGCAGCTCGTCGGTACGCTGCGGTCGCCAATCGGTCTGCCAGACGCCCTGCTTGTCACGAAAGCGGAGCGTGGCGCTTTCCACCCCCTCCAGGATTGCCACTGGCGCGCCGGTCTTTGCACCATCGGCCTTGGCGGCGACCGCGCGGGTCAGTTGCCCGCCCTCCAGCGCCCATTCGATCCGCTGCAGGCTGGAACTGCCAGGCTGCGGATCGATCTGCGGTATCTGGCGCGAAAAGCCGAGCAGCAGACCATCGCCAGTCATCAGCGCCACCCGGTCGCCCCCCAGTGCATCGCGCGACGGACGCGGCAGCATCAGCGTCATGTCCTGCGCCATGATCGCCGAGAAACGGCGCAGATCGCCCATCTCCTCCAGCCGCACCGCGCTGCGCGCCTCGGCCTCGACGCTCTGGCGTAACAGAACGACCGATGCGGTGGCGATCATCCCGAAGATGAACAGGGCGACCAACATTTCGACCAGGGTGAAGCCGGCGGCCCTGCGCCCGCCCCTGTTCTGCGCGTCCATCACGACACCGGTCTCAGCACGATGAGCGTCACCTCAGGCCCGGCACCCTGTTTCACCGCCAGATCGACCTTGAGCAGTTCGCCGCCCTCCAGCGCGGTGGTGGTGCGCCGCCAGGTGAAATTGCGCCCGGCATTGGTGGCGGCACCTTGCGTGTCGCCCAGCGCGGGCGGGTTGGGGTCGGTCAGCGCCTCGACCGCCAGATTGCGCACCGTGATCTCGCTGTAGAGCCGACTGTCGAGTTCCGCCGTCTGCATCAGGCTGGCCCCCTGCAGCTTGATCAGCGCCAGCGCCGCGATCGAGAATACGGCTAGCGCCACCAGCATTTCCAGCAGGCTGAAACCCATGTCTTGGCGGGGGTGGCGGGCGCGGCGCGGCATGGGCTGCCATTTAGCCGCCAATGCTGGCCTGCGCCAGCCGTTTGCGCCTTGAAACGCACCCCGATTGGTGGCTATTCGCATTGCAGGGCTAGGCCGCAGCGCGGATGGGAACGATGAGCGACAGCGAGAGCATGATCGAGCCTGGCAGCAACCAGTGCGACACAGCCGCGCTGATCAAGGTGCCGGGCGTCCAGAAGGTGCCGACCCCGCGGATGGAGCTTTTCATCCTGCGCAATTTCCTGTCAGCAGAGGAATGCGCGCGGTTCATCGCCAAGATCGATGCCGACCGACGGCCATCGACCATCGCCGACCCCAATGGCGACAGCTATTTCCGCACCTCTGAAACCTGCGACATGCGCGCCGACGATCCCGATGTCATCGCGCTCGACCAGCGGCTGAGCGCGCTTTCGGGCATCGATCTGCAGTATGGCGAGACGATGCAGGGCCAGCGCTATGCCGTGGGCCAGGAATTCAAGGCGCATACCGACTATTTCGAGCCCGGCGGCGAGGATTTCGCGCGCTTTACCAGCGTGGCCGGGCAGCGCACCTGGACCTTCATGCTCTATCTGAACGAGCCGGAAGCCGGGGGCGCGACGCGGTTCAAGACGATCGGCAAGTCGATCCAGCCCGAAGCCGGCAAGCTGCTCGCCTGGAACAACCGCCGCCCCGATGGCAGCGTGAACCCGGCGACCATCCACCATGGCATGAAGGTGCGCGAAGGCACGAAGTACATCATCACCAAATGGTATCGCGAGAGGCCCTGGGGCTGGTGAGGCTCACCGCCTATCGCCCTGGGCCCGCGATGCTGGTGACTGCGGCCTTTATCGGCCCCGGCACCGTCACCGCGTGCGCCAGCGCCGGGATCGGCTTTGGCTATGCGCTGCTTTGGGCGCTGGTCTTTGCAACCATCGCCACCATCCTGCTGCAGAACATGGCGGCGCGCGTCGCCATCGTGACCGGGCAGGGGCTGGCCGAGGCGATCCTTGCGGCGGCGGCCAACCCGGCGCTGCGCTGGGCGATGGCGGCGCTGATCTTTGCATCGCTGGCCATCGGCAATTCGGCCTATCAGGCGGGCAATGTCAGCGGAACGGCGGCGGGCCTGAAGCTGCTGGGCGTAACCGGGGTGTCCCCTGCCCTGCTCGCGCTGGCCATAGGGACGGTGGCGGCCGCGCTGGTGATCATCGGCAAGCCCGCCTGGCTGGAAAAGCTGCTGATCGCGCTGGTGCTGGCGATGTCGCTCGCGTTTATCGGGGGGCTGGCGGTGATCGAGGTCGACTGGGCGGCCGCCGCGCGCGGCCTTGTCCCCAGCCTGCCCAGCGACAGCCTGTTCACCGCGATTGCGCTCATCGGCACCACGGTGGTGCCGTATAACCTGTTCCTGCATGCAGCATCGGTGCGCGGCAAGTTCAGCGCCGACAACGAAGGGCTGGCGGCATCAAATCTTGATACGGCCATTTCGGTGACGCTGGGCGGACTGCTCTCCATGGCGATCGTCATCATGGGCGCGGCGACGGCGGCGATGGCGGCGAGCGGCGCGGGGCCGCTCGATGACACCGCGCTGCGGCTGGAGAGCCTGTTCGGGCTGCCCGCACGCATCGTCTTTGCCTCGGGCCTGATCGGTGCGGGATTCAGCTCGGCACTGACCGCGCCGGTGGCGACCGGCTATGTGCTCGCCGAGATGATGGGCGGCGCGGGCGATCCGGCCAGGCGTGCGCGCATCTTCAAGGGTACCGCGCTCGCGGTGGTGATCATCGGCACGCTGTTTGCCGTGTTCGCGGTGAACCCGGTCGAACTCATCCTGATCGCCCAGTCCGCCAATGGCCTCTTGCTGCCGATCCTCGCCGCGTTTCTGCTCTGGGTCGCCTCGCGCCGGGCGAGCCTGGGCAGCTTTGCCAATGGCCCGGTCGCCAATGCGGCAGGTGTCGTCGTGGTGCTGATGTGCGCTGGCCTTGGCATGCGGCTGATCCTGCGGTCGATCGGCATCTGGCCGTGACCCGATCGATCGATCTCAATGCCGATCTGGGCGAAGAGCCCGACCAGCAGCCGCGCGACATCGCGCTGATGCAGGTCCTATCCAGCTGTAATATCGCCTGTGGCGGCCATGCCGGGGACGAGGCGAGCATGACGACGATGCTGCGCGCGGCAAGCGCCGCCGGCGTCGCGCCAGGTGCGCATCCCAGCTATCCTGATCGCGCAGGGTTCGGGCGGGTATCGCTTGCCATGCCGCTGCCCGAGCTGATCAATTCGCTGCTGGATCAGGTGCGCGCGCTGGACGCCGTGGCTGCGCGCGAAGGCATTGCGCTCACCCATATCAAGCCGCACGGCATGCTGTACAACGACCTCGCCAACCGGCCCGACATGGCGCTGGCGGTGGCGACCGCGCTGTACCAGGCCTTTCCGCATCTCGCACAGGTAGGGCTGGCGCATTCGGCCAGCGCGCACGCCGCACAGGCGGCCGGCGCCCGCTTCATCGCCGAGGGCTTTGTCGACCGGGGCTATACGCCTGCGCGGCGGCTGATCCCGCGCAGCCAGCCTGGCGCGCTGATCGCCAGCGACGCCGATCGCGCCGCACAAGCCGTCGCGATCGCCACCGGCCAGCCGCTAACCGCCAGTGACGGCAGCCTGATCGCGGTTGAGGCGCAAAGCCTGTGCATCCATTCCGACAGTCCGGGCGCGGAACAAACCGCTTTGCGGATAGCAGACGAGATGGCACTCTTGGGGATAACGATAAAGGCCCCTGGAGAGCTGCCCGATGACCCAGCCGATCTATTGCGCTGACGACTGGTTGATGATTCGAGGTCTGCCGCCCGAACGCGTAGCGGCCTTGGCCACGGCAGCAGAAGCGCAAGGCTGGGACGATATCGTGCCTGGGCTGGACAGCCTGTCGCTGGGCTGGAACCCGGCCGAGCGCGGAATCGAGGCAGCACAGGCGCTCGCCCGGGCCCTGACCGACGGCGATGCCACAGCGCCCGACATCGCATCCGCGCCGTTGGCGACGCTGCACATCTGCTACGAAGCGCCCTGGGCGCATGATGCGGACATTGTCGCCGAACTGCTCGGCATGGCCACCGATGCGCTGCCGCAATGGCATGCCGCGCAGGACTGGAGCGTTGCCATGCTGGGTTTCCAGCCGGGCTTTGCGTACCTGACCTGCGACGCGCGCATCCCTGACATCCCCCGCCTTTCCGATCCGCGTGCGCGGGTCGAGGGTGGGTCGGTCGGGTTGCTCGGCCAGATTTGCGGGCTCTATCCGCATGCCGGGCCCGGTGGCTGGCCGATCATCGGCCGCATTGCCGAAACCCTGTTCGATCCGCATGCCGCATCCCCCGCCTTGCTTCAGGCCGGGCAGAAGGTGCGCTTCGCGCGGATCAGCGCCGACGATCTCGCGGCACGGACGGGAGGCAGCGCATGAGCCTTACCGTCCTCAAGGCCGGGCTGCAGTCGAGCATCCAGGCCGGCCCCTTCCGATCCTTGCGCAAGCTGGCGGTGCCGTCGGGCGGCGCGGCCGATACGCTGAGCCTGGCGCTCGCCAACCGGCTGGTCGGCCAGCCGCTCGATGCAGCCGGAATTGAAATCACGCTGGGTCCGGCGGAGTTCCGCGCGGAGCGGGCGCTGAGCGTCGCAGTCACCGGGGCACCGTGCCAGATCCAGATCAACGGCGATGAGGCCGAACCGCACCACACGCTGCACCTGAAGGCGGGCGACACGCTCAGCATCGGGCGCGTCTGGGCGGGATGCCGCGTGTACCTTGCGCTGTCGGCGCAGATCGATGTCCCCGAATTGCTGGGCACACGCTCGACGCTGATCGGGGCGGGCTTTGGCGGGCTGGACGGTCGCGCGCTGGCCGATGGCGATGTCATCGCGCTCGGCAGCGGCGGTGCGGATTCTCCATCGCTCGTCACCCCTCCCGAGTTGCAGCCGTTTTTCGGCCATGGCTTCGTGCTGCGCATCGTTGCCGGGCCGGAAAGCGAGCGGCTGGCGCTGGGGATGGCGGCCTTGGCGCGCAAACGCTGGCGCGTTTCCTCCAGATCGAGCCGCATGGGCCTGAAATTGCAGGGGACCGCGATCGACCTCAACTCTGCCGCACCGATCCGCAGCGGCGCGGTCTTCCCCGGAATCATCCAGTGCCCGCCCGACGGGATGCCCTATCTGATCGGCTGCGAAGGCCAGACCACCGGCGGCTATCCGCGCATCGGCCAGGTCGTTCGCGCCGACCGGCACCTGATCGGCCAGCTCGCGCCCAATGCGACGATGCTGCTGGTGCCGGTCCAGCCCGAACAGGCCGAACAGATCCACGCCGAAAAGCTGGCGCTCTGGACGGACTGGCTGCCCGGTCTGGCGCTCGCCTGACCGGGCGCGCGGTCAGGCGCTGATCGCGGCAAAGATCATCGGGCCGCCAAGCTCGATCGACTTCTTGTACGCCGGGCGATCGCGCAGGCGGTCGAGATAGGCGATCAGATTGGGCCGATCGCCAATCTGCTTGCTCGCCGTTGCGACCTCGAGCAGATAGGCCATGTTGATGTCCGCGCCGCTTAGCCGATCGCCAACGAGATAGTCATGGCCGGTCACCGCGCGTTCGACATGGTCGAGCAGCTTGGTCACTTCCGCGCCCATGAAGCCGCCGAGCATCGGGCCCAGGCCGCCGAAGCGCGGACCCAGCGCGGTGAAGATAATCGGGCTCGACATGGTGCCTTCGGCAAAATGCAGCCATTCGAGATAGGCCGGACGGTCCTTGGCATTGGACGGTGCCAGCGTCTCGCTGCCGAAACGCTCGATCAGATATTCGATGATCGCACCCGATTCGACCATCACATGGCCATCGACGACCACCGTCGGGGCCTTGGCCAGCGGATGCACCTCGCCCAGCGCAGGCGGCGCGCGGAAGGTCTGCGGATCGCGCTGGTGCCGCACCATCTCGTATGGCGTGCCCATTTCCTCCAGCAGCCAGATGACCCGGGTGGACCGCGAATATTCCAGGTGATGCAGCACGATGCTCATTGAAGGTCTCTCCATTTCTGTTCTGTTTATGGAATAGCTGCGGTCAATCGGCCGAGGTCATCGTCTCCGGTGCGCCGGTGTCCGGCAGGCTCGCCGGGCCGTTCAGCGCGGGGTCGTTGTCCATCTCGGTCCAGTCGCTGAACGGACGGCCATAGATCTGGTCGAAAAATTCGTAAGGCAGGCGGAAGGGCCGGGTCGAACCGCTGTTCCACAGCATGACGATGCCGGTGCGCAGCTCCGGATCGAACCACAGCACCGCGCGATAGCCGTTCACCGCGCCGCCATGGCCGACCAGCCAATGGCCGTCATAGATATGGCTGCGCCAGCCCTGGCCATAGCCATGGCTGATGATCAGCGCTTCGGGTCCGCTGCGACCACCCTTGTAGGTAGCAACGCGCGGGCGGTGGATCTCAGCCAGCACGCCGGGCGTGATCACCTGGGGCGCCTGGCCCATCTGCGCCTGCATCCAGCGCGCCAGATCGACAATGTTCGAGCTGACCCCTGCCGCAGCGGGCACACGAAAATAGGCATCGGACAGCGTCTGGACATGACGGTGGCGATAGGGCCGCGCCCAGTTGGCCGCGCCGGTGAGGTTGGCCATCCCCAGCCCTGCGCTCTTCATCCCCAGCGGGCCGAACAGCATCTGCTCTGCCGCCTTGTCGTACGGCGTCCGGGTCGCGTTGGCGACGATCTCGCTGAACGCATCATAGGCAACATTCTGATAGCTGTGGCAATCGCCCGGCATGCACTGCTGCGGGACGGTGGAGAGCATGTTGCGCAGCATGGGCGCAGGGTCGCCCGATTCCAGCTTGCCGTCATAGGCGTTGCGCGCCAGGCCCAGCCGGTGCGCGAGCAGATCGGGGATCGCCAGCCGGGTTTCCGCGCCGCCCGCAAGCTTCAGCGTGGTGTTGAAAGAAGAGAGCGGCGCCGACAGGCTGAGCTTGCCCTGCTGCGCGAGCTGATAGGCCAGCGTCCCCGCCACGCCCTTGGACACCGAGGCCCAGCGGAACACGGTTTGCGGCGTCACTGGCATGCCAGCCTCGCGATCGGCAAAGCCATAGCCGTTCACAAAGGTCAGCCGTCCGTTCTCGACTGCGGCGACAGCCAGCCCGACCATTTCAGGATCACGCATCAGCCTGGTGATACGGGCATCGAGCGCGGCATAATCGACCTTGCCCTGCCAGCGGTCGGGCGTCAGCGGCAGATTGGCATCGTCGATCAGCGCCGTGCTGGCCTGGGCCGCGATCGCCGGCGTACCAGTGACGACACCGCCCCCGCGCGACACGCTCATGCCAATGAGCAAGGCTCCTGCGGCAATGCCGCCCGCGGTCCAGAATAACGGACTACGCAGCCAGTGCTTCATGCTGTCTCCGAATGGTAAATTGCGCCCCGGCTGCAATGCCTTATCGCCTGCATTTCAGCCAATATGCACGTAATGCCCTGTAAAATGCTTAAGCACAAGTGAGGCGCGATTCGGTTAGTCGCCCACCCGGTCCGGATCATCGGCTCTTGGCGTCTGTCCCTCCGTTCGGGAGCCAGAGCACTCCCGGTGTGGCTGTGGTCACAAGCCTGCCGCCGATGGCTGGTAGAAGGCGCGCAAACCTATCGCAAAACCTTGATCGAGCAGGAGAGCCCCCTCATGACCTTCGCCCGCAACACACTTGCTGCGCTCGCTTTGCTGAGCTTGCCCGCCCTTGCCGCTGCCGCGCAAACTCCCGGCCCGCTGACCGGCACATGGACCAGCGATTTTGGCACCCTGACGTTGCTCGACCGGCAGGGCGAGATCACGGGATCCTATGACACCGATGACGGCCGGATCACGGGCACCTTCGATGGCAAGGTCCTGCAGGGCTATTGGATCGAGTCCATATCGGATTATACCTGCGACACACCACGGATGGGCAGCCGCCACTGGGGACGCATCCGCTTCGAGTTGAACAGCGCCGGGACCGGATGGACCGGCACCTGGTCCTATTGCGACTATGAATATCTCGAAGGCAATGTCTGGAACGGTCGCCGCGCACCGCGCTGACCGGGCGGTATCAGGCGCGATAGTCGGCCGTGATCGTGGCAACCCCGGCGATCTCGTCCTCATGCGCGGGATCGCGCCAGGTTTCGGCAAGCGCTGCGGCCTCCCAGTCGAGCATTGCCGGATGGGCGAGCATCCGGTCGACCCAGGCCTGGCCCTTCTCGCCAATGGCCAGGCCAAAGCTGCGCACGCGATAGGCGACGGGGGCGAAGAACGCGTCGACTGCGGTGAAGCGCTCGCCCGCCAGCCAGGGGCCGCCGAACCGGTCGAGCCCTTGCGCGAACAGCGCGCCGATGCGGTCGATATCGTTCTGCAGCGCGGGCGGCACCGCGATCAGTTCCGCGCACACACCGACGCTCATCGGGCAGATGTTGCGCAAGGGCGAAAAGCCCGAATGCATCTCTGCCGCCGCGCACCGCGCCCAGGCGCGCGCGACCGGATCGGCCGGCCACACGCCATCATGCCGCTCCGCCAGATATTCGACGATCGCCAGCGAATCCCAGACGACGATATCGCCATCGTGCAGGCACGGCACCTTGCCATTGGGCGCGAAGCTGCGGAATTCCTCCGAATTGTCGGGCCCGGCAAAGGGCACCAGCCGGTCGTCGAACGGGATTTCCAACGCACGCATCAGCAGCCAGGGGCGCAGCGACCAGCTCGAATAATTGCGGTTGGCGGTGAAAAGCGCATAGCCCATCAATCTTGTACCCCCGTCTTGCCCAGATGCCGGTTGAGGAACGCGGTGCTGTCGGCGAGCACCGGCCCCTTGCTGCGGAACGGAACCGACAGCGCCATCACCACCTCTTCATGGTCCAGCCCGCGATAGTTGATCAGCTCAGCCGGTGCGCCGAGCGCCGTCAGCCGCCGGGACAGGTTGATCGCGTTGCGCGGACGAACGGTCTCGTCCCTGGTGCTCGTCACCAGCAGCATCGGCGGCGCATCGGCGCGGGCCTGGTCGATCGGCTGGGTGACCTTGGGATCAGCATATTGGCCCATCGCGTCGATCGAACGCTTGGTGGTGAACGGGTAGAAATCATAGGGTCCGCTGAGGCCCACCACCGCCTTGACGATGCCGGGATCGACATCCGCCGCCTTCAGCCAGCGCGGATCGAGCGCCAGTAGCACGGCGGTATGCGCGCCCGCCGAATGGCCCGAAAACGCGATGCGCTGCGGATCGCCGCCAAAGCGGTCGATATTGTCGCGCACCCAGGCGACGGCTTGCGCGCCATCCTGGACAAAGGCCGGGAAGTGCACTTCGGGCACCTTGCGGTAATCGGGGATGACGACGACGAACCCTTCGCGGGCCAGCGCACGCCCGGCAAAGGCATAATCCTGACGCGCACCCTTTACCCAGCCGCCGCCATGCCAGAAGATCAGCACCGGGCGCTTGTCACCGGCCGAGGCACCTTCGGCGCGCCACACGTCGAGCGTCTGGCCATGGCTGCCGAAGCGCACCGCCTCGGCGACCAGCCTGGCCCCCTTGCCGCCCCCCATCGCCGCATCGAGCTGGCTCAGCAACAGCGGCGGCGATGTGGTCGCGGCATAGAGGCCGAACCCGCCCAGCAGCGCGGCAAAGGCCGCCATGCCCAGCTTGGTCGAACGCTTCATGGCCCGGTTCAGCTGACGTAATGGGCGGTGGTCTTGGCCGCGACCTCGTCCGCCGTGACACCGGGCGCCAGTTCGATCAGCTTGAACGGGCTGTCATGGTCGGGGCGCTGGAACACCGCCAGATCGGTGATGATCATGTCGACCACGTTCTTGCCGGTCAGCGGCAGCGTGCACGAAGGGATGAACTTGGGGTCGTCGTTCTTTGAGGTGTGCTCCATCACCACGATGATCTTCTTGACGCCCGCGACCAGATCCATCGCGCCGCCCATGCCCTTGATCATCTTGCCCGGGATCATCCAGTTGGCGATGTCGCCATTCTCCGCGATTTCCATCGCGCCCAGCACGGTCAAGTCGATATGCCCGCCGCGGATCATCGCGAAGCTGTCGGACGAGCTGAAATAGCTCGACGAGGCAAGCTCGCTGATCGTCTGCTTGCCCGCGTTGATCAGATCGGCGTCCTCGTCGCCATCGAACGGGAACGGGCCGATGCCGAGCATGCCGTTTTCCGACTGCAGCGTCACCTCGATGCCTTCGGGCACATGGTTGGCGACCAGCGTCGGGATGCCGATGCCGAGATTGACGTAATAGCCGTCCTTGAGTTCCTTCGCGGCGCGCGCCGCCATGTCGTCACGGGTCCAGCCTTTGGTTTCCTGGGGCATTACAATGCTTCCTTCTTTGAAAGAGCTGGCCATGCCGCCCAGGTACCGACGGCATAGACAAGGCCGTAGACCAGCACGATGAGCGAGGACCAGATGTTAAAGGGGGTACGCGCGGGCGGTTCGATGAGGATCGGAATGATCAACAGCCCCCGCGCCAGATAGATCGCGCTGATCAGCACCAGGGCGGTGCGCATCAGCGGCAGTTTCGGCAGGCGCCCTGCCCCGGCAAAGGCGTACCAGGCCCAGATCGCAAGGACGACGGCAATCCCGACAGTGAGCAGCGCAGGCTGCCACAGTCCGCGCTCCGCCATGCGTGCCATGTCCTCGCCCGCGCCGAAAAAGCGGTACCAGTCGGGCCCACCTGCAATGACGGCCAGGTGCAGCACAGCTGCGCACAGGCTGAGGCAGCCGCCGATCACGAGCCAGCGATTGCCCCGCCCGTTCCGGATCACGGCTGCGGCTGCCAGTGCGTTTCGGGCGGGAAGATGTCGTCAAAGCCGCCGCGGATGGATGGGCCGTAGACCGGGTTGGCGAACAGGAACCAGCCATTGCCCCACAGCCGGTCATAAGGTGCGGCGGTGGCCAGCGCGCGGCGCTGCAGCGGCGGCAGCTCGGGCTTGTTGAAGCCGTTGCGGAAATCGCCGAGCTGGTCGCCGGCCATGGCAATGACGCACCAGCGCGCGGCGATGGTGGCGCGGCGCTGATCCTTGCTCGATCCGGTCGCATCGTCGCCCATCAGGAACAAGGTCTCGCCATGCCTGAAATCGCCCAGGCCCGCAGCGGCGAGCGTCTGTTCGCTGCCCTTGGCATTGGCGGAGGAGCGGTTGGTGTTGGCAATCGGCGTGATGCCCGCTGCCCGCAGCGCCTGCATCGCATCGAGCGCGCCGGGCATGGCCACGGCCTTGCCGATGCCGGTGCGTTCCCACTGCTCCCAGGTCTTGGCGTCGAATTCCTTGCCGGTCAGCGCGAACCAGCGCATCGGGCCGATATTCCAGATCAGCGTTTCATCGGCATCGAACACGGCCGCAAGCGGCTTGTTGCCGCAGGCGAATGGCTTGCCGGTCGTCTCGTCGATGATCACGCTGTCGGCGGGCCGCGCCTTGGCCTTTGCGAGCGCATAAGCCGTCAGCGCGCCATAGGTCTGCCGCACCGAGATCGCACCTTCGGCCGAACCGTAGAGCCATTGCTGGCCCATCGGGACGGCTGGTACCGTGGCAGCGGCAGGCGCTGCCGGAGCGGCAGGCGCTTCGATAATGGTCGTGGTGCACGCCGTAAGTGCCAAGGCAGCGACCGCTGCGACGAGCTTTCCCCTCCCGCTTGCGGGAGGGGCAGGTTCAGCTTGCTGAACCAGGGTGGGCTGGGAGCACAAAGGTTGGCACATCCCCACCCCGGCCTGCGGCCACCCCTCCCGCCTGCGGGAGGGGAAAGGGGTCGCATTCATCACGCGTCGGCCCGTTCGCGGACGGTGCGGAATTCGATCTTCTTGTCATAGGGTGCGCCGCAGATCAGGCGCTTCACATAGATGCCGGGCAGGTGGATGGCGTCCGGATCGAGGCTGCCGGTCTCGACAATCTCCTCGACCTCGGCAACGCAGATCTTGCCCGCAGTCGCCATCGGCTGGTTGAAGTTGCGCGCGGTCTTGCGGAAGATCAGGTTGCCCGACTTGTCGGCCTTCCAGCCCTTGATGATGCACAGATCGGCATAGATGCCGCGCTCCAGGATATAGGTCTGGCCGTCGAAATCCTTGTGCTCCTTGCCCTCGGCAACCTGGGTGCCGACACCGGTCTTGGTGTAGAAGCCCGGAATGCCCGCGCCGCCAGAGCGGCAGCGTTCGGCAAGCGTGCCCTGGGGGCAGAATTCCACTTCGAGCTCACCTGCCAGATACTGCCGCTCGAACTCCTTGTTCTCGCCGACATAGCTGGAGATCATCTTCTTCACCTGGCGCGTGCGCAGCAGCTTGCCGAGGCCCTCGCCGTCGATCCCGGCGTTGTTCGAGGCGATGGTCAGGTCCTTGACACCCGAGTCGCGGATCGCATCGATCAGGCGTTCGGGAATACCGCACAGCCCGAAACCGCCGGCGCAGATCTGCATCCCGTCGAACAGCAGACCTTCCAGAGCGGATGCGGCATCGGGATAGATTTTCTGCATGACGGATGTCTCCCAGTCAAAAGGGTCAGGAACGGCGGCAAAGCGGCAGGATTCCGTGATTCGCGCACCCTGCCCTGCCCTAGCGGCAAGCCTGCGCTTTTTCCAGCGCCCGGTTGATATGAATCAATGCGCTTGGCCGGGTTAAGGCGCAAGGTGCACGCACCAAAAGAGGAGAGCGTGTGATGAAATCCATTCTGGTTTACGCCGATGGCGGCAAGGCCTTTGAATCCCGATTGCAGGTGGCGCTGGACCTTGCTCGCAGCCAGGGGGGGCATATCACCTTTCTGCAGGCGACGCCCTTGTCCGGCTTCATCGTGATGGACCCGATGGGCGGCAGCTATGTGCCCAGCGCCATTCTGGAACAGCTGCGCGTGGACGAGGACAAGTTGCGTGCAATCGTCGAAGCGCAGATGGGCATCGAAGGGCTGCCCTGGGACTGGACCGCCTATGACGGCGACGTCACCCAGGCGGTGATCAGCGCCTCGCGGCTTGCCGATGTGATCGTGCTGTCGCTCGACAATGCCGAGCGCAATGTGCGGCCCCACCCGCTGCTGTCGATTGCCGATGTCGCGGTGGAAACGCTCTGCCCGGTGCTGGCGGTGCCGACGACGCACAAGTCGCTCTATACCGGCGGCAAGATCCTGATCGCCTGGGATGGCAGCCACGAGGCGGCCAATGCGGTGCGCCAGGCGCTGCCGCTGCTCAAGTCTGCAGGATCGGTGCATCTGGTGACGGTGGTCGAACCCAAAAAGGCAGGCGGTTTCCCGTCGACCGAAGCATGCGAATATCTCTCACGCCACGGCGTGCACAGCGAACTGATCGAACGCGAACGCGGGCTGATGTCGATCGAGGAGATCATCGAGAATGTTGCGGGCGAGATCGGCGCGGACATGCTGGTCATGGGCGCGTTCGGCCACAGCCGGCTGCGCGAGGTGCTGCTCGGCGGGGTGACGCGCTATTTCCTCAAGGACTCGAACATCCCGCTTTTGCTGGCGCACTGATCCGCACCAGCGCCAACGGCCGCGCGCGTCAGAAGCGCGCGCGGACCGTGAAGCGGGCGTTGATCGGTTCGCCCGTGGTGATGTTGTTGTCGTTGTGCGAGGCCGGGAAATAGCGGGTGTCGAACAGGTTCTCGACATTGACCTGCGCCTCGATCTGGTCCGTCAGCTTGAAGAACAGAGCGGCATCGACGCGGGTGAAGGCGGGCAACCGCACGGTGTTCGATATGCTGGCGAACTGGCTTGCCTGGTGCGTGACGCCCAGACCAAAGCCGAGGCGCTCGTTCACGTCATAGCGGTTCCACAGGCTCGCCATATGGCGCGGCACCTGGCCGATCGCGCGGTTGGCGAGAGCGCCTGCGACCACGCGGCCGCGTTCGTCGGCGTCGAGATAGCTATAGCCTGCATTGACCTGCCAGCCGGGCAGGATCTGGCCGGTAAACTGCGCCTCGAACCCGCGTGTGCGGCTGCCGGTGAGGATCGAATTGGCGGGGTTGGCGGGATCGACCACCACGCCGTTCTCGCGATCGAGCTGGAAGATCGCTGCCGATACGCGCAGATTGTCGGCAATGTCCCATTTCGCGCCGATCTCGTAATTGTCGAACGATTCAGGTGCCAGCGTCGCCTGGGCGGGGGTGAGCGACAGGAACTGGTCGCCCGAGCGCGGCAGGAACGTCTTGGTGTAGCTGGCGTAGAACGACATCTGCTCCATCGGCTTGAAGATCAGCCCCAGGCGCGGCGACCATTCGGTATCGGTGCGCGCAAGCAGCCGTCCGGCCTGGATGTCGTTCACATCGATCTCGAACCGGTCGTGGCGCGCGCCGAGCACGATGTCGAAATGGTCGCCGATGCCGATCTGGTCCTGCAGATAGACCGAGGTGAAATTGACCTGCGAACGGGTGTTGCGGTTGTTCACCGGGAAGGTGATCGCAGGGATGACCAGCGGGTCGGTAAAGGCAAAGGTCGCAACATTGGTGCCGCTAGTGGCAAAGCGGCCATTCTGCCGCGCGTTGGCCGATTGCTGGTCGCCATATTCGAACCCGGCCAGCAGCGTGTGGCTGAGCGGTCCGGTCTGGCCGGTCCACACCAGATTGCCTTGCACGAAAAAATTCTCGCGCTGGGTCGTATCGCGATAGGAATCGAGCGTGACGCGGCCGGCGGCCAGATTGCTCGCTGCTGCGAACAGGTTGGTATAGGCCTTGTCATAATCGGCATATTGCACGGTCATGTCGAAGCGCAGCGTATCGGTGAAGCTGTGCTCCAGCCGCCCACGCAGGATATGCGCTTCCAGCGAAGTGGTGTTGAGCTCCGGCGATCCGAAAAAGGTGCGGTAGACACCGCGCACCGGGCCTGCCGGATTGGCGATGGTACCGCCGGTGGTCGACGGAATGCCGCGATCGACGATCCGGTCGTCATCGATGAATTCATAGGAGAAGAGCAGCCGGGTCTTTTCACCCAGGGCCGCGCCGATGGTCGGGTTGATCGCGATGCGGTTGCCACCAAAGGCATCGCGATGGTTGTCGAACTCCTCGTACATCGTGTTGATGCGCAGGCCCGCGCTATCGCCCAGCGCCGCATTGACGTCGCTGGTCAGCGCGAACGCCCCGAAGGTGTCGACCGAGGCCGAGCCGCCGTAAAAGGTTTCGCCCAGCACCGGTGTCTTGGTGACGCGGTTGACCACCCCGCCACCGCCGCCGCGACCGAAGAGCAGCGCGTTCGATCCCTTGAGGATCTCGACCCGCTCCAGATTGTAGAGCGGGCGGTAATATTGCACGTCATCGCGCACGCCATCGACAAAGAAGTCGGCAGTGGTGTCCTGGCCGCGAATGGAAATCTGGTCGCGGTGCCCTTCGCCCTGGTTCGACGAGACGCCGGGGGTGTAACGCAGCACATCGGCCAGGTCCTGCAGCGCCTGGTCCTCGATCTGCTCGCGCGTGTAGACCGAGATTGCCTGAGGAATATCGACCAGCGGGGTCGGCGTCTTGGCTGCGCGCACGATGTCGAGCGCCAGATAGCCTTCGCTGCGTCCAGTCACGATGATCTCGCGCTGGTCCTCTGCGGCAGTGTCTTCGTCTTGCGCAGCATCGCCGGCCGTTTGTGCAAAAACCGGTGCAGCAAAGCCCAGGACCGATACCGCGCTGACGGCAACCAGCAGACGTGACTTGAACAGCATAAATGAACCATCCCATCGGCGCGGCCATGGCGTGGCAGCGATTCTCGTTCTCAAGGTCGCCGCACTAATGATAAGCATTCTTAACTGCAACACAAAACAGCGCGCCGAGGCTTGACAGAGATGCGCGCTGCAAGGTGCTGGAAGTGCAGCGATATTGCCACTAGCATGCGCACGAGGCACTGCTGTCGCGAGGAACCCTGACCCGATGATCAAATTGCTGAAATGGCTGGCTATCCTGCTGATCGTCGCAGTCATCGGCCTGGGCATCTGGGGCTTTGCACCGAATATCGAGCCAAGCGAACTGCAGGCGCAATATGGCCAGCCGCCCTCGCGCTTTGTCGAACTGCCCAATGGCCAGAGCGTCCATATTCGCGACGAGGGTCCGCGCGACGCGCCGGCCATCCTGCTGATCCATGGCTCCAACGCGTCGCTGCACACCTGGCAGGGCTGGGTCGATGATCTGAAGAAGGATTATCGCGTGGTGCGCTATGACCAGCCGGGCCATGGCCTCACTGGCGCACAGATCAAGGGCGACTACAGCACCGAGGCGTTCCGCGACACCGGGGCAGAGGTGATGAACGCGCTCGGCATCAACCGCTATGTCGTGGCGGGCAATTCGATGGGCGGCTGGGTCGCGTGGAACATCGCGCTCAAATATCCGAAGCGCGTCACAGGGCTGGTGCTGGTCGACAGCTCGGGTGCGCCCGAGGCCAAGCCGACCAGGATTCCGATCGGCTTCCGGCTGGCGCAAAGCGCGGCGGTCCGGCCGATCCTGAAGGTCTTCACGCCGCGCAGCATCATCGAACAGAGCCTGCAGCAAAGCGTCGGCGATCCATCCAAGGTCACGCCCGCAATGGTCGATCTCTACTGGAAGCTGCTGCGCCATCCCGGCAATCGCGAGGCGACGGTGGCGCGCGGCGATTTCCCCCGCAAACCCGCCGATGCGATGGAATTTGCCGGGCTGACCATGCCCTCGCTGATCCTGTGGGGAAAGAAGGACACGCTGATCCCGCTGGCCAATGCCATCTGGTTCTCGCGCCAGCTGCCCAACGACACGCTCGTCACCTATGACGATCTGGGTCATATCCCGATGGAGGAAGACCCCAGGCGCACCGTCGCCGATTTGCGCGCCTGGCTGGAAAAGACCGGACTCAATCGCACTGCAACAGCCACGACACAATCAGGCTCTAGCCCTGCCGCTGCGCCTGCCGCCGCAGATGCGGTGCAGCAGGGAGGCTGATATGGGGGACCGGATGCACAGCATTGCCGTCTACAATCTGAAAGGCGGCGTGGGTAAAACCACCAGCGCGGTCAATCTGGCATGGTGCTCTGCGGTCCTCTCCTCGCGTCGTACGCTGTTATGGGATCTCGATCCGCAAGGCGCGGCGAGCCATCTGATCGGCGATGACAAGGCGGTGAAGGACGAGGCGCGGTCGATCTTCGCGCGCGACGTGTCGCCCGAAAAGCTGGTGCGCCCCTCGCGCATCCCGGGGCTCGATCTGCTGGCGGCGGACCACTCGCTGCGCGGGCTGGACCGGATGCTGTTCGAGATCGGCAAGGCCAAGCGGCTGAAGAAGCTGATCGACGGGCTGGGCAAGCATTATGACCGCATCGTGCTCGATTGCCCGCCGGGCCTCAGCGAAACATCGGACCAGGTGCTGCGCGCGGCCGATCTGGTGATCGTGCCGATCATCCCTTCGCCGCTGTCGCAGCGCGCCTTTGTCGAGGTGCAGAACTATCTGGACGGCAAATCGGGTCGGCATGCCCCGATGCTGCCGGTGTTCGTGATGGTCGACCGCAGGCGTGCGCTGCACAAGCAGGCGCTGGAGACCTATCCAGACTGGCCGGTCATCCCGATGGCCAGCGCGGTCGAGCGGATTGCGGAAGAGCGGCTGCCGGTGGGCGCGTTCGACGCAAAAAGCCCGGCGGCCCAGGCTTATGCGAAATTGTGGCAGGGGATCGAGCGCAAGCTCGCCGTTCAGAAGGGCAGCGGATAACGCGCCAGGATCAGCGCGCTGGCGCATCCAGAAACGAGCACGAAACGCAGCACCACGGTCCAGGCGGCATCTGTTTGGGCGCGGGCGGAGATGGCGATGGCTTTGCTCATGCCGCCAAGGGTCACGCAAAGGCACTAAGATCGCGTTAACGCGCCAAGCCAGTCATCGAATCAGGCGGATTTCCACGCCCACATCCAGCCCTTGCCATTGCCTGTCGGCGGTGATTACCGGCACGCCTTCCTGGCGAGCCAGTGCCAGGCAGGCCCGATCACCGAGTGAAAGACCGCGATGGCGAGTGGGCTCACGCAAACCTGCTGTCACTCGAGCATGAACCGCACCGAATGGCACAACCGCGATATTGAGTCGCGCCACTTGGCGCTCTGCAAAATCCGAATTCATGCCGCGATCGAGGCACCTGGTCAGGATTTCGCTATAGTTGACGCTCGATAGCAATCCGTCGAGCAATTCGCCGACATCCAGATTTCCGATTGGCTCCTCAAAGAGGACAGCCAGAACCACTGAAGCGTCTAGAACGAAAGCCATCACCGTCTATCGCGCGGGACTGAGGCGGCTGCTTCATCATCCTCCTGCTGAGCTTCCCGACGGCGCTCTGCTATGAGGTCGTCGACCATGCTGCGCCCATCCTGAGGCTGGTATGGGCGAAACACCTCCTGAACCTCTCGCACCACCTGCCGATAGCTCTTTACCACCAGCGCCTCGCCCTCGCGCTCCAGAACCAGGCGGTCACCATCAGCAAAACCGAGCTCACGGCGCAGCTCTGCCGGAATGACGATCTTGCCGCCCTTGATCACCTTGGCCGAATAGGTCATGCGTGCCTCCTTGGGTCCTGCCTTGTACCACAGGACCCAAGGGCACTCAACGAAGCTTACTGGCCGATAGCGGCCAAGCTGCCATCCGGCCCCTTGGCGACGATGGTCAGCGAACCGGGATCGATCTCTGCCAGGTCCTGGCCGAAATCGAAGAACCAGGCATAGCCCTGGGCGGCGCGCCAGAAGCGGAAGCCTTCATCGAAATAGCCAAGGTCGCCGCACACCGCGACAGGACTGCCATCTGCCGTAGTCGATCCGTTGGGGTCGGCATCGACCACCATTGCATCCTTAGGCCAGCCTTGCTGATTGGCCGGTCGGGCCTTGCACTTGGCCGCTTCGGCCTGGTCTTCGATCACCGAACGCGCGCGCTGGGTGATCGCCTCGGCGGGATCGCCCTCTGCGGTGTACATATAGCCGATGGTCAGCGGCTCGCCCAGTTCGCCCAGCATCGCGGCCTTGGTCATCTGCAACTCGGCGCGCTCGGCCCCGCCGGCCACTTCGATCTGCACCGCCTTGTCGCCGCAGACGAGGCCGCGATAGAGCAGCACTTCATCGGCAGGAAGCGCGGCTTCCATCACCTGCCATTCGCAGCCATCGGGTGCCTCTGGCGAAGCGCTGGCATCCATGTTCATGTAATTGACCGCCCGGCCCTTGCACAGGCCGGTCAGCTTCAGCTTCTCGCCATCATCGGCGCAGCTGGCATCAGCGGCCTTGTCCGCCCCTTCTGGAGCCTTGTCATCGGCTCCGCCGCCGCACCCCATGAGTGAAAGGCTGAGCACGCCAGCCAGCATCCATTTGCCACGCATTCCGGACCTCTCTTTCGTCAAAAGACAGGTCCGGGCGCTGCGCCCCCCGCAAATAGCGACCGGACCTGCCAGAAAATGTCAGCCTTCGCTTTCGCCCTGCGTGCAGAAGGTGACAAACGTGTCGGCTTCGCCCTCGGCAGGCGCGTCGACATTGATCGTGTTCATGCCGAACGACAGCACCTGCTTGCCGGCAAAGGCGCTCTTGAAATTGTCAGGCAGCGGCGCGCTGCCGCTGGCAAAGCCGTCACCCCCTGCGGGCACCATGATGCTGAGCGCCGGTTCGCCGCCATCGGGGGCAAGAGTCAGCGCGATCTCTTCGGGAATGCGTGCAAAGCCCGGCACTTCCATCTCCACCGTCTTGCTGCCGTTGGCGCATTTCAGCGTGGCAAGCGGTGCATCCGCGCCATTGGCCAGCGACATCACGGTCTTGCCGTCTTCGGCCGAGATCGACCAGATCGGGCCGGAAGCAGCGGGTGCGGCTTCAGTCGCCGCCTCTCCCTCGGCAGTGGCCTCGGCGGCCTTTTCCCCGCCGCACGCGGCCAGCACAGACACCATCATCGTCACGCCCAGAAGGCGCAGCTTGGTCAGTTTCATCGCATATTCCCCATCTCGATCCGGTCCGCAGGCCCTCCCCTGCGATCCTCGCGCGAAACTAGGGGGACGCGCGCCTGGGGCAAGCGCAATCCGGGGTGCCTGTACGGCTGTACAGGGCAGCTGCCCGCCTAGCTGGCGGCAAGCCGATCCAGCGCCTCGCCCTCGATCCGCCAGGGCTCCCAGCCCTTCGAATGATGCGCGCCGATATGGGTATAGAATTCCCGCGCCTTCTCGTTCCAGTCGAGCACGGCCCAGTCCATTCGCGCGCACCCGCGCGCCTTGGCCTCGCGCGCCAAAGCCGTCAGCAGCGCCCGCCCGGTGCCGGTGCCGCGCGCCGTGTCCGCGACGAACAGATCTTCCAGATAGAGCGATGGCGCGCCGGTCCAGGTCGAATAGGTGAGGAACCACAGGGCCAGCCCGACGATCTCGCCCTCGATCTCGGCCAAATGCGCGAACACCTGTGGGTTCTCGCCGAACAAGGTGGCGCGCAGCGACGCTTCGGTTGCCTTGACCGCATCGGGCTCGCGCTCATAGACCGCCAACGCGATGACCATGCGCAGAATAGCAGCCTCGTCGCCGGGCACTGCCGACCGGATTGTTACAGTCATTTTTCGTGTTCCTAATGCTGCCCGGCAAATTTAAGACCGATGACGCAGCCGATTAGCCCGATGATCAGCGCAAGCCGCACAATGCCCAGCGTCTCATCACCGGTCGCAACGCCCACTGCCAGGGTACCGACGGCACCAATGCCCACCCATACTGCATAGGCGGTTCCCAGCGGAATTACCTTGGCTGCCTTGTCGAGCAGGGTGAAGCTCAGAAATGCGCAGAGGATAAAGCCCGCCGTCCAGCCAATCTCGCGAAAGCCGTTTGCATAGCGCATGCAGGTAGTGAACCCGACCTCGAACAGGCCGGCACCCAGCAGCAAAAGCCATGGCCCCATGGACTATTCCGCCGCGACCGGCTCGGCATTCCCGGCGTCGCTGGCTTCCGCCTCGATCTCGGCGGCCTTGGCCTCGACCAGCCTGACGATATGCTCGACCATGCCTTCATCCTCGACCGTATGGTCGGTGATGCCGGACAGGTACACCATATGCTTGCCCTTGCCGCCGCCGGTCAGGCCGATGTCGGTCTCGCGCGCTTCGCCCGGGCCGTTGACGACACAGCCAAGCACCGAGAGCGAGATAGGCGTATTGATATGCTGCAGCCGCTCTTCCAGCTTCTGCACCGTGCGGATCACGTCAAAGCCCTGGCGCGCGCAGCTGGGGCAGCTGACGATGCGGACACCGCGGGTGCGGATGCCCAGCGATTTCAGGATCTCGTATCCGACACGCACCTCTTCCTCGGGCTCTGCCGAGAGCGAGACGCGGATGGTATCGCCAATCCCCGCCCAGAGCAGGTTGCCGATGCCGATCGCGCTCTTCACCGTGCCGCCGATCAGCCCGCCTGCTTCGGTAATGCCGAGGTGCAGCGGGCAATCGACCGCATCGGCAAGCTGCTGATAGGCCGCGACCGCCAAGAACACGTCGCTCGCCTTTACCGCGACCTTGAACTCGTGGAAATCATGGTCCTGCAGCAGCTTGATATGGTCGAGCGCGCTTTCGACCAGCGCCTCGGGACAGGGCTCGCCATATTTTTCGAGCAGGTCCTTCTCGAGCGAACCGGCGTTGACGCCGATGCGGATCGCGCAGCCATTGGCCTTCGCCGCGTTGACGACCTCTCGCACGCGGTCGGACGAACCGATATTGCCGGGGTTGATGCGCAGGCACGCAGCGCCTGCATCGGCAGCTTCCAGCGCGCGCTTGTAGTGGAAATGGATGTCCGCGACGATCGGCACCTTGGCGGCGCGGGTGATCTGCTTCATCGCGGCGGTGGATTCGACATCGGGGCACGAGACGCGGATGATGTCGACGCCGGCATCCTCGCAGCGGCGGATCTGATCGATCGTCGCCCTGGCATCGGATGTCAGCGTGTTGGTCATGGTCTGCACGCTGACCGGCGCATCGCCGCCCACCGGAACCTTGCCGACCATGATCTGGCGGCACTTGCGCCGATCGATATCGCGCCAGGGTCGCAAAGAGGGGTTGTGGGCCGACATGAATTGTTCTCCAAGAGTGTGACGCAGCTATAGTCGCTTCGACCGGCTTTGGCGAGATGTGCGGGTGATAGAAAAGGGGACGCCGAATACCATGAAAACCGTGTTGAGACTGGCGCTGGCCACGGGCCTTGCATCGATGGCTCTCGCCGCAGCCCTGCCCGCCCAGGCCCAGGCCCAGGCTGACGGCCAGCAGCGCAACGCCAACGAACAGGCCGCGCGTCAGCTTTACAGCGACATTGTCAGCATCCGCACCGCGCGCGGTCACAAGCAGATGGGCGTGATGACCAGCTACCTCAAGGACCAGTTGCTGAAGGCCGGCTTTGCCGAGAACGACATCACGATCACCGATTATGACAGCGACGGCGAGCCGACCCAGGGACTGGTGGTGCGCTATGCCGCCAAGGGCAAGCCCAAGGCCGGACCGATCGTGTTTCTGGGCCATATGGATGTGGTCGAAGCGCTGCCCGAGGATTGGGAGCGCCCTCCGTTCAAGCTGACGGAAGAGAACGGCTATTTCTTCGGTCGCGGTTCGCTCGACAACAAATATGGCGTCGCGACGCTGGCGCACAATTTCATCAGGCTGAAAAAGGAAGGCTGGGCCCCCAAGCGCGACTTGTACCTGGTTTTTTCGGGCGATGAGGAAACGGGGATGATCTCGACCCGTGCCCAGGCGAAGATGGTGGCAGAAACGATCAAACCCGCCTTGGTGCTGAACGGCGATGCCGGCGGCGTTGCCATGACCAACGAGTTCAAGCCGGTGATGTACCAGGTCCAGGCGGGCGAAAAGACCTTCGCCACATTCGAGCTGACCGTCACCAATCCCGGCGGCCACAGCTCGCGCCCGCGCGCCGACAATGCGATCTATGAACTGGCCAGGGCGCTGGGCAAGATCGAAGGCTATCGCTTCCCGGTCAATGCCAGCCCGCTGGTGCGCAGCTATTTCAGCGAAATGGGCAAGCTGACCCCGGGCGAAATCGGCAAGGCGATGCAGGCCTTTGGCGCCAATCCGGACGATCAGGCCGCGCGTGCGACGCTGCTCGCCGATCCGGGCATCGCCACGCAGATGATGACCACCTGCGTCACCACCATGCTGCGCGGCGGGCATGCCGAAAACGCATTGCCGCAATCGGCCACCGCCACCGTCAATTGCCGGATCATGCCGGGCGAAGGCGGCGCGGCGGCCACCCAGGCGGCGCTGCAAAAGGTCATCGGCAATGACGGGGTGAAGTTCAAGCTGCTGACCAATGTGGTGGAAAGCCCCGAATCCTCGCTGACGCCCGAGGTGCGCGATGCCGTCACCGCCAGCCTGAAGACGCGCTATCCCGGCCTGCCGATCGTGCCCGAACTGTCCTCTGGCGGCACCGATGGCATGCACTATCGCGCGCTGGGGATGAACACCGTCGGCATCGGTAACGCCGCGATGCGCAGCGCGGACATTTTCGCGCATGGGCTGAACGAACGCATCCGGGTGGCGGACTTTTACGGCGGGCTGGACCACTGGTATCTGGTGATGAAAAAGCTGGCGGACTAAGCGGCCTGGTCCCGAAACAGGGGGAAATTTTTAAGATTTCCCGCTAGGCTTGGCTCCTCTGCCGCGTTGCGCGGGCAGCAGCGGAACATGAGCAGGCTTTTGGGGCAGATGGCATCGCCGACCGGGATCGACCGGCATATCGGGCTGGACTGGCTGCGCATTGGAGCGTTCGGCCTGCTGATTCTGTTCCATATCGGCCTGTATTTCGCGCCTGGCCCCTGGCTGGTGAAATGGCCGGATACGATCAGCTGGATCGCCTATCCCATCGCCGCCATCGCACCCTGGCGGCTGATGGTGCTGTTCGCCGTCTCCGGCTATGCCAGCGCTGCGATGCTGTCGCGCGCCAGCGGAACGGCGGCGTTTTTCCGCGACCGCACCCTCCGCCTGCTGATCCCGCTGGTGTTCGGCACCCTGCTGATTGTCGCACCGCAGGACTGGGTGCGGATGCAGGTGAGCGGCGATTATCGGGGCGGGCTGCTGTGGTTCTGGACGCATCAGGAACTGTCGTTCCGCTTCTTCCATGAAGCGTTCCTGCCTAACTGGGAGCATCTGTGGTTTCTCGCCTATCTATGGGCTTATACCGCTCTGCTCGCGGCGACCTGGGCCTGGTGGCCAGGGTTTCGCGACTGGCTGGGCAAGACGGCGGACTGGCTGGCGCAAGGCAGCCGGCTGATCACGGTGCCGCTGGTGGCGATCATCCTGACCCGCGCGGCGATCCACCATGCCGGGCTGGAGGAGGTGCAGCGCTACAATGACCTGGAAGGCGATGTGCATTTCCTGCCCGCCTTCCTGTTCGGGTTCATGCTGGCGCAGCACCCTGCAATCTGGGCAGCGATGGCACGCACATGGCGCGTCGCGCTGACAGGATCGCTGCTGTGCCTCGTATCAATCTGGCTCAACGTCGGCGCGGACGAGGCGCGGGCATCATCGCTGCAGACCCTTTCGGCGCTGGTGGCGGAAACCGCCATGGCGTGGCTGATGCTGCCGGTGATGTTCCATGCAGCCGCCCGGTTGTTGCAGCGCGATCATCGCTGGCGTGCACCGATCGCGCGCGCGGTCTTCCCCTTCTATATCGTGCACCAGACGGTCATCGTGCTGGCAGGCTATGCGTTACGCGACAGCGGCTTGGGGGCGCCTGTGGTATCTGGAGTGATGCTGGCCGCGACAGTGCTGACCGGGCTGATCGCCTATCAGGCCGCAGCCCGTTTCGGCTGGATCGGCTGGCTGCTCGGCGTACCACCCCGCTCTGCCACCAGCCGCCCGGGCATCATGGCGCGGTCTGGAACGGTTTTGCCTCGGCAAGGATAAGCGCGAACCAGTCGTCCGGATCTGTCCATTCGTGCAGCGTCGTCCAGCCGCCCGCGCGCAGCAGCAGCCGGGCATCGCGGGGGCCATATTTGTGGCTGTTCTCGGTATGGATGGTCTCGCTCTTCGCCATGCTGAAGCGCTCGCCCAGCACCGTGAAATCGATATCCTCCAGCGCTTCGAGATGCATCTCGATCCGGGCGTAATTGTCATTCCAGCGCGCGACATGGCGGAAGCGCTCGACCGGGATGGTCGCATCGAGCTCGCGGTTGATGCGGTGGAGCAGGTTGAGGTTGAACCGCGCCGTCACGCCCTGCGCATCATCATAAGCCGGGACGAGAATATCGGGCGACTTGATCCGGTCCATCCCGATCAGCAGCAGCGAGCCGACGCCCAGCGTCTCGCGCATCGAGCGGAGCAGGTCGAGCGAGGTGCGCGCGACCATGTTCCCGATGGTCGAGCCAGGGAAGAAACCGAGCTTGGGCGTGCCTGCGACAGCATCGGGCAGCTGCAGCGGGCGCATGAAATCGCCTTCGAGCGGATGCACCGCAAGGCCCGGGAAATCCGCCGCCAGCGCAGCGGCGGATTCGCGCAGGAAATCGCCGGAAATGTCGATCGGCACATAATGCTGCCCCTGCACCGCGCGCAGCAGATGCGGGGTCTTGACCGACGAGCCCGATCCGAATTCCACGACCGCCCGGCCGCGTCCGCCCATCTCGGTCACCTCGCCGCAATAGCGTTTCAGCAGGCCGGTTTCGGTGCGGGTCGGGTAATATTCGGGCAGATCGGTGATCGCCTCGAACAGCTCGGAGCCGGTCTTGTCATAGAACCAGCGCGCCGGGATCGCGCGGCGGCTGTCGCGGAAACAGGCGAGCACATCGGCACGAAAGGCAGGATCGGGATCACCCGTGGCGGCTGCGGACTGGGCTTCGGGAGTCTTGATCAGGGTCGCCAAGGGTCGGTCTCCGGTGCGGGTCAGCTCAGGTCTTTGGCCAGCCTGAGGCCTGTGAACTGCCAGCGTTGATGGGGATAGAAGAAGTTGCGATAACTGGGACGCACGGAGCCGCGCGGGGTTGCACAGCTTGATCCGCGCAGCACGAACTGGCCGGACATGAACTTGCCGTTATACTCGCCGACTGCGCCCTCTGCCGCCTTGAAGCCGGGATAGGGGCGATAGGCGCTGCCGGTCCATTGCCAGACATTGCCGAACAACGCGTCCGCCGCATCGGCGCGCGGGCGTACCGCACCGGCGCGGTCGAGCTGGTTGCCGGATGCGGGATCCTGAAATGCGGCGATCGCCTCCCACTCCTGCTCGGTCGGCAGGCGCGCGCCGGCCCAGCTGGCATAGGCATCGGCCTCGTACAGGCTGATATGGCAGACCGGTGCTGCCGGATCGACGCTGCGCAGCCCGTCCAGCCCGAACTGCATCCAGCCGCCATCCTCGCCCTGCTGCCAGTAAAGCGGCGCGGTGATGGTTTCCGCATTCACCCAGGCCCAGCCATCGGACAGCCAGTGACGCGGATCGGCATAACCGCCATCGGCGATGAACGCCGCCCATTCGCCATTGGTCACCGGGCGCCTGGCAAGCGCATAGGGGGTCAGCAGCACAGCATGCCGCGGCCCTTCGCAATCGAACGCGAAGCCATTGTCGTGATGGCCGATCTCCACCTGCCCCACCGGCCCTTCAATCCACTCGAGCGGCGTGGATTCGACCGAGGCCATCGGCACCGGCGGCCAGACCGCCGGGTGCAGCGGGTTCTGCGCGAACAGGTGCAGAATATCGGTCAGCAAAAGCTCCTGGTGCTGCTGTTCATGGTTGAGCCCCAGTTCGACCAGATCGAGCGCATCGTTACCAAGGGTCGGCAGCGCCGCCTGCACCGCCGCATCGACATGCGCGCGATAGGCGCGGATGTCGTCGAGCGAGGGCCGGGTCAGCATGCCGCGCATCGGCCGCGCATGGCGCGCGCCTTCGGCCTCGTAATAGCTGTTGAACAGATAGGCGTAATTCGGGTCGAACGGCTGATAGCCGCCAACGTGATCGCGCAGCACGAAGGTCTCGAAGAACCAGCTGGTATGCGCCAGATGCCATTTGGCGGGTGAGGCATCATCCATCGACTGGACGGTGGCATCAGCGTCGGAGAGAGTTGCTACGAGATCGAGCGTGAGATTGCGGATGGCGCGGAAGCGATCGCAAAGGTCAGCCGGACGGCTGTCGTCAAACTCAACGATCGGCGAAGTGCTGTTGGTCATTCTACCCCTCATCCGTCATTCCCGCGAAAGCGGGAATCCCGCTATGCGATCCGCGAGATAAATAGCGGGACCCCCGCCTGCGCGGGGGTGACGACGGAAATAGTAAACCACTGCATCCACAGCGGTCACGAAAATCTATCGCGAAGCACCCGGCACCCAGAGCGGGTCATTGCCGTTGTTGATCCGGCGCGCGAGGACGAACAGGAAGTCCGACAGCCGGTTCACATAGATACGCGCCTGCGGGTTGATCGATCCCTCATGCGATGCGGCGACCAGCGTCCGCTCAGCCCGACGGGCGATGGCGCGGGCAAGGTGCACGGCTGCAGCAGCGGGGCTGCCGCCGGGCAGGATGAAGCTGGTCAGCGGCGGCAGGCTGTCGTTCACTGCATCGATGCGCTGCTCGATCCAGGTCACCTGGCTGGGCACGATGCGCAGCACCATCTCGGACGGGGTGAAATCATCGCCCGGAGTCGCAATGTCCGCCCCCAGATCGAACAGGTCGTTCTGCACGCGGATCAGGTCGGCGGCGAAATCGCTTTCACCCAGCGCGACCACGGCAAGCCCCAGCGCGCTGTTCAGCTCGTCAATATCGCCGATTGCGGCCATGCGGGCCGAATGCTTGGGAATGCGCGAGCCATCGACCAGGCCGGACGTGCCATCGTCGCCGGTGCGCGTGTAGATCTTGTTGAGCTTGACCATGTGTCGTGTACCGCCGCTGCCGTGAAGGCTCAGCGGTTGACCAGCATCAGCACCGCGACAGCAGCAATCGCCATCGCCTGATATTTGACGCGCGCGAACATCATCTTGTTCTGCATCTGATGGCTGCGGCCGACCCCGGGGTTTTTGAGGTCCTCCTCGGTCATCTGGATGAAGGCGACAAGGCCACGCACAAGGCTGACCAGAACCATGATTGCCAGTGCGACAATCGCCAGGATGATGATGACGTTCATGGCACGCTATATGAGGGCTCGGCCCAGGAAATGCCAGACGGTAGAATGGCTTTACGCAAATTTTCCAGCAGCAAAGGTCCATCCCTCCCCTTTTCGCGCAAGAGACCCAGCGCCGCCGCACCTTCGCTCTTGGCCAGCTTGCGCCCGTCTGCGCCCGCGAGCAGCCGGTGATGGCGATAGAGCGGCACCGGCAGATCGAGCAGCGCCTGCAGCAGCCGGTGGACATGTGTCGCCAGAAACAGGTCGCGCCCGCGCACGACATGGCTGATCTGCTGGTGCGCATCGTCCAATGTCACGGCCAGATGATAGCTGGCGGGGGCATCCTTGCGCGCGAGCACGACATCGCCGAACAGCTCGGGCTTTGCGGCCTGCTCGCCCGCGGCCATGTCGTGCCAGACCAGCGCGCCGGTCTGCTCGAGCGCCTTGCCAATATCGAGCCGCCAGGCATGCGGTTCGCTCAACCTTCGATGGGCGCGGTCGTCGTCGCTGAGCGCGCGGCAGGTGCCGGGATAGACCAGCCCCTCGGGCCCCGGCTGCGCCCCGGCACTGGCAATCTGGCTGCGGGTGCAGAAACAGGGATAGATGAGGCCCCGCGCCTTCAGTGTATCGAGCGCTGCGTCATAGGCGGCGAGACGCGATGACTGGAACAGCACCTCCCCGTCCCAGTGCAGCCCCAGCCAGCGCAAATCGGCGAAGATCGCCTCGATGCGCTCGGGCGTTGAGCGCATGCCATCGATATCCTCGATCCGCAGCAGAAACGCGCCGCCCAGCTGCCGGGCGAGGTCATGGGCTTGGCACGCCGCATAGGCATGGCCCAGATGCAGCGCGCCATTGGGGCTTGGCGCAAAGCGGGTGCGCATCACCTGAGCCCCTTCCGTCCCTTGGGTGCAATATGCGGACTTATCACCATATATTGTGGAAACGCCCCCTTGACCTTGGCCGCGCGGTCATGCTGATTAACCGTAAATCGGGCACATTCAGGATTGTCACGGGGCTGTCACGCACTTGAGTCTATAGGAATTACAGCGGACGAATGGGAGAGGGTTTGAGCCGACCATGTTTCATCCCGACTTGATCGAACGGGCGGTACGCGATCCGCAGCCGGACATTGGCCGGCACCCGGACAGTTGCCCCGCCCTTGTGTTGAACGCCGATTATACCCCGCTCAGCTATTATCCCTTGAGCCTGTGGCCGTGGCAGACCGCGATCAAGGCGATCTTCCTCGACCGGGTCGATGTCATCGAGACCTATGAGCGCGAGGTGCACTCCCCGACGATCCAGATGAAGATCCCGTCGGTGATCGCGCTCAAGCAATATGTGAAGCCGTCCGAATATCCGGCCTTCACCCGCTTCAACCTGTTCCTGCGCGACCGCTTCCACTGCCAATATTGCGGATCGCCGCACAACCTGACCTTCGACCATGTCGTCCCGCGCCGCCTGGGCGGCAAGACCACCTGGCAGAATGTCGCCACCGCCTGCGCCCCGTGCAACATGCGCAAGGGCGGGCGCACCCCGGCGCAAGCAAACATGCGCCTGATGGTCCAGCCGATCCGCCCAACCAGCTGGCAGCTGCAGGAACGCGGGAGAGCTTTTCCGCCGAATTACCTGCACGAGAGCTGGCATGACTGGCTGTATTGGGATGTCGAGCTGGAGGCTTGAGGGATGGCCCTTGGCCATGGCTATTTGGTCAGGCACCACTAGAACACGAACATGTAGAACACGAACATGGAAACAATCAGCCTGAGCGGCGAGAAATGGCGCACCGAGCAAGACTTCTATGATGCGCTCGCCGTGGCATTGGGCTGCGTCGATTGGCACGGACGGAACGCCGACGCATTTCTCGATACCATGGTCTATCACACGGATCTAAACCGCGTGCAGCCGCCCTATCGGGTGGTCATCCGCGATGTGTCGAACGACATGCGCCAATTTCTAACCGACTTCGCATCATGGGTTCAGGATGCCCGAGAAAATCGAAAAGCCGAGCCGGAATGGGGCGATGATGTCGATGTCGCCGTACTGGTCGCCTAGGCCATAGCCACCGATATCGGCGGACTGGCGCATAGCCGCTTTTTCGACTGGAACCCAATTACCCCCGCCGCTCAGCCTGAGCCTGTCGAAGGCCCCGCTATAAGGCCAGCTTGGGCGCGGGTCCTTCGACGACGCGGGCTGCGCCCGCTGCTCAGGATGAGCGGGGGTGGTTAGGCTTGGTACCGATAAGCCCTCTCCCCTTCAGGGGGGAGGGTTGGGAGGGGGGCTGCGCGAACCGTTGGCCCCTCTCAACTGCGGCTAGGCAGACAAGCTGCCAAGCCTCCGTATCTCTCCCCTCAAGGGGAGAGAGCGGACATGGATCAAGCCACCTTCACCTGCTCGACCGCCGCGATCACCTCGAGCGGGCGGACGATCAGCGTCACGCGGTCATGGCCCACCGCGACGTTCAGCACGTCGCCCGCCTTGACGACGACGGGCTCAGGGAAGTTGTGCAGCATCTGCAGCCAGCCGCCATCGGTATAGCCGTCGGGATGGTTGTCGAAGGTGATGCCCTCGGCAAGGTCGACATGCATCCACTGGACGATGCCGCTGGCGATGCCGTCTTCGAGCACGTTGATCTGCAGCAGGTGCAGGTCGCTCTGGTGCTGCGTCCGGGTAAGGTCGATATGCACCAGCTCGACATCGTCGGACAGGCGCTTCCAGTCGGTCATCGTGCCGTGGATCGGCAGCCTGGGCGAGGCGAGCGCGCCGAAGCGCGAAATGTCGAAGCCCGAGACCTGATCGACAAAGACATAGTCTGCCAGCACCGGGCTTTCGACCAGGCAGCCGATCGCCGAGGCGGCGCGCGGGATGACGATGGCATCGGGCTTGAGTAGCCGCGCATGCGCATCCTCGAACGTGTCGATAACATGTTCGGTGAGCAGGTCGCTCGAGAGGATTTCGGAGACCAGAATGTCCGCGCGTTCCTCCAGATGCGTACCGACCTTCAGTTCGGTCGAGGGCGCGGTGTGGACGGTGATCGCATCGGCATAGCCGTTATCGGCGATGATCTGGCGCGCCATGTCGGCGATGATCGGCACCATCTCGCACGCGGTGACCGATTGCGCCCCGGCGCGCGCAGCCATCATCGACAAAAGCCCGCTGCCGGTGCCGATATCGAGCACGCGGGCGTCCGGGCCGGCCTCGGCCAGCGCGGCGATGATCGCGGCCTCGAACGCATCGTTGCGGCGCACGTCGTTGAGCATCGGGATATGCCAGAAGGGCACCATTTCGGCGCTCAGGCGGCGGATCTGATGTTCGATATGGATATTGCCCGGCTGCAGTGCCTGGGCGCGGCGGAACTGGTCGAGCGCCTCGGCCTTGCGACCGGCATCGGACAGCATCACCGCCAGGTTGTTGGCGGCGATCGCGTTGGCTGGGTCGGCAGCGCAAGCGGCCTGCATCGCGGTGATGGCCAGCTCCGCACGGCCGGTACGGCTGTAGATCAGGCCCTTTTCGTGATGCGCCACGGCATGGTCAGGATCGATCGCGAGCAGCGTGTCCCACAGCTCGAGCGCCTCTTCATTGGCGCCGCGCAGGCCGAGAATGCCGGCAAGGATCGGCAGCACCTCTGCGGTGCGATAATCATGATCGATGACCAGACGATAGCGCTCTTCGGCCGCGGCGAGATTGCCTGCCGCCTGAAGCTCCATCGCCTCGTGCAACAGGGTGCGGGCCAAGGCGATGTCGTGCGCGGTATCTGTCATGCTGTCCCCCCAATGGGCGTTAACTCAGTTCAACAGACTATTAACGTGAAGGGTTAACAAACCGTCACCTGTCCCGCATTGGCATGACGGCCCCGTCGCACAGGCATTTGACGTTCCGCGAAATGGAACATAATAAGAACAAATGCCCTGCCCTCGCGATTCCCTCGAGTCCCTGAAAGCCCGGATTGCCGGGATCGAACGCGCATGCGCGGGGGAAACCGGGGGCGAACCGGCAGAGCTCGCGCGCACCGGACATGCGGGCATCGACGCCGCGTTGGGCGGCGGGCTGATGCGCGCGCGGCTGCATGAAATCTTTGCCGCCGAAGCCGACGATGCTGGGTGCGCGACCGGATTCACAGCAGCCCTGGCGCTCAGACTCGGCGTGCACCTGGGGGGCACTTTGGTCTGGCTGCGCGAGGGCGAGGCGGAAAAACGCGGCGGGCAGCTGCACGCACCGGGGCTGGTCGAGATCGGGCTTTCCCCCGCGCAGGTCATCCTGGGCACGCTGCCCGATGCGCTGGCGGTGCTGCGCGCCGCCGCCGATGTCACCCGCTGCGGCGATGTCGGGGTGGCGGTGGTCGAGCTGTGGCGTGATCCCCGCGCGCTCGATCTCACCGCGAGCCGCAGGCTGGCACTGGCGGCGGAGGCCTCGGGCGTCACCGTGATCGCGCTGCGCATCGCGGCCACGCCTTCGCCCAGCGCGGCGCAGACCCGGTGGCAGGTGGGCGCTGCGCCCTCGCTGCCGATGGAAGCCAATGCCCCCGGCTATCCTGCCTGGAAAATCGAATTGTTGCGCCAGCGCGGACGCCCGGCCGGCGGTGCGTGGCGCGTGGAGTGGAACCGTGAACAAGCCTGTCTTGCTGAGGCCCTGCCCGTCGGCAGTGCCGGAACCGGAGGCGCAGCGGCGCTATCTGGCGCTGTTCTTCCCCTTTCTGCCGGTCGACCGGCGCGCGCGGCAGCGCTCGGCTTCCGACGGGCCGGATAGGGCGGACGACAGCGCGCCTTTGGTGCTGGTCGAAAAGGTGCGCGGCGCGATGCGCATTGCCGCCACCTGCCCCGAAGCGCGCGCCCAGGGCCTTGTCCCCGGCATGATGCTGGCCGATGCGCGCGCGCAGGTGCCCCAGCTTCGCGTCGAGGCGCATGATCCGCTGGCCGACATGGCCTGGCTGGAGCGGCTGGCCGATCATTGCGACCGCTTCACCCCGCTCGTCGCCACCGACCCGCCCGACATGCTGGTGCTCGACATTACCGGCTGCACGCATCTGTTCGGCGGCGAAGCTGCGCTGGTCGCAGCGGCGGAGGATTATCTCGCGCGCTTCACCGACCATCTGCGCACCGGCTGCGGCGACACGCCCGAGGCAGCAGAGGCGCTCGCCCGCTTCGCGCCGGGGGTGACGCTCGCACGGCCCGAAGACAGCGATATCGTGCTCCGCCGCCTGCCGGTCGCGGCGCTGCGGATCGAGGAGGAGACCGAGACCGCGCTGATCCGCGCCGGCCTCAAGACCATCGGTGACCTTGCGATGCGGCCCAGTGCGCCGCTCGCCGCGCGCTTCGGCGAGGCGCTGGTGGACAGCCTCGACCGGCTGCTGGGCAGCGCCGACAGCCGCATCACGCCGCGCCGCAGCCTGCCCGCCTTGCGCTTCGAGCTGCGTTTTGCCGAGCCGATTGCGCGCACCGAGGCGGCGATGGCGGCGCTTGCCGATCTTGCGGGCCAGGCGGCCGAGGCGCTGGAGCAGCGCGGCATGGGTGGGCGGCATTTCGCCGCGCGCTTCTATCGCAGCGACGGCAAGAGCTTTGACCTCGCGGTCGAATCCAGCCTGCCGATGCGCGATCCGCAAGTGCTGATGCGGCTGCTGCACGAGCGGCTCGACGCGCTCAGCGACCCGATCGATCCGGGCTTCGGCTTCGACATGATCCGGCTGATCGTCCCGCGCATCGAGCCGCTGACCCCGGCGCAGCTGCAGCTGGAGGGCGGCGCGGTGAGCGAGGAGGCGATGGCCGCGCTGATCGACCGGTTGAGCAGCCGGCTGGGGCGCGGCGCGATCCGCCGTTTCCAACCGCGCGACACGCACATCCCCGAACAGGCGGCGCTCACCCTGCCCGCGGTCGATCTGCCCGCGCCCGAGCCCTGGGCCGCACCCGAGCCGGGCGAGCCGCCGACACGGCCCATTCACCTGTTCGACCCGCCCCAGCCGATCGAGGTGATCGCCGAGGTTCCCGATGGCCCGCCGCACCGTTTCCGCTGGAGGCGCCAGCAGCATCATGTCGTGCGCTTCGAGGGGCCCGAGCGGATCGCCGCGCCATGGTGGCAGCATGCGCCGGGCAAGAGCGGTCTGACCCGCGATTATTACCGGGTGGAAGACGCGCGCGGCCGCCGCTTCTGGATCTTCCGCCACGGCCTGTACGACAACGAACGGCCCGATCCGCGCTGGTATGTGCACGGCCTTTTCGCATGACGAAAAGGCCCGCAGACGACCCTGTTCGCATGACCGCCGGTTTTGCCGAACTGGTCACGGCGACCAATTATTCCTTCCTGCGCGGGGCATCGCACCCGGCGGACATGGTCGCGCGCGCGCTCGAACTCGGGCTGGCGGGGATCGGCATTGCGGACCGCAACTCGGTCGCCGGCGTGGTCCGCGCGCATATGGCGCTGCGCGATGCACACAAGGCGGCGGCAGAGATCGGTGCGCCGCCCCCCGATCTGCGCCTGCTGGTCGGCGCGCGGCTGGTCTTTGCCGATGATACGCCCGACATCATCGCCTATCCCGCGACGCGGCACGGCTGGGGGCGGCTGACCCGGCTGCTCACCACGGGCAACTTGCGCGCCGTCAAGGGCGATTGCGTGCTGCGCCTGCCCGATCTGCTCGAGTTTATCGACGACCTGCTGCTGATCGTGATGGCCTCGCCCGATGATGCGCCGCTGCTGCGCATGCTTGAGCAGGCTGCGCCGGGCCGCGTGTGGATCGGCGCCCATATGCCGCGCAAGGGATCGGACCGCCGCCGCCTCGCCCGGCTGATGCGGCTTGGCGAGCAGACCAGCGTGCCCCTCATCGCCACGAACGACGCGCTTTACGCAGAACCGGCGCAGCGCCCGCTGCACGATGTGCTGACCTGCATCGGCGCGGGCACGACCATCGCCGAGGCCGGGCGGATATTGGAGGCCAATGCCGAACGCCATATCAAACCCGCGGACGAAATGGCGCGGCTGTTCGCCGACTGCCTCGATGCGATCGCGCAAACGCTGCGCCTGATGCAGCGCGTGCGCTTCACGCTCGACGACCTGCGCTACCAGTATCCGCTGGAGCCCGTCCCGCAGGGCTGGGAGGCACAGGCCTGGCTCGAGCATATGGTGACGCAGGCCGCGCACGAACGCTATGGCGCGGAGCTGCCCGCAAAGGTCCGCGCGCTACTCGACGAGGAATTCGCGCTCATCGCCAAGCAGAAATACGCCTGCTACTTCCTCACCGTGCACGATCTGGTGCGCTTTGCCCGCAGCCGCGAGCCGCCGATATTGTGCCAGGGGCGCGGGTCTGCGGCCAATTCGATCGTCTGCTTCCTGCTCGGCGTCACCTCGGTCGATCCGGTGACGCACGACCTGCTCTTCTCGCGCTTCGTTTCCGAAGAGCGCGCCGAGCCACCCGATATCGATGTCGATTTCGAGCATGAGCGGCGCGAGGAGGTGATGCAATATATCTATGCCCGCTATGGCCGCCACCGCGCCGGCATCGCCGCGACGGTGATCCATTATCGCCCGCGCAGCGCGGTGCGCGAGGTCGGCAAGGTGCTCGGCTTTTCGGAGGATGTCACCGCGCGGCTGACCAGCACCATCTGGGGCAGCTTTTCCAGTTCGATGGCCGAGCAGCGCTATGCCGAGGCCGGGTTCGATCCCGACAATCCGGACATCGTGCGCTTACGCGATCTGGTCGACCAGATCCTGCACTTCCCCCGCCACCTGTCGCAGCATGTCGGCGGCTTCGTGCTGACCGAGGACCGGCTCGACGAGACCGTGCCGATCCACAATGCCGCGATGGAGGACCGCACCTTCATCGAATGGGACAAGGACGATATCGACGCCCTGGGCCTGATGAAGGTCGATGTGCTGGCATTGGGCATGCTTACCTGCATCCGCAAGGCCTTTGCGCTGATGCGCGACCATGGCCTGGGCGAGCACGATCTCACCGTCGATCTCGATGCCGATGACCCTCAAGTCTATGACATGCTGTGCCGGGGCGACAGCATCGGCGTGTTCCAGGTGGAAAGCCGCGCGCAGATGAACATGCTGCCGCGCCTGCGCCCCCGCACGCTCTATGACCTGACCGTGCAGGTCGCGATCGTCCGCCCAGGCCCGATCGAGGGCGATATGGTCCACCCGTATCTGCGCCGTCGCTCCGGCATCGAGCCAGTCGAATACCCCTCGCCCGCCCCGCCGCATCCCGCAGATGAGCTGAAAACGCTGCTCGGCCAGACCTATGGCGTGCCCTTGTTCCAGGAACAGGCGATGAAGCTGGCGATCGTCGCGGCGGATTTCACGCCGTCAGAGGCCAACCAGCTGCGCCGCGCAATGGCGACCTTCCGCAATGTCGGCACGATGCACAATTTCCGCACCAAGCTGGTCGAGGGCATGACCGCGCGCGGCTATACCGCCGAATTTGCCGAGCGCTGCTTCAAGCAGATCGAGGGTTTCGGCAGCTATGGCTTTCCGGAGAGCCACGCCTTGTCCTTCGCGCGGCTGGTCTATGTCTCGTCCTGGATCAAGTGCCACCACCCGGCGGTCTTCGCCTGCGCGCTGCTCAATTCGCAGCCGATGGGCTTTTACGCGCCTGCGCAGATCGTGCGCGACGTGCGCGAGCATCAGGTCGAGGTGCGCCCGATCGACATCAACGCCAGCCATTGGGACAACCGGCTGGAACGCGACATCAGGGGCCGTCTGGCGCTGCGGCTGGGCTTTCGCCAGATGGACGGGTTTCGCGCCGCCTGGGCCGAAGCCCTGGTCCAGGCGCGGCGGGCGGACGGGCGGTTCGTCTCGATCGAGCGGCTGGCGCGGCGCGCCGACCTGCCCAGCGCCGCACTGCGCCTGCTCGCCGACGCGGATGCGTTCGGTTCGCTCGGCCTCTCCCGGCGGCAGGCCTTGTGGGAGGTGCGCCGCACGCCTTCGGGCGAGCTGCCGCTGTTCGCCGCGGCCAGGGCGCGCGAGCTGGGCGCGGAGCCCGACATGCAACTGCCGCAAATGCCCGCGGCCGAAGAGGTCGTGACCGATTACCAGGTGCTGCGCCTGTCGCTGAAGGACCATCCGATGAGCTTCCTGCGCGCGCGGCTGCGCGAGGAAGGCGTACTCAGCTGCGAGGACACGACCAACGCCAGGGCGGGCGCGGCGGTGCGCACCGCCGGCGTCGTCCTCGTCCGCCAGCGCCCCGGCAAGGGCAACGCGATCTTCGTGACGATCGAGGACGAGACGGGGATAACGAACGTCGTCCTCTGGGCCCGCCTGTTCGAACGCTACCGCCGCGCAGTCATGGCGAGCCGCCTGATGCAGGTCGAAGGGGTGCTCCAGCGCAGCCCCGAAGGCGTGGTGCATCTGATGGCGAGCCGGGTGGTGGATCGCACGGATTTGCTCGCGACACTCACCGCGTCGCGAGGGGATGGCGAGGCCGCGATGACCCCGCCGCTGGCGCGTGGGGATGAGGTGGCGAGGCCGGTGCCGTCACGCCATCCGAGGGACGCAAGGGTGCTGCCTAAGTCGCGGGATTTTCATTGAGGGGGGCAGGAATATCCGGCTCGACCCTAACCGATCATATCCGAAATTGCAGCGCGCAAGGCTCTACGGTCATCCTCCGCCAACCAACCGAGTTGGCGGATAATCAGGCCTCGCTCCAGCGTCGCGACAAGCGGCTTGACGGCCGAAGGCTTGAGCAGGCCCGCAGCCTGCCATTCCTTCAGCCACACCTCGCCAAATGCCGCAGACGCACGGAGTTGGCTGGTTATCGCCATCAGGATCACATCGGGTCGCAACGCATGATAGTTCGCCGAGCTGATAACGACAGCGGGACGCCGCTTGGATGTTGTTTGATCAGTGAATGGGAAGGGAACCAGAACTACGGCGCCGAAGGCGACACCCGCTTCCTCAAAGGGCATCGTAGATGTCGTCTTCGGGATTATCCCAGACGGCGGCAAAAGCAGGAATGCTTGCTGCGGTTACCATCCGGCCAAGCTCATGCTCGCTATTGACCGATGCCCCGTCACGCATCGCGATGAAGTCAACAAAATCCTCAACTTCACTCTGACGGGCGCGCGAAAGCATACCGATCTTATCGATCAGCGCGCGCGGCACGGGCTTCGGATCGGGTGCAATTGCCATGGTTTCAATAATGAGGGCAGACGAACTCGGTATCAACCCTTTATCGGCTATTGAAGCGCATCTGGAACTTGATGGCCTGACGTTCCCCACCTTCCCCATTGACCTCCCCCCATCACCTCCTACCCTCTCCCGCAAACCAACAGGAGAGCCCGCCATGACCACCACCGCCGACCCCAACGAACTCAAGGGCGAAGACTGGGCCGGCGAGATGGGCATCAAGTGGCTCACCCATATCGACCGGTTCGAGGGGATGATTGCCCCCATCGGCGAGGCGCTGCTGGCGCGCGCAGGCATCGCGCGGGGCGAGCGGGTGATTGATCTGGGGTGCGGCGGAGGACTGACCTCGCTCGCTGCAGCGGAGGCGACCGGGCCGCAGGGTGCGGTGCTGGGGCTGGATATCTCACCCGATCTGATCGACGAGGCGCGCCGCCGCGCCGAAGAGCATCCGAATGTCCGCTTCCTGTGCGCCGATGCGGCGACGGTAACGCTGGAAGATGCGCCCTATGACCGGCTGATCTCGCGCTTCGGCTCGATGTTCTTCGCCGATCCTTATGCTGCCTTCGCCAACCTGCACGGTCTGATCAAACCCGGCGGGCGGATCGATCTCGCGATCTGGGCGGCGCCGCGCGACAATCCTTGGATGATGGAACTGATGGGCGTTGCGCGGTCGCATATCGACATTCCCTCGCCCGATCCGCGCACGCCCGGGCCGTTCGCCTTTGCCGATCTCGATTACGTCCGCGACATCCTGGCGCAGGCCGGTTTCTCCGCCCCCGACATTGAAGCCTATCAGGGCGAACAGGCGATTGGCGGCGCGGGGGCGCTGCCAGAGGATGCGGCGGACTTCGCGCTCGCCAGCATGGCGATCGGCCGTGCATTGGCCGAGGCCGGACCGGACGTTCTGGCCAGCGCGCGCGATGATCTGCTGGGCCTTTTCACCCGCCACTATCGGGATGGCGAAGGCGTGATGATGAAGAACAAGGTGTGGCTGCTTACCGCCACTGCGTGATCGGCGCTGGGCCCATCACTCCTGCACGTTAGCGACGTTATACTTGAACACCTCGTCCTGCGTCAGGCAGCGCCGGGTCGATCTGTCACCGCCGCCGCCGCCGCTCGCCACCGCCTTCTGCTTGTACATGATATCGGTCAGCAGCTTGCGCGAGACGCCCATGCGGATGAGGAAGTCATTGTCCTCGCTGGCCAGCAGCGCGCTTTCCTGCTCGATATCGCCGATCAGTTCGACCGTGGTATCGGTGCCCAAGGCCACCGATTGATCGATCGCATCGCGGTCGCCCGTCATCGTGAACATGTGCACCATGAAATTGCCGCCCGGCTCCACCACGCGCAGCTGGCCGCCCATGAACACGAAATTGCACGCCGAAAAGCAGGTCCAGCCCGCCGGAATGCGCGTCACCATCCCCGGCGTCGAGCGGATCAATCGGCCCGCCGCATTCCCTGCCCGCGCGTTACCGCCGGGCGAGCGCAGCCAGATCTCGCTGATATCGGGATTGTCGGTCAGCGCCTTTTGCAGCCGGTCGGGCAATGTCTGATCGACCGGACCTTCGGCCAGCAGCACCTTGGCATCGCCCTTCTTGACGACCTTCAGCGCCATGATCTTGTTGGCCGACCAGTCGGGCGCCTGCGGGCAGCTGGGATTGGCCGGATCCATCGGCACCGGCGACTGGGCGCAGAGCAAGGCCGCTGCCGCAAGGCCCACAAGCATCCGGGGAAAGGCGTGCGTCAAATCAGGCCTGCGCAATTTCATAGCGCGCAGCACCCGGCTTCTTGCACATGCGCTTGGATACGGTGGTTTCCTCGCCCTCGACGATGATGACATCGTTGACGTTCATGCAGGTCGAGCCATCGGCCAGCTGGGTCTTGCCGACCACGGTCGAGGTGCCGGACACGTCCTTGCGCGTCTCGCTGGTCCAGGTGGACGTGCTGCCCACCTCTTCGCCGCGCGTCGCCTCCAGCGTCGCGTCTGCGGCCTGTTTCTGCTCCTTGGGCTCGAGCTTGCAGGCGATGGCATCGGTCAGCAGACCGGCCACTTCGGGCACGGGCAGGAAGCTCGGCAACCCCGCGCGGCTGGCAAGCCCGCCCAGCACGCCGCCGAGCACCGATCGTCCGGCTGCCTTGCCGGTACTGTCGTCACACCCGTTGGCGGTCTTGCCGCTGCTGCTGGGGCGCGAGCGCAACAGGCCGCCAAACTGGGCCTGAGCGGGCATGGGCAATGCCATGGCCAGCGCCGCGGTCAGTGCCGCTGTTTGCGCGGCCCTTTTCATCAACATGCTATCCATCGTCCAGCCTCTCCTGTCAGGAACCGCCAACGACCCTGACCTGATGGTACCGTAGCGGAAAAATCCGGTCAAACCATGACCCGCGTCACACCTGGAAAGTCGGCGCAAGACTAAGCCGCGAAGATCGTTCCGGATAGGATATTCCTGCCAGCGCATGACGAAAGTTACGTGTCTTTGCAGTTAATTAACCTAAATCCATCACAAGACGCCATGCCTGTCCGCCTACCCCCGTGGTTCCGATTGATGTCAGTCAGCTCGCGCACCGCGTGGAGCCTGGCGATCGGATTTACCCTGGTGATTGCCGCAACAGCCCTAGTCGCCTTCTGGCAGGAACGCGCGCGAGCGATCGACGAATCGCTGGGACGGCTCGACCAGCGCAACAGCAAGGTGGTCGAGGAACTCGCCCAGCGGTTCGACCGGATCGAGAAGACCCAGGCGCGCACGATCGAGCTTTTCCTGGTCGAGCGGGCCGCGCTCAGCCCGGAAAAGGCGCAGCAGCTGTTCAACGCGCTGTACCCGCGCAGGCCCGATGGGACCCGGCGCAGCACCGATGCGATGTTCGAAGGCGGCGCAACGCCGATCGGCATGACCCAGGGGATGGCCGGTTTCATTCCCGCCCGAGCCGACCGCGATCCCGAGGCGGTGCGCGATATCGTCGCGGCAACGCTCGCGGTCCGAAGGCTGGGCGATGGCAGCCGGTTCGAGCTGGAAAGCCTGTATTATTTCACGCCGCGCAACGAGATCGTGATCTTTGCCCCCAATCGGGCCGATCGGCTGGAATTCTATCGCCACACGGCGCCTGCCAGCTTCGCCTTTCAGGACCGGGAATTTGCCACGATAGCGACCGTTGCGGCCAACCCGGCGCGGCAGATGCGCTGCACCGGGCTGCAGTCGCTGATCTCGCTGAAATACCAGGAAGTCTGGACCACCGGCTGCATGACCCCGCTGGACCGCGATGCGCGCCATATCGGCACCTTCGGCACGTCGATGCCGCTCGACGAGATCGCCCCGGCGGGACGCTTTGGCGGGTCACAGGAAGAACAGGTCATTCTGATCTCGCGCGAGGGGCGGCTGATCTATCACCCCGGCTATACCCGGCAGAACAGCCGCAAGACCGAGGAATATCTCGACATCACCACGACCGATCAGCCCGAGCTTGCCGCGCTGTGGAAGCTGGTGCGCCAGCATGGTGCCAAGGGCTTTGTCGGGCGGGCACAGGCGCTGAACGGCTATGTCGCGCTGCGCCAGGTGCCGGGCGCGGGCTGGTATGCGCTGACCGTCAAACCCGAACAGCTGATCATGGCGCGGGCGCTGGCCCCCATCCCCCGCATCGCGGCAATGGCGGCAATCGCGCTGACGGTCTGCCTGCTGATCGTCACCCTGGTGCTGCGCCAGCTGGTCGCCAAGCCCTTGCGACGGCTGTCGCGCGAAGCCGAGCGGATCACCCGCGAACTGGCCGCAGAAGCCATGCTGGAAATGCCCGAGAACGAGCGCAGCGGCAACGAGGTAGCGCAGCTCGTCGCCCGGTTCGAGACGATGGCGAGCGCCATCCGCACCTCGCATGCCGGGCTGGAGCAGCGCGTCGCCGAACGCACCAGCGCGCTCAACGAGGCGAACGACAAACTGCGCATCCTGTCCGAACTGGACCCGCTGACCGGTGTTGCCAACCGGCGCAAGATCATGGCCGAACTGGAAACGCGGCTGGACCGCATGGGCCCCGGCAGTGCGCTGGCGGTGCTGGTGCTGGACGTCGACCGGTTCAAGGCGATCAACGATCGGCACGGCCATGTCGCGGGCGATGATGCGCTGCGCGCGCTGGCCACCCGCGTCCAGTCGCTGCTGCGTCCCGGCGATGCGCTGGGCCGGATGGGCGGCGAGGAATTCATGATCATTCTGGACCGCGCGCGTCCGGTGGTGGCCGACGCGATTGCAGAGCGCGTCCGCGCTGCCATAGCACGCCAGCCGTTCCAGGTTCACGGCGACGTGACGCTCAAGATCACCGCTAGCTTTGGCCTCGCCGCATGGGTACCGGGCGACAGCGCCAAGGCGCTCTATGCACGGGCCGATGAAGCGCTGTATGAAGCCAAGGCAGCCGGACGCAACTGCGTCATTGCCAGCTTTGCCAGCCAGCACAACCGCAACGCGGCCTGAGCCTGGCGCGGCCTTCCGGTCGATCCGGGGTGATTGGTGCGGGCGGGGGGACTCGAACCCCCACGGGCAAAGCCCGACGGATTTTCTTACCCGCCACGGCTTTCGCCGCCGTCCCAGTCAACGGGACGTTCGGGGTCTGGACTATCCCTTCACCCTGCCCCGCCCAGCCCATCTGCACAGGCCGCTGCGAGGTTTAGGTGCTGCCCGTCTAGTCTCTACACCTTCCCGGCCTGCCGACCGGGCTTGGCTCGGGATTGCCATCTGACAGGGTTCCCCGAATTTGAGCAGTTCTACGTCGCAGGTTTCCCCGCGCGCACTCACATGATGTTCAAGTCCGTTGCGTCTACCATTTCGCCACGCCCGCACGGCGCACGGGTCTATAAGCCGGTAAGGCTGAACACGGCAAGCCCGTTGCAGCTACCCGAACCCAGCTTCCGGCCTCGAAGGCTCAATCCGCGTTGAGGCGGGCGCGCATTTCCTTGCCGGGCTTGAAATAGGGCACGCGCTTGGCGGGAACGTCCACCGCTTCGCCGGTGCGCGGGTTGCGCCCCTTGCGTGGCTCGCGGGCGCGGGTGGAAAAGGCACCGAAGCCGCGCAGCTCGACCCTGCCCCCCTCGGCCAGGCGATCGATGATGTTGTCGAAGAAGATATCGAGGATCTTTTCGATCTCGTCCGGCCGCAACCCTGGATTTTCTTCCGCCAGAAGCTGCAGCAGCTCAGATCGTATCATGGCCAATCTCCTGCAATCGATTACACGACGGGATGCTAGGGCGCGGCGTCCCTCACACCCCACCCAACAATCAATTGACCAGCCCCCCGACAAGCCAATGCGCCTGACCCGTAAAACGGAAACGCAGATGCCAGTGCCTGACCGCTGTCTCCAGAAATCAGGCAGTCAAATGCTGCCCGAAATCGTGATTGGTTTCAACGATGTTCTTGGCACAACTGCCGAACTTAGCGCCAGATTGCACAAAAAAGGGCACCGGCGGAACGCCGATGCCCCTTTTTGAAACGTCACCCGTGCTCGCGCAGGGGCGAAGGCTTGCGATCAGTCCTCGCGCTGCTTGAGCGCGGCACCCAGGATGTCGCCCAGCGACGCACCCGAATCGGACGAACCGTATTGCGCCACAGCCTGCTTTTCTTCAGCCAGCTGGTGTGCCTTGACCGAGAAGGTCGGCTTGCGCGAACGGTCGAAACCGGTGACCATGGCATCGAGCTTCTGGCCAACCTGGAAGCGATCCGGACGCTGTTCGTCGCGGTCACGGCCCAGATCGTTGCGCTTGATGAAGCCGGTCGCGCCGTCTTCGCCCACCTGGACTTCCAGGCCGCCGTCGCGCACTTCAAGCACGGTGACGGTGACGACTTCGTTCTTGCGCAGGCTGGAGCTGTCCGCACCGCCCATGGCAGGCGCACCCTTTTCGAGCTGCTTCATGCCCAGCGAAATGCGCTCCTTCTCGACATCGACGTCGAGAACGATCGCCTTCACCTGCTCACCCTTGAGGTGCAGGTTGAGCGCGTCTTCACCCGAAATGCCCCAGGCGATGTCCGACATGTGAACCATGCCGTCGACGTCGCCATCCAGGCCGATGAACAGACCGAATTCGGTCGCGTTCTTGACTTCGCCCTCGACGACGCTGCCCACCGGGTGCTTTTCTGCAAAGGCATCCCAGGGGTTCGACTGCGCCTGCTTGAGGCCCAGCGAAATGCGGCGCTTTTCGGCGTCGACTTCCAGAACGATGACATCGACTTCCTGGCTGGTCGAAACGATCTTGCCGGGGTGGACGTTCTTCTTGGTCCACGACATTTCCGAAACGTGCACCAGGCCTTCGATGCCCGGCTCCAGCTCGACGAACGCACCATATTCGGTGATGTTGGTGACAGCACCGGTGAGCTTCGCGCCAACCGGATACTTGACGCTGGCGCCTTCCCACGGATCGCTTTCCAGCTGCTTCATGCCCAGCGAGATGCGCTGCGTATCCTGGTTGATACGGATGATCTGCACCTTGACGGTTTCGCCAATGGTGATCGCTTCGCTCGGGTGGTTGATGCGCTTGTAGCTGATGTCGGTGACGTGCAGCAGGCCATCGATGCCGCCCAGGTCAACGAACGCACCGTAATCGGTGATGTTCTTGACGACGCCGTCGATGATCTGGCCTTCAGCCAGCGACTGGATGAGGCCGGTGCGCTGTTCGGCACGGGTTTCTTCCAGAACGGCACGACGCGAGACAACGATATTGCCGCGACGACGGTCCATCTTGAGGATCTGGAACGGCTGCGGAATGTCCATCAGCGGGGTGACGTCGCGCACGGGGCGGATGTCCACCTGGCTGCCGGGCAGGAAAGCAACGGCGCCGTCGAGGTCGACGGTGAAGCCGCCCTTGACGCGGCCGAAGATCACGCCTTCGACGCGCTTGCCTTCGCCGAATTCATTTTCCAGCTTGTCCCATGCGGCTTCGCGGCGTGCGCGGTCGCGCGACAGCATCGCTTCGCCATCGGCATTCTCGATGCGGTCGACATAGACTTCGACTTCGTCACCGACCTTCAGGCCGTGGTCCTGACCGGGGGCGGCGAATTCGCGCAGCGCCACGCGGCCTTCCGACTTCAGACCGACGTCGATGACGGCCTTGTCGTTTTCAATAGCGGTGACCGTGCCCTTGACGACGCGGCCTTCGAATCCGCCGTCAACGGCAGCAGTGCCGCCCAGCGATTCGTCGAGAAGTGCCGCAAAATCATCGCGGCTGGGAAATGCCGTAGAGGCCATAAATCCAACGTTCCTTAAACAGTTTTGTCCGGCCAGCCGGTTGTCTCCGGCGGTCTTGGCCCAACCTGCCCCCCGGGCCGAATGCACCGGAAAGCGCCCGAAAAGCGCATGTTACAGGCACAACAGGCAGATATGCGAAAAGCGCGAACGCTCGCCCGGACCGCTTGCGGCGCGTGCGATGTTCACGATGATCGAAACATCTAAGGTCGGGCGGATCGTCCGCCTTCTGTCCTGCTGTTCACCAGCTCAATGGCTCTTTGAACGGCCTGCCCTATAGTCAAATCGCTGGTATCAAGCAAGAGCGCGTCCTCAGCGGGTTTGAGCGGGGCGACCGCCCGGCTGGAATCGCGCGCATCGCGTGCGGCAAGATCCGCTGCGATCTCCTCCAGCGTCACATCCTCGCCGCGCGAGCGCATCTCGTTGAACCGCCGGGCAGCACGCGCAGCGACGCTCGCGGTGACGTAGAGCTTGGCCTCGGCCCCCGGCGCGATCACCGTGCCAATATCGCGTCCATCGAGCACCGCCCCGCCCGGCTGTGCGGCAAAGGCGTGCTGGCGTTCAAGCAACGCAGCACGCACCGCCGGATGGCGCGAGGCGCGGCTGGCGAGGCCGCCTGCCATCTCGCTGCGCAAATGCTCGTCTCCGAGCAGCGCATCATCAAACGCGCATCCGGCCAGCGCCTCGTCGGCATTGTCCGGATCGCCGCCCAGCCGCACCGTCATCACCCCGACGGCGCGATAGAGCAGCCCGGTATCGAGATGCGGCAGGCCGAAATGCGCAGCCAGCGCCTTGGCGATCGTGCCCTTGCCGCTCGCTGTCGGCCCATCCACCGCGATGATCATGGCCGCTTGCCCGCCTCGGCGGCTGCCTGCTGCTGGGCCAGAGCCTTCAGGAAGCCGTGTTCCATCGTGCTGTTGAAGCGCTGCAGCTCTGACGGATCGACAAAGGCGTCCTTTTCCCCCGCCAGCTGCCGCGCGCGCTTGGCGTGCAGGCCGAAGAAAATGTCGTGATTGGCCAGGAACACGTCCGCCTGCATCCCGCGCACCTTGGCGAAGCTGGCGCGGTAATTGTCAGCCATGCCGGGATAGGCGGGCGGCACCAGCGACTGGCCGCCCAGCGAGGCGCTGCAGTGGAGGAACAGCTTGCGTGGGCGACCCGTGGAATCGCGCGCCATCAGGCTCCACGACGTGCACCCCGGCGAGTGGCCAGGGGTCAGATGCGCGGTCAGCGTTACGCCGCCCAGCGTCACCATGGCGCCATCGCCCACCACCTTGTCGACGCGTACCGGCGGAAAAGGCGAATCCTTGCTCGGCCCATGGTCGACACGGCCGGCTTCCAGATAGGGCTTGTCCGCAGCACTCGCGACCATCACCGCGCCGCTGGCCCGCTGCAACCCTGCCAGGCCTGCCGCATGATCATAATGGCCATGCGTGTTGAGCAGATATTTGATGTCTGCAGGATCAAAGCCGAACGCGCGGATATTCTCCAGAATCTGCGGTACCGATTGCGCCAGCGCGCCATCGATCAGCACATGGCCATCGGGCGTGGTGATCAGGAACACGCCGAGCCCATAGGTTCCGACATAATGCACATTGTCGATGATCGTGAACGGGGCCAGCCGGTCGTTCCAGCGCATGGCGATGCCGGTTTCGTCGATGGGCCCGCGTTCCGCCGCAGCGATATCCGCATCGCTGGCGAGGCGCGGCGCCGGGGTGGTGGTAGAGGCGCAGGCGCTCAAGCCGAGCGCTGCTGCAAGGCTGATGACCAGTTTCATGACGGTTTCCCTTCGCGCCGTTCGCGCAGCGCCTTGACGATGCCCAGAAAGGCAATCAACCCCCAGGCGGTTTCCAGGATCACTGCGGCCAGGTTGAAATGCACCGAAAGCGAGATCAGCAGCAATATCGCGCCTGCCAGGTTGATCGCATTGAACAGCAGCTTGTCCATCTGCTCCACCCGGTTGGCATAGATGAAACCGCCCATGAACAGCACGCTGCCGATGATGCCGATGATATTGGCGGCAAGCGGGCTCATGCCGCCGGCCGCGCCTGATCCAGCAGCGCCAGGAAATCGGGGAAGCTGGTGGCGATCGGGCGGGTATCGTCCACCTCCACGCCGCGTTCGCTGACAAGGCCCGCCACCGCAAAGCTCATCGCGATGCGATGATCGAGCAGCGTCGCGACCGGGCCGCCGCCGGGCAGCAGCGCGCCGCCGCTGCCGGTGATGACCAGGCCATCCTCCTGTTCCTCGACCGCCACGCCAATCGCTTCGAGCCCGCGCGCCATCGTCGCCAGCCGATCCGATTCCTTGACGCGCAGCTCGTCGAGCCCGGTGGTCACCGTGGTGCCGTGCGCCATGGCAGCGGCGATGAAGAACACCGGAAATTCATCGACCATGCTGGGCACGATCGCCGGATCGACGGCGATGCCCTGAAGCGTGCTGGCCCGCACGCGCAGGTCCGCCACCGGCTCGCCGCCGACCGTGCGCGCGTTGAGCCGCTCGATCTGCCCGCCCATCTGCTCCAGCACCGTGATGAGGCCGGTGCGGGTCACGTTCATGCCGACATTCTCGATGATCAGGTCCGATCCCGGCACGATCAATGCCGCAACGATGAAGAACGCGGCGGAGGACGGATCGCCCGGCACGACAATGTCCTGCGCCTTGAGGTCGCACGGACCGGTGACCGATATGTGCCGCACGCCATCGGCATCGGTCGCCACCGTCAGCGGCGCGCCGAATCCGGCCAGCATCTTCTCGCTATGGTCGCGGGTCGCCACCGGTTCGATCACCGTGGTTGTGCCCGGCGTGTTGAGCGCCGCGAGCAGGATCGCCGATTTCACCTGCGCCGATGCGACGGGCAGCCGGTAGGTGATCGGCACCGCAGGTTGCAGCCCGCGCACCATCAGCGGCAGCGTGCCGCCGGGGCTGGCGTTGAATTCTGCCCCCATTTCGCTCAATGGATCGATAACCCGCGCCATCGGACGGCGGCTCAGCGAGGCATCGCCAGTGAACATCGCGGTGATCGGGTGGCTGGCGACCAGCCCCATCAGCAGCCGGGTCGAGGTGCCGCTATTGCCCATGTCGAGTGCCTGGGCCGGTTGCATCAACCCGCCGACCCCCACGCCATGGACGGTCCAGACGCCATCATCGCCCTGCTCGATCTGTGCCCCCATGGCCCGCATCGCCGCAGCGGTAGCCAGAACATCCTCGCCCTCCAGCAGGCCGGAGATGCGGCTGGTCCCGACGCACAGCGCAGAGAGCATCAGCGCGCGGTGCGATATCGACTTGTCGCCGGGCACACGGATGGCGCCCTTCAGCGCGGAACCTGCGGAAAAGCGGCGCGGGCGCGCGGCCTCGTCAGCGTCATGGGCCATGATGTTCAGTGCATATCCGTTTGGGCAAGGCTGCCGGGGGTAAAAGCGACGCAGCTTTTGACAGCGGCACAAAGCTATGGCAAGGCGCACGCCAATTTTCCCGCTGGCTGCGCCGATGCGGCCTTGCGGGAATGTGCATCCTTCTCCACATCGATCAACCGATTGTATCGAAAACCGAGGCATTATTCATGATCAAGCCTGAATGGGGCGCCAAGCACAGCTGCCCGAAATGCGGCACCCGCTTTTACGACCTTGGCAAGGACGACCCCGTATCCTGCATCAACTGCGGCAACAGCTGGACGCCCGAGCCGGTGCTGAAGTCGAAGCAGCCGCTGCCCTTCGAGGAAGAGAAGAAGAAGGTCATCGAGAAGGAGGACGTCGATCTGGCCGATGAGGATCTGGACATCGACGAGGACGGCGATTCGCCGGACAACGATGTCGATCTGGGTGGCGACGACGATCTGGGCGTCGCTGCGGCGGACGACGACGACGAGGAAAGCTGAGGCTTTCGGTCGGACTCACGAAATATCGGCAAGGGGCAAAATTGCCCCTTGCCACCTTCGGATCGCTCGACTAAAGGGCGGTCCTTCCCGACGCCGGGGGCCAAATTCCGGCGAAAAATGGGGCCTTAGCTCAGCTGGGAGAGCGCTACACTGGCAGTGTAGAGGTCAGCGGTTCGATCCCGCTAGGCTCCACCATTTTTCCTTGCATCGCTGCACCACTTCAGACCTTCGCTGACATGCGCCAGCGGCGACGATCGCCATGGCGTATTTCCGGTCTGCAGGCTGCGTTTCTCCCCTCCACGGCCAAAGCAAAAAAAGGCTTGCGCCTCTGCGGCCCAGCGGGCGACCAGTCTGGATCACCTGAAACATCAGGCCTGCCAGCCAGAATCATCCGGAACCATTTCGACGTTTTTCAGTAAAGCTGAATAACGACACCAAAACGATTCCTATCAAGATCAATGGATCGTTGAATTCATCAGCGTCTGGCGAATTCGGTTCTCAGCCTTGCCAAGTTTCTTTGCGTGCAAGTAAGCCCATCGATATTTCGTGAAAGCCTCATTGCATGGACTGAGCGAAATGAAGATTTCCACTCTAGTGACAAGCCTTTTGTTGGCGGCTTGCTGGCCTGCCCCGTCTGCCTCTGCACAGCAGGTCATAGCAGCAGGGCAGCTCGACCTTGCGGGCTATCAGGCGACCTGCGGGTCGGCCCGGACCGTGGTGTTGCCGATGGCAGACATCGCTGCCACCCGGGGAGGCACGATCTATCTCAACTCCGCCCTTATGGCGAGGCCCCGTGCCGAACAGCTGTTCTGGTACACGCATGAATGCGCCCATCTCATTTTTGGCGGCGGCGAGATGCGGGCGGACTGCTGGGCGGTGCAACAGGGCCGCCTTCACGGCTGGTTGTCGCCTGAAGATTTTGACGTGCTGGCTGCATCCATGCGGCGGCACCCAGGCGATCGGGCACACCCGCCCGGACCCCAGCGGGTTGCGGCGATGGCGGCCTGCTATGATCGATAGGGCTTGCTTTGCCGCCTGCTATGCTGAGGATGCCCAGGATGACCCATCTGATCATCGCAGGCGCAACAGGGCTCGTCGGTAGCATCACGCTGGCCAAGGCGCTGGCAGACCCGCGAGTGACGCACGTGACCGCGCCGACCCGCAGCGCGCTGACGCCGCATGCCAGGCTGACCAATCCGATCGTCGACTACGAGGCGTTGCCGACCGATGCAGACTGGTGGCGCGCCGATGCGGTGATCTGCGCACTCGGAACGACGCGGGCCAAGGCCGGATCGGATGCGGCCTTTTACCGGGTCGACCATGATTATCCGGTGATGGTGGCCCATGCTGCGCGGGCGCATGGCGCGCAAGCCATGGCGCTCGTCTCCGCAATCGGAGCGGATGCGCGCTCGCGGCTGCTTTACAACCGCACCAAGGGCGAGGTGGAGGCCAGCATCGGCGCACTTGGCTATCCCAGCTATACCATCGTCCGCCCCGGCCTGATCGGCGGCGAACGCCAGGAATTCCGCCCGGCAGAGCGCGTGTCCGACGCCATCCTGCGTGTGCTTGGCCCTGTGCTGCCGCGTCAATGGCGGATCAGCCCGGCGGAAAACATCGCCGCTGCGCTGATCGATGCCGCGCTAGCAGCCAGGCCCGGGCGGCATATCGTCAGCGCCGCCCAGCTCGCCTGACCCTCACTCCTTCGGGACGCCCGCCTTGTCGCGGATCGCCTTGAATTCCGAACCGGCCTTCCACTGCGGCCAGCGGTTTGAATTCGCCAGCTCCGCCCCGATCACGCCGATCAGCTCGATATCCTGCACTGCGCCATCCAGGTTCCAGTCCGGGCCCCATTGGTCGCAGGCCTGGTGATAGCACTGGCCGGTATAGGCATCGATCCACGCCTGACCCGCGGCGCTGCCGCCGACCTTCAAGTTCGATGCACCGGCAATGCCCATCAGCAGCATCACCGGCACCCCGCGCTTGGCGAAGGAGAAATGGTCGGCGCGATAGAACAGCCCGCGTTCGGGCAGGCTCTCGGGCGTCACGGTGCGCCCCTGGGTGGCGGCGACGCGGGCCATGTCGTCTTCCAGCGTGTTCTGCCCCTTGCCGACCAGCACGACATCATTGGCCGCCCCTGCCGTCTGCAGGATGTCGAGCCCCAGATTGGCGACGGTCCGCTCCATCGGATAGACCGGATTGGCGGCATAATATTCGGAGCCGAGCAGCCCGCGTTCTTCTGCCGTCCACACGCCGAACACCACCGAGCGCGCCGGAGCCGGCCCCGCCTTCATCGCACGCGCAATTTCCAGCATGCCGGCAATGCCCAGCGCATCGTCATTCGCCCCGGCGCGATAGATGCGGCCCTGCGCATCGGGCTTGCCCTCGCCATAGGCATCCCAGTGCGCACCATACATCACGACCTCGTCGGGCCGGGTGCTGCCGGGAATCCTGGCGAGCACATTGTGGCTGGTCACCACCTCGGGCAGAACGGGAATATCCGCGTTCAGCGTCACGCCCTTCAGTTCGACCGGGCGGAAGGACGGCGACCGCGCTGCGACCTCCATCCTGGCAAGATCCAGCCCTGCCGCCGCAAAAAGCCGCGCCGACATGTCGGCAGAGAGCCATCCCTGGAGCTTCAGGCTGGTGAGCTTTTCAGGCGCACGCACGATGTCGTAATTCTCTCCGCCGGGGCTGATCACGACATTCCAGCCATAGCCGACGCCTGCGGCATTGTGGACGATCAGCGCCGCGATCGCGCCCTGCCGCGCGGCTTCCTCGAACTTGTAGGTCCAGCGGCCATAATAGGTCATCGTCCGGTCACCGAACTTGCCTGCTGCAGGTTCGCCCGGCTTGGCGGCGAAATCGGGATCGTTGATCAGGAACACCGCGACCTTGCCCTTGAGGTCCGCGCCCTTGAAATCGTCCCAGCCACGCTCGGCGGCCTTCACGCCATAGCCGACGAACACCAGCGGCGCATCGGCGATGCGCGCGGCATCTTCGGGGCGGATGGTCGAAAGGTAGATATCCTCGGACAGCCTGGCCGCAGCCTCGCCCTTGGGCGTCGCGAAGGCAAGCTGGCGCGGCGTCTGCAACCGGGTGTGCAGCAGCGGCACCTTCTGCAGCCACTGGCCATCGGGTCCGGCGGGCTCCAGCCCCAGCGCTTCGAACCGCGCGATCAGATAGCCCAGCGTCCTGTCCTCGCCGCGCGTGCCAGGCGCCCGCCCCTCGAACATGTCGGAGGCGAGCGTTCGGACGGTCTCGGTCAGCCGATCGGCCTCTACCGCGATGCGCGGCTGAGCCTGGAGCGGAGAGACAAGGGCAGCAGCGGCTGCAGCGACAAGCAGGACATGTTTCAGCATGGCCCGCCTTTAGCGGCGGCAGGTCCTGCGGCGCAAGCGGCGTGGCTCAGGCCGCCTCGGCGGTGTCCAGCGGATCGAGCGCGTCCTGCTCCCACAACTGCTTGGCGCGCTGGACATCGCTGTCGCTCACCTTGCCGATGCGATGCGCGATAAAGTCGATGCCGTCGATCAGCCACAGCGCGAGCTGCGGCTGGGTCAGGCGATAGACGCGGCTCTGGGCAAAGGATTCGATCTCCACCAGCCCCAGCGCGCGGAGCACCGCGAGATGCTGCGACAGCCGGGTCGGCGTGATGTCGAGCGCTGCGGCCATCTCGTTGACCGTCTGGTCGCCCACGCGCAGCTTCTGGATCAGACGAATGCGATCCGGGTGCGAGATCTGGCGCAATACGGTGGCGAGTTCATGGGCAACGATCTTGCGGCTGGGCATGGTTCAAAATTCTCCGTTGGCGGCCACGATCCGCAGGGCGGGCCTAGGCTTGCGTGATGACATGGGGTGCGAGGCTGCGGGGATTGCGCGCCAGCTGGACTTGCGGCGCGATGGCCGGTCTCCGCCCCGGCACAGCTGGTGGATGAATTCGCTGTCGGTCACTTCGGTGACATAGGGCGCGACCGAACCGCGACCCGGGGTGATGATGCCGCAATCCCAGATCTGCGCGGCACCCTGCATCAGGCGCTGCGCGACATGAGTGAGCCCTGCATGCTGTGCGGCCAGCGCCAGCGCCTGCACCAGCAGCGGCGCATTGAGCGGCAGCGCATCATCGGCCTCGTCCAGCACTTCGCCAGTGACCAGCGCCAGACCCCGCCGGTGCCACAGCATCGGCCAAGGGGCCCAGATGCCGGTAATCTCGGCCAGCATCGCAAAGACCAGGCTGCGCAGATCGGGAAGAACGATGATCGCATCCCAGCGTCCGGCGTGCCGGACAAGGTGGCATAGCGCATCCTCGATCGGCAGGATCTCGATCTCCTGCTCGTCGCGCGGCGAGGCCCGGCCGCCGACCAGCATCTGCCGCACCAGGGCGTTGCGACGACGCGCATCGACGATGATGGCAATGCGCTTGCGTCCTTCGGCCGTGGCAGCCTGCAGCATCGCGCGCATGACGGCAGCGCGGGGTACCGGGGCGGCGCAATCCTCGTCCATCGGGCAGGCTGATGGATGCGGCGACATCAGCATCACATCCAGCGTGCTCGCCTTGAGCGGCTTGCCGGTTCCCTGATCGTGAAGGTAGCTCGCCACCCAGTGCGCACGCGGCAGGGCGCTATCGCCCCCCGTCTGGAAAGCCACCGGCGAGATATTCTGCCAGGGCGCGAATACCGGCGCTGCCGTCGCGGTCATGGCGGGTGCGGCCCAGGCAGCGACCTGACGCAGCGCCGACAAGGGCTTTGGCGGCGCTGTACGGATGTCGAGGTCAAGCCATGCGGTGAGCCGCGACAACGCATCCTGCCAGTCGTCAGGGGTCGCATCGACCGCTTCGGCGAACAGAAGTTGCGTTGGCGTGACCACGCTCAGCGCTGGGCGCTGGCTGGCGGTAAGCCCCTGACCGGCTTGAACTGCGGGGAACCGGTCAGGGGCACCGCCCCCGGGGACAACCTGAAAGGAGCGGGTGGGCAGATCAGGCTGTTCAGGGCGTGTTTCCATAAGGCAGACCCTTGGCTGGGGATGGGTGTGGCATTTGGCTAAACCGATTGCCCTGATCTGGAAAATTCAATAAAATGGCCTAAGCGTTCCGATAAAGTGAATTAACATGGGAAAATCGGCCGATGCATCTCAATTTCAAGCACCTGCGCTATTTCCATGCGGTGGCGCATGACGGCAATCTCACCAACGCCGCGCGGCGGCTCAACGTGTCGCAATCGGCGCTGTCCACGCAGATCAAGCTGCTGGAAGAAAGCATGGGACATCAACTGTTTGAACGGCGCGGCCGCAGGCTGGAGCTGACCGAGGCGGGGCGCGTCGCGCTCAACTATGCCGACAGCATGTTCGAGACCGCCAACGAGATGCTGGCGACTTTTGCGGGCGGCAGCGGCAACAGCCGCCGGCACCTGCGCGTCGGCGCCCTGTCCACCCTCTCGCGCAACTTTCAGATGCGTTTCCTGGCGCCGATGGTCGGGCGCGATGACGTGCATATGGTGATCCGATCGGGCTCGCTGCGCGATCTGGTCAAGGCGCTGGAGGCGCACGAACTCGACGTGCTGCTGACCAACCGCCTGCCCTTTCGCGATAGCGGCACCAACTGGGTCGCGCATCTCGTCGACCAGATTCCCGTGAGCCTGATCGGGCCGCAGAAAGTGGATGTCACCCGCACCGCGCTGCGCGAACTGCTGACGACCATGCGGCTGGTCATTCCCGCGCAGGACAGCGGGGTTCGCGCCGATTTCGACCTGCTTGTCGACCGGCTCGGCATCCTGCCCAATATCGTCGCCGAAGCTGATGACATGGCCATGCTGCGCCTGTTGCTGCGCGCCGGAACGGGCATCGGCGTGGTGCCGCCCATCGTGGTGCGCGACGAGATCAACACCGGCATGCTGCACGACATCATGGCCATCCCCGGCCTTACCGAATCCTTCTATGCAATGACCCAGTCGCGGCGCTTTCCGCACCCCCTGGTCGATCAGCTGCTGGAGATCGCCAGAATCGCCTAGTTCTGAATTTCAGATGCTAATCTTGCTTTCATTGAATTTTCCGTATCGATCGCCTCACGCTATCCGAACCCAAACGCTTTGCCCCCGCCGGGGCAGCACGGAGACGGAAAGACGATGGATATCGCCCTGGGCCTTGCAACCGGCATCACCGCATTCAGCGCGCTGGGCCTGATCGCCCTGTTCGCCGGAGACCGCCATGCCCGCCTGACCGGGCTGGCGCTGGAAGCGGGCGTGCTGGCCTGTCTGGGCCTTGCCATCGCCGCGCTTGTCCAGCTGGTGATGACCGGCCCGGTGACGGCAGAGCTTCTCATATGGCAGAGCCTGGGCTTCTCGCTGCGGCTCGATGCGGTCAGCCTGCCGGTGACCATCCTCGTCGCCTTTGTCGGCTGGGTGGTGCTCCGCTATTCGCGCACCTATCTGGGCGACGAGCCTCGCCGCGCCTTTTTCCAGGCCTGGCTGAGCTTCACCTTGGCCAGCGTGCTGCTGTTCGCGCTGGCGGGCAATCTGGTGCAGCTGGTCCTGTTCTGGATCACCACCAGCCTCAGCCTCCACCGTCTGCTGCTGTTCTATCCCGACCGTGCCGCGGCACGCCGCGCCGCGCGCAAGAAGTACCTGACCGCGCGCATCGCCGATATCGTGCTTGTCGCATCGGCAGCATTGCTCTTCGCGATCTACCGCACCGGCGACATCGCGACCATGCTGGACACGGCGTGGGTCGGTGCAGGTCACCCCGCCATTGCCCTGGCGGTGCTGGGCCTCGCGGTCGCTGCGGTTATCAAATCGGCCCAGTTCCCGCTGCACGGCTGGCTGACCGAGGTGATGGAGGCCCCTACCCCGGTCTCTGCGCTGCTCCATGCCGGCGTCATCAATGCCGGCGGCTTCCTGCTCATCCGCTTTGCCGATGTCATGCTGCTATCGCCTGCGGTGATGGCGGGGCTGGTGATGATCGGCGGCTTCACGGCAGTGTTTGGCGGGCTGGTGATGCTTACCCAGCCTGCGGTCAAGACCTCGCTTGCCTGGTCCACCGTGGCGCAGATGGGCTTCATGATCATGCAGTGCGGCCTGGCGCTGTTCCCGCTGGCGATGCTCCACATCATCGCGCACTCGCTCTACAAGGCGCACAGCTTCCTCGCTTCGGGCGGTGCGGTGGAGCGGATCGCGGCACTGCGGCGGCCCGGCCCGGTCGCGATACCCGGCGCCAAGGCTGTCACCGGCGCATTCATCGCCGCGCTCGCCATCTATGTCGCGATCGGCTTTGCCTTCCGCTTTCAGGACAGCTCGCCCCAGTCGATCGCGCTGGGTGCGATCCTGATCTTCGGCGTCGCCTATCTGCTGGCCCAGGGCCTCGCCGGAGCCGCGCCGGTGGCATTGATGCGGCGGATGGTCGCCTATTCGCTGGCGGCGTCGCTCGGCTATTTCACGCTGCATCACGTGGCCGATGCGCTGCTGCTGGGCACGCTGCCCGCAACCCCTGCCCCCGGCCCGCTCGAATGGGTGCTCATCATCCTGGCGGTGGTCAGCTTTGGCCTGGTCGCGATCGCCCAGTCGATGTTCCCGCTCTGGGCCTATCACCCGGCAGCAGCGGGGCTGCGGGTCCACCTGTCCAACGGGCTTTATGCCAATGCGCTGTTCGACCGTCTGCTCGGCGGGTGGACGCTGCGCCGGTCGCGCTGAGCCGCAACCGTTCCAGATTTTCCGAGGAGATTTGCCGTGACGCACGCAACCCTGAACCATCCGGGCAGCCAGACGCCCGACATCGCGACCATCGCCGATCGCGCAGCCCGCGCCATCCCGCCGGTCTGGCCGCTCGCCTCCAGCGTCGCGGTGAACCCCTATCTCGGCCAGGCAGAGCTTGACCTGGCCACCACCGCCGCCTTGCTGGCCCGGGTCAGCGATGCGCCCGCCACCATGGCCCGCAGCTGGTATCGCGAACGGATCGCCAGCGGTGCGATCACCGAGGGCGACCTGGCCGCTGCGCTTGCCGCCTGTGACGCTGCGCCCCGCCCGGGAAGCGTCGGCGAGCTGAAGCTGGCCACCCAGCGCCCGCATGTCCGCAAGGATCCGCTGCCGACCATCGCCGATCTGGCAGCACGCGTGTCCGGCATCGACTGGCCCGCCGTGATCGCCGAGCGGATGGGCAACTGGATCGCTGCGTGGAGCGACGAGGGCCAGGCGCTCTGGGCCGCGCCGCGCGGCAAATGCGCCTATCGCGCCTGGCAGGCGGTCGCGACGCACGACCTGACGCCGGAAATCGCGGGCCTCAAGGGATTTGCGGCCTTTGTCGCCGACGCGCCCGACAGTGCCGACGATGCGCTTGCCGCCAGCGTCAGCCGCCTGATGCTGCCGGCAGAGGCGATGCCCACCTATTTCCATGCGCTGCTGATGACACTGGGCGGCTGGGCGCAGGTCGGCCGCTACCGGCTGTGGCAGGCAGAGCTGGCCGGTCATCGGGACAGCGCGCTGACCGATCTGCTGTGCATCCGCCTGATGTGGGAGGATGCGCTGTTCACCCAGTATCGCCGGCAGATCATGGAAGCCTGGCAGGAGGTGGTCGAGGCGCATGCTGCCCCCGTCCGCCCCGATGCCGACCAGATCATCGATGCCATCCTGCAGGAAGCCGCCGAGCGCGCGGGTCAGCGCTCGATCGGCGAGACGCTCGCCGCAGCGCCGCGCGCTGCCAGCACCACGCCGCCGACGCTGCAGGCCGCATTCTGCATCGATGTCCGCTCCGAGGTGTTCCGGCGCTCGCTCGAGGCGCTGGATCCGGCGATCCAGACCCTGGGCTTTGCAGGGTTCTTCGGCTTGGGCGCATCGCACCGGCGCTTTGCATCGGATGTCGCCGAACATCGGCTGCCGGTGCTGCTCAACCCCAAATTGACGACCTGTTCGGGCGGCCCGGAAATTGCCGAGGACGACCGCTCGGCGCGCTACCGGTCGCGCGCCAAGCGTGCCTGGGGGCGGTTCAAGCTGGCTGCCGTCTCAAGCTTCGCCTTTGTCGAGGCGGCTGGCCCCGTTTATCTCGGCAAGCTGGTCCGCGATACCTTCGCGCTCAAGAAGACTAGCCTGCCGCATGACCCGATGCCGCGCCCGGACCCGGCGCTGAGCCTGCAGGACAAGATCGACGCGGCAACCGCCGTGCTGCGTGCCATGTCGCTGACGCGCGACTTCGCGCCGCTGGTGCTGCTGGTCGGACACGGGGCGAATGTCGTCAACAATCCGCATGCCAGCGGGCTGCATTGCGGCGCGTGCGGCGGTTATTCGGGTGAGGTCAATGCTCGGCTGCTGGCGGCGCTGCTCAACGATCCGGCGGTGCGCGGCGGGCTGGTGGCCAATGGCATCACGGTTCCGACGACCACATTGTTCCTCGCCGGGCTGCACGATACCACCACCGACAGCGTGCTGGTCTATGATGGCGACCATCCTTCGCCCGCCCATGCGGTCGATATCGGCCAGGCCAGGACCTGGCTGGCGAGCGCCGGTCTGGTGGCACGGGGCGAGCGGGCTCTCCGCCTGCCGCGCGCCGACAAGGCCGCCGACATTGCCCGGCGCAGCCGCGACTGGGCGGAAATCCGCCCGGAATGGGCGCTGGCCGGCTGCAAGGCGTTCATCGCCGCGCCGCGCAGCCGCACCAGCGGCAAGAGCCTGGAGGGTCGCGCCTTCCTGCATGACTATGAATGGCAGCAGGACCAGGGCTTTGGCGTGCTGGAGCTGATCATGACCGCGCCGGTGGTCGTCGCCAGCTGGATCAGCCTGCAATATTACGGCTCTTCGGTCGCCCCGGACGTGTTCGGCGGCGGCAACAAGCTGATCCACAACGTCACCGGCGGCATCGGCGTGGTCGAAGGCAATGGCGGCACACTGCGCGCAGGGCTGCCGCTGCAGTCGGTGCATGATGGCAAGGATCTGGTGCACGAACCGCTGCGGCTCAGCATATGCATCGAAGCGCCTGTCGAAGCGATGACCGCGATCCTGGAAAAGCATGCAGGCGTGCGCGCGCTGTTCGACAATCGCTGGCTGCACCTGTTCGCACTGGGCGCCACGGGCGAGCTGGCCTGGCGCTATGTCGGCAATCTGGAATGGGAGCGGGTCGATGGCCTGGGCCAGACGATGATCGAACGCGATCTGGCCGCCTGATAGGTACCCACGGCCCGCCTGGGCCGTCAGCGTCAATCCGTCCCCGTCATTCCGCCAGCAGCGAGGCTGCGGCGGACAGCGCGAGGCCGGACATCAGCAGGCGGCGGAGCGTCAGGCTGGAGGGTATGCCGGCCACCCGCACCGCATCGGCCAGCCCGGCGGCGAGCGCCAGCGTGCCCGAACCGCTGGTTTCCTCCCAGCGCGGGCGCAGCGCTGCTGCCACCGATGCGCTGCGGATCACCAGAATGTCCTGGATGCGCGATCCGGGCCTCGCGCCCAGTTCCTGCTTGTAGCCGCTATCGCCCGCACCCCAGTCGATCAGCCGCACGCCGCGCGCCAGGGCGTGATCGACGGCATGCACGGTGACGATCTGACCGGGGGAAAATTCCGCAAAGCCCTCGTCATAGCTGCTGGCAATTCCGTACGAAATGTCCGCGCAGATGAGATCGAGCGAGAAGGCGATCGGGCGATCCGCGACATAGAGCACGGTAACGGTCAGCTTTTCGGCAAGATCGGGATTGACGATCGCCCGCTGCCAGTGCGCCAGCATCTGCGGGTTGAGGAACTTGGCGCCGCTGCGGTCGGTGCGCCGCCCAACCCAGCTATTCTCCTCGATACGGGCAAGGTCGCTGAAAATCTGGCGCGACCAGTCGGCTCCGTGCACGATGCGCACCGTCACCGGGCCCTGCTCTTCCAGCCGGGCCGCCATGCGCCGCACCTTCTTGCGCCGCGACTTGCTGGGCCAGGCGTCGGGAGAACCGGGTTCCGCCAGGTCCTGAATGAAGCTCTGCCCCATGTCGCGGATCAGCACGTGCCAGCCGGTCGCATCGGCAGCAGCGATCATCAGCTTTGCCAGCCGGTCGTCCTGATAGATCGGCCCCAGGCGCAGCAGCGGCCCCAGCGCGACCTGCGCCACCGGATGTTCGAGCACCGCGCGCATGTCGCCGACGCCGGTGCTGGGATCGATCGCCGCGCTGCGGAACGGCCAGTAGCTTCCGGCCAGCGACCGGGCGCGCAGCCCGGGCGGTCCCAGCTGGCGCATCGGCAATGCCAGGATGGGGCTGCCATCACCGCGCCGGGCGACCAGTGTCGAAATCTGGAGAGGCTCGCCCCGACAGAACCAGCCATCCTGCAGAAAGCCATGGCTCGCTGGCGCAAGCGCGGCCAGCTGATTGACGACAGGCGAAACGCCGTTCACCAGCGCACAATCGATCGTCCCCAGCGCCACGGCATTGGCCCGCATGTCGCGATGATCGATGTGCAGCAAAGCGCTCTCCTGAAAAGGCTTGAGACCCGGCTATCGCATGAAGACGATAAGCGCAGGTTAAACCCGGCCTATGGCCGAAGCAATGGCCGCCGGAGCACAGGCCCCGGCGGCATTGGCTCTTGGGTCAGAATTCCGACCAGTCGTCGTCATCGCCCTTGAGCGCAAGGTTGCCGCTAACCATCGGCATGCGTGCGGCCTTTCTGACGACCGGACGCGCGGAACGATGGGCCACCGGCGCGGCAGCCTGCTGGCCCAGCTGGAACCGGGCGACCTTCTCGGCCAGTTCCTGCGCTTCGCTCGCCAGGCTGCGGGCGGACGCTGCGGTCTCTTCGACCATGGCCGCGTTCTGCTGGGTCATCTTGTCCATGTCGCCCACGGCCGAATTGACCTGGATCATGCTGGCCGACTGGCTTTCTGCCGAGGACGCGATGCGCGTGATGACCTGGCTGACTTCACCCACGCGTTCGACGATGCGCGTCAGCATGGTGCCGGTTTCACCGACCAGCTTGACGCCATTGTCGACATGTTCGGTGCTGTTGCTGATCAGCGACTTGATCTCCTGCGCGGCATCGGCGCAGCGCTGGGCGAGGGCCCGCACTTCATGCGCAACCACCGCAAAGCCCTTGCCCGCATCGCCTGCACGAGCCGCTTCGACCCCCGCATTGAGCGCCAGCAGGTTGGTCTGGAAGGCAATGCCATCGATGACGGTGATGATCTTGCCAATCTCGCTCGACGATTTCTCGATCGAGTCCATAGCCCCCACGGCCTTGCCGACGATCACGCCGCCTTCGGTGGCTTCGGCCTGCATCTTGGCCATTTCGGCATTGACCGAAACCGCGCTGCGGGTGGTTTCCTGCACCATTTCGGTGGCAGCGCGCATCGCTGCGGCAGTCTCTTCGAGCGAGGCCGCCTGTTCCTCGGTACGCGATGCCAGATCGTCGGCACCGGTGCGGATTTCGCCGCTGCCCGACGAGATGACGCTGACGCTGGAGCTGACCGCTAGCAATGTGTCGCGCAGCGCTGCGGTGGCCGCGTTGAAGTCCTGCTCAACCTGCGCATAGTCGGACGGAAGCCCGTCCATCCGTGCGGTCAGGTCCCCTTGGGCCAGGCGCTGCAAGGCGCTGCCCATCTGCCCGAGCACAACCCCACGCACCTTTTCCTCGGCATCGACGAAATAGGTGGAGAGCGCGACATCGATATCGAGCAGCGACACCTTGACCAGCGCCGATACATCGCGGGCGAGCTTGCGACGACCGGGCACGAAGCGCAGAAGGCCGGGCGAGATCATCCCGTGAATCATCTCTTCCAGGATCAGCGCATAGCCGCCGACATACCATTTCGGTTCCAGCCCGATCCGCGCATGCACCTGGCCCACGCCAACGGCGCGCTTCATGTAATCATCGGTGAGGCCGTCACCGAAGATCTTCATCCAGTGGCTATGCTGGGCGTTCTTGGCGTACTGAAGCCGCGAGCTGTCCGAGAAAAAGCCCTTCAGCTCGGGGATGCCCCCGACCTTGCGGTAGAATTTCTCAAGCGCGCGGTTGACGTGGCGACCCAGCGAACGCTTCACCCTGCGGAAGGTGGAGGTGTCTGCACGGTCCAGTTCGTAAAACTCAAGCCTCTCCTGCAATCCGGATTGCATTTCCTTTTCTCCCAAAAAAGGTAAAACAACTCTCAGGAAGGGGCATTAGAATGGACGGGTTAATTAGGTGTTTCCGGCGACAAAAAACCTCAAAATTGGTGGTAAACGCGAATTAACGGTTTCGACCTGACAAACGCGAACCCATTGCAGGGCTTCGCTTCTTTAAACACCTAGCAAAAGATTTCCCGTTACCTTCCGATTCTTGAAGATACGCTAGAAGGCCAGGAGATTGCTCTCCTGGCCTTCGCTTTCGACCCTTTTGGGTATCTGGTTATTCAGCGGCATCCATGGGATCGGCCTTGTCGGGATTGCCATCACCGTCGGTATCCCAAGCATCGGCCTTGCCGTCATTGTTGCGGTCCCAGGCATCCATCGTGCCGTCGCCGTTCGAATCCAGCGTGGCGGGCGGAGCCTTTTCGGCCGTGGCCGGGGCTTCAGCGCCGGGAGCCGGGGTTTCCGATGCCGGTGCTTCGGTCGCCGGGCTGGCCGGGGCTTCCTGCGTGGCGTCCTGCGCCAGGGCCGGGGTTGCGGCGAGCGCGCCAGCGGCGATCAGGGTTCCGATAATCGTGTTCTTCATGGCTTTTACTCCTCGTGAATATTGCGACCCCTTGGTCCGGGGCAGTTGGGGGCCTTGGTTGCTCCGCAGCATCAACGAGGTGAACCGGCCGCTGTTCCGCTGGCCTGATGCCGGTTTACTTGCAGGTCGGTGGGTTCCGGCAAGTTGTCGCAAGCATATTTCGCCACAGCGCACGAAAATTGGCAACGCAGCGCCCAATCGCGCGAATCCAGCGACGAATATCTGCTTCGGTTCGTCGCAAACCGAAAAGAAAAGGGCGCCCCTCCCTGCGGAAGAACGCCCTTTTACTGGCAGCTTCTGTGACAATAGAGCTTAGGCTGCGGCAAACAGCTCCGGCTCGAGCGCCATGATCGCATCCGACCCAGCCTCGATCTTGCGGCGCAGCGCGCCGGCATCGGGCATGATCCGCTCGGCGAAATAGCGCGCGGTCTTCAGCTTGGTTTCGTAGAACACGGCATTGCCGCTGCCTGCTTCCAGCGCAGCGATCGACGCACGCATCATGCGAAGCCACATCAGGCCCAGCGCCACAATGCCCATGATGTGCATATAGCTGTGCGCGCCTGCACCGACATGGTTGGGGTTCATCATGCCGTTCTGCATGAACCACATGGTCGCAGCCTTCAGCTCGCCCACGGCCTTTTCGAGGCGGTTGGCGAAATCGGCGAGGCGCTCATCAGACTTGGCATCGGCGCATTCGCTGTCGATGATGCCGAAGAACGTCTGAACGGCGCGCCCGCCGTTCTGCGCCAGCTTGCGTCCGACCAGGTCCATCGCCTGCACGCCATTGGTGCCTTCATAGATCATGGCGATGCGCGCATCGCGCACATACTGTTCCATGCCCCATTCGGCGATATAGCCATGGCCGCCATAGATCTGCTGCATGTTGGTGGCGATCTCATAGCCCTTGTCGGTGCCATAGCCCTTGATCACCGGGGTCAGCAGGCTGATCAGGTCGTCGGCGGCGACGCGCTCTTCCTCGGTCTGTGCCTTGTGCGTCAGGTCGACCTGCAGGCCGCCCCACAGGATCAGCGCGCGAAGGCCCTCGTTGATCGCCTTGGCTTCCATCAGCATGCGGCGGACATCGGGATGGACGAACAGCGTGTCGGCCTTTTCGCTGGCATCCTGCGCGCCGGTGAGCGCACGGCCCTGGCGGCGGTCGCCGGCATATTGCACCGCGTTCTGGTAAGACACTTCGCCCATCGACAGGCCCTGACCGCCCACGCCCAGGCGCGCGGCGTTCATCATGATGAACATCGCGGCGAGCCCCTTGTTCTCCTCGCCAACCAGATAGCCGGTGGCGCCATCATAGTTCATCACGCAGGTCGAATTGCCGTGAATGCCCATCTTGTGCTCGATCGAGCCGCACGACACCGCGTTGCGCTCACCGAGCGAGCCATCGTCATTGACGAGGAACTTCGGCACGATGAACAGCGAGATGCCCTTGACGCTATCAGGCGCATCGGGAGTCTTGGCCAGCACCAGATGGATGATGTTCTCGGTCAGGTCGTGCTCGCCCGACGAGATGAAGATCTTGGTGCCGGTAATGGCATAGGTACCGCCGGGCTGCGGAACCGCCTTGGTGCGGATGAGGCCCAGGTCCGTACCGCAATGCGGTTCGGTCAGGTTCATCGTACCGCCCCACTTGCCGCTGATCATGTTCGGCGCGTACTTTTCCTTCTGTTCCTGGCTGCCCTTGGCGAGGATCGCGGAGACCGCGCCATGGGTCAGGCCGGGATACATGGCGAACGCCATGTTGCTCGACGACATGAATTCCTCGAACGCGATGCCCACGACGTGCGGCATGCCCTGCCCGCCGAACTCTTCGGGCGCGGCCAGCGTGCCCCAGCCCGCTTCGCAATATTGCTGGTACGCTTCCTTGAAGCCGTCAGGCGTGGTCACCGTGCCGTCGGCATGACGGGTGCAGCCCTGCTGGTCCCCGATCTGATTGAGCGGAAACAGCACTTCCTCGACGAACTTGCCTGCCTCTTCGAGCACGGCGGAAAGCACGTCGGGCGCGGCATTGTCGAAGCCGGGCAGATTGGAATATTTCTCGATTCCCAGCACCTCGTTCAGGATGAACTGGGTATCGCGCACCGGTGCGGTATATTTGGGCATCTTGAGGTCCTCTCAAAAAGTTTCAAGCTGTTGCGGCCAGGCTTGGGGAAGGCCTGGCATTGGGCGTGGTCCATCGCGGCAACCGCCCGGATCGGATTAAGGCCTTTCAGCCCAGGTCGGCACGATCCACCTGCTCGACCATCTTCACGAATTGCGAAAGCTCCTGGATCGCGCTTTCGAGGTCCTTCTTCTGCTTGCGCATCAGGGCTATACGCTCCTTGCAGCGCTGCAGTGTCACGCGGCGCTGTTCGCGCCGTCCGTCGCCGATGTCGTACAGATCGATCATCTCGCGGATTTCGCCCAGGCTGAAACCCACATTCTTGGCGCGCATGATCCAGGCCAGCCGCGCGCGGTCACGCTTGGAATAGACGCGGGTCAGCCCGCGCCGCTCCGGCGCGATCAGTCCCTCGTCCTCGTAGAAGCGCAACGCCCGGGCGGTGACGCCGAATTCGTCCGACAGATCGGAAATGGTGTAGCTGTCCCGGTTTTGCAGATCGGGAGTGTCGATGCGGCCAAGAGTCGAACGGTCGTGCATGCAGTCTGCGCTACATTCCCTTGACGTAAACGTCAAGTAAATTCAGTCGCCGCAAAGTCGCTTGATCGATCGTCCGCTGGCTGCACCCGCCGCGGCATTGCCCGGTTCGACCAGCGCGAACGATGCCCCGGCAAGGCTCGCCCGGTCGCTGCAAATCGCAGAGCATGCCGCCGGCACGCTGCCCGGCAGCGCCAGGGCATTGCCGTCGAATCGGGCGGAAAAGCGGCACCCGGCCACATCATCGCCCTCGCCGCTGCGCGACAGGCTGATCTCGGCCGTCTCGCCGGAAAGGTTGGCACGCCCCGTCGCCTCGCACTGGCTTGATCCGCCAAAGGTCACAAGCACGCCGACTGCATAGCCCTGGTCGCGGGTGCCGCGCGCGCAGAACGCATCCGATCCGGTCGCGCCGGGATCGGCAAAGCTTCCCGCCAGATCGATGGCCTGCGGATCGGCGATCACGCCCGCATCGATCGCGGCGGCGTCCAGCGGGGTCATCGCATCATCATCGCCGCCGGCCTGTGAAACGCTGCACCCGGCAAGCATCAGGCAGGCGAGCAGCGCAAGCCGCATCAGGCGATCCGTTCCAGCGCGCCATCGGCCGCAACCCGGCGATAGAAGCACGAAGGCGCGCCGGTGTGGCAGGTGGGACCGGCGGGCGATGCGATCACCCAGACCGCGTCCTGGTCACAGTCGATGCGCAGTTCGACAAGCTTGAGCACATTGCCCGAGCTTTCGCCCTTTTTCCAAAGGCTGGCGCGCGAACGTGACCAGAAATGCACCTCGCCGGTTTCGGTCGTCAGCCGCAGCGCCTCTTCATTCATATGCGCGACCATCAGCAGCGCACCACTCGCCGCGTCGGTGACGCACGCCGTGATCAGCCCTGCGGCGTCATATTTGGGGTCCAGGTCCAGCCCGGTTTCGCGGATATCGGCCATAAAGCCCGGTTAATCGCACCCAGCGCCCCGTGCAACACGGTTAACGAAAAATGACCTGCGAAATCACCTGTGACAAAAGCAAGACAAACCCCATTTGCGTGCCTATAGGGGTGCCGAACCACCCGGCTGCAACCGAATCGGGCGCGCAACATGATCACCACTCATCCTTTTGACGACGACAAGCTGCGCGAAGAGTGCGGCGTTTTTGGCGTAGCCGGAGCAGTCGATGCTGCTGCCATGGTGGCGCTGGGCCTGCACGCGCTGCAGCACCGCGGCCAGGAGGCCGCCGGTATCAGCAGTTTCGACGGTCGCCATTTCCACAACCACAAGGCGCTGGGCCATGTGGCGGGCAATTTCGACAGCGAAGAAACGATGCGCACGCTCAAGGGCGATTGGGCGATCGGCCATGTCCGCTATGCCACCACCGGCGAGACCGCGCTGCGCAACGTGCAGCCGCTTTATGCCGAACTGTCCTCGGGCGGCTTTGCCATCGCGCATAACGGCAACATCTCCAATGCGATGAAGCTGCGCCACGATCTGGTGCGCACCGGATCGATCTTCCAGTCGACCTCGGACACCGAGACGATCATCCATCTGGTCGCGACCTCGCGCTACCGGACGCTGCTCGACAAGTTCATCGATGCGCTGAAGCAGGTAGAAGGTGCCTATTCGCTGATCTGCCTGACCGATAGCGGCATGATCGCCTGTCGCGATCCGCTGGGCATCCGCCCGCTGGTGATGGGCCGCATCGGTGACACGGTGATCTTCGCCTCCGAGACCGTAGCGCTCGATATCGTCGGCGCGGAGTTCGTGCGCAGCGTCGATCCGGGCGAACTGGTGGTGGTGAGCGGCGGCGAAATCCGATCGCACCGTCCCTTTGCGGACAAGGCGTCGCGGCCCTGCATCTTCGAGCATGTCTATTTCTCGCGCCCCGATTCCATCGTCGATGGATCGTCGGTCTATTCGGTGCGCAAGGCGATCGGCGCGCAGCTGGCGATGGAAAACCCCATCGAGGCAGACCTGGTCGTCCCGGTGCCCGACAGCGGCACGCCTGCGGCGATCGGCTATGCCCAGCAATCGGGTCTGCCGTTCGAGCTGGGCATCATCCGCTCGCATTATGTCGGCCGCACCTTCATCCAGCCGGGTGACGGCGTGCGCCATCTGGGCGTCAAGCTGAAGCACAATGCCAACAAGCCGCTGATCAACGGCAAGCGTCTGGTGCTGATCGATGATTCCATCGTGCGCGGCACCACCTCGCTCAAGATCGTGCAGATGATGCGCGATGCCGGCGCGGCCGAAGTGCATATGCGCATCGCCAGCCCGCCGACGATGCACAGCTGCTTCTATGGCGTCGACACGCCCGAGCGATCGAAACTGCTCGCGGCGCAAAAGTCGATCGAGGAAATGCGCCAGTTCATCCAGGCGGATTCGCTGTCCTTCCTCTCGATCGATGGCCTGTATCGCGCGCTGGGCGAAGCCAATCGCAACGATGACAGCCCGCGCTATTGCGACGCCTGCTTTACCGGCGACTATCCCACCTCGCTCACCGATCTGGCCGAGCGCGACCAGCCCAACCAGCTGACCCTGCTGGCCGAACGGGTCGCCGGCTGAGGATTTCACGACCATGACCGACAAAGTTCTGCAGGGGCAGCTGGCCCTGGTGACCGGCGCGAGCCGTGGCATTGGCGCGGCCACCGCCAGGGCGCTTGCAACCCGCGGCGCGCATGTCATCCTCACCGCCCGCACGGCCAAGGACCTGGAAGGCGTAGAGGACGCGATTTTCGAGGCCGGCGGCACCGCGACCATCGCCCCGCTCGATCTGACCGATGGCGACAGCATCGCGCGGCTCGCAGCGGCCATCAGCGGACGCTGGGAGGCGCTCGACATCCTGGTGCTCAATGCCGCGATGCTGGGCAGCCTGGGTCCGGTTCCGACGATCGACGGCACCGAGCTCAACCGCCTGATGACGCTCAACGTGCTGAGCGCGCAGGCGATGATCGCGCATTTCGATCCGATGCTGCGCAAGAGCAGCGATGCCCGCGTGGTCGCCCTGACCAGCTCGGTCGCCGCCAGCCCCCGCGCCTTCTGGGGCGCCTATGGCGCATCCAAGGCCGCGCTCGAGGTGCTGCTCAGCGCCTATGGCGAGGAAATGCGCAATATCGGCAAGATCCGCACCGCCATCGTCGACCCGGCCCGCACCCGCACCGCGATGCGCGCCAAGGCCTATCCCGGCGAAGACCCGGCGACGGTGAAACTGCCCGAAGTGGTGGGCGAGGCAATTGCGGACCTGGTCTCGAACGCGTTCGAGACAGGGACAAAGGTTGTGCTCGAGGGGTGAACGCGTCGTTCTAGCAGCCATCAAGCTCTGCCAGCAACGTGCCCAGGGCGGCGCGATATTCTTCCGGATCGACCGTGAAATCGAAGTGGCTCGGTCCCCAGGCCCCTTTTTCGCGCATCTGGCTGCTATGCCCGGCAAGGCAGGCATAATCGAGGCCCGCCGCATCAGCCAGCGTGTAGTAATATGGGAAGACATGGTCGGTGGGCACCAGTTCCATGACCTTGGTACCCGGATGGCAAAGCGCAATATTGGTCAAGCCTGAACCATGCGCACCGACCACCAGTTCAGCTTGCCGGAAATGGCTGAACTCGTCGCTGACACGCGCATGATCATAGATTTCGAGCCCCATTTCCCGCGAAATGGCCTCGATCTCTGCCGCGTTCGCGATGAGGCGCTTGCCCAGGCGGGGCACAAAGAGCCGACGGCCAGCGCAAGCGACAGGCTGAAAAGGGCGCGCGAGCGTATCTGGCACCACGCGCGCATAGTTGCGCCGGGTCCCTGGAAAGGACGTGACCAGCAATCGATCCGCGACGATTTCGGGCACCCGGTTGGCCCAGACGCACTTGCTCTCGGCGATGCCGAGTGCGCCGAGCATTTGACGGGCAGATTTTGAAGGCGGCTCGTAAATATAGACGTGATCGATTGCGTCCAGCGTCCAACCGGCCTTGAGGGCAATGCCAAGCCGCGACACGCCGTCCAGCAGATAATGGCCATAGCTGTCCGAGGCAAATTCGCACACCAGCGAAAGACAGGTGCCCGCCAACCGCTTTGGCGGACGCAGCGAGAGTATCGAGGGCGAAGAGTAGAGCGCCTGGCCATACCAAGTCGTTTCCCGGACAACCGTGCCGGATGACGAACAGCATTTGCCGGACCGGCCCGATGCGCGGCCATTGGGCAGTGTATAAACCCCCAGTGCCGGGATCGGATCGATCATGCTCGCGAAATCGACGTCCAAGGTGCCAAAACGACGCGGTGGCGTGCGGACACGATCGTCTGCAGCGAACGCCTCGGACCAGCTGTCAGGATGAGCAGCGCTATATGCAGCGTGCGTCGTGGCAACGCTGCGGGGCGGACGAACAACCGCCTTGGCTACCGCTTTAAGCAAGCCCTTCATGTGCCTCTCTTACAACGGACCGGCGCGTTAGCGAACCCCGATCAAGACGGAAACAGCCTTGGCATGGGAGCGCACCTAACCAGGATAAAGGGGGCTAGGGATGCACTGTTGCCTCTGGCCCGTTACTCCCACGGCAACGAAAATACTGCCATATACCAAGAAAAATCGGACGTATTTTGCCGAGTAGTATTGACAATGATAGCATTATTCAAATTAAATATTTAAACTACGCGTGTTTGTAACCGACCGCCAGCGTTGAACGAAAATATAATTGGGCGCTGCGCTAACCAACTTTTCGCCACCGAAACTTGTCCTCACGAATCGTCAATTTTGCGCGTACAGGCGATTCTCAACGTCCCTTTTTATCGGCTCAAATGAGCGATAATGGACGGTGCCGAGCAGATTTATAACATCGAGTGTCTAATAAATTGGACAGGTGGTTATCAACAGTGTTATACACAGGCGTAAGCAATAATGTGGCCAGGGAGCCAACTGCCGGACTGAGGAAAACACTGCCATGCTCGCCGTGATTTATGCTTTGTTTTTCGTCTGTTCTGCGGTTTTTGCTGTGGCAGCTATCCGCCAATCGCTGACTGATCATCAGGATCGGATTGCAGCGCTGTTTACCGAACAGCGCTCGCAGGATCAGGAAGACATCATCACGGTGACGATCGCGCCAGCCATGGTGTTCATCGCAGCGCCTGCTCCCGATTTCGCGTCGCGCAATGCGCTCACCATGACACCAAGGGCCTATGCCTTCAGCCGCGCGGGCAAACTCATATGCGCCTCGCTGCCAGCGCCTGCTTCATCGGTCGGCGGCTTCCGGCTTCGGGGCGATGATAGCGCTGTAGCATGGTCCTCCCAGGGCTCTGGCGGCCTGCCAATGGCCCGCCGATCGCGCCCTGCAGCGGCCAGCCTTGCCTTGCCGCCCGGCACGAGGCCCTGGCAGCGGCGCCTGTCGGTCATCGTTGGCGCTGCCCATCCCCTCAGGGCCGACTCCACCCGGCTCATGCTTATTGCAGCACGGTGAAGCACGCTCTGGGATCCGGTTCCTGCGCGCCCACTTCCAGAAAGCCCGTGAAGCCCCCCTATTGCACCACTCGGCTTTCATAGACCGGCCTTCCGCCCGGCAGCAGATGCGCGGCCATGAAATCGGCGGTGCGTTTCGCAAGCGACTGGCCATCGACGGTACGGACGAAAAAGCCGCTGCCGTTGAAGTCATGCCCCGCGCCAGCCAGCGTATAGAAAGTGAAGGGCACACCGACCTGGCGGGCGCGGTCGGTCAGTTCGGTGGCTTCGCTGAAGGATACGGTGGTGTCCGCGGTCCCATGCATCACGAATAGCGGGGCCTCGCCATTCTGCAGGTCGGTGTCGCGGAACAGCCCCCCCCAGTAATCGACCACCACGCGCGGCTCGGGCCGGGCAATGCCATAGGGATTCAGCGAATAGGCCGTGTGCAGCACGGTATAGGCGCCGGCGGACGAGCCCCAATAGGCGATGCGGGTGGGATCGATGCAGAAGCTCGCAGCATTGGCCTGCATCCAGCGCAGCGCGCGCACCGAATCTTCGACCGCCGCGACAAAGGCCGTCACCCTGGGCGACTGCTGGCTGGGATCGAGTGCGCGATAATCGCGTTCGAACGCTGCAAACTCGCTCGAGATGACCGGATTGTCGCCCTGCAGGCGATATTGAATCGAGATCAGGTTGATGCCGAGCGGAGCCAGCTCATCGGCCATCGCCACGACCTGCTGCCCCTTGCGGCTGCCCCCGACAAAGCCGCCGCCATGGACGTAGAGCACCGTGGGGCGCGGATTGGTGCAGCTCTGGTTGGGCCGGTAGCTGTCGAGGAACAGGGGGATAGAGCCGCTGGTGGTCGGACCATCGCCATAGCGGATATCGGCGCTGAGCACCGCACCGGTGGGCGGAGGCGATGGCGTCGGGCTGGGCGCGGGCGTGGGTGCCGGGGTTGGCGCGGGCGACGGGGCCGGGGTGCCGGTCGATGGCGGCAATTGCACCGGTGCGGTCGGGGACGCCCCGCCACCGCCACATGCCGTCAAACCGCCCAGCAATACCAGGCCGAGCATCAACCCGTGACTGTGCAAATTGCGCTTGAGACCCGCTTTCATGCTGCGCCCTCCGCCGAAGACCGGCAGCATAGGGCCGCGCCAGCATTGCTGTCCAGCCTCCCCAGCGTAGCGATGACCGCGCGGCTTATTCGAGCGCGGTGATGATCGCGCTGAAGTCCAGCCCCTGCGCGTCCGCCTCGACGAACGCCGCATAGATCGCTTCGGCCCGCTCGCCCATCGGCACGCGCGCACCGCTCGCCTTGGCGGCTTCGAGCGCGAGGCGCATGTCCTTGAGCATCAGCGCGGCGGCGAAGCCTCCGGCATAGCCGTTGTCGGCGGGGCTGGCGGGGCCGACGCCGGGGACGGGGCAATAGCTCGTCATCGACCAGCTTTGCCCTGAGGCCTTGGACGAGATATCGTAGAAGGTCTGGAGGTCGAGCCCCAGTTTCTTCGCCAGCGCAAAGGTCTCGCAAGTCGCGGCCATGGTCGCGCCCAGCAGCATGTTGTTGCAGATCTTCGCCGCCTGGCCTGCGCCATTGTCGCCGGCATGGATCACCGCCTTGCCCATATCGGCGAGGATCGGTTCGGCGCGGGCAAAACCGTCCGCGCTGCCGCCAACCATGAAGGTGAGCGTGCCGCCATTGGCCGCCGCGATTCCGCCCGAGACCGGGGCATCGACCGCCTCCAGCCCGCGCGCCTTGGCAGCGCTCGCGACATCGCGCGCGGTATCGACATCGATAGTCGAACAATCGATCAGCAGCGTGCCCGCCCTAGCCGCGCCGAACACGGTGTCTTTGTACACGGCCGCGACATGCTTGCCCGCGGGCAGCATGGTGACGACGACATCCGCCTCGCTCACCGCCTGCACCGCGTCGGACACCGGATGGCACCCGGCGGCCCCGGCGCGCGCCAGCGCCTCGCCCGACAGGTCGAACGCGATGACCCTGTGCCCGGCCTTGGCGAGGTTCGCCGCCATGCCACCGCCCATATTGCCCAGGCCGATAAATCCGATGGTCGCCATTCAAGTCTCTCCGCTATCTTCAAGCGCGTCTGCGCGCGCTTCGATCAAATCCCATCGGTTGCCGTAAAGATCGGCAAACACCGCGACCTTGCCATAGACCTCGTGGCGCGGCGCTTCGGCAAAGGCGACGCCCGCCGCGACCATGCGCGCATGATCAGCGTCAAAGTCGGATGTGTGGACGAAATAGGCCACGCGCCCGCCTGCCGCCCTGCCGACTGCAGCCAGTTGCTCCTCGGATGTGGCTCGAGCAAGCAGCAGCTGCCCGCCATGCGCACCACCGACCCGGACCCAGCGCTTGCCGCCGCCCAGATCGCTGTCCTCGAACACGCGCCAATCCAGCGCCGCAGTGAACCAGGCGATGGCCTCGTCATAATCGCGGACCAGATAGGCGCTATAGGCAAGCTGCACGGTCAGGCGCTCCGCTCAACCCATGGTCGGGATGACAAAGGCGTTGCCGCCATCCACCGCGCCATCAGGCCAGCGCGCGGTCACGGTCTTGATCTTGGTCCAGAACTTGACGCCTTCCATGCCGTGCTGGTTGGTGTCACCAAAGGCGCTGCGCTTCCAGCCGCCAAAGGTGTGGTACGCCACCGGCACCGGGATCGGCACGTTGATTCCGACCATGCCGACATTGACGCGCGCGGCGAACTCGCGCGCGGCATGGCCGTTGCGGGTGAAGATCGCAACGCCATTGCCATATTGGTGCTTGCTGGGCAGCGCGACGGCTTCCTCGAAATCCTTCGCGCGGACGATCTGCAGCACGGGGCCGAAAATCTCTTCCTTGTAGCTTTCCATGTCGGTGGTCACGCGGTCGAACAGCGTGGGGCCGACGAAAAATCCGTTTTCATGCCCCTGCAGCGTGAAGCCGCGGCCGTCGACGACCAGCTCGCCGCCCTCGTCGATACAGGTCTGGATCCAGCCTTCGACCTTCGCCTTGTGCGCGGCGGTGACCACCGGGCCGTAATCGGCATCGGGATCGGACGAGACGCCGAGGCGCAGCTGCTCGATTGCGGGAATCAGCTTGGCGCGCAGGCGATCTGCCGTCTCGTCGCCCACGGGGACGACCACGGGCAGCGCCATGCAGCGCTCGCCCGCCGAACCAAAGGCCGCGCCCGCAAGGTCCTTGACCACCTGGTCGAGGTCCGCATCGGGCATGACGATGCCATGGTTCTTCGCGCCGCCCATCGCCTGCACGCGCTTGCCCGCCGCGACACCGCGCTGATACAGGTAATGCGCAACATCGGACGATCCGACGAACGACACGCCCGCGATCGCCGGGTGATCGAGGATCGCGTCGACCATTTCCTTGTCGCCATGCACGACCTGCAGGATGCCATCGGGCAGGCCCGCTTCGCTCATCAGCTCGGCCAGGCGCACCGGCACCGAGGGGTCACGCTCGGACGGCTTGAGGATGAAGGCGTTGCCCGTCGCGATCGCGGGGCCGAACATCCACATCGGGATCATCGCGGGGAAGTTGAACGGCGTGATGCCAGCGCCGATGCCGATCGGCAGGCGCATCGAATAGACGTCGATGCCCGGGCCTGCGCCGTGGGTATATTCGCCCTTCACCGCATGCGGGATACCGCAGCAGAATTCGATGACTTCCAGCCCGCGCTGGATATCGCCCTTGGCATCGGCATGGACCTTGCCATGCTCGCTCGAGAGCAGAGCGGCGAGCTCGTCGATATGCGCCTCGACCAGCTCCTTGAACTTGAACATCACGCGGGCGCGGCGCTGCGGGTTGGTCGCGGCCCAGGCGGGCTGCGCGGCGAGCGCGGCATCGACCGCAGCATCGAGCACGGCAGCGCTGCCCAGATCGACCTTCGCCTGTACCGTGCCGCTATTGGGATCGAAAATGTCGGACTGGCGGGTGCTGGCGGGGGCGGTAACGCCGGGGGCCAGGCGGTGGGTGACGGTGCGCATCGATGCTCTCCTGTGCAAAGCCGTATCTTTGCCCGGCGCAATAGCTTCTGGCATTCATGCAAGCAATTGCGTAAAAACGTCACAGCAAGCTGCATAAATACAATGGCGGGAGCAGGGTGAACGATGGGCCGGACGGGCGCATGAACTGGGACGATCTGCGCATCTTCCTGATGCTGGCGCGCGCCGGATCGGTGGCAGAGGCCGCGCGGCGGCTGGAGATCGACCCGACCACGGTCGCACGCAGGCTGCAACGGCTGTCGGGCGATCTGCAATCGACGCTGTTCGAAGCGAGCGGCAAGGGCATTGCGCTCACCGAACATGGCCGCAAGCTGCTGCATTATGCGGAGGGCGCGGAACAATCGCTGGTCGATGCGCGCACCGAGCTGACCGGCGAGCAGACGGTGTTTGCGGGCACCATAAGGGTGAGCGTTGCCGAGGGCTTTGCCGCCTGGGTGATCAGCCGCAACCTGGCCGATTTCCACCGCCAGCACCCCGCGATCCGCATCGAGCTGGTCGCAACCAACGGCTTCCTCAACCCCTCCAAGCGCGAGGCGGACCTGGCAATCATGCTCTCGCGCCCGACCGCGGGGCCACTCAAGGTCCGCAAGCTGGTCGACTATCAGCTCGGCGTCTATGCAGGCCGCGACTATCTCGCCAATGCCGGGCCGATTGCGTCGGTCGAGGACCTGCGCCGTCACCCGCTGATCGGCTATATCCCCGATTTCATCTATGCCGACGAGCTGCGCTATCTCGACGAGATCGGCCCCGGCCTGGAACCGGTGCTGACCAGCTCGAGCATCAACGTCCAGCACAGCCTGATCGCCTCGGGCGCGGGCGTGGGGATTCTCCCGTGCTTCATCGGCGAACAGAATGCGCGGCTGGAGCGGGTGCTGGCGGGAAGCGTCGCGATCCATCGCAGCTTCTGGCTGGTCGTGCATCGCGACATGCGCAAGCTCGCGCGGGTCGATGCGTTCATCCGCTGGCTCGACGCGCTGGCGGAGCGGATCGCGCCGGTGATGGGGGAGGATGGATGAGCATGAATCGACGGGCAGCCAGATTTCCAGCTTTGCACCGGCGACCTTGCATATGGTCTGCAATATCGTGATCTGCTTTGGTGACTGCGGACAGGGTGGCTTCGCGGTTGACCTCGCCCGCTCCAAACCATAGCCCTGTAGGTAACGGACCGGGGGGACTATGGCCGACACATCAGCCGCTGAAGCAGTTCGCACCAAGGCGGACATCATCTATGTGCTGTTTTGGTTGATTGCCGTTCCGCTCGTGCTCGTCCTCACGGTCGTTATCAGCAGCCTGGTAGAGGACAGTACGTGGAGCATTGTTACGGCCATCGTCACCTTTCTGTTTGCCAGCGGGTTTGCCCTCACCTCCTTCGAGAGCCTTCGCAATCGCCAGAGACAATCGGAATACGCTTTGCGGTATCCAGGCTTTCGAGGCGCGACCTTTCCCGTTTACTATCTTCTGAAATGTGAGGGTGGTGCCGACACGGTCGAGTTTGATAATCAAGATGCGATCTATTCGCTTGCTGAAGCTCAAGACGAACTGTTTTTCCTCCGCAACAAGCGACCGGACGATATCGAAAGAATGCCTTTGGGTGAGCTTGTCACGGTCCGGGGCTGGTCAAAACCGCTTGCGATCCCCCTTCATGAAGTTGTCGATGTGACGGTCATCGAACGGAGCGATGAAGAAATTGCCAGCAGCTCTATCGATCATCGAGATTTTGCCGAGCGGCTTGGCTCCCAGATCGCACAGCAGCTCACCGGCACGAAGATCAAAACGACCATCATTCCCTATGCCGCATTTGTGGTAATCACGTTGCGCAAGGAACGTGGTACCGGCATCATCTTGCTTGCAGTCCCGACTACGGTCACGGCTGCCGCCCTGAAAACCATGGGCGAACGAATTCAAGACGATGACTATGAACTGCCCTGGTTGATCGGCGCGGCTGTCGATGCCGCGGTGAGTGAAGTGCAAGATCAGGCACCTGACGAAATCGGCGATCTGACGAATGAAACGCTCGGCCAAGGCGTTCAGACAGCGGCCGAAATAGGCGGAGCCGTAAGCGAAGCCTTGGGTTGGCTAGATCCGGATGCCGCAACCATTTCCAGTACGTCCGGCGCCCGTGGACGCCAGATGGCGCGCCTTATTGCGCTGCGTATCAATCAGCGGAGCGGGCGCATCGCGGTTCATTGACCAGCTGTCGCGGGCCAATGCTTATCCCTCAAGGCACCACCACCTGCCGGATCGCCGTCCCGCTCGCCAGTTCATCGAACAGCGCGTTGATCTCTGACAGCGGGCTCACCGAGCTCAGCAGCTTCTCCACCGGCATGCGTCCGGCGCGCCACAGGGCGATGTAGCGCGGGATGTCGCGCGAGGGGATGGCGTTGCCCATATAGCTGCCCATCAGCGTCTTGCCGTCGCCGACCAGCGACACGGCGGGGATCGAAAGCATGTCCGCCGGGTTCGGAAGCCCCACGGTGACGATCCGCCCGCCGCGCCGCGCGAGGCCATAGGCTTTTGCCAGCACCGGGGCCTTGCCGACGGTTTCGATCACCAGATCGGGCTTGCGGCCCAAGGCTGCGACCACCGCCTCTTCGCCATCCTCGGGAGGCACAGCGGCCATTGCGCCCAGTTCCAGCGCCAGCGCGCGCTTGGTGGGCATGGGGTCGATCGCGATCACCGGATGCGCACCGCCCGCGATCGCGGCCATCAGCGCAGCGAGGCCGACGCCGCCCAGGCCATAGACGACGACGCTCTCGCCTGCGCGCAAGGCTCCACCGTTGAGCACCGCGCCCGCGCCGGTCAGCACCGCACAGCCGAAGAGCGCAGCGATCTCCACCGGAATGTCGCTGTCGATCTTCACCGCCGAGCGCCGGTCGACCACGGCATGCGTCGCGAAGGCCGAGGAGCCCAGATGATGCTGCACCGGCACGCCGTTCTCGGACAATCGCCGCTCGCCGCCCAGCAGCGTCCCCGCGCCGTTCGCCGCGGCGCCATTGCCGCAGAGATAGCCCTCGCCCGAATGGCAGCTGGGGCAATATCCGCACAGAGGCAGGAAGCTCAGCACCACGCGGTCACCGGCGGCGAAATGCTGCGCAGCAATCGCGCCGGGCTCGAGCACTGTCGCCACCGCCTCATGCCCCAAAGCCATCGGCATCGGGCGCGGGCGGTCGCCGTTGATCACGGAAAGGTCGCTATGGCAGAGCCCAGCAGCCTCGATCTTCACCAGCATCTCGTCCGCTCCTGGCGGGGCGAGATCGACCTCGGCCAGGCGCAGCGGGCGGGTGTCGGCATAGGGGCCCTTGTGGCCGATGCGGTCGAGAATGGTCGCGGTGATCTTCATAAGCTCACCTCATGCCGTCTCGCCCGCCCGCCCGCAAGCGCCGCGCCGCCTCCTCGCCCGACTAGCGAACAGATGCCAGCTGGTACATGATCTCGGCATAGCCCAGGGTTGCCTCGGTAATCCCGGCGACCTTGGGGTTGGTCGATTCCACGACATAATATTCGTCAGGCGCGTGCGCGCCGCTGCCATGGCCGATGCCGAAATGGCCGGCGGGGATGCTGACCGGCGGGGCGGTGAACACCGCACCCGGCCAGGAGCCTGCGAGCCGCGGGTTGAGGTTCGCCTTGACGCCGAGCTTGGCATAGGCGGCCAGTTCCGCCTTGATCAGCCGGCTGTCCTCCGACACCTCGGTCGGATCATAGCCGCCCGAGACATTGGCCTCGACATCGCTGAAGCCGTTCTTGTCGAGATGCGCGCGCAGTTTCGCTTCGGCCTCGGCGCGGGTCTGGTTGGGCACGAGCCGGAAATCGAGCTTGGCGACCGCGCGTCCGGGCAGCACCGTCTTGCCGCCGGGACCGGTATAGCCCGCGACCAGCCCTTCGATATTCGCCGTCGGCTCCTGCGCCAGCCGCACCAGTGCCTGGTCGAACGGCAGGTCGTCGATCCAGTGGGTGACGCCGAAGGACTGCTTCATCTGCGCCTCGTTCATCCCCTTGGCGGCCTCGGCGATCAGCGCCTTTTCGCGGTCCGTCAGCGGGCGCACATTGTCGCTCCATCCGCCGATCGCGACATTGTTGCCATCGGGCGTGACCAGCGTCTGCAGCGCCTGAACCAGCCGCCATGTCGGGGAATCGATCATCGCCTTGTAGCTGGAATGGACGTCACCCTTGGGCCCCCTGCCCCATTTCGCGCCGCTGGCGACCAGTTCCAGTTCGATCACGCCCTTGGAGCCGAGATTGACCTGCACCTCGCCATTCGTCCCCTGCCAGCTCGCCGGAATGAAAATGCCCTCGCACTTTTTCAGCGCGGACAGCACATCGGGGCGAGTCGCGATCTGCTTGAAATTGGGCGATCCGATCTCCTCCTCGCCCTCGCACAGCAGGACCAGGTTGACCGGCGGCTTGACCCCGGCCTTTTTCATCGCGTGCAGCGTGGCGAGCAGCGTTGCCTCCGGTCCCTTCTGGTTCACCGCGCCACGACCCATGATAGCCTTGCCCCAGCCGGGCTTGTCGACGATCCGCGCCTCCAGCGGCGGCGAGGACCATTCCGCCGGGTCAAACTGCTTGACGTCGTACATGAAATAGATGCCCAGCGTCCGCTTGGCGCCATTGTCCATCACCCCGAAGACGCCGGGATGGCCATCGGACGGCACGGTGGTGACGCCGGCAAAGCCCGCCGACTTGGCCAGGTCGACCATATAAGCCGCGCCTTCGGCCATGTTGAGATTCTCTGCCGCAATCGAGGGGAGCTTGATCCAGTCCTGGATGCGCTTGATGTCCGCGTCGCGGTTGCTCTCCGCCGCCTTGCGGATGCGCGCCATCTCGCTTTCCGCCGCTGCCAGCGCCGCGCCGCCTGTGCCGGTCAGCGCCATGCCAGAGCCGATCAGGGCAGCAGAGCGCAGCATGGTGCGGCGGTTCGGATTGGTGGCGGTCGTGTCAGTCATGATGGTTTCAGCCTCGCAGCAGCAGTGGGAAGGCGGCAGGCTGGACCAGCGGAACCGGCGATGCAAGTCGTAACGTGATGTAAACGGATGGCTCGCTAAATCCTTGAATCACAAGGGCCTATCGGGGGGCCTGAGCTGCGAGCCCAATGCATTATGTTGAACCAGAATTTCGTCCATCAGCATGCGGAATTGCTGACACAGGCGGACGCCATCCTCACCGCGGTGGGCCAGGGCAATGATGACGCTTTGGGCAAATTGCCCAGCATGCGGCTGGCCTTCTCGCGCCTGGTCAACAGCCATTGCAGCGTCGAGATCAAGCTGGTCAACAACCAGGCAGACACGATGGAAAAGGACGCGGAAAAATCCCTGCTGCTGCGCCGCTTTCATGACGAGCTGCTGGCCTGGCGCGCGGATCTGATGGATTGCAACGCGCGTTGGCCGCAGCGGCGGGTGGCAGAGGATCGCAGCGGCTTTGTTGCGGCCTTTCGTAGCCTGACCGACCGGCTCAAGGCCCGCGTCTCATGGGAGGAGCGGACCTTCTACCCAGCTATATTCGGGCAAGCCAGGCGGCGCTGATCATTCCACCCAGGCCGTACGGCTGCGGGTGACGTGGAACAGCGGCTGCATAGGCTGGGCAGCGACATCGGCAAGCGGGATCGCCGTTGCGCAGACGGCGCATTCCGCGCTCATCCGGCCGATATGCCAGCTCTTGCCGCCACAGCCGGGGCAGTGGTTCACATCGCTTTGATGATAGAGCGGCATGAAGCCGCGCCCCGAGATGCGACGGGCAAAGGCATGGCCTGCCGCCAGCGCCTGGGCGGGGTCGAATGTGGGTCGGGGAAAGTGCATCGTCATGGCCTGTTATCCTCGATAGCTCCCATGCCTTACGCACGGACGGCAAAACGGTTTCCTTGCGCGACCAACCGTTCATCGCATCTGTATCAGCCTCGGCTGGCTACGCTGTGACGGGCGGTATGAATTTCCTGAACGCCGCACAACAAATGCCGCTTGCCGTTCGCAACATTTGATATAAATATGATATCATATTTTTCGACTCGGAGGGCGTTTCCCATGCAGCAGAATTCCTCTTTTGACGGCGGACCGGACAGCGGCGCGATGGTGGCCAGCACCGAAAGCCATGCCAGCACCTTCAACGGCTATATCTTCCTGTTGCTGATGCTGGGATCGATGCTGCTGCCGGTGCTCGGCGTCGTGATGGCCAAGGGTGGCAACCCGCTGGGCTTCGGCCTGATGATCTTCGGCGGGCTGGCCTTTCTGCTGATCATCTCGGGTTTCTACATGCTCAACCCCAATGAGGCGGCGGCGATCCAGCTGTTCGGCAGCTACAAGGGCACCGATCGCAACACCGGTCTGCGCTGGCGCTGGCCGTGGCTGAGCCGCAAGAAGATCTCGGTGCGCGTGCACAATGTGACGTCGGAAAAGGTCAAGGTGAACGACCTTCGCGGCAACCCGGTGGAGATCGCGACCAATGTCGTGTGGCGCGTGTCCGACACCGCCAAGGCGCTGTTCGATGTCGAGAATTACCAGGAGTTCGTCGACATCCAGATCGAAAGCGCGGTCCGCGTCATCGGTGCGCGCTACCCCTATGACGATTTCAACGCCGACGAAGTGACGCTGCGCGGCGATGCCGACGAGGTCAGCCACGAGCTTGAAAAGCAGCTGCAGGAACGCGTCGGAACGGCCGGCGTGCAGATCGACGAATGCCGCCTGACGCACCTCGCTTATGCGCCGGAAATCGCCCAGTCGATGCTGCGCCGCCAGCAGGCCGAAGCGGTGATCGCGGCGCGTTCGCGGCTGGTCGAAGGCGCGGTAACCATGGTCGAACATGCGCTGGCGATGCTGAGCGAGAAGAACGTCGTGCACCTGGACGACGAACGCAAGGCGGCGATGGTCTCGAACCTCATGGTGGTGCTGTGCGGCGAACGCGACACCCAGCCGGTGGTCAATGCCGGGTCGCTCTATTGAGCTGACCATCAGAGCCAGCCATGGCCGCCCCGCCCAAGAAACCCTTTGCCCTGCGCCTCGATCCGTCGCTTCACGCGGCGATCGAGCGCGCAGCCGCGCAGGAGCTGCGCAGCGTCAATGCAGAGATCGAGATCCTGCTGCGCGAGGCACTGGCGCGGCGCGGGATCAAGCTTGCGCCACCAGAGCAAAGGCCGAGGGGGCGGCCGCCCAAGGAATGATGCCGCGCAGCAACGGGCCTGGCCGAACCATCGTTCGCTATTGCGGCCCGACCGTGCTAGGGTCGCCGCATCCGATAACCGTGATCGCCGATAACGCGCGCAATCGCGCGCGCTGCTGCCTGATTGTCTGGAAATCGGACGAGGAGAGTATGCTGTGCGCATCACCGAAAAATTCTGCCGTGAGCAGGAAAGCCTGCAGCTCGCCAAGGCCGCCGCCGAACCGCTCAAGAACCGCCAGGGCATCGCGCTCGATGCGGCCAAGGCCTGGAATGCCGCCGCCAAGATCGCGCACAAGCATGAAGCCGGAATGCAGCCGCTCGACAAGCTGGACGCCGCCATCGTCCGTGAATTTGCCGAAGAGGACGTCGCGCTGGCGCTTGGCGGTCAAGCCGCGCCCGCCGAAGAGTTCGCCGCCGCGCTGCACTGAGCACGTTGGGCGCACCCCATCGAGGATGTTCAATCCCCGGTGGGTGCCCATTCGGCGAACACGGCATCCAGCTGAGGCCGTGGCCGCTCTTCGAGCGGCTGGCTTGCGGTACCGATGAACAAAAAGCCCGCGATCTGCTCCGGCGCTGCCCCGAACAGGTCACGCACCGCATCGCTATAGCTCGGCCAGCCGGTGATCCAGCCGCCGACAAAGCCCTGCGCGTGCACCGCGTGCAGCAGGTTCATCACGAACGCCCCTGCCGAAAGCTGCTGTTCCCACAGCGGAATCTTGCTCGATTCGCGGGGGCTGAACAGAACGACCAGCAGCTCGGGCGCCTGCCGTGCGAATGTCTCCATCGCCTCGATCTCCAGCCGCCCGGCCTCGGGCTTTTCGGCGCGATAGGCGCTCGCGAGCTTTTCGGCGAAGGCATCGCGCTGATCGCTCGCGACATGCACCACGCGCCAGGGGTTCAGCTTGCCATGATCGGGCGTGCGCAGCGCCGTCGCTACAATCTGCCGGATCTGCGCGGCATCGGGGCCCGGCGCGATCATGTCGCGCGGGCGGCCCGAGCGGCGGCTGGCAAGATAGCGGGTCAGCGAGGAAAGATCGTTGAATTCGGTCACGCAAGGGCTCCGGCAGCAGGGGGGCAAGCGGCAGTCTGGTAACAACTGCAACAAGGCGCTTCACACCCGCGCATTTTTGTCTAGGTTGGCCGCCACGCTATGGACGGCCCAGGGACTGGCCGCCAACAGAAAATCGACGGGAGATATGCGATAATGGCCAGCGGTTATGCCGTGAGCGGCGATTCCAAGGGCACATTCCTGGGCCATCCCAAGGGCCTGTATGTGCTGTTCTTCGCGGAAATGTGGGAACGCTTTTCCTATTACGGCATGCGCGCGCTGCTGATCTTCTACCTCACCAAGCACTGGCTGTTTTCGGACGAGCAATCGGGCGTCATCTACGGCGCGTACACCGCCTTGGTCTACATCACCCCTGTGCTCGGCGGCTATCTCGCCGACCGCTATCTCGGCCAGCGCAAGGCGGTGACCTATGGCGCGGTGCTGCTGACCTTCGGCCATCTGCTGATGGGCTTTGAAGGCACGGGCGGGCAGGATCCGGCATCGCTCAGCATTTTCTGGCTGGCGCTCGCCTTCATCATCGTCGGATCGGGCTTCCTCAAGGCCAATATCTCGGTGATCGTCGGCCAGCTCTATCCGCGCACCGATGTGCGCCGCGATGGCGCGTACACGATCTTCTACATGGGCATCAACCTCGGCGCATTTCTCGGCTCGCTGGCCTGCGGCTATCTGGGCGAGGTCTATGACTGGTCCTATGGCTTCGGCGCGGCGGGCGTCGGCATGGCGCTGGGTCTCATCGTGTTCATCCTGGGCAAGCCGCTGCTGTGCGGACGCGGCGAAGCGCCCGATGCGGCAGCGCTCGCCAAGCCTGTCCTCGGCATCAAGCTCGAATGGCTGCTTTATGTGGTCGGCGTGGCAGCCGTTCTGGGCATCTGGGTGCTGATCCAGTATCAGGACGTGGTTGGCTGGCTGCTGCTCGCCTCGGGCGTCGCGCTGGTCGGCTATGTGCTGCTCACCGCCGTGACCAAGCTGCCGCGCGAAGACCGCGACCGCATTTTCGCGGCGATGTTCCTGATCCTCGGTTCGGTGCTGTTCTGGGCGCTGTTCGAACAGGCAGGCTCCTCGCTCAACCTCTATACCGACCGCTATGTCGACCGCGGCGGCGTGCCGGCCTCGGTCTTCCAGTCGGTCAATGCGATGTACATCGTGCTGCTCGCCCCGATCTTCGCGACCATCTGGACGCTGCTGGGCCGCAAGGGGCTGGAGCCCAGTGCCCCTGCCAAGTTCGGCCTGGCGATGATCCAGCTCGGCGCGGGCTTCCTGGTTCTCGTCGCAGGCGCGGCGGCGACCGGACCCGGCGTACCGACCCCGGTGCTGTTCATCTTCCTCATCTATCTGCTCCACACCATGGGCGAACTCTGCCTTTCCCCGGTCGGCCTCAGCGCGATGAACCGGCTCGCACCCGCGCACATGGCCTCGCTGATCATGGGCACCTGGTTCTTCGCATCGGCCTCGGGCAATTTCGCCGCCGGCCTGATCGCGGCGGCCACGGGTTCGGAAAAGGCGAGCGGCGAAGGCGCGGGCCAGCAGGTGGTGCTCGACGTCTATTCGCAGATCGGCTGGATCGCGATCGGTGTCGGCATCGGCGTGCTCGTCATCGCCCCGCTGATCAAGAAGCTGATGCACCTCGACACGCTCAAGGATGCCGAGCCGCTGGCAGGCGAGGACGAACTTGCCGAAAACCAGGCGGCAGGCGTCCATCCGGCCACGCGCGGTGCCTGATCGACACCAGAAAACCACTTCCGAACTGCGACAGGGAAATAGCATGCGATACGGGTATCTCGGCGTCTGTCTGGCGGCCATTGCGGTCGTCGGATGCGCCAACACGGCGACGACGGAACGGCCCGCAGCCGCCAGCGACAGCACGGCCAAGGCCGAGAAGGTCAGCATCAACGAAAACCCCTATCCCAGCACCTACAAGGCCTATCCGGGTGTCGCGACGGCGATCCGCAACGTCACCATCTTCGATGGCGAAGGCGGCCAGATCGACAATGGCGTGGTGTTCTTCACCGACGGCAAGATCACCGCAGTGGGAGGGGCGGACACGCCGATCCCGGCCGATATTGCGGTGTTCGACGGCACCGGCAAGTTCGTCACGCCCGGCATTATCGATATCCACAGCCATCTGGGCGACTATCCCTCGCCCGGCGTCTCGGCGCATTCGGACGGCAACGAGGCGACCAGCCCGGTGACCGCCGATGTCTGGGCCGAACACAGCGTCTGGCCGCAGGACCCCGGCTTCAGCCGCGCGCTGGCAAACGGCGGCGTCACCAGCCTGCAGGTCCTGCCGGGCTCGGCCAACCTGTTCGGCGGACGCTCGGTCACGCTGAAGAATGTCCCTGCCCGCACGATGCAGGCGATGAAATTCCCCGGCGCGCCTTATGGCCTCAAGATGGCGTGCGGCGAGAACCCCAAGCGCGTCTATGGCAGCCGCAACCAGAAGCCGGCCAGCCGCATGGGCAACCTTGCCGTCAACCGCCAGACCTGGGCGCGCGCGGCCGAATACAAGGCGCGCTGGGACGAGTACGAGAAAAAGGGCGGCACGCCCCCTGCCCGCGATATCGGCATGGATACGCTGAAGGCTGCGCTGGAAGGCAAGATCCAGATCCATAACCACTGCTATCGCGCGGATGAAATGGCCATCGTCATCGATATGGCCAAGGAGTTTGGCTACAAAGTGTCGACCTTCCACCACGCGGTGGAGAGCTATAAGATCGCTGACCTGCTGCGCGAGAACAACATCTGTTCCGCCGTCTGGGCCGACTGGTGGGGCTTCAAGATGGAATCCTATGACGGCATTCCGGAAAATGCCGCGATCATCCAGAACGCCGGCGCCTGCACCATCATCCATTCGGACGATCAGGACCAGATCCAGCGGCTCAACCAGGAAGCCGCCAAGGCACTGGGCGATGGCCGCCGGATGGGCTTCAACATTTCGGACGCCACCGCGATCCGCTGGCTGACCTATAACCCGGCCATGGCGATGGGCATCGCGGACAAGACGGGCAGCCTGAAGCCCGGCAAGATGGCCGATGTGGTGCTGTGGAATGCCAATCCGCTGTCCGTCTATGCCCGGCCCGAAAAGGTCTGGGTCGATGGCGCGCTGCTCTATGATGCGAACGATCCCAAACGCCGTCCGGTGAGCGATTTCGAGCTGGGCCAGCCGGGTGAGGGAGACACGAAATGATGAGGGTGTTTCTTTCCGCAGGCGTGGCAGCAGCCGCCATGCTCGCTGCCCCCGCCACCGCGCAGACCGTGGCGATCACCGGCGGCAAGCTGGTCATCGGCGATGGCAGCGCACCGATTGAAGGCGGCACCGTAGTGCTGCGCGATGGCAAGGTCGTCGCCGCCGGGGCTAGCGTTGCCGTGCCCGCAGGCGCGCAGGTCGTTGATGCCAGCGGCCGCTGGGTGACGCCGGGCCTGTTTGCCGGCTTCAGCCGCCTGGGCCTGGTCGAGGTCGAGGCGGTCAACGAAACCAATGACTCGAGCGCGAGCCGTGGCGATTTCTCCGCAGCGATCGATATCGTTCCGGCGATCAACCCCAAGGTCAGCGCGATTGCCGTCAACCGCGCTGCCGGCATCACCCGCGCGGTAGTGGCCCCGGCCGCTCCCGCTGCGATCTTCGCGGGCATGGGCGCGGTGATCGATCTGGGCGATGATTACAACGCCGTCACCAAGGGCCGCGCCTTCCAGTTCGTCGAGCTGGGCGAGACCGGATCATCCAAGGCCGGTGGCAGCCGCGCCTCGGCCTTTCTGGAATTCCGCAACGCGCTGATCGAGGCGCGCGCGCTCGCCAATGGCCAGCGCGGGCTGCCTGCGCATCCGCATGATGCGCTGCTCAACCGTCAGGATGCCGCCGCCCTGGTGCCGGTGGTCAATGGCGAAATCCGCCTGCTGGTGCATGTCGAGCGCGCGGCCGATATCCTCAACGTGCTCAAGCTGCGCGAGGAATTCCCCGCGCTCAAGCTGGTGCTGGTCGGCGTGTCGGAAGGCTGGCTGGTGGCGAACCAGATCGCGGCGGCGGGTGTCCCCGTCATCGCCTCGGCGCTCAACGACCTGCCATCGGAATTCGAAAAGACCGCCGCAACCCAGTCGAATATCGGCCGGATGAAGCGTGTCGGGGTCACCGTCTCGATCGGCATGATCAACGACAATGACGCGCATCGCCTGCATTATTCGCCGCAATATGCGGGCAATCTGGTCGCGCTTCAGCGTGTTCCGGGGGCCAGCGGGCTCAGCTGGGACCAGGCCTTTGCCGCGATCTCGTCGGGCCCGGCCCAGGCCATGGGCGTGGATGCGATGCTCGGCAGCCTGAAGCCCGGCCGCCAGGGCGATGTGGTGATCTGGGATGGCGACCCACTCGAGCTGTCGTCAGCGCCGGTGGCGGTGATGATCGACGGCGTGCAGCAGCCGCTGGACAACCGTCAGGCACGGCTGCGCGACCGCTATCGCACCCCGCAGGAAGGGGCTTTGCCCAAGGCGTATGAACGCTAAGATGCGGTGAACGGAGGATTCGCTGCGGCGAGCCTCCCGGCGCGCAGGGGGAGAGCCGCGATGCAGGGTTATGCGATGCTGTTGGCGGGGGCGGTCGGCTTTGTCGGCAGCCATTTCGCGATGTCGCACAGCTTGCGCGCGCCCATGGTTTCCCGGCTGGGGGACAAGGGCTTTCAGATTGTCTATTCGCTGGTGTCCTTCGCCACGCTGTTCCTGATGATCGAAGGCTTCAAGCGCGCCCCGGTGACCGCGCCATTCTGGGTGGCGGGCGATGGGCTCTGGGCTGTCAGCACAGTATTGATGCTGATTGCGTTGATCCTGTTTGCAGGCTCGCTGATCGGCAATCCTGCGCTGCCCGTCCCCGAGGCTGCGGCCAAGCGGATCGCGGTGAAGGAGCCGGGCGGCGTTTTCCGCATCACCCGCCACCCGATGATGTGGGGCTTTGCGCTCTGGGGCATCGCCCATAGTCTTATCGCGCCGCGCGTCGACAGCTTCATCCTGTGCGGCGCGATCATCACGCTGGCGCTGGTCGGGGCGAAACTGCAGGACGGCAAGAAGTTCGTGCTGATGGGCGATGCCTGGCTGCACTGGCAATCGCGCACCAGCTTTCTGCCATTCGGGCGCGGCCTCGCCTTTCCCGGCTGGCTGGCGCTGATCGGTGGCGTGCTGCTGTGGCTGGCGGCGCAATGGGCGCATATGCCGCTGGGCGCAGGCGCGGCGGGCATCTTCCGCTGGCTGTAATCGCCCCTCCCCTTTAGCCGACTGGCCAGGCGCCCTATATCCCAACCCATGGCGCTGCCCGACATCATCACCCAATGGTTCGCGCAGCGCGGCTGGTCACCCCGGCGGCATCAGCTCGACATGCTCGAACAGGCCGATTGCGGCCGCCATGCGCTGCTCGTCGCTTCGACCGGCGCGGGCAAGACACTGGCCGGCTTCCTGCCCAGCTTGCGCGATTTTGCCGATGGAAACGGTCCGGACGGGCTGCACACGCTGTATATCTCGCCGCTCAAGGCGCTGGCGCATGACGTGCAGCGCAATCTGCTGACCCCGGTGCAGGACATGGACCTCAAGGTCCGCATCGAGACGCGCAGCGGCGACACGCCCTCTGATCGCAAGGCGCGCCAGCGCGCCCGCCCGCCGCACATCCTGCTGACCACGCCCGAATCCTTGAGCCTGCTGCTCTCCTATCCCGAAGCCGCCGAGATGTTCGCCAGCCTGAAGACGGTGATCATCGACGAGGTCCATGCCTTTGCCGCCTCCAAGCGCGGCGACCTGCTCAGCCTGTCGCTCTCCCGGCTGCAGGCGCTGGCCCCTCAGATGCGGCGCGTGGCCTTGTCCGCGACCGTGGCCGATGCGGACAGCTATCGCGCCTGGCTCGCCCCGCATGGCGATATCGAGACGGTGGCGCTGGTCGAGGGCGAGCCGGGCGCGGACCCGGACCTGTCGATCCTGATCACCGATGACCGCGTCCCCTGGGCCGGGCATAGCGGCCATTATGCCGTGCCGCAGGTGCTCGAAGAGATCGAGCGCAACCAGACGACGCTGGTGTTCTGCAACACGCGCTTTCTCGCCGAATTCATCTTCCAGAAGCTGTGGGAGCTCAACGAGAAACACCTGCCGATCGGCATCCATCACGGCTCGCTCTCGGTCGAGGCGCGGCGCAAGGTCGAAGGCGCGATGGCGCGGGGCGAACTGCGCGCGCTGGTCGCCACGGCCAGCCTCGACCTTGGCGTCGACTGGGGCAATGTCGACTGCGTGATCCAGATGGGCGCGCCCAAGGGCTCGTCGCGGCTGCTGCAGCGCATCGGCCGCGCAAACCACCGGCTCGATTGCCCCAGCCGCGCGATCCTGGTCCCCGGCAATCGCTTCGAATATCTGGAGGCGCAGGCAGCCTTTGATGCGGTGAACGAGGGCCAGCGCGACGGTGAGACCTTCCGCCCGGGCGGGCTCGACGTGCTGGCACAGCACATATTGGGCCTCGCGTGCTCGGGGCCCTTTCACGAGGACGAACTGCTCGCCGAGGTGCAATCCGCATTGCCCTATAGCGCGCTCGACCGCGAGGGCTTCTTGCGCGTGCTCGGCTTTGTCGAAAATGGTGGCTATTCGCTGAGGGCCTATGACAAGTTCAAGCGGCTGGTGCGGCTGCCCGACGGCACCTGGCGGCTGGCGCATCCCAAATTCGCGCAAGCCTATAGGCTCAACGCCGGTATCATCGTCGATACCCCGATGCTCGACGTGCGGTTCAAGAACGGCCGCTCGCTGGGCCGGGTGGAAGAGGATTTCGCCGCGCAGCTTGCCCCCGGCGACACCTTTGTCTTTGCGGGAATGGGGCTGGAGGTCGAGCGGATCAAGGACCTCGACCTGATCGTCAAGGCCTCGGCAAAGGCGACGCAGATCCCCAGCTATAATGGCGCGCGCATGCCGCTGACGACGCATCTGTCGTCGCGCGTGCGCGAATTCCTCACCGACCGCGCAGGCTGGGCACGCTTTCCCGATGATGTGCGCGAATGGCTGGAAATGCAGGACTGGCGCTCTGCCATGCCCGAGCCCGATCAGCTGCTGGTCGAGACCTTCCCGCACCATGGGCGGCAGTACATGGTCTGCTATCCGTTCGAGGGATGGAACGCGCACCAGTCGCTGGGCATGCTGCTGACCCGGCGGATGGAGGATCGCGGGCTGCAGCCGATGGGCTTTGTCGCCAATGATTATGCGCTGGCGGTGTGGAGCCTGAAGCCCGTCACCGATCCCGCCGCCTTGTTCTCCGCCGACATATTGGCCAACGAGTTCACCGATTGGGTCGAAAGCTCCTACCTGCTCAAGCGCGCGTTTCGCGAGGTGGCGATTATCAGCGGGCTGGTCGAGCGGCAGCATCCGGGCAAGAAGAAGTCGGGCCGACAGGTCACCTTCTCGACCGACCTCATCTATGACGTGCTGCGCAAGTACGAGCCCGAGCATGTGCTGCTGGAAGCAGCCTGGGCCGATGCCCGCGCGCGGATGACCGATGTGGGGCGGCTAGGCGATCTGCTCGACCGCGCGGCGGGAACGATGCTGCATGTCGAGCTGGAACGGGTAAGCCCGCTGGCGGTGCCGGTGCTGGTGATGATCGGGCGCGAAAGCGTCGCGCAGGGTTCGGCCGATGATGCCTTGCTGACCGAGGCGGAGAGCCTGGCCGCCACCGCGATGCGCGCGGACTGATTGCCAGTGGCCCGGCGGCTGTGTTACATTTTTCATGCACGCTCCGGGCACGGGAATCCCGAGCGGTGAGAGGATCAAACCGATGCTGTATCGCCCGCTTGCCGGTGCGTTGACATTGCTGGTGGCACTGGTAGCCACGCCTGGTGCCCTTGCGCAGACCACCGCCGCGGAGCCGGGCTTTGCCAATACCGTGGTGGGCGAACTCACCGCCTCCGACACGCCGGGCGAGGACGCCGAAACGATCGATCTTGCCCGCGACCGCGCCAGCCGCATGACCGTTCCGGTCAGCATCGACGGACGCGGGCCGTTTTCGTTCATGATCGATACCGGGTCGGAACGCACCGTGGTGTCGACCGACATAGCCTCTGTCCTGTCGCTCGAAATGGCGCAGATTGCGCGGTTGGTGAGCATCGCCGGCAGCAAGATGGTGCAGACCGTGTATCTGCCCGAAGTGACGCTGGGCCGCCGCAATTATGGCGAGTTGATCGCGCCGATGCTGGAGGCGCACCATATCGGCGCAGACGGCATTCTGGGCCTGGATGGCCTGCAGGACCAGCGCATCCTGTTCGACTTCATCGAAAATGCGATCACCGTCGAGGATGTTGCTCAGCGCGTACGCACCGGCGATTTCGAGATCGTGGTGAGCGCACGCCGCAAATCGGGCCAGCTCATCTTCACCGATGCGACGCTGGGCGGCAAGCGGATCAGCGTGGTCATCGATACCGGTGCGCAGTCGAATATCGGCAACATGGCCCTGCTCAAGCGGCTGGGCGCAACGCACCGGCTGAGCGCCCAGCAGGCCAGCCTCACCTCGGTCACTGGCCAGACGATCATGGCCGATGCAGGGCTAGCAGAGGATTTCCGGATCGGCCGTGCGCAGTTCGAATACGTGCCGATCGTCTTTGCCGATGCCGATGCGTTTCGCGAGCTTGGCCTGGACAAGACCCCCGCGCTGCTGCTGGGCATGAGCACGCTGAGGCTGTTCAGCCGGATGATGATCGATTTCAAGCAGCGCAGGGTGCTGTTCGACATGCCCGAAGGCGTGCGGATCAAGCCCGGCCGCACGCGTATCTGAAGGTCAGCACCAATCAGGCTTGCCGTTGCCGTACCACACGGCCAGCCCCTCACCCACCAGCGTTCCGCCCAGGCTTTCCCCGTTGCGGGTGACCCGGAACAGTGCGCGGCCATAGCGGTCGGTCGCGCGATCGGCGGGCTCCAGCGCTATCGGGCCTGCATTGAGCAGCTGCTGCATCCGCTGCTTGGCGCGCTGGCCCAGTTGCAGCTCGGCATCGCAGCGCGGCGACGCAATTTCGGGCGTATCGATATCGGCGACGCGGATCTTCTGCCCTTGCAGCCAGAAGGTATCGCCATCGACCACGCAGGTGACGCGCTGCCCATGGCCGCAGATCGGGAAATAGGTCGCGCTTGTGGCGGTGGCAGCTATGGTCCCGACCCGGATCGGGCCCGACAGGCCCATCGGCACTGTCGATTCCGGCCCGATCCAGCCGGGCATGTTCCAGCCGACCAGCGCGGCGAGGACGATCGCCAGCGCAAAGGTCCGTGTGCCATCGCGGCGACTGGAATGGGCGAGATAGGGCCGGGCCATCTGCCCAGAATGTGCCGCACAGGTGAATCAAAGCTTACCCGTGCGACGAGCCGCATCATTTGCCGATGAACAGAAAGCCGACCCCGGCCATGATGCACGCGAACGCGGCCAGATGCCGCCAGTTCAGCGCCTCGCCCAGAACCGTGACCATGAAGATGCCAAAGATGGTCAGCGCCAGCGCCTCCTGCACCACCTTGAGCTGGCCCGGCGTCCAGCCATGGATGAACCCGATGCGGTTGGCGGGCACGGCAAAGCAATATTCGATCAGCGCGATGGCCCAGCTGGTCATGATCACCCAGAAGACCGGGCGCGACGCTGCAGCCGCGGGGCCGCCCTTCAGGTGCCAGTACCAGGCGGTGGTCATGAAGATGTTCGAGATGGCGAGCAGCACCAAGGTGGGGGCGATCTGGCTGGGCATGAGCGACTTTCAGGGGGCGGACCAGGGGCCCGGCAGGTCGTTGGGAGGTAAAGATAAGATAAATCTGTCGTCAACGCCTGCTTAACCTTTGGTGACAGGCCACGCTTAACCAGAGACACCCACATCGTGGTGAAACACCAAAAATTGGGGGTCAGTATGTCACCGGACCATCTGTTCATTTCCTTTCTGTCGATCTCGCTCGCATCGGTCTTCATGGCGCTGATCATCGGCACGCGCGGTGATGAAATCCGCAAGATCGCGGCGGCCATCGGCGAGGAAAGCGGCGGCTTTGCCAGGCGCAAGGCGACGCGCATCGCCGCGGTCGAGCGCAAGACCGCAATTGCCGACGAGGCGATGATGGCGCGGGCGCGCGGAGAACGGTTTGTGCCACCCCGCGACTATCGCGGGCGCTGACGCTGCTGCTCAGGCCTTGGCATGGCCCGCCGGTCCCAGATCGATGATGAAGCCCAGCACACCGACCGTGGTGCCGTCGCGGCCATAGCGGCAGGTCGCGCGCACCAGCACCTCGCGCGTTTCGCCCGCATCGGTGATGATGCGCGCGTGGAAATCGAAATCCTCGCCATGGTCGAGCGAACGCTGCACCGCATCGCTGACCTTCACCCGGTCGTCGGGGTGATAATAGCCGATCGCTTCCTGCAGCGGAGGCTGGCCGCGTCTGCGATCGCGCTGATGGATGACATAGACCTCGTCCGACCAGATCAGCGAGGTTTCCGACCGCTCATATTGCCAGTTGCCGATACGCCCGACCGACAGCGCCAGATCCAGCGACAGGGCGATGCGATTGTTGGCCAGGCTCAGCGCATGCCGCTCGCGATCGGCCAGCCGCAGACGGCGCAGCAGTTCGAGCGCCGCCAGCGTCGCGACCAGCGCACAAATCCACGGAAGGTGTTCGATCAACGTCACGCTCATGGCAGGTCTTCAGCTTTCGCCGCACGCCGCCTTGTGCGCCCTGGCATTCTCGACATAATGCGCAACGCCGATGCGCATGCCGGCAATCGCCGGCTCGGGCAGGTCGCGCATATATTGTGCCGGACGCCCGCCCCAGAGCTGGCCTGACGGCATCGACTTGCCCGGCGTCAGCATCGCGCCGGCCGCCAGCATCGCATCGCCGCCGATCCGGCACCCGTCCATGACGATCGCCCCCAGCCCCACGAACGCGCGGTCATCCAGAATGCAGCCGTGGATCATCGCCATATGGCCGATCAGTACATCCTCGCCGATCAGGGTGGGAAAGCCCTCGGGTGCGCCGGGGCGCGGGCTGTCGCAATGGATGACGGTGCCGTCCTGCACATTGGTGCGCGCGCCGATGACGATGCGGTTCACATCCGCACGGATCACGCAATTATACCAGATGCTGGCATCGGGCCCGATCTCGACATCGCCGATGATGCGGCAGCCGGGCGCGATAAAGGCGCTGTCATGGATGCGCGGCGTCTTGCCGTGCAGGCTGATGATCGAAACGTCGTTCATGGCCTCAACCCCTGGCCAGCAGGCGCGCGGCATGCGCCGCATGATAGGTCAGCACCCCGCTGCACCCGGCGCGGCGGAAGGCGAGCAGGCTTTCCAGCACCACCGCATCGCGGTCGCCTGCGCCTGCGGCTGCCATCGCCTCGATCATCGCATATTCGCCCGACACCATATAGGCATAGACCGGCACGCCAAAGGCCTGCTTCACTCGCGAGACGATGTCGAGATAGGGCATGCCGGGCTTGACCATCACGCTGTCGGCGCCCTCGGCAATGTCCAGTGCCACCTCGCGCAGCGCCTCGTCGCTGTTGGCGGGGTCCATCTGATAGCCCTTCTTGTTGCCCTTGAGCAGCCCGGACGAGCCCACCGCATCGCGGAACGGGCCGTAAAAGGCGCTGGCATATTTGGCGGCATAGCTCATGATCTGGATGTTGTGATGGCCGTCGGCCTCCAGCGCCGCGCGGATCGCACCGATGCGGCCATCCATCATGTCCGACGGCGCGATGATGTCTGCCCCTGCCCTTGCCTGGTTCAGCGACTGGCCGACGAGCACCTCGACCGTGGCATCGTTGAGCACATAGCCCTCGCCATCGACCAGCCCGTCCTGGCCGTGCGCGGTATAGGGGTCCAGCGCGACATCGGTCAGCACGCCGATGCGGTCGCCCAATGCGTCCTTGATCGCGCGGATCGCCCGGCACATCAGATTGTCGGGGTTGAGCGCTTCCTTGCCATCCTCGCTGCGCCGGTCGGCCTGTGTGTTGGGGAACAGGGCGAGGCACGGGATGCCGAGATCGACCGCCTCACGCGCGCGCTCGACGATTCCGTCGACCGACCAGCGCGACACGCCGGGCAGCGATCCGATCGGTTCCTCCGCACCCTGCCCCTCGGTCACGAACAGCGGCCAGATCAGGTTGGCAGGCGATAGGCTGGTTTCGCGCACCATGTCGCGGCTCCAGCCGGTGGCACGGGCACGCCGCAAACGGGTGGCGGGATAGGCGGAGGCGACAGGTGTAAAGCTCATGCGCCAGTCTTAGCGAGTGGACTGGCGCAGGGGAAGCGGTGTTGGATGTGGCAAATGCGACACTGCTCTCCCCTCCCCAAGGGGAGGGGAGAGAGGATCAATCGCTCACCCCATCGGCAGCGTCAGCACCGCGCGCAGCCCTTCGACGGCGCCGCCTGACGCGCGCCTGTTCTCCAGCCGCAGCGCGCCGCCATGCTGCTGCATGATTGCGCGGGCGAGCGTGAGGCCCAGGCCCGTGCCGCCGGTGGCCATATTGCGCGAGGCCTCCAGCCGGGTGAACGGCTCGAACATCCGTTCGATCTGATCATCCGGAATGCCGGGGCCGTCATCATCAATGGTGATCACAACCTGCCCCACGCCCTGAGCGATGCTCACCCGCGCGCGCGCGCCATAGCGCACCGCATTGCCGATGACGTTGCGCAACGCGCGGCGGATCCAGGTGAGCTGCAGCGGCACGACAATGCGCGGTGTTTCGGCCAGGGCGACATCATGGCCGAGGTCGCGATATTCGTCCGCGATCATGTCGACCAGCGCACCCAGATTGACCGGTTCGCGCGCTTCGCCGGTGCGGCCTATGCGCGCCAGGGTCAGGATATCGTCGAGCGTGCGGGTGATGTCGTCGATGCTGGCGACCATGCGTTCGCGCTGGCGGTCATCGGGCACCGATTCGACCCGCACGCGCAGCGCGGCGAGCGGCGTCTTCAGGTCATGCCCGATCGCGCCCAGCATCACGTCCTTCTCGTTCAGCATCGCGGCAATCCGCGCGCTCATCGCGTTGAACGATCGGGTGAGGTCGGCCAGATCGCTGGGGCCGCTCGGCTCGATCGGCCGCGCTTCCTGCGTCTGCTCGAAATGCGCCACGCCTTCGCGCAGCGTGCCCATCGATCGGGCGATTCGCCGGGTCAGCCATATCAGCGGCACCAGCATGACGATGTACAGCACCACCGTCTGCACGATGATCGAGGCGATGATGCGGTTCGACGCCTCGGGCACCGGAACCCTGACGCTGAGCCACTGGCCATCGTCGCGCTGGATCGCGATCACCGCGAGCATGCGGACGCGGTCGTTGCTGCGCCCGCCGATTTCCGCTGCCAACCGGTCGACACGGCGCGAGCGCGGCGGCGCAGCCATGGTCGCTGCCTCGATCCGGCTGTAGCGCACGCCATAGCTTGGCAGGATGGCCCCCAGCCGCGAGACGAGCCCGGGCAGCGGGCGCATGCCGGGCTGGATCGGCAAGGCGGGGGTCAGGTCGGTGCGCCGGAACCTCAGGCCAGGTGCGCGCCCGAACCGTCCCAGAAAGCGCTCGCGCAGCGGGCGGCCCTGCTGCAGCCGGTCGGTCGCCGCAATCAGGCGGACCGAGGCTTCGGCCGCGACGCGGTCCATCGATGCCTCGCGCTGCCCGCGCACCAGCATCACCGCGTTGAGCAGCTGGCCGACCAGCAGCGCGAGCGCGATCGTCAGCAGCAAGCGCCCTGCAAGGCTCGACGGCCAGAGCCGCTTGAGCGCGCTCATGCCGCGTCCGGGCTGGCGAGCCGCCGCACGCGTGCGGCCAGCGTGTAGCCGCCGCCCCAGACGGTCTTGATCAGGCGTGGGGACCGATTGTCCGCCTCCACCTTCTTGCGCAAGCGGCTGATCTGGTTGTCGATCGCGCGGTCGAACAGATGCGCCTCGCGGCCATGCGCCAGATCGAGCAGCTGGTCGCGGTTGAGCACATGCCCGGCATGTTCGCAGAACACCTGCAACAGCTTGAACTCGGCGGTGGATATGGGGACGAGCGCACCATCGGGATCGGTCAGGCGGCGCTTGACGGTATCGAGCCGCCAGCCATCGAACTCGAAGCCCTGCACCTCGTCTTCCGCCGGTTGCGGCACTCGCGCGGTGCGGCGCAGCACCGTCTTGATGCGGGCGACCAGCTCGCGCGGGTCAAAGGGTTTGACGACATAGTCATCGGCGCCGATTTCCAGCCCGATGATGCGGTCCATCGCCTCTCCCTTGGCGGTGAGCAGAATGACCGGAATTTCGGATTGCGCCGCGACATGGCGGCAGAGGCTGAGACCATCCTCGCCGGGCATCATGATGTCGAGCAGCAGGATCGAGAAGCGCTGGTCGCGCATCAGCGTGCGCGCCCTCGCCGCATCGCCCGCCTCGGTCACGGCAAAGCCCTGGCCGACGAGATATTCGGCCAGCGGCTCGCGCAGACTTGGCTCGTCATCGATCAGCAGGATGTGCGCGGGCTCGGTCATCGTAGGTCAGCATGTGCCGGGTGCAGGGTTGAAAGGCAACCGGCTCCGGACGCTTGCCCCCCTGATCTTGGAGGAGTCTGCACCCGGAGCCGGAAGTTCGCGAAAGGCGCGGATCAGCCCTGCGGCGCGGTGCGGCGCTGCTGCCAGCGCTGCTTCATCGCCTCGCGTGCGGCCTTGCGCTCTTCCTGGGTGATCTTGCCATCCTTGTTGGTGTCGTTGCGGCCGAAGCGCTCCAATGCGCCCGCCTCGAACTCGGCGAGCGTGATGGCCTGGTCCTTGTTCGCATCGAGCCGCATCATGTCACCGTGCATGCCGCGACCCATGCCGCCATGGCCGCCGCGCATGCCCATCTTGTGACCGCCGCGCCCGCCGCCCATATGGGCACCGGGTTCACCCGGACCACGCTCGCCGCCACGTTCGCCGCGCATCGCCATGCGCTCCATGCGCTTGGCCTGGCCGGCCTCGCGCGCGGCGGTCATCTCGGCGAGGCTCAGCTCGCCGCTGCCGTCGGTGTCCATCTTCTTGAAGCGTTCGGCCATGCGGGCGTCGCGATCGGCCTTGTCGATCTTGCCGTCCTTGTTGAAATCGATGCGGTCGAACATCTTGCGCGCCTGGGCCCGCACTTCATCCTGGGTGACGACGCCGTCCTGATTGGCATCCGGGCCGCGCATCTTGCCGGGTGCGGGCTGCGCGATCGCGATGCTGCCGGTGAGCATCGCGGCCAACGCGGCTCCGGCGATAAGGGTCTTTTTCATGGGGAACAGGTCCTTCAAATTCGTCTCGGGGGTCGGAAGCCGCCCCGGCCCCGGCTAGCAGGGGGGCGAGAAAGGGGCCGAGGCGGCTTCCATGACCGTCTTTCTAGCCCGGCATTGTCGCATGATTATGCCGGGGCCGCAGCAAAAGTGTCGCAAACTGTATCGGATCGGGCGGCCCGTTCACTCTGGGGCAAGGCTTTCGCTGCATCGCAGCAAGCCACGGCTTGGCGAACGCCGCGTCTGCTGATAGGCGCTCCTCCCATGCTTTCTATGAACAACATCACCGTGCGCCTGGGCGGCCGCACCATCCTGGACGGCGCAACGGCGGCGATCCCGCCCGGCAGCCGTGTCGGCCTGATCGGGCGCAACGGCGCGGGCAAATCGACGCTGATGAAGGTCATGATCGGCGAGCTGGAGCCCGATGACGGCGAGATCGACATGCCGCGCCTGGCGCGCCTGGGCTATGTCGCGCAGGAAGCGCCGCACGGCGATGTCACCCCGCTCGATACCGTGCTCGCCGCCGATATCGAACGCACTGCGCTGCTGGAAGAGGCGGAAACCTGCACCGATCCCGACCGGTTGGGCGACGTGCACGAACGGCTGCTGGCGATCGACGCCTATAGCGCGCCCTCGCGCGCGGCGATCATCCTCACCGGGCTCGGCTTTGACGAAGAGATGCAGAACCGCCCGCTCGACAGCTTTTCCGGCGGCTGGAAAATGCGCGTCGCGCTGGGCGCGCTGCTGTTCTCGCAGCCCGATATCCTGCTGCTCGACGAACCGTCGAACCATCTCGATCTTGAAGCGACCGTCTGGCTGGAGAATTTCCTCAAGGCCTATCCGGCGACGCTGATCGTCATCAGCCATGAACGCGACCTGCTCAACAATGTCGTCGACCATATCCTGCACCTGCAGGGCGGCAAGGTGACGCTCTATCCGGGCGGCTATGACAGTTTCGAGCGGCAGCGCGCCGAACGCGCCGCGCAGCTCGCCGCCGCCAAGGCCTCGCAAGATGCCCAGCGTGCCAAGCTGCAGGACTATATAGCCCGCAACAGCGCGCGCGCCTCGACCGCCAAACAGGCCCAGTCGCGCGCCAAGATGCTGGCCAAGATGCAGCCGATCACCGCGCTGATCGACGATCCCAGCCTGACCTTCGATTTTCCCAGCCCGTCGGAATTGCGGCCGCCGCTGATCACGCTCGACCTGGCAGCGGTCGGCTATGGCGAGGCCAAGCCCATCTTGCAGCGGCTGAACCTGCGCATCGATCCCGACGACCGCGTGGCGCTGCTGGGGCGAAACGGCAACGGCAAGACCACGCTCGCCCGGCTGCTCGCCGCACAGCTGCCGCCGATGGAAGGCGAAATGAACACCGCCGGCAAGATGCAGGTCGGCTATTTCACCCAGTATCAGGTCGAAGAGCTGGAGGCCGACAGCACCCCGCTGGAGCAGATGACCCGCGCGATGCAGGGCAAGACCCCGGCCGCGGTGCGCGCGCAGCTGGGCCGGTTCGGCTTTTCCGGCAACCGAGCCATATCGCAGGTCGGCACCCTGTCCGGCGGCGAGCGCGCGCGGCTGGCGCTGGCGCTGATCACCCGCGATGCGCCGCATCTGCTGATCCTCGATGAGCCGACCAACCACCTTGATGTCGATGCGCGCGAGGCGCTGGTGCAAGCGCTCAACGAATATTCGGGCGCGGTGCTGCTGATCAGCCATGACCGCCATATGGTGGAGCTGACCGCCGACCGGCTGGTGCTGGTCGATAGCGGCACCGCCACCGAATATCAGGGCAGCATGGATGATTATATCGACTTCATCCTGGGCGTGAACCAGCCCAAGGGTGAGGGCAAGCCCAAGGCGAAGAAGGACAAGAAGGCCGAGGCCGAGCGCCGCGAGCAGGTGCGGCAGATCCGCGCCAAGGTGAGCGCGGCGGAAAAGACCATCGCCACGCTGCAGGCCCGGTGCAGCGAGTTCGACCGCGCGATGTTCGATCCGTCCACGGCCAGCGGCGAGCTTGCCAAGCTGACCATGAGCGAACTCTCCCGCCGCCGTGCCAAGGTGGCCGAGGAACTGGCCGAGGTCGAGGCGGCCTGGCTGGAGAACAACGAATTGCTCGAGGCACTGGATTGAGGCTTGCGGCCCCCTTCGCGCTGGTTTAACTGAACGATTAAACAAGCCCGAGAGGAAATCTGACATGGCCGAAGCCTATATCATCGATGCCGTCCGCACCCCGCGCGGGGTCGGCAAGCCCGGCAAGGGCGCGCTGTCGCACCTGCACCCGCAGGATCTGGCCGCGACCGTGCTCAAGGCGATCAAGGAGCGCAACGCGCTCGACACCGCCACGGTCGACGACGTGATCTGGTCGACCTCGACGCAAAAGGGCAAGCAGGGCGGCGATCTGGGCCGCATGGCGGCGCTGGCCGCGGGCTATGACACCAAGGCGAGCGGCATGACGCTGGACCGTTTCTGCGGCGGCGGCATCACCTCGGTCAACCTCGCCACGGCGGCGATCATGTCGGGCATGGAAGATTGCGTCATCGCCGGTGGTACCGAGATGATGAGCTATACCCAGGTCGTCGCGGCTGCCGAGGCCAATGCCGGCATGCCCCCGCCGCTGATGGGATCGCACAACCCCGCGCTCGACGAACTGCACCCCCAGTCGCACCAGGGCGTGTGCGGCGATGCCATCGCCTCGATGGAAGGCATTTCGCGTGAAGCGCTCGATGCACTCGCACTCGTCAGCCAGCAGCGCGCGGCCCGCGCCATTGCCGAGGGCCGTTTCGACAAATCGGTGGTGCCGGTGCACAATCCCGATGGCAGCGTGGCGCTCGACAAGGAAGAATTCCCCCGTCCCGATACCACCGCAGAGAGCCTGGCGGCGCTGAAGCCCGCCTTTGCCGGCATGGCCGATTTCGAGATCGGCGGCACGACCTTCCGCAAGCAGATCAACCGCCGCTATCCCGATCTGCAGATCGAGCACATGCACCATGCTGGCAACAGCTCGGGCGTGGTCGACGGCGCCGCCGCCGTGCTGCTGACGTCGAAGGAGTATGCCGACAAGCATGGCCTCAAGCCCCGCGCGCGCATCGTCACCTATGTCAACATGGGCGATGACCCGACGCTGATGCTCAACGCGCCCGTCCCCGCCGCGAAAAAGGCGCTGGAGCGCGCTGGTCTCACCAAGGACGATATCGACGTCTGGGAAATCAACGAGGCCTTCGCCGTCGTCGCCGAGAAGTTCATCCGTGATCTCGATCTCGACCGCGAGAAGGTGAACATCAACGGCGGCGCGATGGCGCTGGGCCACCCGATCGGTGCGACCGGATCGATGCTGATCGGCACCGCGCTTGACGAACTGGAGCGTTCGGGCGGCCGTTATGGCCTGGTCACCATGTGCGCGGCGGGCGGCATGGCGCCTGCGATCATCATCGAACGCATCTGATGAAAAGGCAGGCGGTGGGCGCGGCTCAGACGAGCGCGTTCACCGCCGCCATGAACGGGCCGATCGAGACGGGCTTCGAGACATAGCCCTCTGCTCCGGCGGCGCGAATCCTGTCCTCGTCCCCCTTGCCGGCATATGCGGTGACCGCCATGATCGGGATCAGGCGCAGGTCGCGATCGGCCTTGATCGTCTCAATCAGCTCCAGCCCGCTGACATGCGGCAGCTGGATATCCATGATGATCAGCCCGGGCACGAACTGGCGCGCGCGCTCCATCACCTCGCGACCATCGGCCAGCCCCTCGACCGCAAAGCCATGCGCGGTGAGGAGATCGCAGAAAAGTTTGCGATTGAGGTCGTTATCCTCGACAACCAGCACTCTTTTTGCCACTGAACCGCTTATCCAATTTGCCGGATCTTTGCATCCGGCGGTTGCTTTCAACTGGGGATGTAGGCGAAAGCCGTGGGCGACACAATCAGGGCAGATGAAGAGGAATCGGGCGACGCGGTGACGCTGGCGTTGCTGGCGCTGGGATGGCTGCTGAGCGATGGGGATCGGGCCTCGCGGCTGCTCGCGCTGACCGGCATGACGGCGGACGATCTGCGCCAGGGGGCAACCAATCCCCGCATCCTGGCAGAATTCATCCGCTATCTGGAAGGCTATGAGGCCGATCTGGTGGCGGCGGCCGATGCCATCGGCGCAAGCCCGGCGCAGCTGGTCAACGCCCGGATCGAGCTGGAACGCCGGACCTGAACCGAATGGAGATTTGATGACCGCAAATGCCACCCCCAACCGTCCGCTGCTGGTCACCGATTGTGACGAGGTGCTGCTGTACATGGTCGCACCGTTCAAGGCGTGGCTGGACGAAGAGCATGATATCGAGTTCGACTTTTCCGGTGGTGATTTCGCCAAGGCGCTGATCGACCGCAAGACGCGCGAGGCAGTGAAGCCCGGCGATATCTGGCCTTTGCTCGGCGCGTTTTTCGATACCGAGATGCACCGCCAGACGCCGATCACCGGCGCGGTCGAGGCATTGAAGGCGATTGGCGAGCATGCCGACATCGTCGTGCTGACCAATTTGATGGACGACCGCCAGCAGGCGCGCAGCGAACAGCTGGCGCGGTTCGGGCTCCATCATCGCGTCGTGTGCAACCAGGGGCCCAAGGGCGAACCGCTGCGCAAGATCGTGGAAGAGCATAATCCCAGTGTCGCGATCTTTGTCGACGACCTGCCCCAGCACCATGAGTCCGCCGCCGAGCATGCGCCGCACGTCTGGCGGCTGCACATGGTCGGAGAGGAAGGCCTGGCCCCGCATATCGCCTGCGCCGCCAATGCCGGCCATGCCCATGCACGCATCGACCGCTGGGACGAGGCGCTGGCCTGGGTTCTCGAACGTTTCGCGGTCGGAGCGCCCGCGCCCGGCATCCAGGCGGCCGCCTGAACCGTAACCTTTAGAAAGATATCCCATGACCGACAGCATCGACGCCAAACTCGCCGAAATGGGCGTGGAACTGCCCCAGCCGGCAGCCCCCGTCGCCTCCTATGTCCCCACCGTCGAAGCGGGCGGCATGCTCTACATCTCTGGCCAGCTGCCCTTTATCGACGGCAAGGTCGTCACCGGACGGCTGGGCGAGAATGTCTCGCTGGAACAGGGTGAGGCGGCGGCCCGCGCCTGCGGCATCATGCTGATCGCACAGATGAAGGCGGCCCTGGGCTCGCTCGACCGGGTCGAGCGCATCGTCAAGCTGGGCGCGTTCATCTCCAGCACGCCCGAATTCAATGCGCAGCCCAAGGTCGCCAATGGCGCATCGGACCTGATGGTGCAGGTGTTCGGCCCCGCCGGCCAGCATGCCCGCAGCGCCGTGGGCGTTCCCGTGCTGCCGCTGGGCGCAGCTGTAGAGATTGATGCCATTGTCGCCGTTCGGCCTGCTTGACCGCTGGCTGGCACCGACGCCAGCACCGCGACGCATCGAATGGCTGGGGCAGCAGCCTTATGCCCATCGCGGCCTGCATGACGGCATGTGGGATGGCCCGGTGCTGGAAAACGCCCTGCCCGCCTTCACCGCAGCGATTGCGGCGGGCCATGGCATCGAATGCGATGTCCAGCGCAGCGGCGACAACCGCGCGGTGGTGTTCCACGATTTCTCGCTGGGTCGGCTGACCCTGGCGCAGGGCCGCGTTGCCAGCAAGACGGCGGCGGAGCTCACGCAGATCCGCCTGCTCGGCCAGAATGGCGCGATTGCAGAGCTGGGCGCGGTGCTGGGCGTGGTGCGCGGGCGCGCGCCGATCCTGATCGAGATCAAGACCGAAACCGGCCATGTCGCACCGCTCTGCCTAGCGGTGCGCCGCGCGCTGGAAGGCTATGGCGGCAAGGCGGCGGTGATGAGCTTTGACCCGGCGGTGAGCGCCTGGTTCCGCAAACAGGCCAGGCACATCACGCGCGGGCTGGTGATCACCGAAGAGGATGCGCGCGGCTGGAAGGGCAATCTGCGCCGTCATCGCGACCTGTGGAAGGCCAAGCCCGATTTCCTGGCCTATGACATTCGCGATCTGCCCAGCAGCTTTGCCTGTTCGCAGCGCGCCCGCGGGCTGCCGCTGCTGACCTGGACGGTACGCAGCGACGATCAGCATGCCCTGGCTGCCGAATATGCCGATGCGCCGATTTACGAGCGAGGCCAGCCCCAGCCATGAACGAGCGCGCGATCACCGCCGAGGTCGGTCGCAGCATCGCCGCGCTGGATGCCGACCAGTGGGACGCGCTGGCCGGGCCCGACAATCCGTTCGTTTCTCACGCTTTCCTCAGCCTGCTCGAACAATCGGGCAGTGTCGGGCGCGGCACCGGCTGGAATCCTGCGCCGATCACGATCAGGGGCGAGGATGGCAGGCTGGTCGCCGCCTTACCCGCCTATCTCAAGAGCCATAGCCAGGGCGAATATGTGTTCGACCATAGCTGGGCGCATGCCTGGGAAAATGCCGGCGGGCACTATTATCCCAAGCTGCAGATTTCGGTACCCTTTACCCCGGCAACAGGCCCGCGCTTGCTGCTCGCCGACCCTGTCTGGGCCCCTGCCATCCTGAGCGCGGCGGAAAATCTGGCCGACCAGAACGGGCTGTCCTCAGCCCATGCGACCTTTATCGAACCGGCGCAGGTGCCGCTGTTCGAACAGGCGGGATGGCTGATGCGATCGGACACCCAGTTCCACTGGCACGATGATGGCTATGGCGATTTCGAGGGCTTTCTGGGATCGCTCACCTCGCGCAAGCGCAAGGACCTACGCAAGGAACGCGCCAAGGCGCAGGAAGGGGTGGAGATCGTCCATCTGACCGGCGACGCGATCACCGAGGCGCATTGGGACGCGTTCTGGATCTTCTATCAGGATACCGGCGCGCGCAAATGGGGCCAGCCCTATCTGACCCGCGAGGCCTTCAGCCTGATGGGGAAGACCATGGCCGACCGTATCCTGCTGATCCTGGCGCTGGTCGAGGGGCACCCGATCGCAGGCGCGCTCAATTTCATCGGCAGCGACACGCTCTATGGCCGCTATTGGGGCTGCACCATCGACAAGCCGTTCCTGCATTTCGAGCTGTGCTATTATCAGGCGATCGACGCGGCGCTGGCGCGCGGTCTGGCCCGGGTCGAAGCCGGTGCGCAGGGTGGGCACAAGATGGCGCGCGGCTATGCGCCCGAACTCACCTGGTCGGCGCATTACATCCCCGACCCCGGTTTTCGCCGTGCGGTGGCCGATTTCCTGGTGCGCGAGCGCGCTGCGGTGGCTGCCGACCGCGAAATGCTGTCCGAGATGCTGCCTTTCCGGCGCGGACCATCTGCCGCTTGACGCCGCCTGCCGCGCAGCGCACGCTGCGTTCAATCCCAACCTGTTGCGATTCCAGCAGAAAGCTCCATTCCATGCGCCCGATCCGCCTTGCCGCCATGTTGCTCGCCTTTGCCAGCCCCACCGCCCTGTTCGCGCAGGACGCGCCCGACAGCCGCTTGAGCGGACAGGACCTGTTCTCGCTCGAAGTCGCTGCCGATCCGCAGATTTCGCCCGATGGCGGCAGGGTGGCGTTCGTCCGCCGCGCCAATGACATCATGGCCGACAGGGCCGTCTCCTCGATCTGGCTGATCGACAGCGCCAGCGGCGAGCTGACCCCGCTGGCCGCCGGTCCCGGCAGCCACAGCCAGCCGCGCTGGTCGCCCGATGGCAAGCGCCTGGCCTATGTCTCCACCGCAGAAGGCGGCGCGCCCCAGCTGTACGTGCGCTGGGTCGGCACCGGCCAGTCGGTGCGGATCACCGGCCTGCCCGAAAGCCCCGGCAACATCGCCTGGTCGCCCGATGGCACGCAGATCGCCTATACGATGTTCATGCCCGCCGAAGGGCCGAAGCTGGGCAAGGCACCTGACAAGCCCGAGGGCGCGCAATGGGTCGCGCCGCTCGAGACCTATGACCTGCTGACCTACCGGGCCGATGGTGCCGGGTATCTGAAGCCCGGCTTCGACAAGATCTTTGTCGTGCCCGCGACCGGCGGCGCACCGCGCCAGCTGAGCTTTGGCCCGTATCATGATGGCGGCGGCCTGACCTGGGGCAAGGACGGACAGACGCTCTATTTCTCCGGCAACCGCTCGCCCGATTGGGAAAACGACCCGCAGGATGCCGAAATCTACGCGCTCGACATTGCCAGCGGCACGATCACCGCACTGACCGATCGCGACGGGCCGGACGCATCGCCGGTAGTCTCGCCCGATGGCAGCAAGATCGCCTATGTCGGTTTCGACGACAAGCTGCTCGGTTATCATAATGCCGGGGCCTATGTGATGAACCGCGATGGCAGCGCAAAGCGCGCGGTTGCGCCGTCGCTGGACCGCAGCATCGATGCCATGGTCTGGGCCCCCGATGGCCAGGCGCTGATCGCGCAATATGACGATCATGGCGAAACCCTGGTCGCGCGCATCGGCCTTGACGGGTCGGTACGCGAGATCGTGCGCGGCCTGACCGGCCCGGCGCTCGACCGGCCCTATTCGGGCGGATCGTTCAGCGTCGCCAAGACCGGCGCGATCGCCTATTCGGGCGGCAATGCCACCAAGCCTGCCGATGTCATGCTGGCAAGCGGTGGCAAGATGCGGGCGCTGACCCGGCTGAACAGCACGCTGATGGCATCCAGGCGGCTGGGCGAGGTGCGCAAGATGACCGTCGCCTCCTCGTTCGACGGTCGTACGATCGAAGGCTGGCTGACGCTTCCCCCCGGCTATGCTGCCGGGCAGCGCGTGCCGCTGGTGCTGGAAATCCACGGTGGTCCGTTCGCCGCCTATGGCCCGCATTTTTCGACCGACAACCAGCTTTATGCCGCATCGGGCTATGCCGTGCTCTCGGTCAATCCGCGCGGATCGACCAGCTATGGCGCGGAATTCGCCAATCTCATCCACCATGCCTATCCCGGCAATGATTATGACGACCTGATATCGATGGTGGACAAGGCGATTGCCGATGGCATCGTCGATCCCGACCAGCTGTTCGTGACCGGCGGTTCGGGCGGCGGGGTGCTGACCAGCTGGATCGTCGGCAAGACGACGCGGTTCAAGGCCGCTGCGACGCAAAAGCCGGTGATCAACTGGACCAGCCAGGCGCTGACCGCCGATGGCCCTGCGTTCTTTGCGAAATACTGGTTCGGCAAGATGCCCTGGGAGGACCAGGCGAGCTATTGGGCGCGTTCGCCGCTGTCGCTGGTCGCCAATGTGAAGACGCCGACGCTGGTTGTCGTCGGCAGCGAGGATTATCGCACCCCGGTGAGCGAGTCAGAGCAATATTATACCGCGCTCAAGCTGGTTGGCGTCCCCACGGCCCTGGTCAAGGTGCCGGGCGCGAGCCATGGCGGAATCGCGGCCAGACCGTCGCAAAGCGCGGCCAAGGCTTCGGCGATCATCGCCTGGTTCGAACGCTACCGCAAGGCAGCGCGCTGAGCGGTTAGCCCGTGTTCGCTTTTGATTGCCTCAAAAGCGCGGTCCAAATAGCTGTTCTGCCGTGATTTCCGAGCCGTGAAATGTACGATTTCACTCGAAATCACTCTAGGCGGCGCGCGCTGCGATCTGCTGGAGCCAGGCGCGGGCTTCGCGCTGGGCTTCGGCGATCTGCCGTGCGGTCATCTCTTCCGAGATCTCGGCGCGGCACAGCTGGCTTTCCTCATGGCCCTTCACGGCGGCGAGGTTGAACCATTTGTGCGCCTCGATCAGGTCGACATTGACCCCTTGGCCGCCGGTGGAAAAAGCTACGCCGAGTTCGAAATAGGCGTTGATGTCGCCGCGGGCTGCTGCCGCAAGTTTGCTTTCGATCAAGAACGTGGCGGACTTCAGACTGTTTGCCATCTCACATGCCCCTCTAATGCATGGTCGGACCTTCCGACGGGGCAACAGTGTGTAAGCGTGGTAAAAAAACGGTTAATTCGGCATACACCATGCCAGAAGTTTTACAATCAGACTGGCTTTACCGGCATATTGTCGATCAATCGGGTCCGTCCGATGCGGGCTGCGACCAGCAGACGTGCGGGTCGATCGGCCATTTCCATGGGCTCCAGCGTTGCCGCATCGGCCAGCGTGACGTAATCGATCGAGGCAAATCCGGCGGCGAGCAGCGCCTGTTCGATCCCTTCGATGGCGACCTTGACCGGTCCGCCCGCCTCGATCACCGCAATGCCCGCCTGCATCGCGCGCGGCAGCATCGCAGCGGCGGCGCGTTCCTCGCCGGTCAGATAGGCATTGCGCGACGACAGGGCCAGGCCATCGGCATCGCGAACCGTCGGCACACCGATGATATCGAGCCCGAAATTGAGATCGCGCGCCATCGCGCGGATCACCGCGAGTTGCTGGTAATCCTTCTCGCCGAACAGGGCCATATCGGGCTGGATCTGGTTGAACAGCTTGGCAACCACAGTGGCGACGCCATCGAAATGGCCAGGCCGGGCCGCGCCGCACAGCCCATCGCTGACCCCGAGCACGCTGACATTGGTCGCAAAACCAGCGGGATAGACCTGTTCGACATCGGGCGCCCACAGGATCGCCACGCCTGCCTCGCTCAACATGGCGGCATCGGCCTCTTCCTGCCGGGGATAGGCGTCCAGATCCTCATTGGCACCGAACTGCTTCGGGTTGACGAAGATCGACACGACGACATGGTCCGCCCGCTGCCTGGCTTCCTTGACCAGCTGCATATGGCCTGCATGCAGTGCCCCCATGGTGGGCACGAGCGCCACATGGCCGCCCTGCCCCCGGAGCAGCGACACAGCCGACCGCAACCTGTCAACCCGACGTAAGATTTGCACCTTGGTTAAGCCTCCGATAGGGAACGCCGCAGCATAAGGCGGCGCAGGCCGCAAACGATTCACGCAGCAGCACTGGCACAATCATGGGCCTGCTGGAAGGGGCTGGAAAGACAATGGACATGATGACGCGCAAGGCGTCCACGCACCATATCGTGTTTGCCAATGAAAAGGGCGGCACCGGCAAATCGACCAGCGCGGTCCATGTGGCCGTGGCCCTGTCCTATCTCGGCTTCCGGGTGAGCGCGATCGACCTCGATCCGCGCCAGCGCACGCTGCACCGCTATCTGGAAAACCGAGTCGCAACCCAGGAACGGCGCGGCATCGACCTGCCGACGCCGAAATTCGATGTGTTCAAGGACGACAACCAGGCGCGGCTGGAGCAGATGGTCTCCACGCTCAGCCAGGACTGCGATTTTCTGGTGTTCGACACCCCGGGCCGCGACGACAAGTTCGCCCGGTTCGTCGCCACCCGTGCCGACACGCTGGTGACCCCGCTCAATGACAGCTTTGTCGATTTCGACCTGATCGGGCAGGTGGACCCTGAAAACTTCAAGGTCCGCCGCCTCAGCTTCTATGCCGAACTGATCTGGGAGGCGCGCAAGGCCCGCGCCAAGACCGACGGCATCGAAATCGACTGGGTGGTGCTGCGTAACCGCACCCAGCAGACCGATGCCCGCAACAAGCGCCGTCTGGACGCGGCGCTCGCCGAACTCTCCAAGCGTGTCGGCTTCCGCTATGTCCAGGGCCTGTCCGAACGCGTGGTCTATCGCGAACTGTTCCCTTCGGGCCTGACCCTGCTCGACAAGGGCCATCTGGCGGATCTGGGCACCAGCCATATCATCGCACGGCAGGAACTGCGCGAGATGGTCTCCGCGCTCAACCTGCCGGGCGTGGGCAGCCGGTCGCCGGAGCGCCAGCCGCAGCTTCTGTAATCAGGGCTGCTTGGCCATCAGCTTCAGCGTCATCGCGGTCATCGCCTCGGCCGCGGTGGCGATCACCGTGTCGGCCTCGGGCGCCCAGAACGGGCTGTGCAGCGAGGGCATTTCGATGCCCTCCTTCTTCGCCTTGTTATATTCCGCCAGCGGCACCCCGCCGACCCAGAAGATCATGCTTTTGATATTGTCGGGATCGGCGCGATAGAAGCGGCTGAAATCCTCGCCGCCCATCGACGGCGGGACTTGCGCGACGCGCTTGTCGCCAAAGCGACTCTTGAGGAATGTCCCGATTTCCTGGGTGAATTCGGGGCTGTTATAGACCGCGGGCGTGAACGTGTCGGCCAGCTTGACCTCGGGCATGCGGTCTTCCGGAACGCCTGCGGCAATGGCCTCTCCCTTGGCGATCCGCTTGATGCCTTCGATGATCCTGGCGCGCGTCTCGTCCGAATAGCTGCGCACGGTGAGCAGCAGCGTCGCTTCATCCGAAATGATGTTGTGCTTCGCGCCGCCCTGGAAGCTGCCCACGGTGACGACGGCGGCGTCCTGCGGGTCGAGCTCGCGGCTGATCAGCGTCTGCAACGTGGTGACGATGCGCGCGCCCAGCACGATCGGGTCCTTGGTCGATTGCGGATAGGCACCGTGCCCGCCCAGCCCCTTCACCTTGATATCGACACTGTCGACATTGGCGAGCGCGAAGCCCGGCGTATAGCCGATGAACCCGGCGGGGGCCTGGGCAGCGTCATGAAAGCCCAGCACATATTGCGGCTTGGGGAAGCGGGTGAACAGCCCGTCGTTGAGCATCGCCACCGCGCCCGAGCCGATTTCCTCTGCCGGCTGCAGGATCATCACCAGCGTGCCCGACCATTCGGCCTTGCGCTTGACCAGCTGCCGCGCGGTCGCGACCCAGCCGGTCATGTGCGTGTCGTGGCCGCAAGCATGCATCACCCCGGTCTCGATCCCCGCCGGGCTCATCGCGCGGACCTTGCTGGCAAAGGCCAGGCCCGTCTGCTCGACCACCGGCAGCCCGTCCATGTCGGCACGCAGCATGACCACCGGGCCGGGACCGTTCTTCATCACGGCCACGACGCCGGTCTTGCCGACGCCCTCGGTCACCTCGAACCCGAGCTTGCGCGCCTCTTCGGCCAGCTTCCTGGCGGTACGCACCTCCTGAAAGCTGAGCTCCGGATTGGCGTGCAGGTCGCGATAGATGTCCATCAGGCCGGGCATGTCGGAGGCGATATCGGCGCGGATGCTGTCCTGCGCGGCGACCGGCACGGCCGCCGCCAGCGCGAGGGCGGATACGGCAAGGCTGCGCGCGAAAAACGATGCGACCGGCATAAGTGTCTCCCCAGACATATGTTTGTCGGGGAAGCTAACGCCTTGTTTTTGCCATGTCAGTCAAAAAAGGTCAGCCGATCCGCCGCGCCATGATCACGCCGATCGTCATCACGACCATTCCGCTGATGCGCAGCGCCGTCAAAGGACTGCGCGGGACGCCGAAAAGACCGAAATGATCGATCATCGCCGCCGCGACAATCTGGCCCAGCAGCACCAGGAACACAGCATTGCCGATGCCGAAGCGCGGCCCGATCCAGGTGATCGACAGGACGTAAAAGGCGACGAATGCGCCCGAGAAGAACAGGTGAACGGGCGCGGCGCGCAGCCTGGCCAGATCGGGCAGGCCGACGAAACCCGTAGCCGCAATGGCGATCAGCAAGGCCGACAGGAACAGGATCACCGACGCAGCGGCGGGGTTACCCAGCCGGACGCCCAGCTGCCCGTTGAGCGCCGCCATCACCGGGATTCCGATCCCGGTCATCAGCATGATGATCGAATAGCCCAGAGCCGTCCCGCTTGGCATGATCGCCTAACTTATGGGCCTGAGATCGATGATATCCATCGTCGATTCATAATAGGGCCGGGGAAAGACGATGCGCCAGCGGGTCTTGCCGATGCGCTCGACCGTCCCGGCCAGGTCGCGCTCCTTGTCCTGGCCATAGGGCACCAGCCCCTCGTCATCGCCCAGCATCAGCGATCCCAGAAACACGCCGCTGCGCTTGCCATCCGCATGGATATAGCCGACCGGGCGCTGCGATCCGGTCAGCTTGACGAACTGCCGCCGGTCGCCGCTGCCATAGACGGCGCAGACGAAATCCGGATAGGCGATATAGGCCAGAAACTGCCCGCCCAGCTTGTGCGTCGAACACAGATACTTGCCTTCGGGCGGCAGCGGATTGTCGAGCCGCTTCCTGGGATCGTAGAGCAGGGCGTGCCTGGCCAGCTCGCCTGCATATTCGGAGGCACGCACTTCCTTGAGCGCGGCGGCGAAGGTCGCATCACGGCCCTTGAGCCGCTCGGCATCGGCGGGGGTGGCGACATCCTGCCAGCGTTCGGCCAGTGCTGCCCCGGCACCGCCCAGCAGAACCAGCGCCGCAAGCGCCCCGAACATCGTCTTCATCTCGCCTCTCCCGCAGCGTGGCCTATTTGTGCGGCGCAAGATCGAATGCGGCGGTCTTTCCGTCCAGAATATTCTGCGCCAGGATGTCGCCTTTCTGCATCGTGGCGCGCACCGCGTCTATGCCCTGCTGCCAGTGCACTTCCATCGTCCCGCGCGAGAATTCGAAATCGCGCATCCCGCTCTCCCATTTCTGCACCTTGTAGATGAGATGGACGATGTTGACCGCATTGTCCTCCACCAGAGCGCGGACGCGCCGCACATCGGGCTGCGAACACATGTCCGGCGGCAGCATCGCCAGCACGTTGCGCAGCGCCGCGTGCTCCTTGCGGAGCTTCAGATAATAGTCCGTCACCTGCCGGGTGCGGCTGGAATAGCGGATGTCCTTCTCGCGGCTCAGCACGTCGGCGAACTTGGTGGGCAGTTCCCCCCGCGCCGGGAAGAGATCGACCTGGAAGGCGAGCATGTCGCTGGTCTGGTTGTCGAGCACATAAGCCAGCGGCGTGTTGCTGACCAGGCCACCGTCCCAGTAATGCTTGCCGTTGATCTCGATCGCGGGAAAGCCCGGCGGCAGCGCGCCGCTGGCCAGCACATGGCGCGCATCGATGGTCGTCGCGCCTTGCGGATCATGGGTGTCGAAATAATAGAAATTGCCCGATTCCACGTTCACCGCACCCACCGAGAAGCGCACCGGGCCGTTGTTGAGCCGGTCCCAGTCGACAAAGCGGTCGAGCGTCTGGGCCATCTCGCTGGTGTCGTACATGCTGACCGCAGCGGGCGTGCCCGGCCAGGCGAGCGGCGCAGGGACCATGTGCGGGCGGAAAAAGCCGGGAACGCCGATGCTTGCGGCTGTCGCAGCGCCGGCGAAATGGTTGATCTCGCGCATATAGTCGGTGTTGCCCCAGGCGAAATCGGGCGAACCCGATGTCACCAGCTCCCAGAATTCGCGCAGCCGATGGCAGGCCTGTGCCGGCTCGTTGCCCGCGATGATCGCCGAGTTGATCGCCCCGATCGAAATGCCCGCCACCCAGTCGATGCGCACATTCTGGCGCACCAGCTCGCTGAACACGCCCGCCTGATAGGAGCCCAGCGCGCCGCCGCCCTGGAGCAGCAGGGCAACCGTCGGCGGCAGCGGAACGGCGGCGGATTGCAGGTCGATATCGTCTTGGGATGCGGGCATATCGGCGTCTCCAGGCAGGGCATTCGGCATCAAAAGCGCTTATGCCGCACTGCACAATAAGGCAATCGGCGCGAAAATCGATGGTGCTAAATCACGTCGTCCGGTGTTACTGTTCGATGCCAAGGCCCAAAAAGGAACAGCGCCGCCCATGAAGCTCGACGACTATCGCACCAGCGACAATATTTCGGACCAGCGCGGCGGCGGCGGTGGCGGACCGCGCTTTCCCATCGGCGGCGGCAAGATGGGCATCGGCACGATCGTGATCCTGGGCATCGCCGCGCTCGTCTTCGGCATCAATCCGATGGAGCTGATGCAGGGCGGCGGCATGACCGGCGGCGCGCCGGTGCAGACCCAGGCGGGCGGCCAGAATGCCGAGCAAAGCTGCGCTGTGGATGAAAAAAGCAAGTTCAGCTGTCAGGTTCTGGCCAGCACCGAGGACACCTGGGGCGCGATCTTCCGCGAGCAGGGCCAGAATTACCAGCCCGCCACGCTGACTTTCTATGACCGCAACGGCCAGTCCGGCTGCGGCGCGGCGCAGAGCGCGATGGGCCCGTTCTATTGTCCGGCGGACAATGGCATTTACCTGGACACCAGCTTTTTCGACGAGCTGGCCACCCGCTTCCAGGCGGCGGGTGATTTCGCCCAGGCCTATGTCATCGCGCATGAGGTGGGCCACCATATCCAGACCGTCACCGGTCGCTCGAATGAGGTGCGCCGCGCGCAGCAACAGGCGGGCGAAGCCGAAGGCAACGAGCTGCAGGTGCGCATGGAGCTGGAGGCGGACTGCTATGCCGGTGTCTGGGCCGCGCGCAACCGCGATCGGATCGAACCCGGCGATATCGAGGAAGGCCTGACCGCCGCCAACGCCATCGGCGACGATACGCTGCAAAAGGCCGCAGGGCGCCGGCCCGTGCCGGAAAGCTTCACGCACGGCACCTCTGCCCAGCGCATGGCCTGGCTCAAAAAGGGTCTGAGCACGGGCGATCCGGCCCAGTGCGACACGTTCAGCGCCGCGCGCCTGTAATCCCCGGTGCAGCCTTTGGCCGGGTAGTGCGTATGCGTGAAAACCAAGGCGTCTGACCGGACGCCGCCGACCAACAGGGGAAGAACCATGCGCCGCACCGTCACCGCCTTTGCCACCGTCGCCATCCTGGCCTCCGCCCTGCCCGCCGCCGCGCAGAACCAGGCGGCAGACAAGCCTCGGACCACCGAGAAGGTCGCCGAGGATGTCGTCACCCAACCGGTCCAGGATGTGGGCATCGACAAGAAGGACATTCCGGAAAACCTGCTGCGCATCCAGGACAAGCCCTATTCGCTCGTAGGCATCAAGACCTGCGCCCAGATCCGCAGCGCCATAGGCGACATGGATGCGGTGCTGGGCGAGGATCTGGACGTGGTGAACGAGGCGAGCCGCGATGAAAAGCGCAAGGACACCGCCGGCAAGGTGGGCGGGCTGATCGTCAACTCGATCATCCCGTTCCGCGGCGTGATCCGCGAGATTTCGGGCGCTGCAGCGCAGGAGCGGCGCTATAACGCTGCCGTCTATGCTGGCGTGGTCCGCCGCAGCTTCCTGAAGGGCGTCGGCCTGCAGCGCGGCTGCAAATACCCGTCGGCACCGCAGCCGAGCGCGCTGAAATAAACTCTGCCCTTGATGAATTGCCGTTCTGCGGCAAAAGCCGGAGTCCAGAAGCGGGATGCATTGGTCTCGCCGCTGGATTTCGGCTCTGGTCGGAACCGGTGATGGACGGTGAGGTGGGCAAGTTATGCGACGTTTTCCGGTCCGGCGGCTGAGCGATTGCCACACGGTCGATGATTTCCGCGAGCTGGCGCGCAAGAAGCTGCCCTATCCGGTCTTCCATTATATCGACGGTGCCGCCGATGACGAGGTGACCCGCAACCGCAACACCCAGGCCTATGAGGACTGCGATCTCGTCCCCAATGTGCTGGCAGGCGTGTCCGATATCGACATGTCGACCACGCTGATGGGCCGCAAGATCGATATGCCGCTGTTCCTCTCGCCCACCGCGCTGCAACGCCTGTTCCACTGGCGCGGCGAAAAGGCGGTCGGTGCGGCTGCGGAAAAGTTCGGCACGTTCTTCGGCATCTCATCGCTCGCGACCGTCAGCCTGGGCGAGATTGGCGACAGCATATCCAGTCCCAAGCTGTTCCAGCTCTATGTCCACAAGGACAAGGGGCTGAACGCGGCGCTGATCGAGGCGGCCAAGGCGGCGAAGTTCGACGCGCTAGCGCTGACGGTGGACACCATCGTTTCGGGCAAGCGCGAACGCTGCCTGCACACCGGCTTCACCTCGCCGCCGCGGCTGACTCCGGGATCGGCGATGAGCTTTGCCATGCACCCTTCCTGGACGCTCAACTATCTGGGGCGGGAGCGGTTCTCGCTGCCCAATCTGGAAAGCCATATCGCAGCGGGCAGCAACGCGGCCATTTCGGTGGCGGACTATTTCAACACCATGCTCGACCAGAACATGGACTGGGCGATGGCCGAGCAGATCCGCGCTGCCTGGGGCGGTCCGTTCTGCCTCAAGGGCGTGATGAGCGTCGAGGACGCACGCCGCGCGGTCGATATCGGCGCGACGGCGATCATGGTCTCCAACCATGGCGGCCGTCAGCTCGATGGCAGCCGTGCCCCGTTCGACCAGCTGGCAGAGATCGTCGATGCGGTCGGCGACCGGATCGAGGTGATCTGCGATGGCGGCATCACGCGCGGCACCCATGTGCTGAAGGCGCTGAGCGTCGGGGCCAAGGCGTGCTCGGGCGGGCGGCTCTACCTCTATGCGCTCGCCGCCGGGGGCCAGCGCGGCGTGGAGCGGACGCTTGCCAATCTGCGCGGGGAAATCGAACGCGGCATGAAGCTGATGGGCGTCACCAATCTCGATCAGCTCAGCCGGGGCAACCTGCGCTGGCGGTGATCATTTGGGGCGGCCGACCTCGCCGGTCGCGCTGATGACGATGCGGTCGCTGTTGGTGCCGCGCGCCAGCACCACGGTGACGGGCATGTTCGGCAGCCCGGTCGAATCGAACCAGAAGCGCGCGCGGCCCTGATCCTCCGCCTTCTCGTCTCCCTCTGCCACGGTGCCTTCGATCCGCGCCATCGTGCCCGGCTTCCAGTCGCGATTGGCTAGCGTGCGCGCGTTGAGCGGCACCCATTGCCGGTCCTGCCGCGCGTCGAAGCCATAGCCCGACGGCGCGATCCATACCGCGATCGGGCGCGCGCTCACCACCGCCTCATCGCGCGCCGCCGCGACGCGCGCGGCGAAGCGATCGGCATCTTCGGACAGGGCAGCGCTGTCGCCGGGCAGCGCCAGCACCACTGCGCCTGCCACCAGGCCGATGATGAACAGCACCACCATCAGTTCGATCATGGTGAAGCCGCTGCTAAAATCCTCCCCGAGCTTGTCTCGGGGAGGGGGACCGCGCCGCGCAGCGGCGGGGTGGAGGGGAAGCGTGGCGCACATCTTTTCACGGGGCATGCACCCGCTGCCCCTCCACCATTTGCTGCGCAAATGGTCCCCCTCCCCCAGCGAGCTGGGGGAGGATTTGAGAAGACCTGGCCCCAGCGCGCTGGGGGAGGATTTGAGGGCGTTAAGCCCCATCGGCCTTGATGTCCGCATTCTCGGCTTCACCGCCCGGTGCGCCATCGGCGCCCAGCGAATAGAGGTCGAAAGCCCCGGTCGTGCCCGGGCTGATATACTGGTACGGGCGGCCCCAGGGGTCCTGTGGCAGCTTCTTGATATAGCCGCCGCTGCGATAGCGGCCCGGCTGTGCCAGCGTCGGCGGTGCCGAAACCAGCGCGTTCAGCCCCTCGGCGGTGCCGGGATAGGCCAGGTTGTCGAGCCGGTACATTTCCAGCGCCTGGCCCAATGTGGCGATATCGCTGCGTGCCTTTTCGGTCATCGCCTTGTCCTGGCTGGGCAGCACGTTGATGACGACGATGGTCGCGAGCAGGCCGATGATGAAGATCACCACCATCAGCTCGACCAGGGTAAAGCCGTTGGCGCGCTTGGCGGCCTTGGGGCTGAGGCGCTTCAACAGCAGGGTTCGGATATTCAGCATGGTCTTCCTCTAAAGTCCGGTCAGGTTCTGAAGCTGCAGGATCGGCAGCAGGATCGACAGGATGATCAGCGCGACCGCCCCGCCCATCACCACGATGATCGCAGGTTCCAGCAGCGCCATCGCCGTGGTGGTGAAATTGCGGAACTCGCGCTCGAGATAATCGGCAGCGCGTTCCAGCATGATATCGAGCTGCCCCGCGCTCTCGCCGCTGGCGACAAGATAGACCAGCAGCGGCGGAAACGTCCCTGCATTGCGCAGCGCCGCCGACAGCGAGCCACCCGAGCGGATCGCCTCCACCGCCTGTTCCAGCGCCTCGCGCAGCACACTGTTGCGCACGGTGCGCGTGGTGAGCTTCATCCCCTCGAGCAGCGGCAGGCGGCTTTGCACCATGGTCGCCAGCGTCCGCGCCAGCCTTGCGGCATTCATGTCGCGGATCAGCCGCCCGATAAAGGGCAGCTTCAGCAGCAGCGTATCGACCCGGTATTTGAACGCAGGCACTTTCATGGCGCGCCAGAAGCCGATTGCGGCGAGCAGGCCTGCCAGCATCATCGCCCACCACCAGTCGGCGAGAAAGGCCGAAATGCCGATGACGATGCGGGTGATCAGCGGCAGCTGGGTCTGCGCATTGTCGAACTGTTCGACCACGCGCGGCACCACCGAGATCATCAGGCCGGCGACCACGCCCAGCGCCACCAGCGTCAGGATGATCGGATAGGCCAGCGCCGAAATGAGCTTGCCGCGCACCTCGGCCTGTTGTTCGAGCAGCATCGCCAGCCGCTCGGTTATGACGGGCAGCGAGCCCGAGCTTTCGCCCGCACTGATCATCGCGCGGTACAGCGGCGGGAAGCTGCGCGGTTCGCGCGCCATCGCCTCGGCCAGCGACTGGCCCTCCATCACCCCGCCATGCACATTGATCAGCACCGCGCGCGCGTTCGCCTTCTCGGTCTGGCGGCTGATCGTGCGCAAGGCCTCTTCGAGCGGGCTGACCGACATCAGCGATGACATCTGCCGGGTGAACAGCGTCAGCTGCTTGGGGCTCAATCGCGCGGTGGCATCGCGCGACAACAGGGGCTTGCGCGGCGGCGCAGGGCTAACCGCGACGATATGGAACGACTTGCGGATAAGCGCGGCGCGCGCCTGTGCGTCGGAAGCGGCGGAGATGCGCCCTTCCCGCTCGCGCCCGGCCGCATCGATCACCCGATAGGCAAAGTCAGCCATCGATCGTTTCAGGCGGCACCGGCTCGGCCTCGCGCCGGGAGATGCGGATCGCCTCTTCCGCCGTGGTCTGGCCGGTCCGCACCAGTTCGCGCGCGGCCGAGCCCAGGTTCGGCGCGTTCAGGAACGCATGCCGCGCGATGATCGCCTCGTCGCCATTGTCGTTGATCAGGCGGCGGAGAGTCTCATCGACCCGCACCGCCTCGAACACGCCGATCCGGCCCTGGAAGCCGGTATGGTTGCAATGATCGCAGCCGACCGGACGATAGACCACCGTGCCCTTGTCGAAGCCGAGCAGCGAGGCGAGCGAACCATCGGCCTGCACCGGCTCGCGGCATTCGGGGCACAGCCGCCGTACCAGTCGCTGGGCAACTACCGCGCGCAGGGTGGAGGCGAGCAGGAACGGCTCGATCTTCATGTCGCGCATGCGCGTGATCGCGCCGATCGCGTCATTGGTGTGCACGGTCGAGAGCACCAGATGCCCGGTGAGCGAGGCCTGGACCGCGATTTCCGCCGTCTCGTGGTCGCGGATTTCGCCGATCATCACGACATCGGGGTCCTGGCGCAGGATGGCGCGCAGCCCGGCGGCAAAGGTGAGCCCGACCTTGGGATTGACCTGGGTCTGGCCGACGCCTTCGATCGCATATTCGACCGGATCCTCGACGGTCAGCATGTTGCGCGATCCGTCATTCAACTGCTTGAGGCACGAATAGAGCGTGGTCGTCTTGCCCGATCCGGTGGGGCCGGTGACCAGAATGATGCCATTGGGCTCGCCCAGCGCCTCGGCCAGGATCTTGTGGGTGCGCGGGCTCATGCCCAGCAGCCCCAGGTCCATATTGGCATTTTCCTTGTCGAGCAGGCGCAGCACGACGCGCTCGCCCGCGCGGCTGGGCAGGGTCGAGACGCGCACGTCGAGCAGCTTGCCGCCGATGGTGAGGCCGATACGGCCGTCCTGCGGCACGCGGCGTTCGGCAATGTCCAGGCGCGCCATCACCTTGATGCGGCTGACGATCACCGGCGCGACATTGGGCGGCATCCGCAGCTTTTCCTGCAGCACGCCATCCATGCGCATGCGGATGACAAGGCCTGTCTCATAGGGCTCGATATGGATGTCCGACACGCCCTGGCGCGCGGCCTCTGCAATCACCCCGTTGATCAGGCGGATGGCGGGCGCATCGTCGGCGCTGTCGAGCAGATCCTCGGCGCTCGGCAGGTCGCTCGCCAGCAGCTCCAGATCGCCACCATCGATGTTGAGCGAGCTGGCCATGGCCGCGGCATTGCCTTCGACCGCATAATGATCGGACAGATAGCGCTCGAACTGCGCCACCGGGGCCAGTTCGACATCGAACGGCATTGCCAGGTAACGCCGGACCTCGAGCAGCGCCAGCGGGTCCGCACCCTCGCGCAGCGCGACCTTCAGCCGCCCATCGGCCTCGCCCAGCATGACCACGCCATTGTCGCGGGCAAAGCCATAGGGAATGTCGAGCATCACGCGGGTCAGCGTCCGCTCCACATCGGCGGCAGCCACCGCCTCGGTCACGCTTTCGACAGCCTCGTCGGGCGCATCGCCCTTGCGGATGATCATGGCTGGCCTCCGCCATTGGTCTGCTGCTGTTGCTGTGCAGGCTGGCTGGGCGGCAGGGTGGTGCTGTCCAGCGGCGCCGTACCCGGAATCGCGCGCGGTGCGATGATCTGGTCGCTCGGCCCGGCAGGCGGCGCGACCGGCACGTTGGCGCCGAGATATTCGAGCACGATCTTGTCGAGCGAAGGCTCGGCCTTGGGGTCGAATTCGACCTGCGCCGCACGGACATAATTGTAGCGACGCGCCGCCAGCGCCTGCGCATCCTCCGCCGTCCGCAGGATGGTCGGGCGGATGAAGACCATCAGATTGGTCTTTGTCCGCTCCTTGCCGCGCGACTTGAAAAGCTCGCCCAGGATCGGAATGTCGCCGAGCAGCGGGATCTTCTGGATCGTGCGCCGCTCGTTGTCGTCGAGCAGGCCGCCGAGCGCAATGATCTCGCGGTCCTTGACCGTGACCGTCGTCTTGACCTCGCGCTTGTTGATGATCAGCTCGTTGAAATCATCGCTGACCGGGCCGACGATCGAGCTGACCTCCTGCCGGATGTCGAGCTTGACCTGATTGCCCGCGTTGATCTGCGGCTTTACCTCCAGCTCGATGCCGACATTCTGGCGCTGGATAGTGCGGAAGGCATTGTCGAAATTGTTCGACAGCGCCTCGCCGGTGCTGATCGGAATTTCCTGGCCGAACAGGATCGACCCCTTCACGTTGTCGTTCACGGTGAGCGACGGCGTCGACAGGATGTTCGACTCGCTGTCTTCCTGCACCGCGTTGATGATCGCACCCAGCACGCGGTTGTTGCCGATGTCCGCAGCAAAGCCCGAATAGCCACCGCGCGCGCCCAGAATGCTGCTCGCAGCATTCTGGCGCAGCGTGTCGCCGATCGCGCTGTTGGTGCTGGTGGTGACGGTGTTGCCGTTGATCACCGTGGTGGTCTGGTCGAGATTGTCCGCCAGGATGCCGCCGGCAATATCGAGAATGTTCGGCGACACGTTCGAGAATGGCGTGACGAGGAACGGAATATCCTTGCCACCGATCAGGAACTGCACGCCCAGTTCGCGCGCCACCCGGTCGGAAATCTCGACGATGATCGCCTCGACCAGCACCTGCTCCTGGCGGATGTCGAGCTGACGCACCAGCTCTGCCAGCGAGCGCTGAACGTCGACCGGCGCAGAGATGATGACCGCATTTGCGCCCTCATAGCGGGTGATGATCGCCTGGCCGCGTCCGTTGGAAAGCGCCACCGCGCCGCCGACCGGGGCCGATGCCGCTGCGGAGGCCGCGCCGTTGGCAGACGGGGCCGCAGCCGGGGTCGCGGACATCGGGCTTACCGCCCCGCCCCCTTGCGCGCCGACCATCATCTGCAGCACCGGCACCAGCTGTTCGGCATCGGCATAGTCGAGCCAGATGACGCGAATTTCGCTGCCATTGGCAGCGCGCGCGTCGAGTTCCTTGGCAATCGCTGTCAGCCGCGCGACGGTCGGTGCATCGCCGCGCAGCGCGACCGAATTGCTCGAATCCACCGCGACCACCGATACCAGCGGCGCACCGCCGCCACCTTCGGCACCGCCACCTGGCGCAGGCGCAAGCTGCTGCAGCGTCATCGCGATCTCGCGCGCGCCGGCATGCGAAAGCGTGATGACCTGGGTAGTCGCATTGTCGCGATCGATCTGGCCGATCAGCTGACGGATGCGGCGGATATTGTCGGCATAATCGGCGACGACCAGGCTGTTGCCGCTGCGATTGGCGGTGATCGATCCCTCGCGGCTGACCAGCGGGCGCAGCGTCTCGACCGCCGTGGTGGCGTCGATCGCGCGCAGGCGGAACACCTCGGTCACGAACTCGTTCTGCGCGCCGCGGCTGCCCACCCGGCCCGGCGCAGAGGCGGCACCATCGGTCGGCTGGATGCGATATGCACCATTGGCGGTCGGCACCGCGATCAGCCCGTTGGCGCGCAGCGTCGACAGGAAGACCTCGAAATATTCGCTGCGGCTCAAGGGCCGGTCGGTGACCACCGAGACCTTGCCCTGCACGCGGCCATCGATGATGAAGGTGCGCCCGGTGACTTGCGCGGCATCCTCAATGAACGCGCGCACATCGGCATCGCGCACATTCAGGCTGTGCTGCGCCGCTGCGGGCTGGGCGAAAACGAGGGCCACGCCCAGCGCGAAAAGGGAGATGTGTTTTTTCATTTTTCCGGGATGATGATCGCGATGGGAAGGGTTTCGGTGCCACGTTCGACCTGCAGAGACAGGCGCGCGCCGGGCTTGAGCTGGCTGGAAAGCGCCGCCGCATCAGCTGCGGAACTGACTTTGCGGCCATTGATTTCGACGACGATGTCACCCGGCTTGAACCCGGCCTGCGCGAACACCCCGCCATCGCCCTTGGCGCTGACGGCAAAGCCAGTGGCGCGGCCATTTTCCATGCGCGGGGCAAAGCCGATGCCGCCGGTGATCGCCTCGGCGCTGAGCGGCCCGGGGGCCTGAACCGTGGGCGGAGGCGTGGTGCCGGGGGCGGGCGCAGCGGTCATCGGCGCATCGCCGACGGTTTCGGCCGGGATCGACTGATCGAGGAACAGGCTTTCGCGCGCGCCTCCGCGTTCCAGCACGACATGGTCGAACAGCACCTGCACCAGCTTGACGCCGGGCGAGACTTCTTCGCCGACGCCATAGCTGCGCTGGACGCCATCTGACCCGGCAATAATGGCGGAACCGCCACCGGAAGCCTCGTTCATCCGCAGGCCGTAAAGCGTGAGATCGAGCGAGGTCACGGCAGCGCTTGCCTCGCCACCCCCGGCGGCAGCGCGATCGAACCCGTCAAAGCTTGCGAACAGGGCGGCGCGTGCGGCAGGTGACATGACATTGGCGGTGCGCGCCTGCCATTCGCCCAGCGGCGCTATGGGGGTAACGATGGTCCAGACCAGCCGCGCGACCTGGATGATCAAGGCCAGCACGAGCAGTGCGCGCAACCAGCCGTAAAGGCCTTGCGGAAGCCATCCAGCCCAGCCGCCCTGCCGTCCCTGAAACCGCGCCAGGCGGAATCGGGAGAGCGAAGCACTGAGGCCGGTCTGCGCGCCATTCTGGGCCGCTGATGCCACGAATCACTCCCCGCTACGGGCCGATCCCCATGGCCCATGGACGCTGCTAGGCGCAGGTCATGACGGTTGGATTACCAGTTTGTGACAGATATTTGAAGGAATTGCCGCTCGCGCCTGCAACCCGGACGCAGAAAAGGGGACCAGCACGATGCAGGCCCCCTTTTCCGGACGTTTCAAAAGGATGGTCGGATGATCAGAATTCGAGCGAAGCGCTGATCGAGAAGGCCCGGCCGATCTCATAGGCATTGTTGCGGATCACCGACGTGTTGAGCCGCTGGAACTCGACATAATCGGTGCTCAGCAGGTTGCGCGCCTCGAACTTGAGTTCGCCCGTCTTGTTGAACAGCTTGAATCCCTCACGCCACACGAAGTCGAGACGCGGGCCGGTAAACTCGACGAAATCGGGCTGGCCTGCAGGACCGCGATTGGTGACGCGGTTGCTGTTCCACGACAGCAGGATGGTCTGCTGCGACAACCGCTCGCCGGTGCTTTCCATGCCGAACTGCACGTTGGCGATATGATCCGACTGGCCGGTCAGCGCAAAGCCACCGGTGCGGAAGATCGTCGAAGCGGCGACCATTGCGCCGCTCAGCGGGTCGGCGATCTGGTCCTGCGCGGTGACCTTCACGTCCGAATTGGTGTAGGTATAGTTGCCAGCCAGCAGCATGCGACGCTCTTCGAAGAACGTACCGCCCAGGTCGATCAGGTCGAAATATTTCACCAGCTCGATTTCCGCACCGTACAGCGTCGCGGTCGGGGCGTTGGCAAAGGTGGTGAAGAAGTTGTCGCCCTGACGGAAGCCGAGATTTTCGATCGGGTCCTTGATGTCCTTGTAGAAGATCGCGGCGGTGAAGCGCTGGTCACGCTCGAAATACCATTCGAAACGGGTTTCAAGGTTGATCAGGCGGCTGTTCTTGAGGAACGGGTTGCCGAAGAAGGTGCGGTCGAACTCGAGATCGAGATATTGCTGCGGTGCCAGCTCGCGGAACTGCGGGCGGGCGATGGTCTTCGACGCAGCAAAGCGCAGCTGCATGTTTTCCGCCAGGTTCCAGGTCAGCGTCGCCGCCGGCAGCCAGTCGTCCTTCTTGATGTTGGTCGGCACCAGATTGGCGCTGCCCAGGCCGAACAGGTCGATCGGGGCCACGAACTGGTCGCCATCCTCGTAGCGAACACCCGCCTGCAGCCTCAGGCTGTCGGCCAGTTCGGCTTCGAACTGCAGATAACCGGCCTGCACCTCCAGGCCCGCGTCATAGGCTGCGGCACCGTTGGTGCCCGAGGTTTCGACCAGACGGACATCGAACGTGTAGACGTTGAAATCCGACAGCAGGAAGTCGGGCCGCTGCTGCGACACGGCAAAGGGCAGCGGGCCCTGGCCGCTGAGGAAGCGGAAGTCGCGGCGGACCGAGGTACGGTCGTTCTTGTAATAGGCATAGCCCGCCGTGAACGTGATCGGCACGCCGATATCGGTTTCGTAGGCCAGATCGACGTTCGCGCCATAGACATTGTCGTCCAGGTCGCTGAACGCGATGCGCGCGCCTTCACCGGCAGACTGCAGATCGTTGACGAAGTCATTGGCGACGGCATTGAAGGTGTAATCGAAGGTCCGCTCATACGGCGCTTCGCGCTGCGAATTAGCATAGCTGCCACGGAAGTTGAGGCGGAACGCGTCAAACTTCATCTCGCCGACAAACTGCGTGTTCATCAGCTGCCGCTCGAACCAGGTGGTACGGCTGCGGTTGATCAGCCGGGTATCGGTGACGCGGGCATCGATACCCTCGCGGATCGATGCGTCCTTCACCGTGTCGCGGATGAACACGTTGGTCCATTTGAACTTGTGTTCGCCCACATCGGCGGTGACGCCGAACAGGCCGTTGACGACGATGCGGTTTTCGGTGGTCAGATAGTCGAAGTCGATATCGGGCAGCAGCGTATTGACGCCGTTCACCGGCACGATGCCCTGCGAAATCTGCTGCACGCCGCCGCGCGTACGCCAGGTATTGTTGATGCCGGCTGCGCCAACGATGCCGATATTGACATCACCCACCAGGAAGCTGGTCGCGCCGCTGATCTGGCCGGAGAAATTCACCGGAATGTTGTTGTTGCGCTGGATCAGCGAGGTGTTGGCATTGGCGAGGCTCGCCGTCAGGTCACGCACCTGCGCTGCGGTAAAGTTCGCGCCCGCAGCGATCGGGTTGCCGGAAGCAAATGCGTCGCGCAGGTTGCGCGGCAGGGTCCGCGCGCCGTTGTCGAAGCCGGTAAAGTCGGTCGACGATCCGAAATAGGTATAACCCACCTCGCCCGTGGTGATCGTGTCGCCGCCGGTGCTGAACTCGATCTTGAAGAAGGGATCGCGCGGGACCGACTTGGTGGTGAGGTTGATGGCACCACCGCCGAATTCACCCGGATAATCCACCGAATAGCTCTTCTGGATGGTGGTCGAGGCGATGACGCTGGTGGGGAAGATGTCGAGCGGCACCGTACGGCGCAGCGGATCGGGCGAGGTCAGCGGTGATCCGTTCATCAGCGCGAGCGAATAGCGTTCGCCCAGGCCGCGCACGAACACGAAACGGCCGCCCACGACGCTGAGGCCGGTGACGCGCTGGAGCGATCCGGCAATGTCGCCATCGGCGGTGCGGGCGATGTCCGCCTCGCTCAGCACCGACACGACTTCAGGGGTCGCCTTGATCGGGTTGGGAATGAAGCGGCCACGCACCACGATTTCACTGTTGCCACCGGCACCGGGGCCGGAAATCTCGATATCCCCCTCGGCAGGTGCCTCTTCGGCGGGCGCATCGGCAGCCGGCGTCTCGGCCTGCGGCGCGGGAGCCTCCTGCGCAAAGGCGGCCGGCGAAACCAGCGCCGAGCTGACCATCAGCAATGCAGCGAATGAAAGCGGCGTGAACTTCGCCATATGTCCCTCCAGTAATTCAAAAAAGGGGGCGGCGGCGTGTGTTCGCCGCCGCCCCGCAACCGGTCAGCGGTCTGCAATCAGGTGGTCGGAATGCTCGGTGCTGCCGTGCAGGCCGGGGTCGTGCTGTAGAGACCGCAGGTCCAACCCTGGAAGCGCGTGTCAGCCGCATCGCGCACCGCACCGATATAGGTGACGGCAGTGTAGAAGCTGTTGATCGCGGTCACGTTGAACACCGGACGCGCCGTCTCGTTCGCGCCGTTGATGAAGATGCCCGACAGCGTCGAGGTGCCGTTGATGGTGTTGTTCGAACCAGCGGTGAACAGCGCCTGGATCGAGGCAACGGTCACGTTGCCATCGTCGGTAAAGGCGTTGGGGCAGCTCAGGAACACCGATTCAAAGCGCGGCGGACCAGCTTCATCGCCGGCACCGGCGGTGCCGGTGGCCTGCATGGTGACAGCCGAGTCGACGTCGAGACACCAGCCGGGACCGGTGATGACGCTGTTGAACGCGGCAAAGTCCATGCCGCCGCGCAGCAGGATATCGGCTTCATCAGCCGTGGTCTGGGTCGACACGAAGGTGGCGTTCGACATCGACCAGGCGGTGCGCGGCTCGGCCTGTTCGTTGCCGTTCGAATCGCCTTCGATCACGTGGTTGGCGCTGGCAGTCTGGATGCCGAGCAGGAACTGGTTGAAGCCCTTGTAGCCCAGATCCATGTCGAAGGTGTCGTCGTCATTGCCCAGGCCGACCAGGTTGCGGCCATTGACGCGTCCGCCGAACCATTCGATGCCATCATCCGAGCTGTTATAGACCTGGACGTTCTGGAAGAAGGTGCCAGAGCCCACGCCTGCCAGGGTGATGCCGTTCAGTTCGTTGCCCGGCTGAACTTCAAAGCCCGAATAGCGGACCTGGAAGAAGGCGATGCGGCCGCTATTGTCGGTCGGCACGGCACCGCCATAATTGGCGTTGGTGCCTTCGACGACGCCCGAACAGTCGGTGCGGGTGCCGCCGGGGTTGGTCGGCGAACCGGTGGCGCAGTCGGACAGCGGTGCGCGGCCGAGGATGACGACGCCGCCCCACAGGCCCTTGGAGTTGGCAGTGGCAGTGCCCACCACGTTGTCGCGTGCGGTGAAGATGATCGGACGGTCAGCGGTGCCTTCGGCGAACAGCTGCGAGCCGCGGTTGACCAGCAGGAAGTCGGCGCCCGACGAACCGAAGAAGGTCACGCCCGGCTCGATCGTCAGGATGGCGGCGGTACCGGTGCTGGCGGTGGGGCCGACATCGATGCCGACCTGAACGCGGCCCGAGAGCGAATAGATGGTACCGGCGCGGCGCGGGATCACCAGGTTGGTGGTGATGGTGCCCGACAGCTGGCAGTTGCGAGCGACAGCGCCCGAACCGGTGGTGATGGTGCCGACATTGGCGGTGCCGTTGGGGCAATCAGCTGCAGGTCCGGTCGGCGTGGGGGTCGGGGTCGGGGTCGGCGTGGGGGCCGGAGCAGGCGCGGGCGCCGGGGCCGGAACGACGATGGTGCCTTCGCCGGGCGAGGCAACGTCATCTGCGCCGCAGGCCGACACCGCAAGGGCGGCCACCGAAACCATCAGGACCGAACGAACACGTGCATTAAGCATCTTGGAATCTCCGCAAATCAGGACAGCGGGCGCTGCCAGCCTTTTGAGGAACGAGCGGAGATGAGCTGATTCCACCCCCTGGAACACCGTTCGGGGCGGCAGATAGGCAGGCATGATGACCCTGCGGGGCCATTTCAATGACAGTGGAGAGACAGGAATGTGACTCTTTGGAGTCTTATGTGAACATTGTGCGACAAGGCCGGGCAGGCCAGCCCAAAACCCTTGGATTCGCGTGACTCTGATGGCGCGGCGATGCTGGCGGAATGGCCTTGCAAACAATTGCCGGGTTCATCGCCCTGTCCCGATTATCGACACTATGGGCGTCGCACGTGACTATTGTGCAACACGGCATGACCGGCAAAACAAAACCCGGCCGGATGATGATCCGGCCGGGTCGATAGCGTTAACCCTTTCGGGATGAAGGAGGATCAGCGGCTGGCATAGCCCTGATCGAGGCGGCGCAGCGCATGGCGTGCAGCGACGCGGCTGTCCATCACCCGTCCGTCGGACAGGATGACATCGAACGAACGCTCGGCGCTGATCGCAGCCTGGTAATGGCTGCGGGCCATGGCGAGATCGCCCATCTTGGCATAGGCCAGACCCATGTTGATCAACCGTGCGGGATCGCGGCGGGCGGCCGGAGAAACCTGTTGCTCAGCCGCCTGCATCTGTTCGAGCGCGACCGGATAATTGCCCTTGAGCAGCGCGGCATAACCCAGCGCGCCCGTCTCATAGCCGATTTCGTTCGCCGCCACCCGGGTCTGCACAGGCTGGGCAATCGCCGGAGCAGCCATACCGAGGGCGGCCAGGGCCGCGAATGTGATAACTTTGGTGTTCATGTCAGCATTCCTTTCTGTCTGTGACGAGAGGAATGCTACGCTTATGTGACAGCTGTAGCAATACGAATGTCACATAAAATACGCCTGAATGTCATATTTCTGTAATTTTGTGGATCAGGCGGTTTGTCACACGCCCGCAATGTCCCTTGACCAAAAGGCCCCCGCGCTGTCCGATGCGCGCAAACACAAAGCGGAGAGGGGCACCCCCATGACCATGACGATCGATCGCAGGCTGCTGATCAAGGCCGGAACCTTCGGCCTCGCGGCACTGTCGCTGCCCGGCGCGGCCAGGGCGCTGTTCGCCGGTCGCGGATTTACCCATGGCGTGGCCAGTGGTGAGCCTTCGGCCGATTCGGTGCTGCTGTGGACCCGCTATGTCGCGGACAATGACGCACGCCTCACCGCAGAGCTTTCGCCCACCCCCGATTTTGCCAAGGTCACCGGTGGCGGGTCGGTCACCGCCAGCGGCACGCGCGACCATATCGCCAAGATCACGGTGCGCGGCCTGAAGCCGGGCAGCTGGTATTTCTATCGTTTCGTGGCGGAGGACGGCAGCATGTCGCCGGTCGGTCGCACTCGCACCCTGCCCAAGGGCGAAACCGGCGCGTTCAACCTGGGCGTCTTTTCCTGCTCCAACCTGCCCTTTGGCTGGTTCAACGCCTATGGCCATGCCGCAGCGCGCAACGATATCGACCTCGCGCTGCACCTGGGCGACTATATCTATGAATATGGGCCTGACGTGTATCCGACGCGCGGCCAGGCGCTGCCCGGACGTCTGGTCCAGCCCGATCACGAGATGGTCACGCTCGCCGATTATCGCCTGCGCTATGCCAGCTACCGGCTCGACCCCGATCTGCAGCGGCTGCACCAGAGCGTGCCGATGATCGCGATGTGGGACGATCACGAGATTGCCAATGATGCCTGGAAGGGCGGCGCGCAGAACCATCAGGATGCAACCGAAGGCGACTACGCCACCCGCCGCCGCATCGCCGAACAGGTCTATCGCGAGTGGATGCCGGTGGCTGACCTTGCGCCCGCCGATGCGCTGTGGACGAGCTATCAGATCGGCAATCTCGCCACCATCATTCGCACCGAAAGCCGACTGTCCGGCCGCGACAAGCCCGCCGAGCTGGCCGAAGCCTTTGCCGGCGGCGGCGACATCGCCAAGGCACTGGCCAAGTTCCGCGACGAGACCTGGATGGACCCCAGCCGCCAAATGTTCGGCGACGATCAGGCACGCTGGCTGGGCGAGCAGTTCAAGGCATCGAAAAAGGCCGGCACGCGCTGGCAAGTCTGGGCGCAGCAATGCGTGATGGGATCGCTCAAGCTGCCGGTCGAAACCGCGCAATGGGTGCCCAAGGATGCGCCCGAGATCGTCCGCACCCGTTCGGCCGCCGGTCTCGCCGCGAGCAAGGCAGGGCTGCCGTTCAACATGGACGCGTGGGATGGCTATCCGGTGCAGCGCGAGGCACTGCTCAAGTCGGCCCAGGCCGCCGATGCCGATCTGGTCGTGCTGTCGGGTGACAGCCACAATGGCTGGGGCTTTGATCTGGCCGCCGATGGCAAGCCGGCGGGCGTCGAGTTTGCGGGCCATTCGGTCAGCTCGCCGGGGTTCGAAACCTACGCGCCGACCGTATCGCCCAAGGATGTCGCAGGCGCGCTGATTCGCGGCAATCCGCAGCTCAAATGGGCCGATACCAGCAGTCGCGGCTATATGACGGTCAATCTGACGCAGGAGCGCGCGACCGCCAACTGGCATGCGATGCGCACCATTCGGGAGCATTCGCTCGACCTGGCCGGAACCGAAAGCCGCAGCGTGCTGCCCGGCCGCAAGGTGCTGGCAGAGCCCGGCTGGTCGCGCTGGAGCCCGTCGGACGCCGCCACACAGGCCTGATCGCGCTGCCGTTTGTCGACGGCGAACGGTCACCTGCCGAAAAGCTTTGCAGCCCCCCGATAGCCTGATTACGCTTGCAACCATCATCGCCGTCCGCAGTCATGCGGGCCGATGGCGATTGCCCGTATTTCCGGGCCTTCAGACACTTACGGGGAGCTATGATGGTCAAGAATTTCCTGTTCGCTTCGGCGGCGCTCATTGCGCTGGCCAGCGCACCGGCCCAGGCCAACGAGCCTGATGCCCAGGCTGGCGAGATCGATCTGCTGATCGAAGCCGAAGCCGCTGGCGACACCGCCACCGGCGGCACCACCGATGCCGAGGGCGTCACCACGACCGCGCGCGATTATTGGGGCAGCTGGGGCGTCGATACCTCGCTGATGAACCCTGCCGTCAAGCCTGGCGATGATTTCTACGCCTATGTCAACGGCAAGTGGCTCGACAGCTTCGCGATTCCGGCAGACCGATCGCGCTATGGCGCCTTCACCCTGCTCGCCGAAAAGTCCGAGCAGCGCGTGCGCAAGATCATCGACGAGCTGGCCGCCACCAAGCCCGCGATCAACACCGGCGCAGGCAAGGTCGCCGCGTTCTACAACGCCTATCTGGACACGGCCGCGATCGATGCTGCGGGCCTCGCCCCTGCCCAGCCCTATCTCGACAAGATCAAGGCGGTGAAGACGCGTGAAGACCTGGCCAGGCTGTTCGGCACGCCGGGCTTCCGCAGCCCGGTTGCCGGCTTTGTCGACATCGATTCCAAGCAGACCGACAAGTACATCTTCCAGGTGACCCAGGCGGGTCTGGGCATGCCCGACCGCGATTATTATCTGGTCGACAGCGAAGCGAACCTGAAGGTCCGTGCTGCCTATATGCAGTATCTGACCTTCCTCCTGGGCAAGGCGGGCTATGCCGATCCGGCCAAGGCGGCGCAGATGGTCTATGACCTGGAAAAGGCGATCGCCACCGAACATTGGGACCGCGCCGTCGGCCGCAACCGCAACCTGACCTATAACAAGCTGACCAAGGCCGAGATGATCGCGCTGGGCAATGGCTTCCCGGTCGAAACCTTCATCAAGACCGTCGGCGTCGATGGCGAGCAGGACTTTGTCGTGCGCCAGCTCACCCCGACAGCGGACGAGCTTGCCGCCGAAAAGCTGACGCCCGAACAGGCGGCCAAGCTGGGCAGCGGCATTACCGGCCTGTTCAAGCTGGCCAATACCGCGCCGATCGAAGCCTGGCAGGCCTGGCTCGCCGCCGGCTTCCTCTCCGGCGCGGCCAGCGTGCTGCCGTCGGACATCGATGCTGCCAATTTCGCTTTCTATGGCACCGTGCTCGGCGGCCAGCAGAAGCAGCGCGAGCGCTGGCAGCGTGGCGTGGCCGCGGTCGAGGGATCGATGGGCGAGATCGTCGGCAAGATCTATGCGGACCGCTATTTCCCGGCGGAAAACAAGGCTGCGATGGACGAGCTGGTCGGCAATCTGCGCAAGGCGATGGCCGCAAACCTGACCGATATCAAGTGGATGGGCGAGGCGACCAAGGTTGAGGCGCGCGAGAAGCTCGCCAAGTTCACCCCCAAGATCGGCTATACCGAAAAGTTCGAAACCTATGACACGCTGACCATCACCCCCGGCAAGGCGCTGGACAATGCGATCGCGGCAGGGACCTGGGCCTATCGCGACAACCTCTCGAAGCTGGGCAAGCCGATCGACAAGACCGAATGGTTCATGCTGCCGCAGACGGTGAACGCCTATTATTCGCCGCCGCGCAACGAGATCGTCTTCCCGGCCGCGATCCTCCAGCCGCCGTTCTTCAACCTGTCGGCCGACCCGGCGGTGAACTATGGCGCGATCGGTGGCGTGATCGGGCACGAAATGGGCCATGGCTTTGACGACCAGGGTTCCAAGTCCGACGGCGATGGCGTGCTGCGCGACTGGTGGACGCCCGAGGACCAGGCCAATTTCAAGAAGCTGACCAGCGCGCTCGTCGCCCAGTACAGCGCGTTGTGCCCGCTCGACGACGGCAAGACCTGCGTCAACGGCGCGCTCACCCTGGGTGAGAATATCGGCGATGTCGGCGGTCTTTCGATGGCCTATCGCGCCTACAAGATCCACCTCAATGGCAAGGAAGACAAGGTGATCGACGGGCTGACCGGCGACCAGCGCTTCTTCATGGCCTGGGCGCAGGTGTGGCGGAACAAGTCGCGCGACGAGTATCTGCGCCAGCAGCTCAACACCGATCCGCACTCGCCGCCCAACTATCGCGCCAACGGCACCGTCCGCAATTTCGACGAATGGTACAAGGCGTTCAACGTGAAGCCGGGCGACGCGCTCTACCTGCCGCCGGAACAGCGCATCCGCATCTGGTAAATATTGCACCTCCCCCTCCCGCCTGCGGGAGGGGGTATCCGGACGATCCCCTCCCCCTTGATGGGGGAGGCTGCGGAGACTTGGCTGCTTGCAGCCTATGTCGCAGCGGTGGGGGTGAGGGTGCGGTTATGCGAACGGGGTCGACCGCTGATGGATGCTTAATCCGACGCGATCACCCCCACCCAACCCTTCCCCATCAAGGGGGAGGGCTTCCAGAGCAACAATTGCGGTCCGTGTTCAGCGCATCGCCGTCTGGACGGGCTTGGCCTTGATCTGCGGGTTGGTCACCCGCCAGACGATGCCCGCGACATCGTCGGTGACGAGCAGCGCGCCCTTGCTGTCGATGGTCACATCGGCCGGGCGGCCCTTGGCCGAACCATCCTTGGCCAGGAAGCCGGTCAGCACATTGACCGGCAGTCCGCCGGTGACCTTGCGCTTGGCATCGCGGGTGACGGCGGGGCGGCCGTCATTGCCGAACGGCACGAACACTACCTGATAGCCGGCGGCGGGCTTACGGTTCCACGATCCGTGCAGCGCGACGAACGCGCCATTGGCGAAGCCGCCGCCCAGTGCCGCCTTGCTGGCAAACGTCAGCCCCAGCGGCGCGACATGGGTGCCAAGCGCATAATCGGGGCGGCGGGTATATTCGCGCAGTTCAGGACGGCGCGGCTCGACACGGAAATCCTCATAGCCGCCCCAGTAATTCCACGGCCAGCCGAAATGCATGCCCGCCTCGACCTTGGTCAGGTAATCGGGCACCAGGTCAGACCCCAGCATGTCGCGTTCGTTGACGACGGTCCACAGCGCGTCGGAATTGGGCTCCCACGCCATGCCGACGGGGTTGCGCAGGCCGACCGCAAAGTCGCGCTTCTTGCCGGTCTTGAGATCGAGCTCGATGATCCGCGCGCGGCCCTTCTCAACCTCCAGCCCCTTTTCGGCGACATTGGAGGCCGAACCGATCGCGACAAACAGCTTGGTGCCATCGGCATTGGCGATGAGATTGCGCGTCCAGTGGTTGTTGGGCTTTTGCGAGGGCAGGCTCAGCACCTTGCGGCCCTTGGCGGTGATCTTGGTCTGGCCTGCGGAATAGGGAAAAGCCATCACGGCATCGGTATTGGCGACGTACAGCGTGTCACCGATGAGCACCATGCCATAAGGCGAGTTCAGCCTTTCGAGGAACGGGGTCTTGCTCTCGGCCTTGCCGTCGCCATCGCTGTCGCGCAGCAGCGAGATGCGGTTGGCAGACGGCACGCCTGCGCCAGCCTTGTTCATCAGCAGCCGCATGACCATGCCCTCGACGCCCTTGTTCTCGCGCGGGGGGCTGTTGGTTTCGGCGACCAGCACATCGCCATTGGGCAGCACCAGCATCGATCGGGGATGGTCGAGCCCCTCGGCAAAGCGCGCCACTGTCAGGCCCTTGGCTGCCTCGGGTGCTTCGCCCGCGCCCCAGACCTTGACGTCGGCGACATTGATCGTCGGGAACGTCTCCTTGCGCGGCGCACCGATGACCGGCGACGGGCCGCTGACCTCGGCAATGTGGAGCTTGGCGGTATCGCCGCTGAGGAAATACCAGCCGCCGCCAGCGACCACCGCAGTGGTCAGGCCCAGAAAAATGAGGATGTTGCGCGTTTTTGTGTTCATGCGCTCAAATTAGGGCGCACCACCACCCCGCGCAAGCGGCATCACCCGGTATAATCCGGCAGCGACTGAAAAGCGCTTTTCAGCGCATCGCTCCACTGGTCGGCGATCAGGTTGTAATAGGGGTCGCTCGCGTGGATGCGGCGGTTGCGCCCGGCAAAGCTGTTGGCGGCATAGATCTGCAGATCGAGCGGCAGCGCGACCGAGAGGTTCGCCTTGATCGTCGAATCGAACGACACCATCAGCAGCTTGATGGCATCGTGAAACGACATGTCGCGGTCATAGGCGCGCACCAGGATCGGGCGGCCGTATTTGGTCTCGCCGATCTGGAAGAACGGCGTGTCGTCGCCCGCCTCGATGAAATTCCCCTCGGGGTAGATCATGAACAATTTGGGGTCCATGCCCGCAATCTGACCGCCGACGATGATCGAGGCGCTGAAGGTGGAAGAGGCGGTTTCCCCCGCAATGGCACGCGTGCGGGCGATCTCGTCGCGCAGCGTTTCGCCCACGATCCGCGCCACCTGAAACATCGTGGGCGCTTCCATGATCGAAGGCTTGCGCTCGTGAGGGGCCTTGGTGCGCTCCTCGAGCACGCTGATCACGCCCTGGGTGGTGGCGAGATTGCCCGCCGTCATCACCGTGATGTAGCGGTCGCCCGGCTTTTCCCAGGTGAACATCTTCTTGAACGTGCTGATATTGTCGACACCCGAGTTCGTCCGGGTGTCCGACATGAACACCAGCCCCTTGTCCAGGCGCATCCCGACGCAATATGTCATAGGTGCGTCCTCCCCCTTCATTCGCATGGCGCGTATAAGGCGCGATGCGCAACAATCGGTCAAGCGGCAATGGCCGTTGTGGAAAAGTCGGATCGATCGCGCCGCTGCTTAGCCAGTCCTGCGAACGCGGGAGTGACGATTGCGGTCAGTATGGAAATCCTATTGCTGAACCTGCTGCACCTGCAGGCTGACGGTCATCGCCTCGGTCCCGCGGCCGAACGTGATCCCCGCGATCGGCGCGGCCTCGCGATAGTCGAGCCCTGTGGCGACGCGGACATAGCGCTCATCGGGTGAATAGCCGTTCGACACGTCGAAGCCGACCCAGCCCAGGCCGTCGGCATGCACCTCGGCCCAGCCATGGCCTGCATCCTGGTCGATCCGGTCGTTCATCAGCAGATAGCCGCTGACATAACGCGCCGGATAGCCCAGCATCCGCGCGAGCGTGATGAACAGATGCGCATGATCCTGGCACACGCCATGCCCGGCATTCAGCGCCTCTTCCGCCGTGGTGGTGACGCCGGTCTGCCCGACCTGATAGGCCACCGCGCCGCGCACCAGAGCGGACAAGGCGTGCAGCCGCGGCGCATCGCCCTGGCCGTTGCCGGGATCCTCGAACTGGCGCAGCAGCTTGCGGATCGACGGGCCGGAGCGCGTGAACGGCGTCTCGCGGCGGAAATACCATAACGGGGCAGAGCCGATATGCTGGCCGACCATGCCGGCATGATCGCTGGTCTCGACCTCGCCCTCGCACTGGATGACGATCTCGTGCTGGTCGGGATCGAAGCTGAACAGCTCGACATGGTTGTTGTGGTGGTCGTAATATTCGACCTGCTTGGTCCCGCCTTCGACATTGGTCTTCCAGCGGACGACCTTCTGCCCGTGCGAATCCTTGGGGATCATGCGCAGCCGCTGCAGCGCATAAGGCATGGGCGTGTCGTAATGATAGCTTGTCCGGTGGACGATGTGCAGCCGCATGAGTGACCCGTAACCTCTAAATCCTGCCCGCAGCCCGCTTAATGGTAGAAGCGGAATTCCTGCTCGATCCGCGCCGAGATCGTGTTGTTGCGCTTGATGAAATCCTGGATGAACTGGTGCAGGCCGTTGTCGACGACCATGTCGATATTGGTACTGGCGAGCTCCTGGCTGAGTGCCGAGGCCAGCGCCAGGCTTTCCCCTGCCCCACCATATTCGCGCGCGATGGCCTCCAGCGCGCTCGCCATGCGGCTGGCGCAGAACGAAAGCGATCGCGGCATCACCTGATCGAGGATCATGAACTGCGCGATGTTGCGCGGGTTCGTCTCACCCGGGTTCAGCCAGCGGAACGCCCGATAGGCCGAGACCGAGCGCAGGATCGTTTCCCACTGAACATTGTCGAGGCTGGATCCGACATAGGACAGCGATGGCAGCAGCACGTAATATTTGACGTCCAGGATTCGCGCGGTGCTGTCCGCACGTTCCACAAAGGTGCCGAGCTGCGCGAAGAAATAGATGTCGTTGCGCATCATCGTGCCGCTCTGCGCGCCGCGCACCTGGGCGCTTTGCTGGCGGATCAGGCTCAGCACATCGGGCAGCTCGTTATCCGAGATCTGCGTGCGCAGCGCCTCTTTGAGCGTCATCCAGCATTCGTTGGTCGCCTCCCACACCTCGCGGGTCAGCGCGGTGCGGACCAGCCGGGCATTGTTGCGCGCGCCTTCGATCACCGACAGCACGCTCGACGGGTTGGTTTTGTCGCGCAGCAGGAAGTTGATGACGCTCGATCCATCGACCTTGTCGTAGCGCTGCGAATAGGCCTGGCGCACCCCGGCGGTGGTCAGAACCGATGCCCATTCATCCTCTGCCGCCTCTGATCGGGTGAGCGCGATGCGGAAACCGGCGTCCACCAGCCGCGCGATATTCTCGCTGCGCTCCAGATAGCGCTGCATCCAGAACAGGCCGCCTGCGGTCTTGCCCAGCATCAGCGCCCTCCCTCAATCATCGCAGCGGCGCTCATTCGTCCAGCACCCAGCTGTCCTTGGTGCCGCCACCCTGGCTGGAATTGACCACCAGCGACCCTTTCTTCAGCGCCACGCGGGTCAGGCCGCCGGGGGTGATATCGATGCCATTGGGCGAGACGAGCACGAACGGGCGCAGGTCGACATGGCGCGGGGCCAGGCCCTGGCGGGTCATGATCGGCACGGTCGACAGCGACAGGGTCGGCTGCGCGATATAGTTGCCGGGCCGCGCCTTCAGCTTCTGGCGGAACGCGGCAATCTCCTTGCGGCTCGCCGCCGGGCCGACCAGCATGCCATAGCCGCCAGAGCCGTGGACTTCCTTCACCACCAGCTCGTGCAGATGCTCCATTACGTACGCCAGCGAATCGGCCTCGGAGCATCGCCAGGTCGGCACGTTTTCGAGGATCGCCTTCTCGCCGGTATAGAATTCGACGATCTCGGGCATGTAGCTGTAGATCGCCTTGTCGTCGGAAATGCCGGTGCCCGGCGCATTGGCAATGGTGATGCCGCCCGCGCGATAGACATCCATGATGCCCGGCACGCCCAGTGCCGAATCCGGACGGAAGGTCAGCGGATCGAGAAAATCGTCATCGACGCGGCGATAGAGCACATCGATCGGGCGATAGCCCTGCGTCGTGCGCATCGCGACCCGGCCGTCGACGACGCGGAGATCATGCCCTTCGACGAGCTCCGCCCCCATCTGGTCGGCCAGAAAGCTGTGCTCGAAATAGGCGCTGTTGTGGATGCCGGGCGTCAGCACCGCGATCTCGGGCGGGCCGTTGCAGGCGCGCGGCGCACTGGCGGCGAGCGAACGGCGCAGCTTGCGCGGATAATCGGACACCTCGCGCACGCGCACGTTGCGGAACAGCTCGGGGAACATGTGCAGCATCGTCTCACGATTTTCGAGCATGTACGACACGCCCGAGGGTGTCCGCGCATTGTCCTCCAGCACATAGAACTGGTCGGGCCCGGTGCGCACGATATCGACGCCGATGATGTGCGTGTAGATGCCGCCAGGCGGATCCATGCCGATCATCTGTGGCAGAAAAGCTTCGTTCTTCGCGATCAGCTCGACCGGGATGCGGCCCGCGCGCAGGATTTCCTGCCGGTGGTAGATATCGTGCAGAAAGGCGTTGATCGCGCGGACCCGCTGCTCGATGCCGCGGCTCAATCGCGCCCATTCGCGCCCCGAAATGATGCGCGGCACGATGTCGAACGGGATCAGACGCTCGCTCGCCTCCTCTTCGCCATAGACGGCAAAGGTGATGCCGGTGCGGCGGAAGAAATTCTCCGCATCGCGCGCCTTGGTGCGCAGACGCGACGCATCCTGTGCGCCGTACCATTCGCAAAATTCGTTATAGGGCGCGCGCACCGAACCATCGGGCAGCAGCATCTCGTCAAAGTGCGGTTTATCCCCTGTCATTGACATAAGATGTGACAGCTATTGTGCACTGCCGCAAGACAGGAAATGCGGTTGCATGCGGGCACTCCTTTCCGGTGATTTCACGCGCCGCGATCCTTGTCATGCCCCGGCTTCTGGTGTGTATTCGCCGCGAAACCGAGCGAAGGGACAAGACTTTGAAAAATTGGATGGGGTTGGCGCTGTGCGGTGCCATGCTGGTGACCGGCTGCGGCGCACCCGAGGCGAGCGATAGCCAGGAGGCGGTCGTCATTCCGGAGGCGCGGCCCGACGCGGTGAACGATCGCTTCGCGCGGCTGGCGCTGACCTGCGTGCACAAGGAATATCCCAACAAGATTTCGCATGTGCTCAACGATGCCGGCGACGCCCGGCCACCGAGCGAACTGACGCCCGCATTCTATGGCTGTTTCGACTGGCACAGCTCGGTGCACGGCCATTGGCTGCTGGCGCGCATCCTGAAGACCGACCCGCAATCGCCGATGAAACCCGCGATCCTGGCAGCGCTCGACCGCAGCTTCACGAAAGAGAATATCGCCGCCGAGCTGAAATATATCGAGGGTGAAGGCCGCAAGGGGTTCGAGCGGCCTTATGGCACCGCCTGGTTGCTGCAGCTGGTCGCCGAGCTCGATGAAAGCGACGATCCCAAGCTGAAGGCCTGGCGCGAGACGCTCCGTCCGCTGGAGGAGAAGATCGTTGCCGAAACCCAGGCCTGGCTGCCCAAGCTCGCCTATCCGATCCGGCTGGGCACGCACAACCAGAGCGCGTTCGCCTTTGGCCTGATGCTCGATTATGCCCGCCGCACCGGCAATGCGGCGTTCGAAAAGCAGCTGGCAGACAAGGCGCTGGAATTCCACCGTGCCGATGTGAACTGCCCGCTCGCCTATGAACCTTCGGGCGAGGATTTCCTCTCGCCCTGCCTGATGGAAGCCGATCTGATGCGCCGCGTGATGCCGCAAGCGGATTATGCTGCCTGGCTGGGCAAGTTCCTGCCGGAGATCCCGGCGGATGGCTCGACCGGCTGGCTCAAGCCCGGCGAGGTGCGCGACCCCACCGACGGCAAGCTGGTGCATCTGGATGGCGTCAACCTCTCGCGCGCCTGGGCGATGGAGGGGATCGCGAGCGCGCTGCCGAGCGATGATCCGCGCATCCCCGCGTTGCTCGCAACTGCGAAGCTGCATGCAGACAGCGGCCTCAAGGCGGTGAGCGACAAGAATTACGAAGGCAGCCACTGGCTGGGCAGCTTCGCGACCTATCTCACGACGAAGCGTGGGATCGGCGGGAGCTGAAGCACCCTTCTCCCCTCCCCTTGGGGAGGGGCAGGCTCAGCCTGCTGAGCCGGGGTGGGATCGACCACGATCAAGCGTAGCCCCACCCCGCCCTGCGGGCACCCCTCCCGCAGGCGGGAGGGGATAGGCCTATCACTCCACCGTCAGCACTAGCTGGCCATCGCCGTCCTCGACCTTGACCGTCGAGCCATCGGGAATCTCGCCGCGCAGCAGCTTGTCCGCCAGCGCATCCTGCAGATAGCGCTGGATCGCCCGCTTGAGCGGCCTTGCGCCATAGACCGGGTCATAGCCGACCCGGCCCAGCCACTTCTTGGCGCTGTCCGACAGGTCGATGGTGATCTTGCGATCCTTGAGCAACCGGGCGACGCGGCCGACCTGGATGTCGACGATCGGCGCCATATGCTCTTCGCCCAGCCGGTGGAACAGGATGATCTCGTCCAGCCGATTGAGGAATTCGGGGCGGAAATGCCCGCGCACCACTTCCATCACCTGCGGCTCGACATCCTTGACCTTCTGGTCCTCGGTCATGCCGGCCAGATACTGGCTGCCCAGGTTCGACGTCAGGATGATCAGCGTGTTCGAGAAATCGACCGTGCGGCCCTGACCATCGGTCAGGCGGCCATCGTCGAGCACCTGCAGCAGCACGTTGAACACATCAGGATGCGCCTTTTCGACCTCGTCGAACAGCACGACCTGATAGGGCCTGCGCCGCACCGCCTCGGTCAGCACGCCGCCTTCCTCATAGCCGACATAGCCCGGAGGCGCGCCGATCAGCCGCGCGACCGCGTGCTTTTCCATGAACTCGCTCATGTCGATGCGCACCATCGCGTTGTCGTCATCGAACAGGAAACCCGCCAGTGCGCGCGTCAGCTCGGTCTTGCCGACGCCCGTGGGGCCCAGGAACAGGAAGCTGCCGAGCGGACGGTTGGGGTCCTGCAGACCCGCGCGCGAGCGGCGCACCGCCTTGGCGACGGCTTCGACCGCGGCCTGCTGGCCGATGACGCGCTTGCCGATGCGCTCTTCCATGTTCAGCAGCTTCTCGCGCTCTCCGGCGAGCATCCGCTCCATCGGAATGCCGGTCCATTTGCTGACCACAGCGGCGATATCGTCCTCGGTCACTTCCTCGCGCAGCATCGCGCCTTCGGTGAAGGTCGCCGCTTCCGCCAGCTTGCGTTCCAGCTCGGGGATGCGGCCGTAGGACAGCTCGCCCGCACGCGCGAGATCGCCGTTGCGCTGTGCCTGGTCGAGCTCGATGCGCAGCGCGTCGAGCTCTTCCTTGAGCTTCGCCTCGGCGTTGATCTTGTCCTTCTCGCCCTGCCAGCGCGTGGTCAGCTCTGCCGATTTCTGCTCGAGCTCGGCCAGATCCTTTTGCAGCGTCACCAGCCGGTCCCTGGACGCGGCATCGCTTTCCTTGCTCAGCGCCGATGCCTCGATCTTGAGCTGGATGATCTTGCGGTCGAGCGCCTCGATTTCCTCGGGCTTGCTCTCCACCTCCATCCGGATGCGGCTCGCGGCCTCGTCCATCAGGTCGATCGCCTTGTCCGGCAGGAAGCGGTCCGAGATGTACCGGTTGGAGAGCGTCGCCGCCGCCACCAGCGCATTGTCGGTGATCCGCACGCCATGGTGCAGTTCGTATTTTTCCTTGAGCCCGCGCAGGATCGAGATCGTGTCCTCGACATTGGGCTCGCCGACGAACACCGGCTGGAACCGCCGCTGCAGCGCGGGGTCCTTTTCGACATGCTTCTGATATTCATCGAGCGTGGTCGCACCGATGCAGTGCAGCTCGCCGCGTGCCAATGCGGGCTTGAGCAGGTTGGAGGCGTCCATCGCGCCCTCGCCCTTGCCCGCGCCCACCAAAGTGTGCATCTCGTCGATGAACAGGATGATCTCGCCCTCGGCGCCCTTGACCTCGTCAAGCACCGCCTTGAGCCGCTCCTCGAACTCGCCGCGATATTTTGCACCCGCGATCAGCGCGCCCATGTCGAGCGCCATCAGGCGGCGGTCCTTGAGGCTGTCGGGCACGTCGCCATTGGCGATGCGCAGCGCAAGCCCTTCGGCTATGGCGGTCTTGCCGACGCCGGGTTCGCCGATCAGCACCGGATTGTTCTTGGTCCGGCGCGCCAGGATCTGCACCGTGCGGCGGATCTCCTCGTCGCGGCCGATCACGGGATCGAGCTTGCCCTCGCGCGCCACGGCCGTCAGGTCGCGCGCGTATTTCTTCATCGCTTCATAGCTTTCCTCGGCGCTCGCCGAATTGGCCGCGCGGCCGCCGCGCAGATCGTTGATCGCGGTGTTGAGCGCCTCGGGCGTCACACCGGCCTTGGCCAGCACATCGCCGGCCTTGGTGCCCTTGGCGAGCGCAATGGCAAGCAGCAGCCGCTCGACGGTGACAAAGCTGTCACCCGCCTTGCTGGCGACCTGTTCGGCGCTGTCGAGCAGCCGCACGGCGTCATTGTCGAGGCCCGGCGTCTGCTGCGCCCCGCCACCCGAAACGGCGGGGACCTTGGCGAGCAGCGCATCGACTTCCTGCACCGCGAGCGGGGCCTGGCCACCGGCGCGCGCGATCAGACCGGCGGCCATGCCTTCGGAGTCCTCAAGCAGGGCCTTCAGGATATGTTCGGGGCTGATCCGCTGATGGCTCATGCGGATGGCAACGGTCTGCGCCGATTGCAGGAAGCCCTTGGCGCGGTCAGTAAATTTTTCGAGGTTCATGGGAGTTTCTCCACCCTATCTAGCCCTTGCCCCAGAGACATAGTGTTGCATCTTTGCAACGCAAGGGGAGGCGCCGGCAGAATTTGAAGCGCGCCTGGCTCAGCCCCTGCCCGCGCGCGCCAGCAGCTGCTGCGCACGCGACAGATGCGGGCGGTCGAGCATGCCGCCCTTGTAACCGATCGTGCCAACTCCCGGATGGGCCGCGAACAGGTCGACGATCGCCTGCGCCTCGGCCAGTTCTTCATCGCCTGGGGTGAAGGCCGCGTTGATGACATCGACCTGCGCCGGGTGGATCGCCAGCATTCCGGCAAAGCCATCGCGGCGTACCTTTTCCGCGCGCGCCTTCAGCCCCTCGAGGTCGCGGAAATCGGCCTGGATGGTCTCGATCGCCGCCACCCCTGCGCTTGCCGCGCCCAGCAGGCACAGGCTGCGCGCCAGTTCATAGGTAAAGCCATAGCTTCCGTCCGGGTTGCGGTTGCTGGCCGCGCCGATCGAATCGGCCAGATCCTCCGCGCCCCAGCTCATCGCCACCAGCCGGGCCGCACCCTTGTAGCTGCCGGTATGAAACATCGATTCGGCCGTCTCGGTGACCAGCGCGATGACTGGCGTCGAGCCCCGCTCGATCCCGTTCGCCACCTCCAGCGCGGAAAGATAGTGATCGAGCAGTTCGACATCCTGCCGCCCATTGGCCTTGGGCAGCATGATGCCGCCCGGCCGCGCCGGCATCACGGCAGCCAGATCCTCCAGCGTCCAGGCTCCATCGAGCGGGTTCACCCGCACCCACAGACGCGACCGTCCCTCGTCGCGGCTTTCCAGCATGGTGCGGACCAGCTGACGCGCGGCGGGCTTGTTCTCTGCGGCCACCGCATCCTCCAGATCGAACAGCGCGATATCGGCGGCGCTGTCGGCCGCCTTGGCCATCTTCTTCTCGCTGTCGCCCGGCGCAAACAGCCAGGACCGCATGGGAAGCTGTGTCATGATCGTCATCGCTCGGCGCCCGCTCCTGGAAATGGGATGATTTTGTAAAGCCTTGTGCGCATTTACCGCGCCGCGCTGCAAGCGCAATTCTGCGCGGGTGGGGCGCTGAAAAACCCCAAAAATGGCGGAAAGCTGCCGGATGGCGGACAAGAACCGAGGGCGCAGATCGCAGCCCACTGACGGCGGATAATCCCGAATTCATCCGAAATGGAACAAGAAATTACCCCAAATCCGGCTTCATCCCCCAAAAACCGGGGTGGTAAGCGATTGAAGATACTGCAAGAAGTGTCCCGACAGGGCCGCCGCTGCCTTCGATCATCGCGATCGCAAGGGCAGCAGGAGAACAGGCCAGCGGGCGCGTGAACAGTAACAGGGACATGCACGTGAAATCGTTAGCAAGAGACACCAGCCCCCGTCCGACGACCGCATGGCATCGCCCCATCCGGACGGACGGCGCACATCCTGACCCCGCCCGTTCGGGCACGGTCGAGGGTGATCGGAGAACCCGTTTGATCATGCGCGAACAGCAGGCCGCCCGCCTGCGGAGCAGCTGCTTTCCCGAACTGAAGCTGCGCAACCCGCTATGGGACATGCTCGTCGCGCTGCTCGCGGCAAAGCGCAACGGCAACCAGCTGTCGATGAGCGACCTGTGCCTGATGAGCGACGCCCCCGAAAGCACGGCACTGCGGCTGATCCATCAGCTGCGCGAAAAAGGCTATGCCGATATGGTGGCGGATCGGTCCGACCGTCGCCGTACACGGGTGACGCTGACCCCGCTGGGCGAGGCGCAGTTCGAACAGTATCTGGATCGCTTCGATCTGGTCTGACCTCTACGCCGAGATTTTACCTCGATTTAAGGGTTGTTTGCTAGCGCGGTGCTCTAAAGGACGCACCCGCTATGTCATTTGGACGCAAAGGCCTTACCGAATCCTCCGGCTTTGCCGGGCAAGACAGTGGCGCACCTCTGCCGGTGCGTGAGCCACGCGTGCATCGGCTGATGAAGGTCACGGTGTTTCACCGCCGCTTTGGTAGTGCCGATGGCGTGATCCGCGACATTTCCAGCGGTGGCATCGGCGGACGCTGCGCTGCCCTGCTCATGCCGGGCGACATTGTCGAGATCGACCGGCCGGGACTGGGCCGGTTCGAGGCCGAAGTGCGCTGGGTCCGCAATGGCCAGTTCGGCGCGCGCCTGACCACCGACTTGCGGATCGACACCAAAGAGGTCGAGAATCTCTCGTTCAACAACGGCAAGTGGGACAGCGAGGTCAACAAGCCGCTGGAGAACCATGTCTTCACCCGCTTCAAGCCGATGAAGAGCACCTATCGCCCCACCATCTCGCTGGCGCGCCGCGACAAGTGACCTGCGGCGATGCCCCGCCCCGGCATCGAGGCCGGGGACAGGGCATCCACCGCAACCCTGTCAGCTGAACTTCAGGCTCTTGACGGTCTTCACGCCGGCAATCTGGCACAGCTTCCACAGCACCGGCTCGGCCACGGCTCCATCGACCGACAGCAGCAGCACCGCTTCACCGCCTGCACGCGCCTCGCGGCGACCCAGGTGGAAGGTGGCGATATTGACATTGGCCTCGCCCAGCGTCGATCCGAGACGACCGATAAAGCCGGGCTCGTCGCGGTTGACGATGTACAGCATATGGCCGTCGAGATCGGCTTCGATCTTGATGCCATAGATTTCGACCAGACGCGGCGTGGCATTGCCGAACAAAGTGCCGGCGACCGAGCGCTCGCCGTCCGCCGTGGCGACCGAGACGCGCACCAGCGTGTGGTAATCGCCTTCGCGATCATGCCGCACCTCGCGCACGTCGAGACCGCGATCCTTGGCGAGGAACGGCGCGTTGACCATGTTCACGGCATCGCTGAACGCGCTCATGAACCCGGCGAGCACCGCTGCGGTGATCGGCTTCATGTCGAGTTCGGCCGCAGCGCCTTCGACTTCGATCGCGATGCTCTTGACGCGGTCGCTCTCCAGCTGGCCGACAAGCCGGCCCAGATTGGTCGCCAGCGCCATATAGGGCTTCAGCTTGGGGGCCTGCTCCGCCGACAGGCTGGGCATGTTGAGCGCGTTGGTGACCCCGCCCTTGACCAGATAATCGGCCATCTGTTCGGCGACCTGGATCGCGACATTGACCTGCGCTTCGCTGGTCGATGCGCCCAGATGCGGGGTGGCCACGAAGTTGGGCGTGTTGAACAGCGCGTGCTCGTGCGCCGGTTCGGTGGCGAACACGTCGAGCGCCGCGCCTGCAACATGGCCCGAATCGAGCGCTTCCTTGAGCGCGGCCTCATCGATCAGCCCGCCACGCGCGCAGTTGATGATGCGCACGCCTTTCTTGGTCTTGGCCAGCGCCTCCTTGCTCAGGATGTTGCGCGTCTGGTCGGTCAGCGGGGTGTGCAGCGTGATGAAGTCGGCGCGCGCGAGAAGATCGTCGAGCGTCACCTTCTCGATGCCCAGTTCCACCGCGCGCTCGGGCGTCAGGAACGGATCGAACGCGATGACCTTCATCTTCAGGCCCAGCGCACGGTCGGCGACGATCGAGCCGATATTGCCCGCACCGATCAGGCCCAGGGTCTTGGCGGTCAGCTCGACGCCCATGAAGCGGTTCTTTTCCCACTTGCCGGCCTGGGTCGAGGCATCGGCCTCGGGCAGCTGGCGGGCGAGCGCGAACATCAGCGCGATGGCGTGCTCCGCAGTGGTGATCGAGTTGCCGAACGGCGTGTTCATCACGACGACGCCCTTTGCCGAGGCGGCTGGGATATCGACATTGTCCACGCCGATCCCGGCGCGGCCGACGACCTTGAGATTGGGGGCCGCATCGAGGATCGCCTTGGTCACCTTGGTCGAGGAACGGATGGCCAGGCCATCATATTGACCGATGATCGCGGCCAGCTCTTCGGGCGTCTGGCCGGTAATGACATCGACTTCGCAACCGCGCTCGCGAAAGATCTGCGCGGCCTTGGGGTCCATTTTGTCGGAAATGAGAACTTTGGGCATTGTATGTCTCCCTCTCCCCTTCAGGGGAGGGGGCCGGGTAGAGGGGAATGGCCTCTGGTCCCGGCCCTGTTGTTGAGTGAAATGAAGCGGGTAAGCCCCTCTCCCTTCGCCGCTGCGCGGCTCTTCCCTCTCCCCTGAAGGAGAGAGGGCGGGTGGGTGTTACTTGGAGGTCAGCTCGGAATAGGCCCAGTCGAGCCACGGACCCAGCGCCTCGATATCGGCGGTGTCCACGGTTGCGCCGCACCAGATGCGCAGGCCCGGAGGGGCATCGCGATAGCCCGCGATGTCAAAGGCCGCGCCTTCCTTTTCGAGCAGCCCGGCAAAGGCCTTGATAAAGGCCTCATCCGCGCCTTCAACCGTCAGACAGACGCTGGTGGTCGACCGCGTTGCGGCATCGGGCGCAAGATGGCCGAGCCACGGACGCGCCTGCACGATGGCATCGAGCGCGGCGGCATTGGCGTTGGAGCGGGCAACCATGCCTTCTGCCCCACCGATCGACTTGCCCCATTCGAGCGCGAAGATCGCGTCTTCCACGGCCAGCATCGACGGCGTGTTGATCGTCTCGCCCTTGAACACGCCTTCGGCCAGCTTGCCCTTGCTCATCAGGCGGAACACCTTGGGCAGCGGCCAGGCAGGGGTGTAATTCTCAAGCCGTTCGACGGCGCGTGGGCCCAGGATCAGCACGCCATGCGCGCCCTCGCCGCCCAGCACCTTCTGCCAGGAGAAAGTGGCGACGTCGATCTTGTCCCAGGGCAGGTCATAGGCGAACACCGCGCTGGTGGCGTCGGCAAAGCTCAGGCCTTCACGGTCGTCGGCGATCCAGTCGCCATTGGGAACGCGCGCGCCAGAGGTGGTGCCGTTCCAGGTGAACAGCACGTCATGCGACCAATCGACAGCATTCAGGTCGGGGATCTGGCCGTAATCGGCGCGCAGGATGACGGGGTCGAGCTTCAGCTGCTTGGCAGCATCGGTCACCCAGCCTTCGCCAAAGCTTTCCCAGGCGAGCGCGGTGACCGGGCGTGCGCCCAGCATCGTCCACATCGCCATTTCAAACGCGCCGGTGTCGGAGCCGGGTACGATGCCGATGCGATGGGTGTCGGGGAGCTTGAGCAGCTCGCGCATCAGGTCGATACAATATTGCAGACGCGCCTTGCCGATCTTCGACCGGTGCGAACGTCCCAGCGATTCGGTGGAAAGCTGCTGCGGGGTCCAGCCCGGGGGCTTGGCACAGGGGCCGGAAGAAAAATACGGCCGAGCAGGCAGGGTAGCAGGTTTATCGGCGAGCACAGCGCCCGCACCAACGGTATCAGTCATGTAGTCTCTCCTTGCAGAGAGCACGCGCGGCGTTGGGACCGCGTGGCCCGTCGACGGCCCTAGGGATGAATTGCACGGTTGGCAATCACCAATTGGCCGACGGCGCCAGAATCACGCTGCCCTGTGCAACAAAAGCGCAGGGCAGCGATCGATCACTTCTTGAAAATAACCTTGCCGCGCTGCGATACGAGCAGCTTTTCCATCGTCACCGGATGGAAATAGGCTTCGACATTCTGGCCCTCGGGCGTCACGCCATAGACCTCATAGCAGCCGCCATCGACCTTGGACTTCTTGATCGTCCAGCCATCCTTCTTGAGCTTGGCCTCCAGATCGGTGCGGCTCTTCCAGCTCGACTGCGGGCCGGCGTCGCACTTCATCTTGCCAGTGGCAAATGCTGCCGGGCTGGCGGAAAACTGCATTGCGGTGGCTGCGGCCACTGCCAGCATGGCTTGTCCGAATTTCATCTCTTGTCCCTCTTCTCTTCGCCAGGTTTCCTGGGTCCATTCAACCGGTTGCAATCCCTGTGCCTCGTCGCGCTGAACGCCGCTTGAACATAAGTATGACGCGTGCGGTTTCCAGGACAAGCAGCGGAACAAAATGCACGAGCATCCCCATATACTCGCCGTCGACATAGAACCAGTGCAGCCCGATCAGCACCGCGGCGGGATAGACCAGCCGCTGCAGCCGTTTCCAGTTGGCCCGCATGGCGCGCTGCGACGCGTTGTTGCTGGTCACCCCCATGGCCACGAAGATCAGCAGCGCCGCATAGCCGGTCCAGATGCTGAAGATCAGCGCCTCTTCGGCAATCATGCCCCAATCGCCCATGTCATACAGATAAAAGGCCAGGTGCAGCAGGCCGTAGCCGCATGCCGCAACGCCCAGCGCCCGCCTGCGCGCGAGCAGCCAGTCGAGCCAGCGTTGCCGCCCGAAGATCGCGCGCAGCGGCGACAGCATCATTGCGATGATCATGAACCGGACCGAAAATTCGCCGCTGGGGTGGATCAGATCGAACGCGGTGACCGGATCGCGCACGAATCCGATGGTCATGCCGATCGCCGGAATCGCGAGTAGCAGCCAGAAAAAACCATGGACATTGATCAGTCGCAACATCGTGTCTGCACCATCCCTTGCCTCGCGCCCGTTTATCCCGCCCAGAGCTAGACCTGCCGCAACAGGCGCGCAATGGCCCGGTTGCAATCCCTATCGCCGCGTTAACCACGCTCGGCACATCAGGGTTAAATTTCATTGATTATAGCCAAGGCCATGACCCAAGGCGCTCATCAAGGTCCCACCCCGGCCACCGGCTGCTCGTTGCCTTATGGTAGCGGCCCGATGGCGATGAGCGCCGGCGAGAGCGCGGGTCCGAAGGCGCATGCGCGATCCGCGCCGCGCCGGGCGGACCCGCGCTTCAACGCCATCAGCGAATCTCCCGAATTGCAGCGCATGGCGCTGGTCGCGGCGCTTTCGGTGCTGATCGCGGGATGCTCGGTGCTGCCAGAGGGCCGCACCCTGTCGCGCGCCCCGGTGCAGCCGCCCGCGCGCAGCATGCAGGCCGCGCGGCCTGCGCTCGCCGCGCCGCCGGTCAGGGAAACCCGCCAGTGCATCAGCCAGCTGGCTCAGGCGCAGGTGCGCTTCACCCCGGTGCCGGACCAGACCTTTGGCGCGGGCTGCTCGCAACTGGGGAGTGTGCGGCTTTCGACCATCGGCCTGATGGAGACCGGACGCGGGCGCAGCGAACTGGCGATCAGCAATATCGGCCCGGTCCGCTGCGAACTGGCGCAGCGCTTTGCCGGATGGGCGCAATTCGGCATCGCTCGCGCCGCAGAGCAGATGCTGGGCAGTCCGCTGGTCAAGATCGAAACGATGGGCAGCTATGCCTGCCGCAATATCGCCGGGTCGCTGAAGCTTTCACAGCATGCCCATGCCAATGCCATCGACATTGCCGGGTTCGTCCTGGCCGATGGTCGCCGCATCACCGTCAAGGACGGATGGAATGGCAGCAATCAGGAGCGCGCGTTCCTGCGCACCATCCATGCCAGCGCCTGCAAGCGCTTCGGCACGGTACTGGGGCCGGAATATAATGCGGCGCACCGCGACCATCTGCACGTCGACATGAGCGGCCAAGGCTATTGCCGATAGCCCCTGCGCCCATTAATTGCGGGCGATGACTAACAAAGACCTGACAGAGCCGCGGTTCCGCCCCGCCGCCGAAGACGCCCGCACCGCCGAACGCGCCGTGCACGATACCCCCCAGACCCAGGACCCGGCCTATCGGCTGGCCTTTGGCGACACAGAATTCCTGTTGCGCCAGGAACTGCGCCCGGTCCGCTTCCAGCTGGAATTGCTGAAGACCGAGATGCTGCTGGAAGAGGCCGGAATCGGATCCACCCTGGTCATTTACGGCTCCGCCCGCATCCCCGCCCCCGACAAGACCGAAGGCCTGGTCGAAGGCGCGCGCAGCCCGGAGGAAAAGAAGGTAACCGAACGTCTGGTGGCCAAGGCGAAATATTACGAAGAGGCGCGCAAGCTGGCCCAGCTCGCCAGCGAATGCGGCGTGATCGAGGATGGCAAGCGCCAGTTCGTCGTCTGCTCGGGCGGCGGCCCGTCGATCATGGAAGCGGCCAATCGCGGGGCTGCCGATGTCGGCAAGGATTCGGTCGGGCTCAACATCGTCCTGCCGCATGAGCAGGCGCCCAACCGCTATGTCACCCCGCACCTGTCGTTCCAGTTCCACTATTTCGCGCTGCGCAAGATGCACTTCCTGCTGCGCGCGCGTGCAGTCGCGGTGTTCCCCGGCGGCTTCGGCACGTTCGACGAGTTTTTCGAGCTGCTGACACTGATCCAGACCGGCAAGATGGCGGCGATCCCGATCGTGCTGTTCGGCAAGGACTTCTGGAACCGCGTCGTCAATTTCGAGGCGCTGGCCGAAGAAGGCGTGATCTCGCCCGGCAATCTGGACCTGTTCAGCTTTGTCGAGACCGCAGACGAAGCCTGGGCCAAGATCCGCGCATTCTACGACCTGCCCTGCGGCTGAAAGGGTTTACTGACCCAGTTCGACACTGCGCCTGGCGGCAGCGGCCATCGCCTCTGCCACCAGCCGGTCGAGCGCGGCGTCGGCATCGAAGACGTTGAGCGCCGCGCGGGTGGTGCCGCCGGGGCTGGCGACGCGTTCGGCGAGCTCGGCGGGGGTTTCGCTCGACAGGTGCGCAAGTTCGGCAGAGCCGCGCACCATCGCCATGGCAAAGCGCGCCGCCTGATCGTCGGGCATGCCCAGCGCTTCTGCGGCCTTGCCGAGCGAATCGATGAAGCGGAACAGATAGGCCGGACCCGATCCGCTGAGCGCGGTGACAAGGTGCATCTGCGCCTCGTCCGCCAGCCATTCGGCCGTGCCAAGCATCGCGAACAGCGCCTCCAGTCGGGCGCGGTCATCGTCTGCCAGCCCCTGGGCGAACAGCGCGGTCACCGATTGGCCAATGCTGACCGCCATATTGGGCATGATTCGCGCCACTGCGCGCGCACCGGGCAGTGCCGCGCGGAGGCCTGCGCACTCGACCCCTGCGAGCATCGAGACCACGAGCGTCGGCGACAGATCGATTGCTGCGAGCTGCGGCGCGACATCGCCCAGCATCTGCGGCTTGATGCCAAGCAGCAGCCAGTCGGGCGCCGCGATGCTGGCATCGATCGCCGTCAGGTGGCGCACACCATCGGGCAGATCGCGCGGCGAGGGATCGACCACGGTGACGCTGGCGGGATCAAGCCCCTGCGCAAACCAGCCGCGCAGCATGGCACCGGCCATATTGCCCGAGCCGACCACCAGCAGCGATTGGGGGAATGGATTGGGCACAACTACCACCTCTGTCCAGATGACCAGGCAAAATCCATCTCGTCACCCCCGCGAAGGCGGGGGTCCCGCTTCTGTCTCAACCCATCGGAAGGAGCGGGATTCCCGCGTTCGCGGGAATGACGGTACAAGCTAATCCGGAGATCTCGCTCAAGCCTCGCCCTGCGTGTCGATCAGCGCGGCGGCCAGCGCCTCTTGCGGGCTCTTGTCGCCCCAGAGGATGAACTGGAACACCGGGTAGAAGCGGTCGCATTCGTCGATCGCGGCTTCGACGGCGAGCTGCGCCTGGTCCAGCCCCAGCATCGCATCGCTGCCCAGCATCATGCCGTTGCGATAGAGCACCACGCCGCTGTTCGACCAGATATCGAAATGGCCCAGCCAGAGCTGCTCATTGATCAGCGCCAGCGCCTCGCACACCGCGGCAAACTTGTCATCGGGCACGCGGATATCGGGCATGGCAAGCAGCTGAAGCACATTGTCCTCGTGCCGCCAGATCGCGCGCAGCTGATAGCTGGTCCAGCTGCCCTTGACCTCGGTCAGCAGCTCGTCTTCGCCGACCATTTCGCACGGCCAGCCGCGCGCCTCGAACAGCGCGGCCAGCATGTCGACCGGGGCGGCTTCCTCCCGATCCAGGTCAAGCTGCTGTTCGTTCATGAAATTCCTTTCGCGCCCCGTGGCACAGTTTCCAAGATGACCCGATGCCCGGCTGCGCGCAATGGGCGGAGGGTATGGCACCCTCCGCCATGTCGTGAACTTTGTTCAAAAACTGTGGATAAGCAGGGGTAACGGGGCCTTACTCGCTGCCACCTGCGCTCTTGGCAGCCAGAGCCGCTTCCAGCGCCGCAATACGCGCGGCAAGGCTGTCAGCCTCTTCGCGGGCCTTGGCCGCCATTTCCTTGACCGCCTCGAACTCGTCACGGCTTACGAAATCGAGCCCGGCGATCCATTCGCGGGTCCGCTCGCGCGCGCTCTCGCCTGCCTCGCGGCTCATGCCTGCGACAGTACCGGCCAGGCCGTTGATGAACTTTGCGAAATCGCCGCCAAATTCGGACTTGTTCTGCATGATAAACTCCTTGGAGGGAGACGCGTCACGCGTCCTTGCATCCCGTAATTCTAGCATGTGGGGACCGGATGCGCCAACCGCAACCGCGCGTTACTGGCCCGGCGGGGCGAGCTGAATGCGCTGCCCCTCGCGCGGCACGACCAGCTGCTCGGCATCGGGGTTCAGTTCGTCGATCTGCTTGTTGAGCACCGAGGCAAAGCACAGCCAGGCGAGATACGGCACCATCAGCCAGGCCGCCAGCGGGCGGATGCGGCCGAAGACGATGGTCGTGGCAAAGGCCGCGACGAACACGCCAACAATGAGATAGAACCCGCCCGTGACCTGATGCATGCGGAAGAAATAGACCGGCCAGGCAAGGTTGAGCGCCAGCTGGACGAAGAACAGCAGCACTGCGAGGCCGCGCAGGCGGGCACCGCGCGCGGTGACCACGACGGTCACGGCCAGCCCCATCATGACATAGAGGATCGACCATGCCACGCCAAAGGCCCAGCCCGGCGGCTGCGAGGCCGGCTTCTGCAGCGCCTGGAACCAGCGATTCTCTTCGCCCGAGCCGGAGAAATTGCTGATTCCAAAGCCCAGCAGCACGACCAGCGGGACAAACAGCAGGGCCCAGCGCAGAAATGCCAGGCGAAGCTGCGCGGGAGAGGCAATTTCATTCATCGAGGCGGATTCTCCTGCCCGCAAAAGGGCTTGGTGCTTCGCATATCGGATTCATCTGGCACGCGCCAGCGTGGTTTACCATCGCTTTGCGTACCGGTTCGGGTCAGCAACTGCGTCCCTTTTGCGCGGCGACAAGGAACTCGATATTGCCGCTTGGCCCCGTAATGGGGCTTTGTGTCAGCCCCGTGACCGGCCAGTCGATGCTCTCCAGCCATTGCATCACGCGGTCGCACACCGCTGTATGCAGGGCGGGATCGCGGACGACACCGCCCTTGCCGATCTGGTCCCTGCCCACCTCGAACTGCGGCTTGATCAGTGCGGCGAGCCATGCGCCTGCCCTGGCGAACGACATCGGCACCGGCAGCACCTTGTCGAGCGCGATGAAGCTGGCATCGCACACCACGATATCGATGGGACGCGTGATGTGCGCGTCGGTCAGGATGCGCGCGCTGGTCTGTTCATGCACCGTCACCCGGTCATCCTGGCGCAGCTTCCAGGCGAGCTGGTTGGTGCCGCTGTCGACCGCGAACACATGCGCCGCGCCGCGCGTCAGCAGCACATCGGTAAAGCCGCCGGTGGAGGACCCCACATCGATCGCGGTCATGCCGGTAACGTCGATGCCGAAATGGTCGAGCGCATGCGCAAGCTTGATGCCGCCACGCGACACCCAGGGATGATCGCGCCCGCGCACCTCGATCGCCGCATCGCTCATCACCGTCTCGCCCGCCTTGGCGACCTTGCGCTCGCCGGCAAAGACCAGCCCGGCCAGGATCAGCGCTTGCGCGCGCGAACGGCTCTCGGCCAGGCCCCGATCAACCAGCAGCTGATCGATACGCGTCTTGCGCGGCTTGTCCGAAGATGGGCGGGGATTGTGCTCTGCCATGAGGGCGGTTCTTACCGGCGTGCACGGCGTTTTGCGAGCGCGAGATGATTACCCGGAAAAAAATGAAATACAAGACTTGCCGTTGCCCCGGCGATGATTCAAAACAGTCATGCAAGGAATACAGATCGTCACAAACCCGCACAAATCCGGGTTTTTGCGAATGGCCCTTCACTTGGTTTCAACATAGCGAAAGGAGGTGATCCGATGTCTCATGGTTCAGCAAGAGGGTCGGTCAAGTCCATTCGGAGTGTTCGCGGCTGATAGCCTTCTGCCCTTTGGTCAGGGCAGGCGCTTGAACAAGCGCGACATACACTTCGAAGGCGGCACTTCCGGCCGCTGACCATGTGATGGGCCGTGCAGGGGGCTGTGACTCCCGGCGGCCCCTCTCATTTCATGGCACCCCGAGCGTTGAAGCGTCATGCTCCGCCGGGTTTTGTTTTTTCCCGCATCGTTGGCACCGTTCGGCACACCCGAATGCTCTCTCCCCTTCAGGGGAGAGATGCGAAGGCTTATCAGTTCTGCTGATTAGCCGCAGCTGAGAGGGGCAAGTGCAGCGCAATCCCCCCTCCCAAACCCTCCCCCCTAAAGGGGAGAGGGCTTCACCACCGAGCGCGATCCACAAACCATAACACCCCTCCCAGCAAGGGAGGGGCCGGGGGTGGGTAGGCGCGCGCAGCGCGCCAGCAAGATCGCATCCAGGCGCCGACCCACCCCTAACCCCTCCCTTTGAGGGAGGGGAACGCACATCACTGCAATCTTGCGCTCCCAAACTTCTCTAACCACCTCCGCTCATCCTGAGCCGCGGGCTTTAGCCCGCGAAGTCGAAGGACCCGCGCCGACGCTGGCCATATAGCGCGGCCTTCGACAAACTGAGGCTGAGTGGATGGGGATGTCAGCTTTGGCGATATCTTGTAGGATACCCGCCAATCAGCAAGCAACCCCGTTGCTGCCATTAAGCGAAGCTGCCATACTTCGAGAATGAGGCTTTATTTAGCGATCAGAGATTGGGTCGACCAATGCCTGGCTGGTCCGCGGGCCATGAGCATAGCGGACGTCCCGTTGGTACTTCCTGTGCTACTTCTCGCGATAGTAACTCTAAGCCTCTTGCCCCCGTCAGTTGCCGTCGGAATCCTCTTGGTTGCTGGAACCCCATGAGTTGCTTTTGTTTCATGGCGAGGTTGGAGGTTGGGCAAAACTGATGCACTCAAGCGGGACCGTCGCGAGAAAATGGCCGAGAAGAACGAGCCGGAAACTTTATGATTTTTAATGTAACTAGCCTTTCCGCGCGTTGGCAAAAAACCACCCAGCTTCCGACATTGCTGCAATCAAAACAGCGTGCCGAAAACAGACATGACCCGAGGCCGCAGAACGCTGCGGCCTAACGCTGTCATGCCGTAACGTTAGGCGGTCCGGCGATCACCCCCGGACCCGCCAAGCCCTCAACCCAGCTTCTGCGCGATCAGCGCCTTCAGATCCACCGACGAGCGTGCCCCGAAGTGCGAGATGATCTCGGCAGCCGCAATCGCACCCATGCGCAAGCTGGTTTCGACATCGCGGCCCTGCGCCTGTCCGGCGAGGAAACCGGCGGCGAACAGGTCGCCCGCGCCGGTGGTGTCGACGACCTTGTCGATCGGCTCGGCGGCGACGGCATAGCGCTGGCCTTCATGGATCGCGATCGCGCCGTTTTCGCTGCGGGTGACGACAAGGGTCGGCAGCTTGGCCGAGACGGTGGCGACTGCGGCTTCGAAATCATCGACTTCAGCCAGCGAGCAGATTTCCGCCTCGTTCGAGAACAGGATGTCGATCTGGCCCTTGTCGAGCAGATCGAGGAAATCGGCGCGGTGGCGGTCGATCACGAACGCGTCTGACAGCGTGAAGGCAACCTTGCGGCCTGCCGAGCGGGCAGCGTCGATCGCGGCGCGCATCGCGGCGCGGGGCTCTTCCGGGTCCCACAGATAGCCCTCGAGATACAGCACTGCCGCGTCCTGGATCATCGTCGCATCGAGCGCGCTGGCGGGCAGGAACTGTGAAGCGCCCAGGAAGGTGTTCATCGTGCGCTGGCCGTCGGGCGTCACCAGGATCAGGCAGCGCGCGGTCGGCACATCGTCACCGGCGCGGACGGGCGTCGCGTAGTCGATGCCCAGCGCGCGCACGTCATGCGCGAACACTTCGCCGAGCTGGTCGTCGGCGACCTGGCCGATGAACGCGCACTTGCAGCCCATGGCCGCCATGCCGGCCAGCGTGTTCGCCGCCGAACCGCCGCTGATTTCCTGCGCCGGGCCCATCGCCTGGTAGAGCGAGGTCGCGCGGTCGGCGTCGATCAGCATCATGCCGCCCTTGGCTAGGCCTTCGCGCGTCAGCAGGGCATCGTCGGCAGGGGCCATCACGTCGACAATGGCATTGCCGATGGCGAGGACGTCAAAACGGGGGCTGGTCATCAGGCAAGCACTTTCACATCTGGCGGGAAGAAGACTGCCCGCGCGCCTATCGACTCGGGGCCACGGGTTCAAGCCCGAATGCTGCGCGATTGACCGGGCGGGTGAATTGTCCGACATCGGCCATGATGCTGAACGCCTTTTTCAAGAGCCTGGGCCAGCTGGGCGACCGCGCGATCCTGGGCGCCCTTTTCTGGACGATCATGCTTGCGCTGCTGGTCTTTGCCGCGACCGGCTGGGCGCTGTGGCAGGGGCTGGCCTGGGCGACGGCCGCATATGGCGGCCCGCTTTCGGACTATGCCGCATGGACAGGCGTGCTCGCCGCGATCGCGACGATCATCGCCTTCTGGTTCTGGTGGCGCGTCGTGGCCATCGCGGTGCTCCAGCTGTTCGCCGACCGCATCGTCATCGCGGTCGAGCGCAAGCATTATCCCGACGCCGCCGCCAGCGCGCGCGACCTGCCGATCGGGCCCTCCATCGCCATGGCGCTGCGCAGCCTGGGCCGGGCGCTGCTCTACAACGCCATCGCCCTGCCCTTTGCGCTGATCCTGCTGTTCACCGGGGTCGGCGCACCGATGGTGTTCTTGGGCGTAAACGCGGTGCTGGTGGGGCGCGATCTGGACGAGATGGTCGCCGCACGGCACCCGCATCTGCCGCTGGCACAGACTTCCCGGACCAGCCGTTTCATACTCGGGCTGTGTGCCAATCTGCTGCTGCTGGTGCCCTTGGTCAATCTGCTCGCGCCGATTATAGCCGCCGCGATGGCCACGCACCTTTTTCACCAGCGCGCGGCCGGGGGGAAGGTCTGATGCGTTATCCTGTCCTGCTCGCGCTCAGCGCCGGGCTGGCCGCCTGCGCGGCCCCGCAAAAGACGGTCGCGCCGGTGCGCCCTACCCTGCCCGCGCGCAGCACCACGCTCAACGTCAAGGGGCTGGAGGCGGTGCTGGGCAAGGGCCAGCGCGACCTGGAAAAGCTGTTCGGCCAGCCCCGGCTCGACATTCGCGAGTTCGATGCCCGCAAGCTGCAGTTCGTGGGCAATGCCTGCGTGCTCGACGTGTTCCTGTATCCCGAAGGTTCAGGCGGCGCGCAGATCGCCACCTATGTCGATGCCCGGCGCAAGGATGGCCAGTCGGTCGATCGCGCTGCCTGTGTGGACGCGCTGCGCAAATAGCTATTCGGCAGGTTCAGACTGCACGGCAGCGGGCGCTTCGGCTTCTTCGGCGGGCTTGTCCTTGGCCGCCTTGCGATCGGTGAACCAGATCGCGAAGATGCTGAGCTCGTACAGCAGGATCAGCGGGATCGCGAGCATCAGCTGCGAGACGACATCGGGCGGGGTCAGCACGGCGGCGACGATGAACGCGGCGACGATCATGTAGCGCCGCACGCTGATCAGCTGCGCACGCGAGACGATGCCCGCGCGGTTGAGCAGCATCAGCAGCACCGGCAGCAGGAAGCTGATCCCGAAGGCGAGAATGAACTGCATCACCAGCGACAGATACGCATCGGTGCTGGGCAAGGCCTCGACCGAAAGCCCGCCCGATTCCCCCTGGAATTGCAGGAAGAAATGGAAGGCCGTGGGCATCACGACATAATAAGCCAGCGACGCGCCTGCGGTGAACAGCACGGGCGTCGCCAGCAGGAAGGGCAGCAGCGCGCGCTTTTCCTGCCGGTACAATCCGGGCGCGACGAACGCCCAGAGCTGGTTCATGATCACCGGGAACGACAGGCAGAAGGCCGCAAAGATCGCCACCTTCACCTGCACGAAAAACGCTTCGTACAGCTTGGTATAGACCAGCCGTCCGCCGCCATCGCCAAAGGCTTCCTTCAGCGGAACGACAAGGAACGAGAAGATGTGCTCGGAAAAATAGAAGCAGATGCCGAAGGAGATCAGCAGCGCGATGACGCAGCGGACCAGCCGCTGGCGAAGCTCGATCAGGTGATCGAGCAGCGGCGCGCGCGAGGAATCGATTTCGTCTTCGGGCGTGCTCATCGCTCACCCTCGGTGGCAGGCTCGGCCGGCGCCGCAGCTGCGGGAAGCGCAGCGGCAGGCACAGCCGCGGCATCTGGCAGCGGTTCCATCGCAGGCGCAGGCGAAGCTGCCGGCGGGGGTGCGGGAGCGGCGGCTGGATTGGCGGCGGCATATTCGCGCATGATGCGCTCGTTATCCGCCTTCCACTTCTTCTCCATTTCCTCCAGCTCGACCTCGCGCACCATCGCGTCGATGCCGCTGCGGAAATGGCGCGCCATGCCCTTGGCCTTGCCGATCACCTGCCCCACCTTGTAGAGCGCGCGCGGCAAGTCCTTCGGGCCGATCACCACGATCGCCACGATAATGATCATCAGCAATTCGGTCGATCCGATGTCCATCATGACATGGTCACGCCTTCATGCAGCGGGTGGCGACCCGGCGAATCGGATCAGCCCGGCTTGCGCTCTTCGGTGCTGGTCGCGGTGCCATCGATGGTGCGCGCCGGGGGTGCCTCGATCTGAGCGACCGGGCGCTTGGGCTGAACGGGCTCGTCCTCATCGTCGGCCATGCCCTTCTTGAAGCTCTTGATGCCCTTGGCAACGTCACCCATGATCGAGGAAATCCGTCCGCCGCCGAACAGCAGGACGATGATGATCAGCACAATTACCCAGTGCATCAGGGAGAAGGATCCCATGGCAAATCTCCTGAAAGCCTGGCGGCTATCTAGTCCCCCTCGACCGGCTTTTCCAGCAATGAATCGGATTCGTCCGACGAACGGTCATCCTCGCCATCGCCATAGTCGGTCGCCAGCGCGCCTTCGAGCGCCAGATCGACCGGATCGAGCAGGCCTGCGGCCTTGAGGTCCTCCAGCCCGGGCAGATCGCGCCTGCTGCCAAGGCCGAAATGGTTTAGAAATTCAGGCGTGGTGGCATAGATGAGCGGCCGTCCCGGCACCTCGCGGCGACCGGCAGGCGCAACCCAGCCCTCTTCCATCAGCACGTCGAGCGTGCCCTTGCTGACCTGCACCCCGCGAATCGCCTCGATCTCGGCCCGGCTGACGGGTTCGTGATAGGCGATGATCGCCAGCGTCTCGGTCGCGGCGCGCGATAGCTTGCGCGTCTGTTCGGTCTCGCGCCGCAGCAGCCAGGCGAGGTCCGGCGCGGTCTGGAAGTGCCAGCGCCCACCGCGTTCGACCAGCTCGACCCCGCGCCCGGCATAATCGGTCACCAGCAGGTCGAGCGCGCCTGCAATATCCGCATCGTCGCCGATCTGCGCGCGCAGCTGCTCCAGCGTTTGCGGCTCAGTCGCCGCGAACAGCGCCGCCTCCACCGCGCGGACGGTTGCATCGGGCCCGGTCATCCCGCCTTGCGCACCTGCAGCGGCGCGAACGCTTCTTCCTGCGCCAGCTCGACCCGCCCCTGCCGCGCGAGCTCGAGCAGCGCCAAAAAGGTCGAGGCCCTCGCCGAGCGCCGTAGCTGCGGATCGGCCGTCTCGGGCAGAAAGGCGCTGAGCTCGGTCCAGTCGAGCGCCGTGCCGAGCATGAACGACAGCCGCGCCAGCGCATCCTCCAGCGTCATCACCCTGCGCGACTTGACCATGTGCACCACCGGCTGGCTGCGCAGCTTGACCCGGCCATAGGCGCTCAGCAGATCGAACAGCGAGCAATCGTGCCGGGTGCGGGTGAGCAGCCGCAGCCCTTCGGCCTGGCCATGCGCGAACACATCGCGGCCCAGCCGGTCGCGCCCCAGCAGCCGCGCCGCCGCCTCGCGCATCGCCGAAAGCCGCTGAAGCCGCAATTGCAGCCGCAATGCGAGCTCTTCGGGTGAAGGCTCGACCTCGGGATCGCCGGGCAGCAGCAAAGCCGATTTGAGATAGGCGAGCCAGGCGGCCATCACCAGATAATCGGCGGCCAGCTCCAGCTTCAGGCTGGTCGCGCTCTCGATAAAGCCGAGATACTGGTTGGTCAGTTCGAGGATCGAGATCTGGCGCAGGTCGACCTTCTGCCGCCGCGCCAGATCGAGCAGCAGGTCGAGCGGGCCTTCCCAGCCATCGACATCGATTAGCAGGGCTTCGGCAGCGGCGGTGGCGGCGGGCACGGGTTCGCGAAAGAAGATATAGTCACCGCCGGACGGGTCGAGCGCCGATGGCGGCGCGCCGGTGATGAGGTCGGCTTCGTTCACGCCAGCGCCAGCAGCGCATCGCGCCGGGCGATCAGATCGGCCTGATGCGACCAGTCGGTGACCGGGTTGATCGCTGCCCGCGCCCGGTCGAGCCGCGCGCGCGAAACGTCCGATATATCGGGCAGCGCGCCTGCGATCCCGACCATCTCGTCCATCCGCGCCCAGCAGTTGAGCGCGATGTCACAGCCCGCCTCGACCGCGCGCGCCGCGCGATCGGGCACCTCGCCGGCTAGCGCCTTCATGTCGAGATCGTCGCTGAGCAGCAGTCCGTCAAAACCAATGCGCTGGCGAATGATGGTCTCGACGATCCAGGGCGAATGGGTGGCGCAGCGTTGCTTGTCCCACGCCTCGAACAGGATGTGGCCGGTCATGCCGATTTCGGCCTGGTTCAGCGCGCGGAACGGGGCGATGTCCTGTTCGAGCTCTTCCTCGTTCGCGGTCACGCGCGGCAGTTCCATATGGCTGTCGACCATGGCGCGGCCATGGCCCGGCATATGCTTGATCGTACCCAGCACCCCGCCCCGGCGCAGCCCGTCGAGCACCGCGCGGCCCAGCGCGGCGACGCGCAGCGGCTCCTGCCCCAGCGCGCGATCGCCGATGGCAGGCGTGCCGCCGGGAATGGCGACATCGAGCAGCGGAAGACAATCGACCGTGATGCCGACCTCGGCCAGGTCGAGCGCCAGCGCCTCGGCATTGATCCGCGCGGCCTCGATCGCGCTGGCCGGGGCGACATCGTACAGCCGGTCGAATGCGCCGCCGGGCGGAAAGGCGAGCCAGTGCGGCGGCTTCATGCGGCTGACCCGCCCGCCTTCCTGATCGATCAGGATCGGCAGCCGGTCATCGCCGTGCAGGTCGCGCAAACTATCGGTCAGCGCCCGCAGCTGTTCGCGCGTGTCGATGTTGCGGCCGAACAGGATATAGCCCGCAGGTACGCTATCCCTGAAAAAGGCGGCTTCATCGGGCGACAGGTCATGGCCGGCAAGGCCGAAGATTACGGGCTTCATGCCCGAAGGTTTAGGGCCAGAGCGACCCCGAAATCAACGCACGACGAGGCAGTTTTGCCCAGCTTTCTTGAGCTGGTCGCAAACCTGGTTCGCCCTGGCGGGGGTATCGAGCACCACGCTCAGGCGGAACACGGTGCCGCCATCGACCGTGGCCTGGACGATGCGGCGGTTGAGGCCCGACAGCACCTCGTGCCGCTGGGTCAGCTTGCCCCAGCCGTCGATCGCGCTCGCCTCGTCGGTATAGGCGCCCAGTTGCACCAGCGCGCTGCCCGCCGGCGGCGGCGCGCCTGCCGCATCGGCAAGCTGGCCGGTCGGCTGCTCGCCCTGGCTGACCGCGAAGCTTGCATCGCCGGTGCCTTCGACCTTCTGTTCCTGGCTGTCCTTGGGGCGAACCTTGTAATCGCCCTTGGGCGCGGCGATCAGGCTGCCATCGCCTTCGGGCGCAGCGCCCGACCCACCCAGCCAGTAGATCGCGGCCAGCACGATCGACAGGCCGACCAGGCCCATCAGCATGAAGCCGAGGATCTTGCCCGTGCTGCCGTCGTTCGATGGCGCATCATCCACCGATTCCAGCCAGGGCAGCCGGTCATCATCGGTGTCCAGCCCCAGCGACTGGTCCTGCAGCCCGTCATCCACCCCGTCGTCGTGCCGATTGCTCATCCATCCGCCCCATATTCGCGCAGCCGCCCCGCCGGGCAGGGCAGCGACGTCACATCTGCGTCGCCGCCTCCACCGCCATCAGCGCCAGGCCGTTTGCGATTACCTGCCCGATATTTGCCGCCATGAAAAGCCTTGCGCCGCTGGTCTGCGGGTCATGCGCCAGAACGATACGCTTGTCGGTCCGGTCATTGCCAAGGTTGAAGAACGCATGGAAGGCCGCCGCCAGATCGCCGAGGTAGAAGGCGATGCGGTGCGGCTCGCGGTTCAGCGCGGCAGCCTCGACGATGCGCGGGAACTGCGCCGCGAGCGCGATCAGCGCATGCTCCTCGACACCCAGCCGGTCGAGATGCTCGGCCGATGGCTCAAGCCCCTCGCCCGCCGCCTTGCGCATGATCGAATGGATCCGCGCATGCGCATATTGCACGTAGAAGACCGGATTGTCCTTCGACGCCTCGACCACCTTTTCGAAGTCGAATTCCATCTGGGCATCGGCCTTGCGGGTGAGCATGGTGAAGCGCACGACATCCTTGCCGACCTCTTGCACGACATCGGCCAGCGTCACGAAATTGCCCGCGCGCTTGGACATTTTCAGCGGCTCGCCGCCGCGCATCAACTTGACCATCTGCACCAGCTTGACGTCGAAACGCGCGGCATTGTCGGTCAGCGCGGCGACCGCCGCCTTGATCCGCTTGACGGTGCCGGCATGGTCCGCGCCCCAGATGTCGATCAGTTCGTCGGCGTCCTGCAGCTTCTGGAAATGATAGGCCAGGTCCGCGCCGAAATAGGTCCAGCTGCCGTTCGACTTGCGGATCGGCCGATCCTGATCGTCGCCGAACGCGGTCGAGCGGAACAGCGGCAGCTCGACCGGCTCCCAGTCCTCGGCGACCTTGCCCTTGGGCGCTTCGAGCACGCCGTCATAGACCAAGTCCTTGGCGCGCAGCACCGCTTCGGCAGCCTCGGGCTTGCCCGCTGCCTGCAGCTCCGCCTCGGACGCGAACACGTCATGATGAATGCCGAGCAGCGCCAGGTCGGCGCGAATCATGTCCATCATCGCGGCGACCGCGCGCTTGCGGAAGGGGACGAGCCAGTCGCTTTCGGGCGCATTGGCCTGAGCATCGCCGAGCTCGGCTGCCAGCTCCTTGGCCAGCGGAACCAGATAGTCGCCCGGATACAGGCCTTCGGGCATCTCGCCGCTTTCCAGCCCCAGAGCCTCGCGATAGCGCCAGTGCACCGAGCGGGCGAGCACATCGACCTGGCCGCCGGCATCGTTGATATAATATTCGCGGATGACCTTGTGGCCCGAATATTCGAGCAGCGTCGCCAGCGCGTCGCCCACCACCGCGCCGCGGCAATGGCCCATGTGCATCGGGCCCGTCGGATTGGCGGAAACATATTCGATGTTCACGGTCTTGCCCTTGCCCAGGTCAGACCGGCCGTAAGCGGTGCCCAGCCGTGCGATGGCGTTGAGCTCGTCGCTCCAGACCGACGGCGCCAGCCGCAGGTTGAGGAAACCCGGTCCGGCAATATCGACTGCGGTCACCGCGTCGATCTTGCGCAGTTCGGCGGCAATCGATTCGGCCAGCGCGCGCGGATTGGTCGCGGCGCGCTTGGCCAGCACCATCGCGGCATTGGTGGCAAGGTCGCCATGCGAAGGATCGCGCGGCGGCTCGACGGTGATGGCGGCGCGGTCAAGCCCGGCGGGCAGCGTGCCTGCGGCCTCCAGCGCGTTCAGCGCGTCATGCAGATGCTGGGTGAAAAGCGTGTAGAGTGTCATGATGTTGGCCTTGTTCGCATCACTCCTCTCCCTTCACGGGAGAGGATACGAAGCCTTGGCAGCTTGTCTGCCCAGGCGGAGGTGGAGAGGGGCAAGGCCATGCACCGGTCGTGCTCCCCGCCCTCTCCCTGCTTCACTGCGTGAAGCTGTCCCTCTCCCGTAAAGGGAGAGGAAAAGGCAGCTTCATCGGGTCGCGTTATACTGCAGCTGATCCTGGGTCAGCTGAAAGCCGACCAGTAGCTCGAAGCTGGTTCGCTGCATCGCGCTGCGCACTTCGGGGATCGACAGCGGATCGATCGCCGCGTCGGGGTCGCCCGACTTGCGCTTGCGCGTGATGCGCTCGCGAATGTCCTCGGGCAGCGTTGCCGCCGCCTTGTTGATATAGCCTGCGCCGCTCGCCTGGGCCTGCGCGCGATACGATCCATCGGCGAAGTTCAGCGTCACCGAGCCGAGCCGCTTGGCGACGACGGTGTTGCCGCCGCGCATGATGGTGGAGAAATAGGGCAAGGTCACGGTGCGTGCCCCACGATTGTCGCTGCGCCGCCCCAGCACGTCAAAGGTGGCGGTCGCGTAGATTTCAGCGCCGGTCTCGTCGCAGGCCGGGCGGACATTGGTGATCGTCGCGACCACGTCGATCGCGGCGGCATCGCGGCTGCTCGGCGGATTGAACACAGTGACATCGCCGGTGTGCTGCGGAATGGCCGTGTTGGGGCAGGCCGACAGGGTAGACGTGACGCCAACGCCCGAGTCCACGACGAGCTGGTTCTTTTCCGCGCAGCCCGAAAGGCCGAGCAACGCAAGCCCCGCACCCATAATGGCGATGGTCGGTTTCATGGGCAGAATGGGCATATGCAAACAAAAATCCTTCGAGGCCACAGTGCATCGCTCCTTATCTGCCGACGCCCTTCAGCGCAACGACCAGATTCCGGGACCGATTGAGGTCGGTTGCGCCGCGATACGGGCAGGTTCGCCGGGACGGGCTTCCCAGCAAGGCCCGCATCGCCTAAGACAGTGATCGAACTACGAAAGCCTATCTGAACATGAGCGAAACCGCACAGCCTCCGCTTCTCGTCAAGATTGCCTCGCCGCGCGGCTTCTGCGCCGGGGTGGACCGCGCCATCGAGATTGTGGAGCTGTCGCTGCACAAATATGGCGCGCCGGTCTATGTCCGGCACGAGATCGTCCACAACAAGTTCGTCGTCGACAGCCTGAAGGCCAAGGGCGCCGTCTTCGTGGAAGAGCTGGACGAGGTTCCCGATGGCGTGCCGGTCGTCTTTTCCGCGCATGGCGTGCCCAAGGCAGTGCCACACAAGGCCGCCGAACGCGGGCTCAACTATCTCGATGCCACCTGCCCGCTGGTCTCCAAGGTCCACCGCCAGGCCGAGCGCCAGGTGGAGGCGGGCCGGCATATCATCTTTGTCGGCCACAAGGGCCATCCCGAAGTGGTCGGCACCTTCGGCCAGGTCGAGCCCGGCCATATGACGCTGGTCGAGACGGTCGAGGATGTCGCGAACCTGCAGTTCGCAGACGAGAACAAGCTCTCGTTCCTGACCCAGACCACCCTGTCGGTCGACGACACCGCAGAGATCATCGCGGCGCTGCGCGCGCGCTTCCCCGCGATCGTCGGACCAAAGGCAGAGGATATCTGCTATGCCACCAGCAACCGCCAGGCCGCGGTCAAAGTGATGGCGGAGGATTGCGACCTCGTTCTGGTGATCGGGGCGCCCAACAGCTCCAATTCGCTGCGCCTGGTCGAAGTCGCCGAACGCGAAGGTACCCGCGCCAAGCTGATCCAGCGTGCGGTCGAGATCGAACTGCGCTGGTTCGAGGGCGTGAAGACCCTGGGCCTGACCGCCGGTGCCAGCGCGCCGGAAATCCTGGTGCGCGAAGTGGTCGACATGCTCGGACGGCATTTCGACGTGACCGAAGAGCGCGTCAAGACGGTTGATGAGCGCATCACCTTCAAGCTGCCCCGCGCGCTCGCCGCAGAGGCCGATGCTGCCTGATGGCTGTCTATACGCATGTCAGCGCCGAGATGATGGCGCGGTTTCTGGACGATTATGACACCGGCGAGCTGATCAGCTTCAAGGGGATTGCCGAAGGTGTCGAGAACAGCAACTTTCTGGTCGAAACGCGTGGCGGGGCCGATGGCCATCGCTTCATCCTGACCCTGTACGAAAAGCGGGTCGCGCCTGAAGATCTGCCGTTTTTCATGGCGCTGCTCGACCATCTGGCGATGCGCGGCTGCCGCGTTCCGCGCGCGATTGCCGATCGCCAGGGCGTGCAGATCCGCGAACTGGCCGGGCGGCCTGCCTGCCTGATCGAGTTTCTCGAAGGCATCTCGCTGAGCAACCCCAGTCCGGCGCAGGCGCATGCCGCTGGCGAAGCGCTGGCCAGGATGCACCATGCGGTCGCGGATTTCGATGGCGCGCGGCCCAACAGCATGGGGCTTGCAAGCTGGCACGATCTGGCCGCCAAATGCACAGGCCAATGGCAGCAGATCGACCCTGCCCTGGAGGCGCTGGTTGAAGGCGAGCTCGATTTCCTGTCTGCACACTGGCCGCAGGATCTGCCCCAATCGGTCATCCATGCTGACCTCTTCCCCGACAATGTGCTGATGCTGGGCGATACCGTCAGCGGGCTGATCGACTTCTATTTCTCCTGCCGCGATGCGCGCGCCTATGACCTGGCAGTGACGCACAGTGCGTGGTGTTTCTCGCCCGACGGTCGCAGCTTCGATTCCCAAGTATCGGATGCGTTATTGCAGGGATATCACGCCAATCTGGAGCTAACTGCCGAAGAACAACGCGCGCTTCCCATATTGGCACGCGGAGCGGCATTGCGCTTCACTTTAAGCCGCGCTTATGACTGGATAAATACTCCGCCAGATGCTTTGGTGACGCGCAAGGACCCGATGGCCTTTGCCCGCCGGCTTATGTTCTACGCAGACCCTGCGCAGGCCGGAATCTTCGGCTGAACCCGGCAATCGGATTGGGCTTGGATAGAGCGGACATGAAGACGGTTGAAATTTACACCGATGGCGCGTGCAAGGGCAATCCCGGCCCGGGTGGCTGGGGCGCGATCATCCGCTATGGCAAGCACGAGAAGGAACTGTCGGGCGCAGAGCGCGACACGACCAACAATCGCATGGAGATGATGGCAGCGATCCGCGCGCTCGAAACGCTGATCGAGCCCTGCCATGTGATGCTTTATACCGACAGCAGCTATGTGAAGGACGGCATCACCAAATGGGTCGATGGCTGGAAGCGCAACGGCTGGCAAACCGCCTCGAAAAAGCCGGTGCGCAATGCCGATCTGTGGCACGAGCTCATCGGTGCGGTGGCGCGGCACACGGTCGAATGGCACTGGGTCAGGGGCCATTCGGGCCATCCGGAGAATGAACGCGCCGACCGGCTGGCGAGCGACGCTGCCGAAGCGATCATGCGCGGCTGACGCGCGCTTTCAACGCCCGAATTCGGGCCTGCCCATCGCCCGCCCATAAAGCGCAGCATAGCGCTGCAGCATGTGCTGCTCGTCAAACTCTGCCTCTGCCCTCGCCCTGTTGGCCTGGCCCAGCGCGGTGCGCAACGCCGGATCGTCGGCCAGGCGCCTGAGACAATCGATCAGCCCCGCCTCGCTGCCCGGCTCGCCCAGCAGGATGGCATTGTCGGGCGCGACCATATGCGCAACGTCGCCGACCATGGGCGCTGCGACCGGCAATCCTGCTGCCATCGCTTCCATCACCGAGATCGGCTGCTGCTCGCTGTCCGACGACAAGGCGAAGATATCGAACAGCCCGACATAGCGAGCGGGGTTCTTCAGGAAACCCGGCATCAGCAGCCGGTCACCCAGGCCCAGCCGTGCCGCCTCCGCCGCGATCGCCGCGCGTTCGGGCCCTTCGCCGACAATCACCAGCCGAACCGGGCGGTGGAGCGCCGCCACGGCGCGCACCAGCCGCGGCAAGTTCTTGACCGCGCGCAGGCCCGCCAGCGTGCCGATGACGATCTCGCCATCGCGGCGCTGAAAGCCCGGAATCGCGCCCTTCTGCGGCCGCTTGGCATAGGCCGCCACATCGATGCCATTGGGGATGCGGCGCACCCGGCTGTCGGGCTGCTTCCACACCTTGAGCGCGATCTGCTCCAGCGTGTGCGAGGGCACGACCAGTGAGTCTGTCCGCGCCAGCGCGACCATGCGGAACCAGTTGCGCTTGCGCTTGAGGCGCACCGCCTCGTCCTCGTTGAAGCCGTCTTCGTGATGGATCACCGGCGGCAGCGGCGTGATCGAATGGAAGATGGTGCGCGCCATCACGCCATCCATCGCACCCCAGTTATAGCTGAGGATCAGGTCGAAATTGGCGAAATAGTCGGCGAACTTGCGGTAGCGCGCCAGATTGGGCTTGCCCGCAAGCGAGGGCGCGTTGTTCGGGAAATCGGCGCGGATGCCGGGGTTGATCGCCGCGCGCGCGCCCAGCGCATCGGGCACGGCGGTGAGGATCGTGTGATGCGCCGCGCCGCCGAAATGGTTCATCAGGCGCACCGCGCGCGCCTCCTTGCCGCCAAGGTCGAAGGTGCTGTGCAGATGCAGGATGCGCGCGGGCCGCGTGGTGCTGGTCATGGGCTGCGAGGCTATAACCGCTCAGGCTGGCGTCGCAAGCGCCGCAGTGTCGACCCGGGCCAGCATCTGGTCGATCGCCTCGGCGACTTCAGGCTCCTCCAGCGAGGGTGCATGGCCCTTGTTCGCAATGGTGAGCAGGCGGCCATGCGGCAGCACCGCCAGCATCCGCTCGGCAGTGCCATGGGCAAAGACATCGGACAGCGCGCCACGCACGATCAGCACCTGCGCCGGCGCCAGACCGCCCAGGGCGGGCCACAGATCGACCCCAGCCTCGCCGCCGGGCACGGCAAAGGGCTCGGCGATCTTCATGTCATAATCATAGACGATGCGTCCGCCAGGGCCGACCTTCATCGTCTTCTTGGCAAGGTCGAGCCATTCGCTGACGCCATGGCCGGGAAAGACCGCCCCCTGCGCTTCGGACAGCGCCCGCGCCGCATGCATCCAGGTGGGGAAGGACCGTCCCTGCCCGACATAATCGCGGATGCGTGCCAGCCCTTCCGGCTCCAGCTGCGGCCCGACATCGTTGAGCAGCGCACCGACCACCCGGCCCGGCCGCGTCGAGGCGAGCAGCATGGTGATCAGCCCGCCCAGCGAGGTACCGAAGGCGACGAACCGTTCGATCCTCTGCTCGCGCAGCAGCGCTTCCATGTCCTGGACATAGGTCAGCGGTACATAGCTCATCGGGTCCTTGGCATAGGCGCTGTCGCCGCGCCCGCGCAGATCGACGCAGATCACGCGCCATTCGCCTGCCAGCCGGGCTGCCACCTGCTCGAAATCGCGCGCATTGCGGGTCAGGCCGGGGATGCAGATGATCGGCGGGCGATGCGCATTTTCCGGGCGCGCGGCATAATCGCGAAAATGCAGCCGCAATCCGTCATTTGACCACCAGAACCCGTCGCTATAGCCCTGATCGTCACTAGCCATGGTTGCGCAGGCTCCCTTCACCCCCCACTATCGCCCGATGACAGCCGAACCGCAAGCCACATCGCCCTATCCTGAAGCCTACCGGGCCGACCCCGCCATCCTGACCATCGCCGATGCGATCGCGCATCCGGTCAAGGCAGCCAATTTCCCTCAGGCGGTGCTGCGCTTCCGCAACGACCGGCACGCCGCGACTGTGGGACTGGACGGGCTCGACGACAAAAGATGGTGCCATCATTTCGGGCGGTTCAATCCGATGCCCGACAACTTGCCCCAGCCACTGGCACTGGCCTATCACGGCCATCAGTTCCGGGTGTACAACCCGCAGATCGGCGACGGGCGCGGCTTTCTGTTCGCACAATTGCGCGACGATGCCGGACGCCTGCTTGACCTCGGCACCAAGGGATCGGGCCAGACACCGTTCAGCCGCGATGGCGACGGGCGGCTGACGCTGAAAGGCGCGGTGCGCGAGATCCTGGCAACCGAGATGCTCGAGGCGCTGGGCGTGCATAGCAGCAAGACCTTCTCGGTGATCGAAACGGGCGAGAGCCTGTGGCGCGGTGACGAGCCGTCCCCCACCCGCTCGGCGGTGCTGGTGCGGCTGAGCCACAGCCATATCCGCTTCGGCACGTTCCAGCGCATCGCCTATGAGGATGACACGGCCAAGATGGCCCGTGTCGTGCGCTATGCGCTCGACACCCTGTACGACGGACGGACGGGCGAGAATGAGGCCGCGCTGCTGCTCGACCTGGCCGTCGAGCGCATGGCCGATCTGGCGGCGAGCTATATGGTCGCAGGCTTTGTCCACGGGGTCCTCAACACCGACAACATGAACATCACCGGCGAAAGCTTCGATTACGGCCCATGGCGGTTCGCACCGAAATGGGATCCGGGCTTTACCGCCGCCTATTTCGACCATGGCGGGCTCTATGCCTTTGGCCGTCAGCCCGAAGCGATTCACTGGAATCTGGGCCAGCTTGCCGTCGCGCTGCGGCTGATCAGCGAGGCCCCGCCGCTGATTGCCGCGCTGGAACGGTTCGGGCCGCTTTATCAGCAGGCGATGGCGCGGCGCTTCTGCTGGCGGCTGGGCGTGCTGCCAAAGGGTCTGGAGCAGGACCGGGTGCTGATCGGTGCAGCCGAGGCGCTGATGCTGAAGGGCGGCGTGGGGATCGACGATTTCTTCTTCGCGTGGATGGGCGATGCCATGCCGGAATGCCCCGCAGCGCTTAACGGCGGCGAGGGCGAGGCGCACTGGGCGGCGTTCGGCGAGGTGAAGGCGGGCTATGCCAGCGCGCGCGATCGATCGCATCCCTATTGGCAGGGCGAGGCACCGCAATCGATGCTCATCGACGAGGTGGAAACGATCTGGTCCGCAATCGCCGAGCGCGACGACTGGGGCCCGCTGCACGCCAAGGTGGCGGCAGTGCGGGCGATGGGTGCAGCTTTGGCCGGATAATAAATCTTCCCCCAGCAAGCTGGGCGAGGGTTTATCTTCCTTTCACCCCAGCCACACCGTCGCGGTGTGGATCGTCAGGCCGACCAGGCCGCCGACCAGGGTGCCGTTGATGCGGATGAACTGGAGGTCCTTGCCGACCGCATTTTCGACCCGATCGGTGATGGTACGCGCGTCCCAGCGGCGCACCGTTTCCGACACCAGCCGCACGATCTGGTCGCCATAGCGGTTGGAGATGCCGACCAGCGTGCGGCGGGCAAAGCGGTTGATCTGCATCTGCATGCGCGGGTCGTTCTGGAGCGATTCGCCGATCTGGCGCAGGCCATCGCCGAACTGGCCGGACAGCGCATTGTCGGGGTCGCGCGCGGCCCGCAGCAGCGCGGCGCGGCTGCGCTCCCAAAGGCCGTCCAGCCAGCGCGCCATCGCCGGATTGGCCAGCATCTCGGCCTTGATGCCGCGCACCTTGTCCTGCATCTCGGGATCGTGGAGCAGCCGATAGGCCAGCGTCTCCAGCCCTTCCTCGACCTTGTGGCGCAGCGGGTGGTTGACGTCCTCGGCCATGTCGAACAGCAGGTTGTGCAGGCCATCGATGATGCCGGTGGCGAGCCGCTCGTCCAGGCCGGTCCAGCGCATGATCGAATTGGCGCGCGCGCGGACCATGTCCTTGAGCAGTTCCTCATTCGCGAACAGCGTGCGCTGGGTCCATTTGACGATACCGTCCATCAACGGCAGGTGCCGGTTGTCGGCGATCGCCGCGCTCAATATCTGCCCCAGCAACGGCGCGACATCGAGCTTTTCGAGCTGCTGGCGCAGCGCCTCCTTGGCATTGCCGCCCAGCCGATCCTGATCGAGCGATTCGAGCACATCGGCGACCATGTTCGATGCGCCGAGCCGTAGCCGCCCCTCGCCGCCGGTGGGCTGGACCAGGAATCGCCCGGCCGCCGCAGCGACGTTCATGTTCCGCATCCGCCGCGCGACCACCAAAGGTGTCAGGAAGTTGCTGCGCAGAAACTGCGCCATCGTGTCGCCGATGCGATCCTTGTTGCGCGGGATGATCGCGGTATGCGGGATCGGCAGGCCCAAAGGATGGCGGAACAGCGCGGTGACTGCGAACCAGTCTGCCAGCCCGCCCACCATCGCCGCCTCGGCAAAGGCGCGCACATAGCCCCAGCGCGGATCGACATGCCCCTCGGCCCAATGCGTTGCCAGGAATATGCCCGCCATGACGACGAGCATGCCGGTGGCAATGGCCCGCATGCGCCAGGCCGGATCGGCCTGTCGAGGTGCGGGAGCGGTCTGCATCTCTATTTCCGGACCACTCACTCGGCCGGCTGGACCTCTGGCACATCATGGCGATCATCGCCCGGCTTGTAGGTCAGCAGGCGATTGCGCAGCCACGGACCGACCCGCTTTTCGACGCCATCGGCCAGGCTGAAGCCCGCCGGCACGATGACCAGGGTCAGCAAGGTCGAGACGATCAGACCGCCAATCACCACCGTACCCATCGGCGCACGCCACGCGCCGTCGCCCGAAAGCGATATGGCGGTGGGGATCATGCCGAACACCATCGCGACCGTGGTCATGATGATCGGCTGCGCACGCTTGTGGCCCGCATCCATGATCGCCTCGTGCTTGGGCACGCCCTGGTGCATTTCCTCGATCGCAAAGTCGATCAGCAGGATCGAGTTCTTGGACACGATGCCAAGCAGCATCAGCACCCCGATCAGCACAGGCATCGAGACCGGCTGGCCGACGACCCAGACGAGGAAGATGCCGCCCAGCGGGGCCAGGGCCAGCGAGCCCATGTTGACCAGCGGCGACATCAGCCGCTTGTAGAGCAGCACCAGCACCGCAAACACCAGCAGCACGCCCGAAACCAGCGCGATCACGAAGTTGAGCGCGAGTTCAGCCTGCCATTCCTGCTCGCCAAAGGGCTTGTTGCCCACGCCCTGCGGCAGGTTCTTCATGATCGGCAGGTTGTTGATCGCCGTCATCGCTTCGCCGGTCACCACGCCCTGTGCCAGGTCGGCGCCGACAAACACGCGGCGTTCCTGATTGTAGCGCTGGATCGTGGTGGGACCCGAGCCGAACGAGATTTCGGCAACGCGGCTGAGCGGAACCGACCCGCCCGCTGCGGTCTGCACCGGCAGGTTCTGGATGGTCTTGAAGTCGTAGCGCGATTCCTTGGGCAGAACGACGCGGATCTGGATCTGGCGATCGGACAGCGAGAATTTCGCCGCGTTCTGCTCAATCTCGCCCAGGGTCGCGATGCGGATGGCCTGGCTCAGCGCGGATGTGGTGATGCCCAGCTGGGCGGCCAGATCGGCGCGCGGCTTCACGATGATCTCTGGCCTGCGCATATCGGCATTGACGCGCGGCCCGGTGATTTCCTTCAGGCCCTTCATCTGCTCGACCAGCGTACCTGCGGCAGCATCGAGCTTTTCGGGGTCGGACCCGGTGAGCATGATCGAAATGTCGCGATTGGTGCCGCCACCGCCCGATTGCGAGGCAAAGCTCACCCGCGCATCGGGGATCGCCTGCAGCGTCGGCGCAAGGTCACGCTCGAACTCGAACGACTTCTTCTTGCGGTCCTTTTTCAGCGTCACGAAGATCGTGCCGCTGCCCTCGCGGATGCGGATCAGCGCACGTTCCACCTCGGGCTGCTGGTACATGATCGCAGCGACCCTGTCGGCGACCACCTCGGTCTGCTCCAGCGTCGTGCCGGGCACCATCTCGATCTGGATGCGGCTGTTGTCCTCGTTGATCGTCGGCTGGAACTGCGCCGGGGTGATCATGAACAGCACCACGGTCAGCGCGAAGGCCAGCAGGCCGACGCCCATCATCCAGATGCGGTGATCGAGGAACAGCGCGACGAACTTGCGGCGACGGCTGGGATTGGCACCACGGTAGGCCTTGGCGCGGCTCTGGTCGAGCGAGAAGCCCAGCACCTTCATGTACCAGTCCATCATCCGGCCTTCGCCGTGCGCGGCATGGCCCTTGGCTTCCAGGAAATAGGCCGCGATCATCGGCGTGATCATGCGCGCGACGGCAAGGCTCATCAGCACGGAGACCACGATGGTGATGCCGAAATTCTTGAAGAACTGGCCGGAAATGCCGGGCATCAGGCCCACGGGCAGGAACACCGCGACGATGCAGAACGAGGTCGCCACCACGGCCAGGCCGATTTCGTCGGCGGCGTCGATCGAGGCCTGATAGGCCGATTTGCCCATGCGCATATGGCGCACGATATTCTCGATCTCCACGATCGCGTCATCGACCAGCACCCCGGCGACCAGGCCGAGCGCGAGCAGCGAGAGGAAATTGAGGTTGAAGCCGAGCAGGTCCATGAACCAGAAGGTCGGGATCGCCGAGAGCGGGATGGCAATGGCCGAGATGATCGTCGCGCGCCAGTCGCGCAGGAAGAAGAACACCACGACCACGGCCAGAACCGCGCCTTCGATCATCGCCGAGATCGAGCTTTCATACTGGCCTTCGGTATATTCGACGCTGGTCCCCAGCGGAATGAACTCGATGCCCGGATTCGCCTCTTTCAGCTCGTCCATCGCCTTGAGCGCTTCGTAATAGACGGTCACGTCCGACGCGCCCTTCGAGCGGGTCATGGCGAAGTTCACGACTTCCTTGTTGCGCACCTTGCTGATCGAGGTCGGCTCGCCATAGCCGTCGGTCACCGTGGCGATGTCGGTCAGCTTGATCGTGCGCCCTCCGCCCAGCGGTACCTGCGTCTGCGAAAGGGCGAACGCGGTATCGGCATTGCCCAGCACGCGCAGCGACTGCTTGGTGCCGCCGACATCGGCACGGCCACCGGCGGCATCGATATTGATCTGGCGCAGCGCATTGTTGACCTGCGCCGCCGTGACGCCCAGCGACTGCATCTTTTGCGGGTCGAGAACGACGCGGATTTCGCGGTTCACCCCGCCGAACCGGTCGACCTCGGCCATGCCATCGATCGCCAGCAGCCGCTTGGTCACGGTATCGTCGACGAACCAGCTCAGCTGCTCGATGGTCATGTCGTCGGCTTCGACCGCATAATAGGCGATCGGTTCGCCCGTCGCGTCGACCTTGGTCACCGACGGCTCCAGAATGCCCTCGGGCAGACTGCCGCGAATCTGGTCGACCGAGTTCTTGACCTCGTTCACCGCCTCGATGACGTCGGTGCCGATCTCGAACTCGACGAACGTGCTCGACGAGCCTTCGCTGGCGGTCGAGCTGATGTTCTTGACGCCGTTGATCGAACGCACGGCGGATTCGATGCGCTGCGTGATCTGATTTTCGATTTCGGTCGGCGCAGCACCCGGCTGCGCGATCACCACCTGAACCGCCGGGAAGTCGATGTCCGGGTTGTTCACCACGTCCATGCGCATGAAGCTGAGAATACCGGCAAACAGCAGCCCGGTGAAGAAGACGAGCGGGATGATCGGATTGCGGATCGACCAGGCCGATATGTTCCTGAAGTTCATCGCTTTGTCCTCGTCCCGCCGAGCCCTTGCCCGGTGCAGCTACGTTATTTCAATACGGCCAGATGCGCGCCCCATGCAAGCCGCGCGGCCCTTTTGCGCCCCGCTATCGGCCTGCCGCTCGACCAATGCACGTGGGCGTTCGACAATCGGCAGGCCGGGCAGACCCCGCGCGTGCGGCGCGACGATCAGCTCCGCTTGCTGCCCTGCATCTGCGGGCGCACCGTCTCGCCCGGGTTGAGGAAGCCGCCGGCATAGAGCACGACGCGTTCCTTGCCGGTGATGCCGCTGGCAATCGCGATGCCGCGCGGCGTCACCGTGCCGGTGGTGACATCCCGCCGTTCGACCTTGTTGTCCTTGCCGACGATATAGACATAGCTGCCCTTGTCGTCGCTCAGCACCGCAGATTCGGGCAGCACGGGCGACTGGCTCGAACCGCTGATCACCGCCGCGCTGGCGAAACCGCCCGGACGCAGCGCCTTGTCATAGGCCAGCGCGATGCGCGCGACACCCTGACGCGAGGTTTCGTTGATGATCGGCGCAACCTGCCACACCTGGCCGGTAAAGACCTTGGTCGTGCCCACCGGACGCACCTCGGCGCGAACGCCGACGCCCAGCACGGCCAGATCGGCCTCACCCATCTGCGCGCGCAGCTCCATCTCGCCGCGTGCGGCCATGCGGAACAGCACGCCGCTGCCGGCACCGACGACCTGGCCCGGCTCGACATTGCGTTCCAGCACCAGGCCCGATTCGGGCGCACGGATGCTCAGGCGGCCATTGCGGGCCTGCGCCTCGCGCAGCTGCGCCCTGGCCACTTCGACCCGCGCAACTGCCGAATCCCGCGTCGCGCGGCGACGATCGACATCGGCCTTGGAAATGAAGCCGCGATCGACCAGCTGCAGGGCGCGATCGAGTTCGTTCTGCGCCAGCACGGCATCCGCCTGGCTGACCTGAATCTGGGCTGCGAGCGAGCGCGCCTGCTGGGTCTGGACGTCCTGATCGATGATGGCGAGCACCTGGCCGGTCTTCACCCAATCGCCCGGCTGCACCGTCACGCGGATCACCTGGCCGCCTTCGCCCGCGATGCCGATCGGCATTTCGCGGCGCGCCGCCAGCGTTCCGGTCGCGTTGATCACGCGTTCGACCGAACCCGATCCGGGGACGATCACGGTGACCGCCGGGGCCTGCGATTCGTTGCTGCCTGCGCCGGCCTTGGCACCTTCACCAGCGGCTGCATCCTTGTCACCGCCAAAGAAATAGACGCCGGCCGCCACGAGCAGCGCGAGGGCAATGACGACGCCGATGATGATGTTGCGCCGCCGCTTCCTGGTGGCACCATCAACGTCCGATCCGTAAAGGTCTTCGCTGCGTGCGGTGATCGTGTCGCCGCCAAAGCTGCTTTCGTAATTCATTGCCAGATCCGTCCAAACCTCATCGTTCCCGAGGCAGATACGAGCCGCCGACAGCTGTGCCGGGCCCGCCATCTGCGAGGAACATGCCCCCCGAAAACGCGTCTACGCCCGGGAAACGTGATGGCACTGTGTTATCCAATTAAGTCACCACGCGCAAGTCATAATGCTGCGCCGCACGCGCGCCCCTTAGAAGGTGTCAGCCCGCGTGGCAAATGTTGCAGGCACGTGTGGCGCGCAAAAAGGGCGCCAGGCGGTGTGCCCGGCGCCCCTTGATATATGGTTGCGCCCCGTCCGGTTGCGGACGGGCGGCCCGATCAGCGCGCGCGACCGCGCTGGACCAGATTGACGATCGCCAGCAGCACGACGGCACCCAGGAACGAGGTCAGCAGCGTCAGCGGATCGAACGCGTCCGCACGCAGGCTGCCACCGCCGATCAGTCCGCCGAACAGGAAGCGGCCCAGCACCGATCCGATACAGCCCACCACGACGTTCCAGAAAACGCCCATCTGCGCATCACGGTTCATCACCTTGCTGGCCAGCCAGCCCATGATGCCGCCCATGATCAGCGCCAGAATCAAACCCATGTCTTCCTCCTGTTTTGTCCGATGCCGCATCCCGGTCATCCTGGGCCGATTACGGCACAGCGACGAAACGGTTCCGCGATGCGATGGATGAAGGAGGCCGGGCCGCGGGGATTTTACACTTGGAGGCGGTGCGGAAGGTCGATCGCAATGCCGTTGACCCGGGCGACCTCCATCGCCCAGACATGCACCTTGTCGATCTCGTCGCCATAGGCCTTGCGCGCGAAATACTGCTCTGCGGCCCGGTCTTCGGCACTGAACGCCTGGCCGAACTTGGAATGGCTGGTGAGCGCCGGGCCGGCCAGCATCGCGCCTTCCAGCGCCGGGGTCAGCCCCAAGCCGAAATGCCGCGCGACAGACGAAAGGCTGCCCTGCTGGTTGCCGGTGAGCGTCTCGCTGTCCAGCGTCGCGATGCGCTGCGGCCCGAGCGCCTGAGCAATCTGGCCGAACAGACGGTGCTGCGCCAGCCAGCCGATCGCTGCCACCTGAAGATCGCTCTGGCGGAAGAAGTCGGCCGGGCCAAAGCCCATATCGACCATGCCTTCGCGCAGCTGCCCTTCCAGCAGTTCGCGTGCCCAGAGCCTGCACCACAGCCCCTTGCGCGCGACCGAAGCCAGGAACACCGGCAGCGGCGCATAGAGCAGCAGCGCGCGGCTTTCGGGGCGCAGGGCCATGACCGCCTGGATCAGCGGATTGAACACATTGGAGGGTTTGACCACCACCGCCTCGCCCAGCCCGAACGGGCGCTGCAGCAGCGCCAGCGAGGCATCGAGCACCGCCGCCACCTGACGCCGCTCTGCGCCGCGCCAGCGCCAGCCCATCATGTCGTTGCACAGCACCGGTTCCGACAGGCCCATCGCCAGCCCCGGCACGTCGAGCGCGCGCACCAGCATGGTCGAGGCGCAAAAGGCCGAGTGGAACACGAAATGGATCGGCGCGCGCCCTGCGCCTGCAGCCAGCGCCTCGGGGCGCTTCACGGCAACGATGCGCGCTGCATCGCCCAGATATTCATCGGTCAGGAAAGTCGCCTTGCGATGCTGCTGGCGCGGCACATGGCGGAAATGGAACGCATCCTGCGCGGCATCATAACGGTGCGCATGCCACAACGGATCGCGCACCAGGGCGGCCAGGTCGCCAGTGAAATCGGGGCCGGTATCGGTCATCGCCGCGATCCTTGCCAATCCCCCGGCAGCGTGGCAAGCAGGACGTGGTCGGGGGACTAGCAACACATGGCAATACTTGCACAAAATGATCCGGCGGCGCTGAACAGTGCCGGCATGGCAGCCTTGCGCGAACAGCGCTTTGCCGATGCCGCCAACGCATTCGAAGCAGCCGCCAAGGCCGATCCCGATGCTACTGCGCTGTGGCGCAACCTGGCAACGGCACGGCGGGCGCTGGGCGATGACAGGGGCGAACTGGCGGCGCTCGATGCCGCGCTCGATGTCGACCGGCGCGACTTCATGGCCTGGCTGCGCAAGGCCGAAGCGCACCAGCGCCTGAACGAGGACGCGCAGGCCTTTGCCGCCTGGCAGGCCGTGCTGCAACTGGCGGTGCATCTGGACCCGATGCCCGATGCGCTGGCAGCGGTGCTGGCCGCCGGGCGCGAATTCTGCGCCGCCTGTGCCAGCCGCATCGAATATCAGGTCGCTGAGGCGCTGGGCGATTTCCAGACGCAGATGCCCGCAACGCCCGCGCGGCGCGCCCGCGCCTTTGTCGACGCCGCGATGGGCAAGCGCAAAATCTATGTCAACGAGTGCAACGGCCTTCGCTATCCATTCCTTCCCGCCGACGAGTTTTTCGACGACGCGCATTTCCCCTGGTTTGCCGAGGTCGAGGCCAAGACCGACCTGATCCGGGAGGAGATGCTGGCGCTGCTTGCCGATCCGGGCGATGCCCTGCGCCCCTATGTGCGGATGGAAAAGGGCGCGCCGCAGAACAAATGGTCGCCGCTTGACCATTCGCTCGCCTGGGGTGCGTGTTTCCTGTGGGAATATGGCCGGCCCAACGAGGCCGTGCTGAGGCGCTGCCCCGCCACGGCCGAGGCGCTGGCCAGCATTCCGCAAAGCAACATTCCCGGCCGTGCCCCGAGCGCCTTTTTCTCGATCCTGAAGCCGCGCACCCGAATTCCGCCGCACACCGGCGTCACCAATACCCGCGCGATCATCCACCTGCCGCTGGTCGTCCCCGATGGCTGCGGCTTTCGCGTCGGCGGCGAAACCCGCGAATGGAAGGTCGGCAAGGCCTTTGCGTTTGACGACACGATCGAGCACGAGGCGTGGAATGACAGCGACGAGATGCGCGCGGTGCTGATCTTCGACGCCTGGAACCCGCATCTGACGCCCGAAGAGCAGAAAGTCATCGTCGGCTATTACGCGGCAGCCGATGCAACCGGTTTCAATACGAATCTCGATTAACTTCGCTGCACCTGCGAAAGTTTGCATCTTGTTTCAATGGTTGATGATGATACCGTATGCCTTTGCAAGTCGCCTGATCCTGTGGCGATAATGATCAATTGCGCTTGGCCTGCGGGTGACGGCGCCAACCGACGGATAAGACAGCATGAAAAAGACTGCGATGATCATGGCCGCCACTGCGTCGTGCATCTGGATGCCGCTGACCACCACCAGCGTGGCGGCCAAGCAGGCCGCTGCCAGCGATGAGGCTCAGCCGGGTGACGACAAGATCCGTTGCCGCAAGATCGCGGTCATCGGATCGCTGGTGAAGAAGACCAAGGTCTGCAAGACCGTGGCCGAATGGCGCATCATCAGCGAAAAGGGCAATCGCAATGCGCGCGATGTCGTCGAATCCGGCCAGGCCTGTGCCGGCGGCCCGATGTGCAACGGCGGCTGATTCGCTCCAGCTGACGATTTTTCACACCGCATGATTCCGCGTGAACTGATTGCCACCGCCCAGGTGCCGGGCGGGGTAGAACCGCTGCGCCTGATCCGCAGGGGCAGCGAATTTTCGATCATGCTGGGTGCCAACGAGCTGATGAACAGCCGGCTGAGCGGATCGGAAGAGGCGATGAGCCGGCTGGCCCAGGCCATGATCGCTGGCGTCGCCAAGCCCCGCATTCTGATTGGCGGGCTGGGCATGGGCTTTACCCTGCGCACCGCGCTGGAGGTGTTCGGCGCCGGCGCTGCGATCAAAGTGGCAGAGCTGGTCCCCGAGATCGTCGATTGGGCGCGCGGGCCGATGTCCGCGCTGCATGAAGGGACGCTCGAGGATTCGCGGGTGACCATTCACCTGGGCGATGTCGGTGCGATCATCCGCGAATCGGCCGCGCGCTATGACGCGATCCTGCTGGATGTCGACAATGGCCCGGACGGCCTGTCGCGCGAGGGCAATGATGCGCTCTATACCGCGGCGGGTCTGAACCAGGCCTGGAACGCGCTGAGGCCCGGCGGCGGGCTGTCGGTCTGGTCGAGCGGCCCCGACCCGCGATTTACCGCGCGGCTGCGCAAGGCGGGCTTTGCCGTCAGCGAGGAGATTGTCCGGGCACGGCGCACCGGGGGCGGCGCACGGCATACCATCTGGCTCGCCCAGCGCCGCTGATCGCCTCAAGGCATCGGCGGTTCGCTCTTGTCCTTCCGTTCGCCCGGTTGCGGCTCCACGCCATAGCGCCTGACCAGTTCCCAGACATGATCGGGGATCATTGTCTTCATCTTCGCCGGAGCCGAGCGGCGCAGGTGCAGGACCGTCTCGATCGCCTTCATCTCCAGCCGTGCCCGCGCGAACTCCGCCCCGCGCGGCCCGACTCGCGGCATCAGCCAGCCGAAGATGCCGCGCAGCACCTTGGGCATGCGCCGCAGCGGCAAGCCACCGGCGGCACGCTCGGTATTGGCGAGGAAGCCCTTGACCGGCCCTGCCCTGTTGCCCGCGCTGGTGATATCGCGCGTGCGCAATTCGTCACCCAGCAGGTCGATCAGCTCCTCGCCGCGCTCGTTGCGCACCACCAGCCACTGCTTGCCGCCCCCGGCCATGTAACCGATCGTGATATCGGCCAGCGCATTGGTGTAATCGACACAGGTGCGGCAGGTCAGCGGAAAGAAGTCCGATGGCAGGTCGGCGATCGGCAGCTGCAGGAACGGCACCTCGCGCACGCTGCCATCGTCGAAGCGCAGCTCGACATGATAGTCGGAGCGGAATTCCAGATAGCTGATGCTGTCGGGCTTGTCGGACAGCAGGCCGAGGAAGAGGTGGAAATTCTCGGTCGTGGTGTTGTCGGCGCACGGCGTGCCGATCACATAGATGCGCTCGAAACCCAGCTCGGCCTCCAGCGCGCGCAGCGCGTGCACCTGGCAGGGAATGCCGATCAGCGCGATTCGCTTGTGCCCCGCCGCACGCGCCGGTTCGAGCAGCGCAAGCAGCGGCGCATAGCCCATGCGCATGCCGCGCACCGCCGCCATGTCTTCCGCCCGGGTGATCAGCACCGGGTTGGGCCGCCAGCGATCTTCGGGATGCGGACCGATGGCGAGCACCGCATCGACCGCGCCGGTTTCCAGCAGGCGCTCGCCGATGCGCGTGACAATTCCGGTCCATTGCGCCCCCGGCGACGGGCTGATCAGCTCGCCCGCCACCATGCGCCTAAACGGGCCGAAGAACAGCTCGTCGGGCTTTTCGGGGTCGCGGGCGCGGCCATGCGCCTTGCGCTCCAGGCCGTCATAATCGGGCTTGATGAACTGGCATGCACGGCCACAGGCCTTGGGATCACTGGTGCGCGAAATCCCGCAATCGGTGCACAGGCTGCGCGGCACCGCTGGCGCAAAATCCTGCAGTGGTGCCGGCCGCACGTCTGTATCACCCTGCGTCATCGCCCAACTCTATATACGGCTGCCCAGTCTTCAAGATACATTTTCCCACTATTGTACAGCCTGTAACGGCATCATCCGGGGCAACTTCCCACAAGGTGAATTTGCCGCTAAGTTCGCCCGCGTATGCGAAAGGCGGAAAACATGCAGTGGTCCAGTAGCCATCAACAGGGCTGCGTTGTCGCAAGCCCGGACGGCCGTGTCGACGAGGCCACGGCCGAAGCCTTTACCGAACATCTGGCGAGCAGCGTGGCCCTGGCCGCCGAGTCGCCGGGCAAGAAGCTGATCGTCGATTTCGGCGGCCTCGATTACATGTCGTCGCGCGGCCTTCGCGCGCTGACACTCGCCAAGCGCCAGGCCGATGCCGCAGGCGTGGCGATGGCGCTGGCGCGGCCCAACGAGGTCATGCGCGAAATTCTGGCGATCAGCCGATATGACAAGCTGTTTTCCGTCACCGACACGATCGAGGCGGCAATCTGAACCGCCAGGGGGGCGGGAGCGACAGATACTGAGGGGGGATGGGGATGCTGGTCCGTTTCTGGGGCACTCGCGGGTCGCTACCCGTCGCAGCCACCGCCGCCATTGTGCAGGACAAGGTCGCCGCCGCGCTCTTGGCCGCATCGGGCCGCAGCTTTGCCGATATCGATGAAGCGCGCCGCTTTGCCCGGGACGAGCTGGACTTCGCCACAAGCGGCACCTTTGGCGGCGCCACCACCTGTGTCGAGATAGAGGCCGGCGATCCCGCCAATGGCGACCCCTATATCATCTGCGACATGGGCAGCGGGCTGCGCGGCTTCGGGCTGGATGCGATGCGCCGCTGCGGCCAGGGCCATGCGCGGGTCTATCATTTCTTCATGTCGCACCTGCACTGGGACCATATCATGGGCTTCCCGTTCTTCGTGCCGGCGTTCGACCCAAATGCGCATATCATTATCCATGCAGGCCATGAGGACGCGGAAGAGGCGCTGCGCCGCCAGCAGGAGGAAATCTCCTTCCCGGTGAAGTTCGAATGGCTGCGCGCCAAGATCGAGTTCCGCACGCTGAAGGCCGGGGAAACCTATCAGATCGGCGCGGTGCAGGTGGAGCTGATGGAGCAGCACCATTCGCACAGCAGCTTCGGCTATCGCTTCACCGATGCCGAGGGCAAGGTGGTGGTGTTCAGCACCGACAGCGAGCACAAGATGGACCGGATGGAAGGCGAGGCGGATGTCGAGCAGTTCTTCCGCGAGGCCGATCTGGTCATCTGCGATACCATGTATTCGCTCGCCGACAGCGTCTCGATGAAGGAAGACTGGGGCCATTCGAGCAACATCGTGGCGATCGACCTGTGCCATGGCGGGCACGCCAAGCGACTCGCGCTGTTCCATCACGAGCCTGTCTATTCCGATGCCGATATCGCCCGGATGCATGCCGAAAGCGTACGTTACGAGGAACTGACCCGCGAGCACGATCCGCTGGAGGTGCTGTGCGCCTATGACGGCCTCGAAGTCGCGCTCTAGCAAAGGACGCCCCGCCCTGCCGCCGCGCAACCTGTGGTTGGCGGCGCTGGCCGGACTCGCGCTGGCTGCCCTGCTCAGCATCGGCCTGAACCCGCGCGCGCACAATGCCGTGTTCGACGGCTGGCAGCGGATTGCCCCGCGTGATCTGGCGCAAAGCCAGGTGCGGGTGGTGGCCATCGGTGATGAGAGCCTCGACGTCATCGGCAGCTGGCCCTGGCCGCGCCGGGTGCTGGCAACGATGACCCAGCGCATTGCCGAGGGCGGTGCGGCAGCGATCGGCTTCGATATTCTGTTTGTCGAGCCCGACGCGGTCAGCCCCACCCGCTTCTCGCGCCTCTATGCGCCGGACGATCCCGCGATCCAGGCATGGATCGACGGGCTGGGCAGCATGGACAGCGAATTTGCCGACGCCATCAGCACCGCGCCGGTGGTGCTGGGCCGCGCGGGCGTGAGCCTGGGCGGTGCGGATCCGGCCAACCTCACCCAATGGGCGACGCTCAACGGCACGCCGCCTGCCGCCCTGCCCCGCTATCCACTGGTGCAGAGCAATCTCCAAGCCCTGGAAGCGCGCGCGCCCGGGTTCGGGATGCTCAACGGAGCGCCCGATGGCGATGGCGTGGTACGCAGCGTGCCGCTGATCATGAAGACCGGCGAAGCGCTGGTCCCCGGGCTGGCGCTGGAACTGGTGCGCGTGGCGCTGGAGCAGCGGACGGGCACCGATCCCGAGATCACACTGGCGCCGGGCAGTGTCACCATCGGCCAGCGCAGCATCCCGGTCGACGAACAGGGCCGCATGCGCCTGCATTTTGCCGAAATCCCGGCGCGCCATGTCTATTCCGCGATCGAGATCATGTCGCAGGAGTTCGACCTTCGCCAGCTCAAGGACAAGATCGTCGTCATCTCGCTGACGGCGGAGGGCTCGCCCGATATCGTCGCGACGCCCCTGGGATCGGAAATGTTCGGCGTGCTGGTCCAGGCACAGGCCGCCGATGCGATCGGCAGGGGCGGGTGGCTGACACGGCCGATCTGGGGCAAGGCGGCGGAATGGGCCGTCGGCGCAGCGCTGGCGATCGTCCTGCTGTTTCTCTCCACCGGCCAGAGCCGCAGCCGCTGGCTGGTGCTGCTGGGCGCTGCTGCCGGGCTGCCGCTGGTGAGCTTTCTGCTGTTCCGCTTTGGCGACATCTTGTTCGACCCCATCCGCCCGCTGCTGCTGGGCAGCGGCAGCGCGCTGGCGGTGTTCGCGGCGCTGTTCACCGAGGCGCGGCGCGAGCGCGCGGTGCTGCGCGACGCGCAGAACCGCAGCGAAGGCGAGCTGGGCGCGGCGCGCGCGATCCAGCTTGGCATGCTGCCCGATCGCGCCGCACTGGCCAGGCTCGATCCGCGCATCGACATCGCCGCGCAGCTTGAGGCCGCCAAGTCGGTCGGCGGCGATTTCTACGATATCATCCGGCTCGACCAGGACCGCATCGTCATCCTGATCGCCGATGTCACCGGCAAGGGCGTGCCCGCCGCGCTGTTCATGGCGCTGTCCAAGGCGCTGTCGCGCAGCGTGCTGCTGCGCAGCCCCGGCGGGCTGGCAGAAACCGCCGCGATGCTGAACGAGGAGCTGATGCGCGACAGCGGCGATGCGCTGGGCCTCACCATGCTGCTGGGGATCATCGACCTTGCCACCGGACGCGCCGAATTCGTCAATGCCGGGCACGACAATCCGCTGCGCATCACCACTGACGGCCAGGTGAGCGAGGAGGCGATGGAGGGCGGCCCGCCCTTCTGCATCATGGACTATCCCTGGCCGGCCGAGGAGATCGTGCTCAAGCCTGGCGAGGCCTTGGTGCTGATCACCGACGGCGTGACCGAGGCGCAGAATCGGCAGGAGCAGCTGTTCGGCAATGATCGCACCCGTGCTGCGCTGCTCGCCGATCAGAGCAGCGCCGGCGCGATGGTCGCCAGCCTGCGCGGCGCGGTGCGCGCCTTTGAGGATGGCGCGGATGCGAGCGACGACCTTACCGTGGTTGCCTTCCGCTATCTGGGTGCTAATCCGGCCGCGTAACAGGCAGGAGGCCCCATGTCCGACAGTGCAAGACCCCGGCGCAGCGCGCTGTACATGCCCGCCTCCAACCCGCGCGCGCTGGCCAAGGCACGCAGCCTGCCCGCCGATGTGATCATCCTCGACCTGGAGGATGCCGTCGCGCCCGAAGCCAAGGAGGACGCGCGCGCTGCGGCCATTGCGGCAGCGGCAGAGGGCGGCTTTGGTCATCGCGAACTGATCATCCGCATCAATGCGCTCGACACGCCCTGGGGCAAGGATGATCTCGCCGCCGTGGCGCATGCCGAAGTGGACGGCGTGCTGGTGCCCAAGGTCATGCGCCCTGCCGACATCACTGCCTGCAACGCGGCTTTGGCCGATGCGCCATCACGGCTGAAGCTCTGGGCGATGATCGAGACCTGCGCGGTGGTGCCGCATCTGGATGGGCTTGCGGCGCTGGGCGGTTCGACCCGGCTTTCTACCTTTGTCATGGGCGTGAACGATCTCGCCAAGGAAATGCGCGCGCGGCTGACACCCGAGCGCACGCCCTTCCTGCCGATCCTGACGCTCACCGTGGCAGCCGCGCGCGCGCATGGCGTCGCGGTGCTCGACGGGGTGTGCAACGAATTCCGCGATCTTGACGTGTTCGGGGCCGAAGCGCGCCAGGGGCTGCTGTTCGGTTTTGACGGCAAGACGCTGATTCATCCCGATCAGGTCGCACCCTGCAACGCCATCTTCTCACCCAGCGCGGATGAACTCGCCTGGGCCCATGCGGTGATCGCCGCCTTCGCGCTGCCCGAAAATGCCGGCAAGGGCGCGATCCGGGTCGAGGGCAAGATGGCCGAATTGCTGCACCTCGAACAGGCGCGGCAGCTGGTGGCGATTGCAGAACGGATCGCGGCAGCGGGCTAGCTCAAACTGCGCGGTTCTTGCGGCGCAAGTCGCCCTTGCACCGTTCTGAGCAGGTTTTCACATTGTCCCAGTCGCGCGCCCATTTCTTGCGCCAGGCAAAGGGGCGCCCGCACGCTTCGCAGGTCTTTTCGGGCAGGGTCGACTTGGTATAGCGCTTGTCCGGCATTTCGCGGATATGGGCGCGCCTGCACGGGCCTGCCAGAGGCACCGGCAAATTTGCACGCGCCACCTTGCCCGGCGGTGCGCCCGCGCTATCGTGGGCCCATGCGCACCCTTGCCCTGGCCCTTGCCGCCCTCAGCCCGCTCGCCCTCCCGGCTCCGCTTCTCGCCCAGACCGAAGAGGTCATGGTGGACGTCGAGGAAAAATCGATCCCCGAACTCGCAACGATGCTGAGCTCAGGCCAGGCCACCAGCGAAGACCTGGTGCAGGCCTATATCAACCGGATCGCCCGGATCGATGAAGACGATAGCGTTCAGCTCAACAGCGTGATCGCCCTGCTGCCCGACGCTCGGCGCGAGGCGCAGAGGCTCGATGCCGAGCGCAAGGCCGGAAAGCTGCGGGGGCCGCTCCACGGCATCCCGATCCTGATCAAGGACAATATCGAGGCCAAGGGCTCCATCCCCACCACGGCGGGCTCTACCGCGTTGCTCGCCAACGTGACTGACCGCGATGCGCCGCTGGTCACCCGGCTGCGCGCGGCGGGCGCGATCATCCTGGGCAAGACCAATCTGTCGCAATGGGCCAATATCCGCTCGAACGATTCGGTCAGCGGCTGGTCGAGCGTCGGCGGGCTGGTGAAGAACCCCTATGCGCTCGACCGGAACGCCTGCGGTTCGTCCTCGGGCAGCGGCGCTGCGGCGGCCGCAAGCCTGGCGGCGGCAACGATCGGCACCGAAACGGACGGCTCGATCATCTGCCCCTCGTCGATCAACGGGCTGGTCGGGTTCAAGCCGACGCTGGGCCTCGTCTCGCGCACCCATTTGATCCCGATCAGCCACAGCCAGGATACTGCAGGGCCGATGGCGCGATCGGTCACCGATGCCGCTCTGGTGCTGACCGCGCTCGCCGGGTCCGACCCCGCCGACCCGGCAACAGCCGAGGCCGATAGCCGCAAGACCGATTATGCCGCCGATCTATCAGCCGATTATCTCAAAGGCGTACGCATTGGCGTGCTGATGGACCGGCGCGGCGGCAATGCGAAGGTGCAGGCCGCCTTTGGTGCGGCGCTCGAAAAGCTGAAGGCAGCGGGCGCGCAGCTGATCGAGATCAAGGACAGCCGCACCGGGCTTGAAGGGCTTGGCGAGGCGGAGTTCAAGGTGCTGATGACCGAGCTCAAGGCCGACCTCAACGCCTATCTCGCGAGCACGCCGCCCGAAGTGACGGCGCGGACACTGAAGGACGTCATCGCCTTCAACACCGCGCAGGCCGAAACCGAGCTGGCCTGGTTCGATCAGTCGCTGTTCGATCTGGCCGAAACCCAGAAGGGGCTCGACGATCCCGAATACAAGGACGCGCTGGCCAAGGCAAAGCGGCTCGCGGGTGCAGAGGGCATCGACAAGCTGCTGAAAACGCACAACGTGCGCTTCCTCGTCGGCCCCAGCAACGCGCCCGCCTGGGTCAGCGATCTGGTCAATGGCGATCACAGCATAGGGCCCAGCCAGAGCCAGCTGCCCGCCGTTGCCGGCTATCCGCACATCACCGTGCCGATGGGCTATGTCGCGGGACTGCCCGTCGGCCTGTCGATCATCGGCGGCCAGTGGCAGGACCATGCGGTGATCAAGGCCGGTTTCGCCTTCGAACAGGCGAGCAAGGCGCGGGTCGCACCGACTTACGCCGACAGCGCCGACGCCAGGGCGGACCCGATCGGGAAGTGACCGCCAAAAATCCTCCCCCAGCTTGCTGGGGGAGGATTGGGAAGATCGATTCTCCCGCCACGCCTCCTCTCCCGTCCCCCTGGGGAGGGGTGCCCGAAGGGCGGGGTGGGGTTGCACCCGCACTCAGTATGCTGGCCCACCCGGGCTCAGCTAGCTGAGCCTGCCCCTCCCGCACGCGTGAGGGGAGAGAGCAGGGAGGAGAGCCTCCCTCCCACCTTGATGGGAAAGGGCTTTGGCGGCGCAATCAGGCGATCACAGCCCCAGGATATGCTTGGCTATGTGGTAGATGCTGTGCTGTTCGAGCGTGCCGTGGAAAAGCTGCGCCTGCGGGCCGGCGGCCTTCAGCACCACATCCTCGCCGCCATGCGTCTCGCCCGAGGTCGGGACGAGCGACTGCTGCAGATAGTTGAGCGCGGCGGTATCCTCTTGCGCCGGGTCGGCGCGCTGTTCGCCCACCTTGGCACCCGGGCCATTGGCATAGCCGAGCGTGGTATAGGCCTTGCCGTCCTTGGCGGTGATCGGCTCGCCATCTTCGGTGACGCTGGCGAGGCCGAAGATCGAATTGCCGCGCGGCGGATAGCCCGCAATGGTGAAGACATGGCTATGGTCGGCAGTGACCAGCACCAGCGTCTCGTCCAGATTGACGAGTTCGAGCGCCTTGGCGATCGCGGCATCGAGCGCGACGGTATCGTCGAGCGCGCGGTGCGCATTGCCGCCATGATGCGCATGGTCGATGCGTCCGCCCTCGACCATCAGCACATAGCCCTGGTCAGACGTGCCCAGCTTCTTCACCGCCAGCTCGACCATCTCGGCCAGCGAGGGCTCGCCCGCCTTGTCGCCTGCCCGGTCGGCCTCGAACTGCATATGGCTGGGCTCGAACAGGCCGAGCACCGGCGCACTGTCCGCCGGGTTCAGTGAAGCGAACTGGCTGGCATTCCAGACATACTGGCCCTTGGGGTGCTTTTTCTTCCATTCGGACACCAGGTCGCGGCCATCCTTGCGTGCACCCTTCTTGTCGGCATATTCGGGGTCCGATTGCGTGTTGGGCATGAACGCGGCACGACCGCCGCCCATCACCAGCTTCAGCCCCCTGGCGTGCGGCCATTCGATCAGCTGGCGCGCGATATCGCGGCAATTGGCCCCGGCGGGGACTTCGCTGTCCGCCTCCCAGTTGCGATCGACGCTGTGCGCATAGGTGGAGGCTGGCGTTGCATGCGTGATGCGCGCAGTGGAGATGACGCCCAGCGCCTTGCCTGCGCTTTCGGCCTGTTCGAACAGCGTCGGCACGTCCTTGCCCGCCGCCGTCTCGCACTTGCCGCGCAGCGCTGCGGGTGCCACCGACAGCATGCCCGACCGGGTCTTGGTGCCGGTGACCAGTGCGGTTGCGGTTGCAGCGGAATCGGCGACCTGGAAATCGTGGCTATAGGTCTTCACCATCGCCGAATAGGGCAGCGAATCGATGACCGTTTCGTTCGATTCGCCATCGCGCCCGGCCTTCTGCCCTTCCCAGATGCGCCCGGCGGTCAGCGTGCTGACGCCCATGCCATCGCCGATGAAGATGATGAGGTTCTTCGCCCGGCCATTGCGCGCCGGCATCGCCAGACGCGCCTGCAACTGAGCCTGGCCCTGGGCAGCATAATCCGCTGCGGTCTGCTCGCCGCGCTCCTTGTCGGGTGCGGCTTCCTTGGGCGCATTGTGCTGCGCCAAGGCGGGGGCAGCCCACAGGGTGGCCAGGCACAACAGGGTGGCGAGCGGACGGTTCATCTGGGCAGTCTCCTCCATCTAACTGCGCCGCTCTGTCACGAACGGGTGACAAATTCGAGACTTTTCCCCGCAGCCAGTCTGCAATCGTTTGCACGCCATTGACGCACAGGCTTGACCGCAGCCATTTTGCATTGCAGCATCGCAGCATGGCCGACATTGACACCGCTTCCCTCGCCCCGATCAGTCAAAATCCCGATATCCGCTATCTTGGCCGGATATTGGGCGACGTCATCCGCGCCTATGGCGGCGAAAAGCTGTTCCGGCAGACCGAATATATCCGTTCCGCCAGTGTCGACCGGCACCGCGGCATCGAAGGTGCGGACTCGATCGATACCGGGCTGGAGGCGCTGAACCTCGACGATACCCTGTCTTTCGTGCGCGGCTTCATGCTGTTCTCGATGCTCGCCAACCTGGCCGAGGACCGGCAGGGCGTGGCGCAGGAAAACGGCGCGACAGTGGCCGAAGCGGTTGAGCGGCTGCGCGACCATGGGGTGGACGATGATGCCATTGCCGAGTTGCTGGGCCACAGCCTGATCGTCCCCGTGCTCACCGCGCACCCCACCGAAGTGCGCCGCAAGTCGATGATCGACCACAAGAATCGCGTCGCCGACCTGATGAAGCTGCGCGACGCGGGGCTGGATGAAACACCCAGCGGCGACCGCATCGACGAGGCGCTGCACCGCCAGATCGCGCTGCTCTGGCAGACGCGCCCGCTGCGCCGCGAGCGGCTGTTCGTCGCCGACGAGGTCGAGAATGCCCGCGCCTATATGCAGGACGTGTTCCTGCCGGTGCTGCCGATGCTCTATGCGCGATGGGAACGCGTGCTGGGCCATCGCCCGCCCGCCTTTCTGCGGCTGGGCAGCTGGATTGGCGGCGACCGCGACGGCAACCCCTTTGTCACCGCCGACGCGCTCCGCCATGCGCTCGGGCGTCAGGCGGAAACGGCTCTGGTCTATTATCTCGACGGCGTCCACGCGCTGGGCCAGGACCTCAGCATCGCCACCGGCCTGTCGCAGACCCCCGACGCCGTGCAGGCGCTTGCCGAAAAGAGCGGCGACAATGCGCCGAGCCGCGCCGACGAGCCCTATCGTCGCGCATTGGCCGGCATTTACGCCCGGCTGTGCGCCACGCATGTGGCGCTGACCGGCAAGCAGCCGCCGCGACCCTCTGCCATCGAAGGCGAAGCCTATGCCACGCCCGGCGAGCTGCGCCACGATCTGGCGGTGCTGGCCAATGGCCTCGCCGATGATGGCGCAGGCATTCTCGCCAGCGGCGGTGCGCTGGGCCGGCTGATCCGCGCGGTCGAGATTTTCGGATTCCACCTCGCCACGCTCGACTTGCGCCAGAACAGCGATGTGCACGAACGCGTGGTCGGCGAACTGCTCAAGGTCGCAGGCGTCTGCCCCGATTATTCGGCGCTGGACGAAGCCGCCCGCATCGCGCTGCTGCGCGCGGAACTGGGCCATGCACGGCCGCTGATCAACCGCTGGCACGACTATGGCGAGGAGACGGTCAAGGAGCTCGCGATCATCGAGGCAGCGGCTCAGGCGCATGCGCTGTACGGGCAGCAGGCGATCACCGCATACAATATCAGCAAGGCCGAAAGCGTGTCCGACATGCTCGAGGTCAACTTGCTGCTCAAGGAGGCCGGGCTCTACCGCCCGGGCGCTGTTCCGCATGCCGCGATCATGGCGGTGCCGCTGTTCGAGACGATCGGCGACCTTGAAAATGCGCCGCAGATCATGCGCGCCTATTTCGCGCTGCCCGAGATCGCCGCGCTGGTGAAGGCGCGCGGTTATCAGGAAGTGATGGTCGGCTATTCGGACAGCAACAAGGATGGCGGCTATCTCACCTCCACCTGGAGCCTCAACCATGCCAGCCGCGCGCTCGCCAAGGTGTTTGCCGAAACCGGCATCGCGATGCAGCTGTTCCACGGGCGCGGCGGCGCGGTGGGGCGCGGCGGCGGGTCGAGCTTTGCCGCGATCCGCGCGCAGCCCAAGGGCACGGTGCAGGGCCGCATCCGCATCACTGAACAGGGCGAGGTCATCGCCGCCAAATATGGCACGGTGGAAAGCGCCGAGCTGAATCTCGAGGCGATCACCTCTGCCGCGCTCATCACGACGCTCGACCATGATGGCGTCAGCGAGGGCGACGAGGCGCGCTTTGCCGCAGCGATGGACATGATCTCGCGCGATGCCTTCCGCGCCTATCGCAACCTGGTCTATGGCACCGAAGGCTTCAACCAGTTCTTCCGCGCCGCCACGCCGATCAGCGAGATTGCCGACCTGAAGATCGGATCGCGCCCCGCCAGCCGTTCCAAGAGCCAGCGGATCGAGGATCTGCGCGCCATTCCCTGGGTGTTCAGCTGGGCGCAAGCGCGCATCATGCTGCCCGGATGGTATGGCGTCGGCCAGGCTTTGGGCGGCTTTGCCGACAAGGGGCTGCTCAAGAGCATGGCCGAGGGCTGGCCGTTCTTCCAGGCGCTGCTCGGCAATATGGAGATGGTGCTCGCCAAGTCCGACATGGGCATCGCGCGCCACTATGCCGGGCTGGTCCCCGACGAGGCCTTGCGCGACATGGTCTTCGGCCAGATCACATCGGGCTGGAACGCGGCGCACGACAATCTGCTGAGCATCACCGGCCAGTCGCGGCTATTGGCCAACAACCCCGCGCTCGACACCTCGATCCGGCTGCGTCTGCCCTATATCGAGCCCCTGAACCTGCTGCAGATCGAACTGATCAAGCGTCACCGCGCGGGCGAGACCGACGAGCGCATTCCCGAAGGCATCCAGCTGTCGATCAACGCAATCGCGACCGCGCTGAGGAACAGCGGGTGATGGGTATCGGCAGCGCTATCTGATTTCGGTCCTGCCGTGACCGTGCGGGAAGACGATCCTTTTCGCGCCAAACGCGGTTTGGGCCGCGCTGCGCCAGCGGTCGAGCTCGGGAATGTCGGTCTCGATGTCCTCGGGATAGAGATAGGTGATCCGCACGTCTGTGCCACGGACAAGATAATGGATCTCGTCCCAGCGGCTGCTGAGCGGCTCCAGGGCCCAGAGCTCGAGCAGCGCGTCGCGATACTTGGCATAGTCCGGCTGAGCGAAGGCGATATAGCTGCCACGATCCAGGAAACGCGCGATGCTGATGTAGCGGCTTTCCACTATCGCGACCATCAATGTGCCAAGCGGACTGAAATTGGTCTCCGCGCGAAGGGTCGAGGCGAGATCGGCAAGGAGGTCAGCTTTCCATCGCCTTGCGCCCAGATTCCACATTGTTGCCCCCTTATCGTCCAGAAAGCATGGCTCTGCGCGTTACTCAGCGCATCTTTGTGCGCCAACCCGAGCGTGGAAGTTTCTGGGCATCGCTCGGCATCGGCGGATATCTGATCGGAAAATCCCCGAAATAGGAAATTACAAATGACTCTCGGTCATCATACGGCAGCTGATCTTCGGGAACATCCTGCGGATACACTATTTTTGATGATGCCCCTCCATCTTTGATAAATATTTCTATTCCCAGCGGTACCTTGCCAGCAGGCGGAACAAACCTCAGATCATCGAGTAGATCTACGTTTTTGAACTCATCTTCGGTAACAAAGATATACTCGACAAATCGTTGTCTGCCTACATAAACCGAATAACGGACGCCGCCGTCAAGGTCAGCCAAAACGAGGATTCCTCGATTGTCGACTCCATGTTTATGGACAAGGTTGCAGGCGACGTCATGAACGATATCAGCCATTTCGATCTGCCAGTCCTTCATTTTTTCCTCCGCACTTGGGGCTTTACAGGAAAATGACCGGGGCGATTGTCTATCTTTTCATAGACGGTCGGTCCTCCAGTGCTATACCAGATATGCACGAAGTCCGGCCGTCTCGATCCTGTCGGATAGTCTATCTTCATCTTGAACGACACATCCTTGCCTGCGGCTTGCGCGTCCGCCCATGTCTGCTCGACCACGCGGTAACGGCCTCTGTTGGACGCCCTGTCCTGCGCAAAATGGTTGAAGGCATCATTGGGGCCGTTGAACCGATGCGCGATGAAATGGCCACCATCATCGGTGGGGAGCCGGTCAGGCTTGCCCGCATTGCGCTGTGCCGATCTCGACCGCGGCGTCTGCGCTTCGGTGCCCAGCTTCGGCACATCGATTTCATGCGGGTCGCCCTTGTCGTCCAGGTGATAGATATAGCCGTTGCGCTCGACAGGCCGCCATGGCGAGGGAGCGGCAGGCCGAATTGGTATCGGTTTGGCCCGAGGCTTCGGCCAAGGGGCTGGCGTAGCGGGCAACCAGCCCGGAAAGTTACGGCCTCCGCGCGATGTTGGCTTTGGTTTGGCCTTTGGCTCTGGCTTGGCCGGCAAAGGCTTTCCGAACGCCCCGGTTGCACCCGCGCCGCCGAACGATCCGCCGCCGGGTTTAACCTTGTCGCGCTTGCGTGGTTTCCCGGAAGCCGAGGAGCCTGCGCTACCAGAACCATAACGCCGCCCTTGGTCGGCAAAGGTGAAGCGCCCGTCGTCCGGATCGTGCCAGGGGTTGAACTTGCGCTCGATCGCCGCGCTCGCGTCAGGATCGGGCCAGCGCCCTGTTCGCAACCAGAGTGCAAAACTGCTTTGCTGCCCATGCGCCGATTCCCGCATCTTGCCGCTCCTGTGAGGAAAAACGGCAAGAACATATCAGCAACATTTTCCAACAAGTCAATCATGCGCGGGCCGTCCAGTGCAACTCAGAGCATTGAAATGATCCGCTTCGGATCCATCTCGACGGTCTTGGACATCGCAAAAAGAAACGGCGGCGAACCCATAAGGTCCGCCGCCGCCTGTTACCTTCGAAGGGGAAGGTTTACTTCTTTTCGGTGGTCGTGCCCGGCACTTCGCTGGGAGCGATTTCGCCATTGTCGTCCATCGCATTGGCCTTTTCTTCGCCGGCCGCTTCAACCGCATCAGCCTGGTTTTCCAGAGCGTCTTCCTGGGCTTCGGTCGGGGCTTCATCAGCCATGTTTTCCAGCGCGTCGGCTTCGGCTTCAGCCTGGTCTTCGACCTTGTCGGCCTGCTCGCTCTGGCAGGCGCCGAGGCTGATGAGGCCGATGCTGGCAACGCTGGTAAGAATCAGTTTACGCATGTTTCGCTCCACTACCCTGTTTCATGCACAATGCATGAACGCCTCAACGGGCAGCCGCGCAGAGGGTTGCAAAGCCTCGTGAATTTTTTCGCGCGCGCATGATGCGGCACGGCTCTGGACACGCGCCTAGCCAAAGCGCACCAAAGCTGCTTAAGAGCATCCGGGATCAGGCTTGGACATATCGCTTTGACATCATCGCCGCCGCACACTGACCCCATGTCACCGGATTCCGCATCCGGACCGGACACCGCTGCGCCGGCCAAGGATGGCGGCGACATCCAGGCGCTGGCCAAGGGCGGACGCACCAATTTCTTCGGCTTCTTGCTGCGGCTGGCGGCGCGGCTGCCATTCCTGTTCATCGCCGGTCGGCTCTATGGCGCCGAAGCGCTGGGACGGTTTGCCTATGCCGTGCTGGTGGTCGAGTTCGCCGCGCAACTGGCCACGCTGGGGCTGAAGCGCGGCCTGGCAGCGCAGCTCGCGCGAACATCGCGCCCGCACGCGCAGGTTGTGGCCGATGGCATGCTGGTCAGCTTCATCGCATCGGCCATTGCCGCCACCCTGTTGATGCTGCTGCCCGAGATCATGTTCCCGAACAGCGCGGCGGGCGAGATCGACCGGCTGCTGCCGCTGGTCATCCTGGCGGTGGCGGGGTCCGATGTGGCGCTGGCCGCGCTCGCCTATCGCTTCGACATCGCGGCCACCGTGCGCGCGCGATCGGTCATCGAGCCATGGACGATCAGCATCACCGCGTGGATCTTCTTCTATCTCACGCCCACCGACGGGCTGATATTGTCCTATATCGCCTCGATGGTCGCCGCGTTCATCGCCTCGATCATTCCGATGCTGCGCAATTACGGCGTGCCGACCGGGTGGCGGCCGCGTCCGCTCAAGCTGCTGCGCATGGCGCGGCGCAATGCCCCGCTGGCCGCTGCCGATGCCATCGAATGGGGCAGCAGGCGGCTCGATCTGGCGGTGCTGGGCCTGTTCGCCGCGCCCGCCGTGGTCGGCATCTATTATATCGCGCAGCAGGTCGCCAGCCTGCCGCAGAAGCTCAAGACCAGCTTCGATCCGATCCTGGGCCCCGTCATTGCGCGCAACCTGCAAGTCGGCAAGATGGCCGAGATCGCCCGCCAGGTGAGCCAGGTCGGCTTCTGGATCATCGCCGCGCAATTGGGCGTCGCGCTCGCGCTCGGCATTCCGGGCGAAGGCGTGATGGGGCTGGTCGGCCCCAATTTCGTTGGCGGCACCGGCGCACTCGCCTTCCTGCTGGCAGCAGAGGTTGTCGCGGCGACCGCGGCGGTGAGCGAGGCCGCGCTTGTCTATATCGCGCGCCACCGCAACCTGATGATCTCGCTCGCCATGCTGGCGCTGCAGGGCGGCCTCAGCGTCGCCTTGATCCTGACCGCGCAAGCCCTGGGTCTGCCACCGCTGTTCCAGGCGGCGAGCGTTGCACTGGCGCTGGCGCTCGCACTGGGCTTTGCCTCGATCGTCAAGGCGCGGCTGCTGTCGAAACTGCTCGGCGCGCCGGTCAATGGCTGGCGCTGGGCCTTGGTCTGGGCGGGCGCGGCGGCGACGGCGGTGGGTTGGGGCTTTACCAAGCTGCCCGAATGGGCGGAGCTCGCCTTTGGCATCCCCGCCATCCTGGGCGTCTATGGCTGGGTGATCTGGCGGCGCGGCTTCGGCCCCGAAGATCGCGAACTGTTCCGGATGCGCAAGACCAGCGCGGATTAGGCTCTAGAATTCGGCGAGCAACCGGCCAAGCCCGGCGATCTGGTCATCGATGCCGCAGGCGCGCAGCGCGTGCCAATAGGTCGCGGTGTTGATCGCGATCACCGGCTTGCCGCGCGCGGCTTCCTGCTCGGCCGCCAGATCGACCATCGACAGGTTGGTGCCGACCTGCACCACCGCATCGACCTCCGGCCCGTCGAGATGGTCGATCACCTCGCGCAGCCGATCAGGCGTCACCTTGGCGATATCGGTCCAGCAGCGGCATTGCAGCGGCACATCGCGGACCACCTGAAAGCCTGATTCCTCGAGGAAGCGCCGCACCTCGGCATTGGCGACCGGGTAATAGGGCGAGACGAAGCTCACCGTCTTCACCTGGCCATAGGCCTTGAGCGCCGCTGCGATCGATTCTGCGCCGGTGCTCGCACCCACGCCTGCGACCGCCTCGACCTTGCGCTTGAAGTCGACCGAGCCCTGGACACCGCCGTAAAAGGTGATCGCCGACATGCCGAGCACCAGATAATCGGGGCGGCAGGTCATGACCGAGCGCACCGCGTCCATCGTGTTCTCGGCAATCGCGGTGGTCCCGGCGATGAAATCCTCGTTGGAGAGCGCGACCGGATCCTCGACATAGATGCGCGAGAAATGGTTGGTCACGCCTTCGGGGCGCATCCGCTCCATGTCCGGCTGAACCACCGTGTTGGTCGAGGGCGCAACCACCCCCAGCAGCCTGCGCCAGCCCAGCACATCGCCCATGGTCGAACCTCCTTCAGCTATGCCTGCAAGGCGGCGCAATCAGTTGATGGCACGCGCCTTGTCCAGGCTGTCGAACATCGCCTGTTTCAGCAGATAGGCACGGCGGCGCTCGTCATCCTGCTGGATGGCCAGCATCGCCTCGCGGCGGCGCTTGTGCCCCTCGCCCGCACCGCCGCGGATAAAGGCCATGTTCTCGATCGTCTGCGCCTGGGTGAAATCATGCGTCACCTGGCGACGCTGGCGGTCGAAAAGCTCCAGCGACCCATTGGCCTTGCCACTTTTCAAGGCTGGTTGCAGCTTCTCGAACAGGTTGAACGCATCGTGCAGCCCCGAATTCATCCCGAAACCGCCGAGCGGGTTGTTGAGATGCGCCGCATCGCCGATCAGCATCACCCGGCCTTCGAGGAAGGATTTGGCCACCCGCTGATGCACCCGATAGAGCGTGCGGTGGAAGGTCTTGACCTCCGCGCCATGGCCGATCAGCCGCTTGAAAATGGCGTTCTTGCGTTCATCGGAGCGCAGATCGTCATCGCTGGCCGCGCCATCGGTGGGCAGCAGCACGCGCCAGACCGAGGGCACCTTGAGCAGCACCAGCCACTCTTCGGGATCGGACACGTAATTCACATAGGCCAGGTTATCGAGATAGGCGGTGAGGTCCTCATCGGTCGAAAGGCACAGGAACCGTTCGGGATAGGTAAAGCCGTCGAACTCGATCCCCAGCCATTTGCGCACCACGCTGTTCGCGCCGTCGGCGGCGATCAGAAAGTCGCACGCGATCTCCTGGATCGCGGTCGGGCTTTCGACGAACACGGTGACGCCCTTGTCGTCCTGCGCGAAGGACAGCAGCCGGTGGTTGAAGCGCACCTGCGCGCTGGGATAGCGGGCGAGACCCTCGGCCAGCGCTCGCGAAAGATGATATTGCTCGCACTGGATGCGGAAGGGATAGCGCGTGACATCGGCAAGTTCGCTGAGGTCAAAGTCGATGACCTCGCCCGATTGCCGGTCGCGCCAGTGATAGACCGGCGCCTTCAGGCCGCGTGCCAGCAGCATCGGGGTCACATCGACCTCGTCGAGCATTTCCAGCGTCGGCGGGTGGAAGGTGGAAGCGCGCAGATCCTGGGCGCAATCCTCGTTCGCCTCGAGCACGATAACATCCGCGCCCTGTTTGGCCAGCAGGGTCGCCATGGTCGTGCCAACCGGCCCGGCCCCGACAATCACCACCTGGCAACGTTCCTTTGCGGACATCCGTCCTGCCCCTCGTCTTATCTGCTCTCTGGCTAGAAAACCGGCGCGGCTGCTGATGCGGCCTTGGCGCAAACTATCCACCGTGCGACCAACAGGCCGGGCCGCACGGTGGGCGTGCCTTCGGGATCACTCGTCCATCGGGCCGTGGCCCTTCTTCCAGATCAGCATCACGCGGGTGAATTCGCACACCACCTCGCCGCGCTGGTTCTTGCCGATGGTCTTGATGGTGACGATGCCCTGGGTCGGGCGCTTGTCGCTCTCGCGCTTTTCCAGCACCTCGGATTCCGAATAGAGCGTGTCGCCCGCGAACACCGGCTTGAGCAGGCGGATTTCCTTCCAGCCCAGATTCGCCACCGCCTTCTGGCTGACGTCGGAAACGCTCTGCCCGGTCATGATCGCGACAGTCAGCGGCGATGCGACCAGGGGTTTGCCGAATTCGGTCTTGGTGGCGAAATTGGCATCGCAATGCGCCGGGTGCTGGTTCATCGTCAGCAGCGAGAACCAGATATTGTCGGTCTCGGTAATCGTCCGTCCGGGACGATGCTCGTAGACATCGCCGACGATGAACTCTTCGAAGAAACGGCCATAGGTTTCGCGGTAACGCTGCGGCCCCACTTCGGTCACGCCATCACGCATCGATCATTCCCCTTGCTTTGCTTGCAGCCCCGACAACCGGGCACAGGCTCATTGCTGGCAGGAGAGCGCCGAGTTCACCGCTGTCGCACGCGGCTATCCGCTGTGCGGCCAGTGGCGGGCGCAGCAGGGTTGCGGGCCAGGTGATTGCGGATAACCTTGCCGCATGCGCATCACCCGCCACTATCTGACGATCGGCCAACGCCGCGTGCATTACCGCATGTGCGGGCTTGGCCCGCCGCTGCTGCTGATCCACCAGAGCCCGCGATCGTCCGCCGAATATGATGGCGTGATGCAGCAATGGGGGGAGCGGTTCACCTGCATTGCGCCCGACTCTCCCGGCTTTGGTCAGTCCGATCCGCTGCCGATCGCGCGCCCGACGACCGAGGATTTTGCCGACGCGATCCTGGAATTTGCCGATGCGGCGGGTTTCAGCGGCATCGCGGCCTATGGCTTCCATTCGGGCGGCATCTTCCTGATGAACGCGCTCAAACGGCATCCCGAGCGCTTTGTCGCGCTCGCGGTCGGCGGCTATCCCTGTTTCTACCCGCATGAACTGGATGATGTCGGAGAGGCCTATCTGCGCCCCTTCCATCCCCAGCCTTATGGCGAGCATCTGTTATGGGCGTGGAACCGGATGCTCGAGCAGAGCTGGTATTTCCCCTGGTACAAGCCCGAACAGGCACGCCGCATGTCTGCCCCGCATGCCGACCCGGTGGTGCTGCACCCGCAGGTGATGGACCTGCTCGCCTCGGGCGATGCCTATCGCCACGGCTATCGCGCTGCGCTGTCTGCGGGGTTCGACGTGCCGCCTGCAGGGGCCGACGTGCCGCCCGCCTTTCTTTCCAGCTACAGCGCCGATCCGATGACCGCGCATATCGCGCGCTTTCCGCCGCTGCCCAGGGGGTGGGAAACCGCCGAGCAGCCCGACCCGGCGGCGCATGCTGCGGCCAATGCCGATTGGCTCGCGCGCTATCCCGCACCCGGCTTCACGCCGGCTCATGATGCGGACGCCGGGTTCCTCAGCGTGCAGGCAGGCGGCTTTGACGGGCTGATCCACTGGCGCGGCAAGGGCGACACCCTCAGCCTGCACGGCCCCGGCCGCTCGCTCGACCTGATAGGCGGGAATGGGCTGACCATCGATCTGCCGGGCCATGGCCTGTCCGATCCCTGGCCGGGCGAGCCGCCGGCGGACTGGGCGGCATGGCAGGCGGTGATCGATGCGGTCTGTGAAAAACTGGATGCAGCGTCGGTGACGCACGAGCCGCTGCTCGATGGCGACCCAGACCTGCTGTTCCCGGACCTGACGCCCGACCGCTATGGCAACCATCTGGTCAATGCCTGGGCGCTGCTGCGCGCCGGGCACGGCTTTGCACCGCGCTATGCGGTATCGCGCGAAACCATGACCCCGCTTGATGATGGCGCGATGGACCCGGAACGCCTTGCGCGCGAGCATCTCGCCCTGATCCGGTCGAGCGCGGCGCGGGCGCTGCACATCGCCCGTTTATCCACCAGGTGAACATCGCTGCCGTTTTGCGCTGGTGAACTAGCCGACCACCGGCATAGTGTCGCGACCCAATTGCAGGAGTTCTGCCCATGCCGCACCCGTTTCTCACCGGCACCCGCCGCACGTTCCTGTTCGGGGCGAGCGCGCTGATCGGCAGCTCTGCCTTTGCCAAGACCGCCAAGGGCGGCGGTCAGGCGGAAAAGCTTGATGTGATCGTCGTCGGCGCGGGGCTGGCAGGTCTCAATGCCGCGCATGTGCTTGAAAGCCAGGGTCTGAAGGTCGCGGTGGTCGAGGCGAATGACCGGGTCGGCGGGCGGCTGCGCACCGGCCGCGCCGAAGGCTATAGCGCGGAACTCGGCGGCAGCGAGGTCGGACCGCTCTATGGCCGCGTGCGCAATGCCTGCGCGCAGTTCAATGTCGGGCTGGTCGATCAGGACGCCAAGGCGACACCCTTCGTGCTCAATCTGGAAGGCCAGATGATCCTGCCCAAGGACTGGGCCAATTCCAGCGCCAACCACACCATCGGGGCCGAGCGCGAGATCCTGCCGTTCCTGATCCAGAACAAGCTGTTCTTCGACTGGGTGCCGTTCGAGGACCCGGCAGACTGGCTCGACCCCAAATATTACGAGCACGACATGTCGGCTGCCGCCTATATGCGCGCGCGCGGCGTCTCCGAAGCGGCGATCCGGCTGGCCGATGTCGATCTGAACGGCCCCAGCGTCCATTCGGTCTCGGCGATGAGCATCTTCCGCGATCTGGCGCGGATCAAGGTCGAGGGCTTTCGCGACCCCAGCAAGCCGCAATATGGCGCGGGTGCGAACAACAAGAGCCATGCGATCGAGGGCGGATCGGACATGCTGCCCAAGGCGATGGCCGCCGCGCTGAAGGGCCGGGTGATGCTGAACACGCCGGTCGCCGCGATCGACCAGACGGCGGACGAGGTCGAGGTGCGGCTGATGGGCGGTGAACGCCTGCGTGCGCGCTTCTGCGTGATGGCCGCGCCCTTCTCGGCGGTGCGCTATATCAACTTCACCCCCGGTCTGCCGCCGGCCCAGGCCAATGCGGTCGAAGGCGCGATCTATTCCGCCACCACGCAATTCCATTTCCGCGTGCTCAAGCCCTTCTGGGAGGCCGATGGCTTGCCGCCCTCAATGTGGTCCGACCGCTATTTCGAGCGCGCGTTCGTGATGAGCGGGCGCGGCGGCCCGCACGGATCGCTGATCGTCTGGATGAACGGCGATGGCGCGACCAAGCTCAACTCCATGCCAGTCGACGCGCAGCGCGCCTTCATCATGGCCGAGCTGGTGGCGACGCGCCCGTCGATCCAGGGCGCGCTGGAGCCGTTGGTCGAATATAGCTGGGAGAAGAACCCGTTCGTTGGCGGCAACAAGCACTGCTTCGCTGCTGGCCAGGTGAAGATGTTTGCGCGCGAAATGGCGCTGCCGCACGGGCGCATTCACTTTGCGGGCGAGCATCTGCGGCGAATGGAGCCGGGCATGGAATCGGCGATGGAGACGGCGGAGATCGCCGCGCTGGAAATCCTTGAGCGCGCGTAAGGCCCTCGCCGGGCTGGCGCTGGCGCTGCTGGCAACCGCCGCGACGCCGGCGGACGATGCGACCTATCGGGCGCGGTTCGCGGCCTTCATGGCCAATCCCGCGCAGTTCGACTACAGCCCGATGGAGGCCGTGCCCGGGGCCCGCCGGGTCAGGCCGCTCCTCACCCGCGCTGCGCCAACCATTGCCGCCAATGCGCTCAATGAGGCTGCGCGCTATGCCGAAGCGAACCGGTCCAGCGCGTTTCTTGTCTGGCGCGATGGCGCGCTGGAAAGCGCACGCTATTTCGGTGGCACCACGCGCGATACGCCGCTGGTCTCCAAATCGCTCGCCAAGCCGCTGACCGCGATCGCCATCGGCCGCGCGATCCGGCTGGGCAAGATCAAGGGGCTGGACCAGCCGATCGCGGATTTCATCCCCGAGCTTGCCGGAACGCCCAAGGCGGCCATCCGTGTCCGGCATCTGCTCGACATGCGTTCAGGCCTTCTCGACCAGGGCTATTCGCCCGATCCCGAACATCCCTGGAACCGCGCCTATCTCGATACCGACCACGGCAATTACATCGTCAGCAGCTATCCGCTGACCGATGCGCCGGGCAGCCGCTATGCCTATGCCAATGCGCCGAGCGAACTCATCGCGCTGGTGATCGAGCGCGCCACCGGGCGGCGCTATGCCGAGTTTCTGAGCCGCGAGGTGATGGCACCTTTGGGGGCAGCGGGCGGCGAAGTGTGGGTCAACCGACCCGGCGGCCTCGCGCATTCGGGCTGCTGCATCAAGCTGCCTGCAGAAACCTGGCTGAAGCTCGGGATCCTGCTGCTCGACGATGGTGTCGTCGGCGGCAAGCGGCTGCTGCCCAGGGGCTATGTCCGCGCGATGCGCACCGGTACGCCGCAAAACCCCAATTTCGGCCTCGGCATCTGGCTGGGCGAGCCCTATCGCGAGCGGCGCGGCTTTGGCGCGCCGGGCGCGGCCGGTCCGCAGGTGCTGCATTCGGAGGCCTATCTGGACCCCGAGCTGTTCCTGTTCGATGGCAATAGCAACCAGACGGTGCATATCAGCCCGAAGCACCGGCTGATCGTGCTGCGCATGGGCGAAACGCCGCCCAAGACCCCCGAATGGGACAACGCAAGGCTGCCCAACCTGCTGATCCGGGGGCTTGGGGCGCGCTAAGCCCTATTTCTTGCGGTTATAGCCCGGCGTTTCGGGCGGCACCTGTTCGGCATAATGTTCCAGCGTGCCGATGACGCCCAGGTCCGGGCCATCCTGCGGCTCCTCGAACAGGTCGGGCCGGTCGCGCTCGACGCGCTTGCGCACAGCCACCGGCACATCGTCCATGCCGCCGGTGATCTTGTAGGTGTGCATCCGCCCCATCAGCACGCCATCGACCCCGCTCTTGCCCATGCGCATCCACGGCCACCACGGGGCCTGACGCATGAAGCCGCCGGTATAGGGCGCGGACACGATATCGCGGTCGTCGATCGCGGCGCGCGGGGTGAACAGGGTGAAATGCTCGGACGGATTGACGCGGCTGCCGGTCGATGCCCTGGGCCAGCCCTCGGGCGTCACCGGGTTGGTATATTCATGCGCATAGTCCCAGCCGAGCAGATACTGGTCGCCGATGGGCTGCCAGGGCAACCGATAAGGCTCGCCCGCACCGCCTTTTCCGATGTCGTTGTTCACCGTCTCGCCATCGCCGACCTTGAAGACCTTGCGCGTGAGGCCCAGCGTGCCGCGGAACTTGTCGTTGAGGAAGTTGAACACCTCCACCCGCTCGCCGGTCCAGGGATTGTCCCAGTGATCGAGGATCTCGCCGGTCGCAAGATCGGTGAAATAGCCGCATTCCTTGCCGATGACGCGGACCGATCCATCGGGCTGAATGGCGTTGCGGATGTTGCCGAAGCCGCAATAGCCGAACACCGGCTTGGCGCGATTGGCACCGACGATCGCATATTGCACGCCCTGATAGCCCGAGAGCACCGCCTTGTCGCCGATCGTGCCCCACATCTTGGCAAAGCCGTACAGGTTGTCGCGCGGGTCCATGATGTCGAGCGGGCGGATGTTGCCGCCCTTGGCCTGCCTGGCCAGCGCGATACCGGGCATGGCCGAGACCGCACCCAGCCCGGCCACGCCGCCCAGCAGCGTGCGGCGCGACACGCTCGCGCATAGCTGTTCATAGATCATCGCAGACGTCCCCTTTGGTCGGCGGTCAGACGACCGCGCAGACGGTTTTCCATTCGAGATAATTGTCGAGCGCCGCGCGCCCGCTGTCGCGGCCATGGCCCGATTGCTTGATGCCGCCGATCGGCAGCGCCGCGTCGTACATCAGGTGGCAGTTGATCCAAACCGTGCCCGCCTCCAGCGCATCGCCCATGCGGTGCGCGTGGCTGAGCGACTGGGTCCACACGCTGGCGGCCAGACCATAATCGCTGTCATTGGCGGCCGCGATAACGGCGTCGGTGTCGTCGAAGCTCTGCGCCACCAGCACGGGGCCGAACACTTCTTCGCGCACGATCGCCATGTCGGGCGTCACATCGGTGATCACCGTGGGCTGCATGAACGTGCCCGCATCGCCGAACCGCTCGCCGCCCGTCAGTACGCTGGCACCTGCGGCCCTGGCACCGCTGACAAAACCCTCGACCCGCTCGGCCTGCAGGCGCGATACCAGCGGGCCCATCTGCGTTGCCGGATCAAGCCCGTGCCCCGCCGTCAGCCCTTGCGCATATTTCGCGACGCCCTCGAGCAGCTGGTCGCGGATCGCGCTGTGGACGTACAGCCGCGAACCGGCGACGCAGACCTGGCCGCCGTTGAAGAAGATCGCATTGGCGACGCCCGGAATCGCAAGCTCCAGATCGGCATCGGGCATCACGATCATTGGCGACTTGCCGCCAAGCTCCAGGCTGACGCGCTTGAGATTGCCCTTGGCCGCATCGATGATCGCGCGGCCCGTCTGGGTCGATCCGGTGAATGCGATCTTGTCGACCTTGGGATGCGCCGCCAGCGCTGCCCCCGACTCGCCGCCCAGCCCGGTGACGATGTTGAGCACGCCAGCGGGAACGCCTGCCTCCATCAGCAATTCGCCGAGCCGCAGCGCGGAGAGCGAGGTGTTCTCCGCAGGCTTGAGCACGATTGTGCATCCCGCTGCCAGCGCGGGTGCCAGCTTCATCGCGGTCAGCACCAGCGGCGAGTTCCACGGCACGATCGCACCGACCACGCCGACCGGCTCGCGCTTGGTCCATGTCGCCATCTTCTTGCCCGCCGGCTGATAATCGATCGACGATTCGATCACCTGGCCTTCGATCGCCATCGCCTGGCCAGCGAAGAAGCGGAACTGATTGACTGCGCCGGGAATTTCGGCCCAACGCCCGACGAACAGCGGTTTGCCCTGGTCGAGCGTCTCGATCTCGGCGAGTTCGTCGATATGCGCCTCGATCAGATCGGCGGCGGCCCAGAGGATCTTGGCACGACCCAGCGGCGTGGTCGCTTTCCAGCCCGCCAGCGCAGCGCGCGCCGCCGCCACCGCCGCGTCGATCTCCGCCGCCCCGCCACGCGGCAGCACGCCGATCTCGTCACCGATCGCCGGATCGACCGTGGCGAACGTCTCGCCTGAACCTTCGCTCCAGCTGCCATCGATCAGCAGCCCCGCCCCCCTGCCACGACGGGCGAGAAATTCGGTGACGGCGGGCGAGATCTGCGGACGGGCAAAGGCCATGCTTTTGGGTCTCCATGCAATGAGGTGAGGCTAGAAATTCGTGGCCTGCATGTAATCATTTCGGGACCATCAACCGCAAGGCGGATAAATCGCGCTTGCCCCGTGTCGGGTCCGGGGCGAACATGGTCGAACCCGAGCCTGGACGCATCAGGAGCGGTTGAGGTCGATGGGGGATAGCATCAACGAACTGGCAGCAAGGCTGGCACAGGCGCTGGGCGAGGCACAGGTGATCACCGCGCCCGACCGCCTCGCCTTTTATGCGCATGACGTGTTCGCACATGGCACAGAGGCTGTCTGCATCGTGCGGCCAGTGGACAGCGCAGGCGTGCAGACCGCCGCACGGCTGTGCGCCGAGGCCGGGGTGGCGATGGTGCCGCGCGGCGGCGGAGCTTCTTATTCCGACGGCTATATCAGCAACATGCCGCATGTGCTGTTCGATCTCTCCGCGCTGCAGGCGATCGAAATCGATGCGGAAAACGCCTGTGTCCGCGTCGGCGCGGGGGTGACCTGGGCGGCGCTCAAGGCCGCGCTCGATCCGCTCGCCCTGCGCACGCCCTTCTGGGGGCCGTTCTCGGGGATAGCCGCAACGATCGGCGGCGGCATGAGCCAGAACACGATCAGCCATGGCAGCGGCGCGCACGGCATTTCGGCGCAATCGGTGATCGGCATGGAGGTGGTGCTGGCCGATGGCACGCTGATGAACACGGGCATTTCGGACGCCACCCGCCATTACGGACCCGATCTGACCGGACTGTTCACCGGCGATTGCGGCGCGCTTGGCCTCAAGGTCGCGGTAACGCTGCCGCTGATCGCCGCGCGGCCCGCCTTCGACACAGCCAGCTTTTCCTTTGCCGATTTTGCCAGCTACCACCGGTCGGTCAGCCAGCTGGCGCGCGAGGGGCTGGACGAAGAGCATTTCAGCATCGATCAGGCGCTGTCTCAGGGCCAGATCGCCCGGTCCGAGGGCACGGCGGCACGGCTCAACATCGCGCGCAACGTGATGCGGGCCGCGCCCAATCCCGTCTCGGGCGTCGTTCAGCTCGCCAGGATGGCGCTGGCAGGCGAAGGCGAGATGCGCGAGGCGCAGTATAGCTGCCATGTCATTGTCGAGGGCGTCGACAAGGCCGATGCCACCGCGCGGCTGGGTCGCATCCGTGCGATCATGACGCGCGAGGGGCAGGAGATTGCCAATACCGCCGCCGCCTTTGTCCGATCGATGCCGTTTGCGCCGCTGTACAATGTGCTGGGCCCCAAGGGCGAGCGCTGGGTTCCGCTGCACGGTATCTTCACCCACCAGGCCGCCGACGCCTTCCATGCCGATTTCACCGCGCTGCTGGAGGCGCGCAAGGCAGAGATGGAGCGGCTGGGCGTGTGGACCGGCACGATGTTCAGCAGCATCGGCGGGCATGGTCTGCTCTACGAGATCGCGATCTACTGGCCCGACACGCTGACCCCCTATCATCGCGAGATACTGGGCGCGGACTATCTGGCGGGCATCCCGGCTTATCCCGAAAGCCCCGAGGCACGGGCTGCGGCACATCAGCTCAAGGCGGACCTGATCGCCCTGATGCAGGCGCATGGCTCTGCGCATTTCCAGATCGGCCGCGCCTATCCCTATCTGGATCGGCTGGACCCTGCGGCGCGTGCGCTGCTCAAGGCGACCAAGGCCGCGCTCGACCCCCAAAACCTGATGAACCCCGGCGTGCTGGGGCTCTGAACCCGCCGCACAAGCTTTGCAGAGGCTCTCGATGGACTATGATTATATCCCGCTCCCCCAGCGCCAGCCGCTGAAATGGCCGAACGGGGCGCGTGTCGCGCTGATCCTCACCTTCAACCTTGAAACCTGGGACCTCACCAAGGATACCGACAAGCCCTATTATGCCGGCGGTCCCGCGATCCTGCCCGATGTGCTGCCCGGCAACACGCCCGATTTCCCCAATTTCACCTGGCGCGAATATGGCCAGCGTGTCGGCATCTGGCGCTTGTTCGACCTGTTCGACCAGCTGGGCGCGAAGGCCAGCTGCACCACCAACGCGGTGACCTTCCAGCGGCGCAAGGCGATGACCGATGCGGTGCTGGAGCGCGGCTGGGAACTGCTCACCCACAATTGGGAACAGGGCGAGCTGCTGACCAATTTCGCGCATGAGCCCGAAAAGGAGCGCGACATCATCCTGCGATCGCTCGCCGAGTTCGAAAAGCATACGGGCCGCAAATCCAAGGGCTGGCTGTCGAGCTCGCTGCGCGGGACGATGCAGACCGCCGATATTCTCGCCGAGCAGGGCTGCACCTTCTACTGCGACATCATGAACGACGATCAGCCGTACCTGCTGCGCACCCCCAACGGCCCGATCGTGTCGGTGCCCTATTCGAACGAGATCAACGACTTCACCTTCATCACCCGCAAGAATTTCACCACCGATCAGTTTGCACAGGCGCTGATCGAGGAGCTGGACGTGCTGTACGAGGAAGGCGCGGTCACCGGGCGGATCATGAATGTCGGGCTGCACCCGCATGTCTCGGGCCGCGCGCACCGCATCCGCGCCATCCGTGAGTTCATCCAGCATGCGCAGTCGCTGCCGGGCGTGTGGTGGGCGACGCGCGAGGAGATTGCCGACTGGTATCTGGCGAACCATGAGAGCCATATTCCGGGGCAGCTGGGATGAGCAGCCCACACATCCTGATCGCTGGCGGCGGGATTGGCGGGCTGACGGCGGCCGCCGCGCTGGCGCAGGCAGGCTTTGCGGTCACCGTGCTGGAGGCTGCCCCCGAGTTCGGCGAGATCGGCGCGGGCGTGACGCTATCGCCGAATGCGATGCGCGGCTTCGATTTCACGGGCTGCATGGAAGCAGTCGCCGCCGCCGGGGTCGAGCCCAAGCGCCAACGCATCCAGCACTGGCAGGATGGCCGCGCGCTGCTGACGCTCGAGCGGGCCGATGCGCGCGAGAAATACGGCGCGCCCTATGTCTACATCCACCGCGCCGATCTGCACGCGATCCTGGTCGAAACCGCGCGAAGGGCGGGCGTTGTGCTGCGTGCAGGCGCGCAGGTGGTGGCGAGCGAAGGCACGACCGTTAAGCTCGCCAATGGCGAGACGGTGGACGGCGATGTGCTGGTCGGTGCCGATGGGCTCAAATCCGCGATACGTGACCGGTTCGAGCCGGTTTCTGCCCATTTCACCGGGCATGTCGCCTGGCGCGCGGTGGTACCGGTGACCGATGCGCTGCGCCCGCTCGTCGACTGGCCGGGCATCCATATCGGCCCGGGCAAGATGATCACCCGCTATCCGGTGCGCGGATCGACCCTGCTCAACATGGTGTTCTTCGCGCGGCAGGGTGGCTGGCAGGACGATGGCTGGACCATCCCCGCAGTGCCTGGCGAATTGCGCGCGCTCTATGCCGATTGGGAACCGGAGGTGCAGGCGATGATTGCGGCGGCCGAAGCCGTACCGCATTTCCGCTGGGCACTGAACGCACGCCAGCCGCTGACGAGCTGGATCGTCGATGACCGGGTGACGCTGCTCGGCGATGCAGCGCATGCGATGACGCCGTTCCTGGGACACGGTGCGGCCTGTGCCATCGAGGATGCGGTGGTGCTGGCGCGCGCGCTGGCAGCCTCTGCCACGCCAGAAGAGGGCCTGCAGCGCTATCAGGCTGCGCGGATCGAGCGCACGACGTTTATCCAGGCCGAATCCAATGCCAATGCCGATCGGATGCAGGGCCAGGAGACCGACCTGTTCGGGCTGGGCGAGTTGCGCAATGAAGAGACGCTCGGCCTGTTCGACTATGACTGCCGCACCGTTGCGGTGTAAGGATTTTGAGCACATGACGACCCTTCCCCTGCCGTTTGACGGCCACCCGGTTTGCGACGCCACGCGCGCCTTTCTCGCGCGCCCGCACCGGCTGTTCATCAACGGCGCCTGGTGCGATGCCAGCGGCGATGGCTGGATGGAGACGCGCGATCCGGCGACAGGCCTGGTGGTGGCGCGCTTTGCCGTGGGCGAGGCCGCTGATGTCAACGCAGCGGTCGTCGCGGCGCGCAATGCCTTCGATGGCGGCTGGGCGCGGTCGCAGCCCGCCTATCGCGCTGCACTGCTGCGCAGGCTCGCCGATCTGATGCAGCGCGACGCACAGATGCTCGCCGAACTCGAGGTGATCGACAGCGGCATGCCGATGTTCATCGCCAGCCTGACGGTGAGCAACTGCGTCGAGATGCTGCATTATTATGCAGGGCTGGCCGGGATCATCGAGGGCACCACGACCACCCCGCCCGCGCATGTCAGCATGGAGGCCGAGGCGCTGACCTATACGCTGCGCGAACCGGTCGGGGTCGCCGCGCATATCATCCCCTGGAACGTGCCGCTGTCGATGGCGATCCTGAAGCTCGCCCCCGCGCTGGCTGCCGGGTGCACCAATATCGTCAAGCCCAGCGAAGAGACACCGCTCACCGCCCTCGCCCTGGCCGATCTGGTGGCAGAGGCAGGCTTTCCCGCGGGCGTCGTGAACATCGTCAACGGCACCGGTGGCAGCGTCGGCGCGGCGCTGGCCGGGCATCCGGGGATCGACAAGGTGGCGTTCACCGGATCGACCGCGACCGGACGGCGGATCGTCGAGGCGGCGCTCGGCAACCTCAAGAAGGTGACGCTGGAACTGGGCGGCAAGTCGCCCGTCGTGGTGATGCCCGATGCGGACCTGTCGATCGCCATTCCCGGTGTCGCAATGGCGACCTATTTCCTCGGCGGGCAGAACTGCATGGCGGGCACGCGCATCTTTGCGCATGCCGATATCTATCAGGAACTGATCGAAGGGCTGGTCGCCTTTTCGCAAGGCCTGGTCGTCGATCATGGCCTGGCTCCCGGCTGCATGATCGGGCCGATGGTCTCGCAGGCGCATGCCGCCAAGGTGATGGGTTATATCGCGCGCGGCCTGAGCGAGGGTGCGACACTGCGCACCGGCGGGCAGCGGCTGGACCGACCCGGCAATTTCATCGCGCCAACCATATTCACCGCGACCACCCCTGACATGGGGATCGTCGCTGACGAGATTTTCGGTCCCGTCATGGCGGTGCAGAGCTTCGACACGCTCGACCCGGACGAGATCGCACGGATGGCGAACAACTCGCCTTATGGGCTGTCGGGCAGCGTGTGGACGACCTCGCTATCTGCCGCGCACAAGATCGCCGCGCGCATCCGCTCGGGCCATGTCTCGATCAACTGCCATGGCGCGGTGGCGCACAACATTCCGTTCGGCGGCTATGGCCAGTCGGGCTGGGGCCGCGAATTCGGGCGCGAGAGCCTGGACAATTATCTGGAAACCAAGGCCGTCACCGCCCGGCTCTAGGCCGCAGCGACGGTGTCCGATGACGCCCGGTCCAGCGCCTCGCCGATCGCCTTGGCGGTGGCGAGCAGCTCGGGCAGATAGCTTTCCAGCGCGTTCTCAAGCTTCAGCGCCGAGGCGAAGAAGACAAGGGTCATCGCCGCCTCGAACCGGCCCTGCTTGAAGATCGGCACCGCGATCGACGAGGTCTTGCCCGGCGTGTGGTTGAAATAGTTGCGCCCCTGCACCGCATAGCCGCGCGCCCGGATGCCCTCGGCATTCAGCGCCAGTTCCGCCGCCGCGAGATAATTGGGGTCGATATCCTGGTCGGCGCGCATCCATTTGAGGATCTGCGCGCGCTCCTCGTCATCGGCATAGGCCATCGAGAGCTTGCCCGAAGCGCTGTCGAGCAACGGCAGCGTGAAACCCGGATAATATTGCGCGAAGGTGAGCGAGGTGTTCGCGTGGGTGGAATCGCGCAGCATCATGTTCTTGCCCACGCGGATGGCGATCGACACCGGCCAGCCGATCTTGCGGGTCAACGCAACGATATGCGGCCGCGCGGCTTCGACCAGCACCCCATCCTGCTGGTATCCGCTCGACAGGCTCTGCACCAGCAGCGTCGGGCGATAGCGCTTGCGCGCCGGTTCCTGCTCGATCAGGCCCTCATACAGCAAGGTCTGCACGATACGGTGCGCCGTGGGATAGGGCACATTTGCGGCGCGCGAGATTTCCATCATCGTCATCGACCGGTTGCGGTTGATCGCCTTCAGCGCCGCAATCGCACGGCTGAACGACTGGATCGGAACACCCTTCATGGCCACAGCCCCCTTATCGCTGCTGCGCCGCCCCATGGCGGGTCCGGCGGCACGGGAATGCTGCGTCAAACTATCCGGATGGTGGCAGACTTTCCAGTTTTATCCGACAGGCGGATATTTGCGGCTCCAGATGCCGATGATCGCGGCACCGGTGAGCGTCAGCAGCGGCGGGATCAACCCGAACGCCAGCCCGACGCCCAGCACCGCGCTTTCGCTCTGCGGCAGGCCCGCGACCGCGCGCGCGGCATCAAAGCCGAAGGCGGAGAGCACAAGGCCGGTCAGCAGCGTTCCGCCGAGCGCAAAGGCGATCTTGTCCGCCGCGATCCAGGCTGCGGAGTAGAGCCCCGAATGGTCGGCATCATCGGCGGCGATATCCGCCAGCATCGAAAAGCCGATCACCGTCCAGCCCGAATTGCCGATGGCGGCGGTGAAGGCGAGGACATAAGCGACCCAGATCGGCTGGTCCGCCAGCGCCAGCCAGACCATGTAGCTGAGCGAATAGACCACAGAGCCCGCGATAAAGGCAGCAGGCTTGCCGAAACGCCCGGCGGCCCAGACCCACATCGGCTGCGCAGCGATGATCCCGGCGCATGCGCTGAGGATGATCACGCCGATGACCTGCAACGCGTCGGTGCGGCCCGACTGATAGGTGAGGAAATAGAGCATGGTCGCATAGCCCATGCCGCTGCCGGTCAGCTGCAGGAAATTGGCGGCAAACAGGCTGGCAAAGCGGCGCTGCGCGAACAGTCCGGCCATCGCCCCGAAGCGCAGCGGCGGCGTGGCAGACACGCCCTGGACCCCATCAGCCTTGCGCCCGATGCCGAAGAACGCGAGCAGCAGCGAGGCTGAGGCGATGACCGACAGCACCATTGCCATCTGCTTGTACCCGCCCGGCCCGCCGCCGAAATGCTCGACCAGCGCCGGGGCAACCGCGCCTGCGGTCAGCACGCCGATCGCGGTGAACACCAGCCGCCAGGCCATCAGCACGGTACGCTGGCGCTCGTTGCTGGCTAGTTCGCTGGCAATGGCGAGATAGGGGACCGAGAAGGTCGCAAAGACCATCATGTACAGGCTGAAGGTCATGATGACCCAGGCAACGCGCAGCGCATTGTCGCCATCGGGCACGCGGAACAGCAGGTTGAGCGCCACCGGTGCGAGTACCGCGCCGACCAGCAGCCAGTAACGGCGCGGCACCCGTCCCTTCAGCCGGTCGGACAGCATGCCGACGGCAAAGTCGCTGCCCACGCCGAACACCAGCTTGGGCAGGAAGATCGCCGCGCCAGCGAGCGCGACATCCATGCCGGCAACATTGGTGAGGAAGAACAGCAGCAGCAGCGAGGGGATGTCGCGGAAGATCTGCCCCGCAATCTGCCCGACGCCATAGCCGACCTGACCGCCCAGCGTCAGCCGGACCCGCTCGGGCGGCACAGTCGCCGCCAGCGCTGCTGCCGCCTCGCTCACGGACGCGGCGGCATCGGCGGCAGCACGGGCGCTGCAGGCGGCTGGGGCGGTGTCCAGCCCGGCGGTACCGGCGCGGGCTTCTGCGTCTGCTTGTAGTTTTCAAGGCTGGACAGCGACGGGCCGTAGTCTTCAGTCGGTGCGGTCAGATAGCCCGGATCGATCTTGCGCGCTGCCTCGACCAGATCGGCAGGCAGGTCCTTGATGCCATTGGTCATCGTGCCGAACGAGGCGAAATAGTTGATGAAGCCGGGGGCCTCACCCATCAGCATCCAGGGCAGCCACGGGGTGATGCGCGACCAGCTGCCGGTGACCGGAATGGCGGTCAGCCTGGTGTTCTGGATATCCGCCTTGTTGACGAAGAACAGGAAATGTTCGGACACGCGGTTGAAGGCGCCAGCCGATTCGCGCGGCCACTCCCTGGGCTGCAGCGAGGCGGGGTAGAACAGGTCGATACCCGTCTCCAGGATCAGCGTGTTGCCGGGGCCATCGCTCCAGTTGAGCAGGAACGGCTCGGGCGGGCGGGTATCCTTGTTCAGCCCGCCATAGCTGGGCGGCTGCGGCTTGGTATCGCGAATGTCATAGTTGAACGGATCGTTGGCGATCGGAACCACCTTCACCGTCTCGCCGGTATAGGGGTTTTTCCAGCTGTCCATGATCTTGCCGGTCTCAAGGTCGCGGTAGAACACCACTTCCTTCAGCACGCGCCGCCAGTTGCCATCGGGCAGGCGCAGCGTGCGGACGACCGAAAAGCCGTCGATCTTGAACAGCGGCTTCACCTTTTCATTGTCGCGCACGCCATAGACTGTGCCCGTGATGCGGCTGACCTTCTGCTTGGACACATCCAGCTCACCATCGATCCTAGCATAGGTATCGCGGTTCCAGACAGGGTTCTTGAGGTCGATCTTGCTGACGAAGGAAGGCACTTTCGGGCTCTTGGCCATGGCCGTGCCCGCCATCATCAGCCCGCCCGCCGCCATGGCCAGCGCCAGCCGCTTGAAAATCGTCGATCCCTGCTGTGCCATCACGTCCTCCTGTTGGCGCCGCGTCATTGCAACAGATTGATGGCAAACACGCCAGCCTCCGCAGAACTTGTGCACAACTATCCACGTGCCGGATATTCCGTGCCTGGCGCGCTTGCCTTGCCAGGGCACAATCGGCGAAGCTGCCTGCGCCGGTCAGCCGATCTGCCCGCTATTCGGAGATGCCTTATGCTCAATTGCTTCCAGCAGGCGCACCACGAGATGCTGCCCAGGCCCACGCATGACGAGGCATCGCGCCAGGAATTTGCCAAGAGCCTCAAGGGCTTCATCCAGTCGGGCCTGCTCCCCGGCCTCGCCCCGGTTTACCAGACCCGCGCCGCCAGGGCGTTCGAGCGCGAAGAGGGCCGCGCGCCTGCCGATCGCCGCGATATCCGCAAGGCGATGGTCAGTGATCCTTATTTCCAGCTCTATGCCAGCATCAACCGCATCGCGCAGGAGCTGCTGTGGGAATCGACCAACCTGTCGGTCGAACGCGAGCTGCCCGAGCTGATCGAGAAGGCCAAGGCGCTGAGCGCCGCGAGCAAGGCGCAGCTGGTGATCCCGGAGGGCTTCGTGCCCCCGCGCTATGTCACCGCGCTCGACATCCATTGCATGCCCGGCGGCTATGCCAGCGAGGTCTGCGAAGACGACGTCTCGGTCGGCGTGCTCTACGATCGCGGCGTGTTCCTCTATTCGATGGGCTATGGCGGACCGCATAACGACGACATGGGCCGTTCGGTGTGCAACTACATCCAGCGCAACATGCCCGAGTTCAAACCGCGCCGCATCCTCGACATGGGCTGCACTGTCGGCCACTCGACCTTGCCCTACAAGGAATATTTCCCGGAGGCCGAAGTTTGGGGCATCGATGTCGGGGCCCCTTGCATCCGTTATGCGCATGCCCGCGCAGCCGCCCTGGGGCACGACGTCAATTTCGCGCAGATGAACGCGGAAGAGACCAGCTTTCCCGACGGTCATTTCGACCTTGTCGTCAGCCATATCCTGCTGCACGAGACCAGCGGCAAGGCGATGCCGCGCATCTTCAAGGAGGCCTATCGGCTGCTCTCGCCCGGCGGGCTGATGATCCATGCCGATCTGCCACCGTTCGACCTGATGGACCCGTTCACCCAGTTCATCCTCGACAACGAGACCTGGTACAATAACGAGCCGTTCTGGGGCGCGATGCGCGACATGGACCAGATCGCGCTGTCCGAGGCCGCCGGTTTTCCCAAGGGCGAAGCGCGCTTCACCACCGCGCCGATGGCGATCATGGAATTCATGGGCGCAGGCTATGCCGCAGACGCGACCGAAAGCGTGGCCGATCGCGAATTCACCGCGGGCGAATATGCCCCGGGTGGCGGCTGGGAAGTGCTGATCGCGCAAAAGCCCGTCGATCTCGCGCAAGCTGCCTGAGACAAGGAACAGAGCCATGACCGAAGCTGCCGATCGCCCGCATGTCATCAAGGACGCCAAGGGCAAGCGCCCGCAATTCCATGCCGAACCGGGCATCGACCAGCTGATGTCGATGGTGATGGTGCTGGCAGGTGAAGTCTGCATGCTGCGCGACCGCATGGACGCGCAGGAGCGGGTTGCCAAGCTGCACGGCATCAATCTGGCCGAAGGCATCGATGCGCTGACACTCGACGACGAGGCGCTGCAGGCGCGCGAGGCCTATCGGCAGGACTTTCTCGACCGATTGTTCTATCTGGCGCGCAAGGAGGCGAACGAAGCCGCGGCGCAGGAAAGCGACGAGGGCTATCGTGCGACGATTGCGGATATCGCGGTCAACTAACGCCGCATCAGCCGTTCGCCGGGCCGCGTGCCGACGCTCGCGATGACAGACTTGCGCGCCGCCGCGCTCCCCTGTCCCCAGCCCTTGAGCATCTGCACCGACAGCGAAGCGGCGCGATCGAGCTGCGAGAGCTGCTTTGGCCCCGGCAGTTCCGGGCGGCAGATTGCGCCGCCGAAATAATGATCGACCCCGTCGAGCACCAGCGCGAACCGGTCACCCCCTGTCGCCGCCGCCTCATAGGCGAGCAGATGCCCCTCCCAGCCCGGCGCACCCGGCGGAATGTCCGCCGTGCCGGTCTGGATCAGCGCTGGCACGGCAAGCCCCGCATAGCCCGCAGCATCGATCAGTGGCGGCATCGCCCCGGGCGGCGAGAAGGCGAGCACCATGCTGGCGCGCGGATCGGCCACCGGCCCGGCCACGCCCTCGGGCAGCAGCGGCTTTGCCCCACCCAGCGCCAGTGCCGCCATCGCGCCATAGCTGTGCCCGGCGGCGACATAATGCCGGTGCGCGATCGTCGCGGTGACGCCGCGCATATCCTCGATCCGCGCAGCCCAGCCCGCCAGCCCGGCAAAGCTGGCGCGGTCGGGGTGGTCGGTGGAATCGACATGCAGCGGCGCGAGCACCCGGTATCCGGCGCGCATCCAGGGGCCGAACAGCGCCTCGTATTTCCAGGGGGCAGAGGCCGCGCCATGGCCGAAAAAGATGCTGCCCATCGCCCTGCCCTGGGGTTCGTAGAGCCAGGTGCGGCAGATGCGCCCGCTCGGCAAGGCGATGTCCAGCACCTTGGCGACCGGCACGCTTGCCGCCACCGGCCAGCGCGCAAGCGCGCCCAGAGCAAGGGCAGAGCCGATCAGGCTGCGTCGGGTCGGGCCGTACGTCATGCGCTCATCTCATCATCGCCCCTGCTGCCCGGCCAGATACAGGCGGACACCCTCCGCCAGGCGGATAAAGTCGGCACAGGCTGGCATGGCGCGCGATATTCGGCAAGCATGCAGCGCGAACGGAAAGAACGGGATGAACGCCATGGCCAGGACAGCAACCGCAATCACCGCCTGGGCCTTGCTGGCCGCGACGACGGCGCTCGCACAGGGGGTGCAGGTTGCCACGCCACCTCCGCCGCCGCCCGCGTTCGATAGCCAGACCCCTGCGCCAGCCCCCGATTATGCTGCGGACAGCGCCTGGGCTGCGCTGCCCGGCGTGCCCGGCCCGGCCGATACGGTGCCGCAAGGGCGCAAGGCCGACAGCAAGGTGCACGGCGTCGATGTGTTCTACGTCCACCCCACCACCTTCCGCACGCCCGACCGCTGGAATGCCGACCCTGCGGACCAGCGGTTGAACGACTGGACCGATGCCAGCGTCATCGCGCGCCAGGCGGCGGTGTTCAACGCCTGCTGCAACATCTTCGCCCCGCGCTATCGCCAGGCCTCGTTCCTGGCGACGCGCGACCGGTTCATGGAAGGCGATGGCGGCAAGGCCTATGCGCTCGCCTATTCCGACGTGCTGCGCGCCTTCGACCAGTGGCAGGCGAGCCGCAACCAGGGCCGCCCGTTCATCCTGGCCGGGCACAGCCAGGGCGGCGAGATGCTGATGCGGCTGCTCGCCGACCGGATCGACGGCACCCCGCTGCAAAAGCGCATGGTCGCCGCCTATGCCATCGGCATCGACTTTTCGGTCGGCACTTTCGGCCGCCGATACCGCACATTGAAGCCCTGCGATACGCCGGTGCGCACCGGCTGCGTGCTCGCCTGGAATGCAGTGACGCCCGAGGCCGATCTCAAGCTGCTCGGCGGCTTTGCGGGCGCCCGCTTCGCGCATGTCTATGGCACCGAGGAGGGCAAGCAGTCGCTCTGCGTCAATCCGCTGACCTTTGCGATGTCCAGGCCCAACGCGCCACGCACCGCATCGAAGGGTGCAGCGCCGGGCGATCCCGGCATGGGCCCGGTGCGCGCGCTGGTCGCAGGCAAGGTCGCCGCAAAATGCGACAGCGGCTTTCTGGTGGTCGATGCCGACCCCGCGCTGGAACTGAAACCGCTGCCCGGCGGCAGTCTGCACTATCACGAATACGGGCTGTTCTATGCCGACATCCAGGCCAATGTCGCCCGGCGCATCAAGGCGATGCGCCGCTAGATCGGGCTTAGGCGTCCCAGAGCGGTGCCAGGATGGCCGCCGGGTCCTTCAGCACCTCGGGCTTGCGCGCGGCGGTCGCCTCCAGCCAGGCCGGCGGCAGCGAATCCGGATGCGCATTCTGGCGGCCGATGCCGCTGGCGGTGAGGTGGCCGGGCCGGTCGCCCATGCCCAGCCACGGCCGCCAGGACACGACATTGGTATAGCTGACGTCCGAGGTGACCCGCGTTGCGCCGGGCTTCATCAGATCGCCCTTGCGCGCGTGCAGCACGGTGTTGTCCGAATAGCGGAAGGGCTTGCTCGCGCCCGGGAACATCGCGGCAGAGCGCATCTGTTCGCTCACCCAGACATCGTCGCCGCGCACGACAAAGGGCAGCACATCATGTTCGATGGTAAGGCCGGGAATGGGTTTGGGGAGATGGAAGGACAGGTCCCGCCCGAAGATCGAGGCCGAGGGCTGGAAGCCGCCGCTAGGCACCGTGCAGTCCTGATTGGTATAGGGGTTGCGGAACGTATCCATCGCCTTGCCGGTCGCCGGATCGGTGAACCAGGCAAGCTCGAAGCTGACCGAGCGATAGGAGCCATCGTCCAGCCGCCGGGTGCGCGAGAACACGGCGGAGGAGACTCCGAACAGCGGCGTCATCTGGTCCTCGACCACGCCGAAATAGCTGGCCTGCACCCAGTTGGTGATCAGATCCTCGTCGAGTGCGCAGCGCATCATCATGAAGGTACGCTGGCGGCCTTCGGGGCTGGTCACGTCAAGCGCCGGTCCCGATGGAGCGGCGAGCAGCCGTGCCGGAGCCGAGAGGGCAGCGCCGGTTGCAAGCATTCCGGCAAGGGCTTCACGGCGGCGGATCATGGCTGGCGGTCCTTCATGCGGCCAAATCAAAAGGGGCACAGATCCGGCGCGGACCTGTGCCCCAGGGGTATCAGAACTTCACGCCCGCCGTGACACCAAAGCGGCGACGCTCACCCAGATAGGCTTCCGGGATCGAGAAGGCCGACGGGAAACCGGCGCGCGGCTGGTTGATCGCGTTCTGCACATAGGTCTCGTCGAGCAGGTTGTTGGCCCAGAGCGAGAAGCTGTAGCGGTCGCTTTCGATGCCGATCCGGGCGTTGACCAGGGTGCGCTCGCCAAAGCTGATCGTGTTGATCAGGTTGTTGAACGCAGGGCCGCTGTAGTTGACATCGACCCGGCCCTTGAAAGCCCAGTCATCCGACAAGGGCACGTTGGCAACAGCATGCAGGTTCCACTGCGTCTTGACCGAGCGCTGCGGGCGCAGGCCTTCCAGCGTCGGGACGAACTGGGTGCCGCCATTGGCGGTGGGCACCGCGATGATTGCCGGACAGCCGGGCGCACTGCCGAAGGTCGCAGCCGTGGTACCGGTGCGGCACTGCGGAATCTGCGATCCATCATAGGCGCCGGGGCGGAACTTGGGATCGGAATAGATGAAGCTGCCGCCGATCGAGAACATGTCCGTGATGTCCCAGTCGGCCTGTATTTCGACACCCTTGGCGCGCAGGGCGCCAGCATTCTGCACGATGCGCACCGGGTTCACCGCGGTCGGGTTCTGGGTGAATGCCGAAATCTGCGCATCCTTCCAGTCAACATAGAAGAACGAACCGTTGATCGTCACCCGGCGGTCGAACAGGCGGCTCTTGAAGCCGGCCTCGTAGGTCCAGTTGGTTTCTTCCTCATAAGGCACTTCGCTCGCCAGGATGCCGGTCGCGCTGACCGGGTTGGCGGTGTTGAAGCCGCCCGAACGCACGCCCTTGGCCGCCGAGGCATAGAGCAGGATGTCCTCGGTCGGACGGTAATCGAGCGTGAAGCGCGGGGTGAAGCTGTTGAAGGTGCGCTTGAAGATCGGGCCGATCACCGGGAAGGTGCCCGCCGCCGGGATGGTCGTGCCGTTGATCAGCTGGTTAATGCGCGGCGCGGAGGTCGGGTTGGAAATCGAGAAGACCTGCGCCTGCTTCACGTCCGAATTGTAGCGCGCTTCGGCATTGAAGCGGAAGTCGCCGAGTTCATAGCCGACAGCACCGAAGATCGAGAAGGTCTTGGTGCTGGCCCGCGAATAGTTGCCAAAGACCTGGCCGAGGTTGCTGTCGGGCACCAGGAAGATGTTGGCGGTAAAGTCATACGGGCCGACGCCGGTCGCCGCCGGCGTGGCAAGCTGGTTGACCTGCACCAGCCGCTCGTTGGCGGCCAGGCCGGCCCCATCGGCACCAAGGCCGCCTGCGGCGAGCGGGATGCGCGAGTTGAAATAATAGCCGCCCAGGATCCACTGGAACGGCGATTCATTGTCCGACTGGATCCGGATTTCCTGGCTGAAGGTCCGCACCCGCTCGACCGTGCCGATCGACAGGTTGACGCGCGTCAGCCGGGTATAGGGCGCATTGGCGAAATTGGTGCCGCAGCTGGGGTTGGTGGCATTGCCCAGCGTGCAGACGCCGAACTGGGTGCCGCCCGAGGTCAGGTCGTAATCGCTGGTGCCGCGATTGTCGGCCCAGGTGAAACCGGTCACGCTGGTCGCCTTGACGCCCTTGATCCGGCCTTCCAGCGTCAGCGAGACCTGCTTGTTCTTGGCGACGGTATCCTTGAGCAGCGGAGAGACATCGCTCACCTTTTGCGGCTGAAGCTCGCCGCAGAACAGCAGCGGAATGCCGGTTGCGGCATTGACGTTGCCGCAATTGAGGCTGCGGACGGGCAGGCCGTAAACCGGCGACACTTCAGCCTCCGAATGCGTGACAAAGCCGGACAGCAGCGCGCGGAAATGCTCGCTCGGTTCGAATTCGAGCGCGCCGGAAATGGCGTATTTCTCGAACCCGCCCAGATTGTCGCCGCGGGCTCCGGCATTGGTGCCAAAGCCGTCATAGGTGACATAGCCACCCGCCACGCGTGCGCGCAGCGTGTCGCTGATCGGCACCGACAGCGCGCCGCGAATACGATAGTCCTCGTCGACCCCGGCGGTGACCTGCAGGCTGCCGGAGAGATCGCGGCTGGGCTTGCCGGTGCTGATCGCCATCGCGCCGGCAAAGGTCGATCGGCCGAACAGCGCGCTCTGCGGGCCCTTGGCGATTTCGATCTGGCCGACATCGAGCACCGAGATGATGTCGATGGTGTTGCGGCTGGTCTGGTAGATACCGTCGATGAACACGCCGACATTGGCCTCGACGTTCAGGTCGTTGGCGGTGTTGCCGGGGGCGAGACCGCGGATATAGATCGTCTGCGTATTGCCGCCCGCGATATTGTTCATCACGATGCCGGGCGTCGAATTGCCCAGATCGGCCAGCGTCTGGATGTTGCGCTCGGCCAGGTCCTCGGCCGAAAATGCGTTGATGACGATCGGCACGCTCTGGACGTCCTCGTCGCGCTTGCGCGCCGTCACCACGATCTCGGACCGGTTGCCTTCATCTTCTGCCGCCGCCGCGTCCTGCGCGCTGGCGGGGGCCGCGATGGCGATGCCGCCCAAGGCGACGCCGGAGAGAAGTACCGAACGGGCCAGGCCCGATGCGCTCAAAACTTTCATGATCTCAATCCCCCAAATGGACACCTGGCCTGGTGACTTTTCCCTTCTGCTCCGTTATGCGCCGCGCCACGACGCCCGGATCGAACATGCCGCCTGTCTCATTGTCCGGACAGGCTTGCTCCTGACAGGGCAGATGAGCGCATGAACCCCTCGCTTCATGCAAATCCGCGTCGGCCATCTATCCGCCTGTCGGTCATTAGCCGCCGCTTCCTGCTGCCGGAAGACCGCATGGCGGATAGACGGACGCAGCCAGAAGGTGCAGCGGAGCCGCCAGCGGCATCGGCCGCCCCTCCCCAATGGAGACAAAGGACTCAATCGCATGGCCAACCCGATTTTGCGCAAGAAACTCGATTCCGGACGGTTTTTCGTCGTCCCCGGCGTCCAGGACATGATCGCGGCGGTGATCGCCAACAAGGTCGGGTTCGATCTGGTCTATGGCACCGGCTATTGGCTCACCGCATCCGCCTATGGCCTGCCCGATGCGGGCATCGCCACCTATACCGAGATGCGCGACCGCATGGCGACTCTGGTGAAAACCAGCAACGCGGCCGTCATTGCCGATGGCGATACCGGCTATGGCGGGCTGCTCAACGTCCACCACACCGTGCGCGGCTATGAGGCCGCGGGCGTCACCGCGATCCAGATCGAGGATCAGGAATTTCCCAAGAAATGCGGCCACACCCCCTATCGCCGGGTCATTCCGGTCGAGGAGATGGTCGAGAAGATCAAGGTCGCCAGCGCCGCGCGCGAGGACAAGGAGAATTTCCTGATCATCGCGCGCACCGACGCCCGGCAGAGCGAGGGCTTTGACGGCGCGATGCGGCGGATCGAGGCCTATGCCAAGGCGGGCGCCGACGTGCTGTTCCCCGAAGCGCTGGAAAGCGAGGAGGAGATGGCGCGCGCTTGTGCCCGGTTCGATGTGCCATTGATGGCGAACATGTCGAATGGCGGCTCCAGCCCGGTGCCGGTTGCCGATGTGCTGGCCCAAATCGGCTATGCCTATGCGATCTACCCCTCGCTGACCTCACTTGCCGCCGCCGCCGCGATGGAAAAGGCGCTGGTCGATCTGAAGACCAAGGGCATCGGCCAGCCCGACGGCCTGTTCAGCTTCACCGAATTCTGCTCGCTGATCGGGTTCGAGGATGTGTGGGCGTTCGAAAAGCAATGGGGCAAGGCGCAAGGCTGATCCGCATCAGCGCCAGAGCCAGGGTTGTGCCTGGCGCTGGCGCGCCTCGAACGCCGCGATGGCATCGCCGTCGCGCGCCAGGATGGCAGCGGTCTCGTCCCAGCCGTTGAGCAACGCCTGGCGCTGCGGTTCGGGGATAGCGAATGCCAGCGGTGGCGTATCGCCCGCCTGGATGGTGCACTGGTGCAGATCGACCGTGAACCTGTCGCCTGCCTGCGCGGCGCGGTGCAGCCCGGCCACCGCATCATCACCGAGCACCACCGGCAGCACGCCGTTGCGCAGGCAATTGCCGGCGAATATCTCGCCGAAACCGGGCGCGATGATGCAGCGCACCCCGCAGCCGAGCAATGCCCAGACCGCCTGCTCGCGGCTCGACCCGCAGCCGAAATTCGCGCCAGCAACCAGTATCGGCGCATCGTTCAGCCTGAAGCCGCGATCGGCAAAGGCATAGGCACCCAGCCCCTCGCGGGCGGTGATCGTCAGGAAGCGCGCCGGATAGATGACATCGGTATCGATATTGTCTTCGTCCAGGCTCGCGGCCTTACCCGTGATGCAGGTGAACGGCTCCATCACGCGTCGCCCATCAGCGTGCGAACATCGGCGATCCGCCCGGTCACTGCGGCGGCAGCGGCGCTGGCCGGGCTCATCAGATGCGTGCGCCCGCCCTGGCCCTGACGGCCTTCGAAATTGCGGTTGCTGGTCGAGGCGCAGCGCTCACCGGGGGCGAGCCGGTCGTCGTTCATCGCCACGCACATCGAACAGCCCGCATCGCGCCATGCAAAGCCGGCAGTGCGGAAGATATCCGCCAGCCCCTCGGATTCGGCCTGTGCCTTGGTCGCTGCCGATCCCGGCACGACCATCGCGCGGACGCCATGTGCCACGCTGCGCCCCTGCACCACCAACGCGGCCTCGCGCAGATCCTCGATCCGCGAATTGGTGCACGATCCGATGAACACCCGGTCGATGGCGATATCTGCCAGCGCCATCCCCGGCTCCAGCCCCATATAGCCGAGCGCGCGCGCGATCCGCGCCTGCTCGTCCGGGGCGGCGGATGCGGGATCGGGGACATGGCCGGTCACCGGCGCGCCCTGATCCGGGCTGGTGCCCCAGGTCGCCTGCGGTGCGAGCGCAGAAACATCAAGCGTCTCGATCCGATCGAATGCCGCATCGCCATCGCTGGCGAGCGTTTGCCAATAAGCGGCGGCGCGCTGCCAATCATCGCCCTGCGGCGCACCGGGGCGGCCTTGCAGATAGGCAAAGGTCACCGCATCGGGCGCGACCAGGCCGATGCGGCTGCCCGCCTCGATCGTCATGTTGCACAGGGTCATCCGCCCGGCCATGTCCATCGCGGCGATGGCCGGTCCTGCATATTCGACCGCAAAGCCCCGCGCACCGTCCGCACCGATCCTGGCGATCAGCGCCAGCGCAACATCCTTGGCCGATGCCCAGCGCGGCAGCGTTCCGGTCAGTTCCACCCGCATATTGCGTGCGCGCTTCTGCATCAGGCATTGGCTCGCCATCACCGTGCCGCATTCGCTCGCCCCGATGCCGAAGGCGAGCGCCCCGAACGCACCGTGCGTCGTCGTATGGCTGTCGCCGCAGACCAGGGTGATACCCGGCAGGGTGAAGCCCTGTTCAGGCCCGATGACATGGACGATGCCATGCCCTGCCCCGCTCAACGGGTGATAGCGCACCCCGAAATCGCGAGCATTGCCCTCAAGCTCGGCCACCTGCGCGGCGGCCACCGGATCGGAGGGAGCCTGATCGCGCGCGCGTGTCGGCACGGCATGATCGGCAACGGCCAGATGCGTTTCCGGGCGGCGCAGCCCCCGCCCGGCGCTGGCCAGCGCACGGAACGCCTGCGGGCTGCTCACCTCATGGACGAGCTGCCGATCGATATAGAGCAGGTCTTCTCCGCCCTCGCCGCGCCGGACGACATGCGCGTCCCACAGCTTGTCATAGAGCGTGTGCCCCATGGCCCCGTCAGGGCACAGGCTTCTTGAGATACGCGATCAGCGCCTTGCGATCGGCGGCATTGGGCAGGCCGGCAAAGGCCATGGTCGTGCCCGGCACCACCGCCTGGGGACGCTGCAGCCATTTGTCGAGCGTCGCCTCGTTCCAGACGATATTGGCCCCCTTCATCGCGGGCGAATAGCCGAAGCCCGCCACGCTGCCGCCCTTGCGCCCGACAATCGCCTGAAGGTGCGGACCGACCTTGGCCGGAGCCTTGGACGAAACCGCGTGACAGGCGGTGCAGCGCAGGAACAGGCGCTTGCCGAGCGCCGCCTCATCCTTGGCAGGCGCGGCCAATGCGGCGGTGCTGGCTGCGCACAGCGCAAGCACGATCAGGGGGCGGAGCATGGCTTTCATCGGTCATCTCGCATCGACATCAACTGCGCCATGCTTGCCTTGGCGGGGCGGAGCGGCGGAGCCCCGCTGGCAATCTGACCACCAGTCGGACAATCCGCCGCCATCTCCGCATTCCGGCCGCTTATTGACCGACGCCCATTTCGGTCAGCAGGCGCTGTGCGCCATCGACCTTGTCCATCGTCCACAGCATGAAGCGGCTGTCGACATGGATGGTGCGGTTGATCGCGGCATCATAGGACCAGTCGGACACCACGCCATCCAGCGTGCCATCGAACGCCAGCCCCACGAATTCGCCGCGCGCATTGAGCGTGGCCGATCCGGAATTGCCGTTGGTAATATCGACGGTGGACAGATAGTTGACCGGCAGCGTGCCCAGCTTGGCATCGGCATAGCTGCCGAAATCACGCGCCTTGAGCTTGTCGATGGCGGCCTTGGGCGCGTCGAACTCACCGCGTCCGGTCTGCTTGGCGACCAGGCCTTCGGCGGTGGTGAACGGCGTCCAGATCAGGCCATCGCGCTGCTTGCCCGTGACCTTGCCATAGGTGAAGCGCAGCGAGCCATTGGCATCGGGATAGAGCGCGCGGCCCTGTTCCTTGGCAAAGGCGAGCTGCCCCGCCATCACCGCCGAGCGCGCGGCCTGCACGCGGCCTGCCCGTTCCTTGGCCTTGTCCTCATCGGCCTTCTGGCCCGGATAGGCGGCAACCGCGAGCTGGATGAACGGATCGGTCGAGGCTTCGAACTCGGAGGCAGGCTTGTCCATCCAGCCGATCCGCTCAGCGGTCTTGCCCAGCTGCGTATCGGCATAGAGCCGGTCCATGCCGATCGAGGCGATCTTCGCTTCGAGCGGCGCGTTGCGCTTTTCTCCGGCGACCTTGGCATATTCGCCCAGCGCCTGTTCGAGCAGCACGCGGTCCACACCGGCATCAAAGCGCCGCTCAACCTGGGTCAGCCGCTCGCGCATCGTCAGGCGGTCGCGGTCCTGATAGCCCGGTTCGCGCTGGGCATCGGGCTTTTCGCGCTCCTTGGCCCAGCGATAGAGCAGCTGCGCCGAGGTCAGCAGCTGCGCGCGGTTGATCGTGGCGAGGCGCAGGCTGTCCACCCGCGCCTGGTTCGATTCCGCGACCAGCGCGTCGAGGTCGGTCAAGGCCTTGCCATATTGCGCGGTGCGCGCCGGATCCGCCGCGACCCAGGCGCGGAAATCGGCATCGGCCTTGTCCTTGCGGCCCAGCAGGTCGATGGCATCGGCCCCCGCGATCTCACCCAGCAGCTTCTTCTTGTAATTGTCCGATCCCTTGAGGATCGACGCGTATTTGATCTCGGCGTCCTTGTTGCCCTTCACCGCCTTTTCGATCGCGGCGGAATAATCCGCGCGCAGCTGCTGGTCGATCGCATAGACCTGTTCGAAATTGTGGCGCACTTCTGCTGCCGTCCAGTGGCGCTGCGTCACGCCGGGGAAGCCCGCGACCATGACGAAATCGCCTTCCTGCAGCGGCTTGTCGGCAATCTTGAGCCAAGACTTGGGCTTGTAGGGCACATTGTCCTTGGAATAGGGAGCCGACGCGCCATCGGGCGCGACATAGGCGCGGTAGAAGCCGAAATCGCCGGTGTGGCGCGGCCACTGCCAGTTATCGGTCTCACCACCGAAATTGCCGATGCCGCCAGCAGGCGCATAGACCAGGCGCACATCCTTGATCTCGAGCTGCTGCTGCAGGAAATAGGTCTGCCCGCCGAAATAGGGACGAACATCGCAGCGGCGATTGGCCTGCTTTTCGCATTCGGAAATCAGCGCCTTGCGGTTCGCCTCCAGCCGGTTGTAGCGATCAAGCCCCGAAAGCTTGGCTGTCACGCCCTTGTTCATTGCTGCGGTCACATCGCGCAGATCCTCGATCACATAGATGCGCGATCCGGGTGCCGCCTGCAGTTCATCGGCATAGCTTTTGGCAAGGAAACCATCGGTCAGATAGTCCTGGCCCGGCTTGGAATTATACTGGATCGACCCGTAGACGCAGTGGTGATTGGTCGCGACCAGGCCTTCAGGGCTGACGAACGAGGCCGAACAGCCGCCCAGCGAAACGATGGCATTGAGCGGCGCAGCCTTCAGATTGCCGAGATCAGCCGGCGACAGTTCCAGCCCCGCCTCTTTCAGCTTGTCTCCCAGGGCCGGCGTCTGGCCGGGCAGCCACATGCCCTCTTCGGCCAGGACAGGGGCAGACATCAGCAAGGCGGTAGAGGCAAGCAACAGGGAAAAGCGCATCAGGAAACTCCGCAACGGGGCCAGGATCTGGAAGGCCGTCCAGATAGACCGGCTCCAGAAGCGGAGCAAGCGTGGACGTCCGTGGCTGAGCACGGCGTGAATACCGCAGGTGGAAAAGGCGCTGCAACCGGGCCTCGCCCGACTCGATTCGCGAATCATCGCTAGCGTTCTGGCGCCAAGTTGATTCACAGTATCCGGCTAGTAGAAATACGATCCAGATCATCGTTCTGATCACATACCGGATATTAACGCTCACAACCCGCAGGTTAACGTTATCCGTCCACCACTGTAACAGGCTGGTAACCTGGCCTTCAGCACGAGCCTTTACGCGCGATTAAAACCAAGATTTTATTGCGTAATTTCAAGGTTGGCCGGAATGCCGCCCCGCATGACCCGTTCGCCTTGCCAGGCCCACCCGTCATCAGGGTTATGGTTCTTCCACCGTTAACCAATATTTGACGAAGAAAGACGTAAAACTTCGTCAAGTTCCGGGGGGAAAAGACCATGCACAAAACGCTAAATGTTGGCAGCTCCGCCAATATCCAGAACGCGGGTTCGCTAAGAGACGAGCTTCTGGCTGCGTTGGTTGAGTGTGAAAGGGTCACGCTCGACATATCGCAACTGCAGGATGTGGACCTGTCCTTCTTCCAGACTGTGTATTCGGCGCATGTCCATGCGTCCAAGTGCGGCAAGTCGGTCGATTTCAACCCGGATGCGCATGAGCAGCTGGCCGCCACGCTGGCCCGGGCCGGGCTGGCTGATCTGCTGCCCACCGCCAATCTCAATTCCTGGCTCCATGGAGGACCTTCGCAGTGACGGCTTCGATCCTGACAGTTGATGATTCATCCAGCCTGCGCATGGCGATCCGCATCGCATTGAGCGGTGCAGGTTATGACGTGAGCGAGGCTGTGGACGGGCTGGATGGCCTGAACAAGGCCAGGGCTGGCAAGTTCGACATGATCATCGCCGATCTCAACATGCCCAATATGAACGGGCTGGAGATGATCCGCGAGATCCGCAAGCTGCCGATCCAGACCGGCACGCCCATCATCTTCCTCACCACCGAATCCGACGAAGCGATGAAGCAGGAGGCGCGCGCCGCCGGTGCCACCGGCTGGCTGGTCAAGCCGTTCGTACCCGATCAGCTGCTGCGCATCGCGGCCAAGGTGCTCGGCCGATGACCGCGCAGGACCCGATCGCAGCGTTCCGGGTCGAGGCGGGCGAGCTGCTGGGCGATATCGAACAGGCATTGCTCGACCTGTCGCACGATCTGGGCAGCCGCGATCTGGTCGACAGCGTCTTTCGCGGGTTTCACACGCTCAAGGGTTCGGGCGCGATGTTCGGCTTCGATGCGCTGGCCGCCTTTACCCATCATTGCGAGACCGCCTTTGACCGCGTTCGCAAGGGCCAGGTTCCGGCCACCGAAGAACTTGTCGCGGTCATCCTTTCGGCGATGGATCACATGCAGGCGCTGGTCGATGGCGACGGCTCTGGCCTGGATGCCACCGGCGACGAGATTCTCGGCCGCCTGCACCAGGCGATCGGCGCGGCCGATACCGCAGGCGCAGCTGACACCGACAATCGCGCGGAAGACGCGATAGCCTCCGCCGCATCCTCGCCCGCAAGCGCGGGCTGGACCATTACCTTCCGCCTTCCCGCCAACTGCATGACCAACGGCACCAACCCTCTGGTGCTGCTGGACGAGCTGAGGGCATTGGGCGATGCGAAGGTCACCGCGCAGACCGACCGTATCCCTTCGCTGGACGAACTGGATGCCAGCCAATGCCATCTCGGCTGGCAGGTCGAGCTGCGCGGTGATGTTTCGCGCGCAGATATCGAGGATGTGTTCATCTTCGTGATGGACGACATGGAGCTGGATGTCGCGCCGCTGGAAATCGATGCCTGCGAAGCGGAGATTGCGGCCAGCGACGACGTCGCCCCGCAGATCGCAACGCCGGCGGTGCAGGTCGCTGCTGCCGAGCCCGGCAAGGCCCGCCCCGCCAACTCCCCCGCCAACAGCCCGGCCAAGGCGCAGGAAAGCGTCCGCGTTCCCGCCGAGCGGCTCGACGTATTGATGGACCGGGTGGGTGAGCTGGTGATCGTCCAGAGCCGCCTTGCCCAGCTTTCCAGCCAGGGCGTGCGCGGACCTGCGGGCGAACTGGCGCTGCGTTCGGTCGCAGAGGATATCGAGCGGCTGGCCAGCGAGCTGCGCGACACGATGATGGTGCTGCGCATGGTTCCGGTCGCCAGCCTGTTCGGCCGCTTCCGTCGGCTGGTGCACGATCTGGCGCGCGAGACCGGCAAGACCATCGAGCTTTCGACCCATGGCGAGACCACCGAAGTCGACAAGACGGTGATCGAGCGGCTGGCCGATCCGATGGTGCACCTGATCCGCAACGCCTGCGACCACGGCCTTGAAACGCCCGAGGACCGCGTGGCTGCAGGCAAGAGCGAAGCTGGCCATGTCACGCTATCGGCGCATCAGGCCGGCGGCGAGGTGCTGATCACCATTCGCGATGACGGCCGCGGCATCAACCGCGAGCGTGTCCGCGCCAAGGCTGAGGCGCAGGGGCTGATCGAGCCCGGCGCGCAGATCAGCGATTCCGAACTGCTCCACATGATCTTCCACCCCGGCTTTTCCACCGCCGCGCAGGTCACCAACCTGTCGGGCCGCGGGGTCGGCATGGACGTGGTCAAGCGCACGATCGAAAGCCTGCGCGGCACGATCGACATCACGTCGAACCCCGGCGAGGGATCGACCGTGGTGCTGCGCATCCCGCTGACCCTGGCGATCATCGAAGGCCTGCTCGTGCGCGTCGGCGAGGGTTGCTATGTCATCCCGCTGGCCGTGGTCGAGGAATGCATTGAGCTGAGCCTGGAAGAGGACATGCGCTCGCGCGGGCGCAGCTTCATCACGCTGCGCGACCGGCTGGTGCCCTTTATCCGCCTGCGCGAGATGTTCGACACCGGTACCCGGCCCGATCCGCACCAGAAGATCGTCGTCATCGCCACCGGCGGCGAGCGCGTCGGGCTGGTGGTCGATCAGATCATCGGCAGCCACCAGACCGTCATCAAGTCCATGTCGCCGCTGCATCGCGATGTCGCGACCTTTGCCGGGGCCACGATCCTGGGCGATGGCAGCGTCGCCCTGATCCTCGACGCGGTCCAGCTCGTCGCCCTTGGCCAGCTTCAGGAGGAGCGGCTGCGCGCCGCCGGATAAGCCCATGCAGGACACACTCACCCCGATATCTGCCGCCAACTGGGACGCCGAAGGCCAGCTTGAAGTGCTGACCTTCGATCTGGCCGGCGAAACCTTTGCGGTCGAAGCGATGCTGGTCCGCGAAATCCTCGACCTGCTGCCCGAAACGATGGTGCCCGGTGCATCGCCGCTGGTGCGCAGCGTCGTCAACTTTCGCGGCAAGATCATCCCCATTGCCGATCTGCGGCTGGCGTTCGACATGACCGCCGCCGAAAACACCATCGACAGCCGCATCATCGTCATCGAGATCGCCATCGACGGCGAACCCACCCAGATCGGCATCCGCACCGACAAGGTGCACGAGGTGACCACGCTGCGCCAGGCCGACAGCGAAAAGCCGCCCGTCGTCGGCATGCGCTGGCGCCGCGCGTTCATCCACGAACTCGTCAGGCAGCCAGCCGGCATCGTCGTGCTGCCGAATCTTACCGCCATCTTCAATTGCCAGTCTCCGGAGGGCGTTGCCCAACTTTCCACTGTTTCCAGCTAGAGCGAGTTCAAGCCCATGCGCCCCTATGTCTCCCTGAAGTCGAGTTCACATTTCGACCATGCCACCGAAGAGGTCCGCCGCGTTACGCGCGCCATGGCCGCAGGCGACAGCGGAGCGCGAGCGGACGCAATGAGCGCGACCGGAGGCGCGCGGGACATGCTGCTCGCCGTCAACGAGCTGCTCGATGCGGCAGGCCAGCCCGCGCATGCGCTGCGCACCGGGGTCGAGCATGTGCTCGCCGAACATGCCCGGGGCGATATCGACGTCGCGCTGCGTCCGACCGATTATCCGGGCGAATATGCCATCATTGCGCACAAGGTGAACGAACTGGTCGACAGCCATATCGCGGTCAAGAAGAGCGCGATGGCCTGCGTCAAGGAATTTGCGAGCGGCAATTTCGATATCCCGTTCGCGCAGCTTCCCGGCAAGAAGGCGTTCATCAACGACATCATCGAACAGCTGCGCGGCAACCTGCGCGGGCTGATCCACGAGATGAACCAGATGTCGGCCGAGCATGATCGCGGCGATATCGACGTGTTCGTCCCGGTCGCCAAGTTCGAGGGCGATTTCGCCCGGATGGCCGAGGGCATCAACCTGATGGTCGCCAACCATATCTCCGCCAAGAAAAAGGCGATGGCCTGCATCCAGCAGTTCGGCGAAGGCAATTTCAACGCGCCGATGGAACAGCTGCCCGGCAAGAAGGCGTTCATCAACGACACCATCGAACTGCTGCGCGCCAATTTCCAGGCGATCATCGGCGAAATCCAGCGCCTGATCGATGCCTCTGCCGCAGGGCAGCTGCAGGAACGCGGCAATGCCGGCGACTTCCCGGGTGATTTCGGCCGCGTCGTCCATTCGATCAACGGCATGCTCGATGCCATTCTGGACCCGATCGCCGAGGGCAACCGCGTGCTCGACCTGGTCAGCACCGGTGCGCTGACCGAGCGGGTGGAAATCGCGTGCGAAGGCGATCACCGCCGCATGAAGGATTCGATCAACAACCTGATCGACAGCCTGACCGGCTTTGCCGCGAACGTCACAGACGCTGCAGCACAGGTCGCTTCGGGCAGCCAGGAACTCTCATCGAGCTCCGAACAGGTCTCGCAAGGCGCGTCCGAACAGGCTGCTGCCGCTGAACAGGCTTCTGCGGCGATGGAAGAGATGGCCGCCAACATCAAGCAGAATGCCGACAATGCTGCGCAGACCGAAAAGATCGCGCGCCAGTCCGCCAAGGACGCCGAAATGAGCGGCGATGCCGTCAACAAGGCCGTCGGCGCCATGCAGATGATCGCCGACAAGATCGGGATCGTCCAGGAAATCGCCCGCCAGACCGATCTGCTCGCGCTGAACGCAGCGGTCGAGGCGGCACGCGCCGGCGAACATGGCCGCGGCTTTGCGGTGGTGGCATCGGAAGTGCGCAAGCTTGCCGAGCGCAGCCAGGGTGCCGCTGCCGAGATCAGCTCGGTCTCTTCGGAAACCGTCAAGGCCGCTGCTGAAGCCGGTGAAATGCTGAGCAAGCTGGTCCCCGATATCCGCCGGACCGCAGAGCTGGTATCCGAGATCAGCGCCGCCTGCCGCGAACAGGATATCGGCAGCGAACAGATCAACGAGGCGATCCAGCAGCTCGACCAGGTCACGCAGCAGAATGCCAGCGCGTCCGAACAGATCAGCAGCACGTCCGAGGAACTGGCCAGCCAGGCCGAGGAACTGCAGAGCACGATCGCGTTCTTCCAGCTGGATGAGCGGGACGCACGCCACGCCAGGCCCGGCGCGCCGCGACCTGCGGTGAGCAAATCTCCCAGGCCAGTGACGAAGGCTTCAAAGCCCGCCAAGCCTGCGGCTGCCAAGCCGAAGCCCCATAGCTTGGCGCACCAGCAAGAGCGGGTGAAAGGCTTCGCGCTCGACCTGGAACGCGGTGTCGCGGACGATGACGATGCCGATTTCGGAGCTGCGGCCTGACCCGGCCCACGCTCCAGACAGTTCCAAGTTTCTGTAGTTCAATCGATTTTCCATCATCGGTGGCATGGGCCCGAGCGCCCTAGCCATAGCAACTGAAGTGAGACCTGACCCATGCGTGCTACCATCAAGGCAAAACTGGCGGGCGCATTCGCCTTCGTGCTTCTGATCACCGGCATTATCGGCATTTTCGGCATCACGAACATGTCGAGCATCAACGACAAGTCGACCGAGCTGGCGACCAACTGGATGCCGAGCATCGACAGCATCCACCGGATCAACACCGCGACGTCGGACCTGCGCGTCATGCAATATACGCATGTCGTTTCGACCGACCCTGCCGTGATGCGCGAGGCCGAGGGTCAGATCGACACGGTGCTCAGCGATATCAGCACCCAGCGCGCCCGTTATGAAAAGCTGATCTCTTCGGATGAGGAGCGGCAGATCTATCAGAGCTTCGAGGGCAAGTTCGCCCGGTACCTGAAGGTCAGCGATCGCTTCATCAATCTGTCGCGCAACAACCAGAATGTGGAAGCTGCGGCGACATTGGCTGACAGCAAGGGCCTGTACGACGATTTCTCCGCCGATCTGCTGAAGCTGGTCAAGCTGAACACCGAAGGCGGCAAAAAGGCCAGCGCCGAAGGCGATGTTGCCTATGCCGATGCCCGCAACCTGTTCATCGCGCTGCTGGTCATCGCCGTTGTCGCCGGCATTGCCGCCGCCGTCTGGATTTCGCTGACCATCTCGCGCGGCCTGAAGAACGTGAGCGTCGCCATCGACGCGGTCGCCATCGGTGACCTCGACAAGGACGTCGTCGTCACCAGCAATGACGAGATCAAGGACCTGGTCGATACCGTCAACCGCATGACCGCGAACCTGCGCCAGACCGCAGCCCTGGCCGAAACCATCGCACATGGCGACCTGACCGTGCAGCACACCGCGCTGTCCGATCAGGACAAGCTGGGCCACGCGCTGATCGCGATGGTCGAACGGCTGCGCATCGTGGTTGGCGATACCACTGCGGCCATCGGCAATGTCGCCGCCGGCAGCCAGGAACTGTCGTCCAGCTCCGAACAGGTGTCGCAGGGCGCCACCGAACAGGCCGCCGCTGCCGAACAGGCCTCGGCCTCGATGGAAGAGATGGCCGCCAACATCAAGCAGAACGCTGACAATGCCGCGCAGACCGAAAAGATCGCGCGCCAGTCCGCCAAGGATGCCGATATCAGCGGCCAGGCGGTCAACAAGGCCGTCGGCGCCATGCAGATGATCGCCGAGAAGATCGGCATCGTCCAGGAGATCGCCCGCCAGACCGATCTGCTCGCGCTGAACGCGGCGGTCGAGGCAGCTCGCGCCGGCGAACATGGTCGCGGCTTTGCGGTGGTCGCATCCGAAGTGCGCAAGCTTGCCGAGCGCAGCCAGGGTGCCGCCGCCGAGATCAGCTCGGTCTCCTCTGAAACCGTCAAGGCTGCTGCCGAAGCCGGTGAAATGCTGGGCAAGCTGGTCCCCGATATCCGCCGGACCGCCGAACTGGTGTCCGAGATCAGCGCCGCCTGCCGCGAACAGGATATCGGCACCGCGCAGATCAACGAAGCGATCCAGCAGCTCGACAAGGTCACGCAGCAGAATGCCAGCGCCTCCGAGCAGATCAGCAGCACGTCCGAGGAACTGGCCAGCCAGGCCGAGGAACTGCAGCAGACGATCGCGTTCTTCCGCGTCGATGCGAACGGCCATGGGCGCGCGACCCAGAGCTTCAGCCGCCCGGCTGCAGCACCCAAGCGCGCGACGAAGCCCGCAGCAAAGCCCTCTGCCTCCAAGCCGAAGCCGCAGTCCGTGGCGCATCAGCAGGAGCGGGTGAAGGGCTTTGCCCTCGATCTGGAACGTGGCGGCGTTGATGACGACGACGCAGATTTTGGACAGGCAGCATGAGCACCCAGGCTGAAATTCAGGTGGTCGAATTCGGGATCGGCGAAGAAGTCTTCGCCGTCCCGGTAGGCCTGGTCAGGGAAATCCTCGATCACAAGCCGCCGTTTCAGGTGCCCAACGGCCCCGAATATTTCCTGGGCCTGACCGATGTGCGTGGCCAGGGCGTGCCCACGGTGGACCTGCGTGTCCGCCTGGGCCTGCCCGCCGCCGAACCGACGCTGTCGACCCGCATCCTGATCCTCGACATTCCGCTGGCCGACCGCATGCTGTCGCTGGGGGTTGTCATCGACAAGGTGCTGTCGGTGGCCACGATCGAAACCGCCCGCATCGAGAACGCTCCCGATATCGGGGTCCGCTGGAAGTCGGATTATATCACTGGCGTCGTGCGCAACGAGGGCGGATTTGTCGTGATCATCGACGTCGCCAGCATCTTTACCGCAGATGAGGCCCATCTGCTTACCCCGGTCGCAAAGGTCGCCTGATCATGGCAGCAGCTACGGCAAGAATGGTCGCGCCGATTTCGGACACCATCAGCCCCCAGCATTTTCGGGCGCTGGCGGCGCTGATCTACAGCGCGACGGGCATCCGCATGCCCCCATCCAAGACCACGATGCTGGAAGGGCGGCTGCGGCGGCGCGTGCGCGACAATGGCTATCGCAGCATCGCCGATTATTGCGCGCATATCCTGAGCGGCGATGTCTCGCAGGCGGAGATGGACGATTTTCTGAATGCGGTGACCACCAACAAGACGGACTTCTTCCGCGAGCGCAATCATTTCGATTTCCTGGTCTCTGACATCCTGCCGCAATATCAGGAGCGCGGGCAGCGCATGCTGCGGTGCTGGAGCGCGGCGAGTTCGAACGGGGCAGAACCCTATACGCTGGCGATGGTGCTGGACGATTACGCCCAGAGCCATGGTGGCCCCGATTACGAGATCCTGGCTACCGACCTCGATACCGAGATGCTGCAGACCGGCGTCAAGGGCATCTACCCTGCCGAGATGCTGGAGCCGGTGCCAGCCGCCCTGCGCCGCCGCTATGTGATGGAGCCCAGGGACCCCAGCCGCCGCGAGGTGCGCATTGCCGCTGCCTTGCGCAAGAAGGTCAGCTTTGGCCGGCTCAACCTGATGAGCGACCGTTATGCGATCGGCAATCCGGTGGACATCATCTTCTGCCGCAACGTGCTGATCTATTTCGACAAGCCGACCCAGCACAAAGTCGTAACCCGTTTGTGCGAACAGCTTCGTCCGGGCGGCTTTCTGCTGCTGGGCCATTCCGAATCCATCGCTGGCTTCAGCGGACAGCTGAAAACTGTCTGCAACACGGTCTTCCAGAAGGTGTAACCGCTCATGGTGCGTCCCAAGATCCGCGTGCTCATCATCGATGACAGCGCCAGCGTGCGCCAGACGCTTACGGCCGTGCTGCAGGAAGATCCCGAGATCGAGGTGATCGCCGCCGCATCGGACCCGTTTGCCGCGGCCCGTTACATCAAGGACGAGGTCCCCGACGTCATCACGCTCGACGTCGAGATGCCGCGCATGGATGGCATCACCTTCCTGCGCAAGATCATGGAACAATGCCCGGTGCCGGTGGTGATGTGCTCGTCGCTGACCGAAGAGGGCTCCGAAACGCTGATGCAGGCGCTGGAGGCCGGCGCGGTCGACATCATCTGCAAGCCGCGCATGGGCGTGGCCGACCATCTGGCAGAATCGCGCATGATGATCCGCGAGACGGTCAAGGGCGCGGCCAGGGCCCGGGTCAGCGGACGCAAGGCGGCGCCCCAGCCCCGCAAGGTCGAAGCCAAGCTGACAGCCGACGCGATGCTGATGCCGCCTTCGGGCCGCGCGATGAGCCGCACGACCGAGATGGTCGTGTGCATCGGTGCCTCGACCGGCGGCACCGAGGCGCTGCGCGAGGTGCTGATGGCACTGCCCGCCAATTCGCCCGGCATCGTCATTGTCCAGCACATGCCGGAGAATTTCACCCGCGCCTTTGCCAAGCGGCTCGACGGTCTGTGCAATGTCAGCGTCAAGGAAGCGCAGGACGGCGATACGGTGATGCGCGGCCATGTGCTGATTGCGCCGGGCGGCAAGCACACGCTGCTCGAACGCCAGGGCGCGCGCTATCTCGTCTCGGTGCGCGAAGGCCCGCTGGTCTCGCGCCACCGTCCCTCGGTCGATGTGCTGTTCCGCTCTGCCGCGCGCAGTGCCGGATCGAACGCGGTCGGCATCATCATGACCGGCATGGGCGATGACGGCGCGCGCGGTCTGCTCGAGATGAAACAGTGCGGAGCGCGCACCTTTGCGCAGGACGAGGCGAGCTGCATCGTCTTCGGCATGCCCAAAGAGGCCATCGCCCGCGATGCCGCCGACAAGGTGATCCCGCTGGGCGCGATCGCCCGCGAACTGCTCCACGCCACGGCCCGCTGAACAAGGACCAGGACAGCCATGCTGCATGCCAGAATCAGCGCCAGCGACACCGGCCAGGACGGCGCGGGCACCATCAGCGTGCTGCTCGGCCAGATCACCCAGGGCATCGACGCGCGCTTCGTGACCGTCGGCAACACGCTGGCAGAGGCGGTGCGTTCGATCGACGGCATCGTCACGGCGCTGCGCGATGCGACCTCGACCTTCCAGTCGGGCGATGGTGCCACGGCGGTGACCAACCTCACCACCGCGGCCCGCCGCCTGTCGAATGTCGGCGAGCAGACCCAGAGCCGCGCCGGCGAGATCGGCGAGATCCAGCTGGCCGCGCGGCGGCTGTCGAGCTTTCTCGACGAGGTGCAGAAGTCGCTGCACGTGCTGCACATTTTCGGCCTCAACGTGAAGATCGCCGCATCGGGCGCAGAGACTTTTGTCGATTTCGCCAACACCATGTCGGGCCAGCTGGGCGCCGGCGAGGCAGAGGTCAGCGCGCTCAAGACCAAGCTTGACGAGCTGCGGGTGAGCCTGCGCAGCATGGAGCATAACGACCGGCTGCTGGCGAGCGAGTGCCAGCGCGTCGTCCCGCATGTGCCCGACCGTCTGGAAGCCGACGCAGCGGCGCTGCGCCGTCACCAGGGCATGCTGGCCGAGCTGGCCGAAAAGACCTCTGCGCTGGCGCGCTCGATCCAGGCCAATGTGGCAGGCGTGCTCGGTGCGATCCAGGTGGGCGATATCGCCCGGCAGCGGCTGGAACATGTGCTGGCCGGTTATCTCGATGCGCATGCGACGCTGGCGGCAGCGGGGCTTTCGGCCGAGGACGAGGCGGCGTGCCGCGACCATCTGCTGCGGCTGCTGCTGGCGCACACCGCCTCCACCGCGCAGGAGTTCCGCACCGAAACCCGCGCGCTGGTCACCTCGCTGCGCGGGCTGGTGCCCGAAGCCAACCGGCTGATCGCTCTCAGCAAGGGCGGCGGATCGGAGGACGGCCAGGTCTTCCTCCGCAGCCTGGAGGCCGGGATTGCCGAAGCCAATGCGATGATCACCCAGCTGCGCCTGGCCGATGTCCAGGCGGCCGAGACGCTGCGCATCATCGTCGATACGGTCGACGACCTGTCGGGACGCGCCGCCGCGATGCGCATCCTGCGCATCGAGGTGCAGCAGATGGCGATCAATATCGGGCTGAAATGCCGCCGTGTCGAAGCGATCGGTCGTCCTGTCTCGGTCATCGCCAACGAAATCCGCGCCAGTTCCGACAGCCTGGACCAGACGATCAAGCAGATCACGGCAGAGGCGACCACGCTGGGCGAAGTGTCGCTGCGCATGCGCGAACATGCCGATACGCATGAAGAGCAGGACAGCGACGGCCTGGCCCGCTCGCTCAATGCGATCCGCGAAGGCGCACAGCGCACCGAACAGGCGATGGCGGTATCCAAGGACATGGCGAGCGGCCTGCTCGGCGCGCTGCGTTCCACCACCGACGAGCTGGAAGAAAGCCTCGACCTCGGCAATGCGCTCGAGCGGATCGAGCAACTGCTCACCATGGAAATCGGATGCGACACGCCCCTGCCGCTCGACGGCCGCAACGACCAGCCCGCGCGCGACGTCATGGAACGGCTCGCCCGCGCCTATACCATGGCCAGCGAGCGCCTTGTCCATGACGACTTCCTGCTGCCCGGCATGACCAGGCTGATCAGCAATACAACCCCTGCCGCACCCGCCACAGGCGGCTATGCGGACGACGATGACGCGCTGTTCGACGACGCACTCTTCTGAGCCTGGCCGCCGGAGGCCAGCTTCGGGGGAAGCTGGCGGCGATCAGGATCAACTGGCCGGGGGGCCATAGCTGGGGCACCGATCGGGGGATCGGTGAATATCGGGGTTGGGACAGCGTGCATGCCATCGCACGCAGTCCCGACCCCACCCCGGTCGTCGATACCATGCATCGGCAATACGGGATTCCGCCGGTGACCCACCGGTGTCATACTTTGCCATTTCTTATGGGCTGGCCGCAAATCGGATTAGAGATGCCAGCGCGGGTGTTGCAAGCTGCTCTCAACAGGGTTCCCAGCAGAGGGACCGCCATTGGGGAGATAGCCATGACGAGCAGCTTCGTATCGCGCCGCCGCGCAATGATCACAACGGCCTTCAGCGCCCTGGCGCTGGCAAGCCTGCCGCACCTGGCCCAGGCGCAAACGGCAGATCAACCGGAAGCACAAGAGGCAGAGCCGGCAGAGATCATCGTCAGCGCCCGCCGCCGCGAGGAATCGCTGCAGGAAACCCCCGTGGCCGTCACGGTGTTCAGCGGCGAGGCGCTGGAAGACCGCCAGATCACGCAGACCCAGGACCTTGAACGGTTCACGCCCAGCCTGCAGTTCAAGCCCGCGGGCCAGCTTTCGGGCAACAGCGCGGCAGCGGTGGTATTCATCCGCGGCATCGGCCAGCTCGACCCCACCGCTGCGGTCGATCCGGGCGTCGGCGTCTATATCGACGATGTCTATGTCGGCAGGTCGGTCGGCGGAACCATCGAACTGGGCGATATCGCCAGCGTCCAGGTTCTGCGCGGACCGCAGGGCACGCTGTTCGGGCGCAACACCATCGGCGGCGCGATCCTGGTCAAGACCCGCGAGCCCGAGTTCGACGCCTTTTCCGGGCGCAGCCGGCTTCGCACGGGCGAGGACAATCTGATCGAGGGGTCGACCGCGCTCAACCTTCCGATCACCAGCAATCTGGCCGCCCGGGTCTCCGGCGGTTTTCGCAAGCGCGACGGCTATGTCCGGCGCGCCTTCGATGGGCTGCGGCTGGGCAATGACAATGTCTACACGCTCAATGCCGCACTGAAATGGGAGGCATCGCCGAGCTTCAATCTGCTGCTGCGCGGAGATTATACCGAGCGCAACGAGAATGGTGCGCCTTTCGTCTTTGCCGGAATCAACGAACAGGCCCCGGTTCCCGCGATCGCCAGTGTCGGGGCGGGATGCCCTGGCGCGACGATCCCGTTCGCGCCGCTGACCCCCGGCAACCCGCGCTTCGGCGCGCCCAATGTGCCGCTGATCAACGATCCGCGCTGCGCCAACGATTTCTACAATCGCGGGCCCTATGTGAATGGCGGCACCGCCCCGGTTCTGAGCACGTCCAAGGTCTGGGGCCTGTCGGCAACGGCCAGCCTCGCGCTCTCCGAAGCCCTGACGGTCAAGAGCATCACTGCCTATCGCGACACGCAATCGCGCGGCGTCCGCGATGCCGACAACACCCCGTTCGTCATCCTGACCACCGATGTCGGGGCGCAATCGCAGCAGTTCAGTCAGGAAGTGCAGCTGCAGCTCGACAGCGGCCCGGTGAACGGCATCCTGGGCGCCTATTATTTCGATGAGGACACGGACGAACGCGCCTCGGTTCCGATTTCCTTCCCGCCAACCCCCGCAGTGATCGGTTCGATCCTCGCCGGTGGGCCGGGAAGCCGCGACCTGCAGCTGTCGGCGCTTGAAACCAAGTCCTTTGCGATCTTCGGCGAGGCGACCTGGGAGGTGTCCACGGGCCTCGAGCTGACCGGCGGGCTTCGCTATACCGAGGATCGCAAGACCTATCAGGGCACGGTGCTGAACCTGTTCCCGTCCACCCGCCCCGATCCCAACCCGCTGCCCACCCTGGCGATCCCGCAAGGCGGACCGCTGTTCATCTTCCCGACCCCCAATCGGGAGACCTTCTCGGCGCTGACCGGTTCGGCAAGCGTGCGCTATCAGGTGGCCGACTGGCTGAGCACCTATGTCTCCTATGCGCGCAGCTTCAAGTCGGGTGGCTTCAACACCCGCTACAACGCGCCGCCTGCAGGCAATGTGCCGATCCCGTTCGATGAGGAAACGGTCGACAGCTACGAACTCGGCGCGAAGATGGATTTCGGTGCGCTGCGCCTCAATCTCGCGGCGTTCCAGGCGGATTATCAGGACATCCAGCTGATCTTCCGCGCCGGCCCGGTGCCGCTGCTGTTCAATGCAGGCAAGGCGCGCATTCGCGGGTTCGAGGCCGAAGCCTCGTATCGCAGCGGCGGCTTCTCGTTGGAGGCGTCGATGAGCATGCTCGACGACGACATCCTGTCGATCACCGCCATACCGGGTGCGACCGCAACGGTGCTGCCGGGCGACGATCTTCCGCTGACGCCATCGTTCCAGGGCAGCTTTGGTATCGCCTATGATTTCCAGCTGACCGACACGTTGCAGCTGACGCCGCGCTTCGACGGATCGTACAGTTCCTCAGTGGTGTTCATCACCGGAAGCGTTCCGGAAATCGAGCAGGATGCCTATTTCGTTGCCAATGCGTCGCTCACGCTGGCGCATGAAGATGGCTGGAAGCTGCAGGCCGGACTTACCAACCTGTTCGACGAACGCTATCTGGTGCAGGGCAACGCATCGCTGGCGACCTTGGGCTATGCCGAGCGGATCTTCGCCCGCCCCCGCCAGTGGTTCATGCAGGCCAGCTTCCAGTTCTGACGCGCGGATCGACAAGGCCCTGACCGCCGTGAAGCGGCCGGGGCCTCCCGCCGCTTCACGGGGCTTCGGCCATTTGCAGGACGTCGGCTGCGGCGGGCGCCCCATCGCGACCGGGAAGCACGCCCTGGCGCGATGCCAGCCTGAGCTGTTCGACAAAGGCGGCCTGCACGAGCGTCGGTTGCCAGCCGGATCGCGTCATCATGCCGATCGTCCTAGTCAGGCCTGCAGGCGCATTGGCGATCCGGTGCAGCCATTGGGTCGACAGCTCGATGGCCACCTGGTCGGGGGACAGCACCGTCAGGAAATCGCTGGTGATCAGCAATTGGCGGATGGCGACCACCGACCCGCACTCGATCGGCACGGTCGGCAACGCAAGGCCAGCCTGTTCGAACATCGCGCGCCACTGGCCATAAAGCGGAGTGCCTTGCGGGGACACGATCCACGGGAAGCTGGCGAGGTCCGCCATGGTCGGGTCGCAATCGGCCAGCGGATGCCCCCTGCGCCCGATGATGGCCGGGCGATCGAAGAACAGCGGCTCCTGCTCCACGTCATTGCCGGGCGGCGGATCTCGCAGCGCCCCGACGATCAGGTCAAGATCGCCATCGCGCAGCGGCTCGATCAGCTCGAGAAACGCGCCTTCGGTGATGACGATGCGGACGCCCGGATAGAGCGCATGAAAGGCGGCGACCGCCATGGGCAGAACGCGGGCCCGCGACAAGGGCATTGCACCGATCGTGATCTTGCCGACTTCGCGCCCCTTGAGCGTTTCGATTTCTGCCAGGCCTGATAGCAACTCTGCCCGCGCGAGCCGAAACGCGCGGATCATCCGCCAGCCATAAGCGGTAAAGCCGATGCCCTTGCCGCGCCGCTCGACCAGCGTGTGGCACAACGCAACGGCAAGATCGGCCAGCGCCCGGTGCAGCGTGGGTTGCGAAAGCCCGGTCAGCGCGCTGGCACGCGCATAGCTGCCGCCTTCGGCCAAAGCCAGCAGCGCCCGCACCTGCGCCATGGTCACGCGCGGACTGCCGATATGGTGCAGCGCGCGCTCGATCCGCGGAGCGAGCAGCATCGCCGCCTCGGTCGGCTGCATCCCTTCGGGCAGTCGGCTGAACAGTGCGACGCCAAGCTGTGCCTCCAGCTTGAACAATCCCTGGGTGATCGCGGGTTGCGATATGCTGACAGCCTCGGCCGCTGAGCAGATACTTCCCAGGCGCACAATCGCGGCAACTGCTCTCAAATGGCGCAGATTCCAGTTATCCATCATAACAATTTAGCATGGACCCGCGGACGGAACCAACCACGGCCATCACATTTCAGGGCGACGCGACAAATATGCCACGATCGGTGGAATCGTCGTGCGCCAGAATGGCTGAAATGGTGCGCCGCCTGCCGCTAATGGACGGGCGGTACGGGTTCCTCGTAGCGCTCGAATACGCCGAGCCCGACAAAGCTCACCGCCGCACCGGTCAGCCCATCGACCAGATACACGGTGTCGCCCGCGCACAGCAGCGGTCCGTGCCGCCGGATCAGCAGCACCTGGCCTTCGCTCAGATGGCGTGCGCCGCTGCGCAACCGGTTGATGAAGCGGGTTCGCCGCGACAATTCATAGACGATGCCGGTGCCCCGGATGATCCGGGTCGAGCGGACGCGGTCGAGCGCGATGCAATCGGTGCTGGCGACCACCTCCATCACAGGCGCAGGACCGGGCATGGGGGGCACGAAGACGATCTCCCTGGCCAGCGCACTGCCGGACGCGGATGCGACCTGCAGCGCGGCGGCGAGAACAATCGACACAAGCGTCAAACCTGCACTCCCAGACCGCCCCGGGCTGCGAAAAGCACCTTGAGAGAAGGACTAGCAACAACACTTCTCTCAAGGTGCACCGGGTCCAGGGGGGCATTTGGACCAGTTCAAGCCAGCCGGGGTTCGAGGCTGGTTGCATGGCGAAGACGGCACCGGGCGGCCAATCCCGCATGATTTTCCCGCGTTCGCATAAAAAAATCGTCCCGCGCTACGGTTTGGTGTAGCTGGCGACGTCTATGGGCAGGGACCACATCCGGATGGCCCCCATGTTTCACCCGAGTCCGAACACTTGACGTCAACACACGGCCTTCAAGCCCTATTGCTGGCTGAGCGGGATGGTTTCCTCCGCTTCCTCCGCGCGCGCGGGGCAGGCGATCTGGCCGAGGATATCGTGCAGGACACCTGGCTGCGGCTGGCCTCGCTGAACACCGAGCCCATTGCCGATCCGCGCAGCTATCTGTTCCGCGCGCTCAACAACGTGATGCACGACCGGTACCGGTCCGCCCAGCGATCGCGCAAGCGCGATGGCGAATGGCTTGAAATCAACAGCGATTCCGGCGGCGCATCGGATGCGCCCATGCCCGATCGCGCTCTGGCCGCCAGGGCAGCGCTTGCCCAGGCCGAAGCAGCGCTCAGGGCCGAAGGCGAACGCGTGCTGGATATCTTCCGCCTGTTCCGCATCAACGGCATGGGCCAGCGCGCCATCGCCCAGCATCTGGGGCTCAGCCTCAGCACGGTCGAGAAGGATCTGCAAAAGGCCTATCGGGCGCTGATCCGCCTCAGGGAGACGCAAGATGCGGAATGAGCGTGGCGGTGACGTCCCCGGTGCAGGATGGACAGCATGACAGACACAGACGAACGGATCCGCCAGGAGGCGCTGGAATGGGTGCTGGCGTCGCAAGAGGCCGACTTTGCCGGATGGCAGGCGCTGACCGACTGGCTGGAGGCCGATGCGCGCCACAACCCGGCCTATGATGCCGCGATGGCGGCTGGCAGCTGGATGGCCGATCTGACGGCAGCGGCTGCACCGCGTCTGCCGGTCGCGGCCAACGACAGCGAGGACGCGGTGCCTGGACACAGCCGGAGCTGGCGGAGCGGCTATCTGGCGCTGGCCGCGGCCATCGTCGCGGTTTTGCTGATCCCGCTCTGGCAGCTGCGCCCGCAGCCCTATGTCGTCACCACGCCCAACGGCCAGACGCAGAGCATCGCGCTGGAGGACGGCAGCCGCATCCTGCTGAACGGCGGAACACGGCTGGCGCTCGACAAGGCCGAACCGCGCTTTGCCCGGCTGGAACGCGGCGAAGCGATGTTCATCGTCCGCCATGACAGCGCCGATCCGTTTGTCGTCGAGGCAGGCGATGTGCGGCTGGTCGATATCGGCACCGCCTTCAACGTGGTCCGCCAGGGCCAGTCGATCGACGTCGCGGTGTCAGAAGGCGCGGTGATCGTCAATCCCGAGCAGGAGAAGGTACGGCTTGACCCCGGTCGCCGGGCGCAGATTGACGGGGCGACGGGGCGGATCATCGTGTCGGACGTGGCGACCAGCCATATTGGCGGCTGGCGATCGGGCCAGATCAGCTTTGCCGATGCGCGGCTGGCCGAAGTGGCGCAGGCGCTGGAACGGACGCTGGGTACCAGGGTGGCGGTCTCGCCCGCCCTGGCCGAAGCCCGGTTCAGCGGAATCTTGCAGGTGGCGGGGCGCAAGGCCGACGCAATGCCGCAGATCGCGCCGGTGCTCGGCGCGCGCGCGGTCCGGCGAAAGCAGGGCTGGGAACTGGTGAGCATAGATGCACAGCCGTAAATGCCTGCTGGCGGCATTCTGCCTGCTGGCGGCACCGACACAGGCGCTGGCAGACGCACCTGCACGGGTCGATATCGCCCCCGGGCGGCTCGATAGCGCCATCGTCACGCTGGGACGCCAGGCGGGGATCAGCATCGGCATAACCGACCGCCAGCTCGGCGCGCAGCGCGTGCGCAGACTGCGCGGCGTGATGAGCGCGCAAGAGGCGCTGCGCCGCCTGCTCGACGACAGCAATGCGCGCGCGGTGCGGCTGTCTGCCCGCGACTGGCGGATCGTGCGCGCAGCCCCTTCGGCCCGGCCGAGCGGCACGCCGCTGCGCCTTGCGGTCGCGGCGCCCGCCGAGCCGGTGGAGGCGGCGCCCGAAATCGTCGTCACCGGTGTCCGCACATCGGGCGACTTGCTGGCCAGCCGCGAACAGGGCCTGATCGCACTCGACGGCAGTTTTGCGATCGACGCGCACAACCGCGGATCGGATGCACTGGCCGAGCGCGTGCCGGGGCTTGGCTCGACGCAATTGGGGCCGGGACGCAACCGGCTGTTCCTCCGCGCGATTGCCGATACGAGCTTCAACGGGCCGACCCAGGCGGTGGTCGGGCAGTATCTGGGCACCGCGCGGCTCAACTATAACGCGCCCGATCCCGATCTGCGCCTGATCGACCTCAATCTGATCGAGGTGCGCCAGGGACCGCAAGGGACGCTTTATGGTGCGGGCACTTTGGGGGGTGTCATCCGGCTGCTGCCCAACATGCCCGATAGCCGCGAATGGCAGGCGGCGCAGTCCGCCTCGCTCGCCGCGACCTGGCATGGAGAGCCGTCCTTCGATGCCAGCGCGATGGTGAACATCCCGCTGATCGAGGGCAAGGCGGGGCTGCGTGCGGTGGTCTATGCCGGGCGCGACGGCGGCTATATCGACGACCGGCTGCGGCAGCGCGACGATATCAACCGGGTGCACACCACCGGCGGGCGGATCATCGGCCGGCTTGAACCGGGTAACGGCTGGACGATCGATCTGCTCGCCACCGCGCAGACCATCGACGGGCGCGACAGCCAATATGCCGACAGGCTGGGCGACCGGCTCGACCGCGCGAGCGCCTTTGCCCAGCCCTTTGCCAACAGGTTCCGGCTCGGCCAGGCATCGATCGGCAAGGAATGGGATGCGTTCGAGCTGCTGACCACCACCACGGTCACCGGGCTCGATCTGGACGAAACGTTCGACGCGACCGAAGCGGGGGGAAGCCCCAGCCTGTTCCGCCAGCGGGCCGAAACCCGGCTGATCGCCAACGAAACCCGGCTTTCGGGCATGACCGATGGCGGGCTGAACTGGCTGGTGGGGGGCCAGTTGCTTGACAACCGCTATCGCATCCGCCGCGCGCGCGGCGAACTGGCGCGGGTCTCGGCCATATCGGGGATCGAGAACCGGGTGGAAGAGGCAACGGCCTTTGCCGATCTGGCACTGCCCGTGACCCGGCGCCTCGTCCTGATGGCCGGCGGGCGGCTGACCCATGCGCGGCTCTCCGGCAAGGCGCTGGAGACGCCGCTGACGCTCGATGCGTTTAGGGTCGCCCCGCGCCGCAGCCAGACCGCCTTTCTGCCGAGCGCAGGGCTGCGCTATCGCTTTTCCGACGCCCTGTCCGGCCATGTCCGCTATCAGGAAGGCTTCCGCCCCGGCGGCATCAGCGTGCGCGACGACATGATCCGCCATTTCCTGCCCGACAATGTCGCCGCGATCGAGGCCGGGCTGGCGCTGGCGCAAGGCAATTTCAGCGCGGATGCGACGCTGTCCTTCACCCGCTGGCGCAACATCCAGGCAGACCTGATCGATGCCGACGGGCTGCCCGCTACCGAGAATATCGGCGATGGCCGCATCGTCACGCTCGATGCCAATATGGCGTGGCAACCGCTGCCCGGGCTGACGCTCGAGGCATCGGGGGTCTGGGCCGACAGCCGCCTTGTCACGCCATCGTCGCGCATCTTCCTTCTGACCCTCGCCCGCAATTCCGCCGCTGGCACTGCCGTTCCCGAAGGCGCCGTCGTGGTCGACAGCGACGATCTGCCCAATGTGGCGCGATGGTCGGGGCGGCTGGGGGCAAGCTGGAAGACTGAGACCGCGCGCGGCGAGACGCTGACCCTGGGCGGGTCGCTGCGCTATGTCGGCACCTCGCGGCTGGGAATCGGCCCGGTGCTGGGCGTGCGCCAGGGCGATGTGCTCGACACCAGCCTCTCGGTCGAGCTGGCACGCAATGGCCGGTCCTTCTGGATCAGGGCATCGAACCTGCTCGACAGCCGGGGCAATCGCTTCGCGATGGGGTCGCCCTTCACCCTGGCCCAGGGCGACCAGATCACGCCGCTGCGCCCCCGGACCATCGCTATCGGGGCCGATTTCTCCTTCTGAATCCGAACTTTCCAAAAATAATGCAACTGCATGACATTTGCAGTGCGGGTTTCATGTCCCGGCATCGTCTGGGTGAGTGAACACACTCCCCCTCCCCCGATAGCTGAAAGGACGATCATGCGCCTCTTGCTGGCCTGCACCTGCCTGACCCCCGTTACCCTGCTTCTCCCCCTGCACGGCGTGCTTGCCGAGACCACGGTCGCCACCGCGCGCACCACCCCGATTGCCACGGGCAGCGCGAACAATGGCAGCGCCGACAGCGTGACGATCACCTCTGCCGGATCGATCAAGCCGACCTCCGGCGTGGCGGTGACCATCAACAGCAACCATGCAGTGACCAACGAAGGCACGATCCAGCTGACCGATGCCAATAATGCCGCGGGCATCGTCGCCAATGCCGGGGTTACCGCCACCATCACCAACAAGGGCAGCATCACGCTCGATGAAGCCTACAAGCCTGCCGATAGCGACAAGGACGGCGATCTCGACGGCCCACTGGCGCAGGGCCAGAACCGCTTCGGCATCCGGACGCTGGGTGCGTTCAACGGATCGGTGGTGAACACCGGCACCATCGCGGTGGCGGGGAATTCCAGCGCCGGGATCAGCCTGGAAGGACCGTTGAACGGATCGCTGACCCATGGTGGGGCGATCACCATTGTCGGCGACAACAGCGCCGGCATCCGCGCGGGTGTGGTCACGGGCAATGTCGCGCTGACCGGCAGCGTTTCTGCGACCGGCTCCAATGCCGTCGCCATCGATCTTGCAGGACCCATCGGTGGCGCGCTGACGATCCAGGGTGCGGTGAGCGCGACCGGCTATCGCAGCACCACCGCGCCTGCAGATGCCAGCAAGCTGGATGCCGATGACCTGCTGCAGGGCGGTCCAGCGCTGCGCGTGGCGGGATCGGTGGCAGGCGGCATCCTGTTCGATGCGCCGCCCAGGGACCTGAAACCCGATGACAAGGACGAGGACAAGGACGGCATCGAGGACGCCAAGGAAGGCACGGCCAGCGTCATCGCCTATGGCGCAGCGCCTGCCGTCCGCATCGGATCGGCCAGCCAGGAGATCACGATTGGCGCGGTCGCAGGCACGGCGGCTGCCGGCAACGGCATCGTCAACAATGGGCGGATCGAGGGCAATGGCGTCTACAAGGATGTCGCGGCCACCGGCATGGCCATTGGCGGGCTGGGCCAGAAGACCGTGATCGCAGGCGGCATTCTCAACAACGGCACCATCGCGGCCAAGTCCTCAGGTGGCAATGCGACGGCGCTGCATATCGGCAGCCTCGCCACCGTCCCCGCGCTGGTGAACAGCGGCACGATCGAGGCGACCGGCGGCAATGGCGCGACGACGCAGGCGCGCGCGGTTGTCATCGAGAATAGCGGATCGATGACCCGGCTGACCAATAGCGGCCGGATCGCTGCATCCGCTGCAGCCGACAGCACCGCCGCCGCCATCATCGACCTGTCCGGCAAGCTCGCGACGCTGGACAATAGCGGCACGATCAGCGCGACGGCTGCCAAGCCGGGCGAAGGCAAGGCCGTGGCGATCGATCTTTCGGCCAATGCCACCGGCGCGACCGTGCGCCAGACGGCGGCCAGCGCAGGCGCCAAGCCCTCGATCACCGGCGATATCCGGCTGGGCTCGGGCAATGATCTTGTCGAGGTCTCTGCCGGGTCGATAACTGGTGCGATGCGCTTTGGCGCGGGCAACAACCGTCTGCTCGCCAGCGGCGATGCTGCGCTGGCCGGCAATGCAAGCTTCGGCAGCGGCGCGGACATGGTGCAGCTTTCGGGCAAGGCGAGCCTTGCAGGCGCGCTCGATCTGGGCGGCGGGGCGGATACGCTTTCGCTCGGCGGAACCTCGCTGTTTCGCGGTACGCTGGCGGGTGCAGGCCAGGCTGCGGTCACGATCGCGGGGGGCACGATGCAACTGACGGCACCGGGCAATGTGCAGCTGGCATCGCTGGCGGTGTCCGACAAGGGAACGCTCGGCGTCACCATTGACGGCAAGACCGGCACCGCAACGCGCATCGCCGTGGCGGGCAGCGCGACCATCGCTGCCGGTTCTAAGCTTGCGGTCAACCTCACCAGCATCGGCAAGTCTGCCGGCAGCTATCAGATCCTCACCGCAGGCCAGCTGACCGGCAGCGCCAATCTGGCGAGCACCGATGTCGTGCTGCCCTATCTGTTCACCTCGACGGTGACCGGCAATGATGCCGCCGGGCTGGTGACGATCACCATCAAGCCCAAGGCCGCCAGCGAGCTTGCGTTTTCGCAGTCCCAGGCGCGCGCCTATGACGCGGTGTTCAAGGCGCTCGACAATGACGCCGATGTGGCGGCGAGCATGCTGGCCACTACCAAGGCGGAGGAGGCCCAGGCGGTGATGCAGCAGATGCTCCCCGATCATGCCGGGGGGACGTTCGCCACCGTGACCCAGGGATCGCGCGCGACCGCCCGCTTCCTCACCGATCCGGCTGCGGCCTATAGCGACCAGGGCAATTGGGGCTTTTGGCTGCAGCAGACCGTCTGGGGCAGTCAGAAGGATCGCGGCCAGACCGCATCGTTCGACACATCGGGCTGGGGCGCGACCGGCGGAGTCGAACTGAAGGCAGGCGATTTCGGCAATATCGGGCTTTCGCTGGCCTATCTGAACGGCCGCAACGACAACAAGCAGACCAGCGGCGAAATCCGCGCGGACCAGTTCGAGCTGGCAGCGCACTGGCGCGGTCAATGGGGTCCGGTGCGTGCTTTCGTGCGGGGTTCGGCAGCCAAGGTCGACTTCGGCGGAACCCGCCGCTTTGCCCAGATGCTGAACGGCAAGCTGGTCGAGCGCAACGCGCAAGCGGACTGGTCGGGTGATCTGTTCAGTGCTTCGGCGGGGCTGGGTTATGAGGCAAAGATCGGCAAGCGGCTGGTCCTGCGCCCCACCGCCGTGATCGACTATTACCGGCTTGACGAGAACGGCTATACCGAAACCGGCGGCGGCAATGCCTTCAACCTCACGGTCGACATGCGCAGCAGCGACGAGATCGCCGTCAACGGCACGCTGGTGGCGGGCTATGCCTTCGGCAGCCTGAGGCCGGACGATGTCTGGGTGCGCGCCGAGATCGAGGGCGGGCGTCGGCAGATCATCGGCGGATCGATGGGCACGAGCACCGCGCGCTTCAAGGACGGAGCGGCCTTCACGCTGCTGCCCGATGCCCGCAGCGATGGCTGGATCGGCTGGCTGCGCCTGGTCGGTGGCCAGCAGGGCTTCACCCTGGCAGGCGAAGTCGGCGCAGAAGAGCTGTACGGCAACGTCGCCCTGAATGCGCGCGTATCGCTCAGGGTCGGCTTCTGACGGCAGCGCCCGGCCTGCCCGTTGCCCGCCCAGCTTTCGGGCTAGGCGACGGCCGGGCCGGGTGACGCTGGCCGATGCCTGCAGACGACAAAGGACTGAAATCCAAGATGAGATAATCAGCCCGGCGATCCCTGATCGGCTGCAGCGCGCCAGTCGCTGATGCAGATTGCCGGCCTGTTTTCTGAGGGTTTGTCATGACGCTATCCAGCCTGTTCTCGCCTTGCACCATCGGCCAACTGAATCTCGGATCGCGTCTGGTGATGGCACCGATGACGCGGCGGATGAGCCCCGGCGGAATGCCGGGCGCCGATGTTGCGGATTACTATCGCCGCCGCGCAGAGGGCGGCGTGGGCCTCATCATTTCCGAAGGCACCGGCATTGCCGATCGGGCAGCCCTGGCCGAACGCGGCGTTCCCGAATTTCACGGCACGGCGCTGGCTGGCTGGGCCGATGTATTGCACAGCGTCCATGCTGCCGGGGCCTGTATGTTTCCGCAGCTCTGGCATGTCGGCAGTGCACGCAAGCCCGATCAGACCGACACCCCGGCTGTCCCTGCGGTGTCCCCGTCCGGCCTGTTCGCACCCGGCAAACCCAATGGCGAAGCGCTGGATGAAGCGCGGATCGCCGCGATCATTGCAGCCTATGGCGATGCCGCGGCCGATGCGATGCGGCTGGGCTTTGACGGCATAGAGCTGCATGCGGCGCATGGTTATCTGATCGATCAGTTCTTCTGGGGACCGACCAACCAGCGCAGCGACATCTGGGGCCGTGAACCCTGGCGTTTCGCGCAGGAGATCATCCGCGAATGCCGCCGCCGCACCAGCGCGCAATTCCCCATCTGTCTGCGGTTCTCGCAATGGAAGCAGCAGGATTATCCCGCCCGCCTGTTCGATACGCCTGCGTTGCTCGAACCCTTTCTGGCGGCGATGGCCGATGCCGGAACCGACATTTTCCATTGTTCCACCCGCCGTTTCTGGGAGCCCGAATTTGCCGGCAGCCGGATGAATCTGGCCGGGTGGACGCGCAAGCTTTCAGGAAAGCCCGTGATCACCGTCGGCTCTGTCGGGCTGGACGAGGATTTTCTGGTGACCCGCGTCGGCGATGATCCGGTGCCGGACAGCGCGCGGCTCGATCTGCTCGGCGATATGCTGGCCAGCGGAGAGATCGATCTGGTCGCCGTCGGACGGGCGCTGATCGGCGATGCGCATTGGGGCAACAAGGTGCGCGACGGGCGCTTCGACCAGATCACGCCGTTCACGCGCGAGGCACTGGCGCGGCTCGACTAGAGCATTTTCAAGCGGCATCAGACAAAAGAGCGTTTTCGCTCAATGTGAAAACGCTCTAGCCCGGATTGAACAGCAGCGTCTGCCCGCCGGTCGCGAGCAGATCGCCCTGCTCGCTCCACAGATCCACCCTGCCCTGGGCAAAGCCCGATGCCGCCGCCGTGATCGTGATATCGGCCAGACACCAGCCCGGCGGAGCGCTGCGCACCATGCGCAGACTGTTGTCGATGCTGTTGCCGCCGCCGGGCCGGCCACTCACCCGGCCCAGCGCCACCGGAATGAAATCGGCAAACAGGGCAAGGCTCGTGGTATCGATCGGCCCCATCGCCTTGCGCCGCAGCCAGAACCGGGCGCGTCCGGTGGGCAGACCATCCTCGGCAAGCTCGCGAACCTCGATGGCCTCAAGGAAATGCGCGTTGTCATCCTGGCGCGGCAGGCTGGTGCTCGGCAGGCATTGGTCGGGCGGCGGTACAAGCGGCGCTGCAAGCCATTGCTGGTCGGCAAAGCCTGCCCGTTCGCCCAGGGTCACGCCCGCCAGCAACACCAGACGGTCGTCCACGCGCCCGCTGACCTGCACCTGTGCAAGCGTTCGGCCCGCCTGAAGGATGTCGACTGCCAGGTGAAGCCTGGCCCCCAGCGGGGTGAAGCTGACGAACTGCAGCGCACCCTGCACCACGGGGCGCTGCACGGTCTCGGCCGCGGCATCCAGCGCCAGGGCCAGGCACGCGCCGCCGAACAGATAGGCGTGGCCGGGCGGACCGACCGCCAGCGCCGGTGCAATTTCGATGGCAAAGCGGCCATCGTCCAGGCTCAGAAGATCGGGAAAGGCAGCGGTCATCTAGGCTCGCGCAAAGGAATAGACAGGGTCATCGGGCCAGCGCCCGCCCACCGGCTTGCGCGCGCCAAACCGCTCTGCCTCGGTCCCCGGCGGCAGCGGCATTTCCTCGACCCAGTCGAACACCACCAGCCGGTTGAGCACGCGCCATTCGCCGTCGCGCTCGACGAACCAGTCGAGATAGCGCCCCTTCATGTCCCATTGGGTCAGCTTGCCATCAGCGCCCGGCTGACGCTGGAAGGCGGAGAAATAGCTCTCGACCGCCGCGCCGCCCTCGCGGAACTCGATCAGCACATTGTGGATCTGGTGAATGCCGCGCTCGATATGCGGCAGCATCTTCATCGCCCAGTCGATAAAGCCCTCTGCGCTGCCATTATAGGGCCCGTGATTGTCGGTGCCGTCGGGCCAATAGGCAGAGCGCAGCATCGCCTCGTCCGCGCGATCGATGCCGCGGCAATAGCGCATCAGACAGTCGCGGATGCGCTCGCGCGCGATCAGCTCGGCAACCAGCGGGTCGGAAACGGCGGTCATGCGGCAAACCTCATGCGATGGTGATCGATGGAACCGTGCGCGATGGCAAGCATCATCTGACGCTTGAGGTGATGGCTGACGATCAGCTCGTCGCTGAACCCCACCCCGCCGTGCAGCTGCACCGCTTGCTGGCCGACATAGATGCCGCATTCGCTGATCCGCACCTTGGCGGCCGACACCGCGCGCTGGAATTCGGCATCGCCCTTGGGGATCGACAGCGCGATATGGCACAGCATGGCCCGCGCCTCCTCGCACGCTACGGTCATGTCGACCATTCGGTGCTGCAGAACCTGGAAGCTGCCGATCGGCTTGCCGAACTGTTCGCGGGTGCGCAGATAGTCGAGCGTGATCGCGCTCACCGCCTCCATCGACCCCACCGCTTCAGCGAGATAACCGCAATTCGCCCGCGCCACGGCGGCCTCGATATCGGCCAGCGCATCGCCCTGGCTCCCGATCAGCTGCCCCGTGATGCCATCCAGCTCCAGACGGGCGTGGCGGTGGCCGTCAATGCTGCGGAACCGCTCCAGCCTGAGGCCCGGCGCGCTGGCGGAAACGAGGAACAACGACAGCCCATCGCGATCCCGGACGCCACCTGCGGTGCGCGCCGGCACGATGAACCATTGGGCATCGCCGCCATCTTCGACATGCGCCTTGGCACCATTCAGCGTCCACTCGTCACCCGATGCGGTCGCACAGGTAGCGACATGGTGCAGATCATAGCCGCCATCGTCTTCCAGCAGCGCCGCAGCAGCGATCGCCTCGCCGGTGCCGATCTGCTCGATCAGGCGGTGCTGCGCCGCGCCGCCGCGCGCCAGCAGCGCCGGGGCCAGCACGCAGCTTGCCATATAGGGGCCAGGAACCAGGTTGCGGCCAAAGCCTTCGCCCAGCGCCATCAGCTCGATAATGCCGCCGCCCAGCCCGCCGCATTCCTCGGCAATCGGCAGCAGCAGCCAGCCGAGCTCGGCCATCTTGGCCCAGGCGCTCGCCTCGCCACTGCGCCCCTGCTGGATCAGCCGGTGACGTTCGGTCGGCGGAAAATGCTCCTGGCCAAAGCGCAGGACGCTGTCGAGCAGCATCGCCTGCTCGTCGGAATAGGTGAAACGCATCGCGCTATCCCTTCAGGCCCAGCGCGCGCTGGGCAATGATGTTGTGCTGAATCTCGCTCGACCCGCCATAGATCGAGGTGACGCGGGCATAGAGCGCGCCCTGCATCGCATAGGGCATGTCGGCGGGCAGATCATGGCCGTTGTCCAGCGGCGCGAAATGCGCGGCGCGCGGCCCCAGCGCCCCGACCCAGAGCGCGGTGCCCGCCTGGCTCAGCTGCGACCAGCGCAGCTTGATCATCGATCCCAGCGGGCCGGAATCCACCCCTGCCGCCGCATCGGCCATCACGCGCAGCACCATGGTCTGCAGCGCGATGACCTCGATCTCATATTGCGCCAGCTTCGCCTTGAAACCCGGCATGTCGATCAGCCGCACCCCGCCGATCGTGCGCCTGGCTGCCGCCTCGCGGATGGCCTTGACCGTCTGGATCAGGAAGATCGCGACCGATGCGGTGACCATGCGCTCGCGGTCGAGCAGCACCTTGCCATATTCCCAGCCGCGCCCTTCCTCGCCGACCAGATTGGCGGCGGGCACGCGCACATCGTCGAGGAACATCTCGTTGGTGTGGTGCTTTTCGTCCATCGTCGCGACCGGGCGGATGGTGATGCCCGGGGTCTTCATGTCGACTAGCAGCAGCGAAATGCCCTGCTGCCGCTTGGGTTCGTCCGATGTCCGCGCCAGCACGAAGCAATGGCTGGCGACATGGCCATAGCTGGTCCACGCCTTTTGCCCGTTCAGCACATAATCGTCGCCGTCCCGGACCGCGCGGGTGCGCAGCGAGGCCAGGTCGGACCCGGCATTGGGTTCCGAATAGCCCTGGCACCACCAGTCGTCGGCATGGATGATGCCGGGCAGGTAGCGGTCCTTGAGCGCCTGGCTGCCATAGGTGAAGATGATCGGCCCGATCAGTTCCAGCCCCTGGTGGAACTGCGCCGGCGCATCCGCCTCGGCCGCTTCGGTCCAGAAGATATACTGGCGGATCGGGCTCCAGCCGGTGCCGCCATATTCGACTGGCCAGGTCGGTGCCCCCCAGCCGCGCGCGGCCAGGCGCTTCTGATAGGCGATCAGCTCTTCGGGGTGCAGCCGCAGGCCGGCACGCACGCGCGTGCGCCATTCGTCGGGAATGCCGGTCGCAAAAAAGGCGCGAACCTCCTCGCGAAAGGCCATGTCGGCAGGATCGAGTTCAAATTCCATGGGCAGTGCCTGTTGCGGGTTGGAAGGTGAGACGGCTTTCGGCAATTCCCCGGACGCCGAGGCCGCGGACCACGGCGATCCGACCGCCATCGGGATGGTCGGTCACCAGATTATGGCCGGAATTGCCGATCGAGGTTACGTAGAGCGTCTCCATCCCCTCGCCGCCGAAGGCCGGGCACGAGGGAAAGGGCATGGGCATGTCGATCTGGCGAAGCAGCGTCCCATCGGGCGACACGCAGGCGAGCGCCTGGTCCAGCACCAGCGCGATCCACAGATTGCCATCGGCATCCACCGTCGCCCCATCGGGGGCCTGGCCGATGCCGGCGAGGTCGATGCGGCCCGTCTGCGGTCCGATCGTGGCGGTCGCGGGGTCATAATCGTGGCAGCGGATGAAGCCGTCCAGGCTGTCGGCGCAATACAGGCGGCGGCCATCGGGCGAAAAGCAGATGGCATTGGATATGCGCATCCCCTGCGCGATCTCGCGCAATTCAGCATCGGCGGTAAGCTGGAACAGCGTGCCCGTTGCGGTTTCCTGCATCCGGGTATGGCCGCACACATAGCTGCGCCCGCCCCGATCCACCTTGCCATCGTTGAGCCGCACCGCGCCACCCTGCGCCGGAACCGCCAGCAGGGTTTCCGCCGCACCGGTCTGTGTGTCGATCAGCGCAAAGCGATCAGCGAGGCCCGCGATCAGCCCGCGATCGCAAAGGCCGATGCTGCCCACCATGCTGTCATACTGCCAGGTGACGGGGTCGTCCCCGGTTCCCCCTGCGCTGTGGATGGTCTGGCCCACCGCATCGACCCACCAGAGCCGGGCGCTCGCAGGGTCCCAGAGCGGGCTCTCGCCAAGCCGGCACCGGAAGTCGCCCAGAAAACCGATATCGATATCCACGCCCGCGCCTCTCCACTGCCGGCCCATGCCGGTCGCCTGAGTGCGCGATTATGCCGCGAGATGAAGGCTGCGCACGTGATCCGGCGCGCAGGCCCAGACTATCATGTCCGCGATAGTGCGAAGCTAGCGCGCGGCGGGGCGGAACGAGGCGGTGAGGTCGCGCAGGATTTCGACAATCGCGTCCTTGCGATCGGCAATGCGTTCAGCAAGCCCGCCCACCCCGAGCGCCAGCGGCACGCCGCCCAGATCGGCATCGAGCGCCATGGTGATCGACGAGACCGCAGGCGTAGGCCGGTGGGGAATATACGCATAGCCGACCTGGCGGACATGTTCGACATCGCGCATGATCTGCGCGTACGACACCCGAGCAGAGTCGCTGGCATGATAGGCGTTGGAATAGCGGCACAGCTTTTCGATCGCGCGGTCGTCCATCCGGGCCATCAGCGACAGGCCTGCCGATGAATCCACCAGCTTGCGCATCGCACCGACCTGCGGCGCCATCTGGAATTCATGGGCAGGCGTCAGCAGGATGATATACTGGATGAACAGGTCGTTGCGGGTGATCAGCGCCACCGTCTCGTCAGTCCGGCGCTGCAGTTCCTCGACCAGCTCGCGATAGCCACCCTGCGCCTGGATATAGTCGGGCAGCCAGTTGCCGAGCTCGCTGATCCGCGTCGTCGGCAGATAGGTGCGATGGTCGCGGTCATAGTTGAGATAGCCCTTCATCACCATGCTCTTGAGCAAGGCGGTGGTGCTCGATTGCGGATAGCCGAGCGTGCTGTGGATCTCGTGCAGCGGCAGCGGGGTGCGCCGTTCGGCGAACAGTTCCAGCACCTCGAAGGTCCGGAGCGCGGATTTCACGGCTGGTTGCGACATTCCCCCTCCCGGATGTCTTGCTTTGCGCATGAGACTGCCCGTCCTTGCCCGCGCCGTAAAGGGGTCAGGCGCGCTGGCGGGCCTGGGTCATTCGAAGATTGTCGCCGCCATCGCAAGCGATGACCTGCCCGCTGACCCCATTGGTCTGCAGCAGCGCAGCAGCCATGTACGCCGCAGCCATGGCCTGGCGATCGTCGGCCGCGCCCATGGCGATCATGTTGATCGTCACGCCCTCGCGCATGTATTCCAGCGCTACCGACCGCATCAGCCCGGTCGCGCCGACGGCAAAGGCAGCGGCAAGGCTTGCGTCCCAATGACCCAGCCCTTCGGTCGTGCCGATCAGCACGATGCGCCGATGGCCGGGAACAAGACCCGCAAGCGTCTCTCCCAGATCGGCCAGCGGCTGGATCAATCCGGCTTCCAGATCTTCATCGCCCAGAGCGGCAAGCCCTGCCCTGCGGGTGCCGGGCAGGGCATCGACCAGTGCGACAGGTTCGGCAAGCCCGGCGCCGCACAGATCCTTGACCTTGGCTGCGATGATCGCCGTGAGGCTTTCGGGGCCAGCGATGACCGTCAGCATGGAAACACCCCCAGCGATTTGCCGCCATCGACCAGCAGCACCTGACCATTGAGCGACCGTCCGGCGGGCGATGCGAGATACGCCACCGCCTCGGCGATCACGTCGGGCGAGAGAGCCGCGCCGCTCGGTTCCAGCGCCGTCAGCCGATCGCGCATCTGCGGGGTGAAATCGGCGATCATGCGCGTCTCGACCATGCCGGGCGCGACCGCGTTGACGCTGATGCCGCGCCAGCGCAGCTCCACCGCCATCGCCCGGGTCATGCCGACCACGGCCGCCTTGGACGCGACATAATGCGCCGCGCCTGCCCCGCCCAGATAGCCGCGTGATGCAATGTTGACGATCGCGCCGCCCTGCATCCGCCGCGCTGCCTCGCGCGCGACCAGAAAGGTGCCGCCCGTGTTGATCCGCAGCATCCGTTCGAACGCGGCGCGGTCGATCTGCTTGAGCGGCAACAGCTGCGCGGCGATTCCGGCGCAGTTCACCACGATATCGGGCGCGGGGAACGCATCGAACACGCCCGCAACGGCCTCTGCATCGGTAATGTCGAGCAAGGTCGCGGTCACATCGTCCCGCCCGGTCGCCCAGCCCAGTGCCTCGCCATCCCGGTCGGCAGCGACGACATGCCAGCCCAGCGCAGACAGACGCTCAGCCACCGCACGGCCAATCCCCTGCGCCGCGCCCGTCACCAGCGCGTGAGGGCGCAGCGGATCAGCCAAGCGCTGCCAGCGCCAGCTCGGTCGCGCGACGATAGTCCGATTTGCCGCTGGCATGGCGCGGCAGATCATCCAGCACGATCATCCGCCGTGGCAGCTTGTAGCGGGCAAGATCGGCCTCCAGCGCAGCACGGGCGCGCGGTTCGTCAAAGCCTGAGCCGGTGCGGATCAGCGCCACCACGGCCTTGCCCCAGGTTTCATCGGGAATGCCGACAACTATGGCGTCCTCGATCCCCGGCGCGCGCTTCAGCGCCTCTTCGACCTCTTCAACGAACACCTTTTCGCCGCCGGTATTGATGCACAGATTGCCGCGCCCGATCAGCCGGATCAGCCCCTCGGGCGTGCGCTCGGCCATGTCGCCGGGGATCGCGTAGACGGTGTCGCCGATCCGGCGATAGGTCTGCGCGGTCTTTTCCGGATCGCCGAAATAGCCCAGCGCAAAGGGCGGCCTGCGCGCCAGCCAGCCGGTGCCAGGCTCGTCATCGGTCAGCACCCGGTCGGTATCGACATCGATGATCACGGTCTGCCGCCCCGGTTCGAAATAGCCGGTGGGGGTGGAACGCTGCGCCGTGGTGAGCGCATAGCCAAAGCCCGAGGCTTCCGATGCCCCCAATATGTCGACCAGCGACAATTGCGGCAGCTGCTCCACCAGACCGCGCTTGACCTCCTCGCTCCACATCAGCCCGGCCGAGGAAATCACCTTGAGGCTGGACAGGTCCCAGCGTCCCGGATGCGCTGCGAGCGCCTGCAGCATCGGCCGCGCAAAGACATCGCCGACGATCAGGATGCGCGTTACGCGATGCCGCTCGACCTGGTCCCACAATTCGGCAGCGTCAAAGCTGTCCTTTTCCAGCAGCACCGCCGTGCCGCCCATCAGCAGCTCGGCCATCGAACTGTTGAGCCCCGCGCCATGCATCAGTGGGCAGGCGGGCATGACCCGGCCCGGCGCGGTATTGGCGGCGACCTGGCGGGCATGATCGTCCAGCGTGGTAATGGTGGTGCGTACGGTAGGCGATTCCAGCTGGACCTGGCGGGCATCGCGCGCCGCCCACATCACGCCCTTGGGGCGCCCCGTCGTGCCGCCGGTATAGAGCAGATAGCCATCGGTCGGCGAGCGGGTGATGGCGAGCGGGACTCCATCACCCTGCCCCACCATGGCCTCATAGCCGTCGGCGTCGCCGCCGATCTGCACCACCAGCTTCAGGTGATCGAGCGCGGCAGGCAGCGGGGCGACGACGCCGGCAAACTCGTCCTGATGGAACAGCGCTGCGGCCTGGCAGTCGGCCAGCACATATTCGATCTCTGCCGTGGTATAGCGATAGTTGATGTTGACATGCGTCAGCCGCGCCTTGAACGCAGCACAGGCAATTTCGATGAATTCGGGGATGTTGCGCGCGAGGATCGCCACGCGGTCGCCGCTTGCCAGCCCGGCGGCCAGCATCGCCCGCGCCAGCCGGTTGGTGCGCGCGTCGAAATCACCCCACAGGATCGTCCGGTCGCCGCGCACCAGCGCGGGCCTGTCTGCCGGAACATGGGCTGCGGCCACGTCCAGCAGGTCACCGAAATTCCAGTTGCCGCCCGTCTCGCTCGCCATGGCCAGCCTCAACGTCCCTGAAAGACCGGCGGGCGCTTTTCGACGAACGCTGCCACCGCCTCGGCTGCATCATGCGAGGTCGCAAGCTTGGCGGTGTTGCCCTGCTCATAGATATAACCATCGCGCAGCGTCATGTTCTCGATCGTACGCATGCTGTCCTTGGCCAGTCGCGTGGCGAGCGGGCTCTTGGCGGCGATGTTGCGCGCCATGTCCATCGCAAAGGGCATCAGCTCTTCGGGCGGCAGGCAGGCTTCGATCACGCCGCGCCGATAGAGCTCCTCGGCTGGAGCGCGATAGCCGGTCAGCATCATCCGACGCACCAGCGAATGCGGCAGGATGCGCTCGGCATGCTTGCCGCCGCCCATCAGGCCGACATCGACCTCGGGCAGGCCGAACACCGCATTTTGCGATGCGATGATGATGTCACAGCTGGCGACCAGCCCCAGCCCCGCGCCCAGCGCCGGGCCGTTGACCGCCGCGATCGTCGGCTTGGCATTGTCCATGATGCAATAGCTGACCTCGCGCACCTTGCGGTTGCGCGCCCAGCGTGCGCCGGGGGCGGAGAGATCGGGCCGGTTGCGCAGATCGGCCCCGGCAGAAAAGCACTTGCCCTCGCCCGTCAGCACGACAACGCGCACATCGTCGCGGTCGTTGAAGCTATCGAACGTGGCGATGATCTCGTCGACCAGGTCCATGTTCTGGGCGTTGACCGGCGGGTTGTCGATGGTCACCACCGCCACATAGTCCGCGACTTCCAACCTGACCTGACTCATCTTTACCTCTCCCGCGATATGGCGTGTATCGTGGCAGACTATGTGCCCAGCCATGGCTTGGCACCTGCCGCCTGACCGACACCGCCACTATTGCATATGCGATTTGCCCCGAGGCCCGGCCGGGTCAGGGCATCGGCGCCCCGGGCGGGTGGCCGCTGGCCAGATAGCCGCCATCGGCCTGAACGGTCGCCCCGGTGATATACGATGCAGCGTCCGACGCCAGAAAGGCGATCAGCGCAGCAATTTCTGACGGCTGGCCCAACCGCCCCATCGGAATGCGCGCGGTGATGGCCGCCATGTCGCGAACCCCGGCATCGATCAGCGCTTCGACCGCTGGCGTACGGATATAACCCGGCGCGACGGCATTGACGCGGATGCCATGCTCCGCCCATTCGCAGGCCATGCTGCGCGTGAGCATGGTCACCGCCGATTTGGAGGCGCAATAGGCATTGCGGCCCGGCAGCCCGAGCGATGCGGTGATCGAGGACAGGTTGACGATGGCGCCGCCGCCATGGTCGCGCATCTGCCGGGCAGCGGCGCGCGCGGCATGAATGACCCCGGCCATATTGACGTCCACCGTCCGGCGGAAATCCGCCAGCGCCTGGTCTGCACTGGGCATGGAAGGCTCCACCAGCCCTGCATTGTTGACCAGCAAGGCGACCGGCCCCAGCGTTGCGGCGATCCGCGCAAAGGCATCGTCGACCTGGCGCTGGTCCGCAATATCCACGTGCCAGCAGGCATGGCGGCCACCGGGGTCAGACTGCTGGTCCAGCACGGCCACCTGCCATCCCTGTTCGGCCAATTGGTCGGCAATCGCCGCGCCGATACCGCTAGCGCCCCCGGTCACACAGGCGATATCGCCGGGCCGATGCGCCCGCTGCGGCATGGTCATGCTCGATGCGCGGCCCGATCCGCCAAACGCATCGACGCCGCCATCGACGCTGAGCAAGGTCCCTGCCAGATAGCCGCCCTGCGAAAGGTGGAACACCGCCTCGGCGATCTCATGCCCCTGACCCAGCCTGCCCGCCGGGATCGCCCGCGCCACCGATTCCCGGTCGAACCGGCCCTCGCGTTCCAGCGCCAGCAGGATTTCCGTGTCGATATAGCCAGGCAGCACCGCATTGACGGCAATGCCCAGCGGCGCGAGCTCCACGGCCAGGGCCCGGGTCATGCCGATCACCCCGGCCTTGGTCATGCCATAGGCGGCCCTGCCCGGCAGCGCGCGCAGGCCTGCGCCCGAGGCAATGTTGATGATGGCCCCGCTGCCCCGCGCCGCCATCGCCGGGATAGCCGCACGCGCGACCAGAAACGGCCCCTGCAGGTTGATGCTGATCAGCCGCTCGATATCCTCGGCAGGCACGTCCAGCAACGGCCGCGCGAAGCGGTCCACCACGCCGGCATTGTTGACCAGCACGTCGATCGGGCCGAACCGCGATTGAATATCCGCCATGACACGCACGACATCGGACTCAGCAGAAACGTCCATGCAGACCGCGATGTGCTCAGACCCGAGGGACCGGGCCGCGAGCGCGCAAGCCTCGTAATTGCGGTCGGCCAGCACGACCCTGTCCCCAGCCTCGGCAAAGCGGCGGGCACAGGCAAGCCCTATGCCGCGCGCGGCCCCTGTTACCAGAACCAGCCTTTGGCCCGTGCTGTCACCGTGTTCCGCCATGGCTGCCGCTCCTGCCCAATGGTCTTGTGTTCCGCCAGAGCCTCACCTGCGCGAACGCGGGGGTCAAAGGGGGCCGATAGCGCCCGCGCCACTATCATAAGCCGAATAATGGAGCCGCCGCCGCCGGTCATGTTGCCGCTGGCCGATCGCATCGGGCTAAGTATCACCAAAGCACGAAAGGATGGACATGGGCGGGGAACTGCAAGGCAAGGTGGCCGTGGTGACGGGCGCATCGCGCGGCCTGGGGCGGGCCATTTCAGAGCTTTTCGCTCGCGAAGGCGCAAGCGTGGTCCTGATCGACCTGAAACAGCCCTGGGCGCAGGCTGCGGCTGATGCGATCGCGGCGACCGGGGCCAGCGCGATCGGTATCGGGGCTGATGTTTCCGACCGCGACGCGCTGACCGCCGCGATCGACGATGCCGCCCGCCAGCTCGGCCGGATCGACATCCTGGTCAACAATGCGATGTGGAACAGCTACAATCTGATCCCCGACATCACACCGGACATATTTGCACGGATGATGGGCGTCGGCCTGGGCGGCATGGTCTGGGGCATCCAGGCCAGCGTGCCGCACATGCCGGAAGAAGGCGGCGCGATCATCAACATCGGATCGATGGCTGGCCGCTTGGGCAGCGCCGGTGCGCTGCTCTATGCGGCGGTCAAGGCCGGCGTCGACGGACTGACCCGTTCGGCATCGGTCGAGCTTGGGCCCCGGCGCATTCGCGTCAATGCGATCGCCCCCTCGACCGTTGCTACCGAAGGGGTGATGGCCATTCTGACCGAAGAGCAGATCGCCAAGCGCGTCACCCAGACACCGGTCGGCAGGCTGGGAGAAGCAGCGGACATCGCGCAAGCCGCGCTCTGGCTGGCCGGCGGACGCTCCACCTTCGTCACCGGCCAATCGCTCGCGGTCGATGGCGGCATCGGCCACACGCTGGTGCGGTGACCGGGCATGAACCGGAGCCCCTGCGCAAATCGCCATTATGATTATCATGGCTCAACAGCCGGCACGGATTGCCTCTTGCGACCCGATGCTGCGAGATCACCAGGCTAGAACAAAGCCAAATTCCGCATAACCGCGCTGCAAAAGACCGTCAGGCCTGCATGGCCCGTCGCGTCCCCTGCACGCGTGCTTGCGACAGGCACAGACAATGAGGGGATGGAGATGAGGGACCACATGATTTCAAGACTGCTGGCCGGACTGGGCAGTACGGCGCTCGCGCTGGCCATGGCATCGCAGGCCGCCGCGCAGGACAGCGCAGCCAATGGCGAGGCCGACAGCGCGCCGGGCTTTGACGAGATCGTCGTCACCGCGACCAAGAAGGCCAATGCCCAGAATGTCCAGGACGTGGCGATCGCTGTCACGGCCTTCGGGGCGGAACAGCTGGAAAACCAGCATATCCGCACGCTCGACAATCTCAGCTACAGCGCGCCCAACGTGCAGCTCGACGATGTCGGCACCGCGCCGGGCTTTGCCAATTTCTCCATTCGCGGGCTGGGCATCAACAGCTCGATCCCGTCGATCGACCCGACCGTCGGCGTCTTTGTCGATGGCGTGTATATGGGGATCAGCGCGGGCATCCTGTTCGATACCTTCGACCTTGAAGGCGTCGAGGTGCTGCGCGGGCCGCAGGGCCTGCTGTTCGGCCGCAACGTCACCGGCGGCGCGGTCGTTGTCCGCACCTCCACACCCGGCAACGACCTGAAGGTCGAAGGGCGGCTCGCCGTCGAAACCGGGCTGAACAAGATCGCCAGCGCCGTGATCTCCGGCCCGCTGATCGAGGACAAGCTCGCTGCCAAGCTCGCCGTCTATTACAATGACGATGACGGTTATTTCACCAACCGGTTCAACGGCAACAACGATTTCGGCGCATCCGAAACGCTGATCGTCCGCTCCGCGCTCAACTTCACCCCGACCGATACCATCAGCATCGTCGGGCGCTATGAGCATGGCCGGGTCCGCGGCGATGGCGCGGTGGTCAGCAATTTCGGCCTGTTCCGGCGCGAAAGCTTCGACATCAGTGTCAATGAAGAGGGCGTGACCCGCAACGACTGGAACCAGGCCTCGGTCGAGATCAACATCGACACCGCATTCGGCGACGGAAAGATCACCAACATTGCGGCCTATCGCGACTATAAGGGCTTTGTCGTCAGCGACATCGATTCCTCGCCCAGCTTCACCTTCCACGCCGATACGCTGACCCGCCAGGACCAGTTCAGCAACGAACTGCGCTATGCCGGAACGTTCGGCCGCGTCGATGTGACCACCGGCCTGTACTATTTCGAGCAGGATATCGACTATATCGAACTGCGCCGCCTGGCAGGCGGAGCGCTGCGCATTTCGGGCGGCGGCAAGCAGGCGCAGACCACGTTCGGCGCGTTCTTCTCCACCGACTGGCGGCTCACCGACACGCTGACCCTCAGCGGCGGCCTGCGCTATTCGTGGGAAAAGAAGCGGGTCCAGGTGCAGAACCTAGCCGGCAATCTGTGCGACCCCATCGGCACGCGCACCTGCAGCAGCTATGGCTTCCGGGACAGCGAAAGCTGGCAGGACCCCACCTTCCGCGTCGGCATGCAATGGCAGCCGACCAGCGATACGCTGGCTTATGCTTTCTTCGCGCGCGGCTTCCGCAGTGGTGGCTACAATTTCCGCAACGGCAACCCCGCCGAAGCCCCCGGCCCATTCGATGCGGAAAAGCAGAACAGCTATGAAATCGGCCTGAAGCAGGATTTCGGCAATGTCCTGCGGCTCAATCTGGCGGCCTTCCACAACACGGTGCTGGGCCTGCAGCGCGAGATCATTCTGCCGGTGCTGCCGCTGGGCACCACCCAGGTGATCCGCAACTCCGCCAACCTGCGGCTGCGCGGGGTGGAGGCCGAGGCCACCTTGCGGATCGGCGATCATCTGACGCTGAACGGCCAGCTGGGCTATACCGATGCGCAATATACCCGCATCTTCTTCGACCTGAATGGCGACCGCGTGATCAATGCGCGCGATTTTGCCCTGCGCCCGCCGCGGCTTTCGCCCTGGACCTATGGCGCATCGGCCAATTTCACGCATGAAGTGGGCAGCGCGGGGGAATTTTCCGCCCGCGCAGCCTATGCCCATCGCGATGCGGCATGGTCGAACGACAACAATACCGGCCTGCTCAGCGCCGGCGACATGATCGACATCAACTTTGCCTTCGAGACCGACGACCGGCGCTGGAAGTTCTCGCTCTATGGCAACAACCTGCTCAACGACCAGACCGAGGGCAACGTCTCTCCGCTGCCGTTCTTCGCAGGTTCGACCTTCTCCTCGATCAACAAGGGGCGGGTGCTCGGTGCGGAACTGATCTTCCGTTACTGAACCTCGTGCTCATGCCGGGCGGTGCACCCTCTAAGCGCCGCCCGGCAGCCTCCCAGACTATGGCTACAAGACCGGAAAGCAGAACATGACCGCTCAACCGCAAGACATTTCCGATGCCGTGCAGACCATCACCGTCGATGCGCTGGTCGTCGGTGCAGGCTTTGGCGGCCTGTATGCCGTGCACAAGCTGCGCGAGATGGGCCTGTCCGTGGTCGGCGTCGAAGCCGGCGGCGATGTTGGCGGCGTCTGGTACTGGAACCGCTATCCCGGCGCGCGCTGTGACCTGATGTGCGTCGATTACAGCTTCGGATTTTCCGACGAGATCCAGCAGGAATGGACCTGGAGCGAGCAATTCGCCGCCCAGCCCGAAATCCTGGCCTATGCCAATTTCGTCGCGGACAAGCTGGCGCTGCGCCCGCTGTTCCATTTCAACACCCGCGTGACCCGCGCGAAATGGGATGCCGACGCTCAACGCTGGACGGCAACGACCGATCGCGGGCAGCGGATCGTGGCCAGCTATTGCATCATGGCGACCGGCCCGCTCTCCATACCCAAGGACCCCGAATTTCCCGGGCTGGCCGACTTCAAGGGCGAGTTGCTGCGCGCCGCCAAATGGCCGCATGAACCCGTCAGCTTCAAGGGCAAGCGCGTCGGCCTGGTCGGAACCGGGTCAAGCGGCATCCAGATCGTTCCCGTGGTGGCAGAGGAAGCCCAGGCGCTGCATGTCTTCCAGCGCACCCCCAGCTTCACCATGCCGATGCGCAACAGCCGGCTCGATCCGGATTATGTCGCCGAGCTCAAGCGCCACTATCCCGCCATTCGCGCGGTGGCGCGCGCCAGCCAGCTGGGCGGCGTCCGCCCGGTGACATCGCGCCCGTTCTTCTCGATCACGCCGTCGCAGCGGCAGCGCGTGATGGAAGACGCCTGGGCGCGCGGCGGGCTCGATTTTCTGGGCATTTTCTCGGACCTTTTGACCAATCCGGACGCCAATGAGCATGTCGCCGAATTCGTCCGCGGCAAGATCGGCGAGACGGTGAACGATCCGGTCACGGCCGAAAAGCTCAAGCCGCGCGGCTATCCCATTTTTGCTCGGCGTCCGTGCCTCGATACCGGCTATTACGAAAGCTACAATCTGCCGCACGTGCATCTGCACGATTGCCTGGAACATCCCATCGAGCGGGTGACGGACAAGGGCATCCGCACCAGCGCGGGCGAGGTCGAACTCGATACGCTGATCCTGGCGACAGGCTATGACGGGCTTTCGGGCGCGCTGATGGCCTTCGAGGTCGAGGGCCGCGCCGGTCATGATGTCCGCACCAAATGGGCGGGCGGCGCGCGCTCCTATCTGGGGCTGATGATGGCGGGCTTCCCCAACCTGTTCATGGTCTGCGGACCCAATGGCCCGGCAGCTCTCGCCAATATCATCACGCTGGACGAGCAGAATGTGAACTGGATCTGCGATCTGATCGCGCATATGCGCAGCCAGGGCATCGCCACCGTGGAACCCCGCCCCGAAGCCGAGGACGAGTGGATGGAAACGGTCTTCGCGCTCGCCCAGCTGACGCTCGTGTCCAAGGCGAACACCTGGTACACCGGCACCAATGTCGACGGAAAGCCGCGCGGCCTGATCATGTATACCGGCGGCTTCTTCAAGTATAACGAGGCGTGCACCTCAGTCGCGCAAGCAGGCTATCCGACGCTGGATTTCGGCAAGGCGCAGGTCCAGGCCTGACCGGTTCGTGATGGCGCGAAGGGCCGGGGTGCGATACGTGCCCCGGCCCTTCGCGCATTCAGGCCGCGCTGAGCATGGCGTCTGGTGCAATCGCGCCGCCGCCTTCATGCCGCGCCCGGAAGGACGCGATCGCGTCGGTCATGACATCGATAATGTCCTGCTTGGCGCGCGAGATGCGATCGACCAGCCCCCCGACGCCCAGCGCCAGCGGGATGCCGTACAGGTCGATGTCCAGCGGCATCGCGATAGAGGCCAGCTCCGGCGTCGGGCGCTTGGGCAGATAGGCATGGCCGACCTCGTGGCTCCAGCGCACCTCGCGCATCAGATCCTCGAACGAGGGCAGCGTATCGCCGCCCAGGCCATAATGCTTGGTATAGCGGTACAGCTTGTCGATCTCGCGCTGGCGCATGCGGCTCATCAGCGCGATGCCCGATGAGGAATCGACCATCAGCCGCATCGTCCCCTCGCTGGGTGCCATCTTGTATTCGTGATCGGGGGTCTTCAGGATGATATACTGGATGTACAGGTCGTTCTGCGCGACCAGCCCCACCGTTTCGTCGGTGCGGCGCTGGACCTCATCGACCAGGCTCACCAGCCCGCCCTCGCGGTTCATCATGCTCGGCAACCAGCTGCCCAGCGCCGCCACCCGCAAGGTGGGCAGATAGGTCATGGTGGCGCGGTTATAGTTGAGATAGCCCATCATCACCATGCTCTTGAGCAGGTTGGTCGCGCTAGACTGCGGATAGCACAGCGCCCGGTAGACCTCGTTCAGCCTGAGCGGCCGCCGTTCTTCCATGAACAGCTCCAGGACCTCAAGCGTACGGGACGCGGATTTGACCTTGATCCGTTGCATCCTTCTCTCCCTCCTAAGTGGCTGCCGCTTCACTGTCGGCTGGCCTGCATTCTAGCCGATGCCGATGGGGAGACAACGAACGCGGGGCTTATCACATGTATGATGGAGGTTCCGGAGATGCTGAGTGACGATGCCGAACTGGCGGACCATCGGTGACCGATACGTTCAACCCAGCAGGCCCGATATCAGAGCCTTGGGGAGAGGCCATTCCCGGCAGTGGAGAACTGGACCTCTTGCGTCACCTGCTGACCAGACGGAGCGTCGCCGCGCCTTTTTCTTCAGCCACAATCAAGGTATCGTTGCCCGCAATCAATGCGCTGCCACGCTGCTCGCGCTTGGCTGCGTACAATGCGATGTCGGCATTGCGCAGCAGCTGCCCCCGGTCAGTGACATCCCCGCCGAGCCAGGATGCTCCGATGGTTGCAGACATGTTCAACACGTTGCCGTTGAAGGAAACCGGGCGTTTGAAATCGCCGAGCAGCCTGCGCAGAAGTGCCGGGAGATTGTTGAGGATCGTCTGGTCCGGAACGAGCAGGACAAACTCATCTCCGCCCAATCGCGCAGCAAAGCACTTGTCGAGATAATCCGCTTTCAATCGAGAAGCTGCCACGCGCAACAGCTCGTCGCCCGCCTGATGGCCGAATTCGTCATTGATCGCCTTGAAATGATCGAGGTCGATCAGCAGCAGCGCGCAGCGCTCTCCCGCTCGCGTCGTCGCCTTGATTTTCTCGTCAACATATTCGTTGAAGCTGCCCCGGCTGGCGATCCGCGTAAGCTCATCGGTATGCGCTGCATGGCGCAGAGCCTGTTCGAGCATGTAACGCGAGGTGATGTCCTGAAACACGCCGATCAATGCGGCAGGCTTTCCCTGGACGATCTCCAGCTCCCCCATGCTGCGAACCCGGCGATACTCCCCTTGCGCCGTCGTGAAATCGGTCTCCACGTCAAACGGCTCGCCGGTCGCCATGGTGCGTTCAAGGGCGCCGGTGATGAGCTTGCGGGCCTTGGGAGGATAGAATTCGAGCGCAGATTCAAGTGGCTCGCCGCAACCTGCAGGCACGCCATGGATGGCATAGGTCTGTTCCGACCATTCGGTCCGGTTGTCGGCAAGTGTCAGCCGCCACGAACCGATATTGGCCATGCGCTCAGCCTGGCGAAGCTGTCGGTTCTTGCGGTCCAGCATCTGCAGATGCGCTGCCCGTTCCTCGGCAAGCTGCTGCGCCGCCGCGGCTGCGGATCTTGCGTCAAACAGCTTTTCCACCAGAAGCGCCAGGCCGGTCAGGATTTTCAGATCCTCGGCCGATAGGTCACGAGGCTGATCGTCAATGACACACAGCGTCCCCATCGGAAGCCTGTCGGGCATCACCTCCGTCTGCGGCGCACGCACCGGCACGCCGGCGTAAAATCGAATATTCGGTGCGCCGGTGACGAGGGGATTGTGTGCGAACCGGCTGTCGAGAGTCGCGTCGGGCACAATCAGGACATCATCGGCTTCAACCGCATGAGCGCAGAATGCCGTTTCGCGCGGTGTCTGGCTCACGGCTAGGCCAATCTTTGCCTTGAACCATTGGCGATCCCTGTCGACCAATGAGAGAAGCCCGATCTTTGTCCCCAGAAGGCGTTGCGCCAGTTCGGCGATCATGTCGAATTCCGGTTCCGCCGGGGTATCGAGAAGACCCAAGCCCTCCAGTGCGGCAAGCCGCGCAAGTTCCGTGTCGCCGACCATCGCAATATCTCCGCACCCGATCTCCCGCGCCGACCAGTACGTAGCTAAGGTTAACAGATGCTGTTCGCTGCCCCCGTGCACCACCGCCAGCCGCCTGAATTGACCAAGCAGGTGCACCCGGCGAGATAGGTCGGAGCTGACCCAGGAATTCCGGCGAGGGCATGTTGGCCCGCGCGAGGAAGGGCTCCCGCCCGATGCTGCCATGCGCCTTGCCGGGATGGGCGCGGACCGGGATCAGGATCGCGGCCTGTGCCGGGTGCCCATCGGCCTGGACTCGCGAAACCTCCAGGTCTGCGATCAACCCGCCGCAGACGGGCCGCAGCGGGCAGCCCGGCAAATCTTCCAAAGGGTCGGCAGGCCGGGCTTGCGCCACCCCGCGATCCGCTTCGTACTCAGCCATGCGGGCGGAACGCTGCCCCATCTGACGGCACGCATCGCGGGCGGCGCGCAGTTCGATCCCGAGGTAAAGGCGCGGATTGCCGATCCGATGAAGGAGCGGCGCGCCGTCTTCCAGCAGACGCACGACCAGCTCAACCTGTTGCCAGTTCCGGCCCTGCTGCAACCGGCCAAGGGCAAGCTGGGGCTGATCGATTACGAGAAGATTTTCTGCGTCTCGCCCGAGGCCGGCCAGGATGTCTATGCGATGCGCCAGATCGACCGGGCCCGGGGCTGCATGGTCGTGGTGCGGCCAGACCAGTATATCGGCCACGTCCTACCGCTGACCGCTACGGACGCGCTGGCCGAGTATTTCGCAGGCTTCATGCTGCCCGCAATGGCATAATCCCGCCCGTCGCGCCGATGCTCAGCGCGGCACGTCATCATCGCCCGGCGCGGCGCTGTGCAGGCCGACCAGCTTGGTCAGCATGGCGACATACGCTTTGCGCTCGGCGGTGGACAGCGGCTCGAGAATGCGCTGCTGCACCCTGCGGACGGCGGGCAGCGCGCGTTCGAACAGCGCGATCCCCTCGGGCGTCGCCACCACCGCCTTGGCGCGCTTGTCGGTCAGGCTGACCGTCCGCTCGATCAGCTTGCGCCGGGCCAGCCGGTCGAGCACATCGGCCAGCGTCGAGCGATCAAACGCGATCAGATCAGATATGCGCGCCGCCTCGATCCGCGGCCGATCGACCACAACCATCAGCACCGCGAACTGCACCGGGGTCAGGTCCAGTTCACCCACCTCCTCGGCAAACAGCGCCGTGGCGATCTGTTGCGAACGGCGGATGAGATGTCCCGGCATGGATGCCAGGCCAAAAAGCGAATCACTGTCCTGTCGGTCGATCATGGCAAGGCTTATCGCCTCCCGATTGCTGCGCGATCAAACGGGAAGTTCAAACTGTCACCTTGCCCCGGCACAGATAGTGATTCTCTCTGCGCTGCCACCTGCGGGGACAGGCGGTCTGCTCGCGCTGCTGGCGGGCGATTTCGCCAACCCATGGCCATGGGCGCCATCGGTGGCCTGATAACCTCCAGCTTTGTTTCGCCTGTGCTTGTGCCGGCGATGTATGTGCTGATGTCCCGAGGCCGGAACACGGCGACCGCCCCGGTTGATGGGCTGCCAGCCGTGCCTGTCAAACAGAAGGGCGCGGACATGCTCCGGGTCCGCGGGTAGAGCCGCTATCAGCGATGCCGGCTTTGCCCGGATCGATCAGCCAGCCGGCTTCCACACCTGGGTCTGGCAGAACGGGCCGAGACACCCCTTCACTTCCAGCAGCCCTCCGGCCTTGCGCTTCACCTCTGACGTATAGGTGCGCCCGGTCTTGGGATCATAGATTTGCCCGCGCCAGAGATCTGCGTCAGCCTTGAGGTTTGACAGGATTGTCGTGCCAATGAGACGGCGGTTGCGCTTGGCGGGGTCGGCATTGTTCACATCGCGCTGATCCTTGCCACCCTTGGGCGCGATCAGGAAACGTTCCAGAGTGCCGCAGAACGCCTTGCCGCACTTGCGGATCGCAATCATCGCGTCCTTTTCCTGGGTTACCCACTTGCCGGTAATGGCTTCCGCAGCAAGCGCGGGCGAGCCCGATGAAAGTCCGAAAGCCAACAGCACCACAATTGCTCTGATCATCTACCAAAACTCCCAATGGCGGGCCATCCGCCCCCACGCTTTGCTGCAGCGAGCGCCAGGCTAAAGGCCATACAAAATTCAGGTTCGTCAAGCCCCGAGCTTGCACGCGAATGTGAGTCATCTGCTCGGATAGATGGTGCCGATCAAGGATAGCAGATGGCGGCGTGATCGGGGCCGGATGCCGCAGGACGGCAGAGATCAGAACAAGCAACGCCCGGTGTTTGCGGTGGTTCACAGACGGAGCGGGAAGGGTTTGGAAAAGGACCTGCAGAGAGGGTGTCAGTCATATTATTTTGTTAGCAGTATGTTTTATGAAGAATATTAGGCAGACGATTACTGCCCCACCCCCAAGCAAAAAGTGCTGGCACCCTTATGCGGCTGGACCGGCAAATGCGCGACCGTGCAACGGATATGTCAAGTGTTGGGACATTGCCGCCATTCCCAGCAATCTGGGCGAACGACAGTTTGGGCCCGTAGCGGACATTCGCTATATATTTCGGCATTTGTGCGCAGCGTCAGCATTTTTGCTGATTGCGCACGCCTGGGCCTGGCGAGGTTGAGGTGCCGGCTGGCGGCCCGGGTCGGGCAGCGCTTGACATTGCCGGCGCGGTTTTGGCTCGGCTTGTGTGCCAACCAGAATGCCGAGGGCTTATTCGCCGCTTTCTGCGACGCCTTCGGTGATGATGAAGCCGCTATAGCTGCTTGTTGACGATGCCGAGCGGTCTGACGGATCGGTGACCGAGGCGCTATAGTCGATCAGGTAGGTGCCGGGCATCGTCAACGGCTGGGGAAGCGAGAGGGTGAAGCTGTCGCCCTTCTTCTCCTCGCTGCCGTTGAAGGCATCGTGGAGCACGATGCGCTGCTGGTCCGGGGTGATGATCGCCACCGACACGAGGTCGACCGGCGCTGTGAACATCAGCGAGATTTCGCTCAGTGGCGCGGCAATCTGTTGCTGGTCCGCCGGAAAGACGAACATCAGTTCCGGCGCGGGCAGTTCCAGCGCCTGTAACGGCGTGGAGACCATCGTGCCGCCCAACGCACCAAGGAACGTTAGCGCCGCGCAGGCGACCATCATATGCGACTTGCGCATGGCGTCTCTCCCTCAAAATTTGGGAGCGCGGGGGGTGTTCCGCGCTCCCGGCTGATCGCACTGGTACGGGTCGCAAAGACCAGAGCGATCAACATCCCTGTTTTTTCTTCTTCTTGCCCAGGCCACCGAGCATGCTGCCGAGTGCGGCACCGCCTTCGCCTGCCATTGCCCCGCCGATGGCGGCACCGGTGGCAGAGCCGTTGGCGCAGCCGCTGGCCTGCGCGGTCTGGCTGTTGCCTGCACTATCGGGTGATGCGGACGAGGATGTCCCCGCCGATCCGCCCCCGCCGCCGAAGATGCCGATGATGCCGGGCGTGTTGGCGTAATCATAGCCCTGCGTCTGGTTACCCCCGCCCGACAGAACGTAATAGTTGTTGACGTCGCCAGCCGCGATATCCTCGGCCTCGGAGCGGGTCATGCTGGTCGATTTCGAAGTGCAGTAGAGGCCCCATTCGTCCACCTCATCCGCGCTGCATGCGCTGCTGCCCTTCAGCCGGGTCGCGGGGATCTTGGCCGATGACGGGCTGGCGCAGGTGTTGATGTCCTCCTGCGTGGTCCAGTAGCCGACCGGGCAGCGGTCGGCTGCATTGCGCTTCTTGAAGGAACCCCGGGCGAGCGGTTGGTAAACCGCGCCGCTGGAGCTGCTCGACGATGACGAGCTCGAAGACTTTTCGTCGTTTGAACTTTTATTTGGATAGCAATAGAATATGGTGTCCGATCCGCGTCGGGATTTTTGATAATTTTTCGGGCAACCTGCGCGTGGAACGGGAAATTTTGCCTCAGCCCCCTGCGCTGCCGCCGGGCTGGCGAAGGGAATGGCGGCAAAGGCCATTGCCGCGCTGGCGACGGCCATGCTGATGATCTTCATGTCATTTTTCTCCTGGATTTCGGTCCACGGGGAGCGGGATAAATCACGCCTTGCAGCCAACGGGCGACCGGGCAGCCCCGGCTGGCTTACCCGCCTGCTGGGAGGCTCCCCGCCTCAACAGCCCTTGTTTTTCTTCTTCTTGCCAAGCCCGCCGAGCATGCTGCCGAGCGCTGCACCGCCCTCGCCTGCCATCGCACCTCCGATGGCCGCTCCGGTCGCAGAGCCGTTGGCGCAGCCGCTCGCCTGCGCGGTTTGAGCAGCGCCTGAGCCGGTTGCGGAAGCTGCGCTGGAAGAGCCGCCACCCTTTGGACCATAGGCTGCGACCATCGACGGGTAGTCCTCGGTATCGCTGCCCTGCGCGGGGTAATTCGCCCCGTTGGCGGAATAGATCGCGTTGAAATCGCGGGTCGCTTCCTGCTCGGCCTGGGCGCGGGTGATGACGTTCGCATCAGCGGTGCAGTAGAGGCCCCATTCGTCGATCTCGTTGCTGTTGCACACACCCGTCTTGTTGCGCGACTTCGGCGCGGGTGACAGGCGGGTGGTGCAGGTCGTCATGTCAGACTTGGAGAAATATCCCAGCGGGCAACGGTCGAGCTTGTTCGCCTTGGTGACCGTGCCGTAGGAAACCAGCCGGTCGGCGGCCGATCCTTCGAAACTCGATCCGCTGGATGCTGATGATGAGGAGCTGTCCTGCTTGTCGCTCGCAGCCGTTTTGGACTTTACCCCTTCAACGCACCAGGCGCCCTCCTGTCCGTATCCGGACGCGCAGGGCTTTTTATTGCGATTGAGATAGATCGGCTTGGTGTTGCTGGTGCCTCGGGGGTAGCACAGCTTGATGTCTTCCCCCGCGTAAGAGTTGCGCCAACCTGTGGGACATGACGTATTGTCCCGAAAGACCGGCGCGGTCGTGCCCTGCGCCATCGCCGGACGGGCGAAGGGAATAGTGGCCAAGGCCATCGCCATGCTGGCGGCGGTCAAGCTGATGTTTTTCATGAACTTATACTCTGATGGAACGGGAGTGTTTTGCCGAAGCCTTGGCTCAGGGCTTTTTGGTGGAGCACCACAGGCGGTAGACTTCGTAATAGCCGTCCGCGCAGGTTTCCTTTTCCTTCTTGGCGTAGATCTTGGGAGCCAGCGTGCCCATCGGCTCGCACAGCGAGGTGTCGCCATCCGGGGTGCGCCAGCCCGAGGGACAGGCAACGGCGCGGGTGGGCTTCACCACCGTCTCCCGGTTCTGGCCCTGCGCGCTTGCGGGCACGTTCATCGCCGCGACGGCCATGCCGCCGATCATCGCCAGATTGGCGAGCGACAGTATGCCGCCGGTCAGCAGCCGGGCGCGGGTGCTTTGTTCGGTCATCCTCAAACTCCTGTTATCTCGTGATATTCACTGACAACAGGATTAGACGGGTCGCGTTGAGGAGCGCATCCCGTGATTATGGGATGCCGTTGATTTCATTGGCCCCCTTCGGTGGGGGCAAGGAATACGAACAGCACATCCAGATCACGATCCGGCTCGTAGTCGGTCCTGATCAGCTCGAACCGGGTCGAGCTGACCTTGGTGAGGCCATCCATGCACAGGCTGACCAGCCGGTCGGGATAGCCCTTGTCCACTGTCAGCCGGAAGCGGCCGATGGGGCCCTTCCAGTTCGCACCGGGCGAGAGCTTGTAGCCGATCCAGTTTTCGATCGGGAAGAACCGGTTGTCGATCTGGCCAGAGGGCAGATAGCGCTTGCGGTCATAGCCGCGCAGAAACGCCTGATCGACACAATAGCGCGAGGCATATTCGCCATAGGGATCGAGCGTGTCACCGCGGATCTCGCGGTCGAGCGCGCTGGCGACCGTGCCGCCCTGGATCGGGGTGTAGCTGTGCTCGACGGTGATCGGCACGCCCGGAGGAAAGGTCTGCGTCCGCACGAAGCTGGTCGAAACCGTCCACGCCGGTCGGACATCGCCCTCGGTGACGTTCTCGGTCGTCAGCAACCCTTCTGCGACCAGCGCGGACTTGTCATCGGCCGACAGGGCGGCGAGGCGCGCTGCAAAGCTCTCATCCTTCCAGAACAGTGCCGGCCAGCCCAGCTCCTTGAGCCGCTTGTCGACATCCACGCCGTTCACCTTGGCAATGTCGATCCGCATCAGGCCTGCAGGCTTGCCATCGACCAGCGTCTTCATGTCGATGTTATCCCAATCGGGATAGGCGGCCTCGATCCATTCTGGATCGCGGTCTTCCAGCGGCACATCCGGCAGCGGGAAAGCCACCAGCAACGTGATCGGACGGTCGGAATGGTTGGTATATGTATAGCGCACCCGCACCTTGTCGAGCGACAGGTACAGGTCCTCGCTATCCATGCTGATCTGGTCGTTCTGTTCGAAGATCAGGCCGCCCATGGCGACGTTCGCTTCGGTGTCGTTGCCGATTGCCGGGCACAGCGGAAGGGCAAGGCCAGATGCCAGACTGAAGCCGAAAACAAGACGGTGGCGCATGCAATGACCCCTTATTCGCTCATCCAGGCCGAACGGTCGATCCACTCTCCGAGCCGCTGGATACGCGATTCATAGGCAAAGGCGATACAAGCCTGGCGCTCTGCCTTGCGCTTCATGCACAGATTGCGATTGGCGATGAACGCGCGCTGTTCCTGCAACAGCTTCGCCGCTTCGACCGGAGGCGTCTGCAGCTTGGCGCGCTCGTAATCGAGGCCCATCGTTCGATCGAGAATTGAAAGCTCGCGATCCTGGCAAATCACCTGATCGATCGTGCCGGCCCTGGCCTTGGTGCAATCAAAGCTCGGCGCGACTTTTCTGGGCGGAATAGCGCGGACCTGTGCCTCCAACACCCCTATCGTGCCGATCATCGCAACGCCGGTCATCGCCGTCGCAAGAACCCAATTCCGCCAAACCGATTGCATCCCATCTCTCCCTTTGGTCGGCATCTGCCCGCGAACCGCCGCACATCATGCCGCGCCCGTCCGTCCCGGCCGCATCACTGCCATCTTCGACACATGCAGGGTTCCGAACGCAACCGCATCCCGTGATCGCGGGATCGTCGATCTGCCGCCGCTTGGTTAGTCTGGCGGTCGGGCGAGAGCTTTCGAACCGTTCGGACATGCATTGGAAGAGCGGCGAAGGCTCGCTATGAGGATGGCGATATGAACAACGGGGCGCAAACCGAACCGGCGGATTGGCCATCCCGCACCGACGCAGAACAGCCTTGTCGCATCTTCATTGTTGAAGATGATGCAATCTTGCGCGCCAGCCTGATCGACCGGCTCAAGCGTGAGCCCGATATGCTGGTGGTCGGCGAAGCAGATTGCCTTTCCGCCGCCAAGGCCGCATTGCGCGGTGCAGCCGCTGGCGTTGATATCGTGCTGATCGACCTCGGCCTGCCCGATGGATCGGGGCTGGAGTTGATTGCCTCGATCTATCAGAGCAATGCCAGCACGAAGATGCTTGTCTTCACCGTGTTTGGCGATCGCAAGACCGTGAACGATGCACTAGCGGTCGGTGCCGACGGGTTCATCCTGAAGGACAGCGGCCCTGCCGAACTGGCCGCCGCTATTCGCGCTGCCCGCGACGGCGGCGTGCCGATCAGTCCCAAAGCCGCTGCGCAACTGTTGCGGGCGTTTCGCGAGATGCCTGCCGCCGCGCCCGACCTGGCAGCCCCTGCCGCAACGACCAAGCCAGAAGATTACGGTTTGACCGCGCGCGAACGCGAGACGCTGGAAACGCTGGCGCGCGGGTTCAGCCAGCGCGAGGCGGCAGAGATCCTGGGGGTATCGCACCATACCATCGTCTCGCATGTCAAAGCCATATACCAGAAAATGGCCGTAAACTCTCGGTCCGAAGCGGTGTTCGAAGCGATCCATAGCGGCCTTATCAAGGTGGATGGGCGATGATCGAAGTCGAGATCCCATCGGCTGAGGTAACCCCGGCACGCAAGTTGCGCGCCATGCTCTGGATCCTGGGCGTTCAGATTGCCTTTTGGGGCCTGGCGCTGCTTGTGCGGCCACCCGTGATCGACCCTGTTTTTGCTGACAACAGGCTGGCCAATATCCTGCTGGAAGACGCCGATGGTCAGCTCAAGCAGGCAGGCGGTCGGCCTGTTTACTATCTCGGGGATGGCCCTGAGGCACGTTTTGTCAGCACCGTTTCGCTTGACCATCCCGAGCGCGGCCTTGTCGTTTTCGCACCACGCTACAACCGTTCTGTCACATTGTCGGTGAATGGACAGCGTGTTCCGTCATCGGATGCACCGGCCTGGCGCGGGGGCAAGCTGGGCAACAAATGGGTCATTCCTGCTGGACTATTGCGCTCAGGCACCAATAGCCTTTCGGCGGATGTCCGGCGGGAATGCTGCCGTGCCTATCTTGCTGACCTTATCGCTGCCCCGCCAGGCGCGATCGATATCGCGATCCGGCAATGGCGGATGCAATCGCTGCTCCCCGCGCTCGGACTGATGGTGCTTGGACTGTTCGGGGCATTGACCTGCCTGCTGGCAGGGCGCAATACGCTTCACAAGCCTATAGCCAATGCTGCTGCGGTTGCCTTCACCGGCATGGCACTCGGCGGCCTGTGGCAGATCGATATCCTCACCCCCTCCAGCGAACCGCTTTATATATCCGCCGGCTTCATGACGCTGCTGGCGACGATGGGAGGACTGGTCGCCCTTGCCGACCGGTGGTTTTCCGGCGGCCCCCAGTTCGACCGTGCGCTTCTGATATTCGGAGCCGTTTTCAGTGTGATGACTGTGGCAGCCGCATTGGCTCCCGAACCGCTCCCGCGGGAGCTGCGAGATCTGTTCAATGTCCTTATCGTCCTGCTTTCCAATGCCGCGATCATCGCCTGCGTTGCCCGCGGCCTGAAAAGAGATGGAGAAGCGTTGGTCCTGGACGCCGCAGTGCTGCTGCTGGTGCCGTCGATCAGCCTGGCCGACCTGATCGATGCCCTGCAGACCGAACCATTGGTCCGCAACATAGCTCCGCTGGGCGTTCTGGCACTGGCCGTCCTGTTGCTGTTCGGTATCGTGCGGCGGGCGCAAATGCTCTCGCGGCGGCTTGAGGACGCCAATGCCGTGCTGGATGCGCGCATCGCCGAGAAGCAGGCTGAACTGGAAATCACCGCCGCGCTGCTGCGCCAGCGGGAAGCTGAAGCAGCTGTCCAGGGCGAACGTGCCCGTATCATGCGTGACATGCACGATGGCATGGGCGGTCAATTGCTGTCGGTCCTGATGCTCTCGCGCGATGAGAACAGCCCTCGGCAGATGATCACGCATACTGTTGAGCAGGCGATAGATGATCTCAGGCTGCTGATCGACAGTCTGGACTCGGTGGGTGATACGATCGATTTTGCCCTGGGTCAGTTTCGCGAACGGGCCGAAGCCAAATTGCGCGCAGCAGGCATGAAACTGATTTGGTCGAACAGCCTGGATGGCCGTTCGATCATGCTTCCGCCCGGCACGATCCTGACGGTTTATCGCATCATGCAGGAAGCCATAAACAACGCCGTGCGTCATTCGGGTGGGAAAGTTGTAACCCTTACAATTGGCCAGTCTGGTTTGGGTGGCGTCGAGATCGCAATCGCCGATGACGGCCAGCCCGGACCGGCGCTGTGGAAGCGCGGGCGGGGCCTGTCCAATATGGAGGTGCGTGCCCAAGCCATCGGCGCGGCATTCCGGCTGGACACGGGCGCGAACGGCACGCAGGTGTTGCTGCAAATACCAATGACTTGACGCCCGAGCGACAGCTACCCAACCGTTTCGATTCTGCCCGTTTGTCAGGACCGGCGGCCGCCGTTCGTCATCGATTGACCGAGTGCGTTCATCATTGGGTCGATTGCGCGATCTCAACTTGTCGGCAATGCTGGCCCCTTGTCGAATAGCTGGAAAGAGCTTGCAATACGGCGCGCCGAACCGGGGGTCTGGCTATGGCAGCTTTTGTCAGAAGTTGTCATCCATAGCGAATGTGTTGAACGTCCGGCTCTGGTTCGGAAGCTGGAGTTCGCGATTTAGCAAGCGAGCATATAATTGGGGAGCAGTTATGGGACCCAGGGACCTGACTTGAATTTACTCAAGGACAGTCAGTGGCCACTGGCGGAGAGGGTGGGATTCGAACCCACGGTGAGCTTGCACCCACGCCGCATTTCGAGTGCGGTACATTCGACCACTCTGCCACCTCTCCGGCCTGGCGAGCCAAAACGCGCGCGTTTCGGCGATCCAATCGGTTCCCGCAGGGCATCAAATGCGTGGTCGATCTGCGGGAAGGCGGGCCATTAGCGCAGGCTTGGCCGCTTGCCAAGGGGGAATCCGGCATGCAAGTGGCGGAAAGCTTGTATGCTGCGATGCAACACCTTAGATTAAGCCCATGAGCAACAACTCTTTCCGTTTCGGTCAGGACGATGCACCCGAAGGCAGCGCGTCTTCCGGTGCGGTGGTGATGCCCCGTGTGGCGCGGGCGCGCTATGCGATCGGCGATGTGGTGCGACACCGCATTTTCGACTTTCGCGGCGTGGTATTCGATATCGATCCGGTGTTCGCCAACAGCGAGGACTGGTACGAATCGATCCCCGAGGAACTGCGCCCGGCCAAGGACCAGCCGTTCTACCACCTGTTCGCCGAAAATGCCGAGAACAGCTATATCGCCTATGTCAGCCAGCAGAATCTGGTGAAGGACGACAGCAACGGACCCGTGGATCACCCGGCGGTGCCGCAGCTGTTCGGGCCGTTCGCCGGCGGGCGCTACCGCCTGCGCACCATGCACTGACCTTCCAGACCGGCAGGCCGATGGCCTCCGGTCAGGACCGCAGCTTCCATCCCGACCGCAGCAGCGCATAGCATCCGATGCCTAGCGCGGCGTTGATCGCCAGCAGCAGCAGCGATCCCGTCAGCAGTGGCGAATCGGTGGTGCCGATAAAGCCGTAGCGAAAGCCCGAGATCACGTAGAAGAACGGATTGGCATGGCTGAGAGCGCGAAACGTGGGTGCCATGGCATCGACCGAGTAGAAGGTGCCGGACAGCAGCGCGAGCGGCGCAACCACGAAATTGGTGATCGCGGCGGCATGATCGAATTTCTCTGCCCAGATCGAGGTGAGCACGCCCATGAAGGCCAGCATCACCGCGCCCATCAGCCCGAACCACAGGATCGCCCAGAGATGCTGCGGCGTCACATGGATTCCCGGCCAGAGCAGCATCGCCAGCCAGACCGCACCGCCGACCAGAAACGCGCGCGTGACCGCGGCAATGACCAGCGACACCAGCACTTCGAGCTCGGACAGCGGCGGCATCAGGTAATCGATGATCGTGCCCTGGATCTTGCCGACCAGCAGCGAGAAGCTGGAATTGGCAAAGCTGTTCTGCATCATCGCCATCACGATGAGGCCCGGCGCCAGGAAATCGGCAAAGGGCACGTCGAGCACGGTGCGCCCGCTGCGCCCCAGTGCGACGGTGAAAATCACCAGATACAGCATGGTGGTGATCGCCGGGGCCCAGATGGTCTGCAACTGCACCTTGAAGAAACGCCGCACCTCTTTCATATAGAGGGCTTTCAGTCCTCCCCAGTTTATCGCGCTGATCCTAACGGTGCCGGGTTCCGCAAAGGCGGGTCCGGATCGCAATTCCGGCCTTGTGCCGGTCTGGGCCACGCCAGCGGGGGGATTTGGTGCTTGATCGTTCATGGTGGATGCGCCTATCGGCGGTCACCAGACCGGGCAAGCCCCAATAGGTCAAGAAGGAATTGCTTTTCATGTCATGGACCGACGAGCGCATCGATCAGCTCAAAACCATGTGGGAGAAGGGCCTCACTGCCAGCCAGATCGCAGAAGAGCTGGGCGGGGTCAGCCGTAACGCCGTTATCGGCAAGGCACACCGCCTGGGACTGAAGTCGCGCCCCTCGCCGGTCAAGCCGGGCGAAGCCAAGCCCAAGCCCGCACCGAAGAAGGAAGCCGCGCCCAAGCCCGCCAAAAAGGCGGAAGCCGAGGTTGCCGCCGACGAGCCGCCATTCAAGGTCGACGCGCCCGCCGCCAAGCCGGTGCGCGCCGCGCCTGCTCCCGCACCGGTGCCGACCCCTGCCCCGCGGCCGGTCGAAGCCGCGCCGGTGGTGGACGAGGACGACGACGATCTGGACGACATGCCCGAAGCCGTTGCCGCTCCCGAAGCCAAGCCGCAGCCGCGTATCGTTTCGGTCGGCCCCGGCGGCTTTCTGCGCCAGGGCCCCGGCGACCAGCAGGCCCCGATCCCGCCGGCTCCGCCGCGCCGCCTGGTGCCTGCGCGCCCCAGCCCGGAGATCGCCGACAAGACGAGCCTGCTCGACCTCACCGACCGCATCTGCCGCTGGCCGATGGGGCATCCGGGCGAGCCGGACTTCCATTTCTGCGGCGAGCAGGTGAACCCCGGCTTCCCCTATTGCGTCGAGCATTGCGGCCGCGCCTATCAGGCCCAGCTGCCGCGCGGCACACGTCGCCCGCCCCCGCCGATGCCCTTTGGCGGACCCCGCGTGCGCTGAGCATTTTCGAGCTGACCGCTAGCGGCGGGCGGCTCGGAAAATGCGGCAACGGGCCATCAGATCCCTGCCACCGGGGGTGGAAGGGATCCGAGGCGATCAAAGCCTGAACATTCTGGCGGATAAGTCCGGCGGGCCGCTTGCCCGTCCGGACCTTTGCGCCCTATAGCTACGGCATGTCCGACGATCTGTTCGCCAAAAACGCCGCCCCTCAGGAAAGCTATGACGCCTCGGCCATCGAGGTGCTGGAGGGGCTGGAGCCTGTCCGGCGCAGGCCCGGCATGTATATCGGCGGCACCGACGAGCGCGCGCTGCATCATCTGGCGGCCGAAGTGCTCGACAACAGCATGGACGAGGCCGTGGCGGGCCATGCCAGCCGCATCGAGGTGACGCTGCGCGCGGGCAATCATCTGACGATCAGCGACAATGGCCGCGGCATCCCGGTCGATCCGCACCCCAAATTCCCCGGCAAGTCGGCGCTCGAGGTCATCCTCACCACGCTGCATTCGGGCGGCAAGTTCTCGAACAAGGCCTATGCGACCAGCGGCGGCCTGCACGGCGTCGGCGTCTCGGTGGTCAACGCGCTGTCGACCGAGCTGCTCGTCGAGGTGGCGCGCAACAAGGAGCTGTACGCGCAGCGCTTTTCGCGTGGCGCGCCGCTCGGCCCACTGGAAAAGGTGGGCGCCGCGCCCAACCGGCGCGGCACCACGATCAGCTTCGTGCCCGACGAGGAGATTTTCGGCGCCGGGGCGAAGTTCAAGCCTGCGCGGCTGTTCGCGCTCGCCCGCTCCAAGGCGTATCTCTATGCCGGCGTCGAAATCCGCTGGAAATGCGATGCCGAACTGGCCGATGACAAGGTGCCGCAAGAGGCGGTGTTCCAGTTCCCCGGTGGTCTTGCCGATCACTTGCGCGAGCAGCTGGGCAGCCGCGAATGCGCGACGTCCGATTTCTTTGCCGGCACTCAGGATTTTCCCGATGGCAAGGGCCGGGTCGAATGGGCGGTTGCCTGGCCGCTGTGGAGCGACGGCAGCTACAGCTATTATTGCAACACCATCCCTACCCCCGATGGCGGCACGCACGAGGCGGGACTGCGCTCCGCGATCCTCAAAGGGCTGCGCGGCTTTGGCGAGCTGATCAGCAACAAGAAGGCGGCGCAGCTGACCGCCGAAGACGTGATGACCGGCAGCGAGCTGATGCTGTCGGTCTTCATCCGCGATCCGCAATTCCAGAGCCAGACCAAGGACCGGCTGACCTCGCCCGAGGCGGCGCGGCTGGTCGAGGCGGCGGTGCGCGACCATGTCGACCATTTCCTCACCGACAATATGGAGCGCGGCAAGGCGCTGCTCGGGCTGGTGCTCGAACGGATGGACGAGCGCCTGAAGCGCAAGGCCGAGCGCGAGGTCAAGCGCAAGACCGCGACCAGCGCGCGCAAGCTGCGCCTGCCGGGCAAGCTCACCGATTGCAGCAACGACGGCACCGGGGTGGAAGGCGCGGAAACCGAGATCTTCATCGTCGAGGGTGACAGCGCGGGCGGCTCTGCCAAGCAGGCGCGCGACCGCAAGACCCAGGCGATTCTGCCGATCCGCGGCAAGATCCTCAACGTCGCGTCGGCCAACAGCGCCAAGATCGGCGCCAACCAGGAAATTGCCGATCTGGCGCTGGCGCTCGGTTGCGGCACCGGCAAGCATTGCGATCCGGCCCAGCTGCGCTACGACCGCATCATCATCATGACCGACGCCGATGTCGACGGTGCGCATATCGCCACGCTGCTGATGACCTTCTTCTTCCAGGAAATGCCCGATATCGTGAAGGCCGGGCACCTGTACCTCGCCCAGCCGCCGCTCTACCGGCTCGTGGTCGGGGCCAAGAGCTGGTATGCGCGCGACGATGCGCACCGCGCCGAGCTGGAAGCGACGATCCTCAAGGGCAAGAAGGTCGAGGTCAGCCGCTTCAAGGGCCTGGGCGAGATGAACCCCGGCCAACTGCGCGAAACGACCATGAGCCGCACCAGCCGCTCGCTGCTGCGCGTCACGCTGCCACCGAACTACGAGCAGTTCTCGGCGGTCAAGGAGCTGGTCGGCGAGCTGATGGGCAAGAACCCGGAACACCGGTTCAACTTCATCCAGAACCATGCAGCACAGGTCGATCGCGAAGCTATCGACGCCTGAGGCGAGCGATTCGGACAAAAGGAAAATATGCGCGGGAGTTCGGCCAGACGAATAATAGCATTGGCCAGCGCCTTTCTGCCCATGTCGCTGTGCCCGCTTCCGGTGTACGCACAGGCGATGTCGCCGCCAGCCACTCCAGCGCCAAGCGCCTTCGACCAGGGTGCGGCGGATGTCCTTGCGCTGCTCCAGGGCAAAGCCGAGGCGGCGAATGTCTTCAACCCAGCCTTTCTGACCGCTGTCCCGCCAGACCAGCTCGCGACCGTGCTCGCCTCGCTCAAGGCGCAGTTCGGGCAAGCGCAGGCGGTGACGGCGGTGCGTCGGATGGACGCCCGCTCCGCCAGCATCGATATCCGCTTCGACAAGGCGGTGGTCAGCTTCACCATCGGCGTGCTCGAGGGCAAGCTCTCCGGCCTGTTCATCACGGGCACGCGCACCGATGGCGACAGCCTGGACAAGGTGATCGCCGATATCGCCGCGCTGCCCGGGCGCAGCGGCCTGATCGTGCAGAAACTGACCGATAAGGGCGCTGAGACGCTGGTCAGCCACCATGCCGATGAGCGCTTTGCCATCGCCTCGGTGTTCAAGCTCTACGTGCTGGCCGAGATCGACCGCGCGGTGCGCGCCGACGAGCGCAAGTGGAGCGACGTGCTGCCGCTGACGCAGAAATCGCACCCGTCAGGCATTGCGCAGGACTGGCCCGACCAGGCCCCGATGACGCTGCAGACGCTGGCGACGCTGATGGTCTCGATCAGCGACAACAGCGCCACCGATACGCTGATCGCCGCGATCGGGCAGAAGCGGCTCGCAGCGATGATCCGCGCGAGCGGCCATAAACGGCCATCGGACATGATCCCGCTGCTTTCGACGCAGCAGGTCACCGGGCTCAAGATGCCCGCCAATTCAGCCCTTCGCGACCGCTTTCTCGCCGCCGACGATGCCGCGCAGACAAAGCTGCTGGCCGAGGCGGGGGACAGGCTGCGGCTGAACAATCTCGACCTGTCGGTCTATACCGGCGGGCCCAACCAGATCGACACCATCGAATGGTTTGCGAGCCCAGCCGATATCGCGCGGCTGCTGGCGATGCTGGAGAATGACGCCGATCCGGTGACCCGGGCGATCCTGAAGATCAATCCCGGCATCCCCCCGGTCAGCGCCAGGCGCTGGGAATATCTGGGTTACAAGGGCGGGTCGGAGCCCGGAATCATGGGCATGAGCTTCCTGCTCAGCAGCAAGACCGACGAACACTATGTCGTCAGTGCGCTGGTCAATGATCCGGCGGCGGAGATCGACCAGCCGAAATTCATCACACTGATGACGCGGCTGCTCGATCAGCTGGCCGGGCCGCCAACCACTCGTCCCTGAGCAACCCGAACAGCAAGGTGTCGCGCACGCCGATATGCGTTTCCCACTCGGCGCGCAGATGGCCCTCCTGCACGAAGCCCATCGAGGTCAGCAGCGCGATGGAAAAGCGGTTATCGGGATCGGTGTCGGCGAACACGCGGCGCTGGCCTTCAGTGATGAACAGCTGGTCCAGCACCAAGCCCACGGCCTCGCGCGCAATCCCCTGGCCCCAGGCGGAGCGGTTCAGGATATAGCCGATCTCGCTGACATTCTCGCGCCGCTGGTGCGCATTCACCCATCCCAGCGCGGTGTCATCGCCGGTGCACGTGATGGCCCAGCTGCGCCACGCGGCATCTTCGCCCGCCACCGGCTCCAGCATCGCGCGAGTCTCCTCGACCGACCGATGCGGGCCCGACGACCACCAGGTCATCAGTTCATCGTCGGACAGGATTTCGAACAGCGCCTCGGCGTCGCTCACGCGCACCTGGCGCAATGTCAGCCGGTCGCTTTGCCGAACGGGAAGGCCGCTCATGCCGCAGTCAGCGCGGCGACCAGCGCCTTGACCTTTTTCTGCCGCCATTGCGGCGTCGGCGCGACCATCCAGAAGGCGCGGCGCGATTCGCGGACTTCGCCGATCGCCACCAGCCGGCCCTCAGTCAGGTCGCGCTCGGCAAGCAGCCAGGGCACGGTGACGATGCCGAAGCCTGCAATCGCCGCATCAAGGCCCAGGCCTGCATCGGCGACCTGCATCACGGCCGAATCATCGGCCTCCTCGGCCCCCGCGCCACGCTGGCAGCCCGGCCAGTCGATCCGCCTGTCACCGGCATAGCCGGGGGCGGAAACGGTGACGAACTGCGCGGGACCGATCTGCGCGCCCTCCAGCTCTGCCGGGCCATCGGCGAGGCGGATCGCGCAATCGAGATTGGCCTCGGTAAAGTCGATATCGCTGTCGCCCGAAACCAGCGTGTAGCGGATTTCAGGATTGGCGGCGGCATAGCCGATCAGCCGGTGGTGCAGCCATTTGGCGGCAAAGTCGCGCGGCACCGCGATGGTCAGGCGAAAGCTCGACTGGCCCTGCTGCATCGCGCGCACTGCCTCTTCGAACTGCAGAAAGCCGCTGCGCAGCGCATCGAGCCCGGCGCCTGCCTCATCGGTCAGCTCCAGCCCCTTGGGCGTGCGGCGGAACAGGACGACACCCAGCATCTCCTCCAGCGCGCGGATCTGCTGACCGACGGCCGCCGGGGTCACCGCCAGCTCATCCGCCGCGCGCGTGAAGCTGAGATGCCGGGCGGCAGCATCCAGCACGCGCAGGCCGTTGAGCGGAAGATGGGTACGCTTCATGGGAAACGGTGATTAGTCGGCAACCGCCGGGGCGACCAGTGGAAAACGCGGAATTTCGACCGAGATCAGCTGGCCATCGTCGCACAGCATCCGGTAGACGCCTTCCATCTGCCCGGTCGGCGTGGTGAGCGGGCAGCCCGAGACATAATCATGCGCCTTGCCCGGCTGGATCACCGGCTGTTCGCCGACCACGCCCTCGCCATCGACCTGGTGGACGCCGCCGCGCCCATCGGTAATCACCCAGTGCCGCGTCAGCAGTTGAACCGGCTGGTCGGAATGGTTTTCGATGCGGATATGATAGGACCAGAACCAGCGGGCGCTGTCGGCGCGCGAGCGGTCCGGCAAGAAGCTCACCGCCACCCGCACCGTGATGCCATGGGTGGTGGCCGAATGGCCGAAGAACCTGTCCATGCTGTCTTTGAAACGGTCCATGCCGCCAATATGCCTCTTTCGGGCGGGCGGCGAAAGGGGGCGGGCGCGAATATTTGCAACCGCCCGGCCAGGCGTCCGCCTATTTGCCGCTTTCCTTCTTCAGATAGGCGATCACATCGGCGCGCTTCTGCGCATCGGACAGGCGAAAGCCCATCTTGGCACCGGGCACGAAGCCTTGCGGATTGGTGAGCCATCTGTCGAGCCGGGCCGCGTCCCAGGCGAACCTGGCCTTTTTCAGCGCTGGCGAATAGGCAAAGCCAGGCGCGCTGCCCGCCTTGCGACCGAACACGCCGCGATGCGCCGGGCCAACCCGGTTCGCGTCAAGCGAATGGCAGCCGGTGCAATTGTCCTCATAGACCTGCGCGCCGCGCGTCGCATCCCCTGCCGGCATCGCGGGTGCCGCGCCCGATGCAGTCGCCATGATCGCGCCGGTCCCGGCGATCACCGCCAGTATGAAGGTCAGGCCCATGGCCACCAGCGATCTGCCCTTTGCATTTACCATCGAACACCTTTTTTGTCACGCCCTGCCGAACGACGCGGACGGATGCCCCATCCGCGCCGTTCGGGCAAGAGCGCCTGTCGATCAGACAATGGTCAGCCGAAGATCAGCGGAGCTGCCGGCGGGGCTTCGCCCAGCACGAAGCTCAAGGTCGCCCAGTGCGAGGCCTCGTCGGCGGCAAGCCTGGCCGAGATCTGCTTGAGGTCGTTGCTGCTGAACGAGGGGATAACGCCGATATAGGCGTTGGCCGCACCCTTCTCCAGCTTCTGCGCCAGCTTCAGCACATCGGCCTGGCTCTTCACCGTGGCAGCGACATTGAGCGCCGCGGCATATTCGGCATCGGTCTTGGCGCCGACGGGCTTGCCGCCCATGTCGGTGATGGCCTTGATCAGCGCATCGCGATGGCCCTTGTGATGGCCCTGGAAGAGCACGGCGGCATCGAGCACCGGCTTGGCGAGCAGGCCGCTGCCCGCGCCGATCGAATAGGCGGCGATCGCCTCATGCTCCAGCCCGAGCGCGACGTTCAGGATATCGACATCGCCCTGTGTGGCGCTCTTCTTGGCGGTCTTGGCAAAGGCGCTGCTGCTGACGCCGCCGAGCACGCCGATGGCGGCCGCAGACAGCATGGCACCGCCGGTGGTGCCCAGCATCGAACGGCGCGTGGGTGCAAACTGGTCCATCGTACTTCTCCCTGTTGGGTGTGGGTTACGCGCGGGCGACCAGCTTTTGTGAATATCCGCGTGAGGCCGACAATAGCCCGGTGGTGCGACAACCAATTGTGCGGCAGCGCACAGAGGCGCGATTTCATCGACGGTGAGGGGCGCTCTGGCGCGTAATGATTCGCAACAGCCGCCCGGCTGTCACTCGGCGGGCGCGACCAGCGAATCAGGCCTTTCGCGCCGACCGGTTGCCCATGCAATCGCGCGCGGCACCGGGCCGTGGCGATCCATCCAGGCGGCATAGGCGGCGTAATCGGGATCGGCCATCAGATGCCGCTCCTCGGTGCGGGCACGCCAGTAATAGACGCCCGACACCGCGGCGAGCAGTACGGTATTGCGCAGCGCATCCTGCCACGATCCGCTGGTGACCAGAAACGGCATGGTCGAGAACCACCAGAAGGCGTTTTTCGACAGATAGGCCGGGTGCTTGGTCCAGCGATACGGCCCATGAGTCAGGATGCCGCGATGGGTGAGGTTGGAGAAGCGGATGCCGAAAGCGACCGTCGCCCAGGCATAGACAGCGGTGAGCAGCACCAGCCAGACACCCCAGATAGCGAGCAGGGCGGTGTTACCGTCAAACCAATAGGCCCAGTCGGCGGTCGCCACATGATAATTGAGCGGGCCGTTATCCCCCATCAGGATGAAGGGTGGATAGCAGATCAATGCCGCCGCCCAGCCGGCCATGAACGGATTGGCGGCGCGGATATGGGAATCGAGCGGCTTGAAGGTCAGCACATAGCCGACCGTCGCGAACTGCACATCGACCAGGAACATCGCGATGATCAGCCAGTTGGCGATCCACACCGGGTTGGTCGCGATCTCCGCGACATTGGCGTTGACGATATCGGCATAGCCGCCCGGCACGATCGACAGCATGAAGGCGAGGAAAAAGCCCTTCACCGCCCAGGCGCGCAGATGGTGGAATATCTGTTCCTTGTCCCAGCCCTGCTGGCCCGAGATCATCGCGCCGAAATGCCACGCGCCATCGCGCGGATCCTTCAGATACCGGTCGATCCAGATGACATAGGGGATGGAGAGGAAGAACAGGAAGGGCGAGGCATAGATGAAGACCACCATCGAAAACTGGTAATTGCCCGTCCAGTACCAGCGCGCCGTTGCATAGATGGCGGCGATGAGCGACCAGGTCAGCCACAGGCCTGTGAGCTTGATCGTGCTGGTATCGAGTACGTCCTTGACCGCGCGCGGATTTTTCCAGTCGATCCCGGTACTTGGGCGCAGGTGAACCTTGTCGACGAAGATCGACCACAGCACCATCGGCAGGCCCGTGGCCACGCAGCAGACCAGCGCCGCATTGGGGCCGTTCCAGCCGAAATGCCGTGCCACCATCACCCAGGCCAGCAGCCCGGCCAGCCCGATCAGGCCTGCACCATGGCTGACCGCGCTGGGCGGGCAGGGATCGGCGAGGCGGGACGGGTTCCGGGACATGACGCGCGCCTTTTAACCGATATTGGTAAGGATTGGATGAAGGAAAAGCGCGCCCCTGCCCTGGGATGCGGCAGCAAAGCGCCGAACCGAGGCAAATCCCGCTCGACTTGGCCCACCGATCATGCACAATCACGCCACCCGCCATGGGGCATTCGCTCGAAAAGGGCATGGCAGGGCAAGGGTCGCAAAGGGTCGCAATATGGTTCTGGGGCAGGCGCGCGTGCGCCAATTCACATGGGCGGGGCTGGGCCTTGCCATGGCGGGGCTGGGGTCGCCGCAAGCCGGTGCTGAAGCCATTCACGGCACCTGGGAAAACCCCACAGGCGATGTCCGTGTCGTCACCCAGCCATGCGGCAGCGAATTGTGCGGCAAGGTCAGCTGGGCGAGCGATATCGCCAAGAAGGACGCGGCCGCTGGCGGCACGCCCAATCTGATCGGCACCAGCCTGTTGCGCAACTATCGCCAGACCAAGCCGGGCCACTGGAAGGGCAATGTCTTCGTGCCCGACCTTGGCGATACCTTCTATTCGACGATCAAGCAGCTCGATGCCGGGCGGATCAAGATCAGCGGCTGCATTCTGGGCGGCCTGCTGTGCAAGTCGCAGATCTGGCGCAGGATCTGACGCTTCAGTCCGGCGTGCGATCCGGCCCGCGTTCGGCCGGGTCGAAGCCATGCATCCGCCAGTGATATTGCAGCGCGATCACCGCGCCCTTGGCCGGTTGCAGCAGCGCTATTGTCAGCAGCAGCGCGCCCAGCACCGCGATCAGCGCGAGCACGCCCATCGGCAGCAGTTCGCGGCTGCCGACCGCGATCAGCACAGGGGCGAGAATATGGCCGCTGATGAAGATCGCGATATAGGCGGGAAAATCGTCGGCCTGGTGCAGCGTCCAGTCCTGCCCGCAACAGGCGCATCGCGGCGTCGGCTTGAGGTAACGCGCGAACAGCGGCTTGTGGTCGCAGCGCGGGCAGTGGTTGCGCATCCCGCGCAGCGCGGCCAGCAGCGCGCCGGGCTCGTCGATGGCGACCGGAGCAGGAGCGGCGGAATCGGGCATGACAATGTTCCGTGACGCCAGCTCGCGCGCCGGCAGCGCCAGCGTTACGCGTATGATCGGTCAAATCATAGCGGTTTGCGGCCATTGATTGGCGGCAAAGCCACCCCATCATCAGGGGCTCGTTTGTCAGGGGCCTGCATGACCATCCTTATCCCGATCCTGGGCGACCAGCTCAGCCCGAACCTTTCCGCGCTGGAGGGGGTGGACCCGCAGGCGGCGGTGCTGCTGATGATGGAGGTCGACGAGGAGACGACCTATGTCCGCCACCACAAGGCCAAGATTGCCCTCATCCTGTCGGCGATGCGCCACCATGCCGAGGCGCTGCGGGCTGCCGGCTGGACGGTCGATTATGTGAAGCTGGACGAGCCGGACAATGCAGGATCGTTCACCGGGGAGCTGGCACGCGCGATCGAACGGCACCACCCTGATCGCATCATCGCCACCGAGCCCGGCGAATGGCGTGTCCGCGCGGCGATGGAGGAATGGCAGGACCGGTTCGACGTCCCGGTGGAGCTGCGCGAGGACGACCGCTTCATCTGCCCGCACGCAGAGTTCGACACCTGGGCCGAGGGCCGCAAGCAGCTGCGGATGGAGTTCTTCTATCGCGACATGCGCCGCAAGACCGGGTTGCTGCTCGACGACGAGGGCAAGCCCGAGGGCGGCGACTGGAATTACGACAGCGAAAACCGCAAGCCGCCGCCCAACGAGCCGCTGCTGATTCCTCAGCCGCTGCGATTCCCGCCCGATGCGATCACGCGCGAGGTGCTCGATCTGGTGGCCAGGCGCTTCGGCAACCATCCCGGCAGCCTCGACCATTTCGTTTTCGCTACGACAGCGCAGGACGCGCGCAAGCAGCAGGATCATTTCATCCAGCATGCCCTCGCCAGATTTGGCGATTATCAGGATGCGATGCTCATCGGGCAGCCATTCCTGTGGCACTCGATCCTCTCGCCCTATCTCAATTGCGGGCTGCTCGATCCGCTGGCCTTGTGCCAGGCGGTGGAGGCGGCGTACCGAGCCGGCAAGGCACCGCTTAACGCCACCGAGGGCTTTATCCGCCAGATCATCGGCTGGCGCGAATATGTCCGCGGCATCTATTGGCGCGAGGGGCCGGATTATGCGCAGCGCAATGCGCTCAATGCGACGCGCCCCCTGCCCGGCTTCTATTATGATGGCCAGACCGACATGCACTGCATGGCACAAGCGATCGGCCAGACGATGGACCATGCCTATGCGCACCATATCCAGCGGCTGATGATCACCGGGAATTTCGCGCTGGTGGCGGGCATCGATCCGCACGCGGTGCACCTATGGTATCTTGAGGTGTACGCAGACGCCTATGAATGGGTCGAGCTGCCCAATACGCTGGGGATGAGCCAGTTTGCCGATGGCGGGCTGCTCGCCAGCAAGCCCTATGCGTCCAGCGGTAATTACATCAACGGCATGTCCAATTATTGTGGCCAATGCCGCTATGACGTGAAGGCCAAGACTGGCGCGAAGGCCTGTCCGTTCAACCTGCTCTACTGGGATTTTCTCGACCGCAACGAGGCGGTGCTGGGCAAGAACCAGCGGCTGGCCATGCCTTATCGCAACTGGGCCAAGCGGCCCGACAAGGACAAGCAGGCGATCCGCGCGGACGCGAAGCGCTTTCTCGATTCGCTCACCAGATGAACGAGCTGATCGCAACAAAGAATGCGGTAAAGCTCAGAAAGAAAAGCCGGATTTCCTCGTTGCGCTGCGTGCGCTTGCGCCTGGCCAGCACTTCGGGCTCGTCGACCGGGGTCGCCGCCAGAATGCTGGGGGCCAGGCCCAGACGGAAGCTGTGGGGCTGAACCGGAGTGCGAAGGAATTGAAGTCGCTGCATGAGCCATGAGTTAACGCATTTTTAACCATTGCCCATGGCAATTGATGGTTAACAGGATCGCTGTGCCGAAAGCGGACACCGGTTCGTCGCAGCGACTTTACGCTTACGTCAACCTGGGCACACAAAATCCGGTTGGAGGCGTGCGCAAGCTGCGCTAGACCATGCGCCATGAAGCACGACACCATCCGCAAGGCCGAAACCATCCCGTTCACTTGGGAAGACCCCTTTCTGATCGACGAACAGCTGACCGAAGAGGAGCGGCTGATCCAGCAAAGCGCGCGCGGTTTTGCGCAAGGAACGCTGCAACCGCGCGTCATCGATGCCTTCCGCGAGGAAATCGACGCACCCGAATTGTTCCCGATGATGGGCGAGGCCGGCCTGCTCGGCGCAACAATCTCCGAGGAATTCGGCGGCGCGGAGGCCAGCTATGTCGCCTATGGCCTGATCGCACGCGAGGTCGAGCGGGTCGATAGCGGCTATCGCTCGATGATGTCGGTCCAGAGCTCGCTCGTGATCCACCCGATCAACACCTATGGCAGCGACGAACAGCGCCGCAAATATCTGCCAGGACTCACCGCCGGCACGCTGATCGGCTGTTTCGGCCTGACCGAGCCCGATGCCGGATCGGACCCGGCAGGCATGAAGACCCGCGCGAAAAAGGTCGATGGCGGCTATGTCATTTCCGGCGCGAAGACCTGGATCTCGAACAGCCCGTTTGCCGATGTGTTCGTCATCTGGGCCAAGTCGGATGCCCATAACGGCGCAATCCGCGGCTTCATCCTGGAAAAGGGGATGAAGGGGCTGAGCGCGCCCAAGATCAAGGGCAAGCTCAGCTTGCGCGCCTCCACCACCGGCATGATCCAGATGGACGAGGTCGAGGTCGGCGAGGATGCACTGCTCCCCAATGTCGAAGGCCTCAAGGGTCCGTTCGGCTGCCTCAACCGCGCGCGCTACGGCATTTCGTGGGGTGCGATGGGCGCGGCGGAATTCTGCTGGCATGCCGCGCGCCAGTATGGCCTGGACCGCGTCCAGTTCGGCAAGCCGCTCGCCGCCACCCAGCTGTTCCAGAAGAAGCTTGCCGACATGCAGACCGAAATCGCCATGGGTCTGCAGGCGAGCCTGCGCGTCGGACGGCTGATGGACGAGGGCCGGTTCGCGCCCGAGATGATCTCGATCGTCAAGCGCAACAATTGCGGCAAGGCGCTCGATATCGCCCGCATGGCGCGCGACATGCACGGCGGCAATGGCATCAGCGAAGAATATCAGGTGATGCGCCACATGGTGAACCTGGAAACAGTAAATACCTATGAAGGCGCACATGATGTGCATGCGCTGATCCTGGGCCGCGCGCAGACGGGTATTCAGGCGTTCTTCTGAAAGCCCATGGTTCATCCCTCTGGTAACGCAGCATTAACTCCATCCATTTAGCTTCCCGGCCTTGGCCAGGGAGCGAAGCATTCGGCGGTGATGGACGGGTATATTCATGACTTCGGGCCCACCGACCATGAGGACTGGGACGATCCTGACCTTGTCGACACGGCAAGCGGTCGCATCGATCGGCCGAACCCCTCGCGTCTGCTGCGCAGCCTTGATCGTGCCGGCATCGGCGTGTTCGAATGCGATCTCAGGACGGAGAGCCTGATCTGGACGCGCAGCCTGTACGATATCTTCGGCGTGCCGCTGAAAGGCGATGTCCATCGCAGCGAAATCATAAAGCTCTACGATCCGGAATCGCGCGATACGCTGGAGCGGGTGCGCTCGCGGGCGATCGAACGGTCCGGTGGCTTCGCACTCGACGCCCGCATCACCCGGCCAGGCGGTGAAGATCGCTGGATTCAGATCACGGCCCAGGTGGAATGCGTTGCAGGACGACCCGCCCGGCTGACCGGCACCAAGCAGGACATCACCCGTCAGCGCGCTGAGCGGGAGCGGCTCCGCGTCTCGGCGGAGACCGATTGCCTTACCGGCCTTGCCAACCGTCAGGTTTTCCAGTCGCAATTTCTTGATGCCAGCAGGTCCAACCCGGTGCTGCGTCCGCTGGGCGCGCTGGTGCTGTTCGATGTCGATGGCTTCAAGGCGATCAACGACCGGTACGGCCATCTTGCGGGCGACGCCTGTCTGGCGCAGTTCGGCAAGCGCCTTTCCCAGGCCTTTTTCGATGCCCTGATGGTGGCGCGAGTGGGCGGCGACGAATTTGCCGTGCTGCTGCCCAGCAACCGTCACCTGCCCCGGATCGCTCGGCGGGCGAAAGAGGCGATCAACCTGCTCAAAACGCCAATTGTCTGGAACGGGCATCTGCTCGAGGTGGGGGCAAGCTACGGCATCGCGATCGCCGAGAATGCGATGGCCTATGATGCCGAAGCCATGTTCCTGCGGGCCGACCGTGCGCTCTATGCCGCCAAGCGGACGGCCTCACGCGCCTGAACTCGGCCTCGTCTCAGGCGCGAAGCCCTGCCAGTTCGTCGAGCCCGGCCATGATGTTCAGGTTCTGCACCGCTGCGCCGCTCGCGCCCTTGCCCAGATTGTCGAGCATCGCGATCAGCCGCACCTGCGATCCGTCGGCACTGGGCAGCACGTAGAGCGACAGCCCGTCGGTCGCGGCATCGCCTTCACTCACCAGCAGTTCGCCCGGCGCGCTATCGATCGGCGCGACACTGACCAGCGGTTCGGCGGCATAATGGTCGCTAAGCGCCTCGTGCAGCGTGCGCGCATCGGCAAAGCCAAGTTCCGGATCAAGGAACAGCGGCACATCGACCAGCATGCCCCGGAAGGCCCGCACCACGGCGGGTGCAAAGATCGGTGAGCGGCTGAGCCCGGCATGGACCTGCATTTCCGGAAGATGCTTGTGCTCAAGCCCCAGCGCATAGGCGCGAAAGCCGATGTCGGGCGCATCGACCTGCATCCGCTGAATGAGCTCCTTGCCGCCGCCCGAATAGCCGCTGACCGCATTGACGATGAAGCCATGATCGGCGGGCAGCAGGTCTTCGGCGACCAGCGGTGCGACCAGTGCCAGAAAGCCGGTGGGATAGCAGCCGGGGTTGCTGACCAGCCGCGCGTTGCGGATCGCCTCGCGCTGGCCCTTGCGCAGTTCGGCAAAGCCATAGGTCCAGCCATCTGCGACGCGGTGTGCGCTCGATGCATCGATGAACCGGGTCGAAGCGCCCTCGCCCAGCGCCACGGCCTCGCGCGCGGCGGCGTCAGGCAGGCACAGGATGACGAAATCCGCATCCTGGATCGCTGCCGCCCGCGCCGAGACGCTCTTGCGATCGGCATCATTGAGGCTGATCAGCTGAAATTCGCTGCGCCCGGCCATCCGCTCGGCAATTTCCAGACCGGTGGTCCCGGCGGCACCATCAATGAACAGCTTGAGCATCAGCCGATCCTCTTGCGCGCCAGCACCGACTGCGGCGTCTCTTCGGGGAAGCGGGCGATGACATCGGCCAGCGGCTCGGCCACCACCTGCATCCAGAACGCATTGGCGTGCACCAGCGTATCGCCATCCATCATGATGCCGACATGGCCGGGGAAGAAGATCAGGTCGCCACGCTGCAGCGCCTCATCATCGGCCAGGGCGCGGCCCAGCGAGCTGCGCTGCTGGTCGCTGTCCCGCGGGGCATCGTGCCCGGCCAGTGCCAGCACCAGCTGCACCAGGCCCGAACAGTCGAGCGCATCGCCGCCGCGTCCGCCCCACAAATAGGGCGCGCCAACCAGCTGAAGCGCTCGGTCCACCGGATCGCAATCGCGCGCATCGAGCGCAATCGCATGCCGCACCGAGATCCAGCCGCTGTCGACCTTCAGGAACTTGCCGCATTCGCTGGCAGACTCCACGGCCAGGCGCGCACCCATCGGATAGGCTGCGACCATCTGCGTCTTGATCGACGGCTCGGCAAACACCAGCGCGCGGCGGACATGGACGATGTGCGTTGGCTCGGGCGCAGCGCGGGTGATGGCATCGAGCCGCACATAGCCGCAATAGCCATCATGGCTGCAATAGCCCCATCCCCATTCGCCGGTGCTGTCGAGCAGGGCAAAGCCCTCGCCCGGCAGGATCTGGCTCACCGCTTCGGCATCGTCGCTGCCCGCCTTGCGCAGCATCGCGCCAGCGCCCAGCGCCCGGTAGAGCTGCGGTGCGACATAATGCGGCGCGAAAAAGCGTCCGGCGAGCGCGATATCGGCAAGATCTCCGCGGATCGGCGTGACGCGCGGGTCGTAATCGGCGACCGGGCCGCTGAGCACGAAGCGCTGCTGCGCTATGGCGCCGCTATCGGCTGGGTCCTGCAGCCCCGATACGGCATCTGCCCGCGAGGCGTCGGCCGCAGAACGTGTCGAATGTGTCAAGAACCCCAGTCCCTCAAGCCAAGCCGCGTCGCGATGATCCGTCCCTCAACCCGTGCCAGGCAGCGGGCTGGCGGGCCAGATAGCCGAGTTGCCGGCATTTGTCCAAGCCCCGTCATGCCGTGCCGGTTTTCGCGTCGGCATAGCGGCTGCGCAGATAGTGCCAGCTGGCGCGCAGCCCCATGGCCTCGCCGCCCTTGGGCTGGCCAGGGCGCGGCGTGGGACGCCAGGCATAGGTGTCGAAATGCGCCCAGGCCAGGCCTTCGCCGACAAAGCGCTGCAGGAACAGCGCTGCCGTGATCGCTCCGGCAAAGGCCCCTCCGGTATTGCCGATATCGGCGATGTCGCTCGTGTACATATCCTCATAGCCGGGCCAGAGCGGCAGCCGCCAGCACGGATCGCCGACCTGCGTGCCGCTGGCCAGCAGACCATCGGCCAGCGGGTCGCTGTTCGAGAACATGGCAGGCAGATCCGGCCCCACCGCGACGCGCGCCGCGCCGGTCAGCGTCGCAAAATCCAGGATCATGTCCGGCATGGCCTCGCTGGCCTTGGCGAGGCAATCGCCCAGCACGAGCCTTCCTTCGGCATCGGTATTGCCGATCTCGACAGTGATGCCCTTGCGGCTCTTCAACACATCGCCCGGGCGGAAGGCGTTGCCGGAAATGGCATTTTCCACCGCACCGACCAGCATGTGCAGCCGCACCGGCAGCTTCATCCGCATGATCAGCTGCGCCAGCGCCAGCGCGTGCGCCGCGCCGCCCATGTCCTTCTTCATCAGCAGCATGCCCGATGCCGGCTTGATATCCAGCCCGCCGCTGTCGAAGCACACGCCCTTGCCGACAATCGCCACTCTGGGATGATCATCACGGCCCCAGTGCAGTTCGATCAGGCGCGGCGCATGGCTGCGCGCTGCTGCGCGGCCCACGGCATGGATCATCGGATAATGCGTTTCCAGCGCATCGCCGCGCGTCACATCGAGCAACGCGCCATAGGTCCGCGCCAGGGCAGCGGCGGCCTCTTCCAGCGCGGCGGGGCCCATGTCTTCGGCAGGGGTGTTGACCAGATCGCGCACCCAGGCGGTCGCCTCCGCCTCGGCCATCGCCGCATCGCTGCGCGCGGGATCACTGGTCAGCAGCACGCGCGGCCCTTGCGGGTTCTCGTCGGGCTTCTTGTAGGTGGTGAACCGGTGCTGCGCGAGCGCCCAGCCGATCAGCGCGTCCCCTGGGCGGAGATCGCCCGCCAGCCGGTAATGCCCCGCCGCCAGCACTTCGGCCACCTTGGCCAGGCACCAGGGACGCAGATTTGCGGCATCGCTGACGCCCAGCACCACCGCCCAGTCATCGGGCTGGTCGCCCGGCACTACGACCAGCTCGTGCGGGCGCGCGGTGAAGCGCATCGCAGCGAGATGATTGCGGATGCGCGGCGGCGCCGCGCCCAGCCAATCGGCAAGCCCAGGCTTGTCGACAAGGTGAATGCTGCGCGCGGGCTGGCCAAGGTCCGGCTGGACGAGGGAAGACAAATCAATCATTGTCGGGTCTTACAGCATTATGACGCGCAACTGCGAGAGAGAATCATGATCGTCCGCAAACCCGCCCATCTGGCGCTCGCCGCGCTGGCAGCCCTTGCGCTGCCCGCGATGGCCGCCTGCGGACAGCAGGTGCCCGAGGCGAGCAAGCCCAAGCCCGCAGCGACGGAAAAGAGCGCGGCCAAGCCGGTCACGTTTGAGCGCGAGACCGAGAAATTCACCTATAGCTATGCCTATCCGGCCGAGGCCGCGGCCATTCCGGCACTCGCCAAGCTGCTCGAGGCCGATCGCGTCAAGGGGCTGGCCGAGCTGGAAAAGGAAGCGGCAGCCGCCGAGAAGGACGCCAGGGAAAACGATTATCCCTATAATCCCAACATGATGGGGACGAGCTGGTCGACCACCGGCAATACCGGACCGCTGCTCGCGATGCTGGGCGAGATCAGCAGCTATTCGGGCGGCGCGCACGGCAATACCGGCTATGAGGCGCTGCTCTGGGACAAGCCGGCATCGCGCCGGGTCAAGATCGAAGACCTGTTCACCGACATGGCCGCCGCGCTGGAGCCGATGCGCAAGCCCTATTGCGACGGGCTGAATGCCGAACGGCTGGAGCGGCGCGGCGAATATGCCGGCGAGGCCGACGACATGTTCAACGCCTGTCCGCCGTTCAGCGACCTGGTCATCATCCCCTCGGCGGTCGGCAATGACGGGTTCGACCGGATCGTGTTCGTCGCAGGGCCCTATGTGGCCGGCCCCTATGTCGAAGGCGTGTACGAGATCAGCGTGCCGGTTACCGCGCAGACGGTTGCCAGCATCAAGCCCGTTTATCGCCCTGCATTCAGCGCGACGGCCCCATAACCGCTATTCGGCCGCGATTGCGGCAGGTGTCTCGATTTCGGCCTCGGCCTTGCGGAAGGCGAGCACGCCATCGTCCACCGCGTCCTCGCGCAGCACCTTGCGGTCGAACAGATAATCCTGGTTGAGCCGCCAGGGCATGCGGTCGCCCTGTTTGGGCAGGATGTCGAGCGCGCGCTGGACATAGCCGGAGGAGAAATCGAAGATCTGCTCTTCATTGACCGGCCCGTCGCTGCCCAGCACCGGCACCGCAATCTGGCTGCCGGTTGCCGCCATGTGGTTCAGTTGGCGGCAGACGAAATCGGCGACGATATCGACCTTGAGCGTCCAAGAGGCGTTCAGATAGCCGAACACGATCGCCATGTTCGGCACATCGCTGAACATGCAGCCCTTGTAATAGAAATGCTGCGTGAAATCGACCGGCTGGCGATCGACCGAGAAATCGACCTTGCCCGCCATCGCCAGCTTCAGACCCGTCGCGGTGACGATCACATCGGCGTCGAGATGACGCCCTGACTTGAGCTGGATGCCGGTGGGGGTGAAGCGGTCGATATGGTCGGTGACGATATCCGCCTTTCCGTCGCGGATCGCCTTGAACATGTCGCCATCGGGCACCAGGCACAGCCGCTGTTCCCACGGGCCGTAAGGCGGCTGGAAATCGGGCTCGTGCATCTTGCTGCCCATGATCTTGCGGATGCGCTTGAGCAGATAGTCGCCGACCTTTTTCGGGTTCTCGCGCGCGCGTCTGAAAGCGATCTGCTGCATCCGCACATTCTTGAAGCGGATGAGACGATAGGCCCATTCGTCGGGCATGATCGCGCGCAGCGAGTTGGCGAGCCAGTCCTTGGCGGGGCGGCTCCAGTACCAGGTCGGCGTGCGCTGGAGCATCGTCACGTGGCTAGCCTTGTCGGTCATCGACGGCACGATCGTCACCGCCGTCGCGCCCGACCCGATGACGACAATGCGCTTGCCCGCATAGTTGAAGCCCTTGGGCCAGAATTGCGGATGGATGATCTCGCCGCCAAAGCTTTCGCGCCCGGCAAAGGCGGGATCATAGCCCTGATCATAGTCGTAATAGCCGGTGCCCATAAACAGATAGCTGCAGGTCAGATGCTGCACGCCCTGGCCTTCGACCTCGGCTGCAATGGTCCAGCGCGCCTCGCTGCTCGACCAGCTGGCCGAGAGCACCTTGTGGCCGAGCCGGATATGATCGTTCAGCCCGCGCTCGTCCTTGATGCGCTTGAGATAGCTGAGGATCGAGGGGCCGTCGGCAATCGCCTTCTGCTCGCGCCAGGGTTCGAACTCGAAGCCCAGCGTATGCATGTCGCTGTCAGAGCGGATGCCGGGATATTGGAACAGGTTCCACGTGCCGCCGACGTCGCTCCGCCGCTCCAGAATCGCGAACGTCCGGTCCGGGCACTTTTCCTTCAGGTGCACCGCCATGCCGATGCCGGAAATCCCGGCCCCTATGATCAGGACATCGACATGGGCAGCGGCTTTGAGGTCGGACGGCTTTTCGTGCTTCATGACGTGGCTCTCCAGTCGCGGGCCGGTGCGTTCGGCTCTGTTGGCGACAGGTTTGCTTACATCGTTGTGAATTGCAACTGGTATCGGACCGCAACGGCCATATTTTGCGCCTAAGCGAGACGCCAGGCTCCGTCGATCCGCGCCAATGCGCCCGCCTGCGCGCCGTCGCGCAGGCCTTCGGGCAGCAGCATTTCGGGCAGGTCCTGATAGGCGACTGGGCGCAGGAAGCGATCGATCGCCAGCGTGCCGACCGATGTCGTGCGCCCGTCCGATGTCGCAGGATAGGGCCCGCCATGGTTGATCGCATGGGTTACCTCGACCCCGGTCGGCCAGCCATTGGCAAGGATGCGGCCGACCCGGCGTTCCAGCACGGGCAACAGCGCGCGCGCGTCTGCAAGATCGGCATCGTCCATGTGCAGCGTCGCGGTCAGCTGGCCTTCCAGCCCGCGCAGCACGGCCAGCAGTTGCTCCCGATCAGCACAGCGCACCACGATCGACGACGCGCCGAACACCTCGTGCTGCAACTCGCGATGCGCCAGCCAATCGGACGCCGTGACGCTGAACAGCGCCGCGCGTCCTTCGTGCGGACCAATGGGGTAGACGCCGCGCGCGATGGTCTTGACCTCGGGTGTCGCAGCCAGCGCAGCGCTGCCCTTCTCATAGGCCGAATGGATGCCGGCGGTGAGCATGGTCTGCGGGTTCTGTGCCTCGACCAGCGCGCCTGCCTCGGCGAGGAACGCGTCCAGCTCTGGCCCGTCGAGCGCGAGCACCAGGCCGGGATTGGTGCAGAACTGGCCCGATCCCAGGGTCAGCGATCCGATATAGCCCGCTGCCAGCGCCGTGCCCCGGCTGGCGAGCGCGTGCGGCAACACGATGACCGGGTTGATCGCCGACATTTCGGCATAGACCGGGATCGGCTGAGGCCTGCTCGCCGCGATCTTCATCAGCGCCTCGCCGCCGCTGCGCGATCCGGTAAAGCCCACCGCCTGGATGCGCGGATCGGCGACCAGGCCTGCGCCGATGGCATTGTCCGCTCCCGTCACCAGGCTGAACACACCCGCAGGCATGCCGGTATCTGCCGCCGCCTTGCTGATCGCGCCTGCGACCAGCTCCGCGGTGCCGGGATGCGCGGGATGGCCCTTGACCACGACCGGGCATCCGGCGGCCAGCGCCGATGCGGTGTCGCCGCCCGCCGTCGAAAAGGCGAGCGGGAAGTTGGACGCGCCGAACACCGCGACCGGCCCCAGCGGGACCATGCGCAGACGCAAGTCGGGCTTGGGCGGGGTGCGCGCCGGGTCGGCATGGTCGATGCGCAGCTTGAGCCACTGGCCGTCGCGCACTTCTGCGGCAAACAGGCGCAGCTGGCCGCAGGTGCGCCCGCGCTCGCCGGTGATGCGCGCGAGCGGCAGGCCCGATTCGGCGCAGGCGCGGCTCAGCAGCGCATCGCCCAGCGCCTCGATCTCGGCCGCGATCGCTTCCAGGAACGCCGCGCGCCTTTCCAGGGGCAGATCGGCAAAGGCAATCGCGGCGTCCTCGGCAGCCGCGCAGGCATCGGCAATGTCCTGCTGGCTGGCGCTGAAAAAGCCGATATCGGCGATGCTCGCGCCTTTGGCGGGGTCATAGGCGTGAAAAGTCTCGCCATGGCCACGGCGTTCGCCCGCGATGAAAAACTGGCCGGTCAGGGTCGCATTCTGGGTCACTGGGTAAGGTCTTCCTGTTCGATGGTCATATAGCCCGGCGGCAGCCCGCGCTCGGCCTTGGAGCGCGCCACCATCGCGCGGATGTCCGCGCGCAGTGCCTTGCCCTCGTAGAAAATGCCGTCCTTCACCGTCCAGGCGATGCCGCCGACACGCTGCGCCTTGCCGGTCGCATCGTCGAGCTTGAGCGTGCCGGTGGCGAACAACAGCTTGAGATTGGCGACCGGGTTGCCCTTGACGATGACGAGGTCAGCCTTCTTGCCGGGCTCGATCGTGCCGATATCGGCATCATGCCCCAGCAGCCGCGCACCCTGCTGCGTCGCGCTGTGGATCACCTCGAGCGGGCTGAACCCGGCCTCGCGCAGCAGCTCCATCTCCTGGATATAGCCGAAGCCATAGGTGTTGTAGATATAGCCGGCGTCCGACCCGACCGTGACGCGCCCGCCGCGATTCTTGTATTCGTTGACGAACGTCATCCACAGCCGGAAGTTCTCCTTCCAGTCCATCTCGCGCTCGGTGGTCCAGTCGAACCAGTAGGAGCCGTGATTGATGCGGCTGGGCCGGTACCAGTCCCACAAGGCGGGCATGGTATAGTCATTGTGCCAGAAGGCGCGGTTCATCCGCATCAGGTCGCGGCTGGCAAGATAGGCGGTGAAGGTCGGATCGATGGTGAAGCCGCGCTCGATCAGCGTGTCCATCACCTCGTTCCATTTGTCCGATCCCGGCTTGGCGGCCTGCTGCCAGAGCCGCCCTGCCTCACCAAAGCGCATCTGCTCGTCGGTGTTGATGAAGTCGCCCGGCCAGTCCTGCAGCTTGCGGTCGGTGAACATCGCTTCGGGCAGGCCGTACCAATGCTCCATCGATTCGAGGCCCGCGCCGCTGGTGCGCAGGACATTGGCATAGGCGACGACGCCCTGGGCGTGGTGCATCGTCGAATGCATGCCCAGCTTTTTCGTCTCGTCGATCGCGGCGAGCAAGGCCGCTTCGCTGCCGCCGATGAACTTGATGCCGTCCGCACCGCGCCTTTTGGCATCGCGCACCGCAGCGCGGCCCTGCTCCGCCGTGCGGATGGGCAGGCCGATCTGCTGGAACATCGGGTAAATATCGAGCCGGGGGCCGACAATCTCGTTGCGCGCCAGCCGCCCCTTGATCGCCACCTGCTGCTCGATCGACATTTCGGACGAGCCGACATTGCGCGCGGTGGTGATGCCATGCGCCAGCCAGAGCTTGAGCACATAGTCGCTCGGCACGCCCTGCCCGTCGCTCAATGTGTGCAGGTGGACATGCGCATCGACGAAACCGGGCAGCACATAATGGCCGGTCAGGTCATATTCCCTGTCGCCGCGCGGCGGCCTGCGCGCTTCCTTGATCGCGCCGGGCGCACCGATGCTGGCGATCTGGACGATGCGGTCGTTCTCGATGACGATATCGACCGGACCCTGGGCGGGCGCGCCGGTGCCATCGACATAGATCGCGTTGCGCAGCACGGTGCGCGGCCAGGGCCCCTCGCCCAAAGTGCGCGCAGGGATGGGGTCGGCAGCCTCGCGCTTTTCCGCCTGGCCCAGCGATTGCGCCGAAACGCTGCCCGCCAAGGCAAGCGCCGACAGGCTCGCCAGCAAAATCCGACCGATCCGCATATATCGTCCCCTGTTGCAGGCCTTTGGCGGCCCGTCGAAAATCAGACCCCCGCCGCCTGGTCCTGCAAAGCCTGGCTGCGCGAGCGGCTGTAGAGGAAGTAGAAGGCCAGGCCCGCAACGTTCCACAGCGCAAAGCGCACCAAAGTCTGCGAGGGCAGGCTGGCGAGCAGGTACAGACAGCCCAGGATGGCCAGCGTGCCGACCAGATAGGGCTGCGGGCACTTGAACACGCGCTTGAGCTCTGGCGCGCGCTTGCGCAGCACCATCAGGCAGCCGCCCACCGCGATGAACGCCAGCAGCGTGCCTGCATTGGCGAGCTCTGCAATCTCGTCGAGCCGGAAGAAGCCGGCGACGGCGGCGACGAATACCCCGGTAATGCCGGTGACCAGCACCGGCGCACCGGTCTTGGGCGAGACGCGCGACAGCACCGGCGGAAGCAGTCCGTCGCGCGCCATCACGAAGAAGATGCGGCTCTGGCCGTACATCATCACCAGGATGACCGAGGGCAGCGCGATCAGCGCCGCCAGCGCGACCAGATAGGATGCGGTGGGATGTCCCAGGGTGCGCAGCACCAGCGCCAGCGGTTCGGGCGAATTGCCCAGCGTCAGGTACGACATCGCGCCGACGGCCGACAATGCGACCGCCATGTAGATCAGCGTGCACACCGCCATCGATCCGATGATGCCGATGGTCAGATCGCGCCCCGGATTGCGCGCCTCTTCCGCAGACGTTGCTACCGCGTCAAAGCCGTAAAAGGCGAAGAACACGATCGCGGCGGCCGCCATCACCCCGCGCGTCGATCCGTCCTGCACGGTGCTGCCAAAGCCATAGGGCATGAACGGGGTGAAATTCTGCGCGTCGAACGCGGGCAGCGCCAGCGCAATGAATGCGGTCAGCGCGGCGAGCTTGATGATCACCAGAATGATGTTGAGCGTCGCGCTCTCGCGCGTCCCGGCCATCAGCATGCCGGCAATCGCCAGCGAGACGATGACGGCAGGCAGGTTGATGATGCCGCCGGCATGCGGACCCGACAGCAGCATGGCGGGCAGTTCAACCCCCGCCGATTGCAGCCAGCCGACCAGATAGCCCGACCAGCCGACCGCCACGGTCGAACAGGCGAGCGAATATTCGAGGATCAGGCTCCAGCCGACCACCCAGGCCAGAGTCTCGCCCACCACCGAATAGGTATAGGTGTACGCCGACCCAGCGGTCGGTATCATCGTGGCGAGTTCGGCATAGGCGAGCGCGGCGCAGGCGCAGACAGCACCGGCAATGGCAAAGGCCAGGATCACCGCTGGCCCGGCGCGCTCTGCCCCCACGCCGGTCAGCGTGTAGATGCCGGTGCCGACAATCGCCCCCACGCCCAGCGCAATCAGATGCGGCCAGGACAAGGTCGGCTTCAGGCGGCTGCCCTCAGGGGCGTCGGCCGCCTGCACTATCGGTTTGATCGGCCCCAGAATCCCCATTTATCGCGTCCCTTTGTTATCATTGTGCACGGGCCTTCAGCCCGGCGGTCCCTTTGCGTCCGATTTCAGCTGCAGACGCAGATCGTCAAGCGTCTTGCCGATATGCACCACGGTGAGCGCACAGATCTTGCGTTCGTCGCGCGCCAGCCAGGATGCCAGCAGGTCGCGATGCTCCTCATTGGCACGCTCGTTGCGGCCCAGCGGCTCCAGATGCTTGCGCACATAGCGCTCGGACAGCACATGCAGCCGCTCGAGGATGGTGAAGGTCACCGGTCGGCCCGCCGGGCGGAGCAGCGCCAGATGAAAGGCGCGGTTGAACGCGCCCACCCCCTCGCCATGCGAATCCGTGAGGCTGTCAAGCTTGTCGAGCAGATCGGACGCCGCCAGCTGCTCGGCCTCGCTGGCCTGGCGCGCGGCCTGGGCAATCATCTCCGGTTCAAGCTTCAGCCGCAGCGCATAGACCTCTTCGGCCTCTTCCGCCGTCAGCGGGCGGACGGTGAAGCCGCGATTGGCCTGCGATGCGAGCAGCCCTTCCTGCTCCAGCCGGGCCAGCGCCTCGCGCAGCGGAATCTTGCTGACCCCCATTTCGGCGGCCAGCGCATCCTGTCGGATGGGGCGATCGGGCGCAACGGTGCCATTGAGAATGCGGTCGCGCACCTGATCGACCAGCTGTTCGGAAAGGTTGCGCGCGATGATGCTCATCGGCCCCTCATATCACAGAGAAGCCATCCCAAAAGGGGTCTTTGTCGTCGATCCAGATGGTATTGAAACCGGTGGCGATCGCCGAGCCCTGGATCGAGGGAATGATCGCGGGCTTGCCGTCGAGGTCGAGCGTGTCCTCGACCCGTCCAATGAAGCGGCTGCCGATATAGCTTTCATGCACGAAACGGTCGCCGACCTTGAGCCTGCCCTTGTGCGCCAGATGCGCCAGCCGGGCCGAGGTGCCGGTGCCGCAGGGCGACCGGTCAATGGCGCGCTCGCCATAGAATACCGCATTGCGCCCGTCCGCCCCCTCGGCCATGGGCGCATCGGCCCAGAGCACGTGGCTGACCCCGCGAATGCGGTCATCGAGCGGATGGACCGGTTCCACGACCTCGCGCAGCATCGCGCGGATCGTGCGGGCATGCTCGATCAGCCGGGCCGCGCCCAGATCATCGAGCCCCGCATAGCCGCCCTGCGGTTCGATGATCGCGTAGAAATTGCCGCCATAGGCGATATCGATCGACAGCGGTCCGAGGCCCGGAACATCGATCTCGACCCCTTCGGCTGCCACGAACGAGGGCACGTTGCGGATCCGCACCCAGCTGACCTTGTCGCCATCGCGCTCATATTCGATGGAGATGTCGCCCGCAGGCACCTCGACCTTCAGCAGCCCCGGTGTCTGCGGCTGGATCAGCCCGTGTTCCAGCCCGAAGGTGATCATGCCGATCGTGCCATGGCCGCACATCGGCAGGCAGCCCGAAGTTTCGATGAACAGGATGCCGACATCGTTTTCGGGCCGGGTGGGCGGATACAGGAACCCGCCCGACATCATGTCGTGCCCGCGCGGTTCGAAGCACAGGCCGGTGCGGATCCAGTCGAACCGTTCGATGAAATCCATCCGCCGCTCGGCCATGGACGCACCGCGCACCAGCGGCGCGCCGCCGACCACCAGGCGGACGGGATTGCCCGCCGTATGCCCGTCTATGCAGAAAAAGGTGTGCCGCATCAGGTGGCCGACAATGGCCGGGTTTCGGCGCACTGCTCGACCCAGCGGGTCACGTTGGCGCGGCGCTGGCCCGACAGCGGCATGCGCGGCATGCGCACCCGCTCCGATCCGCGGCCCATGATCTGTTCGGCCAGCTTGATCGACTGGACGAGGTCGTGCTCGGCATCAAGGTGCAGCAGCGGCATGAACCAGCGATAGATGCGCAGCGCCTCGGCATAATCGCCGCGCCGCTGCGCCGCGACCAGCGCCACCGATTCGCGCGGGAAGGCGCTGGTCAGGCCCGAGACCCAGCCCGATGCGCCCAGCATCAGTCCTTCGAGCGCAACATCGTCGAGCCCCGCCATCACCGTGTAGCGATCGCCAAAACGGTTGTACAAATCGGTGAAGCGACGCGGATCGGGCGCGCTTTCCTTGATCGCGACGATATTGGGCACATCCTCCAGCCGGGCGAGCGTGTCGAAATCGACATTGACGCGATAGGCGGGCGGATTGTTGTACAGCATGATCGGCAGGCTGGTCGCCTCCGCCACCGTCCGGAAATGCGTGTAGAGCTCTTCGACCTGGGGGACATAGACCATCGCCGGCAGCAGCATCAGTGCATCGATGCCGATCTCTTCGGCCTTGCGGGCATAATCGACCGCGCGCCTTGTGGTGAATTCGGACACGCCAGCGACCAGCGGCACCCGCCCGCCCACAGCCTCGACCGCACCCTTGAGCACCGCAAGCTTCTCGTCCGGCTCCAGCGAGTTGTTCTCGCCGCACGTGCCCAGGATGATCAGGCCGTCCACGCCATCGTCGACCAACGCGGTCTGCACCCGCTGCGTCGCATCGTGATCGACCTCCAGGCTTTCGGTGAACTGAGTGGTGGCGGCGGGGTAAACACCCTGCCAAAGCGTCTTGTCTGAGGTCATGGTCGCAGTAATCTCCGGTTGCGATCCAAATCGTATACGATATAGGAGTGTGACCGCAAGATGGAAAACGACACACCCTCTTCCCAGATGCTTTCGGGCAACACCGCCCTCGTGGTCGGCGGGGGCCTGATCGGCCTTTGCGCTGCCCTGCGCCTGCAGGAAAAGGGGGCAGCGGTAACGCTGCTGGAACCGCAGCAGACACCGCGCGGCGCATCCTGGGGCAATGCGGGTCATATAGCAACCGAGCAGGTTCAGCCGCTCGCCTCTCCCGATACGATTCGCAGCGCCTGGTCGCGCCTCCACCCGCGCGGCGCGCTGGCCCTGCCCGCAGGCCAGATCCGCACCTGGGGGCCCTTTGCGCTGCGTCTGGTGCGCGCCAGCACCCCGCGCCGCTTTGCAGCTGGCACCGCCGCGCTATCGTCGCTGCTGGCTGAAGCAATGCCCGCCTGGGCCAGATTGACCGCCAGCGCCGGGGCGGGCTCGCTGCTGCGGCAGGACGGGCATTTCGTCGCCTGGGAAAGCGAGGCCAGCGCGAGGCAGGGCCGCGCCTTCTGGCTTGGCACCGATATCGGCAGCGCTCATGTTCGCGACGCCATGCCGAACGAGCTGGAGGCCATTCGCGACCTGGCCCGGGGCGGACAGATTGCGGCTGCCGTGCGCTTTGCGGGGTCAGGCCAGATCGGCGACCTGGGGGCTCTGGCCGATGCGCTGCGCGCACGGCTGGCGGCGCTGGGCGGCGTGATCCGCCATGCCGCCGCAGACGCGATCACGATCGATGGCGACACGGCATCCGTCCGCTGCGACGGGCAGATGCTGCAGGCCGACCAGATCGTGCTGTGCGCCGGGGCCGCTTCTGCCGAATTGCTGCGGCCGACCGGCGTGCGCATCCCGCTGATCGCCGAGCGCGGTTACCACATTCAGTCGCCCGCGAGCCGCTGGCCGCACGATATGCCGCCGGTGGCGTTCGAGGACCGGTCGATGATCGTCACCCGCTTTGCAGGCGGCCTGCGCGCGGCGAGCTTTGTCGAATTCGCCGCGCGCACCGCGCCGCCCGATCCGGCGAAATGGGACAAGCTGCGCCGGCATGTGACGGAACTGGGCCTGCCCTTCGATCTTCCCGGCGAACCCTGGATGGGGGCACGCCCGACTTTGCCCGATTATCTGCCCGCGATCGGCCGCAGCCAGCGTGCGCGCAACCTGCTATACGCATTCGGCCACCAGCATCTGGGCATGACGCTCGCAGCGGTGACCGGCGAGGCTGTCGCCGCGCTCGCCTGCCGGACGCGGCCCGCCATCGATCTTGCGCCCTTTGACGCGGCGCGTTTTGGAGAAACCGTATGAAGGGCATTGGCGGATCGACCGCAGCCGAGCAGCTTGCCGACCTCAGCCGCTGGGCAGAGATCGCTCCGGCGATCGGGCAGGACGAACGGCTGGCGCGGATCGAAAAGGCGCGCAAGCTCACCCGCGATTCGGGCGCCGATGCGCTGATCATCGGCGCGGGTGCCAGCCTGCGCTATTTCGCGGGCGTCTCCTGGGGTGGGACCGAGCGCCTGGTGGCGCTGATGATCCCGGTGACCGGCGATCCGATCATGATCGCACCCTATTTCGAGCTCGGCTCGCTCGAGGCGGAGCTCGCGATTCCGGTCGAGATCCGCCTGTGGCAGGAGGACGAATCGCCAACCGCGCTGGTGGCCGATGCCTGCCGCGCCTGGGGTGCGACCACGCTGGCGATCGACCCGGCGCTGCCGTTCCTGTTCGTCGACCGCATCGCCAAGAGCGCGCCGGGCCTCACGCTGACCAGCGGTGCGGCCGCGGTCGATGGCTGCCGGATGCACAAATCGGCTGCGGAAATCGCGCTGATGCAGCAGGCCAAATCGATGACGCTGGAGGCGCACCGCCGCGCTGCGCTGATCCTGCGCGAAGGCATCAGGGCGAGCGAGGTGATCCGCTTCATCGGCGATTGCCACCGGGCGATGGGCGCTGGCGCCGGAGGGAGCGGATCGAGCACCTTCTGCATGGTGCAGTTCGGGCGCGGCTCCGCCTTTCCGCACGGCCTGCCCGGCGATCCGGAACTGCACGAGGGCGACATGGTGCTGATCGATACCGGCACCACGGTGCACGGCTATCATTCGGACATCACGCGCAGCTATGTCTTTGGAAAACCCGATGACGAGCAGCGCCGGATCTGGGACCTGGAGAAGGCAGCCCAGGCCGCCGCCTTTGATGCCGCGCAGCCGGGCGATCCGTGCGAGGTGGTGGATGCCGCTGCGCGCCGTGTGCTCGAAGCCGCAGGCCTGGGCCCAGATTACGCGCTGCCCGGCCTGCCCCACCGCACCGGCCACGGTATCGGCCTGTCGATCCACGAGCCCGCCTATTTGGTGCGCGGCGACACGACGCCGCTGGCCACCGGCATGTGCTTTTCCAACGAGCCGATGATCGTCATCCCCGACCGCTTCGGCATCCGGCTGGAAGACCATTTCTACATGACCGAAAATGGCCCGCGCTGGTTCACCGAGCCGCAGGTCGCGATCGACGCGCCGTTCGGGTGAGCAACGTCAACCGGGCACGGATTATGATAGCGGCAAATTAACGCTCTTTAATGTTTTGCTGAATTGCCTCGAATCCGCGAACTGAATTAAACTCGGCTTCCCGACGGAATCTTCTCTAACAATGGAGGATTATATGATCAGGAAGCTCGCTCCTCTTGCTGCGTTTGCATGTCTGTTGATGCCCGTGACTCAGGCCAGGGCCGACTATCAGGGCTGCGTCAATCAGTGCTATCAAATCTATGAAACTCGCTTCAACTATTGCTATTCGAGGCATGGCGGCAATACATATGAAGCAGAGCTTTGCATGCTCGGCGAATATGAAGCCTGGATGGATTGCCTGAACAATTGCTCCACAACTTATGGCTATAACGCCAATCCGGATAAGCGGATGCCACGTTTTCTGGCCAAACAGGCATCGTGCCAGAACGCTGGAAGCCTGATGGCGGGGTAAAAGCGTCAGAGCTCTGCAGACAACGGGGCTCGCATCTCCGCGCTGGCCGCGCTTGCGCGCATATTCTCGGCAAAACGCAACAAGGTACTTCCAGGTCAGCCATTGGCGCTACGATGCGGGGGTGATAGGCGGTTGCGATGGTTTCGCTCAGCTCGCCCACCCCCCTTCCCACCCGCGCCCCGCGTCGCTGGTATGCGCAGCTTTACGTGCAGGTGCTGGTCGCCATTGTCGCGGGCGTGGCGCTCGGCCATTTCGCGCCGCAGACAGGCGCGGCGATGAAGCCGCTGGGCGATGTGTTCATCAAGCTGGTCAAGATGGTGATCGCGCCGGTCATCTTCCTCACCATCGTCACCGGCATTGCCGGGATGCGCGATCTGGCCAGCGTGGGCCGCGTCGCGGGCAAGGCCTTTGCCTATTTCCTCACCTTTTCGACGCTGGCGCTGATCGTCGGGCTGATCGTCGCCAATGTCGTGCAGCCGGGCGCGGGGCTGAACATCGATCCGGCGACTCTCGATACCGGCAAGGTCAGCGAATATACCGCCAAGGCCCAGGAAACTAGCATTACCGGCTTTCTGTCGAGCATCGTGCCCGACACCTTCCTCGCCTCGCTCAGCAGCGGCAACCTGTTGCAGGTGCTGTTCGTGTCGATCCTGTTCGGCATTTCGCTCGCGATGATCGGCGACAAGGGCGCGCGGCTGCTCGACCTGCTCGAGGATGCCTCGGCCGCGTTTTTCAAGCTGGTCGGCATCGTGATGAAGGCCGCCCCTATCGGTGCGTTCGGCGCGATGGCCTTTACCATCGGCGAATATGGCATCGGGACGCTGGCCAATCTCGCCGCGCTCGTCGCCACCTTCTACCTCACCTCGCTGCTGTTCGTGCTGGTCGTGCTCGGTGCGGTGGCGCGGTTGTGCGGCTTTTCGATCCTCAAGCTCATCGCCTATCTGCGCGCCGAGCTGCTGCTGGTGCTGGGCACGTCATCATCGGAAAGTGCGCTGCCCTCGCTGATCGAAAAGATGGAGCGTGCCGGCTGCCCCAAGACCGTAGTCGGCCTGGTCGTACCCACCGGCTACAGCTTCAACCTGGATGGCACCAATATCTACATGACGCTCGCCGCCTTGTTCATCGCGCAGGCGTGCAATGTCGACCTGACTTTGGGCGAACAGCTGCTGCTGCTGGGGGTAGCGATGATCTCGTCCAAGGGCGCGGCGGGGGTGACGGGCGCGGGCTTCATCACGCTGGCAGCGACCCTGTCGATCGTGCCATCGGTCCCGGTTGCGGGCATGGCGCTGATCCTGGGCATCGACCGCTTCATGTCCGAATGCCGCAGCCTCACCAATTTCATCGGCAATGCCGTGGCCACCGTGGTGGTGTCGAAATGGGAGGGGCGGCTGGACAAGGAACAGTTCGACCTGGCGCTGGCTGACCGGCTGCCGCGCGTCGAGGATCTGCCGGAAGATGCAGTAGACCCCTGAGGGCCCGGATCAGGCCTTTTCTTCGTCGAGAAGCGCGGCGGGCGACAGGCCGATGCGCCGCATCTGGCGCAGCACCGGCGGCCAGACATGCTTGAGGAAGTCCTCGCGCTCCATCGAGCGGAGCTTGTCGACAGCGCCGGCGGCGACATACATGCCGACCCCGCGCTGCACCTCGACCAGTCCCTGATCCTGGAACATCTGATACGCCTTGGCGACCGTCAGCGGATTGGCCTGTTGTTCGGCAGCGAACGCCCGGACCGAAGGAAGCATGTCGCCCTCTGCGTACACGCCGTCCAGAATCGATGCCGCGATGATGTCGCGGAGCTTGAGGTAAACGGGTTTGCTGTTGTCTGCCATCACTGCTTCACTGCCATAATACAGCGTGGCAGGTCAAGTGGATTCAATCCGGTGCTTTTTTGCGCAGCAACGGCGTTGATCAGCCCTGGTCGCGCGGCATGCCTCCATAAGCGGTGATCGCCTCGAACACCGCTGTCAGCGCGGTGCGCTCGTCCGCCGAAATCTCGGGCCGCCAGATTTCGAACAGCAGGATGATGCGCGTCGCCTGACCCCGGTTCCACGCCTCATGCTCGATGCTGTCGTCGAAGATCAGCAGCCTGCCCTGCTGCCAGCTGCGCGTCTCGTTGCCGACCCGGATCGCGCAATCGGGATTGGTGATCAGCGGCAGGTGGCAGATCAGCCGGGTATTGAGCATGCCGTTATGCGGCTGGATATGCGTTCCGGGGCGCAGCAGCGAATAGAGCGCCATCGGGGAGCGCGCCTGGATGACCGGCATCGGTGCGGTATCGAGCGCAGCCATGGTCACCGGGGCGAGCGCTGCGTGATCGGGCACGATTGCCCCGTCTTCCCACAGATAATGCGCACCCCAGCTGGGATCGTCGCGCAACGGGTTGGCGGCGGCTGGCCGGTCGGGCCGGGTCTGGACATAGGGGCTGAATTCGCGGCTGCGCTCCAGCAGCGCCTCCAGTTCCGCGCGCATTTCGCCTGCCTGCGCCTCGAAAGCCGCTGCCCATTCGAACTCGGCGGCCTCATAGAATTGCCGTTGCGGCAGGCCGGGAAAATAGAAGCTGGTCGGTTCCTGCAGATAGAGCTGCTTGCGCCCCAGCAGCAGGTCGAGCGCCATGTCGATACGCGGCGATACTGCGCCTTGCGCAATGCCCTTGCCCGCCAGCTGCCCGGTCAGGAACTCGGCATAGCCCGCCTGCGCCTGTTGCAGATAGCGTTGCCCCTGCTGCAGCAAGGGGACCAGCGTCTGCGGGACCTGATCGGGTCCGGCATGGTTCGCGGTCGCCAGCGCCGTGGTGTAGAAGGAAGAGGCCGCGCGCGAATCCCCCTGCGCCGCCTTGAACCCCGCCATCAGCAGCAATCCGCCCAGATGCCGCGGCTCCTCTGCCAGCAACCGGCTCAGCGCCTCGCCCTGGCCATCGGCATCGGCCGCCATCTGGCAGGCCTGGGCCAGCAGAAACCATGGCGGTGCCTCGCCCGGCGGCGGGTCCTTGGCGACTGCGCCGAGCAGGTCGCGGGCGCGCGCAGCCTCGCCTGCGCGCAGGGCATTGATCGCCTGTTGGGTGTGGATGCTGGCTTGCTGACGGTCCATCAGCGGTGTCTAGCCAGCGACGAACCGAATGACCAGCGGATGCTGCGTGTCAGACCCCGGAGACCGCATCGCCCACATTGATGCGCTGGCCGTTGGTGATGATCACGATATCGCCCAGCTTCACCTGCTCGAACAGCATCTTGGCAAAGGCGGTCGGCACGCCGATGCAGCCGCGCGTGCCATAGCCCCATTCGACATCGCTGCCGTGAATCGCAACGCCATCGTTGGTCAGCCGCATCATGTACGGCATCGGGGCATCATAAAGGTTGGAGACGTGATCGGCGTCCTTCTGGGTGATCGGAAAGGCACCCAGCGGAGTCGGCTTTTCCGGCGTGCCATACAGGATCACCGCGACGCCGATCTCGTGCCCGTCGCGGAACACCGACAGCGTCTGCGCCTCGATATCGACCGTGATCAGCATCGGCCCGGTGGCCGGGGCATTGCTCTCGTCCCAGTAATAATTGCCGTGCGCCAGCGGACCATCGATGGTCAGCACGCTCTTGATCGCATAGCCGGCCTGTTCGGGCGTGGTGATTGCGGCATCGGCCTTGGCAAGGATCGGCGCGGAGCTGGCCGCCGCTGTCTGGCTTCCGGGCAGTGCCGCCTTGGCGAGCGGCTGGATCGCCGCATCCCCCGGCGCGCTGGACAGCATCGCGCCAACAAGCGCGCCAATCCCGACCAGCATCCCGCCGCCTGCCATTTGCCGTGCCTTGGGCCATTTCATGCTGTGCTGCTCCCGACGATCATTGCGTTAACGCGCGCTCAATGCGGCATTTACGAAACGCTAACCAATAAGCTGCCGAATCACCAGTGCCGCAATCGCTGCGTCCCCCGGCGGGACGGTGGCGGGGCGCGGGGTTAAGGCACAAGATTAACGGCGGCGCGGCGGTCTGTGGCGGCACATATGGCTTGCTTATCAGCGGCCCTTCCCCTATATGGCCAGTCATCCCGACATGGTTGCTGAAACTTGACGGGCCGGAGCCAGACGGCCCCGGCACGAACCAGCTTTTGCCGCCCTGCCGCCAAGACCATTTGCCAGAAAGCGCATCCTTGACCGATCTCGCCGCCGTCGCCGCTCTTGTCGAACCCGAAGCCCAGGCTCTCGGCTTTGACCTGGTGCGCGTGCATCTGTTCGGCGCGGGCGATGACCGGACGCTGCAGATCATGGCCGAACGGCCCGAAACCGGCCAGCTCAACATCGACGATTGCGCCAGCCTGTCGCGCCGCATCTCGGAAGTGTTCGATGCGCTGGAAGAGGCAGGCAAGGACCCGGTGCCCGGATCGTACCGGCTCGAGGTCAGCTCGCCCGGCATTGATCGGCCGCTGACCCGGCTCAAGGATTACGGCAACTGGCTGGGCCATGAGGCGCGGCTGGTGCTGACCGAACCCGCACAGGGCCGCAAGCAGCTGACCGGCGATCTGCTCTCGCTCGAAGGCGAGATGATCACGGTGCAGGACAAGAAGGTGGGCGCGGTCTCCGTGCCGTTTGCCCAGGTGATCAGCGCCAAGCTGATGCTGACCAACAAGCTGATTGCCGCCACCCGTCCGCTGGACACCAGCGGCGTGGACGACATCGAAGAAATCGACGAAACCCCAGAACTTGAAGATCTCGAAGAACAGGAAGACTGATCATGGCCAGCGCCATTTCCGCCAACAAGGCTGAACTTCTCGCCATCGCCAATTCGGTGGCGACGGAAAAGATGATCGACAAGACCATCGTCCTCGAGGCGATGGAAGAAGCGATCCAGCGCGCGGCGCGGGCCCGTTACGGCGCGGAAAACGACATCCGCGCGAAGCTCGATCCGGTCAGCGGCGATCTGCGCCTGTGGCGCGTCGTCGAGGTGGTCGAAACGGTCGAGGACTATTTCAAGCAGGTCGATGTCAAGCAGGCGCAGAAGCTGCAAAAGGGCGCTGTCGTCGGCGATTTCATCGTCGATCCGCTCCCCGCAGTGGACCTGGGCCGCATCGACGCGCAGGCCGCCAAGCAGGTGATCTTCCAGAAGGTCCGCGATGCCGAGCGCGAACGCCAGTTCGACGAGTTCAAGGACCGCGTGGGTGAAATCATCACTGGCGTCGTCAAGTCGGTCGAATTCGGCCATGTCATCGTCAATCTGGGCCGCGCCGAAGGCGTGATCCGCCGCGAACAGCAGATCCCGCGCGAAGTTGCCCGCGTCGGCGACCGCATCCGCGCGATCATCCTCAACGTCCGCCGCGAAAACCGTGGGCCGCAGATCTTCCTGAGCCGCGCGCATCCCGATTTCATGCGCAAGCTGTTCGAGCTGGAAGTGCCCGAAATCTACGACGGCATCATCCAGATCAAGGCCGCTGCGCGCGATCCGGGCAGCCGCGCCAAGATCGGCGTGATCAGCTATGACAGCTCGATCGACCCGGTCGGCGCGTGCGTCGGCATGAAGGGCAGCCGCGTCCAGGCGGTCGTCCAGGAAATGCAGGGCGAGAAGATCGACATCATCCCCTGGTCGGAAGACACCGCGACCTTCGTCGTCAACGCGCTGCAGCCGGCCACCGTCAGCCGCGTGGTGATCGACGAGGAAGAAAGCCGCATCGAAGTCGTCGTTCCCGACGATCAGCTGTCGCTGGCCATTGGCCGTCGCGGCCAGAACGTGCGGCTCGCCAGCCAGCTCACCGGCTCTGCCATCGACATCATGACCGAGGCGGAATCGAGCGAGAAGCGTCAGAAGGAATTCACCGAGCGTTCGGAAATGTTCCAGAACGAGCTGGACGTCGATGAAACCCTGTCGCAGCTGCTGGTGGCCGAAGGGTTCAGCGAGCTCGAGGAAGTCGCCTATGTCTCGCCCGAGGAGCTTTCGACCATCGAAGGCTTTGACGAGGAACTGGCCGAAGAGCTGCAGAGCCGCGCCCAGGAAGCACTGGAACGCCGCGAGGAAGCCTCGCGTGAGGAACGCCGTGGTCTGGGCGTCGAAGATGCGCTGGCCGAGCTGCCGCACCTCACCGAAGCGATGCTGGTGACTTTGGGCAAGGCGGGGATCAAGACGCTCGACGATCTGGCCGATCTCGCCACCGACGAGCTGATCGCCAAGAAGCGTACCGAGCAGCGTCGCCGCGACAATTCGGCCCCTGCCAACAAGCGGCCCGAGGACAAGGGCGGCGTTCTCGCCACCTATGGCCTGACCGAAGAGCAGGGCAACGAGATCATCATGGCCGCGCGCGCGCACTGGTTCGAGGACGAGGATGCGGGCGCCGATGGGGAGGACGCGCATGCGGAAACTTCCCAATGACACGGCCGGCGATCTTCTAACCGACGCTGCCTCCAACACTGCCGCCGACAAGGCGGATGGCCCGATCCGCCGCTGCATATTGAGCGGTGAGCGGGCGGAGCGTGACCAGCTGATCCGGCTTGCCATCAGCCCCGAGGGGCTGGTCGCGCCCGATGTCCGCGCGCGTGCCCCGGGGCGCGGCGCGTGGATCGGCGTGAACAGACCCGTGCTGGAAGAGGCCATTGCCAAGGGCCGGTTGAAGGCCGCGCTGGCGCGTGCGTTCAAGACCGGGCCGATCACGGTGCCCGACGACCTGCCCGGCATGATCGAGGAGGCGCTGACCCGCGCGCTGCTCGACCGGCTGGGTCTGGAAGCGCGATCGGGCACGCTGCTGACCGGATCGGACCGCATTGCCGAGGCAGCGCGGCGCGGCAAGGTGGAGATGCTGCTGCATGCCAGCGACGCCTCCGCCGATGGCAATGCCAAGCTGGACCAGGCCTGGCGCGTGGGCAGCGACAGCGAGGGCAGCGGTCAGCGTGGGGCTGTATTGCCTGTAGACCGCACCCGCCTGTCTGTGGCATTGGGGCGCGACAACGCGGTTCACGTGGCGCTGACCGATCATCGCGCCGCCGTGCGCATTGACCAGTTTCTTGGCCGATTGCTGCATTTCCAAGGGGAGGGGGCCGTACCCGGCCCCGGCATGGCAACCTAGCGCGCCCCGGCGTGCGCGGAAGTGCCCCGCGCGGACCGGCGATGCCCCAGGTATCGCCAGACGTGAGAGTTTATTGAGGATTGAGTCTGTTCGATGAGTGAAGATACCGAAAACAAGCCGACACTGGGTCGCAAGCCTCTGGGGCTGAAGCGTTCTGTCGAGGCTGGCGAAGTCAAGCAGACGTTCAGCCATGGCCGCACCAACAAGGTCGTGGTCGAGGTGAAGCGCCGCAAGCTGGTCGGCAAGCCGGGCGAAGCGCCCGTCGCTGCCGCTCCTGCCCCTGCGCCCGCTCCGGCCCCCGCGCCCGCCCCGGCTGCAGCCCCTCCTCCGCCGCCGCGTCCGCAGCAGCCGGCCTCTCCGCTGAGCCGCCTGGAACTTCAGGAAAAGCTGCTGCGTGAGGCCGAGGAAGCCCGTCTGGCATCGCTGGAAGAAGCGCGTCGCCGCGAGACCGAGGAAAAGCAGCGCGCCGCCGAAGAAGCCCGCCGCAAGGCCGAGGAAGCCCGCAAGGCCGCTGCCGAACCCGCGCCCGCTCCGGCTGAGACCCCGGCCCCTGCCGCGCAGGATGCCGCTGCCGCCTCTACCGCCGAGCCGGCCACGACCGAAGCCAAGGCCGAAGCTGCACCTGCCCCGGCCGAAGCCGCCAAGCCCGCTGCCGAAGAAACCCGTGCTGCGCCGCCGCCGCGCCGTTTCACGCCGGTGGCCCCTGCCCCGCGTCCCGAGGTCAAGCCCAAGAAGACCGCCGGCGCCAAGGTGGTCGACAACCGCCGCCAGGCCGGCAAGCTCACCGTCAGCAAGGCGCTGAACGAAGGCGATGGCGGTGCGCGTGCGCGCAGCCTTGCTGCGCTCAAGCGTGCGCGTGAAAAGGAACGCCGTCTGCACATGGGCGGCCAGAGCCGCGATGCGCAGCCCAAGCAGGTGCGCGACGTTGTCGTGCCCGAGGCGATCACCGTTCAGGAACTGGCCAACCGCATGGCGGAAAAGGGCGCAGACCTGGTCAAGTCGCTGTTCAAGATGGGCATGATGGTCACCGTCAACCAGACGATCGATCAGGACACCGCCGAACTGCTGGTCGAGGAATTCGGCCACAAGATCACCCGTGTGTCCGATTCCGACGTGGAAATTGATCACGAGGCCGATGTCGATGCCGTCGAAACGCTGAAGCCGCGTGCGCCGGTGGTCACCATCATGGGCCATGTCGACCACGGCAAGACCAGCCTGCTCGATGCGCTGCGCGGCACCGATGTGGTGTCGGGCGAAGCAGGCGGCATCACCCAGCATATCGGCGCCTATCAGGTGCAGGTGAAGTCGGGCGACAAGGTCACCTTCCTCGATACGCCGGGCCACTCGGCCTTTACCGAGATGCGCGCGCGCGGTGCCAATGTCACCGATATCGTCATCCTGGTGGTGGCGGCCGATGACGGCCTGATGCCGCAGACGATCGAGGCGATCAACCACACCAAGGCCGCTGGCGTGCCGATGATCGTGGCGATCAACAAGGTCGACAAGGACGGTGCCAACCCGCAGAAGATCCGCGAACGCCTTCTCGAGCACGAGGTCATCGTGGAAGCGATGTCGGGCGATGTGCAGGACGTCGAGGTTTCCGCGCTCAAGAAGATCAATCTGGACGAGCTGGTCGACAAGATCCTGCTCCAGGCGGAACTGATGGAGCTCAAGGCCAATCCCAACCGCTCTGCCGAAGCCGTGGTGGTCGAGGCCAAGCTCGACAAGGGCCGCGGCCCGGTCGCGACCGTGCTGGTGCAGCGCGGAACGCTGAAGCGTGGCGACGTGTTCGTCGTCGGCGAACAGTCGGGCAAGGTCCGTGCGCTGATCAACGACAAGGGCAAGCAGGTGGGCGAAGCCGGCCCGTCGATCCCGGTGGAAGTGCTGGGCCTGACCGGCGTCCCGTCGGCAGGCGACAAGCTGACCGTGGTGGAGAACGAACAGCGTGCCCGCGAAGTCGCCGACTATCGCCGCCAGAAGGCGCTCGAAAAGCGCACGACGATGGCGCCTGCGAGCATCGACACGATGTTCTCGGCGCTCGCCGCCAACCGCGCCAAGGAATATCCGGTGCTGGTCAAGGGCGACGTGCAGGGTTCGGTCGAAGCCATTGTCGGATCGCTCAACAAGATCTCGACCGATGACATCAAGGCCCGCGTGCTGCATTCGGGCGTGGGTGCCATCACCGAGTCCGACGTGACGCTGGCCAAGGCCTCGAACGCGCCGATCATCGGCTTCAACGTGCGCGCCAATGCCCAGGCGCGGGCATTGGCCGAACGCGATGGCGTGCGGTTCAAATATTTCGACATCATCTATGACCTGCTGGACGACATCAAGGGCGAGATGGCAGGCGTGCTGGGTCCGGAGCGGATCGAAACCGTGGTTGGCCGTGCAGAGATCAAGGAGATCTTCCCTGCGGGCAAGAAGGACAAGGCAGCCGGTCTGCTCGTCACCGACGGCGTCATGCGCAAGGGTCTGTATGCGCGCATCACCCGCGACGACGTTATCGTCAGCAAGACCAGCATCGCCTCGCTGCGCCGCTTCAAGGACGATGTGGCAGAGGTCCGTGCGGGTCTGGAATGCGGCGTCGTGCTGCAGGATACGAACGACATCAAGCCGGGCGATATCTTGGAGACGTTCGACGTCGAGATGCGCGACCGCACGCTGTAAGGGCATGATCCCCGCCGTCCGGCATCGGTCGGCGGGGCATCGTGAAAGGGACGATCATGGCCAGGCATAACGATACCGGCCCGGAAGGGCGTTCGGTCCGCGTGCTGCGCGTGGGCGAGCAGGTGCGGCACGTGCTGTCGGAACTGCTCGCGCGCGGCGAGGTACACGATGACGTGCTGACCTCCACCACCGTCTCGGTGACCGAGGTGCGCATGTCGCCCGATCTGCGCCATGCCACCGTGTTCGTCAAACCGCTGCTGGGCAAGGACGAGGACGTGGTGCTCAAGGCGCTGCGCACCAACACGGCCTTCTTCCAGAAGGAAGTCGCCTCGCGCGTGCGCACCAAATACGCAGCCAAGCTCAAGTTCCTCGCCGATGACAGCTTCGACACCGGCAGCCATATCGACAAGCTGCTGAGCGCGCCCAAGGTCGCGCAGGACCTGGGCAAGGACGACGCTGCAGATTGACGTCTTACCGGGTAAGACGTATGTTGGTCGCGTGAATGACATTACCCGCCTCTCCGCCAAAGGTCAGATCGTCATCCCCAAGGACGTTCGTGATCGTCTCGGCTGGGCGCAGGGCCATGATCTGGAAGTCATCCAGATGGGCGACGGCGTCATGCTTCGGCCGGTCACCCGGACGCAGAGACTCTCGATCGAAGAAGCCACGCGAGAGCTGCGGCAGATATACCGACACGAAGGCCCGCCGATCCCGATCGAGAAGCTGAGCTGGTCCCCGGATGTTGACGATCCCGACATGGACTTGGCTGTTCCGCGTTAAGCCCGTGCGAGCCGTCGATACCAACATTCTGGCGCGCTGGCTGCTTGGCGATGATCCGCTCCAGTCGGCGCAGGCGGTGCAGCTGCTCAGCGAACCTGCCTATGTTTCATTGACAGTATTGACCGAGCTCGGTTGGGTGCTGGAAAAGGCTTTGCGCCTGCCCCGATCCGTTGTGGGCCGGATGCTGGAAAAGGTCGTCAGCCTGGAGCAGCTGCAGGTGGATAAGCAGCCATCCGTGCTCTGGGCCATCGACCGTTATCATCAAGGTGCGGACTGGGCGGACATGATGCATATCGTGGCCGCGTCCGGGGCTGCACCGGTTTTTGCAACCTTCGACCGACGCATCGCGCGCGATGCCGGAAATGCCAGCCCTGTCTCCGTCGAGACGCTTCGAAAAGTGCCCTGATGGCCAAGCTCTATTTCTACTACGCCTCGATGAACGCCGGCAAATCCTCCACCCTGTTGCAGGCGGCCTTCAACTATGCCGAACGGGGCATGCGCGCCATGCTGTGGACGGCGGCGCACGATGATCGCTACGGCACCGGGCAGATCACCTCGCGTATCGGCCTCAAGGCCCCGGCTCACCTGTTCGAGCTGCAGACGGACATCTTCGCCGCAGTGGCGCTCGACCTTGCCTCTGCCCCGCTCGACTGCGTGCTGGTCGACGAGGCGCAGTTCCTCACCAAGGCGCAGGTGTTCCAGTGCGCGCGCATTTGCGACGAGCTCAAGATTCCCGTGCTCTGCTATGGCCTGCGCACCGATTTCCAGGCGGAGCTCTTCCCCGGCAGCGCGCAGCTGCTGGCCATGGCAGACCATCTGGTCGAGCTGAAGGCCGTGTGCGAATGCGGCGCCAAGGCGACGATGAACCTGCGGGTCGATGCGGCGGGCCATGCCGTCAAGCAGGGCGCGCAGACTGAGATCGGCGGCAACGACCGCTATATTGCCTTGTGCCGCAAGCATTTCATGGGCCGCTTGGCATGAACGCGTTGCGCACCGTGCTGACCGATGGCGACTTGCGGCTGGAGCCGTTGGCCGACCATCATGTCGAGCCGCTGCGCGCAGCATGCGCGCGCGATACCGAAATCTGGGACATCTACCCCATTTCGATGCTGGGCGAGCATTTCGACAAGGCGATGGAGGAATTCCACGCCACCACCAACTGGGTGCGCCTGGCCGTGCTGTGGCAGGGCGAGGTGATCGGCATGTCGAGCTATATCAACCCCGATGCGCGCAACCATGTCGTCGAGATCGGCGGTACCTATATCGAGCCGTCGGCGCGCGGCGCAGCGGGCATCAACACCCGCATGAAGCGGCTGATGATCGATCATGCCTTCGGGCAAGGCTTCACCCGGATCGAATTTCGCGTCGATGCCCGCAATCTGCGTAGCCAGGCCGCCGTGCGCAAGCTGGGCGCGGTGCATGAAGGCACGCTGCGCCGCAACCGCATCACCTGGACCGGCTATGTCCGCGATACCTGCGTGTTCGGCCTGCTGAACAGCGACTGGTCAGGCAGCAGCGCTTAGGCTGAGCAGCCCCGCAAGCGACCGCCCGCGCCGCTCGCCGGGCGCTTCGGCAAGCTGCATCAGGTCGAGCATGGTCGGATAGATATCGAGGATCGATACCGGCTCGGCGTGGCGGACATGCTGGCCGCTGGCGATCCACAGCGAACCGGACGGGTGATGGCAGCCGCTCTTCACCCCTTCCATCGCATAGAGCAGCGACCCGATGCTCTGCGTCTCACCGGTCGCCCGATCGGTCATCGGGGTGTCGGCATCGATCTTCCAGCTGATCTGGCAGCCGAAATAGAGCGCATCGGCGTCGCCATCGTCACGTGCAGCAAAAACCTGATGCCCATCGGCCAGGCAGAACGCCTCGAGCCGGGCCTTGGCGGCTGCGCGCTGCTCCTGGTTGTCGAAGCGCAGCATATACTGGTGCGTCATGGTCGGATCGGCCGAGCGGCTCACGATACTGCAGCGCGCCAGGAACGCCTTGTGATCGCGCAGCCGCAGGAAATGCTGGCCGCCCTGGTTTTCATAGCGCGCAAAGGGCTGCTGGCTGAGCGCGGTCTGGAACACGATCAGCGCATCATGCTTTGCGGCCAGATCGATGAACCGCCCGACCATCGCATCCATCGCGACATAGCCGTCGCGGATCGCGCTGGCATAACGGCTGATCTCGGCGGAATCGGGCTTCACCGTGAAGGCATCCGGATCCATGTGCCGCCAGTAGCTGTGCTGCAGATGCGCGACCGAATTGGCGAAGAAACTCGCGAAACGCGGACGGATGCGGCGGTAATAATGCGCAAACACGTCATATTGCAGCGCATCCAGGATCGCGACCCGGGCATGGCTGCCGGTGCTGCCCAGCCGCTCGCCGGCCAGCTGCGACGTGATGCGCAAAACCGTGGCGGGCGACAGCCCATGGGTCAGCGCAAAGCGCAGGAATGCGGCATAATCGCTGGCCGACAGCCGGTTTTCCGCATTGGAATATTCGCGGACATTGTGCCCGACAAAGCGGTTATAGATGTTGAGCTCGGGCGGGAAGGCATCTCCCTGCTCGCTCCACGGATCGCCGACATAGAGCGAACCCGGCCTGGAGAACGGCCGCGCATTCATGCTGGCAAAGTTCATCACCGCGCTGCCGGCATCGGACACCGCCTGCCATATGTCGCGATGGCCGGCACCGCGCCCATCGGTCAGGCGGAAGACGCGGTGCTGATCATAAGCCAGGCCCGTATGGATCGAATACCACTGGATCCAGGGCTCGAGCTCTTCAGGGCTGGTGGTGTCCGCGTGCGTTTCGAACACATGGCTGCTGGCGCGCAGCTTGCGGAAATTCGGCAGCGAGCCATCCGCCATCCAGCGTTCCAGCAACGGCGCGCACAGTTCGTTGAGTTCGAGCGAGATAATCGGGCGGGTCATGGCACCGGTAGCTAGCAAAGCCGTGTTGGCATTTGGTTAAGCGGCGCAAGGCTGCTAACGGGCGCGACGATGCACGGATGGATCATCTTGGACAAGCCTTATGGCATGGGATCGACCGACGCGGTGACCGCAGTCAAGCGCGCCTTTCGCCAGGGCGGCTTTGGCAAGGTCAAGGTCGGGCATGGCGGCACGCTCGACCCCCTGGCCACCGGCGTGCTGCCGATCGCGCTGGGCGAGGCGACCAAGCTGACCGGCCAGATGCTCAATGGCGACAAGACATATGACTTCACCATTGCGTTCGGGGTGGAGACCGACACGCTGGATGTCGAGGGCAAGGCCGTGGCGGCAAGCGATGTGCGGCCCACGCTGGAACAGATCGAGGCAGTGCTGGCGCGCTTCACTGGGCCGATCGAACAGGTGCCGCCTGTGTTTTCGGCGCTCAAGGTCGATGGCCAGCGCGCCTATGACCTGGCGCGCGCGGGCGAAGCGGTCGAACTGGCGAGCCGCAGCGTGACGGTGCATGCGCTGACTATCCAATCCTCCCCGGTACGGGGAGGGGAAGCGGGTGCGCACACTGGCGGCGAAAGCATGACCACGCTGCCCCTCCCCCATCCTGCAGATGGTACCCCTCCCCGTGCCGGGTTGGATTTACAATCCATCACCCTTTCGGCCCATGTCTCGAAGGGCACCTATATCCGCAGCCTCGCGCGCGACATCGCGCAGGCACTCGGCACGGTGGGGCACGTGACGATGCTGCGCCGCACCCAGGCCGGGCCGTTCGCCCTGGCTCAGGCGATTTCGCTGGACAAACTGGACGAAATCCGCCAAGGCGCGGCCGCAGAAGACGTAATCTTGCCATTCGAGGCAGGGCTGGCCGACATCCCGGCTCTTGACCTCACTCCCGATCAGGCAAGGCGGCTCCGCATGGGGCAGGTCGTGACCGGGATTGCCGCACACGATGGGCGTTATTGGGCGCGGGGGAGCGATGATGCTCCGCTCGCACTGGTAATGCTTTCGGACCAGGAGGTCCGCGTGGTGCGCGGTTTCAACTTTGGATAGATGTTCGAGGAACGAAGACACATGACGATTACCGCAGAGCGCAAGGAAGAAGTGATCAAGGAATATGCGCGCGAAGCCAATGACACTGGCTCGCCCGAGGTGCAGGTTGCCATCCTGACCGAGCGCATCAACAACCTGACCGACCACTTCAAGTCGCACCACAAGGACAACCACTCGCGTCGTGGCCTGCTGATGATGGTCAACAAGCGCCGCTCGCTGCTAGACTATCTGAAGAAGAAGGACCAGGCCCGCTATACCGACCTGATCGGCAAGCTGGGTCTCCGCAAGTAAGCATTCTCGAACGGCCCCCCAGCGGGGCCGTTCGTTTATCCGCGCCACGAAATTAAAGTGCGCGGCATCCAACGGACCTTTCCGCAATGAGGCGGATAAAGGCCAGCCGGGGCAACATATAGCCCCGAACCGCGCCAGGCCGGTCAGCCTGGCACCAGAAGAGGCCCCGGTCCGCAATAGGGCGCATCGGGTTCGATAAGGAAAATCCATGTTTGATGTTAAGACTGTAGAAATCGAGTGGGGCGGAAAGACCCTCAAGCTCGAAACGGGCCGCATTGCCCGTCAGGCGGACGGCGCTGTGCTGGCCACCTATGGCGAAACCGTGGTGCTGTGCGCCGTGACCGCCGCCAAGTCGGTGAAGGAAGGCCAGGACTTCTTCCCGCTGACCGTCCACTACCAGGAAAAATTCTCCGCAGCAGGCCGCATCCCCGGCGGCTTCTTCAAGCGTGAGCGCGGCGCGACCGAAAAGGAAACGCTGACCAGCCGCCTGATCGACCGCCCCGTCCGCCCGCTGTTCCCCGAAGGTTTCTACAACGAAATCAACGTGATCGCGCAGGTCCTGTCGTTCGACGGCGAATCCGAGCCCGATATCGTTGCGATGGTCGCCGCCTCGGCTGCGCTCACCCTGTCGGGCGTGCCCTTCATGGGCCCGATCGGCGCTGCGCGCATCGGCTACAAGGACGGCGAATATCAGCTGAACCCGTCGATGGACGAGGTGAAGGAAGGCGAACTCGATCTGGTCGTTGCCGCCACGCATGACGCGGTGATGATGGTCGAATCGGAAGCCAAGGAACTGTCCGAGGAAGTGATGCTGGGCGCGGTGGAATTCGCGCACGACGCCTGCCGCCAGGTCACCGACGCGATCATCAAGCTGGCTGAACAGGCCGCCAAGGATCCGTGGGAAATGGCAGCTCAGGCCGATCTCAGCGCTGCCAAGCAGAAGCTGCGCGACCTGATCGGTGCAGACATTGCCGCAGCCTACAAGCTGACCGACAAGTCGGCCCGCTCGAACGCGCTGAATGAGGCTCGCGCCAAGGCCAAGGCAGCATTTGCCGACGCCACGCCGCAGGACCAGATGGCTGCCAACAAGCTGATGAAGAAGCTGGAAGCGGAAATCGTCCGCGGCGCCATCCTCAAGGACGGCAGCCGCATCGATGGCCGCACCACCACGCAGATCCGTCCGATCGAGGCGATGGTCGGCTTCCTGCCGCGCACGCACGGTTCGGCGCTGTTCACGCGCGGTGAAACCCAGTCGATCTGCACCACCACCTTGGGCACCAAGGACAGCGAGCAGATGATCGATGGCCTCACCGGCCTCAGCTATGAAAGCTTCATGCTGCACTATAACTTCCCGCCCTATTCGGTCGGTGAAGTCGGCCGCTTCGGCGCGCCGGGTCGTCGTGAAGTCGGCCATGGCAAGCTGGCATGGCGTGCGCTGCACCCCGTGCTGCCCAGCAAGGACGAGTTCCCCTATACCATCCGCGTGCTGTCCGACATTACCGAGTCCAACGGCTCTTCGTCGATGGCCACGGTGTGCGGCGGTTCGCTCTCGATGATGGACGCAGGCGTTCCGCTCAAGCGTCCGGTGTCGGGCATCGCCATGGGCCTGATCCTCGAAGGCAGCGAGTTCGCTGTTCTGTCCGACATCCTAGGTGACGAAGATCACCTGGGCGACATGGACTTCAAGGTTGCCGGCACGTCCGAAGGCATCACCACGATGCAGATGGACATCAAGATCGCCGGCATCACCCGCGAGATCATGGCGCAGGCTCTGGCGCAGGCCAAGGAAGGCCGTGCGCACATCCTGGGCGAAATGGCCAAGGCGCTGGGCGAAGTCCGCACCGAGCTTTCGGCACATGCTCCGCGCATCGAGACGATCCAGATCGACAAGTCGAAGATCCGGGAAGTCATCGGCACCGGCGGCAAGGTGATCCGCGAGATCGTCGCCGAGACCGGCGCGAAGGTGGATATCGACGACGAAGGCCTGATCAAGATCAGCTCGTCCGACCTCAGCCAGATCGAAGCTGCCAAGAAGTGGATTCTGGGCATCGTCGAAGAAGCCGAAGTCGGCAAGATCTACAACGGCAAGGTCGTCAACCTGGTCGATTTCGGCGCGTTCGTGAACTTCATGGGCGGCAAGGACGGTCTGGTCCACGTTTCCGAAATCCGCAACGAGCGGGTCGAGAAGGTGGCCGATGTCCTGTCCGAAGGCCAGGAAGTGAAGGTCAAGGTTCTCGAGATCGATCCGCGCGGCAAGGTTCGCCTGTCGATGCGCGTCGTCGACCAGGAAACCGGTGAAGAGCTGGAAGACACCCGCCCTGCCCGCGAACCGCGCGAGCGCGGTGAACGTGGAGATCGCGGCGACCGTCGCCCCCGTCGCGACGGCGATGGCGGTCGTGGTCGCGGTGGTGACCGTGGCGGCGAACGTTCGGGCGGAGGCGGCCGTGGCCGTGGCCGCGGCGAGCGCTCGGAAGGCGGCGAAACCGGCGGCGACGCTGGTCTGCCCGACTTCATCACCGGCGACAACTGAGAATAGCAGTTTGCTGCTAGCGTCGCGGGCTTGCCCGTAGCGCGACAAAGACCGGCTGGAAGCTCCGCGCTTCCGGCCGGTTTTTTGTTGCAGGCTGGGCGATTGGCCCCGTTACCAAAATCTGGTACCGTCACCAGATGAGCAAGAACACCTCCATCGCGCTTGGCGCGCCGTTTCAGGAATTTGCCCGCCGCAAGGTGGAGTCGGGCGAGTATGGCTCGACCAGCGAGGTCGTGCGCGAGGCGATGCGACGACTGATGGTTGAGGATGAGCGGCGCGAAGCACTGAATGCGGCGCTTCGTGAAGGTCTGGCGAGTGGCCCTGCGGAGCCGTTCGACTGGAGCAGTTTTATGGACCGCCATTTCGGCGATAATGCATAAGATCGAACTGCGCCCCGCTGCGACCCGGGATCTCGATGCCATCGCGGACTATACCAAACAGCAATGGGGCACAGGCCAGGCACGGCTCTATCTGGCTGCCATTCGCACCAACATCGAGTCGCTGAAGGATTTCCCGATGCGGCATCCTGCCTATCAAAGCGACGGGCAGGAATTCCGCAAGCTGTTGAGCGGGCATCATCTGATATTCTATCGGATCATCGGTGACACAGTACAGGTAATCCGCATCCTGCACGAGCGGATGGATGTCGACCGGCATCTCTGACCGAGGCCCCCGCCGCCCATAAACGCTTCAGGGCAGGCACCGCATCCGGCGCCTGCCCTGAAATTTCTCATCGCCAGATGGCCAGCCAACCGATCAATACACCCGCTTCTTGGGCTTGATATACTCGACCTCGTCGCTGAGCGTGTATTCGTGGACCGGGCGGTAGTCGAGCGTCACCTTGCCGCCCTTGCCGCCCCAGCCTTCGAACCAGCTGACGGTGTGCTTCATGAAGTTGGCATCGTCGCGCTCGGGATAATCCTCGTGCATGTGCGCGCCGCGGCTTTCCTTGCGGGAATGCGCGCTTTCGATGGTGCACACGGCCTGGCTGAGCAGGTTGTCGAGCTCCAGCGTCTCGATCAGATCGGTGTTCCAGATCAGCGACCGGTCAGTGACGTGAACGTCCTCCATCCGCTTGTTGACGGTCTGCATCAGCGCGGTGCCTTCCGACAGCAGCTGGGTATCGCGGAACACGGCAGCATGCTTCTGCATCGTCTTCTGCATGTCCATGCGGATCTGCGCGGTAGGCGAGCCGCCCTTGGCATTGCGGAAATGGTCCAGACGCGACAGCGCCAGATCGGCCGAATCCTTCGGCAGCGCCTTGTGCGAGCTGCCCGGCGTGATCGTGTCGCGCAGGTGATGACCGGTGGCACGGCCGAACACGACAAGGTCGATCAGCGAGTTGGAGCCCAGGCGGTTGGCACCGTGCACCGAAACGCATGCTGCCTCACCCACGGCATAGAGGCCGGGGACCACGGTGTCGGGGTTGCCATCCTTGATGGTGACGACCTGGCCATGATAATTGCAGGGAATGCCGCCCATGTTGTAGTGCACCGTCGGCACCACCGGCAGCGGCTGACGGGTCAGGTCGACGCCCGCGAAGATCTTGCCGGTTTCGGTAATGCCGGGCAGACGCTCGGCCAGCACCTTTTCGTCGATATGATCGAGGTGCAGGTAGATATGGTCGTTTTCCTTGCCGACACCGCGGCCTTCGCGGATTTCGGCGGCCATCGAGCGGCTGACGACGTCACGGCTGGCCAGGTCCTTCGCGGACGGAGCATAGCGCTCCATGAAGCGCTCGCCTTCGGAATTGGTGAGGTAACCGCCCTCGCCGCGCGCGCCTTCGGTGATCAGCACGCCCGCACCGTAGATGCCGGTCGGGTGGAACTGGACGAACTCCATGTCCTGCAGCGGCAGGCCAGCGCGCAGCACCATCGCGCCGCCATCACCCGTGCAGGTGTGCGCCGAGGTAGCAGAGAAATAGCAGCGGCCCGATCCGCCGGTCGCCAGCACCACGGCATGGCTGCGGAAGCGGTGGATAGATCCATCTTCCATGCACAATGCGATCACGCCGCGGCACGCGCCGTCTTCCATGATCAGGTCGATGGCGAAATATTCGATGAAAAAGTCCGAATCATACTTCAGCGACTGCTGGTACAGCGCGTGCAGCATGGCATGGCCGGTACGGTCGGCGGCGGCGCAGGTGCGCTGCACCGGCGGGCCTTCGCCCATGTTCTGCATGTGGCCGCCGAACGGGCGCTGATAGATGGTGCCGTTGTCGTTGCGGCTGAACGGCACGCCAGCATGCTCAAGCTCGTACACGGCGGCAGGCGCTTCGCGCACCATATATTCGATCGCATCCTGGTCACCCAGCCAGTCCGATCCCTTGACGGTATCGTACATGTGCCAGGACCAGTGGTCGGGCGAGTTGTTGCCCAGGCTCGCCGCGATGCCGCCCTGCGCCGCCACGGTATGGCTGCGGGTGGGGAACACCTTGGTGATGCACGCGGTCTTCAGGCCCGCTTCGGCGCTGCCCATGGTGGCGCGCAGGCCCGATCCGCCCGCGCCGACGACAACGGTGTCGTATACATGGTCGATGATCTTATAGGCTTCAGACATCAGCTTGCAGCTCCGGCAAAGGCAATGCGCGCAACGGCGAAAATGCCGAGGGCTGCCCCGGCAACGGCATAGAAATTGAGCAGCAGGATCACGCCGAACTTGGTGCCATGATCATGCACATAGTCCTCGACGATGACCTGCAGGCCCAGGCGCAGGTGATAGAAGACGGTGATGATCAGCAGGATCATCGCCGTGGCGGGCAGCGGTGCGGAAAGCCAGGCGGTCACCGTGGCATGATCAAGCGCCGGCAGGCTGACCAGCGAGGCGATGAACCACAGCATCAGGATGAGATTGCTGACCGCGGTGACCCGCGCCATCACCCAGTGATGCGTTCCCGTTTTGGCGGACCCCAGCCCGCGAACCTTGCCAATTCTGGTGCCACTTCCCATGGTCGACTCCTCGCGCAGGCCCGATAGCCCGTTGCGCTGCACAGATAATTCAAAAGATCAGGCGAAAAAGATGATCGCCCACAAAAATGCCGTCAGCACGATCGACAGCACCGGCAGCAGGGCCGACCAGCGGTTGTTGTTGTCAACCTCATAGCCCGCGCCGATGTCGAGCACGAAGTGCCGCAGGCCCGAAAGCATGTGCTGGAAGAATGCCCATGACAGGCCGACCATCAGCAGATAGCCGATGGGGCTGGTCGCCCAACCGACATACCAGGCATAGCTTTCAGGACCGCTGGCCAGTGCCAGCAGCCAGCCGACGAGCAGGATGCCGCCGATGACGGCCATGCCGTCGCCTGTTGCGCGATGGAGGATTGAGACCAGCATGGCCGGGCCCCAACGCCAGATGGAAAGGTGCGGCGACAGCGGCCTGCCCGATGGTTTTGCCATGGTCTCCCCCGTTTAAACGATCGTGTTCATATGCGAATTTGCGTCCCGCGACTGTTTAGCCGATTGCCCAAATGATGCAATTGCTGATTGTGCGCGCGCGCTTGCACCACCGGCACGGTGCTGCGCAGCAAAGCGGCTCGGCCTGGCGCGGCAATAACCCGGCGTTAACCATGAGCGCATATGCCGGGTCCATTACTACCCTTAGGTTCGCAAGAGGACGGCATGGCAGAGCACAGCAAGGATTCGAAAGGCGGCGCCGATTTCAAGGCGCTCTATCAGTCCGTGGCGCACGAGCTTTCGATCAGCCAGCGGCTGGCAGCCTTTGATGCGGCTGGCGATCTGCCCAAGCACGCGCGCCGTGCGCTCGAATTGCTGCGCGACGACGAGGATGCGATCGCCGAAGAATTCTGGAAACATTACAGCTCGACCGCAGACCTGACGAGCACGTCGGTAGACACTGCCACGCTCAGAAAGCGTCATGTCGAAAACAGCCGCCGCTACACGCGGGAGAAAATGGCCAATCTGGGCGAGCAGACCTGGGTGGAACTGGCGTTCATCCACGCGCTCCAGGCGCGCAAGCTGGGCATCCCGATGTGGCAGGCGCTTGCCGCGCAGGCGCACACGCACGATTTTGCCATGCAGAAGATGCGCGAAAAGCTGCGCGATGATCCCGAACAATATCACCAGCTGGCCCGCGCCACGGCGCAGGTCATGGTGATTGAAGCCGAAGTCATGGCCTTTGCAGTCAACACCATCACCCAGCGGGAAGCGCAGTCGGTGCGCATCGCGCAAAGCGCCAGCTTCAAGCAGACCGTCGATGGCGAACTGCAACAGGCATCGCATCTGGGCAGCGGACTGAAGAGCCAGGTCGTCAATGCCTCCGAGGCCGCCCGCCAGATGCTCGGCCGCTCGTCCGAGGTTGCCGCCGCCGCCGAACAGTCCGCCATTGCGATGCGCGAAGCAGCGCAGACCGCAGCCGGCCTGATCCGTGCGATCGAGGATGCGCGCAGCGAAGTCGAAGTCGCCGCCGATGTTGCCGAGCGTGCCTCGCGTGAGGCCGGCCATGCTGTGGCCAGCACGCAGACGCTATCGACCCATGCCGAATCGATCGAATCGATCCTCAGCCTCATCCGGGACATTGCGGGCCAGACCAACCTGCTCGCGCTCAACGCGACGATCGAGGCCGCCCGCGCAGGCGATGCCGGGCGCGGCTTTGCCGTGGTGGCGCAGGAGGTGAAGAGCCTGGCCAACCAGACCGCGCGCGCGACCGACGATATTGCGCACAAGATCACCGCCATCCAGCAAGCCACCCGCGACACCGTCGCCTCGAACGATTCGGTGCGCGCCACCGTCAGCGAGGTGCAGTCGAGCGCAGACCGCATCCGCGAGGCGATGGAAGTCCAGGCGCAGACCGTGACGATCATTACCGCTGCGGTCGACGAGACCGCGCTTGCCGCCGATTCGATGTCGAACACCATCGGCACGATCCGCATCGATACCGAGAGCCTGGCCAGCGAAATGGACAAGGTGGGCGCCGGTTTCAGCCATCTGCAAAACCAGCTGGTCGAATTGCGCAACCGTTCGGACCGGTTCGCTGACGAGATCGGCCTGGCAGGCACTGGCTGATCGCACTGCACCCGGGCGCAGCAAATCCGCCGCCGCCTGACGCCGGGTGATGGACCGGGCCAGCGCGCGGCGATATGCTGGGCGCATGATCAGCGTCGAACAGAATATCCTCGTCACCGGCTCCAGCCGCGGCATCGGCCGCGCGATCGCCGACCATCTCCACGAAGCAGGCCATCGCGTGGTCGGCCATGCCAGCCGCCCATTTCCCGATGACAGCCCGGACAGCCCCGAATGGGAGGTTGTCGGCGCGGATTTCGGCGATTTTCGTGGACCCGATCTGCTGTGGAGCGAGGCGCTCGACCTGCTTGACGGCCGCATCGACGTGCTGATCAACAATGCCGGCATCTTTGCCGCGAATCCGATCGACCGGGGCGATGCCGAATGGCTCGCCGCCTGGGACGAGACGATGACGATCAACCTGACCGCCAGCGCCCAGCTGTGCCGCTTTGCCGTGCAGCATTTTCTCGATCACGGGAACGAGGGCCGCATCGTCAACATCGCCAGCCGCGCCGCCTATCGTGGCGACAGCCCGGCGCACTGGCATTATGCCGCGTCCAAGGGCGGCATGGTGGCGATGACCAAATCGATCGCGCGCGCCTATGCGTCGAACGGCATCTATGCCTTTGCCATCTGTCCCGGCTTCACCATGACCGGCATGGCCGAGGACTATCTCTCCAGCCGCGGCGGCGACAAGCTGCTCGCCGACATTCCGCTGGGCCGCGTCGCCATGCCCGACGAGGTCGCCACCATGGCCGCCTTCTGCGCCATCGACGCCCCGCCCTCGATGACCGGCGCGGTGCTGGACGTGAACGGGGCAAGTTTCGTGCGCTGAGGGGAATGCGTTGAATGGCGGCGGCAGTGGAAGATCGACCTGATTGAGCAATCAAATCCGGATTGGCTGGATCTTTGCAATCTGATCAACGCCTGAGCTTTTGGGGCTTGCTTTCTCGTCACCCCCGCGAAGGCGGGGGTCCCGCTCGTTTGCCGCCGCAATCATGGAAGCGGGATTCCCGCCTTCGCGGGAATGACGGGATTGGCAAAGTTATGGTTCAATCTCTAAGGGTGCCGCCTGTCGGGTTTTAGTCGCCAAGAGGAATGCTGAATTGGACAACTGGAAAGTCACCATCCCCTGCACGCTGGCCGAGGCACAGGCCGTGACCGGGTATGACATGCTGGACGACAGCGTGTTCGGCAGCCCCAGCCTGGTGGCGAGCGAAGTCGATGCCTATGCCGATCCGCAGCAGCCCGGCAGCTGGGCCCTGCATGCCTATTTCACCGACGAGCCCGAAACCGCCTGGATCGAAGGCTTGCGCGGCCTGGTGCCGAGCGCAGCCGGCGTGGCGCTGACCCCGGAAAAGCTGCCCGATGAGGACTGGGTGACCATGAGCCAGGCCGGGCTGGAGCCGATCCGCGCTGGTCGCTTCCATGTCCACACGCCCGAAATGCCCGCATCGGATGATGCCGATATGCGCAGCTTCTGCATTCCGGCCAGCCTGGCCTTCGGCACCGGGCATCACAACACCACGCGCGGCTGCCTGATCGTGCTCGACGCCATGAAGGCGGCGGGCATCGAGGTCACCAACCATATCGATATCGGCACCGGCACCGGGCTGCTCGCCTTTGCCGCGATGCATCTGTGGCCCGATGCCCAGGCCATCGCCAGCGATATCGACCCGGTCTGCGGTCCGGCGGTGGAGCATAATGCCGCGACCAACGGCATCGCGATGGGCGATTCTGTGGGCGCGCTGACGATGGTGATTGCCGAAGGGCTGGAGGACAAGCAGCTGCAGCAGCGCGCGCCCTATGACCTGGTGATCGCCAATATCCTGGCCGGACCGCTCATCGACCTGTCACCGGACGTTGCCGCCGTCACCGCGCCGCAGGGCCATGCCGTGCTGTCCGGCCTGCTGGGAACGCAGGCGGATGCGGTCGCCGGGGCCTATCGCGCCCAGGGCTTCACGCTGGAGGAACGGCTGGATCTGGGCGACTGGACGGTATTGCGGCTGTGCAAGACCGGCGCGGCCTGAGCGCGTCCATCCCGGCGGCGGATGGGAGTGGTGCCTGCCGCGCCATCCTTTCTTCCTTCCGTCACCCTGCTTCGTCTCCCCCGCGCAGGCGGGGGTCTCGCTCGCTTTGCCCTATCCGCCAGAAGCGGGATTTCCGTGTTCGCGGGAACGACTATTGATGAAGAAGCTCGCCCGCACCCTGTTCGGCTGGCTGGCCTTGATCGCGGGGCTGGCCTTTGCAGCGGGCGAGATCGGCGGGCTTTGGGGGACCAATGCGGCATGGCGTGCGCCTGAGGATGGCGTGACCATCTATGTCGAGACCAACGGCTTCCACACCGGCTTCATCCTGCCTGCCAGGGCCGAGGGGATCGACTGGCACCGCATCTTCCCGCCGACGGACCTCGCCGATACCCGCTATCACGCGACCGGCGCGACCGATCATGTCGCGATCGGCTGGGGCGAGCGCGAATTCTACCTGGGCACGCCGGACTGGCGGCAGCTGAACCCGCTGACCCTGGCCCGCGCCGCGATCGGCAGCGATGCAACGCTGGTCCACATCTATCACATGAACCGGCCGCAACAGGGCCGTTACGCCCGCAAGCTGGTGATCAGCCATGATGCCTATCGCCGCCTCGCCGCGCGGCTGATGCAGGACATCGCCTTTCCCGACCAGGGCCCGCTGAAACCGATTCCCGGCTATGGCGGCGACGACATGTTCTACGCCGCCAATGGCCGCTATTCGCTGGTGCACAGCTGCAATGCCTGGACCGGCGACCATCTGCGCGCGATTGGCATCCGCGTCGGTGCCTGGACCCCGGCGGAACATCACGTCATGCGCTGGTTTCCCGAAGTCGCGCCTCCAGATACAGCCGCTCTGCCCGCGCGGGATTGAGCGCGAGCGCATGCGCGAAGGCTGACTCTGCACCGGCCCTGTCGCCGGTCTGCGCCAGCAGATGCGCGCGCGCCGCGTGCCAGGGGCGATAGCGCTCCACCGCTGCGCCTTGCAGCGCATCGAGCGCCGCCAGCCCCGCGTGCGGCCCCTCCACCCGCGCCAGCGCAATCGCACGGTTGATCGCGACCACCGGCCCCGGCCGCAGCACGAGCAGCAGGTCGTAGAGCTTGAGGATCGCGTGACAATCGGTGCGCCCTTCGGTTCTCCGCCGCGCATGGGTGAGGTGGATCGCGGCCATCAGCTGATACGGCCCGCTCCGGCCCAGATCGGCCGAACGCTGCATCAGCCCCGCCGAAGAGGCGATCAGCGCGCCATCCCAGAGCCGCACATCCTGTTCGCTGAGGGGGATCATCCGCCCCTCGCCATCGACCCGCGCGGCGCGGCGCGCCTCGCCCAGCTGCACCAGAGCGGCGAGTCCCAACACCTCCGGATCGTCGGGCAGCAGTTCGGCCAGCATCGCGGCCAGCCGCAGCACATCGGGGCCCAGATCGGCCGTCGGCTCGCTGCCGGCTGCATCCTGAAAGGCCAGCGCATAGGCGATTTCCAGCGTCGCCAGCACCGATTGCAGTCGCTCGCTCCACAGGTGCGGCGGCGGCGTTTCAAACGGTACGCCCGCCTCGCGAATCTTGGCCTTGGCGCGGGTCAGCCGCTGGAACATCGCAGGGCCAGCCATCAGGAACGCCGCCGCGATCCGTTCGGTCGGCACGCCGCACACGGTGCGCAGCGTCAGCGCGGCGCGTGCCTCGGGCGCGATGGCGGGGTGGCAGCAGATGAAGATCAGCCGCAGCCGTTCATCGGGAATCTGCGCGTCGAACAGCGAGATGACGTCCATCTCCGCACCCTCCGGCGCATCGGGTTGCTCGGCGATGATCCGCGCCAGCCGGGCATCGCGCCGCAACCGGTCGATGATACGCCGCCGGCCCGCGACATGCAGCCAGCCGGGCAGGTTGGCAGGCAGCGGCGCGGCGGCGAAATGGCGCATCGCGAGTTCGGCGGCATCGGCAAAGCCGTCCTCGGCCAGGTCAAGGTCGCGGAAGCGTGCCGCGAGCGCTGCGACGATAACGGGCCGGGCCGCGATGATCGCCGCACCCAGCCCGTCCGTGGTCATGCGTCGGGGCCGCCCATCGGCCAGATCGGGCGGATCTCCAGCGCCCCCCTGGGGATCGGGATGCGCTTGGCCCATTCGATCGCCTGGTCCAGATTGTCGACATCGATGATGTAGAAGCCGCCGAGCTCCTCATGGCTTTCGGCAAAGGCGCCATCATGGATCTGGTGCTCGCCCATGTTCCAGCGGATCGTCGTCGCGGTGGAGGCCGGCTTCAGCCGTTCGCCCGAATAGCTCACCCCGGCAGCGACCAAGGCCTCGCCCAGCGCCATGTGCGCAGCCAGCGTCTCGGCCAGCAGCTTTTCGCCCTCGGGCCCGGCATAGACGCTCTCGTCCTCGTGGATCATCAGCATGTACTGCATCATCATGTCTCCTCATCCGAACGGCGGAAACTGCACGTTCTGCCCCATGACGAACGGGCCGATCCAGATTCGACAGCCGATCAGGCCGAGCGCATGATTTCTGCCCATTCCGCCTCGTCGACTACGCGCACGCCCAGTTCCGCCGCCTTTTTGAGCTTCGATCCTGCTCCCGGCCCGGCCACGACCAGATCGGTCTTGGCCGAGACCGATCCCGCCGCCTTGGCCCCCAGCCGCTCCGCCTGCGCCTTGGCCTCGTCGCGGCTCATCGTTTCCAGCTTGCCGGTGAAGACGATGGTCTTGCCGCTCCATTCGGTCTCGCGCGCAGTCGAGACGAACGCGGCGGGGCGGACCTCTTCGATCAGGTCGTCGAAAATTTCGCCATTATGCGGTTCGTGGAAGAAATCGCCCAGGGCTTCGGCGACCGCCGGACCGATGCCGTCGATGCTGGTGACTTCGGCGGTCGCTTCGATGCTGCCCGCCGCCAGTGTGCGACCGATCTCGCCCACTGCCTCGGCGCTTCCGAAGCTCTTGACGAGGTCCTTGGCCGTCACCGCTCCGACATGCCGGATGCCCAGCGCGAACAGGAAACGCCCCGGGTCCGCCCCGCGCCGTGCCTCGATGCTGGCGAGCAGATTGTCGACCGACTTTTCCTGCCAGCCCTCGCGCGCCAGGATTGCACTGCGCTTTGCCTTCAGCCGGAAGATGTCGCCCGGCTTGCGGATGAAGCCGGCGTCGAGAAACTCGGCAATCGTCTTCTCGCCCAGTCCCTCGATGTCGAGCGCGGCGCGGCTGACGAAATGCTTGAGGCGCTCGCGCTGCTGCGCCGGGCAGATCAGCCCGCCCGTGCAGCGGACATCGACCTCGCCCTCTTCCGCGACGGCTTCGCTGCCGCATTCGGGGCAGTGATCGGGGAAGAGATAGGGATCGCGTGCCACATCGCGGGTGCGGTTTTCCACCACCTGCGGGATGACATCGCCCGCGCGCTGCACCAGCACCCGGTCGCCCGGACGCACGCCCAGCCGCGCAATCTCGTCGCGATTGTGCAGCGTCACGTTGGACACGACCACGCCGCCGACCGTGACCGGCACCAGCCTGCCCACCGGGGTCAGCTTGCCCGTGCGCCCGACCTGGATATCGATCGCCTGCAGCGTCGTTTCCGCGCGCTCGGCGGGGAATTTGTGCGCCAGCGCCCAGCGCGGGGCCTTGGCGACAAAACCCAGCCGCGCCTGCCAGTCGAGCCGGTCCACCTTGTAGACCACGCCATCGATGTCATAGGGCAGGTCGGCGCGGAGCCGTTCGATCTCGCGATAATGGGCGAGCAGTTCCTCTAGCGATTCCACTCGTCGGAGCATCGGCGAGACCGGCACGCCCATCGCGGCGATGGCCTGCATCACTTCATGCTGCGTCGCGCCCGGCACTTCGCTTGCAACGCCCCAGCCATGCGCCAGAAAGCGCAAGGGGCGGGCAGCGGTGACCTTCGCGTCCTTCTGCCGCAGCGACCCGGCAGCGGCATTGCGCGGATTGGCGAACAGCTTTTCGCCGCGTTCCGCCTGTGCAGCATTGAGCGCGGCAAAGTCCTGTTTGGACATGTAAACCTCGCCGCGAATCTCGAAGATGTCGGGTATCAGGTCGCCAGCCAGACGCTCCGGGATATCCCCGATCGTGCGCACATTGGCGAGAACGTCCTCACCCACCTCGCCATCGCCGCGCGTCGCGGCGCGCACCAGCACGCCCTGCTCATAACGCAGCGAGAGCGACAGCCCGTCGATCTTGTCCTCGGCAGTCAGCGCCAGCATCTCGCCCTCGGGCAGCGCGAGATAGCGCCGCACCCGGCCTACGAACTCGGCAATGTCTTCTTCCGAAAAGCCGTTGTCGAGGCTCATCATCCGCTGCTCGTGCCGCACCTTGGTGAGCGGCGACGCCTCGACCGCCGCGCCCACCATCCGGCTGGGGCTATCGGCGCGGATCAGATGCGGGAAAGCGGCCTCCAGCTCATTGTTCCGCCGCACCAGCGCGTCATAATCCGCGTCCGAAATCTCGGGCGAATCCTCGGCGTGGTACAACCGATTATGATGCGCGATCTTCTTCGCAAGCCGTTGCAGTTCGATCGCGGCTTCGGCTTCGGAAAGGCTCTCGATCGGCTGGCCGGTCATGATGTCTGTGTCTTTCGTCGATAGAAAGCGGCATGGCATGCCGCATCGCCAAGCCAGCGCTGATGCCATTCGGGGTTCATTGCGGCAAGCATGCTGTCCTGTCGCGCCAGCAGCCGGGGTGCGAACTCGTCAAAATGGCTGATGCCGCGCGCCACCTCCTCGCTCGCCATGTAATAGGTGACCTGATCGGCGACCCAGTACAGCATCTCCTCCAGGTCTTGCGTCTCGCGCTCGCCATAAGCCTGGCCGCGATCATAGGTGGCCATGTGAAAGCCGCGATGATCGACTTCGACATAGGGCGTGTCATGGTCGCGCGCATAAGAGACCGGCAACAGGCGCTCGGTCCACCCATGCTGGCTTGCCAGATCACGGACGCGCTCGTGAAGGTCTTGCGTGGTCATGCCCTGAAATATGGCAGGCGGCCGAGGCGCATCGGGTGCCGGAGTGGCTACCGACATGGGCAGCCCGGCATCAGCGGTCGGCATCGGCTGGGCTACCGGGGCCAGGCGCCGCCGCAGCATCAAGGCAATCGCCATCCCGAGCGACCAGATGATCGCCCAGGGGATGATGCCGAGCCCGATGACAAAACCGACCGTCGCCTGCACATTCTCCGGCCGTATTGCCGCATCGCCGGATTTGCGCGCCATCTCCTCGAGTAGCACTGCCATCAGCACCACGAGCGGAGAAAGGAACCAGAGGAGCGCGAGCCACCAGAGCCTGGCACGAGCGGCGCGCGCGATAAGAAAAATCGGCAGGACGAAAAGCAGAAGGCACCCGCCCAGCAACGGGATGGCCTCGCTCATCCAGCCGCTCCCGCCATCACACCCCCTCCAGCAACCGGTCGGCCTGCGCGCGTGCCTCGGGCGTGATTTCCGCGCCCGACAGCATGCGGGCGATCTCTTCCTTGCGCTCGGCATCGTCGAGCAGGCGCACGCCGGTGCGCGCGACGGTGCCGTCCGAGGTCTTGGCGATCAGCAGGTGTCGGCTGCCGCGCGCAGCGACCTGGGGCGAGTGGGTGACGACCAGCAGCTGCGTTCCTCGCGCCAGCCGCGCCAACCGGTCACCGATCGCCGAGGCGACAGCGCCGCCGACGCCGCGATCGATCTCGTCGAAGATCATCGTCTCCGCCCCGCCCTGTTCGGCCAGCGCGACCTTCAATGCCAGGATGAAGCGCGACAGCTCGCCGCCCGACGCGATCTTCATCAGCGGCGCGAAATCGCTGCCCGGATTGGTCGAGATGAGAAATTCGACATGATCCTTGCCCGATGCGCCCCAGCGCGCCTCGTCGAGCGGTTCGACCAGGGTGCGGAAGCGTGCGGCATCGAGCTTCAGCGGCTTCAATTCCGCCATCACCGCCGCATCGAGCGCCGCGCCCGCCTTGGTCCGCGCTGCGCTCAGCGCCTCGGCGGCCGCCACATAGGCCTCGCGCGCCTTGTGCCGTGCCCTGTCGAGCTCGGCGACATTCGCCCCGCCCGATTCCAGCGCCGCCCAGTCCGCCTGCATCTTCTTCAGCAGATCGGGCAGCAGATCGCCTGCGACATTATGCTTGCGGGCGAGCGCGCGCAGATCGAACAGCCGCCGCTCCAGCTCGTCGAGCCGCACCGCGTCATAGGTCAAAGCTTCGGATGCCGCGCGCAGCTTGGCCTCTGTATCGTCGGCCTCGATCATCGCGCGGTCGAGCGCCTCCATCGCCTGATCGAGCAGCGGATGCTCCTCGGCGATCCGCCCCAGCTTGCGCGCCGCACCGCGCAGCTGCGCCAGCGCGCCTTTCGATCCCTCGAACGTCTCGAACAGCTCGGCAAGATCGCCAGACAGCCGCTCGCCCTTCTGCATCGCGGCGCGCTCGCCCGCCAGTTCCTCTTCCTCGCCCGGCTGGGGCGCGAAACTGGCGAGTTCCTCGAGATTATGCTCCAGCAGGTCGCGGTCGCGCAGCGCGGTTTCGATGGCCTCATTGGCAGCCGTAAAGGCGCGCTCCGCCGCCTGCCATTCGCGCCAGGCCGACGCGACGCGCGCGACATCGCAGCGCCCGAAGCTGTCAAGCAGATCACGATGGCCCCTCGGGTTGATCAGGCCACGATCGTCATGCTGGCCGTGGATTTCGACCAGCATCGCGCCCAGATCACGCAGCAGCGCAGCGGACACCGGCTGATCGTTGACGAAGGCGCGGCTGCCGCCATCGGCGCGCACCTGCCGCCGGATCAGCAGCGGTTCGCCCGGTTCCTGCGCGATGTCATTGTCGTGGAGCAGCGCCGCGACGCCGGCATGATCGCCCGGATCGAACCCGGCGATCACCAGCGCACGCTCGGCACCCTGGCGCACCAGCCCGCTATCGGCGCGCGCGCCCATGGCGAGCCCCAGAGCATCGAGCAGGATCGATTTGCCCGCCCCGGTTTCCCCGGTGAGCACGCCCAGGCCGGAGTGGAACTCCAGATCGAGCGCCTCGATCAGCACCAGGTCACGAATGGCGAGCGAAAGGAGCATGGCTTCATGCCTTAGAACAGACAGGGGACATGTGGGAACAGCTTTTTGGTCGCGCGTGCCTTATGCGCTGGTGCGTTGCCCGCAATTTCACAGGACCGTCATTGACTTGTCTCGGTGCTGGCCATAGCTCGGTCAGGCGGGGCCTGAAATGCGAAGGATGACGACGCTGGTGACCTGTATTCCGTCCAATCGGCTGAGCGAAGGCACCGCATGAGCCTGGCCGCATTGCCCTTTGCGCTGGCCCTCATGACGCTGCAGCCAGGTGGCGGCGATCCGGCAGCGCTTCCCGCGCCGATCGAGCAGCCCGCATCGCCTGCTTCCGCGCTTCCGCCCTGCCCCGCCACCGATCAGCTGGCCGCAGGATCAGCTGCCGCGCCCGCTCAAACGCCCGCCCCCGCGCCAGAGGGCGGCACGATCGTCGTTACCGCGCGGCCCGATTCGCAGCCGGGCGACCCGATGCTGCAATTGAACGCCCAGTCGTTCGAGATGGTGCAGGATGTCGACGAGGCCCTGGTCGGCCCGGTGGCGATGGCGTACAAGGACGCGGTGCCCAAGCCGGTGCGCCATGGCATCCGCAACTTCCTGCGCAACCTGACCGAGCCGATCGTGGCGCTCAATTTCCTGGTGCAGCTGAAGCCCGGCAAGGCCGCCGAGACCGTCGGACGCTTTGCGATCAACAGCACCATCGGCCTGGGCGGCCTGTTCGACATTGCCAAGCGCGACCCGTTCAAGCTGCCCTATCGCCGCAACGGCTTTGCCAATACGCTGGGCTATTATGGCGTGGAGCCGGGCGCGTATCTGTTCCTGCCGCTGATCGGCCCGACCACGGTGCGCGATCTGGTGGGCGGAACGATCGACGGGCTGCTGCTGCCGACCGCCATCGGCGCGCCGTTCAACAACCCCTATTTCACGCTCCCCGCAGCAGGATTGAGCGCGCTTCAGGGGCGCATCCAGATCGACGAACAGCTGAACGCGCTGCGCAACCAGAGCCGCGACCCCTATATCGACGCGCGCGATTTCTACCTGCGCCGCCGCCAGGCCGAGATCGACGCGCTGCGGGGGCGGGTGCAATATCCCGATGCCGACCTGCCGTTCGTCAATCCGGGCACGGGCCGCAGCATCGTGGTGCCGGTGACGCCGATAGTGCCTGCCGCTCCGGGGGTGACGTGCGCGCCGGTGGGGTGAGGCCCAGCTCTATATACCACCCCCGCTCAGCCTGAGCCTGTCGAAGGCCCCGCGATTAGGGTGACGCTATTTGATTACGTCATCCTGAACTTGGTTCAGGACCCATCGTGCCCCAAGAGCCGAAGCCGCATGGGGAGAAATGGGCCCTGAAACAAGTTCAGGGTGACGGACCACTATTACGCTCAGATCAGCGCGGGGCCTTCGACAGGCTCAGGCTGAGCAGGGTGGGCGCAAAGCAACTCACCCCCTCTGACCTCACGCGCCCTGCAACAGCCCTTCCTTGGCAATCTTCTCGCGCCACACCAGCGGGGCGAGCTGGTGGACGTTGTTGCCTTCGCTATCGACCGCGACGGTCACCGGGAAATCGCTGACCTCGAACTCGTAGATCGCTTCCATGCCGAGATCATGGAAGCCGACGACCGTGCTCCCTTTGATGGCGCGCGCGACGAGATAGGCCGCGCCGCCGACCGCCATCAGATAGGCACTCTTGTGGTCGCGGATCGCCTCGACCGCCGCCGGGCCGCGCTCGGCCTTGCCGACCATCGCGAGCAGACCCTGTTCGAGCATCATCCGGGTGAACTTGTCCATGCGCGTCGCGGTAGTGGGACCAGCGGGGCCGACGATTTCCTCGCCCACCGGATCGACTGGACCGACATAATAGATCACGCGGCCGCGGAACTCGACCGGCAGCTGTTCGCCCTTGGCCAGCATGTCCTGAATGCGCTTGTGCGCCGCGTCGCGCCCGGTGAGCATCTTGCCGTTCAAGAGCAGCCGGTCACCCTGCTTCCAGCTCTGCACGACTTCCGGCGTCAGGTTATCCAGATCGACGCGGATCGCGGCCTTGTCCGGCGTCCAGTTGACATCGGGCCATTCGTCGAGCTTGGGCGCTTCGAGATAGGCCGGGCCCGAGCCATCGAGGCTGAAATGCGCGTGGCGGGTTGCTGCGCAATTGGGGATCATCGCGACCGGCTTGCCCGCCGCATGGCAGGGCGCGTCCATGATCTTGACGTCGAGGATGGTAGACAAGCCGCCGAGCCCCTGCGCGCCGATGCCCAAGGCATTGACCTTGTCGAAAATCTCGATCCGCATCGCCTCGACATCGGTCTTGGCCCCGCGTGCCTTCAACGGCCCCATGTCGATCGGGTCCATCAGCGCTTTCTTGGCGAGCAGCACCGCATGTTCCGCCGTGCCGCCGATGCCGATGCCGAGCATGCCCGGCGGGCACCAGCCCGCGCCCATTTGCGGGATCATCTCGAGCACCCAGTCGACGATATTGTCCGACGGGTTCATCATCTTGAACTTGGACTTGTTCTCGCTGCCGCCGCCCTTGGCCGCGACATCGACATGCACGTGATGGCCCGGCACCATTTCGACATGCAAGACACAAGGAGTATTGTCCTTGGTGTTGCGGCGGGTGAAGGCGGGATCGGCGAGCACCGAGGCGCGCAGCTTGTTGTCCGGGTGCAGATAGGCGCGGCGCACGCCTTCGTCGACGATCTCCTGCAGCGAGCGCGAGGTATCGTCGAGGCGGCAATCCATGCCCCATTTGACGAACACGTTGACGATGCCGGTATCCTGGCAGATCGGGCGATGCCCTTCGGCGCACATCCGGCTGTTGGTGAGGATCTGCGCGATCGCATCCTTGGCCGCGGGCGATTGCTCGGCCTCATAGGCCTCGCCCAGCGCGCGGATATAATCCATCGGGTGGTAATAGCTGATGAACTGCAGCGCGTCGGCGACGCTCTCGATCAGGTCGGCGGCTTTGATGGTCACGGTCATGGCATTCCCCCCAAAAACTGGACGCGCTCTCGCATGGCGCGGGCGGATGAACTGCGACCGTCTCTATTGCGGCGCTCACGCTATCGCAAGCGGGGGCGGTTGGAAATGGGGATAGGGAATGCACTGGTTGAATTACGGGCCGGCTGGCCGCATGCTGCGGTGATGAGATTTCGTGTCTGTGTCTTCAGCATGGTGATTGGGCTGGCAGTATTTCATCCTGCCGAGCTGTCTGCCTGTACATTGATGCCAGGCTATGTCGGGCCGTCGAACCTCGATCTGGCACTCGAGGCGGAATCGATCGTGCTGGCAAAAGTGGAGCGTCAGCGAAGGTCTTCTGATGGGGATTCCATGCCCCGGGTGATTCTGCGGCCTGTCGAGGCGCTGAAGGGGGCGCTCCCGCGCGAACTGATCAGCTTGGAGGGCTATGTCGGCAGCACGCAACATGTGCGCGCCAGCTATAGCGATCCCAACGAACTGGTGGAGGCGCACCCGCAATCTTTCGACGGCTTTTGCGTCCGCTATGTCTTCATGCCGGGATCGACTTTGCTTCTGTTCCTGAAGCGCGACGCCAAAGGCTGGCAGGCAATAATGCCGCCATTTTCAAGAACCGCAGAAGATGTGCCGTCGCGACGGTCCCGATGGGTCAAGGCCGTCAGGCTTTATGCGCGCGTCAGCCAACTGCCCGAGGAGCAGCAGGTCGATGCCTTGCTGCAGGAACAGGCGGCGTTGCGTCGGCGGGATAGCAGGGACTCACGCGCGATTGCGGACGATATCGACCGGGTGCTCGCTCAACGCCAAGCCTCATCCATGGCGCCTTCTGAATAGTCATCCACAGCACCAAATTTGCCGTGCACAAGCCTGTGGAGAGGAAATTGTGGGCAAGCCGCATTTGCCCTCTTGCGATTTTTTCGTGCGGCTTTTTTCCGCGCGTCGCGCCCTGCCGGCAGCCCCCGGCCAGCGACGAAACGAATCCCACGCGCGACGAACGGTGGTGTAAATTAACCATTTACCCTCTTGCGCCGGATTCAGGAAACGGCACTATAGGTAGTGGGGTACGCGGCTGGGGCATACCAATAACAGTGGGTAACACGAAGCGCGGGGGCAGACACCTGTCTCCACGTCAAGGGGGTTTTGCCTCTTTTCGGCCTTCTGTTGGGGATAAGTTTTCCCCCGCCGCGACCCACAAGATGCTATACGGGACGCTTGCGCCCCGAGTCGAACAATTGTGGAACAAAGTTTCCCATCAAATGTCATTACGGGGGCGTCATGGATTTCAGAGATACGGGCAAGGGTAGCGCAGAAGATATGGGTGATGCAGATGTACTGGACGCAGCCGCCAAGGCGGACACCGCAGCAGCGGGCAATCGAAAAATCGCGTCGGGTGAGGCCAATGCTGCGGAAATGGCGCTGATCGCCATGGCCGCCACCCAAGCAGCTGCAGCCCAGCCCGCCGAGGCCATGGACAGCAAGGCTGTCGCCGCGCGCCGCTTCACCGTCGTCACCGACAGCAGCCGCGATGCGCTGCTCACCGATTTCGGCAAGGAAACGCTGGAAGACCGCTATCTGCTGCCCGGTGAATCCTATCAGGACCTGTTTGCCCGCGTCGCCGATGCCTATGCCGACGATCAGGAGCACGCCCAGCGGCTCTACGATTACATCTCCAAGCTGTGGTTCATGCCCGCAACCCCGGTGCTGTCGAACGGCGGCACGGGTCGCGGTCTGCCGATCAGCTGCTATCTGAACAGCGTCGACGACAGCCTGGAAGGCATCGTCAACACCTGGAACGAGAATGTCTGGCTCGCCAGCCGCGGCGGCGGCATCGGCACCTATTGGGGCAGCGTGCGCGGCATCGGTGAGCCGGTCGGCCTCAACGGCAAGACCAGCGGCATCATTCCGTTCGTGCGCGTGATGGATTCGCTGACCCTCGCGATTTCGCAAGGCTCGCTGCGCCGTGGCTCGGCCGCCTGCTATCTCGACGTGTCGCACCCGGAGATCGAGGAGTTCCTCGAAATCCGCAAGCCTTCGGGCGACTTCAACCGCAAGGCGCTGAACCTGCACCATGGCGTGTTGCTCACCGACGAGTTCATGGAAGCAGTGCGCGACGGCGCGGACTTCAACCTGAAGAGCCCCAAGGACGGCAGCGTGCGCGGCACCGTCAACGCGCGCGCGCTGTTCCAGAAGCTGGTCGAGACGCGCCTCGCCACCGGCGAGCCCTATATCGTGTTCAACGATACCGTGAACCGCACGATGCCCGCGCATCACCGCGAGCTCGGCCTCAAGGTCTCGACCTCGAACCTGTGCAGCGAGATCACGCTGCCCACGGGCCGCGATCACCTGGGCAACGACCGTACCGCCGTGTGCTGTCTGTCCTCGCTCAACATCGAGACCTGGGACCAGTGGCACGACGACAAGCGCTTCATCGAGGACGTGATGCGCTTCCTCGACAATGTGCTGCAGGACTATATCGACCGCGCCCCGCCCGAAATGGCGCGTGCCCGCTACAGCGCGATGCGCGAACGTTCGGTCGGCATGGGCGTGATGGGCTTCCACTCGTTCCTGCAGGCGCGCGGCCTCGGCTTTGAATCGGCGCTCGCCAAGTCGTGGAACATGAAGATCTTCAAGCACATCGCGGCCAAGGCATCCGAAGCCTCGATGCTGCTCGCCAACGAACGCGGCCCCTGCCCGGATGCCGCCGACCAGGGCGTGATGGAGCGCTTCAGCTGCAAGATGGCGATCGCGCCGACCGCGTCGATCTCGATCATCTGCGGCGGCACCAGCGCGTGCATCGAGCCGATCCCCGCGAACATCTACACCCACAAGACGCTCTCGGGCAGCTTCGTGGTCAAGAACCCCTATCTGGAAAAGCTGCTGCGCGAAAAGTCGAAGGATTCGACCAATGTGTGGAATTCGATCCTGGAGAAGGGCGGCTCGGTCCAGCATCTCGATTTCCTGAGCGCGGAAGAAAAGGACGCGTTCAAGACCAGCTTCGAGATCGATCAAAGGTGGCTGCTCGAACTGGCAGCCGACCGCACGCCCTATATCGACCAGGCGCAGTCGCTGAACCTGTTCATCCCGGCGGACGTCGACAAATGGGACCTGCTGATGCTGCACTTCCGCGCTTGGGAGCTGGGCATCAAGTCGCTCTATTATCTGCGCTCCAAGTCGGTCCAGCGCGCAGGCTTTGCCGGCGGCGTCGAGGCGGACAACACCATCGACGCGCCCAAGTTCGAGCTCGGCGAAACGACGGACTACGACGAGTGCCTGGCTTGCCAGTAAAACTATCGCCGCCCCGTTCCCCGGACTTGATCCGGGGTCCAGGGCGGGATGGCACTGCATCTGCCGTGAACCGCAGCCGTATCTTCACCCACCAGATTTAACCCCGATACCGGCCCGAAGCTCCCCAAGAGCTGGGCCCAAGGAGCAAGCCATGTCCCTTCTCGAAGCCCGCACCCAGTACAAGCCCTTCGAATATCCCTGGGCCTATGATTTCTGGAAGCGCCAGCAGCAGATCCACTGGATGCCGGAAGAAGTGCCGCTGGGCGAGGATTGCCGCGACTGGGCGCAGAAGCTCTCCGACCATGAGCGCAACCTGCTGACGCAGATCTTCCGCTTCTTCACCCAGGCCGATGTCGAGGTGCAGAACTGCTATCACGAAAATTACGGCCGCGTGTTCAAGCCGACCGAGGTCAAGATGATGCTGACCGCGTTCAGCAACATGGAAACGGTCCACATCGCCGCGTACAGCCATCTGCTCGACACCATCGGCATGCCCGAGAGCGAATATGGCATGTTCCTCGAATATGAGGAAATGAAGGCCAAGCACGATTATCTCGCCACGTTCAGCGTGGACACCGATGAGGACATCGCGCGCACGCTCGCCATGTTCGGCGGTTTCACCGAAGGCTTGCAGCTGTTCGCCAGCTTCGCGATGCTGATGAACTTCCCGCGCTTCAACAAGATGAAGGGCATGGGCCAGATCGTCAGCTGGTCGGTGCGCGACGAAAGCCTGCACTGCGAAGGCATCATCCGCCTGTTCCACGCCTTCTGCGCCGAGCGCGGCTGCCTGACCAAGGCGGTGAAGGAGGACATTATCGACTGCTGCCAGAAGACCGTGCGGCTGGAAGATGCGTTCATCGATCTGGCGTTCGAACAGGGCCCGGTCAGCGGCATGACCGCCAAGGAGATCAAGCGCTATATCCGCTATATCGCCGACTGGCGCCTCAGCCAGCTGGGCCTGCCCGCGATCTACATGATCGAGGACCACCCGCTCCCCTGGCTCGCCCCGCTGCTCAACGGCGTCGAGCACGCCAACTTCTTCGAAACCCGCGCGACCGAATATTCGAAGGGCGCCACGCGCGGCAACTGGAACGACGTGTGGAGCGCCTTCGACAAGCGCCAGAAGAAGAGCGCCGCGAACGAAGTCGCGATCATCGACGACAGCGAGGACATGTTCAAGCAGGCGGGAATCGCGGCGGAGTAAACGATTAAATTGTCTGAACCAGAGCCTCATCCTTGTGCGCATATCGACCTGGAACAGCGTCATGAATGGATGCGTCAGGATTGTGCAACCCTTGCCAGCGCACGGCAGTCGCGCGAGGATGGCCTGGTTCAGACAATTACTCAAATTTCTTCAACAGCAGTCCTTGCCATCCCCAGCATCCTAGTCGGATTTGAAGTTCAAATAATTGAAATTCATCAGAAATTTTTACTGGGAGCAGGTGCAATCGGGTTTATACTGGCTTTGAGCCTTTCTATGCTCGAACAATCTTTCTCTGCAAGCGCTTACCGGATTCAAGAAGAGATAACAAAGCGCTTCTATCTTCTAGAAAGCGATATTGACAGCGATACAAGATCGGTTAACCTAGTCAACAATACGAGAAGTTTGGCTTGCATATCATTCGCGTTGGCCGTCTTGTTGAGTTCCGCTGGTGTAGTTTCGCTCTTGGAGAACTTTAATGGCAAACCCGCCACCACCTCCTCCACCACCGCCTCCGCCGCCGCCGCCTCCACCACCTCCCCCGCCGCGCCCCAACTTCGGCGATGGAGGGATTCGGAAGTCTGCTCCGTCTCCAATAATTCCACCGCCGCCACCCAAAAAGTAGCGGATACACGGGGTTGCAAAGACTGAATGCCGGTCGTCTCGACATTCTTCGGCATCATCATCCGCATGTATCACAATGACCATGCGCCACCGCATTTCCATGCCAGCTATCAGGGCTTCGAGGCACTAATCCGAATTGCGGACGGATCGGTTTATGCCGGCTCGCTGCCCAATCGCGCCTTGCGACTGGTGCAGGATTGGACAATGCGCCATCAAAGCGGATTGCTCGACAATTGGCAGCGCGGTGTCGATCTGCTACCCATGCAACTGATCCCCGGAGCCGATTTCGATGATTAAGCTCTCCAGTTGCAAACCTGTCGGCAACCTGTGCCTGAGCCTCAGTTTCTCGGATGGCACAACCGGCGTGTGGGATGCGACTGCCTTGCTCGGCAGCAAGGATACGCCGCTGACCGTCCCGCTGCGCGATGCTGATGCGTTCGCCAAAGCGTTTATCGACAATGGCGCGCTGGCCTGGCCCAATGGGCTGGAGCTCGCACCCTGGACCCTGCATGCCGAGATGAAGGCAGCGGGTCTGCTCAAGGGCCAGGCGGCCTGATAAGCTTCCTTTCGGATCAGGTTTACGCCGGACTTCACCATTTCGGAGCAAGACTGGCTCTCGGGCCCTTGGTCGCCTCGCTAGGCTGACGCCAGCCAAGGAGGCTCGATCATGCCCACTTATATCGTCAACAAGCAGGTCCAAACCAACGGCGACCATGAGGTGCACAACACAACTACCGGTTGCATCTACATGCCGAGCATCGCCAATCAGCTCGATCTTGGTTATCACGACAACTGCCATGGAGCGGTGACCAAGGCCAAGCTGACCTACTCGCAATCCAACGGCTGCTTTTATTGTTGCCCCGCCTGCCACACTGCTTGATGTCCCCGTACCCCCGCAACCCGATGGTGATCAGCCTGATCCCCGCGCGCCGGATCACATGGCTCCGCAGCCAGCAGATGATCACCGCAGGACCGGAGGCAATGCTCGGCCGTCGGGCTGGGTCCTGCCCGGCTGTTGCAAGCTGATCTCCATTCCCGCGCACCCGCTGGTATGAGCCTCCCTGGGTTGGCGCCTCACAGCATCACGTTCGTCTTGCGGGGGCGATCGTTACAGTCAGGCCGGCGCAGTTTCGGGCTCCGGCACGCGCAGCGTCGCTAGCGCGGCGAGCGCCAGCACGGCGGCGGCGAAGGCCATCGTCCAGACCGGCTGGGTCGGGAAGAACGCCTTGAGCAGGCTGCCCATGATCGTGGCCACCAGCAGCTGCGGCAGTACGACGAAGACGTTGAACAGCCCCATGAAGATGCCGAGCTTGGCCTGGGGCAGGCTGGAGGCGAGGATGGCATAGGGCATGGCGAGGATCGAGGCCCAGGCGATGCCGATGCCGATCTCGCTGAGGATCAGTCCTTGCGCATCGCGGATGAAGAAGAAGCTGGCAAAACCGGCGGCTCCGCAGAGCAGGCACAGAGCATGCGCACGCACCTTGCCCAGCTTCGATGCCAGCCAGGGCAGCAGGGTCAGCGCGGCAATGGCAGCGACGCCGTTATAGATGGCGAACAGCACGCCCACCCAGTTGCCCGCCGCATTATAGGCCGCGCTGCTGGCATCGGTCGCGCCGAACACGGTCTGCGCGACCACCGGGGTGGTGTAGATCCACATGATGAACAGCGCCGACCAGCTGAAGAACTGCACCAGCGACAGCCGCTTCATGATCGGCGGCATGCCCGAAAAATCGCCGACAATAGCGCCGAGCAGGCTGGCGTCATGCCCGGCGCGCGCCCGACAGATGGCGATCAGGCTGGCAAGGCCATAGCTGCCGAGCAATGCTCCGAGCAGATACAGCTCCTTTTCGAGGTCGAAGCTCCAGACCAGCGCGACGACCGCTGCACCGGCGGCGATCCAGCCGATGGCGCTGCCAAGCCCCTTGGCGGCGAGCGCGCGGACCGGCTGGGCATCGGCCTGATCGGGCTGCGCCTCGGCAAAGGCGCGCATTTCCTCGGGGCTGTATTCGCGCGTGGTCAGGATCGTCCACAGTACCGCGACGAACAGCGCGACCGCGCCGAACCAGAAGCTGATGCGCACCGTATCGGGCACCTGGCCCGCCGGAGCAGTGTTGGCGACGCCCAGATCGGTCAGCAGATAGGGGAAGAGCGAGCCCGCCACCGCGCCAGCGCCGATGAACGCGGTCTGGATCGCATAGCCCATGGTATGCTGGTCCTTGCGCAGATTGTCGCCGACAAAGGCGCGGAACGGCTCCATCGAGATGTTGAGCGAAGCATCGAGGATCCACAGCATCATCGCGGCGAGCAGCAGCGACTGCGACAGCGGCATGATCACCAGCGACAGCGCCGCGAGCACGGCCCCTGCGAGAAAATAGGGACGGCGGCGGCCGAGCCTTGTCCAGGTGCGGTCCGAATAATGGCCGACGATCGGCTGCACCAGCAGGCCGGTGAGCGGCGCGGCGATCCACAAGGCGGGCAGGTTGTCGAGGCTTTCGCCCAGCGACTGGAAGATGCGGCTCATGTTCGCATTCTGCAGCGCGAACCCGATCTGGATGCCGAAGAATCCGAAGCTCAGGTTGAACAGCTGCCAAAAGCTCTTGCGCGGTTTTTCCGCGATCATGCGCCTCTCCCTGGAAGTCCCGAGGGTCCGCCCGTTATGCTCTCGGCGGTCTCTGGCCGGAACCGTGGCAGAGCCATTGCCCCCACACAACCGCAGCGCATACGTATACGTGGGCGGGCCGGTTTCAGCCGCTCGAACCGCGCACGATCAGCTGGGTGGGCAGCATATAGGGCTCGACCGCCTGCCCACGGATCTTGCGCAGCAGCGTATCGACCAGCGCCTCGCCCGCCGCCTTCACGTCCTGGCTGACGGTGGTGAGCGGCGGGTTGGTGAAGCTCGCCGCCGGAATATCGTCAAAGCCGACCAGCGCGACATCAATCGGCACGTTCAGGCCATGCTCGGCCAGCGCGCGCATCGCGCCGATGGCGATGAGATCGGACGCAGCGAAGATGGCATCGAAGCAGGTGCCCGCCGCAAGCAGCGATCGCACCGCCTCATGCCCCGCCTCTTCGGACGTCACCGCATCGCGTTGCAGCGCCGGATCGGCCTCCAGCCCCGCCTCGCCCAGCGCATCGCAATAGCCGCGCCAGCGGTCCTCGAACTCCGGGGCATGGCTTGATGCGATGCCGATGAACGCGATATGCCTGCGTCCGCGCTCGATCAGGTGGCGGGTCGCGGCATAGCCGCCGCTGCGGTTCTCCGACCCCAAGGTGATCCCCGGCTCGTTCGCCATCGGCGATCCCCAGCGCACGAAATGCGTGCCCTGTTCGACCAGATGGGTCAGCCGCGCGCGATAATCCTCATAGTCGCCGTAGCCCAGCAGGATGATGCCATCGGCCTTGTGGCTGTCCTGGTAATCGACATGCCAGTCGCTGGAGAGCTGCTGGAACGAGATCAGAAGATCGAAGCCCGCGCGCGAGGCGGTGCGCGTGATAGATCCCAGCATCGCCAGAAAGAACGGGTTGATCATCGAATCGTCGGGCGTCGGGTCCTCGAAGAACAACAGCGCCAGCGTGTTCGCCTGCTGACGGCGCAGCGATGAGGCGTTCTTGTCGACCGAATAATTGAGCTGCGCGGCAATGGCCTGGATACGCCTGCGCGTCTGTTCGCTGACCGCCGGATTGCCGCTCAACGCGCGCGAAACCGTGGGTTGCGACACCCCTGCGAGCTGCGCGATATCGAATGAGGTTGGCCTGCGTCCCATCCTGCCCCTCACCTTCCAGTTGCTTGCAAAACCGTGCTTTTCCCGGGCTTTGGCGACCGTTCAGGCTGAATACGTATGCGTATGCCTTTTGCAATCGTGGTGCAAAGGTTATTCAGACTGCCGACCGGTTCACCTGAAAACCGGCGGCTCACGGACTGTTTCCGGATGCCAGAAATCATCCCGCCATCTGCTGTGCGGGGCCCCTGGGGAGAGTGATCATGAAAGCGATTTTTCGCGCCCGTCGTCTGCGCCTTGCGTCCGGCCGCGCCAGCCTTGCCGCCCTGTCCACCGCGCTGATGATCGGTGCCGCCTGCCCCGCGCTGGCGCAAACGGCCGATGCCGAACAGCCGCAGGGCAGCGCCGAGATCGACGAAGAGGCCGGCGTCATCATCGTCACCGGCTTCCGCGCCAGTGTCGAAAACTCGATTGCCGCCAAGCGCGAGAGCAATTTCATCGTCGATGTGGTGACCGCAGACGATATCGCCGGACTTCCCGACGTATCGATCGCGGAATCGCTGGCGCGACTGCCCGGCGTGACCTCGCAGCGCACCGGCGGCCAGGCGAGCGCGATCAACATTCGCGGCCTGTCGCAGGACCTCGTCTCGGCAACGCTCAACGGCCGCGAACAGGTTGCCACCAGCGGCAACCGCGTGATCGAATTCGATCAGTATCCCTCCGAACTGATCAACCAGGCCGCCGTCTACAAGACGCCGCTCGCCAGCCATATCGAAGGCGGCATTGCCGGCAAGGTCGAGCTGAAGACCGTCCGCCCGCTCGACAACAGGGATGCGTTCAAGGCCACCGTCAACCTGCGCGGCCTGTACAACGACCGCGCCAGCGAAAGCCCGGACGTGTCGTCCTACGGCTATCGCGTTTCCGGATCGGTGCAGGCCAAGCTGCTCGACGACACTTTGGGCATCGCGGTCGGCTATGCGCGGCTCTATCAGCCCAACGTTGCCACCCGCTTCGTCCAGTTCGACTTCCCGATCCCCGGCACCAACGGATCGCCCAGCCGCGACCTCAATGGCGACGGCACGGTGGACTCGCTGAACTTCGGCTTCGAGGGCATCCAGTTCGGCGGACGCGAGACCCGCGATGCGGCCATCGGCGTGATCCAGTGGGAGCCGACCAGCAACCTTCGCGTGCTGATCGACGGCTATTATTCGCGCTTCAAGTCCGACGTGAAGCGCCGCGGCTTCCGCATCGTCTCACCGCAATCGGGGGACAACCAGTTCATCAACCCGGTGATCTCGAACAACGCGCTGATCGGCGGGCGCATCGTCAACCAGGTCGGCAGCAACGGCTTCGGCTTCGGCCTGGGCACCGAGCTGGTCAACCAGGACGAAAGCCGCCGCGACGAGCTGTACACCATCGGCGGCAATGTCGCCTATGACTTCAGCGACCGTGTGACGCTGGCAGTCGATGTCGGCTATTCGAAGGGTACCAGCTTCTTCAACAATGCCGGCATCAACCTGCGCCCCTATGTCAACACGCCCACGGGCCTGCGCCGCGCGGACTCGATCCCCGGCCTGATCTCGGTCGATTATCAGCTTAACGGCACCCGCCTGCCGACCATCCGCTCGATCAGCTCGAACTTCACCGATGTCGATCCGGCCGGTGGCGGCTTCTTCCTCGACGGTCAGTTCCTGGTGCCGCAATCGGACAGTGACGAGCTGTTTGCTACCGCCGCCGACCTCACCATCCGCTTCGACGAGGCCAATTTCCTCGACACGCTGCGCTTCGGCTTCCGCTATGCCGACCGGCGCGGCGACCGCCGGGTGACATCGTTCAACACCTTCGGCATTCCCGGCAGCCCGCTGGCGGTACCCGGCAACCTGGTCACGCAGGCCGGTTTCTCGGGTGGTTATGCAGCGGCCGGCCTACCCGGCTTTGCGGTGGTGGATATCGACGGCGCGTTCAACCTGGCCTTTGGCAACCGGCTGGGCGTGCGCCAGCCGACCGACCAGATCGCGTTCGACTTCACCATCGACCAGAGCTTCCGCATCGATGAGGAAACCTATGCCGGATATGCGCAGCTCGATTTCGATACCGAGCTGGGGGGCTTGCGCTTCCACGGCAATATCGGCGGGCGCTATGTCCATACCGATCAGGGATCGACCGTGAACTTTGCCGACCCGAACCTGGTCGACAACCCTGCCACCCCGCCGCCAGCACGCGAGAACCGCCGTCCGGTGACGCGCGGCCGCACGTTCAACGATTTCCTGCCTGCGGTGAACCTGATCCTCGACCTGTCGGACCGCGACATCCTGCGCGCCAGCTACAGCCGCCAGATCTCGCGCCCGCGCTTCTTCGAGCTGCGCGGATCGATCAGCGTCAATACCGGATCGGACGGCAATACCAGCGGCAGCGGCGGCAATCCCGGCCTCTCGCCCTACAGAGCCAACCAGTTCGACCTGGCCTATGAGCATTATTTCGGCAATTCGGGCGTGCTGGCAATCGGTGCGTTCTACAAGGACCTGGAATCGTACATCATCAACGGCACGATCCCGCAGTTCAACTATGTCGAAAACGGCATCACCCCGCCGCCGATCCCGGGCACCAACGTTCCGGGCAATGCGGTCGGCAGCTTCTCCTCGCCGATCAATGGCGATGGTGGCTATGTCTATGGCTTCGAGTTCCAGTTCTCCAAGACCTTTGTCGAACTGCCCGCGCCGTTCGATGGCCTGGGGGTCCAGATCAACTATGCCTATAGCAAGAGCGATCTGGAATTCCCCAGCGCGACCAGCGGCGCGACGATCAACCTGCCACTGCCCGGCCTGTCCGAGCATGTCTTCAACCCGACGGTGTTCTACGAAAAGGCAGGCTTCGGCGCGCGTCTCAGCACCCGTCACCGCTCCAGCTTCGTCAGCCCGCAGATCGGCATCAGCGAGCTCATCCTGACCAGCGCCAAGGAAACGGTGATGGATGCGCAGCTTTCCTACCAGTTCCAGGAAGGCAGCGCGCTGCGCGAGCTCAAGCTGCTTGCGCAGGTCAACAACCTGACCGATGAACCGACCCGGACCTATTGGAGCAATGTCGCTCAGACCGGCACGATCCAGAATTTCGGCCGCACCTTCTTCCTGGGTGCAACCTACGAATTCTGACGGGTCACCAGTCGGGGGGCGGGTTTCCCCACCCGTCCCCCGTTATTGCGAGCGAGGTTGAGCGCATGGCGCGAGTTTGGAAAACGCTGGCCCTGGCAACGGCGCTCGCCGCTTCTGCGCCCATCGCGGCACAGGCCCCCGATTATGGCGCCGCGACGGTGCGCCAGCGTCCGCCGCAGGACGAGATCATCTATTTCGTGCTGCCCGACCGCTTCGCCAATGGCGATGCCAGCAACGATCGCGGCGGGCTGAAGGGCGATCGGCTGAAGACCGGGTTCGACCCCGCGCACAAGGGATTCTTCCACGGCGGCGATCTGAAGGGCCTTACGGACAAGCTCGACTATATCCAGCGCCTGGGCGTCACCGCGATCTGGTTTGCGCCGATCTTCCAGAACAAGCCCGTGCAGGGCGAGCCTGGCCAGGAAAGCGCGGGCTATCACGGCTATTGGGTGACCGATTTCACCAAGGTCGACAGCCATTTCGGCACCAATGACGAATTCCGGGCCTTTGTCGATGCTGCGCACGCGCGCGGCATCAAGGTCTATATGGACATCATCACCAACCACACTGCCGATGTGATCTATTTCCAGGAATGCGTCGGCCAGCCGGTTTGCGCCTATCGCTCCAAGGCGGATTATCCGTACTGGACCAGGGGCGGCCTCGATGGCGCGCGGATCAACGGCGGATTCGAGGGCGATAGCGTGCGCACCGCAGAGAATTTCGCGCAGCTGACCGATCCGACCTACGCCTATACGCCGCAGCTGCCCAAGGGCGAGGAGCAGATCAAGGTCCCCGCCTGGCTGAATGATCCGATCCATTACCACAATCGCGGCAATACCAGCTTCTACGGCGAGGATTCGCGCTATGGCGATTTCGTCGGGCTCGACGACCTGATGACCGAAAGCCCGCGCGTGGTCGAAGGTTTCATCGACATCTACGGCAGCTGGATCGACCGGTTCGGCGTGGATGGGTTCCGCATCGATACCGCGCGGCACGTGAATCCCGAATTCTGGGCCAGCTTCGCCCCGGCCATGCTCGAACGCGCAAAGGCGAAGGGCATAGAGCATTTCCACATCTTCGGAGAGGTCGCCAACGATGCAATGGACCCCGGCTTCCTGGCGCAGCACACAAGGCGCGACAAGCTGCCCGCGGTGCTCGACTTCGCCTTCCAGGCCGCAGTGCGCGACATGCTCACTGGCAAGGCGGGGACCGACCTGTTCGCCAGCCTGATCGCGGGCGATGTGCTGTACGAGGGCGGCGAGGCCACCGCGCTTACGCTGCCCACGTTCCTCGGCAATCACGACATGGGCAGGCTCGGGCATATGCTCGACAAGGCGCATCCGGGCGCCAGCGAGGCCGAACGGCTCGACCGGATGAGGCTGGCGCATGTGCTGCTGATGACCGCGCGCGGCGTGCCGACGATCTATTATGGCGACGAGCAGGGCTTTACCGGTGACGGCAACGACCAGGACGCGCGCGAGGACATGTTCGCAAGCCGCGTCGCCAGCTATAACGACAACCGGCTGGTGGGATCATCGGCCACCACCGCAGCCGAGAATTTCGACCCCGCGCACCCGCTCTACGCGCTGATCGCCGAACTGGCAGCGATCCGCAAGGCGCACCCCCGGCTCCGCGATGGCCGCACGGTGCTGCGCCATTACGGCCCCAGACCCGGCCTGCTCGCCTTCACGCGCGGCGAGGATGACGGCGAGGAAATCCTGGTCGCGGTCAACACGTCCGACCAGCCGGTCAGCCTGAACGTAGAGGTCGGCTATCGTTCGCGCGCGTTCATCGGCCTTGCGGGCAGCTGCCCGACCACCGCCAGCGCGCCGGGATCGGTGGCGATCAGCCTCCCGCCGCTCGGCTATGCCATCTGCCGCGCCACCCCGATCGACTGAAAGCCGAGTCATGACCAAGCCGATCTGCGATAACCGGCCCAGCCCCGATTTCGACTCCGACACCGGTGCCACCCGCCCCTGGTGGAAGGGTGCCAGCATCTATCAGATCTATCCGCGCAGCTTTGCCGATTCCAACGGCGACGGCATCGGCGATCTGGCGGGCATCACCTCAAGGCTGGAGCATATCGCGGACCTTGGCGTCGATGCGATCTGGCTCTCGCCCTTCTTCCCGTCGCCGATGAAGGATTTTGGTTATGATGTGGCGGATTATTGCGGCGTCGACCCAATCTTCGGTTCGCTGAAGGATTTCGACGCATTGGTCGCGCGCGCGCATGACCTGGGCCTCAAGGTGCTGATCGATCAGGTGTTCTCGCACAGCTCGGACCAGCACCCCTGGTTCGTCGACAGCCGGTCGAGCGCCACCGCTGCCAAGGCCGACTGGTATGTCTGGGCCGATGCCAAGGCCGATGGCAGCCCGCCGAGCAACTGGCAGTCGGTGTTCGGCGGCCCGGCCTGGACCTGGGACGCGCGGCGCGGCCAGTATTACATGCACAATTTCCTGAAGGAGCAGCCGCAGCTCAACGTCCACAACCCTGAGGTGCAGGCAGCGTTGCTCGACGTGCTGCGCTTCTGGCTCGATCGCGGCGTCGACGGCTTCCGCATGGATGCGGTCAATTTCGCGATGCACGATCCGCAATTGCGCGACAATCCGCCCGCGCCCGACAATGGCAAGCCGCGCACCCGGCCGTTCGATTTCCAGCTGAAGATCCACAACCAGTCGCATGCCGACATTCCCGGCTTTGTCGAGCGGATGCGCGCGCTGATCGATGGCTATGGCGGCAAGTTCACCGTCGCCGAAGTCGGCGGCGACGATGCCGAGCGCGAGATGAAGCTGTTCACTGCCGGCGGCACCCGGTTCGACAGCGCCTATGGCTTCGATTTCCTCTATGCCGAAAAGCTGACGCCGCAGATCGTGGCGCAGGCGGTGACCGGCTGGCCCGACACGCCCGGCACCGGCTGGCCGAGCTGGGCCTTCGAGAACCATGACGCACCGCGCGCGCTGTCGCGCTGGGCCGCGCCCGAGCATCGCGATGCGTTTGCAAGGCTCAAGATCCTGCTGCTCGTCGCGCTGCGCGGCAACATCTTCCTCTATCAGGGCGAGGAACTGGGCCTGCCGCAGGTGGAGATTCCGTTCGAGCGGCTGCAGGACCCCGAGGCGATCGCCAACTGGCCGCTGACGCTCAGCCGCGACGGCGCGCGCACGCCGATGCCGTGGCGGCGCAACGCCAACGACATGGGCTTTGGCAGCGGCGATCCCTGGCTTCCCTTTGGCGAGGATCACGCGCCGCTCGCGGTCGATGCCCAAAGTGCAGACCCGGCCTCGCTGCTCAACCTCACCCGCGCCGCGCTTGGCTTGCGCAAGGCGCATCCGGCGCTGGCGATCGGCAGCATCGCGATCCTGCATTGCGACGCGGACGTCCTGGCCTTCGAGCGTATCGAGGGAAGCGAACGCATCATCGCCGCGTTCAACCTCGCGCCCGAGCCTGCCGCCTGGCCCTCCGCCCTGCCCGCATCGGGCACGGTGGTGATGGCGGTGAACGATGCCGGGCCCGGCACCCTGCCCGGCCATGGCGCGCTGCTGTTCACCCCCGACTGACCCTTTCCCCCGGAGATTTGCCATGCGCCCGCTGATGATAGCTCTGATCACCTGGCTGGCGATGGTCGCTCTGCCCGCTTTTGCGCAAGGTTCGCCCGCCGCCAGCGTCGCCTCGCCCGATGGCCGGGTGCGGATCGACATCACCGTGGATGGCGAAGGCTGGGCGCACTATGCGGTCAGCCGCGACGGCAAGCCGCTGATTGCGCCTTCACGACTGGGATTCCAGTTCACCGATCAGGATGGCTTCGGCCGCAACAGCCGCGTGACAGGCACCGAAACCGCGACCGTCGATACGCGCTGGGACCTGCCCTGGGGCGAGCGCAGGACGGTGACCGACCGGCATAACGAGCTGTTGGTGCGGCTGGTATCACCCGGCGCGAGCGATGCGCTGAGCGACAACCCCGCCGACCGCCCGATCGCGATCCGCTTTCGCGCTTTCGACAACGGCATCGGCTTTCGCTACGAATTTGCCGCCCGTGCCGATCGAAAGCCCTGGCGCATCGCCGACGAGCTGACCGAATTCGTCATCGCCGCGCCCGGCCAGGCCTGGTGGATCCAGGCGGGCGACTGGAACCGCTACGAATATCTCTATCACGCTACCCAAATCGATCAGGTCTCTGCCGCGCACACGCCGATGACGGTGAAACTGGCCGATGGCACGCATTTGGCGTTCCACGAAGCGGCTCTCGTCGATTATGCCGCGATGTGGCTCAAGCGCGTCGACGGCCAGCGTTTCCGCGCGACGCTCTCTCCCTCGAGCCGGGGCGCGAAAGTCGAGCGCACGGGCGCCTTCACCACCCCCTGGCGCAGCATCCGCATCGCAGACACTGCAGGCGGGCTGTACGACAATGACCTCGAGCTCAACCTCAACACCCCCAACCGGCTTGGCGACACGAGCTGGTTCACCCCGCACAAATATGTCGGCGTGTGGTGGGAAATGCATCTCGAGACCAGGAGCTGGGCGAGCGGCCCGAAGCACGGCGCGACCAACGAGAACGTCCGCCGCCATATCGATTTCGCAGCAAAGCACGGCTTTCGCGGGGTGCTGGTCGAAGGGTGGAACAAGGGCTGGGACGGCAACTGGTTCGGCAATGGCCGCGATTTCGATTTCGTTCAGAGCACGCCCGATTTCGACCTGCCCGACCTTGCCGCCTATGCGCGCCAGCATGGCGTCCGCCTGATCGGCCATCACGAGACCGGCGGCAATATCGCCAAATATGAAAGCCAGTTGAGCGCGGCGCTCGACCTGTATGTCCGGCACGGCGTCGATGCGGTGAAGACCGGCTATGTCGCCGATGCCGGCGGCATCATCGCGCCGGGCGACCGGCCCGGCGAGCAGCGGATGGAATGGCATGACGGCCAGCGCATGGCGCAGCACCACCTGAAAGTGGTGCAGGAGGCCGCCGCGCGCCGCATTGCGGTCAACCCGCACGAGCCGATCAAGGATACGGGCCTCCGTCGCACCTATCCCAACTGGGTGAGCCGCGAAGGCGCGCGCGGCGGCGAATATCAGGCCTGGGGTACGCCGGGCAACGGACCCAAGCACGCGCCGACCCTGGTATTCACCCGGATGCTCGCCGGCCCGATGGACTACACGCCGGGCATCCTCTCGCTGAAGGGACGCGGCAGGCGCGACCTTGAATCGACGCTGGCACGCGAGCTTGCGCTTTACGTGGTGCTCTATTCGCCGATCCAGATGGTCGCCGATCTGATCGAGAATCTGGAAGCGCACCTGCGCGAGCTGGCGTTCATCGAGGCTGTGCCGACCGACTGGGCGGAGACCCGCACATTGCTCGGCGAGGTCGGCCAGATGGCGGTCATCGCGCGCAAGGATCGCAACGGGCCCGACTGGTATGTCGGCGGCGTCACCGATGACCGCGCGCGCGACGCCGCGATCGACCTGTCCTTCCTGCCCCAGGGCTCGCGCTGGCGCGCGCATATCTGGCGCGATGGCGACAAGGCCGATTACCGCACCGACGCGCGGCACGAGATCGTCATCGAGCAGAAACCGGTTGGTGCCGGCGACACGCTCACGATCCGCATGGCACCGGGTGGCGGCTTTGCGCTGCGGCTGGAGCGGCTGGACCGGTGAGCCTGATCCGGCTCGCGCTGGCGCTGCTGGCGCTCGCGCTCGCCCCCGCGCTGCGGGCAGAGGATGCGGGACGGCTGCTGCAGTACGAGCGGATCGCGGCCGCCGGCCTGCCCGACCAGCGCCTCACCATCTGGCTGCCGCCGGGCTATGATGCCGGGGTGCGGCGCTATCCGGTGCTGTACATGCACGACGGGCACAATCTGTTCGACCGGCGCTTTTCCAATTTCGACAAGATCTGGGCGGCGGACAAGGCGATGCTGCGGGCCTCGGCCAGCGGCGCGGTCGAGCCGCATATCATCATCGGCATCTGGGCCCCCGGCGCGGACCGCTTCCGCCAGTATCTGCCGCGCAACATTCACGACGCCGCGTCACCCAGCTTGCGCGCGCGGATGGACGCGGCGGCGGGTGGCCCGATCCTCTCGCACGTCTATCTCGAATGGATCGCAGGGCCGCTCAAGACCTGGGTGGATGCGAACTTCCGCACCCGCACCGGGCGCGACGATACCGCGATCATGGGATCGAGCATGGGCGGGCTGATGAGCTGCTACGCCTTCCTCAATCGCCCTGACATTTTCGGCCGCGCCGCGTGCATCAGCACGCACTGGCCCGCCATCGATCCGCGCGCGGTGGAGGGCGGCGATCCCGAACTGATCCGGCTATGGGACCGCTGGTTCGCCGAGAAGCTGGGCCCACCCGACGACCGCCGCCTCTGGCTCGACCACGGCACCGCCACGCTCGACGCCTTTTACGCGCCTTATCAGCAGGCCGTCGACGCCCGCATCGCTGCCTCGGGTTGGCAAAAGGGCCAGGACTGGGAAAGCCGGGTGTACGAGGGCGCCGAACACGAGGAAAACGCTTGGGCCGCGCGGTTGCCGGAGATCATGGGGTGGTTGTTAAGGCGGGAGTGAGGGGAGGATAGCTTTCTGGTGGCGTATTGCTGAGATCCAAACCCTATTCACTTGCTTTTGATAGCGTTGGTTCACCAGCAGGCGGAGGTGCTGGGGGACCGGGAATTTCTAATGCGCCTTGCAGATAGGCTGCGGCCAACGTTCCAATGATTGCTGCCATAATTCCGATCCCCCACGAAGCCACCCGAGGCCATACTTTACCCAACCAGCCTATCTTCTTTTTTCGCAGATGGATGGCTGCAAATGGCACATAGCGAGAGTGCAGCCAATTCACCCCCAAAATGAGTGAAAGTACGATACCCATGAGGATGACGCGATCAAAAAGGTCGCGAAGGCTAGGTAGGAACACGATTGTAGCCAGCAACATCACTTGATTGATGCCTATGCCCCACCTTTTGAAATTCGTAACGTAGGTGCGCTCGTAGCGCTTAAGATCGCGCTTCAGAGTTTCAAGCTGCCCAAGCACCCACGCCTCATTCGCGCCTTGGGTCGTGGCCGTGTTCATCTGAGGCCCAAACTCGATTGCGACCACCTGATTGGAACCTGACCCGTCAGGCTTTTGTGCAAATATTTTGATGAATTCCGCCCGATCGACCGCAAATTGGAGTTGCTTAAAATCCTCCAGATATCGAGCTTGCTCTGTGCCTGCGACCACCGTTACAACAACGCTAGGGAACTCCCGCCTGATGCTATCAGCAATTTCTGTGATTTGCTCGCGCTCAATTTCAATGGCGCCGAAATTATGCCTTGCGATATGGAATTGCTCTGCTCGCTGAACATCATCCGGCTGCTCTCCTCCTGTATGAGGAAAGAGGATGAACGTGCCTGCAGTCCCGATGGTCGTTTCCCAGTCGCCATGAATTTCGCCCTTCGCATTCATGGTGCCAAGGGCCTCGAAATTGCCGAGCTCAACATCTTCCACATCGGCTGCTGGTGTCCCGGCTAATTTAAGGACAGGTGCTGTAAAAGCCCCAACGACGTTGTAAATGGCAACGCCCACACCTTGTTCGTTAATGCGAAGTACGCCAGAAAGCGCGGCATCATCGCCATCAAGCACAACGAACAAGTTGCCGATATTTGTGCCCCAAGTCCTGCCCGCCCATCGTTTAGTTATTGTCATACCGCCCCCTAACCTCTGAAGCATACACGAACGAGCATGCTTGGCACAGGTAAAGAACAATGAATGTACGAAGAACTATCACGGAATTGCCAGAAAATACCCTTGCCAATCCCTCGGCGCTACCCCAAGCTCATATTGCACTTATGTGGTGAAGCAATTGACGCCCCCCCACCCCATCCCGGCGCATCGTCCCTCGTCCATCGAGGAGCAACGTACCATGCCCGCAAAATCCAAGGCGCAGCAGAAGGCGGCGGGGGCTGCGTTGGCGGCCAAGCGCGGGGATGCGCCCAAGAAGAGCCTCAAGGGCGCGTCGAAGCAGATGGCGCAGTCCATGTCCGAAAAGGAGCTGGAGGATCTGGCCTTTACCAGGTGCAAAACGCTCCGCGTGATCGAACAGGCGCACAGCCGGATCGCGTCGGGCAGCAGCGCGATGCAGGGCCTGGGATCGACCACCGGCAGCTACTGACGCCGCCCCGTACCGCGCGACCGATTTCGCGCCTGGGGAAAGAGGGGCCATAAGCGCCCCTCTATTTTGCGCGCGCACGATCGCGATCAGGCCGAAGCCTGATGCACTATCGCTGCTAAATATCGGAAAAACTGGAGCGGGCGAAGGGATTCGAACCCTCGACCCCAACCTTGGCAAGGTTGTGCTCTACCCCTGAGCTACGCCCGCTCGGCGGCTGGTCCAGTGTGTCGGTCCAGCGGGTGAGGCGCGCAGTTAGCATCGGCTTTTGGGTCCGGCAAGCCCCTATTTGCGATTCGTGCGGAATCATTGTTCGGGCCTTGGCATATGCGGCTTGCGCACCATCTTGGGGTTTCGGATAAGGGCGTGCGAAACGGGAGGCAACATCCCGCACAGCCGGGCGGAACCCCGCCATGGCGCGCACCGCGACAGGAGCATTGAACTTGGCAAGCATGGGTTTGACGACCGAAGAGCACAAGGCGGTCGAGGCATTTCGCAGCAAGGTGGTCGAACCGTCGATGACCAAGCTCGTCATCCTCGATTTCTGGGCGGAATGGTGCGGGCCGTGCAAGGCGCTGACGCCGGTGCTGGAAAAGATCGCCGAAACCTATGCCGACAAGGGCGTGGTGCTGGTGAAGGTCAATGTCGATGAGGAACGCTTCATCGCCGCGCAGTTCCAGATCCAGTCGATTCCCACCGTCTACGCGATGTTCCAGGGCCAGCCGGTCGCCAACCTCACCAACGCGCGCACCGAATCGCAGCTGGCCGGCATTTTGGACCAGCTGCTCGCCAAGCTGCCGATCCAGGCGGGCGATGACGCGGCGCAGGGCCCCGATATCGCGCCGTTGATCGCTATGGGCGAAGAGGTGCTGGCCGAGGGCGATGGCGAGCGCGCGGCAGGCATTTTCGCGCAGATACTCGATATGGTGCCCGATAGCGTGCCCGCGATTGCCGGGCTGGTGCGAGCGTTGGCCGCCGCTGACAAGGTGGCCGAAGCGCAGGCGCTGCTCGATGACCTGCCCCCCGAGATCGTGGCCGACCCCGCGCTGGAACGCGCCAAGGCCGCGCTGGCGCTGGTCGCCGACAAGGCCGATGACAGCGAGATTGCCGGATTGCGGGCCGCCGTCGAATCGGCCCCGGACGACCATGCCGCGCGCTATGACCTGGCCGTGGCGCTGTTCGCCGCCGGATCGCGCGACGAGGCAGCGGACCATCTGCTCGCCATCGTGCGCGCCGACAAGGATTGGAACGAGGGCGCGGCACGGGCCCGGCTGCTGCAGATTTTCGAGGCGGTGGGCCTGGAAGACCCCTGGGTTTCGGCGACGCGGCGCAAGCTTTCCGCCGCGTTGTTCGGCTGAGGACGATGGCCGCGATGGTCGCACAGCGCATATCCATTTTTCCGCTGACCGGCGTGATCCTGTTTCCGGGACTGCAGGTGCCGCTGCACATTTTCGAACCGCGTTATCGCGCGCTGGTCAGCGACGCCATGGCGCGTGACCGGCAGATCGGCATGATCCAGCCGCGCGGTGCGGGCGAACCGCCGCCGCTGTTCGACATGGGCTGTGTCGGCCGCATCATCGATGTCGAAGCCCTGGAGGATGGCCGCTACAATCTGGTGCTCGAAGGCTTTGCTCGTTTCCGCGTGATGCGCGAACTGGACGTGACCACGCCATTTCGCCAGATCGAGGCCGAGCTGATCGAGGAAAACGAGATCGACCAGGCGCTGTCCAGCGTCGAGCGGGCGAGCCTGGAGCGCGAATCGCAACGCTTTGCCAATGCGCAGGGCTATAGCGTCGACTGGGATTCGGTCGCGCGGCTCGATGACCGTTCGCTGGTCAACGGCATCGCCCAGATCGCGCCGTTCGATGCGGCCGCGAAACAGGCTTTGCTCGAAGCCGAAGGCCTCAAGGTCCGCGCCGATCTGCTGGTGCAGCTGATGCAGTTCTTCGGCCGCCGCGACAGCGATGATCCCCAGGTGACGCTGCAGTAATGCCGCTTCCCCTCCTGCGAGCGGGAGGGGAGATCAGCGCGCGCCTTGCAGCTTCTTCTGGCGGCGGCGCTGCACCGAAGACCCGAGCCCCAGTGCCTCCCGATATTTGGCGACGGTGCGCCGGGCGATGTCGAAACCGCGCTCCTTGAGCATGTCGACCAGCTGATCGTCGGACAGGATGTTCTTGGCATCCTCCTCGTCGATCAGCGCCTTGATATGGCTTTTCACCGCAGAGGCGGACACAGCATCGCCGCCATCGGTCGCCTGGATCGCGCTGGTGAAGAAATATTTGAGCTCGAACAGCCCGCGCGCGCAGCTCAAATATTTGTGGCTGGTGACGCGGCTGACGGTCGATTCGTGCATCTCGATGGCGTCGGCGACGCTGCGCAGCGTCAATGGGCGCAGGTGCGTGACACCGTTGCGGAAAAAACCTTCCTGCTGCTTCACGATCTCGCTCGCGACCTTGATGATCGTGCGCTGACGCTGGTCGAGCGCCTTTACCAGCCAGTTTGCCTCGGCCAGGCATTCGCTGAGCCAGGCCTTGGACTTGGCATCGTGGCGGCCCCCGGTGAGCGAGACGGCATAGGAACGGTTGACCAGCAGCCGCGGCAGCGTCGCGCTGTTGATCTCGATCATCCATTTGCCTTCGCGCTCGACCACGAACAGGTCGGGCACCACTGCCTCGATGCTTGATCCGCCGAAGCGGCTGCCGGGCTTGGGGTCGTATTGGCGCAGTTCCGCGATCATGTCGGCGAGATCTTCGTCATCGACCCGGCAGATGCGCTTGAGCTGGGGCAACGCACCGCGCGCCAGCAGCTCCAGATTGTCGATCAGCCGCGCCATGCACGGATCATAGCGGTCCGCCTCCCTCGCCTGGAGCGCGAGGCATTCGGCCAGATCGCGCGCGCCGACGCCGGTGGGCTCGAGCGTCTGGACCGCCGCCAGCGCCGATTCGACCTCGGCCAGCGGCACACCAAGCTGGTGCGAGACCTGCAACAGATCACCGCGCAGATAGCCGTTTTCGTCGATCAGCTCGATCAGATGGCGGCCGATGAACAGCTGCACGCCGGACAGCACGATGCCCGCCTGGGCATGCAGATGCTCGCGCAGCGACAGGTCATATTCGAGCGAATCCTCCCAGCCGTCGCTGTCCGCGCCGCCGCCGGTGGCAATGTCATTGAGCGAAAGCGCGCCATCGAGCCCGCCTGAACCTTCACCCGCCACGCGCTCGGGGCAGTCGCTGGCGCTGTCGTGATGAAACACCTCGCCATTGAGGTCGATGTCGAGCGGGCGGTCCACCTCTCCCATGCCGGCGCCAATCAGCTCGTCGCTGCCCGCAGGGTCGCCATCGGAAGGGGGCGCAGCAGGAGCATCGAACACCGCATCGACCCCGCCCAGCTGGATATCGCCACCGCCATCCTCGCCGCCCAGTTCGAGCAGCGGATTGCGCTCCAGCTCTTCGCCGATAAACGCCTCGATCTCGATATTCGACAGCGCAAGCAGCCGGATCGCCTGCTGCAGCTGCGGCGTCATCACCAGCGACTGGCTCTGTCTCAGATCAAGGCGCGGCCCCAGCGCCATCAGATCAGCCCCTCATCGCCCGTTCGCCGTGCATCACAGCGCAAAGCCCTCGCCCAGATACAGCCTGCGGACATTCTCGTCGGCAACCAGAGCCTCGGGCGTTCCGGCGAACAGCACCTTGCCATCATAGATGATGCAGGCGCGGTCGACGATATCGAGCGTCTCGCGGACATTGTGATCGGTGATCAGCACGCCGATGCCGCGCGACTTGAGCTGCTTGATGAGATCGCGAATGTCGGCGATCGACAGCGGATCGATCCCCGCGAACGGCTCGTCAAGCAGGATGATCGAGGGGCTGGCGGCCAGCGCGCGGGCGATCTCGCAGCGCCGACGCTCGCCGCCCGACAGCGCCATCGCTGGCGAAGCGCGCAGCCGGGTCAGGCCGAATTCGTCGAGCAGCGTTTCCAGCCGCTCAGCCCGCGCGGTCACGTCGGGTTCGACCAGTTCGAGCACCGCGCTGATATTCTGTTCGACCGACATGCCGCGAAAGATCGAGGTTTCCTGCGGCAGATAGCCCAGACCCAGGATCGCGCGGCGGTACATCGGCAGCGGCGTGATATCGACGCCATCGAGCATGATGCGGCCCGAATTGGGCTTTACCAACCCCATGATCGAATAGAAGCAGGTGGTCTTGCCCGCGCCATTGGGGCCGAGCAGGCCCAGCACCTCACCCTTGGCGACCTGCAGCGAGACGTCGGACAGCACGACCTTCTTGTCATAGCTCTTGGCGATCGAGACGACATTCAGGCCGTCGCGCGACGTCGACGGATCGGCTGCGGTACCGCTGAGCAGGCCCTGGGGGGCAACATCGTTCATTCTGACTTCCTGCAAACCTAGCCCGCGACCCGCGCCGCCGCTTCTGCCTTGCCTTTCCCATAGCATGGAACAAGGCGATGAAAACCGGCGATATTCGCGTGTTGGCAGGATTTATGCATGGACTGGCGGAAACCATGTCGTCCGCTTCCAACCTGGCTCGGGGAGGATCTGGAAAGAAAGCTCAATCCCGCTTGGGCACCGAGAAGGTTCCCGATACGCGGCCGCCGGCGCTGCCCGTCTGGCCCGGCGCGCCGCCGGCAGAACGGCCATCGACCGTCGAGCGGCCCGTGGTCAGATCGATCACCATCCGCCCGCCATTGAGCGTGTTGCCGCCCTGGCGCAGCGCGACATTGCCGATCAGCGTGATGATGCGCCGGTTGAAATCATAGATGCCGACATTGCCGCTGGCACGTTCCTCGCCCTTGGTGACGACGACGCCGCCATTGGCATCGATCCGCTCGATCTCGATGCCACCCGCATTGCGATAGGCCACGGTCATGCGCGCAGCCTGCAGCCGCAGGCCCGCCTGGGTGATATCGACATTGCCCGAAAGCAGCACGCGGTTGGCGCGATCCTGCAGCTCAATGCGGTCGGCAGCATAATCGACGGGCGCATTGCTGTTATGGTTCATCAGCGACTGCGCGGTGACGCTGGCCGGAGCCAGCATCAGGCCAGCCAGCACCACGCCACCTGCCGATGCTGCCAGCAGGGCGCGCTGCGCCATACCTGAAACCTTGCCCGAAAACCGCATGCTGAATCCTGTCATCCTGAAGCCCGTCACGGCATACCGCCCTGGGTCATGCGCAGCCGCGCCCGACCTTCCAGCGTTACCGTGCGCTCGGCCAGGTTGGCCCTTAGCCGGTCGGCGCGGAAAGTGCCAGTCGGCAAGCGTCCGGTGACTTCGCCGCGGCTGACCATGCTGCGCTTGGGCAGATCGATATCGACATCGCGCGTCACCATGCGATAGCCATTGGCGCTGCTGAACTGGACCGGGCCGATGATCGAGACCTGCTCGCTATCCATGTTATAGTTGCCGCGCCCCGCCTCGAGCACGCCGGGCCCATCCTTGAGCAGGATACGCGCGGCGAGATCGTTCATTTCCACCACCGGATTGCGCGAGCTTTTCTGCACGGCGGAGCCTGCCTCGAGCGAGAACGGCCGCCCTTCGCTGTCCTGGCCGCGATACAGCGCCTGGGTCACGCGCATGCGTTCGCGCGCGATATCGACCTGGTTCTTGTCGAGCAGGAAGCTGACTTCGGTGTTGCGCAGCAGCGGTGCCAGCGCGAGGAACGCCACCAGCACGCCGATCGCGGCAGGCAGGAACATGCCCAGAAAGCGCACCATCTTGTCATGGCTGCTGCCGGGCGCGGCGAACAGCTGACGGCGGTTACGCATCTGATCGGCGCGCTGGGTCATGTCGCGATTAAACCTGTCGGTTGCGAACCCGCGATGAACGGGCCTGGTTTGAGCGACGCGCCCTATCAGGCGTGGGCGAAAATATCAATTTCGGGCCAACCGGCGAGATCGAGCTCGGCGCGCGCGGGGAGAAAATCGAAACAGGCCTGGGCAAGCTCGCGCCGCCCTTCGCGGACCAGCCGCGCGTCCATCGCCTTGTGCAGCGCGTGCAGGAAACGCACGTCGCTGGCGGCATAGTCGCGCTGGGCATCGTTGATCTCGGGCGCGCCCCAGTCGCTCGACTGCTGCACCTTGCTCAACTCCTTGCCCAGCACCTCGCGCACCAGCTCCTTCAGGCCATGCCGGTCGGTATAGGTGCGGATCAGGCGCGAGGCGATCTTGGTGCAGAACACCGGCGCGGCCATCACGCCCAGATAATGCTTGATCGCCGCCAGATCGAAACGGGCGAAATGATAGAGCTTCAGCCGCTCGGGATCGGCCAGCACCGCACGCAGGTTGGGCGCGGCATAATCGCTGCCGGGCATGAAGCGCACCAGGTGCTCGTCGCCGCGGCCGTCGGAAATCTGCACCAGGCAAAGCCGATCGCGCGGCGTGATCAGCCCCATGGTTTCGGTATCCACCGCCACGGGCCCGGGGGCCAGCACGTCTGCCGGCAGGTCGTCTTCGTGAAAATATACGCTCATGCTGTCTCGCCGTCATTGCTGGTCGGCGATGCGCCGCGTCGCTTTTCCCGCCCGTTGCGGGCCCAGATGTTCAGAGCCTCGACCATCGCAGAAAATGCCATGGCGGCATAGATATAACCCTTGGGCACATGGACGCCGAAGCCGTCGGCGATCAGCACCGCGCCGATCATCAACAGGAAGCCCAGCGCCAGCATCACCACGGTCGGGTTACGGTTGATGAAATTGGCCAGCGGATCGGCAGCAACGAGCATCACGCCCACGGTGATGATCACCGCGGCCATCATGATCGGCACCTCGTCGGTCATGCCGACCGCGGTCAGGATCGAATCGATCGAAAAGACCATGTCGAGCGCGATGATCTGGACGATGGCCGCTCCGAAGCCGATCGCAGCCTTGCCCTTCTTGTCGAGCGCCTCGCCCGAAGGCTCGTCATCGACGCTGTGATGGATTTCCTTGGTGGCCTTCCACACGAGGAACAGCCCGCCTGCAATCAGGATGAGATCGCGCCAGGAAAACTGCGTCTCGAACGTCGGTTCGCCATGCTGGCCGGGCGCGCCGGTAATGCCCAGATCGAACACCGGCGTGGTCAGCGAGACGATGAAGGCGATCATCGACAGCAGCGCCAGCCGCATCACCAGCGCCAGGCCGATGCCGACGCGGCGCGCAGTCTGCTGCTGATGCGCAGGCAGCTTGTTCGACAGGATGGAGATGAAGATCAGGTTGTCGATGCCCAGCACGACTTCCAGGATGACCAGGGTGACAAGCGCGGCCCAGGCGGCTGGGTCGCTCAAAAGCGGGATGATGCTGTCCATCGCCCCCAATTGCCGCAGCCATCGGGGTCTGGCAAGGGCTGGCGCGCGCGCATCCCGCCGATTTTGCGGTGGGCTGTAACAAGTCGGCCGGGCAATGCATGCCCACCAGTGTTGCCAGGCCGCGCCAGCCATGCGGCAAAGCCATGGCCAGCGCCATTTATCGTTCGCCAAGCATTGGAATTTGGTTTAAGAGAATCACTTGGAAGTGCGCGCCTTTCGCGGGTGTATCCCGATGCGCAAGGTCTGAATTGCGGTCTTCCACAGAAATTTGGTCAGTGGGGGCCGACGGCTGCGTCGATTAACCGGATGCTTTCATTGAATTGGGTTGGGGTGTTTTAAGTTTTGCAAGGTATGCGAGGCGGCTGGCAAGGTGCCAAAGCCATTGACCCGGATACCAGCCTGAAGTTGAGCGATGGGGTTCACGTCCGCCCTGTTCTTGAGCAAATGATCCAGGACGACATTGAAAGTGAATAGTTCGGCATGAGTTTTGACAGGGGTCGGCGCGGCGGCAGAGGCCGGGACAAACGCGACAGATTTGGCGAGGATGATTTCGACGCTTTTTCGCCTCCGCCTGCTTATGGTGACCGTGGTGGTTTCGGCGGCGGTGATCGCGGCGGATTTGGCGGCGGTGACCGTGGCGGCTTCGGCGGCGGCGGCGGTGGTGGCGGCTTCGGCGGTGCCCCGCGCGGCGGTGGTGGCGGCGGCGGTGGTCGCGGCTTTGGCGGCATGCCCACCCAGGTGGTCGGCGAAGCCAAGGGCAAGGTGAAGTTCTTCAACGCTCAGAAGGGCTTTGGCTTCATCCAGCGCGAAGATGGCGGCGACGATGTGTTCGTGCACATCAGCGCGGTCGAGCGTGCCGGCCTTTCCAACCTCGCCGAAGGCCAGGGCCTGGAATTCACTCTCGTCGATCGTGGCGGCAAGGTTTCGGCCAGCGACCTCAAGGTCGATGGCGAGCTGATCCCGGTGACCGAAGGTTCGGGCGGCGGCGGTGACCGTGGCGAGCGTGCTCCCCGTGGCGAAGCACCGCGGCGCGAACTCACCGGTGAGCGTGCGACCGGAACGGTCAAGTTCTTCAACTCGATGAAGGGCTTCGGTTTCATCACCCGTGATGACGGCCAGCCCGATGCATTCGTGCACATCAGCGCGGTCGAGCGTGCCGGCATGGCAGGCCTGAACCAGGGCGACCGTCTGGAGTTCGACCTCGAAGTCGACCGCCGCGGCAAGCACAGCGCCGTCAATCTGGTCGCGCACCACGATTGATCCGGTGCTCGGCCTACAAGGGCCGGGACAAGAGACATGAAACCCCGCCTGTGCCTTTTGGCGCGGCGGGGTTTTTTGTTGACGAAGTCCCGCCTCGCACCGGACGGGAATTCCATCATCAGACCTGGCAGGATCACTTGTGGCAAAGGAGAGCCCCGACATGCTGCGCAAGTCCGATGGCAGCGCCGGTGATGTGGATTACGGAGTGATCGGTCGTAGCTATGTCCACTACCGGAAGCCCGATCCGTTCATTGCCGCACAAATACGCCGGGCCCTTGGCGATGCGACAAGCGTCCTGAACGTTGGCGCAGGCGCAGGCTCTTACGAACCGGACGATTGTATCGTGACCGCTGTGGAACCCTCAGCGTCGATGCGCGCGCAGCGCCCTGCCCATCTTGCCGTGGCGATTGATGCCGTTGCCGAAGATTTGCCGTTCACGGACAAGAGCTATGACGCTTCGATGGCGACCGTCACCATCCATCAATGGTCCGATCTGGAAGCAGGCCTGGCAGAGATACGAAGGGTCACGCGCGGCTCGGTCGTTCTGCTGGTCTGCGACCCGGCGCTGATGATGGATTACTGGCTGAGCGACTATATTCCCGAGGTTCGCGAAACAGAGGCCAGGCGTTTTCCCGCGATCGATCGGATAACGCGCGCGCTGGGGGGCTCTGTGGCCATCGAGCCCGTCCCGATACCTCTCAACTGTGCAGATGGCTTCAACGAAGCCTATTATGGCCGACCAGAGATGTTTCTGGACCCGCAGGCGCGGCTGGCGTGTTCAAGCTGGAGCCTCGTACCACAGGCAGCCATTGATCGCTTTACTCAGTCCCTGGCGGAAGATCTGGCAAGCGGTGACTGGGACAGGAAATATGGGCATTTCCGTCTGCAGCCATATTTCGATGGGCCATTGAGGCTCATTGTCGGAAAGCCGTAACAGAAGCTGATGACGCTGCTGCCGAGCCGGGCGGAGCTGGCGCGTTTCAGAGAAAGCCGGCATCCGGAGCGCTGGCCGATCGCCCCTATCTCTGGATTCCAGTCTTCGCGGGAAAAAGGGTAAGGGGAAGACAGGAAATCCGCCCCCTCCCCCACTTTAATCAGTTGATTAAACTGTCAGCTCGTTTACCCGGCTTGGGCGATTCCATGAACGTTGCGGGAGCCTTTTTTCATGTCCCACCTGTCCGCCGCCGAAGTCGATGCCATTGCCGCGAAGGTTGAGCGGTTCGTCCGCGAAGTGATCGCGCCCTATGAGCAGGACCCTCGCTGCGGCCCGCATGGACCGTCCGAAGAGCTGGTGCTGGAGATGCGCGCGCTTGCCCGCGAAGCTGGTGTGATGACGCCGCATATCCTGCCCGATGGTCGCCACCTGACTCAGGCGCAGACCGCGATCGTGCTGCAGAAATCGGGCCTGTCGCCGCTCGGCCCGGTCGCCGTCAACACCGCCGCGCCCGACGAGGGCAATATGTACCTGCTGGGCAAGGTCGGGAGCCCGGAGCAGAAGGCGCGGTTCCTGAACCAGCTCGTTTCGGGCGATTCGCGCTCGGCATTCTTCATGACCGAACCGGCCGACGAAGGCGGCGCGGGCTCCGACCCGTCGATGATGCAGACGACCGCGAAGCTCGACGGCAACCATTGGGTGATCAACGGGCGCAAGGCGTTCATCACCGGCGCAGAAGGCGCGAAGGTCGGCATCGTCATGGCCAAGTCAGAGGACGGCGCGTGCATGTTCCTGGTCGATCTGCCCGACCCTGCGATTCGCATCGAGCGGGTGATGGACACCATCGACAGCTCGATGCCCGGCGGCCATGCCATTGTCGCCATCGAAAACCTGCGCGTCCCCGCCGACCAGATGCTGGGCAATAGCGGCGAGGGCTTCAAATACGCGCAGGTGCGCCTCTCCCCTGCCCGGCTGTCGCACTGCATGCGCTGGTTTGGCGCGGCGACCCGCGCGCACGAGATCGCGAGCGATTATGCCTGCCGCCGTCATGCGTTCGGCAAGCCCCTGGTCGATCACGAGGGCGTCGGCTTCATGCTGGCGGAGAACCTGATCGACCTGAAACAGGCCGAGCTGATGATCGCCTGGTGCGCGGGCGTGCTCGACACCGGCGAGCTCGGCACGGCCGAAAGCTCGATGGCCAAGGTTGCGGTGTCAGAGGCGCTTATGCGCGTCGCCGATCGTTGCGTGCAGGTGATGGGCGGCAAGGGCGTCAGCGGCGACACGATCGTCGAGCAGGTGTTCCGTGAAATCCGCGCCTTCCGCATCTATGACGGCCCGACCGAAGTGCACAAATGGTCGCTCGCGAAGAAGATCAAGCGCGACCACAAGCACGCGACCGAAGGAGCCGCCGCATGAGCCTGAGCGCAGATCTGACCGGCCAGCGCATCCTGGTCACCGGCGCATCGAGCGAAGGCTTTGGCGCGCATTTCGCGCGGCTGCTGGCGAAGAGCGGCGCGCATGTGATCGTCACCGCGCGCCGCCTGCCCGCGTTGGAGGCGCTGGTCGAGGAAATCCGCTCTGCTGGCGGCAGCGCCGAGGCGATCCGGATGGATGTCGCAGAGCTCGCCTCGGTGCGCGAGGGCATGGCGGCCGCAGGGGCGATCCACACCTGTATCAACAATGCCGGGGTCGCGGTGACCAGGCGCGCGCTCGACCAGACCGAGGACGATTACGACTTCGTGATGGGCATCAACCTGAAAGGCGCGTGGAATGTCGCGACCGAGGCGGCGCGCGGCATGCGCGAGCGCGGCGGCGGCAACATCATCAACACCGCGTCGATCACCGGCTTTCAGCCCGCTGCTGGAACCGGCCCCTATGCCGTGTCCAAGGCGGGCGTGCTGCACATGACGAAGCAGCTGGCGATGGAGCTGGCGCGGTTCAACATCCGCGTCAACGCGCTCGCGCCTGGCTATTTCCTGACCGACATCAACCGCGACCAGCTCTCTGGCGAGGCAGGCGAACCCCTGCGCAAGCGCATCGCGATGCGCCGCTATGGCGAACTGCCCGATCTGGATGGCCCGCTGCTGCTGCTCGCCTCCGATGCCAGCCGCTTCATGACCGGCAGCATCCTGACGGTCGATGGCGGGCATCTGGTGCAGTCGCTCTGAGGCGGCTCAGTTGCTCTGGGTGAGGCTCAGCAGATTGCCGTCCGGGTCCTGAAACCAGGCGACCTTTGCCACCCCGTCGGGCGCGGTCCAGATACCCAGCGCGTCCTGACCGAAGCCTTCATAGAATTTGGGTGCGACGCCGCGGCTGGCCAGATGCTCCATGGTCTGCTCGATATCCTCGACCGACCAGCCCAGCGCCGGGTGCGGCGCGGCAGCATAGCCCTCCAGCTCGGTGACCCGCAGCACGGCCCCGCCCAGATCGAACACGGCGGCAAAGCCGTCATCGGCAACAAAGGGCAGCTGGAGCGTATCGCGGTAAAAGGCTTCGGCCACCCGGCGATTCGCGGTGTTGATGAAGGTGACAGGTTTGGCGTGGGTGAGCGGCATGCAGAGATCTCCCGCTAATGCGTCGCGATTCGCGCGGCATGATGCCTGTGTATCATCAAATGGGTCCGAGGCGAAAACCCTTGGGTTGACGCTTTGGACCGGCCAGCGCCATGGTCGCGCGCATGGAACAGCCTGACTCGCCGCAAGCCGCCATCCAGCTCGATCCGCAATGGCGCGCGGCGCTGGCCGGTGAATTTGCCGCGCCCTATATGGCCGAACTCAAGCAATTCCTGCTGGAGCGCAAGGCGGCGGGCAAGCGCATCTTTCCGCCCGGAAGCCACTGGTTCCGCGCACTCGACCTCACCCCGCCGGACCAGGTGCGCGTGGTGATCCTGGGCCAGGACCCCTATCATGGCCCCGGCCAGGCCCACGGCCTGTGCTTCAGCGTGCGGCCCGGGGTGCCGGTGCCGCCCTCGCTGGTCAATATCTACAAGGAATTGCAGCGCGACCTGGGGCTGACCCCGCCGCGCCACGGTTTTCTGGAGCCCTGGGCGCGCCAGGGCGTGCTGCTGCTCAACGCGGTGCTGACGGTGGAAATGGGCGATGCCGGATCGCATCAGGGGCATGGCTGGGAGCGGTTTACCGATGCGGTCATCGCGCAGGTCAACGCGCTGCCGCACCCGGTGGTGTTCCTGCTCTGGGGTGCCCATGCCCAGAAAAAGGCAGCAGGCGTCGACAGCATCGATCGTGGCGGGCGGCATCTGGTGCTGAAGGCCCCGCACCCCTCGCCGCTATCGGCGCATCGCGGTTTTCTGGGCTGCGGCCATTTCAGCCAGGCCAATGCGTTCCTGCAAGACCAGGGGCTGGACCCGATCGACTGGCAGCTGCCCGAAAGCGTGCAACCCGCCTGACGCCATGCGCCACCTTCGCGAAGGCAGAGAGCGGGTTTGAACGTTTACTTGAACACCGCCCGCGTCACCGCAAAGCCGACCAGCGCCGACGATCCGGTCAGGAACGTGCCCCAGATGATGTCGAGCACGGTGATCTTGGTGCTCCAAGTCGCCAGCGTCGCCTGGTTGGTAAGGTCATAGGTCATGTAGCAGAAAAAGCCGAGCAGCGCGCCCTTGACCAGGGCGGTCTGCCAGCGGCCGTCGGCCAGAGCGGGGACCACGGCGAAAATCTGGATGCCCGCGATATACAGCAGGTAGAACACCACTGCAGGCGCGAGGCGGAAGGACGGGGCGAGCAGATCGCCCAGCAGCGGCTGATAGAGGCGCGGGGCCATGGTCTTGAGCCAGACGCTGTCGATCAGCGCAAAGGCAAGCCCGGTGAACAGATAGGCGGCGGCATAGCGGAGCATGTATCGGCTTTCTGGCTGAGGACGGATAAGGATCGCTTCGCGCCGGAAACGACCCTGGCCACCGGCGATTGTCAACGGTCTGATGGCAGCTACGCCCGACCATGCGATCCAGATACGCGCGTCAGCCCATCGGCTTGGGTTGCCACAGTTCGATCTTGCGCCCTTCCGGGTCCATGATGTGCGCGAACAGGCCATTGGCCTCGGCGGGGAAGGTCTTGACCGGCTCCACCCCTTCGGCCGCGCAGCGCGCCAGCACCGCCTCCAGATCGTCCACCATCAGGTTGAACATGAACTCCTTGGTCGATGGCGCGAAATATTCGGTGCTTGCTGCAAAGGGCGAGAACACCGTGCCCGCGCCGGGGTGATTCGCGGCGTCCTGCGGCAGAAACACCAGCCCGCCCCAGTCATCGAAGGTAAGGCCCAGCACGCGGGCATACCATGCGCGCAAGCCATCTGGGTCGGGTGATTTGAAGAAAAGACCGCCAAGGCCGATGATCTTGCCCATGTCCGCTCCTGTCGCCTGAGTCGGTGCGCAGGATATCACGAAGTAAACATAGCCCCCAAAAGGAAACCCGCCGATGTTGCCACCGGCGGGTAAACCTTTTTCCTCCCCAGGAAAACTTTATCGGTCAGACATTATTTTAACGCACTACCGATCACAAGGAACCGTCCGTTCAACCGAACTGGTTCATCGTGTTGTTGACGCCGCCGGCCTTCAGCGCCGCCTCGCCAGCGAAATATTCCTTGTGAGCATCGCCGATGTCGCTTCCAGACATGTTCTGGTGCTTCACGCATGCGATTCCCTGACGGATCTCCTGCCGCTGGACGCCCAATACATAGCCCAGCATGCCCGCTTCTCCAAAATATTCCTTCGCCAGATTGTCGGTCGACAGCGCGGCGGTGTGATAGGTCGGCAGCGTGATGAGGTGGTGGAAAATGCCGGCGCGGCGCGATCCATCCGCCTGGAAGGTGCGGATGCGCTTGTCGGCGGCAATGCCCAGCTCGGTGTCGTCATACTTGGCGTCCATCAGCTGGGCGCGGTCATATTCGGACACGTCGAGACCTTCGGACACCATCGCGTCATAGACCTGCTGGCGGAAGTTGAGCGTCCAGTTGAACGACGGCGAGTTATTGTAGACCAGCTTCGCATTGGGAACGACTTCGCGGATGCGGTCCATCATGCCAGCGATCTGCTCGACATGCGGCTTTTCGGTCTCGATCCACAGTAGGTCGGCGCCGTTCTGCAAGCTGGTGATGCTGTCGAGCACGCAGCGGTCCTCGCCAGTGCCTTCGCGGAACTGGAACAGGTTGCTGGGCAGGCGCTTGGGACGCAGCAGCTTGCCATTGCGGTTGAGGATGACATCGCCGTTGCGCGCAGTGGCGGGGTCGATCTCTTCGCAATCGAGGAAGCTGTTATACTGGTCGCCGATGTCGCCCGGCTCGTGGCTGACGGCAATCTGCTTGGTCAGGCCCGCGCCCAGCGAGTCGGTGCGCGTGACGATGATGCCATCCTCGACGCCCAGTTCCAGGAATGCATAACGGCAGGCACGGATCTTCGCGAGAAAGTCCTCGTGCGGCACGGTGACCTTGCCGTCCTGGTGACCGCACTGCTTTTCGTCCGACACCTGGTTTTCGATCTGCAGCGCGCAGGCACCGGCTTCGATCATCTTCTTGGCGAGCAGATAGGTGGCTTCCGCATTGCCGAAGCCGGCATCGATATCGGCGATGATCGGCACGACATGCGTCTGGAAATTCTCGACCTGGGCGAGCAGTTCCTGTTCCTTGGCGGTGTCGCCTGCGGCGCGCGCCTTGTCGATGCCGCTGAACAGCAGGTCAAGCTCGCGGGCATCGGCCTGGCGCAGGAAGGTGTAGAGCTCTTCGATCAGCGCGGGCACGCTGGTCTTTTCGTGCATCGACTGGTCGGGCAGCGGACCGAAATCGCTGCGCAGCGCGGCGACCATCCAGCCCGACAGGTACAGATAGCGGCGCTTGGTGGTGCCGAAATGCTTCTTGATCGAGATCATCTTCTGCTGCGCGATGAAACCGTGCCAGCAGCCCAGCGACTGGGTGTACTGCGCAGGATCGGCATCATAGGCGGCCATGTCTTCGCGCATGATCTTGGCGGTATAGCGCGCGATGTCGAGGCCTGTGCGGAAGCGGTTCTGCAGCTGCATGCGCGCCACCGATTCCGGATTGATGCCGGTCCAGCGGCCCTGCTTGCTGCCGACGAGCTGTTCGTTTGCGCGGATTTGATCGGTATAGGACATGGCGTCTTTCCTCATTGCGAATCAGACGGTGTCACAAATTGACACCTCATGAGAGTTGGATACGCCGATCCGGCGCTGACGACCGCAAAATAGCGCAAAATTCTTGTAGTTTTGCGCCAGGTGCGAACAAGCCGCGTGTCAAACTGTAAATTTAATTACAAATGACCGCGACGTTAACCATATGGAAGGCGCGGCATGCTAACCCGCTCTTCATGACGGCCATGACAGATCCTGCGGCCAGTGCCGATCGTGCTGCCCTTGCGGACAGCCCCTTCACGCGCACGCGGCTGGCGATAGCGATCCTGGCGGTGCTGGCGATGCTGGCGATCGTCTCGGCAATCTTCTTCCAGGCGCCGCAGCTGGTCGGCGCGACCAAGATCCTGACCGATTACGATGCGTTCCATGTTGCCGGGCGGCTGGCGCTGGAGGGCCGCGCCGACGATGCCTATCGGCTGGAGAGCATGTTCGCCGCGCAGGAAGAATTTACCGGCAAGCGCTCGTTCATGCCCTGGACCTATCCGCCGCCCTTCACGCTGTTCGTGGCGATGCTCGCCAACCTCCCGGTAGGCGTCGGATTTCTGCTGTTCACCGGGCTGACTTTTGCCTTCTATCTCCATGTCGTCCACCGAATCGCAGGCCGCTTCACGCCGGGGGTGCTGATGCTGATGCTGCCGACCTTGCTGCTGCTGACGCGCACGGGGCAGAACGGCTTCCTGACCGGGGGGCTGATCGGGATGTTCCTGCTCGCCTTTCTGAACCGCCAGCCCGGAGCGGGGCTGCCGCTGGGGCTGATGGTGATCAAGCCGCATCTGGCCGTGGGCATCACGCTGATGACGCTGGCCGAGCGGCGCTGGCAGTCGGTGATGATCGCCGCGCTCACCGTGATCACGCTGCTGCTCGCCGCGACCGCCGCGCTCGGGCCCGAGGTCTGGTCGGGCTTTATCGATGGCATCGCGGAATCGGGCACCTATCTGCGCGACGGCTATTACCCTTTGTTCCGCATGACATCGCTTTATGCCACCGCGCACACGCTGGGCGCAGGCCCCGGCATGGCGATGGTGATCCAGGCCGCAGGCGCGCTGAGCGCCATCGCTGCACTGCTATGGCTGTGGCGGCGCGGCACCAGCGGCAACCGGCTGGCCGCCGCGATCTGCTGCGCATCGCTGTTCATCAGCCCCTATAATTATGATTACGACCTGACCATCCTGGGCCTGGCCATAGCCTTTGTGCTGCCCGAGCTGGCAGAGCGCACCCGACCGGCCGAACAGACCACGCTGTTCGCGCTGACCTGGATCGCCACCGGCTATGGGCTGGGCGTGTCGATCACCATGCCCGAAAATTCGGTGGTGCGGCTGGGTGATCCCGAAAGCGGTGCCCGGTCGCTGTCGCTGATGGCACCGATGCTGCTGCTGGTGATCGCGCTGGCAACCCTGGCGCTGCGGCGCGCGCCGCTTGGCAGTCCAGCGCAGGATGACAGCGACGCGCAGGTCCAGGGGCGCATGCCCGCCGCGTGACAGTGGCGCGATATGCGATCTTGATCTGCTGCACCGCAGCATTATATCGAGTCGCGCGGTGTCCCCCCACATGCTCCTGCCCCGGCAGAGCCCCAGCCTCCATGGAATGTCCCCGATGATCGCCAGAACCCTTGCGAGCCTTGCCCTGATTCTGAGTGCAGGCACGCCCGCCTTTGCCCAGGCCGTGGCCGACCAGCCGCCCGCGCCGAAGCCCGCCGAGAGCGAAGACAAGGCCCCGGCCAAGCCCGGCCCCACGCCGGAACAGCTGCGTCTGCTCGCCACCGCCACCGCCATGGCGCAGTCGGTTTTCGCCAAGGATTTCTACATGACCGTGGGCCTCGGCGCGGGCATGGTGCCCAGCTATGAGGGGTCGGACCAATATGTCTTCTTCCCCGCACCGGTCGTCCAGGGCAGCTACAAGGGCTATAATTTCGGTGCGCGCGGTCCCGGCCTGTTCGTCGACCTGATCAAGGACCCGGTGCTGCCCAAGGTGGAGTATATTGCCGGGCCCGTGGTTCGCGTTCGACTGGAGCGGAACAACCGTATCCGCGACGCGGTGGTCAAGCGGCTGGGGGATTTCCCGATCGCGCTGGAAATGGGCGCGACCGGCGGCATCAAGATCAATCGCATCTTCAACCGCTTCGACAGCATCACCATCCAGACCGATGCGCTGTTCGATGTCTCCGGGGTGCATTCCGGTGCGCTGGTGACGCCGCAGGTCAGCTATAACCGGCTGCTCGGCACCAAGGGCGTGATCAACCTGTCCGCCTCGGCCGATTTCGTCGATGGTGATTATGCCGATACCTATTTCAGCATCGATGCAGCTGGCAGCCGCGCATCGGGCCTGCCGCGCTATCGCGCAGGCGGTGGCCTCAAGTCGCTCCAGACATCGGCCCTTGTCGGCATCGATCTTTCGGGTAACGCGCTCGATGGCGGCTGGGGTGCGTTCGTGCTGGGCAGCTATTCGCGGCTGCAGGGCGATATTGCCGACAGCCCGATCGTCGCCATTCGCGGCGATGCCGACCAGTTCTTTGGCGGCGTCGGCCTCACCTATACCTTCTGACATTATGCCGCCCCCGCGCCGCCCGATGGCCGCGCGGGGGCCGGCAGTCAGTTGTTGCCGCTGATCAGATCACCAAAACTGCCGAGGGCAGAGCCTTCGCCCCGCGTCTGGCCGCCCCGGCTGCCCGCCGCTGCCAGCATCCGGCCTGCCAGGCGCGAAAAGGGCAGCGACTGGATCCACACATGGCCGGGTCCGCGCAGCCGCGCGAAGAACAGCCCCTCTCCGCCGAACAGCGAGGTCTTGATGCCGCCGGCCGAGACCAGGTCAAAATCCACATTGCCGGTAAATGCCGCGATACAGCCGGTGTCGACATGCAGTTCCTCGCCGGCGCGCAGTTCGCGCTCGACGATCGTGCCCCCCATCTGCGCGAACACCATGCCATCGCCTTCCAGCTTCTGCATGATGAAGCCTTCGCCGCCGAACAGGCCGGTGAGGATACGCTTCTGGAAATGGATGCCGATCGACACGCCCTTGGCCGCTGCGAGGAAGCTGTCCTTCTGGCAGATCAGCCGGCCGCCATATTGCGACAGGTCGATGGGCAGGATCGATCCCGGCACCGGCGCGCCAAAGGCAACGCGCGCCTTGCCCGAGCCGGTATGCGTGAACACGGTGGTGAACAGGCTCTCACCCGTCACCAGCCGCTTGCCCGCTCCCAGCAGCTTGCCCATGAAGCCGCCGCCCTGATCGTCGCTGCCGTCGCCGAACACGGTGGTCATCTCGATCGAAGGGTCCTTCCACACCATCGATCCGGCCTCGGCCACGGCGCTCTCGCCGGGATCGAGCTCGATCTCGACAAACTGCAGTTCCTGGCCCTTGATCTCGAAATCTATCTCATGCGCGGGCATGTCCGTCTCCTGTGGGTATAAGCTGAAGCGACCCTAATGCCTGGCCATGACCGCAGCAATGCGGTGGGTCATAGGCGGGACGAATGTTCAGGGTCCAGCCCATGCGGCATGGTGCCATGAATTGGCGCTGATCAGCTGGAGAGATAGACGTACCAGGCGATCAGCAGCACGACCCGCGGGGCGAAAGATGATCCGGTCAGCGCGGCGAGCACTATGGCGGCTATCGAAGCAGCTCCGCCGGTCGTCACCGCCAGCGCCAGCGGCTCGCCCGATCCGCGCGCGACCGCAGCGGGCAGCGCCAGCAGCAGCGCCCAGCCGGTTCCCGCCACCACAAAGGCCGCGCGCCGCATCATCGGCGACAGGGCGGTGGTCGCAGCCAGCTTGAGCAGCCCGCGTGCCTCGCTGCGCCCGGCATGCGCGCACAGCCCGAAGATCAGCAGCAGCAGCGCCGCCGGGCTGCCCATATGGCGATAATCCCCGCCCAGCCCCATCAGCGCCACCGCAGCGGCGAGCAGCAGGAACAGGCGTCCTGCTCCGACCAGGCGGAATTCGGCGCGCACCAGCCCCAGCGCGGGCGATCCGGCCAGCCGGGCAGCGGGCGCATCGACGCGCGCCGCCGGAGGTGGCCCTGCGGACAGCAGCCTGGCGATCCGGCCCTGACCGGCCTTGCGCCTGCCGACGCGATGCGGGCGATATATCAGCCCCGCGATCAGCACCATCGCCACCGCAATCCCGATCCAGGCCAGCCGCGCGGCGATATAGCCCGGCGCGTGCAGCCCGGCGCGCACGTCCAGGTCGATGCGGCCGGGCTTCAGGGTGGCCGGGTCGACTCCGCCGATCTGGACGTTCATCTCGCCTGCCGGCTCGGGACCTGCCAGCGGGCGGACAAAGCCGGGATGGTCGAACAGGTTGGAGGTGAAGGACGAAGGCTGGTTCGCCCCCACAAGCGGCATCACGATCGATGCCATCCACAGGAAGAAATAGGCGAGATCGCCCAGCGCCCCGCGCAGCCATGGCAGCGCATCGAACAGGATGCGCAGAGCCGCAAGCATGATCAGCGGCGGGGTGGCGATCAGCCAGAGCGGATAGGCGATCTGCCACAAGCTGTACGGCCCGCTCACCATCAGCCAGCCGAGGAACCAGCCCGCCAGCGTCAGCGTGCCCAGCGTGCCGAGCAGCACCGCAGCATCGGCGGCGAACCGCCCGAACAGCATCGCAACGCGCGGCGCGGCGGTCACCTCCTCCACCTGCCAGGGCTGGCGGCGGTTGGTGTTGGCGCGCAAATAGATATACCCCACCGGCAGCAGCAGCGTCGTCACCACGATGCCCAACCACACACCAAGCATCGCCGAGGTCAGCACCGGCAGCTGATCCTGGACCGCGATCACGACGCCTTGGCCGCTCTCGTCCGAAATCATGAAGCGCGCGCCCACCGGGGCGATCAGCAGCAGCAGCCACAGCCCCCAGCTGCGCCGGTAGCGCAGCAGGCTGGTGTCGAGCGACGAGCGCAGCACCTCGCCGGGCCGGGCCGCGATGCTCATGCGGGCCGCACCTGGCCCTGATCGACGCGCAGCACCTGCACCGCATGCGGGGCGAGCGCGTCGGCAAGATGCGTGGTCATCACCACCACCGCCTCGCGCGCGCGCTCGACGATCAACTCGCTCAGCCGCGCTGCGGTCTCGCCATCCAGCTCGGCCGTGGGCTCATCCAGCGCCAGCAGCCGGGGCGCGCCTAGCATCGCCTGCGCGAACACCAGCCGGCGTCGCATGCCGCCGGAAAAGGTGGCGATGCGGTTGTTGATATCGGCATGCAGCCCGATCCGGTCGGTGATCGCGCCGAACTGCGCATCGGCCTCGGCATGTTGCAGCCCCTTCAGCGCCGCCATGTGCAGCGCAAACTCGCGCGCAGTCAGATCCTCGGGCAGATCAACGGCTTGCGGCGCATAGCCCAGGCTCGCCCGCAACGCCCTGCGCGCGCCGGGCAGCGCCGATCCATCCCACGCAATCTCGCCACCATTGGGCTTCTCCGCCGTCGCCAGCAGCCGCAACAAGGTCGACTTCCCCGCCCCGCTCGGCCCGACCAGCAGCGTAAGGCCCGTGGGAAAGGTGGCGGTCACCCCGTCAAGCACCCGCTTGCGGCCATAGGATCGGGAGATGTTGTTCAGTGTCAGCATCATGCTGTATTATTACGGCAATACACATCGCGCAAGCGGATTTCGCTGGCCTTGGCGCGCCGACCATCCTAATCTCACCCCCATCCCCGGGGAGCCGAGCGGCTGAGAGGTGGGCGTTGCGTCCCACGACCCGTTGAACCTGAACCGGCTGATACCGGCGGAGGGAGGGAGCGGGCTTGTCCATCCATGCGCCCGCATCCGCTCTCCCGCCGACCAAGGAGAGCATAACCATGGCAGATATCCACTCCCGCACCGAGATCGGCGTGACCACCGGGCCCATTCGCGGCAGCCGCAAGGTGCATGTCGCGACCAAATCGGGCAGCGGCATCCGCGTGGCGATGCGCGAGATCGATCTGGCCGGTGGCGAGCCTTCGGTGCGCGTCTATGACACCTCGGGCCCCTATACCGACCCCAATGCCCATATCGATATTTCCGCAGGGCTTCCCGAGCTGCGCCGCGACTGGATCCTGGCGCGCGGCGACGTCGAGGAAGTAACCCAGCGCGAGGTCAAGCCGGAGGATAACGGCCAGCTGGGCCCCGATCGTTCGGGCGGCGTGCCCCCCTTCCCCAATGTCCGCAAGCAGGTGCTGCGCGCGAAGCCGGGCATGAACGTCAGCCAGATGCATTATGCCCGTCGGGGCATCATCACGCCCGAGATGGAATATGTCGCCGAGCGCGAGAATCTGGGCCGCGAACGGCTCAAGGAATATCGCCGCGACGGCAACAGCTTCGGCGCGTCGATCCCCGATTATGTGACGCCCGAATTCGTCCGCGATGAGGTTGCGCGCGGCCGTGCGATCATCCCCAGCAACATCAACCATCCCGAAACCGAGCCGATGGCGATCGGCCGCAACTTCCTGGTCAAGATCAACGCCAATATCGGCAACAGCGCGGTCGCCTCGAACGTGGCGTCCGAAGTCGACAAGATGGTCTGGTCGATCCGCTGGGGCGCGGACACCGTGATGGACCTTTCCACCGGCCGCAACATCCACGACACGCGCGAATGGATCCTGCGCAACAGCCCCGTTCCGATCGGCACCGTGCCGATCTATCAGGCGCTGGAAAAGGTCGGCGGCATTGCCGAGGAACTGACCTGGGAGATCTTCCGCGATACGCTGATCGAACAAGCCGAACAGGGTGTGGACTATTTCACCATCCATGCAGGCGTGCGGCTCGCCTACATCCCGATGGCGGCCAAGCGCGTCACCGGCATCGTGTCGCGCGGCGGCTCGATCATGGCGAAATGGTGCCTGGCGCATCACAAGGAAAGCTTCCTGTACGAGCATTTCGACGAGATCACCGAGATCATGAAGGCGTACGACATCGCCTATTCGCTGGGCGATGGCCTGCGCCCCGGATCGATCGCCGATGCCAATGACGAGGCGCAGTTCAGCGAGCTCTATACTTTGGGCGAGCTGACCCATCGCGCGTGGAAATCCGACGTGCAGGTGATGATCGAAGGGCCCGGGCACGTCCCGATGCACAAGATCAAGGAGAATATGGAAAAGCAGCTCGAGGTGTGCGGCGAAGCGCCGTTCTATACCCTGGGCCCGCTCACCACCGACATTGCGCCGGGCTATGACCACATCACCTCAGGGATCGGCGCGGCGCAGATCGGCTGGTATGGCACGGCGATGCTCTGCTATGTCACGCCCAAGGAGCATCTGGGCCTGCCCGATCGTGACGACGTCAAGGTCGGCGTGGTCACCTACAAGCTCGCCGCGCATGCCGCAGACCTTGCCAAGGGCCATCCGGCAGCGCAGGTGCGCGACGATGCGCTGAGCAAGGCACGCTTCGAATTCCGCTGGCGCGACCAGTTCAACCTCTCGCTCGATCCTGACACCGCAGAGGAATTCCACGACCAGACCCTGCCCGCGGAAGGCGCGAAAACCGCGCATTTCTGCAGCATGTGCGGCCCCAAATTCTGCTCGATGCAAATCAGCCAGGAAGTCCGCGACTTCGCCACCAAGCAGAACCAGGGCGTCGAAGGCTTCATCGCCACCGGCCCGAGCGGCGCAGAGACAGCCGCCGCCAGCCGCGAGGCCGCGCTGAAAGGCATGGCGGAGATGAGCGAACGCTTCAAGCAGGAGGGCGGCGAGCTGTACCTGCCTGCGGAGTGAGGGGGGCCGGGCATTTGAGAGGCGAGCCATGATTACCGAAACGGCCAAGCACGCCGCAAGGAGCAGCTCGCCCTTCACCGCCCACCGCCTGAATTGCGCCCGAACACCATCAGAACCAAGGCCCGACATGTCCCGTACCCCGCTCACCCTCGCCCTGCTCACACTCCCCCTTGCTGCCTGCGCGCAGGACGCGCCGCCGCCGCCCTCAGAGCAGGAGGCTCCCGTCATCACAGGCGGCTGGAGCAAGGCCACACTCACGCCCGAGATCGAGGCAGTTGCGGTCTGGGCGTTCAATGCCATGGATGTGCCCGGCGCAGAGCTCGCCGAGATCGAGGCTATCAGCCAGCAGGTCGTGGCGGGGATGAACTATCGCATGGATCTCGTGTTCACGGACGGCAGCCGCTGGCGGGTGCAGGTGTATCAGAACCTGTCGGGTGAGCGCAGCCTGACCAGCGCGGAGCAGATCAAGGGCTGAAGGCCCCCAAGCGGAGACAGGATATGAGCGGCCCGGCCTTCCCCGAAGACCCCAGCTATCGCGTCGTGCTGACCGGTCTGAATACCGGACCGACGCCCGATACCGGCACGCTGCTGCTGCAACTGCCCGATCAGGGCGCGTTGCCGATGCTGCAGGTCTATGATGGCACCGCGTCGTACATCAAGCTGGTGCGGCGCTGGCGGCGCGGGGCCCGGCCGATCGAGCATCAGACGGTCTGGCTGGATATCGATGTCGGCCATGGCCCGTTCGAGGTGGTGGAGCCGCGCCCGCGCGAGGACATTCTGGCCGATATCCGCGCCTTTCTGGGCGATGATCCGCGCGCCGATGCGCTGATCGCCTGCCTGCCCAAGCTGCCCTGGTAGCGCGAGCGCTGGAGCCGGCAGAGTGCAGCCTCAGACCATCTTGTCCCAAAGGATCGCGCCCCACACCAGCATGGTCATCGCACCACCCGCGAAGGTGGCGATCACCGAATGGCGCAGATAATGCGCCTGTGAGTCGATCGAATGGATGAAGGCGGCGAACAGGCGGCGTTGCAGCTTGAGCACGCTATCGGGATCGGGCCCGGAGATCAGCCCTTCCTCCAGCCCTTCGGTTTCGAACTCCTCGCCCAGCAGCAGCGCGCGCAGGCACAATATGCTCGACCAGACCAGCGGCAGCAGACCGACCAGGCTGAGCAATGTCAGCAACGGCTGGGTCGGCGCATCGAGGCTGAGCGGCGCGCCGGGGCTCGCGGAAATGGGATGCGTGCCGATGGTGGTCATCAGCGCGTTGAACGCCAGCAGCCCGCCGAGACGGATCGACAGGTCCAGATCGCGATTCTCCAGATATTCGAGCGTGGCGATGAAGCCCGGGTCGGGACAATCGCCCAGCATCGCCTGAAACGCGCGGAGACGGGATCGGAAGAACGGTCGCACCATGGCCTTTAGCTAACGTCATTCGCGGCCACGCGCCAGACGGCAGATTGCGCCCAAGGGCGCGCCATCGAATTGATCCACTCCGGATCAAACTGCCCGGATCGGGCTGCACGCGGGGCGGTGGACGCATTATGCTTGCCCGCAGCAGCGAGCCGCTGCCACACGCCTGCGGAGGCCAAGCCATGCTCCATGCCAGACTGGCCCTGATGCGCGCGATGCTGGCGGCCGCAATCATCGCCTTGCCCGCCGACCTTGCGGCCGGCTCTGCGGCGACGGGCCCGGGGGACAAGGCCATGCCGATGGACTTTTCGCATGTCACCAGCCGCGAGAAAGCAGCGGCGCTGGCCAGGCGCGGCGAACTGGTGAAGATCCGGCTGCTGCCCAAACGCTTTGGCGGACCGGATGCACCGGAAAACACGAGCTATGTCCCCGCCGGCACGGAAGTGGCGCTCGATTTTGCGCATGATCGGATCAGCGGGCTGGTCGAGCTCAAGGCCATCGACCGGATGACCATCAAGCCCGAATATCGCGGCAAGAGCAAAGTCCCTGTGGCGATCACCTATATCTGTCACGGTGCGGGGGACAAGCCGCCGATCACGATCACGGTCAACATCTGGTAAGGGCCTGGCGAGGCGCGGGATCACCCCCCGCCGCGCGGCACCTTGCGCCTGCGGCTGGCGAGCAGGATGTCGCTCATCTCGTCAATGAGGACGCGGCCCTTGATGCCATCTTCGGTCTTGTCTTCCGGGTCGGCCTCGAAATGCGCGCGCATCTGCTGCGACATGCTGACAAGCTGGGCATATGTCTGTTGGCCGAGTTGGTGGCGGATCGTCTTCAAGCCTTCGTTGAGCTGAAAGAACGTGATGTCGATGCTTTCCTCATACGCCCATGACATTCCCGACTTGAATTCTGGCGCATATAGCATCATCCAACCCAGAAGATCATAAATGGAATCCAGGTCCTTGGGGAAATAGGGAGGTTTGCTGGGATCCTCTATTTTCGGCATCTTACTTTCCTGGCTTCTTGATGACGTAGGTACTGCCTCGTCCAAGCTGGGTAGGGCGCACGATCACCACAGAGTCGGCTCCAAAATCAGCGCCGAAAAACCCTCGAATCTGAGGCTTCGACGGCAACTTGCGTTCAGTGGTCATATCATAGGCCATTCTGCCAACCCTCGCATCAGGGATGCGATATGTTCGATCCGTTCCGGACGTATCATATTCGCGACCCGACACTCGCACCTGCCTGCCAACGCCATGTTGAATACCATAGCGATCAAACAGCATCCTCATTTCAGCCTTGACGGAGCGATCAATGAAATTGCCTATCGCTTCGTCGGGCGAAAGGCGCGGTCGCAAGTGCCCGGCACCAAACAGCTTAACGCCTTTCTCATAGGCTCGGTCAGTACTCGCCTGCATTTGCCGCAAGACCTCGACCTGCAGCGGCCCCATATCCCCCAGCTTGTTGTAACGCACCGCCGCGCGGTGCATCCTGAGGGTCTTGATCTCGTTGATCTGCCCCTCCAACGTGGTCGCAGGGCCGAGGCTCGAGTAGCGAAAATCGGGGTCCACCTGTCTGATCTGCGCGATCAGGCTCTTCACTTCGGCACCCGCGAGCTCCGTCGTCAGGCGGCGCGAGGGGCCAGTGATATCAAGCGCATTGTCGGCCAGCGCGATGATCGCCCCGCCCGGAGCATTGCGCAGACCCGGGAAGGTCTGCTCGAGCGTCATCGGGTCGTAGCTGGGCCGACGCTGGTTGCCGCCGATCCGGGCGCGCGGATTGGGCTTGTAATTGGCCAGCGTCAGCCGTGGTTGCGTCGCCGCCGGCCTGTCGGCAGGTGCAGAACCCTCGCGCGGGGATCGGCGCGCCGTGCCTGACCGCTGCCCGCCTGGAGCAAAGGTGAACTGCCCGTTTTCGGGATCGTGATAGGGGTTGAACTTGCGCTCCATGCGCCGCGTCGGTGCGACGAGACCGGAGCGCCTGCCGGTCCTCAGATAGGCTTCGAACGCCTGGCTGTACGGGGACTTATGGCTGATCGCATGGGGGTTTCCAGACATGGAATGCTCCCTTTGACCCGAGGGGAACAATCCAGGAACAAATCCAACATTTCAACAAGTTTTACCGATATGGTTATTTTGTATAAGAACAACCAACCATTTCTTCGCCAAGATGCTGGGGTGGCTCGGCATCCGGCACCCTATCCTGCCGACGCAGCACAGCTATGCTCCAGCCGATCAGGATCAGCAGCAGCGGGGCCATCAGCGACACGGGTTGATCGTCGACGCGAACCGCGCTGCCATCGCGCAGATAGGACGCGGCAAGGCCATAGCCGGTCGCCGCCCAGCATAAGGCCAGCAGGGCGGCCTGTTCCCATGCGCGGGTGCGCGCCAGCAGGTCAGGCAGGATGAAGGCAATCGCCAGACCCAGCAGGCACAGGTCATAGTCATAGGCATAAGGGCTGACGAAGAGGCTGGCGGCGCAGGCGAAAGCCGCGAGGCGATGCGGCGACAGCCGGTTGCGCCAGGCGAGCAGCAGCAGGCTGATCGCAGCGCACGCACCGAGCGCCTGTCCCACGAGCGCGGCTCCAGCGGGCAGGCCGAGGCTGAGCGCAAAGGCATAAAGCGAGGTCATGCGGAACATCGGATAGCGGCCCTCTGCCAGGAACACGCCGGACTCGCCCACGCCGTCGGCAAACGCCGTCCAGATCGCCGGGCCGAAGACCAATGTCGGCACGATCAGCGCTGTCGCCACCACCGCGGCGGCAACCATCATCACCCGCCCGCGCCGCTCGGCCAGGGTGAGCAGCGCGATACCTGCGGCAAGGTGCGGCTTGATCACCATCAGCCCCAGCGGCAGGCCCGCGCCGGGCTTGCGCGCCAGAAACGCAGTGAGGAACCAGCCGGTCAGCGCGCCGGTGAGAAATCCGTTCTGTCCGGTCATCACGCCCAGCGCCAGCACGGGCGCCATCGCCAGCAGCACGCCGGGCAGATGATCGCCCGCAATCCGACGCAGCATCAGCACAAAGCCCGTCAGCGTCAGCCCGGTAAACAGCGCATAGCCCAGCCCCAGCGGCAGCGCGGCCAGCCCCGCGACGAACAGGGTGAAGGGTGGCGGATAGGTCCAGGGCATGAACGCCGTGGTGCCCGTCATCCGCTGCTGCGCGGCCTCCATCGTCGCCATGCGATAGGCGTCACCCGCATGGCCTTCCAGCGCCAGGCTGCCTGCGACATGAAAGGCATGGAAATCGACGAACACGCCGCCGCCGCTCTGGCTGGCGCGGTGATAGGAGATCGCCGCCAGGGTCAGCAGCATGGCCAGCGCGGTCAGCACGGCCCTGGTCACCACAGGGCTGGTGGCGAAAATGCAGGGCAGGCGCTGGAACATGCGCGCAAACATGCCGCATCCGCGCTGCGATTTGGTTAACGCAAGCCTAGCGGATGCAAGCGGCTACTGCCCGCCTTGCAGACAACACGCGCCTTACAGATAATATTTGATCTTCACCCGCTGGCTGGTGCCGCTGCCCTGCGCGACGAACACCACCTGCGAAAAGCGCGGCGGGCCGAAGCTGAAGCTGGGGTTGCGCGAAAAGCCGATGCCTTCCTTGGGAATGCCGGCAAAAGTATCGAGCTTGTTGTTGCCGTTTTCGTCATGGACGATGGCGAGCGCATATTGCCCGGCGGGCAGGTTGTCGAACCGCGCCATGCCGTCCTTGGCGCGTGCGGTCAGGCGATAGGCACTCTTGTCCTTGTCGCAATCGGGAAAGCTCTTTTCATTGGCGGTCAGGCACAGCTGCAACAGGCCCTTGGTCGAACGCAACTGGTCGACCGTGATCTCCACATTGCTCAGCGGCGCGGCACCCGGCAACAGGCTGAGCGCCATGAAACCGATTGCGCAGGTCGAGAAAAGCTTACCCATTCCCCATCTCCGGATCAGACCGAGCGAGTGGCATCGCCCATCGACGCTGCCTCGCGCGGACGCGACTGTTTTTCCTGAAAGGCCCCCAGCCCTTTGTCCGTCCCGCATAGCCTGTCCCAGAAGCGGAAATAAAGTCCATAATTGCAAGTGTAGCGCGCATGATGGAGCTGGTGGTGGCTGGCGGTTATCAGCCCCTTGCCTAACCGGCCCTGAACAAGCCAGCGCGGAAACAGCTCCCAGCCCATATGGTTGGTCACCCCCATCAGCGTCATGGTGAACAGCACCAGACCCAGCATCGCGGCATGGATGGGGATGAGGAACACCAGCGCCGGGATCACCACCGCGCCGGTCAGCGCCTCGATCGGGTGGAAGCTCATCGCCGCCCAGGCTGTCGGCGGGCGGCTGTCGTGATGCACCGCATGCGCGATGCGGAACCATTTGGGCACGTGCATCCAGCGGTGCGTCCAGTAGAACCAGGTATCGTGCGCAAACAGATAGAGCAGCACCGATAGCGGCAGATACCAGAGCGGATAGGCGGCCCAATCGGTATAAATCTGCGTCCAGCCGCGGTTCTGCCAGCCCCAGGCGACGATGCCGGTGGGGATGCCATAGATCGCCGCGCTGTACAGCGACCAGCGGATCTCCCTGCCGATCTGCGGCTTCAGCCCGGCATAGAGGCCCGGCCGCACCTTTTGCGTCAGCCAGGCGAACAGCCCGCTGGTGATCAGATACCGCACGCCGACGATCAATGTCATCGCCAGCGCAGACACCAGGATATGCGAGGAACCGAGCATTCCACCGCTGTAGCGTGCTTGGGCCACGCTGCAAAGCGCCGCTTCCGCCCGTCCATCGCACCGCCCGCTGCGGCAGATTGGGTTTGTCGTGATTTCCGAGCCGTGAAATGTTCCATTTCGCTCGAAATCACTCTAGGGCGGTAGGAACATGAAATCCCCGCGCAATATTTCCAGCAAGACGCTCAAGTGCGATGTCGCGATTCTCGGCGGTGGCCTGGCCGGCGGTCTGATCGCGCTCGCGCTGCGCCGCAAGCGGCCCGAACTCGACGTGCTGCTGATCGAGGAAAGCGCGACGCTGGGCGGCAACCATATCTGGTCGTTCTTCGGACCCGATGTCGCAGGCGAGCACCGCTGGCTCGTCGCGCCGCTCGTCTGCCATGGCTGGCGCGGTTATGATGTAAAATTCCCGGGGCACGAGCGCGGCCTTGAGGAAAGCTATTATTCGATCCTGTCCGACCGGTTCGACGCCTATCTGCGCGAGGCCTTGCCCGCGCATCATATCGTCACCGGCGTGCGCGCACTGGCGGCGAGCCAGACCAATGTGGTGCTGGAAAATGGCGCCCGGATCGAGGCTGGGGGCGTGATCGACGCGCGCGGCGGCGGCAATGTGCGCCATCTGCGCTGCGGCTGGCAGAAGTTCATGGGGCAGATGCTGCACCTCAGCGAACCGCACGGCCTGACCCGGCCGATCGTGATGGACGCGACGGTCGAGCAGATGGACGGCTATCGCTTCGTCTATTGCCTGCCGGTGAGCCCGATGGAGATCTTCGTCGAGGACACCTATTACAGCGACACCTCGGACCTCGACACCCAGGCGCTGTCTGCGCGGATCAGCGCCTATGCCGAGGCCAAGGGCTGGCAGGTCGAGCGGGTGAGCCGCACCGAAACCGGCGCGCTGCCGGTGGTCTATGGCGGAGATTTCGGCGGCTATTGGCAATCGACCGGCGGCGATGTCGCCAAGGCGGGCACGCGCGCCGCACTCTTCCACGGCCTGACCGGATATTCGCTGCCCGATGCGGTGCGCCTGGCTGCGCATATTGCCGAAATGCCAGATCTGTCGGGCGCGGCGCTGGCCGAGATGAGCCGCAAGACCAGCCTGGACCATTGGCAGGCGGACGGCTTCTACCGGATGCTCACCAAGATGCTGTTCAAGGCTGCCGGGCCCGAAGAGCGGTACCGTGTGCTCGAACGCTTCTATACCCTGCCCGATGGACTGATTGCCCGTTTCTATTCCGGCAAATCGACGCTGATGGACAAGGCCCGCGTCCTGGCCGGCCGTCCCCCGGTGCCGATCTGGCGCGCGATCCGGGGATTGCTGAGCTAAGCCCCGCTGCCGGTGCATCCGAAACCGATGCATGTGACGCAGCGGAACCGACCGACCGGCGGGGCCGCACCGGCGATCATGTTTCCGCAACACTGACAGGGAAATTGGAGGCCCGAGCCGGAATCGAACCGGCGTGCAAGGATTTGCAGTCCTCTGCGTCACCACTCCGCCATCGGGCCACCGGTGGGGAAGGAGGGCGCATTGTGCCGGATCGGGTGGAAAGTCAAGATGCAAGAATGACATCCCGGCTCAGTTGTCATCTCCGCCCGGTGAATGATGCTGCCATATTGACGCAAATGCTGTATTGCCATGATAATACAGCCGTGCCATAACCTGCCATGCAGTGATGTCGATTGCATTTTGCAACCGGAGAGCTATCAAAGCGGGGCGTGATGTTCCGTTAGGGCTTGCATCGCTGTCCGCATATTCTAGGGCGCTTGGACATGACCGATACACAGACTCTTGCTCCGACCGATTTCGCCGCTGCCCGCAGGCACATGATCGAAAGCCAGCTGCGTCCCAGCGATGTCAGCGACCCCGTGGTGATTGCCGCCATGGCCGTGACCGCACGCGAGGATTTTGTCCCCGCCAGTCATCGTGCCCTTGCCTATATCGATCGCGCGGTATCGCTGGGCGGTGGACGCGTGCTCAACCCGGCGCTGTCGACCGGCCTGCTGCTGACCCGCGCCGAATTGTCCAGCGACGACAAGGTGCTGCTGATCGGATCGGGCACCGGCTATATGGCCAGCTTGCTCGCCGGAGTGGTGGCGCATGTGGTCGCCATCGAACAGGATCGTGCCTTGGTCGAACAGGCCAAAGCTCAGCTTGACGGCCTCGCCAATGTCGAAACCGTCGAATCGGCGCTGGCGGAAGGCCATGCTGCGCGCGCGCCCTACAGCCTCATCATCATCGATGGAGCGGTGGAGCAGGTGCCCGAAGGCATCGTGGCGCAGCTGGCCGATGGCGGACGGCTGCTGACCGGCTTGGACGAGGCAGGCGTCTCGCGGCTCGCCATCGGACGCCGCCAGGGTGGCGCGTTCGCGCTGGTGCCCTTTGCCGATACCGACATCGCACCGCTTGCGGCCTTTGCCCGGCCAAAAAGCTATACCTTCTGAAGCAGGGACCACGGCTGTGGCACCGGCGGTGGACGACAAGAGAACCGGATTGATGAAGACTTCGCTTTGGATGGCCGGTTGTGGTGCGGCGCTGGTACTGGGGAGCACACCGCTGCACGCAGAAACGCTGCGTGACGCGCTGATTGCCGCATATCAGACCAACCCCACGCTCAACGCCGCGCGCGCGCAGCAGCGCGCAACCGATGAAGGCGTGCCGATCGCGCTGGCCGATGGCCGGCCCAACTCGCAGGTCCAGGCGCAATATTCGGAAAACTTCCTCAACCCGGCCAACGCGTTCACCGCGCCCGACCGCTCGGTCAGCGGCACCGTCAGCCTCAACGTGCCAGTCTATTCCGGCGGCAGCGTGCGCAACGCGATCAAGGCCTCCAAGACCCGGGTCGAGGCTGGCCAGGCCGATCTGCGCGGCACCGAAGCCACCGTGTTCAGCAACGTCGTCGCCGCCTATATGGACGTGATCCGCGACGAGGCGATCGTCGGCCTTCAGCGCCAGAATGTCGAGGTGCTCGACGTCAACCTGCAGGCATCGTCAGACCGGTTCGAGATCGGCGACCTGACGCGTACCGACGTTGCCCAGTCCGAAGCGCGGCTGGCCATCGCGCGGACCGACCTGCAGACCGCCGAAGCGAACCTGATCCGCAGCAAGGAAACCTATATCCAGCTGGTCGGCCAGGCACCGGGAGATCTGGAACCGCCGCCGCCCCTGCCCAATCTGCCCGCTGCACCCGATGTCGCGGTGGCGACCGCGCTGGACAGCAACCCCGATCTGGAAGCCGCGCGCGAGCGCGTGAAGGCAGCGAATTTCGACGTGAAATCGGCGCGCGGCACCCGCATGCCGCAGGTCAGCCTGTTCAGCCAGGGCAACTACCAGAACTTCCTGGGCACGCTGGGAAGCGCGCTCATTCAGGGCAATTTCGTGCAGCAGCAGTCGAGCGCCGCAGCCGGCGTGCAGCTGACCGTTCCCGTCTATCAGGGCGGCCGTCCGGGGGCACAAATCCGCCGGGCTCAGGCTGTGTCGGGTCAGGCGATGGAACAGGAAATCGCGGTCGAGCGCAGCATCATCGCGCAGGTCCGCGCCGCCTATGCCAGCTTCAACGCCTCGATGCAGGTGATCGATTCGTCGCAAAAGGCGGTGGAGGCGAACACGCTGGCACTGGAGGGCGTGCGCGCCGAGAACAGCGTCGGCAACCGCACCATCCTCGACATTCTGGATGCCGAGCGCGAATTGCTGAATGCGCAGGTGCAGCTCGTCACCGCGCGCCGCAACGCCTATGTCGCGGGCTTCACCCTGCTCGCCGCGATGGGCCGGGCAGAGGCACGCGATCTGGGGCTGGACGGCGGCATGCTCTATGATCCGGAGATCAACTACGAGCGCGTGCGCGACAAGATCAACGATTTCGATTCGGACAAGGACCCGGTCGTCCAATCGACGCGCACCGTTGACAGCCCGGCGCAAAATGCCGCACTGATCGGGCCGCCCAACCAGTAAGCTGGATCAGGGCCGAATCGGATCAGGGGCGCAAGGACATGACACGCGACATTGGCGAGCCAAGCCTTGAGGAAATTCTCGCCTCGATCAAGAAAGTGATCGCCGAAGACGGCCGTCGCCCGCGCCGCGCAGCGCCGCAGCGTCCCGCACCCGCCCGGCAGAGCGCGCCGGTGGACGACATTCTGGAACTGACCGACAGCGTCGAGCCGGACCCTGTCGCCGAGCCCGAAGAGAGCCCGCTGATCAGCCGCGCCGGTGAACAGTCGATGCGCGAATCGCTGGCAGTGCTGGCCACGCTGACCGAACCCGGCGTCAGCCCGCAGATCGTGCGGTCGGGTGAAACCTCGCTGGAGGGCATGGTGCGCGAGATGCTGCGCCCGATGCTGTCCGACTGGCTGGACAAGAACCTGCCCCCCATTGTCGAGGCGATGGTGGCCAAGGAAATCGGGCGGATCACCGGCCGCAAGGGCTGATCGCCTGTCGCCAGGGGCTTTGCGCCCGGCATGTCAGGTGGTAACGCCTGCAACCATGAAGAAGCCGCTTTTCGCCGCGCTGCTCGCCAGCGCCCTGTCGCCCCTGTTCCTTGCAGCCCCTGCCCTCGCCCGGCCGATGACCGAGACGGACCTTGCGACCTTCAATCGCCTGGGCGCGCCGGCCGCATCGCCCGATGGCAAATGGGTCGCCTATCAGCTGACCAGCACCGATCTGGCGGCGAACAAGCGCAGCACCGGCCTGTATCTGCTCGATATTGCCAGCAAGAATGCCCAGCCGATTTCGGTTGCCGATTCGCCGGGCCATAACGAAAGCGCGCCGGTCTTCGCGCGTGATGGCAAGCACCTGTTCTTCCTCTCCAACCGCACGGGCACCACTCAGGTCTGGCGCGTCGCGCTGCCCGGCGGTGAGCCGGTGCAGGTGACGATGGCGGCGGTCGACATCAGCGGCTTCAGCCTCTCTCCCGATGGCAACCAGATCGCGGTCTGGGCGGATGTGGCCGAAGGATACTCGGTCGATGCGTGCGATGCCAAGGCAAAGCCGCAGGGCACCGGCCGCGAATATGACCGGCTGTTCGTGCGCCACTGGGACAGCTGGCGCGAGCCGGGCACCTATTCCCGAATCTATGCCTATGCGCTCGGCACCGACGGCAAGGTGGCAGGACCTGCCCGCGCGATCAGCGGCTCGATCGAGGGCGATGCTCCCAGCAAGCCGTTCGGCGGCGGCGAGGAAATCGCCTGGGCCGCCGACAGCAGCGCGATCGCCTTTGCCATCCGCAAGTCCGATGGCGACGAGCCACGCTCGACCAATCTCGACATCGTCTGGCAGCCCCTGGCCGAGGGCGCTGCGGCGATGAACCTGACCGAAGCGAACCAGGCGACCGATTCGCTGCCCGCCGCTTCGCCCGATGGCCGCTGGCTGGCCTGGGCCGCGATGGCACGCCCGGGCTATGAGGCCGACCGGATGGTCGTGCACCTGCGCGACATGAAGACCGGCAAGGTCACGAAGCTGACCGAAGCCTGGGACCGATCGGCAGGCTCGCTGGCCTGGGCGGCGGACTCCCGGAGCCTGCTGGTGACGGCGCAGGACCTGCTTGAGCATCCGGCATTCCGCATCGACGTGCCCAGCGGCAAGGTCACAAGGCTGACCGAACGCGGCAATATCGGCAATGTCGTCCCGCTGGCGAGCGGCGGTTTCCTCTACACGGTGAACTCGGTCGCCGCGCCCGACGATCTGGTGCTGATGGACAAGAGCGGCCAGACCCGCCGCCTGACCAATGTCAACGCCGACAAGCTCGCCGCGCTCGATCCGGTGCAGTACGAACAGTTCAGCTTCAAGGGCGCGAATGGCGACCTCGTATACGGCCAGATCGTCAAGCCGCAGGGTGGGGGGATTGGCGCAAGGGGGGGCAAGCTGCCAGTCGCGCTGCTGGTGCATGGCGGGCCGCAGGGCAGCTTCTACAACGCATGGTCCTATCGCTGGAACCCGGCGGTGATGGCCTCGCAGGGCTATGCCGCGGTCACCATCGATTTCCACGGATCGACCGGATACGGCCAGGCCTTTACCGACAGCATCAACCGCGACTGGGGCGGCAAGCCGCTCGAGGACCTCAAGCTCGGCATGGCCGCGCTGCCCGGCATCGACGCCTCGCTCGACACGCCCAATGCCTGCGCGCTGGGCGGCAGCTATGGCGGCTATATGATGAACTGGATCGCGGGCCAGTGGCCCGACGGCTTCAAGTGCCTGGTCACGCATGCCGGCGTGTTCGACCTGCGCGCGATGGCATTCGAGACCGAGGAGCTGTGGTTCGACGAATGGGACCATGGCGGCCCCTGGTGGCAGCGCACCGACGCGGAAAAGTGGAACCCGGTCAATTACGTGACCCGCTGGAAGACGCCCACTCTGGTCATCCATGGCGAGAAGGACTTCCGCATCCCCTATTCGCAATCGCTCGCCGCGTTCACCGCGCTGCAGCGTCAGGGGATCGAATCGAAGCTGCTGATCTTCCCGGACGAGAACCACTGGGTGCTGAAAGCACAGAACAGCGTGCAATGGCACCGCAACGTGTTCGACTGGCTGGCCAGGCATCTCAAGGCCCGCGAGGTGAAATAAGCGCGTCCGGGCTTGGCTTGATGCGGCAAATGCCGCTAATGGCCTGCCCATGACCGACAAGACCGAACTTCCGAAGACATTCGATCCGTCCGCGATCGAGGCGAAATGGTATCCGCATTGGGAGGAAACGAACGCGTTCCGGCCCGAGCGGCCCGATGCCGTGCCCTATACCATCGTCAACCCGCCGCCGAACGTTACCGGTAGCCTGCACATCGGCCATGCGCTCGACAACACGCTGCAGGACATCATGATCCGCTACGAGCGGCTGCGCGGCAAGGATGCGCTGTGGGTGGTCGGCACCGACCATGCCGGCATCGCGACGCAGATGGTGGTCGAACGCCAGCTCGAGGCACGCCAAGACAAGCGCACGAACTACAGCCGCGAGGATTTCGTCAAGAAGGTCTGGGAGTGGAAGGAAGAAAGCGGCGGGCAGATCACCCGCCAGCTGCGCCGCCTGGGCTGTTCGATGGACTGGTCGCGCGAGCAGTTCACCATGGACCCGCATTTCAGCAAAGCGGTGCTCAAGGTGTTCGTCGACCTGTACAATCAGGGGCTGATCTATCGCGACAAGCGCCTCGTCAACTGGGACCCCAAGCTCAAGACCGCGATCAGCGATCTTGAGGTCGAAACCCGCGAGGTGCAGGGCCATTTCTGGCATTTCCGCTATCCGCTCGCTGATGGCGTGACGCTCGACGATGGCCGCGACCATATCGTGGTCGCGACGACGCGGCCCGAGACGATGCTCGCCGATATGGCGGTGGCGGTGAACGGCGCCGACCCGCGCTATGCCAGCGTGATCGGCAAGTTCGTCGAACTGCCGATTACCGGGCGGCGCATTCCGATTGTGGCGGACGACCATGCCGACCCCGAGCTGGGATCGGGCGCGGTGAAGATCACGCCGGGGCATGATTTCAACGACTTCGAGGTCGGACGGCGCGCAGGCATCGCGGCGGCGGACATGCTCAACATGTTCGATGCCGAGGCAAAGGTGGTGCAGACCGCCGATGGCCTGATTCCTGCGGAATTCGTCGGCATTGATCGCTTCGATGCGCGTCGCCAAGTGGTCGAGCGGATGAAGGCGCTCGGCCGTCTGGTGCCGCATGTCGTCACCGCCAAGGATGGCGAAGTCACCGAACACGACGCCGAACCGCGCACCATCCAGACGCCTTATGGCGACCGCGGCGGCGTGGTCATCGAACCCTGGCTGACCGACCAATGGTATGTCGATGCCAAGACCCTCGCCCAGCCCGCGATCGAGGCGGTGAAGACCGGCGTGATCGAGATCGTGCCCAAGAGCTGGGAGAAGACCTTCTTCCACTGGATGGACAATATCCAGCCCTGGTGCGTCTCGCGGCAATTGTGGTGGGGGCACCGGATCCCGGCATGGTACTGTTTCAACCACGTGACCCTCGAAACGCAAATCTTCGTTACGCAGGCTCAAGATGAATTCGAGCAGATGGCGATCAAGAACGATCCCCAGATCAAGCGGTTCGTGTACCTTAATTCGCGTCGCGAAACTTATGAATATTGTGAACAAGGGGGAGTGCCCGTCGATACCTGTCTTGTTTATCGAGATGAAGACGTCCTCGACACCTGGTTCTCCTCCGCGCTCTGGCCGTTTGCGACGCTGGGTTGGCCACAGGATGGTGCGGACGCGCCGCTGGTTGCCAAGCACTATCCCAACGATCTGCTGATCTCGGGCTTCGACATCCTGTTCTTCTGGGATGCGCGGATGGCGATGATGGGGACGCATTTCATGGGCGCAGCGCCCTGGAAGCAGCTGTACCTGCACGGCCTCGTCCGCGCCGCCGATGGCGCGAAAATGTCCAAGTCCAAGGGCAATACCGTCGATCCTTTGGGCCTGATCGACCAATATGGCGCCGATGCGCTGCGCTTCTTCATGGCGGCGATGGAAAGCCAGGGCCGCGACATCAAGATGGATGAGCGCCGCGTCGAGGGCTATCGCAACTTCGCCACCAAGCTGTGGAACGCCGCGCGCTTCTGCCAGTCGAACGGCATCTGTGCGAGTTCCTCGGTTGCGGCACCAGCGGCGACGCTGGCGGTCAATCGCTGGATCATCGGTGAGGTCGTCGATACCGTCGCGGCATTGGACAAGGCGCTCGCGGACCTGCGCTTCGATGCGGCGGCGAACGCGATCTATCACTTCGTCTGGGACCAGTTCTGCGACTGGTATCTGGAGCTGATCAAGCCGGTGCTTTCCGCCGAGGGCGATGCAGCCGAGGCTGCAGAGACTCGTGCTGTAGCCGGCTGGGTGCTCGACCAGATCCTGGTGATGCTGCATCCGTTCATGCCGTTCATCACCGAAGAGCTGTGGCACGCGCTTGGCGAACGCTCGGGTGATCTGATCGTCGCACAATGGCCCGATCCGAAAGCGGCTGTAGACGCCGACGCCAAGGCGGAAACCGAGTGGCGTATCGATCTGGTCCGCGAAATCCGCTCGGCCAAGAACGAGCTCGGCATCGCGCCGGGTGCGCGGCTCCAGGCGTTTGTTCAGGATGCCAATGACCAGACCAAGACCTGGATCAACGGCTTCTGGAGCGGCGCACAGCGGCTGGCGCGGATCGATTTTGCGCCTCTCGACGAATCAGCTCCGGAAGGCGCGAATCTGCAGATCGTGGTCAACGAAGCGACCTTCGTGCTGCCGCTCGAAGGCATTATCGACATCGCCGCCGAAAAGGCCCGTCTGACGAAGGCGCTCGAGGCCGTGTCGAAGGAAGCCAAATCGCTCGAAGGCCGCTTGTCCAACCCGGCATTCGTGGAAAAGGCCAAGCCCGAAGCCGTCGAGAAAGCCCGCGCCGACCATGCAGAGAAATCCGCCGAGGCCGAGCGGCTGGCAGCAGCGCTGGCGCGATTGGGGTAGCCTACCACATCCGCTCAGCCTGAGCTTGTCGAAGGCCTGGCGCAGAGGATTTCGTTGGTATCTTCCGTCATCCTGAACTTGTTTCAGGACCCATCGTGCCCCGGGCATCGAAGCCGCGTGGGGAGAAATGGGCCCTGAAACAAGTTCAGGGTGACGGTTAAAGCAGTGCCTGATGGAAGCGCGGGGCCTTCGACAAGCTCAGGCTGAGCGGGGGTGGGGCGCAGGGCTGACAGGAGAGGTGTATTTGCCGCCGTCGTCCATCGCATCCCCCCACCTCACCCCTTGCCCCCAGCCCCCACGTTCCCTAAACGTTCGACGGTGAACGATCTCGCCCCCGCATCCGAATTTCCGCCGCCATCGGCATCTGACCCCGGCTATCTCCAGGGGCTCAACACGCCGCAGCGCGAAGCTGTGCTGTCGTCCGAGGGCCCGGTGCTGGTGCTGGCGGGCGCAGGCACCGGCAAGACTGCGGCGCTGACCGCGCGGCTGGCGCATCTGATCGCGACGCGCCGCGCATGGCCGTCCGAAATCCTTGCGGTCACCTTCACCAACAAGGCCGCGCGCGAGATGCGCGAGCGCGTAGGAAAGATCATCGGCGAGGCGGTGGAGGGCATGCCGTGGCTGGGCACCTTCCATTCGATCGGCGCGAAGATGCTGCGCCGCCATGCCGAGCTGGTCGGGCTGCAGAGCAATTTCACCATCATCGATACCGATGATCAGCTGCGGCTGCTCAAGCAGCTGATCCAGGCCGCCGATATCGACGACAAGCGCTGGCCCGCGCGCCAGCTCGCAGGCTGTATCGACCGGTGGAAGAACAAGGGGCTCAATCCGCACGAGCTGGATGCCGCCGAGAGCGAGCTCTATGCCAATGGGCGCGGACAGGAGCTGTACACCGCCTATCAGGACCGGCTGAAGGCGCTCAACGCCTGCGATTTCGGCGATCTGTTGCTGCACATGCTGACGCTGCTGAAGACCGACCGCGCGGTGCTGGAGACCTATCAGCAGAAGTTCAAATATATCCTGGTCGACGAATATCAGGACACCAATTCCAGCCAGTATCTGTGGCTTCGCCTGATGGCGCAGGCACGCAAGAATATCTGCTGTGTCGGCGATGACGACCAGTCGATCTATTCGTGGCGGGGCGCGGAGGTGGCGAACATCCTGCGGTTCGAAAAGGATTTTCCGGGCGCGCGGATCATCCGGCTCGAGCAGAATTACCGCTCCACCCCGCACATATTGGGCGCAGCGTCCGGGCTGATCGCCTCGAACAGCGACCGGCTCGGCAAGACGCTGTGGACCGAGGTCGATGCCGGGCAGAAGGTGCGCGTGCTCGGCATTTGGGATGGGCCGGAAGAGGCGCGGCGGATCGGCGAGGAGCTCGAACGGCTGGCGCGCGAAGGCACCAGCCTCGACAAGACCGCGATCCTGGTGCGCGCCTCGTTCCAGACCCGCGAGTTCGAGGACCGGTTCATCGCCATCGGCATGCCATACCGCATCATTGGGGGCTTCCGCTTCTACGAACGCGCCGAAATCCGCGATGCGCTGGCCTATCTGCGCGTGGTCAACCAGCCGGCGGACGATCTGGCGTTCGAGCGGATCTTCAATACGCCCAAAAGGGGCCTGGGCGACAAGGCGCTGGAAAAGGTGCACCGGCTGGCGCGGGCGACCGGGCTGCCACTGGCCGCCGCCGCCTTCCAGATCCTGGATAGCGACGAGCTGCCCGCGCGGGCGCGGACCGCGCTCACCGCGCTGATGCGCGGGATTGCCCGCTGGCGCGACCTGCTCGCCACGATGAACCCGGCGGACCTGGCGCGGCAGATTCTCGACGAATCGGGCTATACCCAGGTGCTGCAGGCCGAACGCTCGGTCGAAGCCTCCGGAAGGCTCGAGAACCTGTCCGAACTCGCCCGCGCGATGGAGGAATATGAAAGCCTGGGCGACTTCCTGGAGCATGTCAGCCTGGTGATGGACAATGAGGCGAGCGCGGACGAGGCCAAGGTCACGATGATGACCATCCATGGCGCCAAGGGTCTCGAATTCGACCATGTCTTCCTTGCCGGATGGGAAGAGGGCGTGTTTCCCTCGCAGCGTGCGCTTGACGAGGGCGGGCTGGCCAGCCTGGAGGAAGAGCGCCGCCTGGCCTATGTCGCGATCACCCGCGCGCGGGTCAGCTGCACGATCCTGCACGCGGCCAACCGGCGCATCTATGGCCAGTGGACGAGCTCGATCCCCTCGCGCTTCATCGGCGAACTTCCGCCCGAGCATGTCGAGGAGGAAAGCTCGCTCACCGGCGGCGCGTCGCTGTGGCGCGCGGGGCTTTCGGAGCGTGACGATCCGTTCGCGCATCTGGCGCGTGATCCTGATCGCGCGGCGCGCCGGGGCCCCGGCTGGCAGCGCGCGGCGCAGGTACCCGGCGGCTTCAACGCGGCGCCGCAGCGGGTTGCCGAGGCGCGGTCGAGCGCGATCAGCCTCGGCAATGCCGGGCGCAGCGATGTCGCCATCGGCACCCGCGTCTTCCACCAGAAATTCGGCTATGGACTGGTCGCCGAAAAGGAAGGCAACAAGCTGGAGATCGACTTCGAGAATTCCGGCCGCAAGCGGGTGATCGACAGCTTTATCAGCCTGGCCTGATGGCCCCGGCGTTCAGATACGCTCGGCCCGCGCCACCGATTCCGATGCGCGTAGCGCCATGATGATCTGCATCAGATGCCCGACATCATGCACTTCAAGATCGGATTCATAGGTGTGGAAGGGCTGGTCGCGGTTGGTCAGCTTCAGGTTGACGATGTTCGCCTTGTGATGGCTGAAAATGCCCGCCATGTCGGCCAGCGTGCCGGGGCGATTGTACAGGATCGCCCGGATGCGCGCCGTCGCACCGTCCGAATCCCCGCCCCATGACAGGTCGATCCAGTCGGCATCGACGCCGCTGACCAGATTGAGGCAGTCGATGGTGTGCACCTCGATATGCTGGCCCTGGCGGCGCAGGCCGACAATGCGATCCCCCGGCACCGGGTGGCAGCATTCGGCGAGCTGGAAGGCAACGCCCGGCGTCAGCCCCTGGATCGAGATCGCGCGGTCCTGGCTCGGGAATTCGCGCAGCGCCGTCTGCTCGCTGCTGCTGCCGGGGACCAGCGCGTCCATCAGCGCGACATCGCTGATCTGGTTCTTGCCCACCGCCAGCATCAGCTCGGTCTCGTCTTCCAGGCCAAGCCGTTCCAGCGCCTGTTTCAGCGCCTTCTTGCCAATCTTGACCGGCAGCCGCCCGGCGATCTCGTCAAAGATCACCCGGCCCATCGCGGCGGTTTCCTCGCGTTCCTTGTCGCGGACATAGCGGCGGATCGCCGCACGCGCCTTGCCGGTGGTGACGAAGCCGAGCCAGCTGGTCTGCGGCTCCTGCCCTTCGGATTTGAGGATCTCGACGATATCGCCATTGGCGAGCGGGGTGCGCAGCGGGACGTTGCGGCCGTTGATCAGCACGCCCACTGCCTTGTTGCCCAGATTGGTGTGGACCGCATAGGCAAAGTCCACCGCCGTCGCGCCCTTGGGCAGCTGGTGCAGCGCGCCCTTGGGGGTGAAGGCGAAGATGCGGTCCTGATACATCGCCATGCGGGTATGCTCGAGCAGCTCGTCGGCATCCTGCGCGGTATCGAGAATTTCGATGAGGTCGCGGATCCAGCCGGCCTGGCCATCGGGCCGGGTGCCGCCCTGCTTGTACGCCCAGTGCGCCGCGAGGCCGAATTCGCTCTGCCGATGCATCTCGTGCGTGCGGATCTGGATCTCGACGCGCATCGACTGACCATGGATGATCGCGGTGTGCAGCGAGCGATAGCCGTTGCGCTTGGGGGTGGAGATATAATCCTTGAACCGGCCCGGAATCATCTTCCACTTGCGGTGGATATGGCCGAGCGCGGCGTAGCAATCCTCGATGCTGTCGACGATGACGCGAAAGGCGATGATGTCGGTCATCTGCTCGAACGAAACATGCCGCTCGGCCATCTTGCGCCAGATCGAATAGGGATGCTTCTCGCGCCCGCTGATCTCTGCGGTCAGGCCATGCGCGGCAAGCTCTGTCTTGAGCGATTCCGCGATATTCTCGACCTGGTTTTCGCCGCTCGCCTTGATCTGGTCGAGCCTGCCGACAATCGTTTCATAGGCTTCGGGCTCAAGCTCGCGGAACGAGAGCATCTGCATTTCGCGCATATATTCGTACATGCCGACGCGCTCTGCCAGCGGCGCGAAGATATCCATCGTCTCGCGGGCGATGCGCTTGCGCTTGTCGGCGCTGGAGATGAACTTTAGCGTGCGCATGTTGTGCAGCCGGTCGGCGAGCTTGACCAGCAGCACGCGCAGGTCGTTCGACATGGCGAGCAGGAACTTGCGCAAATTCTCGGCCGCGCGCTCGTTCTCGGTCTGCGCCTCGATCTTGGACAGCTTGGTGACGCCATCGACCATCTCGGCAACCTTGGGGCCGAACAGGCGCTCGACCTCCTCGATCGTGGTCAGCGTGTCTTCCACCGTGTCGTGGAGCAGCGCGGTGATAATCGTTTCCACGTCCATCTTCAGGTCGGTCATCAGACCTGCAACCTCGATGGGGTGGCTGAAATAGGGGTCGCCGCTGGCGCGTTTCTGGCTGCCATGCTTCTGCACGGAAAACACATAGGCGCGATTGATCAGCGCCTCATCCGCATCGGGGTCATAGTCCTTGACCCGCTCTACCAGTTCATATTGTCTCAGCACCCTTTGAATGTCGGTGCTTTGCAAGCAATTGCAACAGAAAAACGCGCCTGTGCAGGGGCCTTGGTCGGGTTCGCTCGGGGGCAAGGGGCCAAGGCATCAAGGGGTCTGCACAGGCGCGGGAGGTTTGCCGGACGGATCGGGCTGCAATGTGGGAGGATCACAGCCCTGTCCGCCCAGCCGAAAACGGCAAGGCATCAATCCCTGGGCGATCAGCCCTTGGCGTTGCAGATGGCGAGCTCTTCTCCGGCCATCGCCTCGTTGCGGGTTGTAAACGCGGTGACATCACCCATCTTTCGAGCAAGGCGGGTGCAGGCATTGACCGGGCGCGAGGTCGCCTTCGATCCGGTGCAGACGGTGCCTTCGCACTGCCACACCACACCCTGGATGATCCTTGTGGTCTTCTCGACCGGTGCCGCGAGTTCTGCGGTGAAATAGCTGCTGCCCGGGGACTGGGCGCTGGCGGTGCTGGCCTGCATCATCACCATGCTGGAAAGCGAGGCGGCGGCGACAAAGGCGATCTGGGTGAGGGTCTTGGCGAGGCGGGGCATGGCGTGTCCTTTCCAACGGTTTTCCTGGGGAGGAAATCAGGGGGTGCAATTTGGGTTGCGAATCACTACCTACATAAATAGGTTTCGAGTTGCAACTAGAAACTGAATTTTCATTGGCAAGGCCGCATTTTTCGATAAGATGGCGGTTTGAAACTGGATTTGATGATCATGGCCCACAGCTCTCCCACCAAATTGCGCGAACCGCTGGCGGAAATTGCAGCCTGTTGCAGCCTGCCCCAGGCGCTGGAGACGATGGGTGAGCGCTGGTCATTCATGATCCTGCGCGCCTCTTTCAACGGCCTGCACCATTTCGAGGAGTTCCTGGAGGAGCTCGGCATCGCCCGGAATATCCTGTCCAACCGCCTGACCCGGCTGGTGGAGAGCGGCATCCTGAAGCGCGCGCCCTGTGTCGATGACCGCCGCAAGATCGAATATCGGCTGACCGACAAGGGACTGGACCTGCTGCCAACGATGATCGCACTACGCCAATGGGGCGAGAAATGGGAAAGCGGCGTGCCGTCCAATCCGGTGCTGGTCGACGAGCGTGATCGCCGTCCGATCCAGCCGATCTCGATCCGCGCGCATGATGGCCGCGTGCTGACGCATCACGATCTGTGCTGGATCGATATTGCCGATCTCAACGCCGCCGAAGGCGACGATGCCGATCACGATGGCGTCGTAAAGCGCATCGCCACGATCTGAAGCCATCAGGGCGGGGCGCGATCGCCCCTGCCCCCATCTGCCGCTAGCTGCTGGCGCGGATGATCAGTTCGGGCTCCAGCAGCACCGGCTCGCAAATCTCGCCATCGATCTGGCGGAACACCATATCGACCAGCATCTTCGCGCCGGCCTGCAGATCCTGCCGGATGGTGGTGAGCGGCGGCGTGGTATGCGCTGCCAGGATGATGTCGTCATAGCCGACCACCGCGACATCGCCAGGCACCGAAAGGCCGCGCTCGGCCAGGGCGCGCAAGGCGCTCATCGCGACGACGTCCGAGGCGGCGAAGATGCCGTCAATGCCGGGATTCTCGTCGAGAAACGCACTCGCCGCGCTATAGGCGGCCTCTGATGTGAGGTGGATCGGCAGCGTATGCACCCGGTCCGCGAGCCCCGCTTCGGCACAGGCCTGGAGGAACCCCTGCTGACGCTGGCCGAATTCGGGCGGGCTGGGATTGCCCAGGAACAGCAGCTTGCGCTTGCCGCGCTCGATCAGATGCCGCCCCGCGATCAGGCCGCCGCGCACATTGTCCGATCCAACGGTGACATGACGCTGGCCCTCGATGCTGGCCCCCCAGACCATCAGCGCCCGGTGACGTTCGGCTGCCGCTTCGAGTACTGCCATCTGGTCCGACTGGCCGATCACGATCGCCCCGTCGACGCGCCCGGAATCGAGCAGGTCGTCCAGCCAGCTGGTGCCCGAAGGAATGACGCGCGACAGCAGCAGGTCGAAGTTCCGCTCGGTCAGCGCATCGGCCAGATAGCCCAGCATGGTCATGAAGAACGGGTCGGATGGATGCTGATCCACCTCATGCCCCATCGGCATCACCACGCCGATCGCCTGCGCGCGGCGCAGACGCAGATTCTGCGCGACCTGATTCGGCTTGAAACCATGCAACCGCGCCAGTTCGACCACGCGTTCGCGCGTCTTGGCGTTGATGATCGTCTTGCCTGCCAATGCCCGCGATACCGTGGACACTGAAACTCCAGCGAGCTCCGCGAGCTCCTGCATCCCGATCTTGCTGATGGTACGCGCCTTTCCCCAAAAGATGCTGCGCCGCCCCCGCCCGAGGATGTAAACGCTCTGCGATGAATCGTCGAGCGTCTTGTCAGCATATGCTTGCATTTTCACCCCTAGTCTGTATTAATACAGCAATACACATGCAAGGAGTTGTCAGCATGGCCATCAAATGGAAGCACGCCCTGGTCGTCACCGCAGCCGTTATCGCACTGGCCGGGTGCAATATGGCCGACAGCGCCGAACGGATGGTCGAGGATGCATCGGCGGGATCGGACGAAGGCTGGACCAGCCAATGGTCGGGCGAACCGTTTGACCGGATCAAGCTGGCAGGGCCCGACAGCCTGACCTTCACCACCGAAGGCGACCATGCGGTCACCGCGACCGGTGATGCCAAGGCGCTGGAAAAGCTGGAATTCCGTGTCCGCGACGGCGAGCTGCGCATCCGCCGCAAATCGTCCACCTGGACCTTCGGCGATTCGGGCGAGGCGCTGATCAAGGTGAGCGCACCCGCGTTGCGCGGGCTGGTCATCGCCGGATCGGGATCGGCCAAGGTCGACCGGATGGAAAGCGACGAGGTCAAGCTGAGCATCGCCGGGTCCGGCGATGTCGATATTGCCGCGCTGACCGCCAAGAAGCTCGACAGCGCCATCGCAGGCAGCGGCTCGCTGCGCCTGGCGGGCAGTGCCGACAATACCGAAATCTCGATTGCAGGCTCGGGCAGCGTGCTGGGCGAGCGCTTTGCCAGCCCCACCGTCGACATCTCGATCGCAGGGTCTGGCGATGTCACCATGGCATCCGATGGCAATGTCGAGGCGAGCCTGATGGGATCGGGCGACGTCACCATCAAGGGCAAGGCCAGGTGCAAGAGCAGCGCCATGGGATCGGGCACGATCACCTGCGGCTGACCGGCCAGCGCAAAAGCGGTTGCGCGCTCGCCTGCCATGCTAGACACTCCCCCGTTCCCGGCACTGCCGGGCGGGGGAGAGCAGCTTGAATACCGACACCACCACCAGCGAGGCAGCCGAAAGCCCGAATTTCTGGGACCGGCACATCATGCCGCGCCTCATTACCTTTTGCTGCGGGCAACCGGCGATTGCCAAGGCGCGCAGCCGCATCGTGCCGCGCGCACAGGGCAGCGTGCTGGAACTCGGCTGTGGCGGCGGCATCAATCTCGATCACTATGACCGCGCGCGCGTGTCGGCGCTGGCCGGGGTCGATCCCTCGCCGCAACTGCTCGATACCGCGCGCGACAAGGCGCGTGCGCGCGGGTTCGATGCCGATTTCCGCGCGGGCTATGCCGAACATCTGCCCTTTGCCGATGGCGCATTCGATACCGTGCTGACCACCTTCACCCTGTGTTCGGTGCGCGATCCCCAGGCGGCACTGGGCGAAATGCGGCGCGTCCTCAAGCCTGGCGGCACGATCCTGTTCCTGGAACATGGCGCGGCGCCCGATCCCGAGCCCGCCCGCTGGCAGCAGCGGATCGAGCCGATGTGGAAACGCATCGCCGGCGGCTGTCACCTGACCCGCCCGGTCGCGAGAAGCTTTGCCGATCAGGGCTTTCGCCTGCACGGCTGCGACAGCCGCTACATGCCCAAGACGCCGCGCTTTCTGGGGTGGATCGAGATGGGAGAGGCCCGGCTATGACGCGGTGGTGGATTGCGGTGGCGGCAGCATCCGTGCTTTGGCCGAATGCGGTCTCGGCAGCAGAACGACGCTATACCCTGGCCAATTTCGACAAGGTGCGGATCGAAGGCGATGTCGCGGTGGAAATCACATCGGACGCCGCGCCGCGCGCCATTGCCAGCGGCGATTCACGCGCGCTCGAGGCGCTGACTGTCGAGGTGCAGGGTGGCACGCTGCTGATCCGCCGGGCGCGGACCAACGCCCCGGTCGAACGGCGCGCACGGCGGACCACGCCCGATGCGCTGCCGCTGGTCCGGGTCGGCGCGCGCAGCGTGCAGGCGCTGACCCTGCGCGGCCATGGCAGCGCGCGGCTCGACCGGCTGGTGGGGGCCAAGCCCAGCGCCACGGTCGATGGCAATGGATCGGCAGAGATTGGTGCCGTCAAGGCAGAGGCGCTGGCCGTGACCGTCACCGGCAGCGGCAGCCTGAAGATCGCAGGGGACGCTGATACGGCGCGCACGATGATGCTGGGCGATGGGCTGTTCGATGCCAAGGGCCTGAAGCTGTCGGCGCTGGATTTCACCAGCGAAGGCCCGGTGCGTGCCCGCATGCTGGTCAACGGCCCCGCGCGCATCGTGGCCAATGGCGATGCCGAGATAAGCGTGCGCGGCAAGGCGGCCTGCACCGTGCGCCAGACCGGCAATGGCCGGATCGATTGTGGCGAGGGTGAAACGCCGCGTTGACCCTCTGGCGTTGAACTGCTGCGTTCGCGCGGGTCAGCGCTTGCGCCGGTCCATGTACCAGATCGCGCCGTGCAGCGCCGCGCCGCCGCCCAGCCCTGCGAGAAAGCCGATCGAGGGCTGGCCCAGAAATCCGCCGATCACCGTGCCGGCCAGCGTCCCAATCGCCATGAACACGCCGCCAGCGCGGGCGGGAGGGGGCGCCTTGTCAGAAGAAGCATTGACCATGCCCGCGCCCATGCCATGGCGGGCCGGAATTTGCCACATGCAATCACACCGGTTTCCAAACGTCAGACCCTAACGCGCGGTTTACCATTGCGGTTGAGCGTTCCTCCATCGCCCGTCTGTATCAGCAACCAGACGCCCGCCAGCGTCGGGTGCGGCCATAACGACAAGGACAGACGAGCCCCTATGAACCTGCCGTATATCGGAAGCCGCGAAGCCTATGACGATGCCTGCAAGCTGCTTTCGCATTATGGCGAAACGGCCGGGATAGAGGCATCCGACCGGGCCGAGGCGGCGCGGGCACGCGGCAACCACATCCATTTCTGCCACTGGCGCCAGATCGAACGGCTGCTGGTGATCCTGACGATCGACCAGAGCATCGGCACGGTGCATTGATCCCTGCCCGCTGGGCAGACGGGCCATCAGCGCCGGGAGAGATAGGCCTGCAGCGCCGAATAATGGGACAGGCCGGGCAGCTTTTCCAGTTGCACGCATCGGCTGAGCTTATGCGCCAGATCGTCTGCCATGGCCGGCGGTGACCAATTGTCCTCCTCGCCATGGAAGATCGCCACCGGCGCATCGACCTCGGCCAGCAGCGCGGACCAGTCACCGACATAATGCAGGATTTCGCGGCGATAGCCTTGAGACCCCTCGTTCAGCGCGGCGCGCAGCACCTGTTGCATCGCGGCCTCAAATGCGGGCGATTCTGCCAGCGCACCATCGGCCCCTTGCGCCGTGGCAAACAGCATCCTGAACATCTGCGCGGGCAGCCATCTTGCCATGGCCGCCTGCATTCTGGTCATCAGCCCGAACATCAGCGGGCTCGCTGCCGCCATGCGGAACACCGGAGCGCCCGCCATGCTGCCCAGATAGTCGCCAAGGTCGAGCGGGGCTGCTGCTGATATGAGATCGATATGGTGCACCTGCGCACCCAGATGCGGCGCGGTGCGCAGCGCTGCGCTCGCCCCCAGCGAGAAACCGATCAGGTGCAGCGGCACGCCGGGAAACAGGTGCCGAATGTCGTCCGCGAGCTGAGCGAAGTAATCTGCAGCCGAATGTCCCGCGCCGGATCCGGTGCGCGCCACGACATGGAATCCGTCGGTGCGGCTCTTGATGTCCGCGCCAAACAGGCCGAGTTCGTCCGCACTGCCCGGCAGCCCGTGAAAATAGATGATCTGTGCCTCAGCCATCGCCGATGTTCGCCACCCCTGCACTGACGCACCAGTTGGCGCGGCCTGCGATCGGTACGGCGTCAAACAGCGAGGCATCGGTGCCCGTCATCCATACCTGGCCGGATCGGTCGGCAAGCTGCTCATAGAGCGCTGCGCGGCGCGCCGGGTCGAGATGCGCGGCGACCTCGTCGAGCAGTAGGATCAACCGGCTGCCGCGCCGCTCGGCGACCAGATCGGCATGCGCCAGGATGATCGCGATCAGCATCGCCTTCTGCTCGCCGGTGGAACAGAGCGCAGCGGCCTGGCCCTTCTGCCGCATCGTGACGATCGGGTCATCGCGGTGCGGCCCGGCCAGCGCGCGGCCCGCGGCCTTGTCGCGCGACCGGCCTGCACGCAGCGCCGCGGCCAGCGCGTCCGCATCGCTCGGCCCCTTGCGCTCCAGCGCGAGTGTGGGCTGGGCGAAGGGCCCAGCCTCGAGCGCCCCGATCTGCACGTCGAGCGCTTCGAGCGTATCGGCTCGCGCCGCCGCGATCGCCGCGCCATGCTCGGCCATGCGGACCTCCAGCGCGTCGATCCAGCCCGGATCGGCAGGACGATCGGCGGCCAGCAGCCGGTTGCGCTCGCGCATCGCGGCCTCGTAGCGCGCAGCATGGCGGGCATGCGCCGGGTGCAGCGCCAGCACCAGCCGGTCGAGAAACCGCCTGCGTCCGCCAGCGCTCTCCAGGAACAACCGGTCCATTGCCGGGGTCAGCCACACCACTGCCAGCCAGTCGGCCAGGCTGTTGGCCGCCGCCGCCGCACCATTGACGCGCACCTGCCGCCGCGACGGGCTGTCCGCAGCCGTGCCGGTGCCGATGCGCACCTCTTCCTCGCGCAGCGCAGCGGCGATGGCAAAGCAGCCGGGGCCCTGCTGGCGCGCCATCTGCTCGATAGCGGCCCGGCGCATGCCCCGGCCCGGCGCGAGCAGCGATATCGCCTCGAGAATATTGGTCTTGCCCGCGCCGTTATCGCCCCAGATCACGTTGAACCGCGCCCCCGCCTGAAGCCGGGTCGCCTCATGGTTGCGGAACTGGGTGAGAGAGAGGGAGGAAAGCGCCATCTGCGGCCCGCTATAGCGGCTTGAAACGCTGACCGCGCGCAAAATCGCATAGGGCCCGGCGCGCGCGACCCAAGCGATCCCAAAACATCGTGAATATTCCCAAACCTTCGCATTCAGCTGGGAGCAAGAATTGTGCCCGCGCGTATAATCTTCTGAAATACATAGGTTTTTCGGTTTGGCACGCCCTGTGCAACGTATCTGGCATCTCCCGACGGACAGTCCGAAGGGACACCGAAACACCTTGAAAGGACAACATCATGCTCTCGTTCTCGACCTTCAACACCAACGTTCTGGCTGCCATCTGCGCTCTCGCCACCTCGGCACTTTTCATCGGCCTGAGCGTAGGTCCTGCAGAAATCGGCACCATGTCGGTGATGGTCATCTGACCGCCTGACGCTCTCACCATCTTCACGGTTTAAAGGGAAACCAACATGAACAACCGCTCTTTCCATCTCGACAAGTCGAACGGCAAGCTGATGGGCGTCTGCTCGGGCATCGCCAACTATTTCGACTGGGACGTGAACCTGATCCGCATCGCCTTCGTGCTCGCCGCCTTGTTCGGCATCGGCGCACCGGTGCTGATCTATCTGGTCATCGGCCTGATCGCTTCCGACCGCTGAGCGGGAGGCAGCCGATGCCGGGCCAGCCCCCGATCAGACCTTCGTGCTGAACGGCGTGAAATCGGTGGCGGTATCGAATACCTCCACCCCCTCGCGCCGCTTCAGCCAGCCGACCACGGCATAGGTCACCGGCGTCAGCACAACTTCCCAGCTCACCTTGAGCAGCCAGTTGGTGATCATCACGGTGACGACCTGCTCTGTGCTCCAGATGCCGAGAAAGGCGACCGGATAGAAGACCAGGCTGTCTACCGCCTGGCCAAAGACGGTCGAGCCGATCGTGCGGCTCCACAGCATCTTGCCTGCGGTCCATACTTTCATGCGCGCCAGCACCACCGAGTTCACGAACTCGCCTGCCCAAAAGCCGAGCGTGGATGCCACCACGATCCGCCAGGTGCTTCCGAAGACCGATTCATAGGTGGCCTGGCAAATCGGCCCGGTGTCGGTCGTGCCACCGCCCGCATTCTTCATCACCACCATATCGGCAGCGCCGCACCACCAGCCCGGCGACGCTGGCATCGCGACGACGGCCCAGCTCATGAATGCCAGAAACAGCAGCGCGCCAAAGCCCGCCCAGATCACCCGCCTGGCCCGCGCATATCCATAGATTTCGGTGAGCACATCGCCGATCACATAGCCCAGCGGGAAGAACAGGATTCCTGCGCCGAACAGATAGGTCGATCCGAATATCGTGACCTCGCTAAGCTTCGATGCGCCAATGATGTTCGACAGCAGCAGCACCGTGACGAACGCGGCCATCACGAAATCATAATAGCGGAAGCGGTGCGTGGCGGGGTCGAAGCCGCCGCCCGTCTCTAGGCTGTGGCTGGTTGTGGCGGGTTCGGCAGAGGAGCTGTGCATCACGCCTGCCATATCGCGGTTTGCACGCACCTGCAAAGCCCGCTATTGCGCCCCCACCACCCAAGCGCGCCCTTAGCTCAGCTGGATAGAGCACGAGACTTCTAATCTTGAGGCCGCAGGTTCGACTCCTGCAGGGCGCGCCAGGGGGGCGGGCTTGACCCGTCCAGGCGGCGCCGATGCGCGATCAGAATTCGGACCAGTCTTCCTCGGACTCCTTCAACGCCAGATTGCCGGACACCATCGGCACCCGCGCGGGCGCTGAACGGCGCGCCTTGCGCGGCGCGGCATCTGCAGAATGCTGCTGGCCCGTGTGGAAACGCTGGACCACCTTGGAAAGGTCGGTTGCCTCCTCGGCCAGGCTGCGTGCTGCCGCGTTCGATTCCTCAACCATGGCTGCGTTCTGCTGCGTCATCTTGTCCATCTCGCCCACCGCCGTGTTGACCTGCTGGAGGCGAAGCGCCTGGGTCTGCGTGGACGATGAGATTTCGGCGACACGGCTGTTGATCGCGGCGACGCGGTCGCTGATCTGCACAAGCACCGATCCGGTTTCATCGACCAGCGCCACGCCATCGGACACGCCTGCGGTCGATGCGTTGATCAATTCCTTGATGTTCTTGGCCGCATCGGCCGAACGCTGGGCAAGTGCGCGGACCTCGTTGGCAACCACGGCAAAACCCTTGCCCGCATCGCCGGCGCGCGCAGCTTCCACCCCTGCGTTGAGCGCCAGCAGGTTGGTCTGGAAAGCGATGCCGTCGATTACATCGATGATGCTGTTGATTTCGCCCGACGACTTCTGGATCGCGCCCATGGCAGCGACGGCGCGGTGGACGACCTGCCCGCCTTCGGTCGCGGCCTGATGGGCTTCGCTCACCTGCTTGCCGACTTCCGCCGCATTCTGCGCGGTCTGCTGCACCATGGAGGTGACCTCGCGCATCGCAGCGGCGCTCTGCTCGAGACTGGCAGCCTGCTGCTCGGTGCGCTGCGCCAGATCGTCGGATGCGGAACGGATTTCCGATGCGCCGGTCAGCACATTGGCAGCCGCACTCGCGGTCTGGTTCAGGACGCTGCTGAGCTGACCCATGGTGTCGTTGAAATTCTGACGCAACTGGTCATGCTCGACATCGAATTCGGCGCTGATCGTGTAGGTGAGGTTGCCGTTTTTCATGTGCTGCAGGCCGGTGGTCACTTCGGTCACCACCGTCTGCAGGATGCGATCGGCACGCGCGCGCTCGGCCGCGTTGTCCTTGAACACGAGCATCGACCGCGCCATGCGACCGACACAGTCCTGATGGGTCGTGAACTCGATCTGCCGCTCCAGTTCGCCTGCAGCCAGCCCCTCCATGCGGACGACCGTCGTTACATAAGGATCACAGATCAGCTTCTTGGCGAGCAGGATAACGCCCATAACGCTGCCGACGACCGCCAGTTGGACCGCAATCTCTGCAACCGATCCGCCCTTGCCCACGGACAGGGCAGCAAGGCTGATCATCAACGGGATCGACGTCAGCACCGTCAATACGGCCAGGATCCAGTCGAACTTTTTGCGGATCGGAAGGTGGGCATAGAAATGATGAATCATGGCGGTCCTCAACTCAACGGACATAGTGGTTCAATCATGAGGTCGCCGCGAGGTCTTGGCGCGCAAACGATAAGCGCCGGTTAACGATCATGGCGGGGTGAAGGGGCCGGGCCGTCCAGCCAAGCACCATTCTGGTGGTTTTTCGCCCCAGTGCCGAACATCGCATAAGGGGCTGCGACCAAGCCGCCCCAACGCATTAAATTGCTGTTATTTCTTTGTATTTTTCGGCAAGCAAGATCATGGCGCCAAAATCGGGAAGCACCTCAAGTGTAAAGCGCAGTGGACACCATATCTGCGGGTAAATGAAGGTATAGAGATGTGAATGATTAACACGGATACTCTGCGGCTTACTTGGCATGAAGCCGAACAATTCAAATCAACATCGATCTGGGGGAATTGCGCTGGGGAGCTGAAAATGGGCACTGACGCGGCTGGTTTGCTCTTCAAACTGGCAGGTTGGTGGCGTGAAAAAAATTTTGTCCGGAGGTCGCGAGGTCCCGCGGAATGCGTGAATCAGACCGCGCAGGATCCCATTCCGTCCGCCTCGAACCGGACGATGGGGTTTGATTCGCCATCAGCGTGCCGATCATCTTCGGTACTCAGACGATGATCTTCTGCTGAAGCTGCGCCCTCTGCTCGCGATGGCTGGTCGCATGGTCCGACAGCAAGGCCGAGCCCCAAGCCAGATTTTTCCGCTGGAAAATTATCCTTCCTCACACTAGCGCGCAGATGCTGCTAGGCGCGGCACTTTGATCCTCCAGTTCATCGGACGCATAATGGCTTTCACCCCCGCCAAGGTTTTGACCACGCACCATTGGAACGAAGGGCTTTTCTCCTTCACCGTCGAGCGCCCGAGCTCGTTCCGCTTCGTCAGCGGCCAGTTCGTGATGCTGGGTCTTACGGTCGATGGCAAGCCGCTGCTGCGCGCCTATTCGGTGGCCTCGCCGATGTGGGACGAATCGCTCGAATTCCTGAGCATCATCGTGCCCGATGGCCCGCTGACCAGCCGCCTCTACAAGATCCAGCCGGGTGACGAGATCCTGCTCGGCGGCAAGCCCACCGGCACGCTGACGCTCGATGCGCTGCTGCCGGGCAAGCGGCTGCACCTGATCGGCACCGGAACGGGCCTTGCGCCGTGGATGTCGATCATCCGCGATCCGGAAGCCTATGAGCGGTTCGAACAGATCACCGTCCAGCACACCGTGCGCCAGATCCAGGACCTGGCCTATCGCGAGATGCTCGAAAGCAAGCTCAAGGACGACCCGCTCGTCGCCGAGGAAGCCGCCAAGCAGCTCGTCTATGATTGCTCGGTGACCAAGTGCCCGACCTGGGTGGACGAGAACCGCCGCATCACCACGCGCATCGAATCGGGCGATTATCCGCTCGATCCGGAAACCGATCGCGTCATGCTGTGCGGCAGCATGGCGATGATCAAGGAAACCGGTGCGCTGCTCGAATCGCTCGGCTTTGTCGAAGGCGCGCAGTCCAAGCCGGGCACCTATGTGCTCGAGCGCGCGTTCGTTGGCTGATATCAGGGGCTAAGCCTCAAGCCCGGATAGCCTCCAGCGCGGTGCGCAAGGCATCGGGCAGCGGCACCGGGCGGCGGGTCTCGCGGTCGACATAGACATGGGTGAAATGCCCCGCTGCGGCGGCGGCATCCTCGTCATTGGCGAACAGCCCCACCGCATAGCGCACCGAACTGGTGCCGATATGATCGACCCGTATGCCTGCATGGATCCGGTCCGGAAAAGCGGTGGGGGCGAAATAGGCGCAGCCCGTTTCCACCACCAGCCCGATCACCGCGCCGGCATGAATGTCGAGCGCGCCCGCCTTGATCAGATATTCGTTCACCGCAGTGTCGAACCAGAAATAATAGACCGAATTGTTGACGTGACCGTAGATGTCATTGTCCGACCAGCGCGTGCTGATCTGCGTGAACGCGCTGAACTGGGCGCGGACCGGGCGGGCCGGCCGGCTCATGCCGCCACCGTGAAGCTGTTGACGCCCTCTGCATGCCGGATGGTCACCGTCCGGCCGATCGGGTCGTGCGCCGGATCGACCAGCGCGGCCAGCTGTCCCGCCTTGTCCGCATCATCGGGCCGCGCAACGATCCGACCCTTGTCGGTCCGCGCGATGACCACGGCGCGCGCGGGCAGGCCCTTGGCATAGCCGACGGTATAGCTCTCGATCACGCCGCTCGCGTCCTCCTCCAGCCGCTCGGGCGAGGGCTGGGCATCGACCTCGGCCTGCATGGCTGCATGATCGACCGGAGCCCAGTTTTCGGGTGCGCTGGTGCTGTAGATGCCCACCGCCTCCTTGGACAGGAAACCGCCATTGGCGAGCACCAGGCCGAAGCTGCCGGGGTCGGCGCGGAGCGTTTCGACCATCGCCGCGATACCATGCATCGAGTAATTGTTGCCCGCCCCGCCCGAGAACGGCAGCCCGCCGGTCAGCGTCAGCGGCGTGGTGCGCCAGTCCACGCCCAGCGTCTCGGCGGCCAGCAGCACCGCAACCGGGAAGCAGCTGTAGATATCGAAATGCGCGATATCGGCGGCAGACTTGCCCGCACTGGCCAGCGCGCCGTTCAGCGATACCTCGATCGCGCGCGAACGCGACAGATCGGTGCGCAGGCTGACCGGCTTGTCCATCGCCTCGCCGCTGCCGTGCAGGAACACCCATTTCGCGCGCGGCACGCCCATCGCCTCGGCCTGGCCGACGCTGGTCAGGATGACGGCCGCACCCTGGTTCACCGCATCCTGCGCGACATGCCATTTGAGATAGGGGTCGGCGACCGGATAATTGCCCTCCGATGGCGTGGCGAGATAATCGGCGCTCATTGCCCTGGGGAATTGCGCATAGGGGTTGGCGGCGGCGACCTTGCTGAAATCCGCCCAGAGCGCCGACATGTCCGCGACATGCTCGGCCTTGCTACGGCCCAGGCGCGCGCGCAGGGCATTCTCGAACAGCGGATAGGTGAGGATCGGCGCGCCGATTCCGTTCTTCAGCTCATGCCTGTCGAGCAGCATCGGCCCCAGGCCGCGATCCTCCATCTCGCCTTCGATCGCCTCGTTCCAGTCGATCGCCACGCCCTTGCGCGCGGCGGTCTTGGCAGCGGCAATCGCTTCGGAGCCAGACAGCAGCACGCAGCGCGCCTCGCCGGCATGGATCGCGGCGGCAAATTCGTTGACCAGCGACTGCGGGCTCTGGCCGCCGACGATCGAATAGATCGTCCGGACGGGGTTTGCGCCGATGCGCCGGGCAAGGCCCAGCGGCGGCTTGTCGCAGCCGCCCGTGCCTTCGGGCACCATGCCGGGCGCGCTATCGGCGAAATGGCGCACGGCGGTGACGACATCAATGGCCGCGCGCACGGCATCGCCTGCACCGGTATCGGCAAGCGCAGCCTCGGCAGCGCGCTGCATCAGCGATTGCGGGCTGGGCGCTGCAGCGGCGTCGCTACCATCCCAATGATCGACCGCCTGGCCGACACCGATCAGGACGGGGGTGTTGGGGTCAAGGGTCATGGCGTTCTCTCCTGTTGTCGTTTTCTTGTCTTAGTTCTAGCCGTCACTCCTGCGAGCGCAGGAATCCCGCTTGATCACTGCCGCTCATCCGCCGTCCATCAGAACCGACCGTTGATCCGGATCGCCATCGCATCGCCCTGCTGGCGGAAGCCAAGCGCGGAAAGCGCAGGCGCAGCGCTCGCCGCCAGTCCGCCCAGGCGGAAATCGGCGGCATAGCGGCCATTGCCGCTGATCCTTATGTCCATCTGCTCGAGCCCTGACTGGCCCTTCAGCGGCACCAGCAACGCGTTGCCATCGCAGCGCAGATTGCCGCTGAGGCCGCGTTGCAGCGTCAGGCCGAACAGGCTCTGTTCGATATTCACGCGCACCGCGCCCGATGCGGCGGCGCAATTGCGCCCGGCAAAGGCAATGTCGACCCCGTCCAGACTGATGCTGCGCAGCGGCAGCGGCGCGAACAGATCGGCGGTCGCAATCTCACCCAGGCCATTGCGCATCGCGATGCTGTCGCCGTTCCTGGCCAGCTTGAAGGCCAGCGGCGGCTGACCCGTTGCATCGGCGGCGCGGGTCATGTCCAGCACCAGTTCGCCGCCCAGCAGACCGAGCGGCGACAGGCCCGCATCGAGGTCACCCAGGCTGAGCTTGCCGATCCGCAAATCGCGCACCGTTCCCGACCAGATGCTGCCTTCCACCGCACGGGCGCTGACCCCGCGCGCACCCAGGCCCGCCATGTCGAAGACGATACGCAGCGGCAGAAACACCAGCAGCGCTGCAACCAGCGCCAGCGCGATCAGCACCGTCCGCCTGGCGCTCCGGCTCATCCGCCGATCTTCATCAGCCGCGCGGAAACCGAAACGGTGCCATTGTCCATCCGCCGCACGACCAGCGTTTCGGGCACCACGCCGCGCCGTTCCAGATCGGCCAGCCAGGCCAGGAACGCGGTCGAACGAGCGGAACCGATGGCAATCTCTGCGCGGTCATTGCCTTGCGGCGTATTGGCATCGAGCGTGAACCCGCGCTCGCCTGCCTCACTGGCGAGCAGCAGGCTGAGCGCGGCAATCGCTTCGGCCGGGCGCTTGTCTGCCGGCATCGACAGCGCCTGTGCCTTGGCGTCGATCCGCCCGGCCTGCATCGTCGCCTCATAGAAGCTGCGCTTGGCGTCGGTGGCGAGGCTGTAGAGCGGGGTATAGATGCCGAAAAAGCCGATGACGCCCGCTGCCAGCAACGCAGCGACGCCGACGAGGATCTGTTCGCGGCGCGACAGCGCGATGAACCAGTTCTTGGCAGCTTCGGTCATGGCGCCAGCACCGTGATATCGGCGACCGCTTGGCCGGTCGCATCGCCGCGATTGGCGGCAGTGACCTTGTAGCCGTTATTCTGCAGCGCGATCAGCACCGCGTTCAGGTCCTCGACGCGCGGCGCTGCGATCATCGCGCCGATCATGCCGCCGGGGCGGTAATCGGCCTGGCGGATGACCACGCCGGGCACCGGCTGCATCGCCGAGAGCAGGCCGGACAAGGGCACACTGGCCACGCTGTTGCCTGTGCCGCGCGCAGCGAGCCTGGTATCGAGCTGCGCTTCGGCCTGCGCGACGTCGGTCGCTTCGGGGACCAGGCGTTGCGCGCTGGCAAGCGCGCGCCGCTGCGCGAGGTCTGCACCCAGATAATGCTTGCCGATTTCCACCAATGGCACCGCCAGGCTGACCAGCACCAACGCCCCCAGCAGCCAGGCGAGCATGTGCCCCTGGCCAGGCGCGAGCGCGAGCAGCGGCGTGCGGCGGGCAAATTCCCCCTGGCGCAGGTTGAGCGGCGGGTTGGCCAATGCGGCCAGCATCGCCGCATCACGCGCGTCAGCATCGAGCACGACAGGATCGGATTCGCCCAGCAGCAAGCCGGCCAGCGCCTCGTCGGGCGGCAGCACCAGATCGCCCATCCGGTCCACGCCCAGATCGCCAAAGGTCGCACTGACCGGCTGGTCGGACACGGGCAGCAACAGGCCGACAGGCATGATGATATCCGGGTCCAGCCCGCGCAGTGCGAGTTCGGCGAGGTGATCGGCGAGCGTGGCGCGTGCGATGGTGGCGCACAGCACCAGCATGCCGCCTTCCGCTGCCGCCTTGCCGAGCGCGCGCACCGCGACGAAGACATCGCCGCCGATGCTGAGATCGGCGGCGCGGTAGCGGGCGGCGGCCTCGGCCTGCGGGCCGCTCATATCGCCCATGTCGAGCAGGCGGATCACGGTGTCGGCGGCAGGAACCAGCGCGACGACCGGCGCATCGCCGCTATGCGCTGGAAGCGACGGCGGCGTGAAATCCTGGCCGCGCGCGGCGATATGCCCGCCGTCCGCACGCCACCAGTGCAGCGCGGCATCGGGTCCCGACGGACAGGTGACGATCAGGCCGGTATCAGCCATGGCGCGTTGCCATCAACCGGGAAACGGGCGAGCAGGTCCAAGGCAAGATCGCGAAACCCCCGGTCAGCGACAGAATCAACTGCCCTGCCGTCTAGCCAATCGGGCGGCCCAAGTCACCGTTCGTTTGCGGGTCGAACGTGTCGGGCGCGATATTTTCCTCAGGCACGGCCGGTGCCGGTTCCGCCACCATGCGGCGCGGGTTCAAAATCGCGAACGAGGCGACCAGCAGCACGACCGAAATCGCTTCGATAATCATCGACTGGGCGATGTTCGCGGTCAGCGGATCGTTCATCAGTCCGAACACGCGCCCGGTAAAGGCCAGGGCGACCATCGCGGCAGCGCCCAGCAGCCATTCGCGCCGACCCGGCATCAGCCCGACCAGTGCCGCAAGGCCCGTGCCGATGAAGAATGCGCCCATATCGGCGCGGATCGCGCTCAGCCCCGTGGCATTTTGCTGGCCGAGTTCGAACTGTGCGATGATGGTCTGCGGATCGAGCAGCGCCCGCGCGCCGATGATGACGAACAATGCGGCGAATCCGGCGACAAGCAGGCGAATGACCCAGGTCATGAGTGGTCGATCCTTTTCCCAAAGACTTTGGCAGCCTTGTTATGAACATGCACCAGGCGTGTCCAGCATGGCAGGACAACGGATGCACGGGGCATTCGATCCGATAAAGCATGTAAACACGCGTCACCGGTCGCAGCGGATGTCGGCTGTCATTTTTGCTGGTTATCGGCTGCGCCGCTTTCCGATAGCCTGCCCGGCACAAGGCATAAGCGGCAAGGAGAGCGGTGATGGATCTGGGCCTCAAGGGCAAGAAGGTGATCATGAATGGCGGCGGGCACGGCCTGGGCCTCGCATCGCTGCGGCATTTTGCCGCCGAGGGGGCAGATGTCGCCTTCCTGTCGCGCGACCCGGCCAAGGTGGAGGCTGCGGTCAAGGCCATCGATGCCGCCGGGCCCGGCAAGGTGCACGGCACCGCGATCGACATTACCGGCGATGCAGAAGGTTATAAGGGCTGGCTCAACGGCTGTCTCGACGCGCTGGGCGGCTGCGATATCTTCGTCCATACCGCCAGCGCCTCGGGCCAGGGTGCAACCGGCGACTGGCAGCGCTGCCTGGACATGGACATCATGAACGCGGTGCACGGGGTCGAAGTGCTGACCCCGGCGCTGACCGAATCGGGCACGGGATCGATCGTGTTCATGTCGTCGACCGCCGCGCTCGAAACCTTTGTCGCGCCCCAAGCCTTCAATGCGCTGAAAGCTGCGCTGATCACTTATGGATCGCAGCTTTCCCAGGCGCTCGCGGGCCAGGGCATCCGCGTCAACTGCATCTCGCCCGGCGCGATCGAATATCCCGGGGGCAACTGGGAGATGATCAAGGGCGTCGTCCCCGCGCTGTACGAAGGCACTCTGGCGAAAATGCCTATGGGCCGGTTCGGCGAGCCCGAAGAGGTTGCGAAAGCCATCGTCTTCGTCGCCAGCCCCGCCTGCCCGTACATGACCGGGGCGAATGTCGTCATCGATGGCGGCTTTACCCAGCGCGTCCAGTTCTGATCCCCGCGAAAGGCTTGCCATGAAGCTCTATCAATCGATCGGCCCCAACCCCAGGGTCGTGCTGATGTTCCTGGAAGAGAAAGGCGCTGTCATCGACCGCGCCTTTGTCGACATCATGAAGGGCGAGAACCGCAGCCCCGATTTCGTCGCCAAGAACCCGTTCGGCCAGGTGCCGCTGCTCGAGATGGACGATGGCAGCTATCTGTCGGAAAGCACCGCGATCTGCGGCTATATCGAGGAGAAATTCCCAACGCCCGCGCTGATCGGCAGCACCGCCGAAGAGCGCGCGGTGACCAATATGCTGATCCGCCGCCTCGATTATGATGTCGTCGCGCCGATGACGACCGGCTTTCGCGGGTCAGAAGGCCTGCCGATGTTCCAGAGCCGGATGCGCTGCCTGCCCGAAGCCGCGGACGGCCTGAAGGCCTGCGCGCGCGATGGCCTGGCCGCGTTCGATGCGCTGCTGGCAGGCAAGACCTGGCTGGCGGGGGATCGTTTCACGCTCGCCGACATCCTGCTCTATTGCCTGACCGAGTTCGGCAAGATGGTGGGCCAGCCGCTGCCCGATGGGCTGGCGAACCTTACCGCCTGGTCCGAGCGGGTCGCCGCGCGGCCCAGCGCTGCTGCCAGCCTCGACGCCAAGAAAGGGGTCGCATGACATGAGCATCGACCGGGAAAAACTGCTCGATATCTACACGCGCACGATGAAGGTCGCGCGCTTCGACGAGAAGATGCGCTCGCTGCTGATGAGCGGCAAGCTCGCCACCATCTATTACACGATGCGCGGCCAGGAGCTGGTGACATCGGCGATGATGGCGGCCTTGAACCAGGACGATTATCTCGTCACCACCTATCGCGGCCAGCATGACCAGATCGCCAAGGGCGTGCCGCTCGACCTGCTGATCGCCGAGATTGCCGGCCGCGCCACCGGCACCTGCAAGGGAAAGGGCGGATCGATGCACATCACCCATCCGGCGACCGGCGTGATGGTCACGACGGGCGTGGTGGGCTCCGGCCTGCCAATCGCCAACGGCCTCGCGCTCTCCAGCCAGAACCGCAAGGACGGCAAGGTCACCGTCACCTGTTTCGGCGATGGCGCGACCAATATCGGCGCGTTCCACGAGGCGATGAACATGGCGCAGCTCTACAGGCTGCCGGTGATCTTCCTGTGCCAGAACAACCGCTATGGCGAGCATACCAGCTTTGCCGATCACACCAAGGTCGACAGCATCGTCACCCGCGCCGCCGCCTATGGCATGAAGGGCGTGAAGGTCGATGGCAATGATGCGCTCGCCATGTATCAGGTCGCGCAGGAGGCGGTCGACCGCGCCCGCGCCGGCGAGGGCCCGACGCTGATCGAGGCGATGTGCTACCGGATGATGGGGCATTTCTTCGGCGCGGACTTCTCGTACATGCCGCCCGAGCATATCGAGGAAATGAAGGCGGAAGACCCGCTGCCCAAGCTCAATGCGCTGATGCTCGAGCATCAGTTCACGCAAGGCGAGCTCGACGCGATCGTCGCCAGGCTGGAAGCCGAGATCGAGGCGGCGGTCGAGTTCGCCTTCAACAGCCCGTTCCCGGATGCGGACGAAATCCGCAAGGATGTGTTCGAAGAGGAGATCGCGGCATGAGCGAGGCAGCGACGCTGGACGCCAAGGCGGACAAGACGGCCAAGGTGAAACAGATCACCATGGTCCAGGCGCTCAACGCGGCGATCGACGAGGCGATGGCAGCGGACGAGGGCGTCATCCTGCTGGGCGAGGACGTCGCGGCCAAACAGGGCGGCGGCGTGTTCAAGGTCTCGTCGGGCCTGACCGAGAAATATGGCGAGCACCGCATCCGCGCGACGCCGATTTCCGAACAGGCGATCATGGGTGCGTGCGTCGGCGCAGCGCTCACCGGCATGCGGCCGATTGCCGAGATCATGCTGATGAACTTCGTCACCGTGGCGATGGACCAGATCGTCAACCATGCCGCGAAACTGCGGTTCATGAGCGGCGGGCAGACCAATGTGCCGATGGTCATCCGCACCACCACCGGCGTCGGCGTCGGCTTTGGCGGCCAGCATTCGGACATGCTGGAGGCCTGGTTCGCACATGTACCGGGGCTGAAGATCGTCACGCCCTCGAACGCTGCCGATGCCAAGGGGCTGATGCGCAGCGCGATAGAATGCAACGACCCGGTGATCTTCATCGAGAACATCCTGTGCTACGGCCTCAAGTCCGATGACCCGGGCACCGACTACCGCGTGCCTTTGAGCAAGGCGGCGGTCGCGCGCGAGGGCAGCGACGTGTCGCTGATCACCTATGGCCGCACCGTGCTCGATGCGCTGGAGGTGGCAGGCCAGCTCGCCGAACAGGGGATTTCGGTCGAGGTGATCGATCTGCGCACCATTGCGCCGTATGACGAGGCGACGGTTACCGCATCGGTGCGCAAGACCGGTCGCGCGGTCGTGCTGCACGAGGCGGTGCGGAGCTTTGGCACCGGCGCGGAAATTGCCTCGCGGCTGCACGAAAGCCTGTTCAACGAACTGAAGGCCCCGGTGCAGCGCATCGGCGGCGCGTTTTCCGCCGTGCCGATGGCCAGCGTGCTCGAACAGGCCTGGATCCCCAAGAAGGAAGAGATCGCGGATGCGATCCGCACGACGATGGAATGGAAGCGATAATGTCGGCCGAAATCCGCATCCCCAAGCTCGGCATGAGCGTCACCGAGGTCACCCTGATCGAATGGATGTTCGGCGATGGCGAGACCGTGGAAAAGGGCGACGTGCTCTACACGGTCGAGACCGACAAGAGCACCACCGAGATCGAGGCGCAGGATTCAGGCGTGCTGCGCGTCACCGGCGAAGAGGGCGAGACCTACAAGATCGGCGATGTGATCGGCACGATCGGCTGAAGCCGGCGCCCTGCCGATCAGGCCGGATCCGCGCCCATCGCCTGGGCCGCAGCATCGAGCACCGTCATCGGCATCGGCCCCGATTCCAGCACCAGCGCGTGGAACGCCTTCACGTCGAAGGAAGCGCCTAGCGCCGCCCGGGCCTTTTCGCGCGCCGCGACCAGCGCATTTGCGCCCACCTTGAAGCTGCACGCCTGGCCGGGATAGACCGCATAGCGCGTCACTTCGCGGTCGGTCGCCTCGGGCTGTTCGCCCGCATTCTCGACCATCCACGCCACCGCCTGCGCCTTGGTCCAGCGGTGATGATGCAGCCCGGTATCGACCACGATCCGCGCCGCGCGGAACAGGTTCGATTGCAGATAGCCGATCCGGCCGAAGGGATCGTTCTCATAGATGCCCAGTTCATCCGCGACCTGCTGGGCATAGAGCGCCCAGCCCTCGGTATAGGCGGAAAAGCGGACCATTCGCCGGAACAGCGGCAGCGCCGGTGCCTCGGAGAGCACGCTCGCCTGATAATGGTGCCCCGGTATGCCTTCATGATGGGTCAGCGTCGGCAGCCGCCAGGTGACATGCTCGGCCGGGTTCTTGAGGTTGAGCGAATAGACGCCCGGCTCGCCCGGCGCGCCTTCGGAATAAAAGGCGCCCGGTGCCCCGGCCTCGATCGTGGGCGAAATCCGCCGCACGACGATCGGCTTGATCGCATGCGGCTTGAACGCGCCGGACATGCGCGCGGAAATCGCGTCGAGCTGGCCCGTGGCGAGCGCCAGCAGCTGCTCGCGCCCGGCATCATCATCGCTGACGCGGAACCGCGCATCGCCGTTCAGCGCGGCGATCCGGTCGATCACGCTGCCGCTGGTCAGCCCCTGCGCGCTCAGCAGCGTATCGATCTCCGCCGTGATTGCGCGGCACTGGTCCAGCCCGATGCGGTGCAGTTCGGCAGGTGACGTATCGACGGTGGTGTTCGATCGCACCGCAGCGGCATAATAGGCATCGCCATCGGGCAGCTTCCACACCCCGGCGCGATCGTCTGCACGCGGGGCCAAGGCCTCCAGCGCGTCGATCTGACGACTAAGAGCAGGCTGGATCTGGTCGCGAAATATCGCGAACGCCCGCGCCGAAACATCGCCCAGCCCTTTGGCGCGGACGCGGCGCAGCGCAGGGGCGATGAGCGCGGATTGCTCGGGCGTGCCGTCGCGCAGCGCCTTGATCTGCGTGATCGTGCGGACCAGCACGAAATCGGGCGGGATCACGCCCAGCCCGGCATCGTGGCGGATGCGCTCGCTCTCCTGATCGAGCGCGACGGCAAAGGCCGACAATCGACCCAGCCATGCCTCCACATCCTGAGCCGTGTCGATCGGGTGGCGACTGCCGATGAAGTCGGGCAGCCAGTAATAGGCCCCGTTCATCTGGCTGACGACATAGGGGCTGGGGCGTAGGTTGCCGTCGACATAGCCATAGCGGCCCAGCAGATCGTCGAGCGTCTGATAGACGAACAGCGCGACATCATGGTCCAGCCGCCCGCGCGCAGAGAGCGACGCCACGCGGATGCTGCCCAGCTGGGCGAGCGCCTGTTTGATCGCTTCCTGATCGGCGCCGCGCGCACCCAGCGAGCGATCGTCGAGCCGTGCACGCAGGGCCGCATTCGCGCCGGTATCAAAGCCGTTGCCGGTCGCCTCTTCGGGCGATCTGCGCAGATAGGCCTCGCTGTGCCGCTGCAGCATCGCCGCCAGCCTGGCGTCGGCGCCCTGCTGCTGCGCGCGGCCATGCACAGGCACTAGCCCGGCAAGACCGCTCGCCGCGGCCATCCCGATAAAGCCCCGGCGATCGATCATGTCATGCTCCAGATATTTCTAGTCCCGGTACGCGGTAAAGGATGGGGACGGCCGCGACCAGAGCCGTCCCCAGACTGGCATCAGAATTTATAGCCCAGGCTTGCCCCGAACATCCGGAACGAGGGTTCGACCTGAACGCCGCTGTAAAAGGCCTTTTCATAGGCATTGGCATAGAAGTCCGCCTTGAACAGGTTCTCGACGAACACGACCGCGCGGATTTTCTCGTCCTCGATGCCCAGGCGCAGGTTGACGTTGTGATAGCTGGGGCTTTCGAACGGTTCGCCGGCGACATTCTGGTACAGATAGTAGAACGGGTTGGAGATCATCGAGGAGCGGAAATTCCATTCCGCGCGCGCAAAGGCCTCGAACCGGTCGCCGATCGGCACGGTATACTGGGTTTGCGCACCCAGCGTCCATTGCGGCGCATTGGTCAGGTCTTCGCCCGAAATGTCGATGATCACCCCGTCGATCAGCGCATTGGGATAATCGATATACTTGGTCTTGTTATAGCCGACATTGCCGCTGAGGTTCCAGTTGTCGGTCAGCCGCGCATCGAAGCTCGCCTCGATACCATAGCTTTCCGCCGACGCCGCGTTGGCAATGCCGCTCACCCCGCGCAGCAGGCCCGTGGCGGGATCGATGAACTGGAAGCGGATGGTCTGCTGCACATCCTTCCAGTCCATGTAGAAGGCGGTGACGTCGACCCGCAGACGGTTGTCGAACAGGTTGAACTTCGAGCCGACTTCATAGTTCCACAGCGTTTCGGGCGCGAATTCATTGGTCAGCGCCGCGCTGTTGGTGGTTTGCGTGCCGCCCGACTTGAACCCGCGCGAGGCGGTGGCGAAGAACATCAGGTCGGTGTTCGGCTTGTAGGTCAGCGTGAACTTGGGCGACAGGTCCTCGAAATCGGCAGCGCGGTCATTGTTGCCGGTGACGATCGTGTTGGACCGGGTCTGCGAGACGTTGGTGACCTTTTCCCACGAATAGCGCAGGCCCGCCGTGGCGGAGAACTGTTCGGAGAAGTTGACCGTGCCCTGCGCGAAGATCGCGAAATAGCGGCTGGAGCTGTTGCCATCGGCGCCCGTCACTTCAAGCCCGCTGCAATTTCCGGCCCGCGCGGCGGGGCAGAGCGGGCTCGCCGCGCCGTGGAAGGTGGACTGGTCGCTGACGCCGGTGTCCTTGCCGAGCGAGGTGCCGATGCTCCAGTCGAAGACCTGTGTCCCCGTCGATTGCAGCCGCAGTTCGCCGCTGGTCGACTTGCGGGTGAGCACCAGGTCTTCATAGAAGAAGTCGCGGCTGCCGCCATCGACATCGCCGAAGTTGAACGAATCGGCGACGAGATGGCCGCCCACCGCGGTCAGCTCGGCCAGGCCCAGATCCCAGACCGCGCGGGTGCTGAAATATTCGAACTTGGTGCCCACGCTCTGCGGGCGGTTGAAGTTCACGCGGCTGTTGTTTTGCGGGAAGAAGCCGACTCCGTCGGGATCGCCGATCAGACCGGCGGTCTTGCCGTAATAGACCGACGCCCAGGTGCGCGTGACAAAGCCGGTGGGAACGCCATTGCGCATGCCCACCTCTTCATCCGAATAATTGTAGATGAAATCCCAGGTGAGATTGTCCATCGGGGTGAAGCGCAGCTGGACCCGGCCGGTATAATATTCGCTGTCGTTGCCGCCGCCGATGGCGTTGATGTTGCGGATATTGCCATCGGACTTTTCGAACTGGCCCGATGCGCGCAAGGCGAGGACACCGGGGATGATCGGCACGTTGATCACACCCTGCGCACGCTTGGTGTCAAAGCTGCTGTAGCCGATCTCGAACTCACCCTCGAACCGGTCGACCGGCTTCTTGGTGATGATGTTGATGGCGCCGCCAACCGCGTTGCGGCCGAAATAGGTGCCTTGCGGCCCGCGCAGGATCTCGATCCGCTCAAGATCGACGATCTGCGGATTGCTGGTGCCCGCCGCGACGTTGAATTCGTCGACATAGAAGGCGTAGCTCGACTGGCGGACATCGGCAAAGGGGTTGAGCTGGTTGGAAATCCCGCGGATCGACAGGTCCTTGCGATCGCGCGATCCGTTCGACTGGAAGCTGACATTGGGCGTCATCGCGAAATAGTCTTCGACGCTCTGGATGTTCTGGTCCTTGATCGTCTCGGCGCTGAGCGCGGTGATGGCGATCGGCACATCCTGCAGGCTCTGCTCGCGGCGCTGCGCGGTGACGACAATGTCCGTGGTGCCGACCGATTCTTCGGCCTCCTGCGCCAGGGCCGGCACGGCGGCCAGGCTGAACATCATGGCGGTGGCAGCCGTTCCGATGATGAACCGGCTGCGGCCACGCAGGCAAGAACTACGATATGTCATGATACAAACCCCCTCTTCACCGGCGGAGCACTCCGCCGGTTCCTGTGTTTCAAACCTCTCCGAATTCGCCTTTTTCGGGGCTTCACTTAGTCCAGCATTGCGCGTCGAGCGGGTCTTTGCCCGCTTCGAGCGTGTGCCGTACCAGCACGATGGACGCGATCTTGCCGCCCTTCAGTTCGGCATGGCCCGCAGCCAGCGAACAGCCGGTCTTGCCGTCGCGGCGCGAGCGGATCACGTGATAGGTGTAGACCCGGTCGGGAGTCTCGAAGACGTCCTTGAACGGCACCACGATCTCGACATCGCCGCCACCGGCCTGGATCTTCTGGAAATGCGTCGCCCATTGCTGGACACCGTTGATCACCATCTTGCCTTCCAGCACCAGCGTCGCTTCGGGCGTGAAGAAGCGCGAGAAGTTCTCCGGGGTATAGGCACCCGGAGTCTTGAACGCCTCGTTCCACCAGACGAACATCCTGGAGACGACATCGGTGGCCGGCTTTTCCTGCGCGACGGCAGGGCTGGCCAGGCCAAGGGCAGCGATGGCAGACGCGATGAGCAGCGATTTCTTCACATGAGGCTCCCTGGAATTTTGTTGCTTGTTCAAGGCCCGTTGCGGCGCCCTGTTGCGAGAAGTGTCCGTCAGTTGAACTGTTGTTTCAACAACATTGTAAATCCGGTTTCGTTGCGTTTGCCGCAATGGTCAGCCCGGCATCACGGCTTTCGGTCGTCGCGGATCACCTTGCCGCCCTTCATCACGAAGCCGATGGTGCGCAGCGCCGAGATGCTGGCGAGCGGATCGGCATCGACCGCGACGATATCGGCGTAATAGCCAGGTCTCAGCGCCCCTGTTTCGCCATCGACACCCAGCATCCGCGCGGGCTCTATCGTCGCCGCGCGCAGCGCCTGGGCAGGGGTCATCCCCGCCTCGACATAGATTTCAGCCTCGCGAACAGTCGCGGTGGTGCCCTCATTGGGCTCCCAGGGATATTGGTCGGTGCCCAATGCGATGCTGACGCCTGCCGCAATGGCGTCGCGCAGCGACTGGATATGCGCCTTGCCGACCGAATCCACCCGGTCCAGATACCAGGGCGGCGATCCGATCTTGCGATAGAATTCCTTGGCCCCGCTTTGCGAGACAACGATGGTCGGGACGTACCAAACGCCCTTCTGCTTCATCTTCCTGAGCACCGGCGGCGTCAGGAAATAGCCATGTTCGAAACAGTCGATCCCGGCATCGATCGCCGCTTCCGAGGCGATGGGCGAGCCGGTATGCCCGGTCACCTTGACGCCGTTGCGGTGCGCGACCTCGATCGCGGTCGTCAGCTCTGCATCGGTAAATGGCGATGCGCCGATATCGCCATGGGTATCGGAAATGCCGCCCGATATCCCGAGCTTGATCCAGGTCGCGCCCGCGCGCACCTGTTCGCGCACCGCGCGCGAGAATTCCGCAGGGCCGTTGACCTCGGTCTTGCCATGCCCGCCCGTCGCGACGATCGAGGAGCCGGCGGTATGGATACGCGGACCATCGAACAGGCCTGAATCGATCGCGCGCTTAAGCGTGAAGTCGACCCCGGCATCCGATCCGGTCAGCCGCATCGTGGTCACGCCCGAGCGCAGCGATTTCTGCGCATTGTCGAGCGATCGCAGCACCATGGAATCGGGCGTTTCATTGTAGATGCGCGATGCCCCCGGCAGGTTGAGCGCCAGATGGACGTGCATGTTCATCAGGCCCGGGATCAGCCATTTGCCATCCATCGGGATGACCCTGGCATCGGGCGGCACCGGGATCGATGCGCGCGGGCCGATCTGCTTGATCCGCTCGCCCTCGATCAGCACCACCGCATCGCGGATCGGGGCCTTGCCATCCAGATCGACGACGCTGCCGCCCACCAGCGCGATGGTTTCTGCGCTGGCCGGCATGGCAGCCAGTGCGCCGTATAATGCGGCAAAGGCGATGTACCGGTATTTCATGCGACCCCCCCTTGATGGTGGCACGCCCGCCTGATCAGCGAGCGATGGTTTCAGGCGCGCTGTCGTTGCGGTAGATCACCCCGCCCTTCATCACGAATTCGAGCGTGCGCAGCGCCGATATGTCCTTGGTCGGATCGGCAGTTACCGCAACGATATCGGCATATTGGCCGGCAACGATGCGTCCCACGTTCTTGTCCACGCCCAGCATGGCGGCGGGCCGGATCGTTGCAGCCTGCAGCGCCTGGAGCGGGGTCATGCCGGCCTTCTGGTACAGCTCGGCCTCGGCCACGGTGGCGGTGGTGCCGCCATTGGGCTCGAACGGGAACTGATCGGTGCCCAGCGCGACATTGACGCCCAGCCGGATCGCCTTTTGCAGCATCGCCCAATGGTCCTTGCCGGTCGATGCCACGCGATCGAGATACCAGTCGGGCGCGCCGATCTTGCGGTAGAATTCATAGGCGCCCGGCTGGCTGACCACGATGGTCGGCACCAGCCACACGCCCTTTTTCTTCATCTCGGCCAGCACCGCGTCGTCGAGATGATAGCCGTGTTCGAAGCAGTCGATGCCGAATTTCAGCGCCTGGCGCGCGGCTTCGGACGAGCCGTTATGCGCGGTGACCTTGACGCCGTTGCGATGCGCCACCTCGATGATCGTCGACAGCTCTTCATCGGTCATCGGTGCGGCGGCAATATCGCCATGCGTGTCGGAAATGCCCCCCGAGATCGCGATCTTGATCCAGCTGGCCCCTTGCTTGATCTGCTGCCGCGCGACCTTGCTCAGCTCTGCCGGGCCATCGGCCTCGAGCGAACCATGGCCGCCGGTCGGCACGATCAGCTCGCCTGCGGTCTCGATCCGCGGCCCGATGGCCTGGCCCTTGCCGATCGCCCGCTTGAGCATGAAGTCGAGCCCGCGATCCTCGGCGGTCAGGCGCACCGTCGTGACGCCCGCCATCAGCGTACGATAGGCATTCGAGGCCATGCGCAGCGCCTGCTCGCCGTCCTTTTCGTTGATCAGCTCCGCACCTTCAGCCCCCGGCAGCTTGAGGCCGAAATGGACGTGCATGTTCATGAGACCCGGGACCAGCCACTTGCCATCCATCCGCACCACCTTGGCGGCTGGGGGTACAGTGATCGACGCCGATGGGCCGACGCGGACGATCCGTTCGCCCTCCACCAGCACGACGGCATCGCGAATCGCAGTGCCGGTATCGACATCGACCACGGTCCCGCCGACCAGCGCGGTCACCGGGGCCGGAGGCGCTGCGGGGGCGGCTGGCTGCGCCTGTGCCGTCAGCGGCGCGGCGACCAGCCCCAATATGGCCGCGAATCCAGCCTTGCCCTGCCCTCGTTTCATCCCGTGACCCTCCGTTGCATAAGTGCTGCCAAGCCTGCGGCAATATCCGGGGAAAACAATGCGGAAGGCCGGCTCAATTCGTTGCGCCAAACGCAACATAAGATCATAATCCGTACGCCAAGGACAACGCAAAAGGAGAAATTCCCTGCGTTTTTCGTGACTTGATCCTCTTGCGGAGCATATGCTGGCGTCTTCGCCTTGCGCTTGCATTATTGCTGCAGTGCGACACGATCAGCAACAAGCGAAAAGCACAAAATGGGGAACACGATGCATATGCTGCCATTCCAACCGTCACGCCGGACGTTGATCGGCATGCTGGCGGCCAGCGCCGTGCCCTCCTTGCCCGCATTCGCGCTCGAATCCTCGGCATCGGGTGCCTTGCGGGCCCTGCTGGAACGGAGCGCCAATGCCGATGCCGCGCTCGACCCGTTGCGCGCCGCGCGCAATGGCAAGACCGGCGGCCCGCTGTTCGTCGATCCGCTGAGCGATGGCTATGCCGCGACCTTGCAGGCCAACAAGCGCGCCGAGCTGGCCGAGTTGGGTCAGATCGACCGCGCCGCCCTGCCCGAGGCTGAACGCATCGCATTTGACGTGTTCGATTATCAGACCCGCCAGACGCTGACCCTGTTCGACACCGGGCTGTTCGACATCCAGCGCATGGCGCCGCTCAACCCGTCCTTCGGCCTGCATGTCGAGTTCCCCGATTTCCTCTCCAGCGGGGCTGCGCCGTTCGCCACATCCCAGGATTATGACGCTGCCCTCAGCCGGATCGACGGGTTCGTCGGCTATATGGACAGCACCATCAGCCGCCTCAAGCAGGGCCGCGCCCAGGGCTATGTGCAACCGCGCGTGATCGTGTACAACGTGCTCGCCCAGGTTCAGGCGATGCTGAAGCTACCGGTCGAACAGAGCCCGTTCTGGGTGGGCATCACCCGCATGCCCGCTTCCATCAAGCCGGCCGAGCGCGAGCGGATCACCGCGGCATTCCGCAAGGCGGTAGAAGGCAAGGTCTATCCGGCCTATCAGGCCTGGGCGACCTATCTTGCTGGCACCTATCTTGCCGATGCGCCCGAAGCGCCGGGGCTTTGCGCGATGAAGAACGGCGATGCGCTCTATGCCTGGGATCTGGCGCGACACACCACGACCAACCGCTCTGCCGACGATATCCATGCGCTGGGCCTGTCCGAAGTTGCCCGTATCCGTGCCGAGATGGAGGCGGTGCGCAGCAAGGTCGGCTTCGAGGGCGATCTCAAGGCGTTTTTCGAGCATGTCCGCACCGATCCGCGCTATTATTGCAAGACGCCCGACGAGCTGCTTGGCCGGTTCAAGGCGATCGAGGCGCGGATCTGGCCTGCCATCCCCCGGCTGTTCCATGAACGGCCCAAGGCCCCGTTCGAAGTCCGCCCGCTGCCCGCGCTCGGCGATCAGCGCGGCACCGGCTATTATCGCGTTGGCCCGCCCGATGGGGTTTCGCCCGGCATCCTGTTTTTCAACATGTCGATGCTGGGCACCCGGCCCATCCCGACGCTGGAAACGCTGACGCTGCACGAGGGCATTCCGGGGCATCACTTCCAGTTGACCCTGGCAGCGGAGAATGCGGCGCTGCCCCCGTTGCTGCGGCACGGCCAGGCCACCGCCTATACCGAAGGCTGGGGGCTTTATGCCGAATCGCTGGGCCCCGAGCTTGGGATGTTCACCGACTCGATGCAGCTGTTCGGGCATCTCGACATGGAGATGCTGCGCGCGGTGCGGCTGGTGGTCGATACCGGCATTCATGCCAAGCAATGGGAGCGGCAGCAGGCGATCGACTATATGCTCGCCAACACCTCGATGGCGCCGCGCGATGTGGTGGTCGAGATCGACCGCTATATCGCCTATCCGGGCCAGGCCTGTTCGTACAAGATCGGCGAGCTCAAGTTTCGCGAGCTGCGCATGGCGGCGGCCAAGGCGCTGGGCGATGCCTTCGATGTCCGCGATTACCATCACCAGGTGCTGTCGACCGGCGCGCTGCCGATGGATGTGCTCGATGCCAAGATTCGGCGCTGGATTGCGGCGGGCGGCGGACGGGGCTGATCATGGCACAGTCCCAGCCTGCCCCGTCGCGCCGCCACCGCTGGCTGCTGCTGGTCCCGTTCCTCTGGCAGATCGGCGGCATTCCGCTGGTCAATGACATTGCGTGGCGACCCTTTTCGCTGCCCTTTCCGATGGTCTGGCAGATGGCGGGTATCGTGGTCACCTCGCTGATCATCGCCTTCATCTTCTCGATCGATCGCCAGCATCCCGAGTTCGAGGACGCGGCCGAACCTGCCCCGCCGGTCGGAGACGCATCATGATCCTGGCGCTGACCCTGGCGGTGGTGCTGGGGACCATGGCGGGCGCGCTGCTGTCTGCCCGGCGGCAGGCAAAGGCGCGGACGCTGGCCGACTGGGCCGTGGGCGGCCGCCGGTTCGGCGTGCTGGTCTTCTGGTTTCTCAATGCGGGCGAGATCTACACGACCTTTGCGGTGCTGGGCATATCGGGCTTTGCCTGGGCGCATGGCGCACCGGCCTATCTCGCGCTCACCTCGGTCTCGCTGTCGGCGACCATCGGCTATTGGCTGATGCCCAATATCTGGAATGCCGGGCGCAGGTTCGGACTGGTCACCCAGGCGGATTTCTTTGCCAGCCATTACAACGCCACCTGGCTGGGGGTGGTCGTGGGCATAGCCGGGATCGCCGCGCTGATCGTCTATGTGCAGATCCAGATCGTCGCGCTGAGCCTCATCGTGCGGATGACTCTCGGGCCCGACATATCGACCGTTGCAGCCGCGTGCATCGCGGCGGTTGTGATGCTGGCCTTTGTGTATTTTGCCGGGCTGCGCAGCGCCGCCTTCGCCGCCGGGGTCAAGGATGTGCTGATGCTGCTGATCGTGGTGGCCCTGTGCGCCACGGTCGCCTCGAAGGTCGGCGCAAGCTCGATGCTGGACGTCTACCGCATGGCGCAGGACCAGTATCCCGGCATCGGAAGACTGCCCGGCCTGCAACCCGATGCGGGCATGTCGACCATCTGGCTGATGACCGCCGCGCTCAACGTGGCCCTGGGCAACTGGATCCTGCCGCATCTGTTCCAGCTATGCTTTTCTGCAGGCTCGGAAGCGACGATCCGGCGCAATGCCATCTGGCAGCCGCTCTACTCGCTGTCCTATTTCTTCATCATCCTGCTGGGGCTCGCGGCGCTGCTGGCGGGCACCCAGCCAGCGGGCGGCGATACCAATGCCGTGCTGCTGCAGTTCGTGTCGGACCGCTACCCGGCATGGGCGGTGGGCATCTTTGCCGGAACCGCGTGCCTGCTGGCGCTGGTTCCCGGATCGGTGCTGCTGCTGACGTCCGGATCGATCTTCAGCCGCAACATCCTGCTGCCGATGGTGCCGCACCTGTCGGATCGGCACGCGCTGCTGGCATCGCGGCTGTCGATGATCGTGTTTGCAGCGATCGCGGTCTGGCTGACCCTGGGCGGGTCGCGATCGCTGGTCGAGATCGGCCTGTCCGCCTATGCCGCGATCGGCATGCTGGCCCCCGGGGTCTATTTCGCCTTTCTCTGGCCGCGGGCGCATGCCTGGGGCGTGCTGATCGGGATCATCGTCGGCTATGCCGCGTTGCTGCTGCCTCAGGCCCTGGCTCTTTGGGACGCGCTGCTGCCCGGCTGGGACCATGGGCTGGTGGCGATGGCGATCAACGCAGCCGTCACCGCGCTTGTCTGCCTGGTCTGGCCTCGCCAGCGCGCGCCTGCGCCGCTTTCGGCCTGAAGACCGACCTTGGCATCAGCTCCAGGTTTTCAGGCGGGTCTCCAGCACCCCCATCAGCCGCGCCGGCGCGCCCTCAAGCTGCCGCCCCAGCCGGTGGATCAGGCTGACGGTGCTGTGCTCGATCGCATCGTCCAGCAAGGGCCGCGCGACCAGGCTGCCCTCTTCCAGCTCTGCCAGCGCCGAGATGCGCGGCAGCACCGTCAGCGCGCGCCCGGCCTTGGCGATCTCGCGCATCATCTGGATCGACGTGGTCACCAGCCGCGGCTCAAGCCAGGTCTGCGCGCGCTTTTCGGCATGGTTGAGCGTGCTGCGGATACGGAAGCCCTGGGGCGGCAGGCACAGTTCGAACTGGCTGAGATCGGCGATGGTCAGCGCATCCATCGCCGCTGCCGGATGGCCCGGCGCGCACAGCACCATCAACGGCTGCTCCACCGTCGTGCGGGTGCGGATCTTGGGCTCGCTGGTGGTGTGCAGGATCATGCCGATATGCGCCTCGTCATCGAGCACCATGCGAATGATCTCGGAGCTGGCGCAGCTGGTAACGGTGATCGAAATGCCCGGATTGCGCCGCTGGAAATTCTCGATCAGCGCCGTGAACGACGGCCCGAAAAATCCCTCGCCAATCGCCAGGTCGATGCGCCCGGACTTGACCTCGCGCAGTTCCTGCACCCGGGTGAGCAGCGCCTCGCGATCGGCCATCTGGTTCTTGTGATAATCGAACAGCAGCTGCCCCGCCTCTGTCAGCCGGATCGAGCGGCGTCCGCGCTCGATCAGCGCAATCCCCATCTCGCTTTCCAGCTGCGCGATCTGGCGGCTGATCGATGACGTCGCCACCCCGATCTTGTCGCTCGCTAGCCGCATCGAACCGAGCGTTGCCGCCTCGTAAAAATAGTGGAGCGCGTTGTCCCACATGACGGACCGTCCTTTCGAGCGTTGCGATTCTGCAACGCCAGATTGCCTATCGTTGCGCCAAGCGCAATCAATTTCGCCTTTTGATGTCCTTGCTGCTAGGGCAGCTTGGCCTCACGGGGTGTTGATCTATATGGCTGAACTGGGGGAGCTGAATTCATGAACAAAAGAGAGCGCGCCAGTTGGCAGGGATATATCCCGGCGATCACCACACCGTTCGATGCGGATCATGCGCTTGATCTGGGCGCGCTGGGCAAGCTGCTGGAATGGCTGCACGCCGAAGGGATGCACGGGTTGCTGATCGCGGGGACCACCGGTGAATGGCCCAGCATGACGGCGGAAGAATGCAAGGCGCTGTTTTCGGCGACCGGCAACCAGCTCAGCGGCAAGCTGCCGCTGCTCGCCGGGTGCACCGCCTTCACCGCCAAGCGCGTGCTGGAACTGGCCGATCACGCCGCAGACAGCGGTTTCGACGCGATCGTGGTCACCCCGCCCCCCTATTACCGGCCGCTGCCTGACGAGATCTACGGTTTCTACCGCGCGATCTCGGATGGCACCCGGCTGCCGGTGTGCGTCTATAACTGGCCTCCGGGGACGGGCATCGACATGCCGGTCGATCTGCTCAGGCGCATTGCCTCGCTCGACAATGTCGTTGCGATCAAGCAGTCGACCAGCGATCTGCGCCGTTTTCTCGACACCTTTTTCGCGCTCAAGGACGAAATCCGCATCTTCGGCCATGCGATGGACGAACACGGTCTGGCGCTGCTCGAATCGCGTGGCGGCGACGGAACCATGGGCGCAGGCGGCGTGCTGGGCCGGATCCATGCGGATTTCTACAATCATCTCTGGGCCGGCGATATTGACGCTGCGCGCGAATGCGGCCGCAAGGATCGGTTGATCCTGGATGCGTGGTACACGCCCGAACTGGTCGGCCGCTTCGGATCGGGCCCTGCCATTCTCAAGGCCGCGCTCAATGTCCAGGGGCTTCCCGGCGGCCATGTCCGTCCGCCGCTGCAGGATGTCAGCGCGCAGGATGTCGAACGAATCCGGGAGACTCTGGTCGCGCTCGGGCGCATCTAGCATTCATGGAACAGGCGGATGTCGCGATCATAGGGGGCGGGCTGGTCGGCTGTGCGACCGCCTGGCGGCTCGCCCGCAAGGGGGCGAGCGTCGCGCTGGTCGAGGCTGGCGACATCAATGCCGGCGCGTCCGGACAGAATGCCGGATCGCTGCACTTCCAGATCGAACGCCGCTTCCTGGAAAATGGCGATGACCTGGCGGACCAGGGCGCGCAGATCGTGGCCTTGAGCCGCCATGCGGTCATCGACTGGCGGACGATCGAGGACGAACTGGACGCCGACCTGCACGTGGCCATGCACGGCGGGCTGATGGTCGCGGAAACAGCCGAGCAGGTCGCGCTGCTCGAGCGCAAGGCCGAACGCGAGAGCCGCGAGGGGCTGGCGGTGCGGACCATCGACGGCGATGCGGCACGCGCGCTCGCGCCCTATCTGGCCCCCGGCATATTGGCCGCGAATTTCTCCGCCGACGAAGGCCATGCCGATCCGCGCGCGATCACGCCGGCCCTGGCCGATGCCGCCCGCCGCGAGGGGGCATCGATCCGCACCGCAGCGCCCGTGCGGCAACTGACGCGCGAGAACGGCCGCTTCACCGTGCGCGGGGATGGCTTTGCCGTCAGCGCCAGCCAGCTGCTGGTGGCGGCGGGGGCATGGACGGCGCAGATCTGCGCGATGATCAACATCCACATGCCGATCTATCCGGTGGCGCTGCTGATGAACGCCACCGAACGCACCCCGCCCATGGTGCCGCACCTGGTGCAGCATGTCGGACGGCGGCTGTCGCTCAAGCAGACCCATGCGGGCAATCTGCTGATCGGCGGAGGCTGGCCTTCGCAGCTGGCCCAGACCGGGGACGGCAGCTTCGATCTGTCGGCCAAGGCGCAGCTGATCCCTGAATCGCTGACCGGCAATCTGATGGCAGCGCGCGACGTGGTTCCGGGCGTCACCCGGCTGAACCTGATCCGCAGCTGGACGGGCATCACAGCGATCACAGCGGACCAGCTGCCGATAGCAGGTCCCGTGCCGCGCATGCCGGGGCTCTGGGTCGCGGCGGGCGGATCGGCCTTCACGCTGGGCCTCACCTTTGCGCGGATGCTGGCCGAGGCGATGAGCGGAGGCGAGCAGGACGCGCTGGCTTTGCTGTCGCCGGCGCGGTTCGAGCATCTGAACGGATTCATGGGATGAGCGCCAACCGTATCACCCAGGGTGTAGAGCGCGGCGCGCCGATCTCGATCATCGTCGATGGCGTTTCCGTCGCCTGCTTTGCCGGGGAGACATTGGCGACCGCGATGCTGGCGGCGGGGCAAAGCGCCTTCCGGTCCGATCTCAACAACCAGCCGCGCGGGCTGCTGTGCAACATGGGCAGCTGCTACGAGTGCCAGGTGACGGTCGTCGCGACCGGGCACCGGGTACGCGCCTGCCTGACACCCGCGCGGGACGGGATGGAGATCGCCACTCATGGTTGATCGCAGCGCCCATTTCGATGTCGTGATCATCGGCGGCGGCCCGGCCGGCCAGGCGGCAGCGCTTGCCTTGTCGGGTCACGGGCTCGATATCGCGGTGATCGACGAGCAGCCAAGGCCCGGCGGGCAGATCCTGCGCCAGCCGCCTGCCGGTTTCTCGGTGAGCGGCTGGCTCGGTAGCCGGAGCTACCGCCCGCTCAAGGCGCTGCTTGCCCGGTTCGAGGCACAGCAGGGCGTCACCTGGCTGGGCGAGCATTCTGTGATCGGGCTGCAGACAGGGTCGGTCATGGCGATGGGACCCAGGGGTGCCTTGACCCTATCGGCGCGGCACATCGTGATCGCGGGCGGCTGCCATGATCTTGCCGTGCCTGTCCCCGGCTGGACGCTGCCCGGCGTCTATGCCGCAGGCGCTGTTCAGGCCTTTATCAAGGGCCAGCAATTGCTGGTGGGAGAGCGCATCCTGCTGGCCGGAACGCACCCGCTGCAGCTCATCATCGCGGCGCAGATCGTCGCAGCCGGGGGCAAGGTGGCCGCTGTGCTGTTCGCGCAACCGCGCAGCGCGATGCTGCAGGCGCTAGCACGCCATCCGATGGCTGCCCTGCGGCGTGCGCCCGATCTGCTCGCGAGCGCTGCGGCAATCAGGACGCTGGCAAAAGCCGGCACGCCCGTGCTGTATGGCGCGCGGATCGAAGCGATCGAAGGACGCGGAAGCGTCGCGGGTGCACGGACCAGCGCCGGCAGGTTCGACTGCGACGCAGTGGGGCTGTGCTACGGCTTCGTTCCGCAATCCATCCTGCCGCGCATGGCAGGCGCCCGAATGCAGGCGGCCGGCCCTGCAGGCGGCTGGGCCTGCGTGCATGATGGCTATATGCGCATCTCCGTCCCGGGCATCTCGGTGGCAGGCGAGACGGCGGGTGTCGCCGGCGCAGAGGCCGCAGCAGCAGGCGGTGCGCTGGCCGGGATCGGCGTCAGGCTGGCGCTCGGGCTGATCAGCGCCGAAGCTGCCGAACGGGCCGCGCGCGAACCCCGGCAGCGCCTCGCGCGCCACCGCGCCTTTGCCGCGCTGCTCGATGCTGTGGCCGACCCGCGCGACCATTTTCCAGTGCCAGAGGCCGATACCATCATCTGCCGCTGCGAGGATGTCGACCACGCCACGCTCGCCGGGCAGGTCGGCAGCGGCGGCACGGCCAATGCGGTCAAGCTCGCGACGCGGTGCGGCATGGGACCGTGCCAGGGCCGCAATTGCGAGCCCAGCCTGTTGCGGATGATCTCGCCAGACGGGCCCGGCGAGGACCCCGGCTTTACCCCGCGCTTTCCGGCGCGGCCGGTGGCCATTGCCGATCTGCTGCCGTCCGAATGAGCGCGCCGCGCTGCATTGCGCCATCGGCAACGACTTTTACGCTCATGTTGCGTTGCGCAACGCCTGATCGCTCCGCAATATCGCCCGGCACTTAAAAGGGGGTCGCCATGACATCAGCACCGGACAAGCCCGTTTTCCTCTCGGTCGATCATATCTCGTGGACCGTCCCTGACCTTGAGGCGGCCCTGGCCTTTTATCGCGACGTGATCGGGGCCGAAGAGCTGTTCCGCATGGGCCCGATGGATGCTGCCGACATGCCGGTGGACGATCAGGGCCGCGACTGGATGGAAACCCATGTCGGCGTGCCCGGCGCGCGGCTGACGCTGGTGATGTTGAAGCTCGCCGACAATATGAACTTCCAGCTTGTCCAGTATGACAAGCCCGATGACCGCCGAGCCGAACTGCCGCGCAATTGCGATCGCGGCGGGCATCATCTGGGCCTCAAGGTCGATGATGTCGACAAGGCGCTCGCCTATCTGACCGCGCATGGCTGCACCCCGCTCGAGACGATCCATATCGATGCCGGGCCGCTCGCGGGCAAGAAGAACGTCTATGTGCTCGATCCGTTCGGGCACCAGCTCGAGATTGTCGACTGACACCAGCATCCAAAGGAACAGCATATGGAAAATACCAGGATCAATCCGGCCGGCATGTACGATGCGGTCGGCTATGGCTTTTCGCACGCAGCGGTGCATGAAGGCGGCCGGATGCTGCAGATGGCGGGCCAAGTCGCCTGGGACAAGGACTGCAATGTCGTGGGCGGCGATGATCTGGCCGCGCAGACCCGGCAGGCGCTGGCGAACCTGAAAGAGGTGCTGGCAGAGGTCGGCGCGACGCCCGCCAATATCGTTCGCCTGCGCACCTATATCGTCGGCCACACCCCCGACAAGCTGGGCCCGGTGCTCGGCGAGATCGGTGCGTTCTATGAAGGGGCATCGCCCGCCCCCAACACCGTGATCGGCGTGCAGGCGCTGGCGCTGCCCGATTTCCTGATCGAGATCGAGGCGACCGCGGTCATCGCATGATCAGGCGCTGACAGGGTCAGCGCATCGCGCTGACCTCGTCGTCGCGGCCGGTCATCTCCCAGCGGATGAGCGAGATGGGGATCGATCCGGCGGCCCGGAACCGGTCGTGAAAGGCCTTGATGTCAAAGGCCTCGCCCTGCTGCATCGCGACGTCGGCCAGCAGCTTTTCAAGCTCGACCTTGCCCATGTAATAGCCGATGCCATAGCCCGGCTGGCGCAGATACAGCTCGATATCGAACTGCGCCACCGCATCGCCCGGCTTCATCCATTTGGGCGTGCGCGCGATCAGCGATTCATTGGCCTGTTTCCAGGTCCATTGATTGGCCTGCATCCGGATTTCCGGAACGACCCGTGCGGCACGCTTGGCGCCCAGGATATAGTCGATCTCGCGCGTCTTGGGCCGGTCCTCGAGCATGCCTGCCTGCAGGATCATCTCTTCAAGGTAGAAGGCCCAGCCCTCGTTGCGCAGGCCGTTGACGAAGAACAGCCGCGGCTTGCCGCGCACCGGCCGGGTATCGCGCGCCGCCTGCAACCCGTCGAACATATGTCCCGGCAGATTGTGGGCGCGCAGCGGCAGGCCATCGCGAAATTCAGCCTGGAAGAAGAAATGCAGGTTGAGCGGCGGATCGAACAGCCCCGGCTTTGACGGGTCGCGCTCGAACGGGAACTGATAGGGCCCTTCTTCGGGATCATGCGCGACATAATCGGGGATGGTCACCCATTGGCCATCGCGCAGCAGCTTGAGCAGATGCTCGTCCTCTGCCTTGCGCTTGGCATCGAATTCGGCGCGCGTCGTGACCGGTTCGGGCATCGGGATGCCGCGATTGCGGTGCTCCTCGATCTTCAGGAATGCGACCTGCCGCTGATATTCGCGCTCGCCGATCGTCTCGACCTGTTCGGGCGTATAGGGCAGCAGCAGGACGTTCTTGAGGTACCAGGCGTAATTGTCCCTGCCGACCCCGCCATGCGCGGGGAGACCCGCCTCGATCGATTCGAGCCAGGCCTTGAACTCGGCCGCCGCCGCCTGCGCGCGCCGGGCAGGCTCTGCCAGTTCGGGCTGCAGCTTTTCGGCAGAGGCTGCCAGCTCGCCGAACACGTTGATCTCGACCTGTTTCTGCACGATCGCCAGCCTGGCAAGATCGCCGCGCGGATCGGTCAGGTTGATCCGCGCCTGGCGGAGCGCTGCGGGCACTGCCTCCAGCTGCGCCTTGAACCGGCTGAGCCGGTCGCCTGCGAGCGGCAGTTCAGGGATGCCGAACGCGCCGTGCATCTTGGGCCCGAACCCCAGATTGGTGGTGCTATAGAACACCGGATCGCGCTTCCAGGGCTGCATGACCCGGTGCTGGAATTCCAGCCCGCGCATCTCGGCAAGGATGACCATGTAATCGACCCGCTCGCTCACCGGCCAGGCGGTGTCGTCGATCGCGCGCAGCTTCTGCTGCAGCGTGCGCAGCCGGTCATATTGGCGGGCCATGGCCGGCGGCGTATAATCGGGCACGCCCGCGGCCATTTCCGGCACGGTCAGCGCGCGAAACGCATCATAAAGCGCGACAAGTTCGGCATAGCCCGATGCGGCCTGCTCGGCCTGCGCCAGAGCGGGGGCGGCAGGGGCGGCGGCGAGGACAGGCAGCGCCATCACGGCGGCCAGCAAACGCAATTTCAGCTTCATTCCAGGCCTCCGTGATGCAGTCATGTTACGCCATGGCGCCTAGAGCGCGTTGAAGAAGCGGGTCAGCCGCTCCATCGCCTCGATCACCCGGGCTTCGGATTCGGACCCGAAGCACACCCGCAAATGGCCTTCGCCGCCGGGGCCGTAAAAGCTCCCCGCCTCGACCACGACATGCGCCTCTTGCAGGATCGCCATGGCAATGTCCTGCGCGTTGCGGCCGGTGCCGCTGATATCGGGAAAGGCGTAGATGGTGGCTTCAGGCGCGGCGCAGGTGACGCCGGGCATCTGGTTGAGCGCCTGGACGACGATGTCGCGCTTGCGCCGATCGGCCTCGACCATGGCCAGCATGGCATCCTGCGGCCCTTCGACCGCCGCGCGCGCGCCCTCCTGGACGAACACGTTGACATGGGTCACGTCGGTCATGGCGATGGTCAGGATCGCGGGCATCAACCGCGCGTCGGCGGTCACATAGCCCACCCGCCAGCCATCCATCGAATAGGCCTTGGTAAAGGCAAAGCAGGTGATCGTCCGCTCGCGCATGCCAGGCAGGCTGGCGATGCTGATATGCTCGGCCGAATCGTAGGTGATATACTCGTAGACCTCGTCCGACAGCACCAGCAGGTCATGCTCGATCGCAAGATCGGCAACATGCTGCAGTTCCTGACGGGTATAGACGCGGCCGGTGGGGTTGGCCGGGTTGATCAGCACGATCATCCGGGTCCGCGGCGTGATCTTTTCGGCGATCTTCGCTTTCGAGATCGCGAAATTATTGGCCTTGTCGAGCCCCGCGATCACCACCTTGCCCCCGGCCAGCTCGGTCTTGCCGATATGCTGCGGATAATAGGGATCGAGCAGGATCACCTCGTCGCCCGGATCGATCGCCGCCATGAACGCCGCGAACGAGGCATGGGTGAGGCCGTTGGTGACCAGCACCTCATCGACGCCGTAATCCAGCTTGTTGAATTCGCGCAGTTTCTTGACCAGCGCCTGGCGGAAGGACAGCGTTCCGCGAAAATCGCCATAATGGACAATCCCCGCATCGAGCGCCGCCTTGGTCGCCTGCTTGATATGATCGGGCGTATCGGCATGCGGCCGCCCGAACTCGAGATGGATCAGATCCGCCCCCGCAGCATCAAGCTTTGCCGCCTCGTCATACATGCCGAAGCTCTTCTTTGATCCTGACGTCAGACGTTGTGCCGGCCACTTCATGATCTGCCCTCCTGCAAGTTCCATACACGTGAATAATTGCGTGATATATGATATTTCAAGCTTAAAATTTTAGGCTTGAAGCAAATTGCGCCGCCGCATAGGATTGGGGCATCGAATCTGGGCGATGGAGTGTTGCGCGATGAAGATCGGATGCGTCGGCGGGGGGCCTGCGGGCCTGTACTTCGCGATATCGATGAAGTTGCACAATCCCGAACACGAGATCGACGTGTACGAACGCAACCGGCCCGACGACACGTTCGGCTGGGGCGTCGTCTTTTCCGACCAGACGGTCGACAACCTGATGGCCAATGACCCGGTCAGCGGCGCGACGATCCGCGACGAATTTGCGCATTGGGACGATATCGACGTCCATATCCACGGCGAATGCGTGCGATCGAGCGGCCATGGCTTTATCGGCATCGGCCGCAAGCGGCTGCTCGCCATCCTGCAGGCCCGTGCGCGAGACCTGGGCATCGGCCTGCATTTCGAGCATGAGGCAAGCACCGACCCTGCCGACTGGGCCGAGTTCGACCTGGTGATTGCCGCCGATGGCGCCAACAGCCGCATCCGCACCGCGCATGTCGAGCAATTCGACGTCGATATCCAGGTCAAGAAGAACAAGTTCTTCTGGTTCGGCACCACCAAGCAGTTCGATGCCTTCACCTTCGCCTTCGAACAGACCGAGGCGGGCTGGGTCTGGGCGCATGCCTATCGCTTCGACGACCAGCTTTCGACCTTCATCGTCGAGATGGCACCCGAAACCTGGACCGGCCTGGGCCTGGATGCGATGGACCAGCCCGAGGCGATTGCGCTGTGCGAACAGCTGTTCGCCAGATATCTCGACGGCAATCCGCTGATCTCGAACGCCACCCACCTGCCCGGCCCGCAGGCCTGGCTGAACTTCCGCCGGATCATCACCGGCAAATGGTCGTACGACAAGTTCATCCTGCTCGGCGATGCCGCGCATACGGCGCATTTCTCGATCGGATCGGGCACCAAGCTGGCGCTGGAAGACGCAATCAAGCTGGCCGAAGTGCTCAACCGCCCCGGCCTGTCGCGCGCGGACGCGCTGGCGGAATATCAGGCCGAACGCAGCGTCGAAGTGCTCAAGCTGCAGAACAGCGCGCGCAACTCGACCGAATGGTTCGAAACGCTCGACCGTTATCTGCCGTTCGCGCCGATCCAGTTCACCTATTCGCTGCTCACCCGCTCGCAGCGCGTCAGCCATGAAAATCTGCGCCTGCGCGATCAGACCTGGCTCGAGGGTGTCGAACGCTGGTTCCAGGCCCAGGCGCCCGGTGGCCGCGAGGTCAGCGCGCCGCCGATGTTCGCACCGTTCCGGTTGCGCGAACTGGAGCTGGCCAACCGCATCGTCGTCTCCCCCATGGCGATGTACAGCGCCACCGATGGCACGCCCGGCGACTTCCATTTCGTGCATTACGGCACGCGCGCTCAGGGTGGTGCAGGCCTGGTCTATACCGAAATGACTTGCGTCTCGCCCGAAGGCCGGATCACACCGGGATGCCCGGGCCTTTATGCGCCCGAACATGTCGCCGGCTGGAAGCGGATCACCGATTTCGTCCATGGCAACAGCAAGGCCAGGATGTGCCTGCAGCTGGGCCATTCGGGCGCCAAGGGATCGACCCGGCTGGGCTGGGAAGGGATGGACGAACCGCTCGAGACCGGCAACTGGCGGCTGATCGCAGCCTCGGACGTTCCGTGGAGCGCCGCCAACCAGACCCCGCGCCCGATGACGCGGGCCGATATGGACATGGTGCGCGACCAGTTTGTCGCGGCCACGCTGCTGGCGGTCGAAGCCGGGTTCGACATGGTCGAGATGCACGCGGCGCATGGCTATCTGCTCTCCAGCTTCATCACGCCGATGCAGAATCGCCGCACCGACGAATATGGCGGCACGCTGGAAAACCGGCTGCGGTTTCCGCTCGAGGTGTTCACCGCGATGCGCGCGGCCTGGCCTTCGGACCGGCCGATGTCGGTGCGCATTTCGGCCACCGACTGGATGGGCGATCAGGGCGTCACCCCGGAAGAGGCGGTGCAGATCGCGCAGGCTTTCCACGAGGCCGGGGCCGATCTGATCGATGTATCGGCGGGGCAGACCTGGGCCGATTGCAAGCCGGTCTATGGCCGCATGTTCCAGACCCCGTTCGCCGATCAGGTGCGCAACGAGGCGCGCGTTTCAACCATGGCGGTGGGCAATATCTACGAGACCGATCACGTCAATTCGATCCTGGCCGCAGGGCGCGCCGATCTGGTCGCGCTGGGGCGGCCGCACATGATCGATCCGATGTGGACGCTGCGCGCAGCGGCGCAGCATGGCTATCGGCACGTCGCGGTGCCGCCCGCCTATCTGAGCGGCATGGGCCAGCTGGCGCGCAACATGCAGCGCGCGGCGGAGCAGGAAGCGGCGTTGCGGGGCTGATATGCGGCTGGAGGGACTTCACGCGGTCGTCACCGGGGGCGGATCGGGCATCGGCGCGGCGATTGCGCAGGCGCTCGCCCGTGAAGGCGCACGGCTGACGCTGGTCGGGCGGCGTCGCGAGGCACTGGAGGCGACTGCATCGGCGCTGCCCGGTGCCTTTGTCGCGCAGGCCGATGTTACCGACCGGACTGCTGTCGATGCGGCCTTCGCATCCGCCCGCGCTGCGCAAGGCCCTGTCGCCATTCTGGTCAACAATGCCGGGATCGCGCCGAGTGCACCGTTTGCGAAGGTGACGGCACACGCCTGGCGCGAGACCATGGCGGTCAATCTGGATGCGCTGTTCCATTGCTGCCAGGCGGCATTGCCCGATCTGCTCGCCGCGCCGCACGGCCGCATCGTCACCGTGGCATCGACGGCGGGGGTCAAGGGCTATGGCTATACCGCCCCCTATGTCGCCTCCAAGCACGGCGCGATCGGCCTGATGCGCGCGCTGGCCACCGAATTTGCGCATACCGGCCTCACCGCCAACGCGGTGTGCCCCGGCTTTACCGATACCGATATCGTCGGCGATGCCATCGCCAATATCCAGGCCAAGACCGGACGCAGCGCCGAGGATGCACGCGCGCAGTTGACCAGGTTCAATCCGCAGGGCCGGTTGATCGATCCGGCAGAGGTGGCAGAAGCGGCGCTGTGGCTGTGCCTGCCCGCCAGCCGATCGGTGACCGGCCAGGCGATCATGGTGGCCGGTGGAGAAGTGATGTGACAGGCGCAAGCGCAATCCGCGAAAAGCATGACGGCGAGATGGCCGATCGCAGCAATGTGCGGCTGTGGCTGCGGCTCTTGACCTGCACCACGGTGATCGAAAAGCGGCTCAAGCGGCGCTTTGCCGACCAATATGGCATCACGCTGCCCCGGTTCGACGTGATGGCGGCGCTCGACCGCAATCCCGCCGGGATGACCATGGGCCAGCTGTCGCAGGAACTGCTGGTCTCCAACGGCAATGTCACCGGCGTCGTACAGACGCTGGCGCGCGACAATTATATCAGCATCTCGCCTTCGCCGACCGATGGCCGCGCCTCGATCGTGCGGCTGACCCAGCTGGGCCGCGAGTGCTTTTCCGGCATTGCCGAAGCGCATCACGAATGGATCGACATGATGCTCGAGGGCCTGACGCGCGATCAGAGATCGGCGCTGTACGAACTGCTCGGCGCGCTCAAGACCTCGCTGGCCGACGACAAGGGAAAGGAACAGCCATGAACCCGGAGAGCTTTTCGCCAGACCATTTCGGCTGGCATTTCGACAATGGCGTCGGCACGATCACGCTGAACCGCCCGGAGCGCAAGAATCCGCTGACCTTCGAAAGCTATGCCGAGCTGCGTGATACCTTCCGCGCGCTGGTCTATGCCCCTGCGGTCAAGGTGATCATTGTCACTGGCGCTGGCGGCAATTTCTCCTCGGGCGGCGATGTGCACGAGATCATCGGCCCGCTGACCAAAATGGCGATGCCCGAACTGCTCGCTTTCACCCGCATGACCGGCGATCTGGTCAAGGCGATGCGTGCCTGCCCGCAGCCGATCGTCGCGGCGATTGACGGCATCTGCGTGGGTGCCGGCGCAATCATGGCGATGGCATCGGACCTGCGGCTGGCGACTCCCGCCACCAAGACTGCGTTTCTTTTCACCCGCGTCGGGCTTGCCGGATGCGACATGGGTGCATGCGCCATCCTGCCGCGCATCATCGGCCAGGGCCGCGCATCGGACCTGCTCTATACCGGGCGGATGATGAGCGCCGAAGAAGGCGAGCGCTGGGGCTTCCACAACCGGCTGTTCGCCTCGGAGGATCTGCTGGACGAGGCCAATGCGCTCGCCCGCTCGATCGCGGCTGGCCCCACCTTTGCGCATGGCATCACCAAGACGCAGCTGGGCATCGAATGGGCGGTGTCGGTCGAAACCGCGATCGAGATGGAGGCCCAGGCCCAGGCGATCTGCATGGCCACCAACGATTTTCGCCGCGCCTTCGAAGCCTTTGCCGACAAGCGCACGCCCGAATTCCAGGGGGATTGATCGATGGCCGACCGCAGCTTTCTGGACTGGCCGTTCCTCGACGACAGCCATCGCAGCCTGGGGATCGAGCTCGACGTCTGGTGCGCCGCGAACCTGAGCGACGATCATCCGCACGATATCGATACGGCGTGCCGGGATCTTGTCGCCGCTCTCGGCGCAGCAGGATGGCTGCGCTATTGCGTGCCTGCGGCCTATGGCGGCGTGCACGAACAGCTCGACATCCGGTCGCTGGCGCTGATCCGCGAAACGCTGGCGCGGCATTCGGGGCTGGCGGATTTTGCCTTTGCCATGCAGGGCCTGGGATCGGGCACGATCAGCCTGCTGGGCACCGAGGAGCAGAAGCGCAGCTATCTGCCCGAGGTCGCCGCCGGCCGCAAGATCGCGGCCTTTGCGCTGACCGAACCGGGCTCCGGCTCCGATGTCGCATCGATGGAGACGACCGCCGAGCGCACCGCGCGGGGCTATGTCGTCAACGGCTCCAAGACCTATATCTCCAATGGTGGCATTGCCGATTATTACGTGCTGTTCGCGCGCACCGGCGAGGCACCGGGGGCCAAGGGCGTGTCGGCCTTCATCGTCGACGCCGATACCCCCGGACTGGCCATTGCCGAGCGGATCGAGGTGATCGCCCCGCATCCGCTCGCCACGCTGACCTTTACCGACATGGTGCTGCCGGAAACGGCGCTGCTCGGTGAAGCGGGGCGCGGATTTGCCGCTGCCATGGCGACGCTCGACATCTTCCGCACCACCGTGGGCGCTGCCGCACTGGGCTTTGCCCGCCGCGCGCTCGACGAGGCGACGGCGCGCGCCAGGGTGCGCAAGCTGGGCAATGGCACGCTCGCCGACAATGCGATCACCCAGTCCAAGCTCGCCGAGATGGTGCTCGACGTCGATACCTCCGCGCTGCTGATCTATCGGGCGGGCTGGCTGCGCGACGTGATGGGCCAGCGCAACACCCGCGAGGCGGCGCTTGCCAAGCTCCACGCCACCGACAGCGCACAGCAGGTGATCGACAAGGCGGTGCAGATGTTCGGCGGCATGGGCGTCACTGTCGGCGCTCCGGTCGAGGCATTGTACCGCGAGGTGCGGGCGCTGCGCATCTATGAGGGCGCGTCCGAAGTGCAGAAGGTCGTCATCGCGCGCCAGCATCTGGCGCAAAGCGCGGCCTGATGTTCCGCACGCGCCTGCCACTGCGCTTCGCGCATTGCGACCCTGCGGGCATCGCCTATTACCCGCGCTATTTCGAGCTGTGCGACGCGGCGATCGAGGACTGGACCGCCGAGGTGCTGGGCGTCAGCCGCCGCGAGATGCATTTCGCGCAAGGGCTGGGCATGCCCACCGTCACGCTGAGCGCGGAGTTCGCGATCCCCAGCCGGCTGGGCGACCTGCTCGACTTCACCGTCCGTATCACGCGCGTCGGGCGCAGTTCGGTCGATCTCAAGGTCGATATCGACTGCGGCGACGAGCGGCGCTTTTGCGTCCGCTACACCCAGGTGCTGACCGATCTGGCCAGGGGCAAGTCCCACCCCTGGCCGCCCGAACTGCTTGAACGACTGACCAAGGACCTGCCATGACCGCTCACCAGACCCTGTTGCCTCCCGGCTGGCCCCGGCCGCGCGGCTATGCCAACGGCGTCGCTGCCACCGGCCGGATGGTGTTCACCGCCGGCGTGGTCGCGTTCGATGCGCATGAGCGCATTGTCGGCGACGATCTGGGCAGCCAGTTCCGCCAGGTGCTGATCAACACGCTCGCCATCCTGGCCGAGGCAGGGGCACAGCCCGAGCATATCGTGCGGATGACCTGGTACGTCACCAGCCGCGACGACTATATCGCCAGCCTCCCAGCCATCGGCGAAGCCTATCGCACGCTGATCGGGCGTCATTTCCCGGCCATGGCCGTGGTCGAGGTGGCAGGACTCGTCGAAGCCGACGCCCGGATCGAGATCGAAACAACCGCGGTCGTGCCCCCCGCCGGGGCATAGGCCCAAGGAGCCTTATAGCATGCAGACTTTTGACTGGGCCGACCCGTTCCTGCTCGATGCGCAGCTGGACGAGGATGAACGGATGATCCGCGACACCGCCAGGGCCTATGCCCAGGACCGGCTGGCGCCGCGCGCGATCGATGCCTTTGCCAGCGAGACGACCGACCCCGAAATCTTCCGCGAGATGGGAGCGCTGGGCCTGCTGGGTCCGACCATTCCCGAAACTTACGGCGGCGTGGGCGCATCCTATGTCGCTTATGGTCTGGTCGCGCGCGAGGTCGAGCGGGTGGACTCGGGCTATCGGTCGATGATGAGCGTGCAATCGAGCCTGGTCATGCACCCGATCCATGCGTTCGGATCGGAAGAACAGCGCCAGCGTTTTCTGCCCCGGCTGGCGAGCGGCGAACAAATCGGCTGCTTCGGCCTGACCGAGCCCGATGCCGGATCCGACCCCGGCGGCATGCGGACCCGCGCCACCAAGATCGACGGCGGTTACCGCATCAGCGGCACCAAGACCTGGATTTCCAATGCGCCGATCGCCGATGTCTTTGTCGTCTGGGCCAAGTCCGACGCACATGGCGGGGCGATCCGCGGCTTCGTGCTGGAAAAGGGCATGAAGGGGCTGAGCGCACCCAAGATCGAAGGCAAGCTCAGCCTGCGCACCTCGATCACCGGCATGATCGTGATGGACGAGGTCGAGCTGCCCGAAGCAGCATTGCTGCCCGGCGTGCAGGGGCTCAAGGGGCCGTTCTCATGCCTCAACCGCGCGCGCTATGGCATCAGCTGGGGCGCGCTGGGCGCTGCGGAATTCTGCTTCCACACCGCGCGCCAATATGGGCTGGACCGGCATCAGTTCGGCCGGCCGCTGGCAGCAACCCAGCTGTTCCAGAACAAGCTCGCCAATATGGAAACCGATATCGCGCTGGGGCTGCAGGCCAGCCTGCGCGTGGGCCGGCTGATGGACGAGGACCAGTTCGCGCCCGAGATGATCTCGATCATCAAGCGCAACAATGTCGACAAGGCGCTGGGCATCGCCCGGATGGCGCGCGACATGCTGGGCGGCAACGGGATCAGCGGCGAATATCAGGTGATGCGCCACGCGATGAACCTTGAAACCGTCAACACCTATGAAGGTGCCTATGACGTTCATGCGCTGATCCTGGGGCGCGCGATCACCGGCATTGCCGCCTTCTGATCGCGCGGCCCCGGCCGGGCCTATTTGACCAGCAGGATGCGGCTGTTGGCGGGATAGACCCATTCCAGCCCGCGTTCGGTGACCATGCCATTGTCCTCCAGCGGGATCTTGATCTTGCGCCCGCCCCATTCGGGCACCGGGGTGTAGAGGAAGAGCTCGATCGACAGGAAGTTGCTGGTCCTGAGCGTGTAGGTCATGCGCAGCGGATTGAACTCCGCCATCGACGGCCCCGATCCGTGCCCCAGATCGCCAACCGAATGGCTGCCGATGACGACATCGGACACCCTGGGATCGGCCACGGGATCGTCATAGCGGCCCAGCGCCAGACCCGGCGTCTGCGCCACCCGCTGGTTGACCGCGGCCAACGCCGCGCCGGCGGTGACACCGGGGCGGATGACATCTAGGATCATCTGCCGGATCTCCACCGCCTTGTCGAACGCGCGCTGCACGCCAGGCGGCGGCGCATTCTCGCCGGGCTTGAGCACATAAGCCATGCGCTTCATGTCGGTATAGGCGGTGAGAAAATTGACCCCCCAGTCCATCGTGATCAGATCGCCGGGCTGGATGACATGATCGCCCGATACCGGTCCGCGCGGACCCGGCCCCAGGATATAGATGCTGGGAATGCCGAAGCTGTTGCCCAGCCCGTTCTGGTGCAACTGCTCCATCATCCACCAGGCCACTTCGCCGGTGGTGGTCTTGCCCGGCGTGATCACCTCGCTCGACAGCGCGCGCTCGGCAATGGTCCGCGAATATTCGCCCGCGCGCGCAAAGGCCGCGACCTCGGTTGCAGTGTGGCGTGAACGGAAGTCGGAAACGAGCTTTTCCGCCGATACCAGCCGCGACGACAGATCAGGCCCCAGCGTTTCGCGCAGCCGTTCGTGCAGGGCATGGCTCAGGCCGTCAGCAGTGCCGATCTCTGAGGCGACGTTGATGCCGATGCGGCGGGGGTTGCGCTGCTGGACAAACGCCTTGAGCTCGGCCGGTGACATGCGGCCATCGTAGAGCGGGCACTGGTCAAATGCCGCGCCGCCAATGCCGAAAGCAGCGCGTTCGATTCGGCCCTTGCCGGGGTCGGTGAACACATAATAGCCGATATCGCCGACATATCCGCCGCCCAGCAGCATGGCATTGGGGTCGTCATGGCCTTCGCGCGACGCCACGATCCACATGTCGATGTCATTCTCGCGCATCGCTTCGGGCAGGATCAGGTCGAGCTTGTCCTTGCGGATCTGGCAAAGCTGCTCCCAGCGCTGCCGCGCCTCCTGCGCTGGGGCCGGCGACGTTAGCGCGAGCGCGCACAAAGCGGCGGCTCCCATCTGCAACCACCGATGCCGCTTGCGCATATGCCTTACCCTTTCCTGCCATCCGATCGAATATGTCCGCCCTACAGCGGAGACTTCCAAAATATATTCATCTTCACGCGATTATTGTCAAATTTATTGCGCGCGGTATCTGGCTGGGCAAGGCGCACCCGGCAGCCAGACCGGCCATCCGCATCGCCGGATCGCAAGTACAGGCGCTGTGCCCATGCCTCTGCGCCAAGATGGCGCCTGCCGGCCGATGGGGCCGACCCTGCACTTTCCTTCTCCTGTGCGTGATAAGTCAGTGCAAATACACATGTATTCGGCTAATTCCCGCGCCACGTCCGGTCTCCCCCCACGGAACCGCTTGATCAATCGGGGCTTTTGAGAAACACATGAACACGAAGTCGAAATCAGCATCGACACAGCAGGAAGGGGAGCACGTGGAAAATCGCGGCGACTATGACCCGAGCAGTCCAACATTCCGCCTGGAAAACTCGCCATTCTATCTGATGGCGCATGCCGACTTCAAATATCACGAAGACATGGACAAGGTGCTGCACAAGCATGGCGTGTCCAAGCCCATCTACCGCGTCATGACCGTGTTGCGCGAAACCCAGCCGGCCAGCATAGGCGCGATCGCCGAAGCGGCGCTGACCAAGCGCTCGACGATCAGCCGCATCATCGATCGCATGGTCGAACAGGGCCTGGTTTCGACCGAACCCAATCCCGAAGACAACCGGATTACCGAAGTCACTCTCACCCCGGCCGGACAGCAGACGCTGCGCAAGCTGACCCCGATCGTGGGGCGCCAGTTTTCCCGCGCGATGGTCGGCATCAGCAACCGCGATATCGCGCACCTGCTGCGGACGCTGAAGAAGATCAGCGACAATCTGGGCAAGCTGCCGATCGAATAATCCGGCCGTTCCGGGCCCTGAATCGCGGGCGCGGAGCACGGCGCACCATCGCGTGCAATTGCATATGATGTTGCGCACAAACCCGTTGACCGTAGCAGATGAAGCTGCTTGTCTCGCTTAAAGGGCCGCAACCTGGCCATAGCAGCTGCAGCGGCGGGAGCCGAGGTGCCAACAGCACGATCACAGTCGATATCGTCGAACCTGTTGGCCCAGGCGATGGATCTGGCGCGCTCGGGCCGGCTGGATGAGGCGGAAAAGCTGCTGCGGCGGATACTGGTCTCGTCCCCGCGCCAGCCCGATGCGTTGCAGCTGCTGGGGATGGTCGCCCGCCAGCGCGGCGATCAGCATGCGGCGGCCGAGCTGTTTCGCCGCTCGCTCGCCATCGCGCCAGCACAGCCGCATGTGCTCAACAATCTGGGCAATTGCCTGACTGCGCTGGAAGAGCATGAAGGCGCGGTCAACGCGTATCGCCAGGCGCTGATGCTCAAGCCCGATTATGCCGATGCCAAGCTGAATCTGGCGGTGGCGCTGATCGCCTGCGACCGGCCGCGCGAGGCCGTCGCGCTCATGACCCCCGTGGTTGCCGATCAGCCGGGCCTTGCGAAAGGCTGGGCGCTGCTCGGCCAGGCACTGGCTGCGACAGGCGAGCAGGCGGGCGCAATCAAGGCCTATCGTACCGCGCTGCGCCTGAGGCCGGACCATGGCCCCTGGCTGCACAATCTGGCGGTCGCCCTGCGGCTGGCGGGTCAGGCAGAGGACGCATTGCCGCTGCTGGTCCAGTGCGTCGATCAGACGCCGGACGATGCGCGGATCCACTATAATCTCGGCCATTGCCTGCAGGACCTGGGGCGCGTGGACGATGCCGCCCGGGCCTATCGCCGCGCAATTGCGCTGACCCCCAGCGATGCCGCGAGGCACGAATCGCTCAGCCGGCTGTTGTGGCAGAGCGGCGACAGCGAAGGCCATGTCGCAAGCTATCGCGAGGCCCTGGCCCAGGCTCCCGACGATCCCGGACTGCTGATCGGCCTCGCCAACCGGCTGACCCTGTCGGGAAAGCCTGAGGATGCCGCGGCGCTGCTGCAGGGCCCTGCAGCCAAAGGCCTGGGCGGAGCCGAGCTGCGCTTGCGGCTGGGCCAGGCCTGCTGGTCGTCCCGCCAGCCCGATCAGGCCTTTGCGTCGTTCGATGCGGCGCTGGCGATCGACCCGCACCATGCGCCCAGCTTGCGCGAATCGGCGCGCTGCCTGATCATCGCTGACCAGCTGGTCGCGGCAGAAGAGCGGATAGCAACGCTGCTGCGGCAGGACCCGGCCGACCAGCAGGCGCTGGCGCTGCAGGGGCTGTGCTGGCGGTTGACCGGCGATCCTAGGGCGCGGTGGCTGATCGACCCGGCGCTGATCGGCACCGCAATGCTGGAGCCTGAAACCGGCGACGCCGCAGCCTTCAACCGCGCGCTCGATGCGGCGCTGGGCCAGTTGCACAACGGGCTGCAGCATCCGCTGGAACAGACCTTGCGCGGCGGCACCCAGACCACGGACGACCTGTTCGCTCGCAACCTGCCCGAAGTCGCGGCGGTGCGCGACATGATCCATCGGGCCGTGCGGACCTATATCGCAGCGTTGCCCGATGATCCGGCGCACCCGTTCCTGGCGCGCAAATCGGTCGGCTTCGCCTTTTCCGGCTCGTGGTCGGTCCGGCTCGGCAGCGGGGGCCATCACAGCAACCATATCCATCCCGAAGGCTGGATCAGCGCCGTCTATTATGTCGCCGTGCCCCCCGCTGTGGACGACGGCGAAAGCGGCTGGCTGACCTTTGGCGAAACCGGCCTACAGCTGGGCGCGCGCGAGCAGATGTTCCACACTATCCGCCCGCAGCCCGGGCTTCTGGTGCTGTTCCCCTCCTATTTCTATCACGGCACCATGCCCTTTGCCGACAGCAGCCATCGCACCACCATCGCCTTTGATGTCGTGCCCGTCGCCTGATCGGTGCGTGCGAAATTACTTGCATATGCAAGTTTATCGCGTCACATTTGCCGGGAAAAGGGGATGAGCATGACCAACCAGATTCTTCAGCAGCTTGCCGGCGCCGTGGCATCGGGCGCGATCCGCACCGTCGATCTGACCCAGACCCTGTCGCCCGATACGCCGACACTGGTTCTGCCCCCCGAATTCGGCCAGTGCGCCGCCTTCAGCCAGGAGGAAATCTCGCGCTATGATGAGCGCGGCGTCGCCTGGTACTGGAACAATTTCACCGTCAGCGAGCATACCGGCACGCATTTCGATGCGCCGGTGCACTGGATCACCGGCAAGGACCTGGCCAACAACGCCGTCGATACCGTGCCTCCGGCCGATTTCATCGCCCCGGCAGTGGTCATCGACATCTCGCGCCAGGCCGCCGAAAACCCAGACTATCTGCTGACCGTCGCCGATATCGAGGCCTGGGAGGCGCAGCATGGCCGCATCCCGCCGCGCAGCTGGATCATGCTGCGCACCGATTGGTCGAAGCGCGATGTCGATGCCTATACCAACCGGCGCGAAGATGGCGCACACACCCCTGGTCCCTCGACCGAGGCGGTCCGGTTCCTGATCGATGAGCGTGACGCGCACGGGCTTGGCGTCGAGACGATCGGCACCGATGCCGGACAGGCGCATCTGCTGGAGCCGGCCTATCCCGCGCACACCCTGTTCCACGCCGCCGGGCGCTATGGCCTGCAATGCCTGGAAAATCTGGACCTGCTGCCGGCTACCGGCAGCGTCATCCTTTCGGCGCCGCTCAAGATCAAGGGCGGTTCGGGCAGCCCGCTGCGCGTCCTTGCGCTCGTTGCAGAGTGAGCGGACATGGCCGAACGGTCCTTCAAGGCTGAGGTCGAAAGACTGAAGGCGGGCGATGGCGAGGTCTTCGAAGGCGAAGGCATTCTCGCCGTGACCAAGGCGCTGCTGCAATCGGGGGTGGCCTATGTCGGCGGCTATCAGGGCTCGCCGATCAGCCATCTGATGGATGTGTTCGCCGATGCAAGCGAACTGATGGCGGGGCTCGGCGTTCATTTCGAAAGCTCGGCCAGCGAAGCGACCGCAGCCGCGATGCTCGCGGCCTCGGTCAATTATCCGCTGCGCGGCGCGGTCGCGTGGAAATCGGTGGTGGGGACCAATGTCGCCTCCGATGCGCTGTCCAACGTGGCCTCGGGCGGGGTCACGGGCGGCGCGCTGATCATCGTGGGCGAGGATTATGGCGAAGGCTCGTCGATCATGCAGGAGCGCACCCATGCCTTTGCGATGAAATCGCAGATGTGGCTGCTCGACCCGCGCCCCAGCCTGCCGGTGCTGGTCGATATGGTCGAGCAGGGCTTTGCCTTGTCCGAAGCGTCGAACACGCCGGTGATGCTGGAACTGCGCGTGCGCGCCTGCCACATGACCGGAAGCTTCGTTGCCCGCGACAACCGACGCCCGCCGCTGACCGTTGCGGAGGCGGCGCAATCGCCCCGGCGCGACACCAGCCGCATCGTCCTGCCGCCCGCCAACTTTCTGCACGAGGTCGAGAAGATCGAGAAGCGCTGGCCGGCGGGAATCAGGTTCGTGCAGGACAACCGGCTCAACGAGCATTTCGGCACGCAAGAGGATGATATCGGCATCATCGTCCAGGGCGGGCTGTTCAACTCGCTCAACCGTGCGCTCGAGCTGCTCGGCCTGTCGGATGCCTATGGCGATGCGCAGCTGCCGATCTACGTCCTCAACGTCACCTATCCGCTGATCCCCGACGAGGTGCAGGCATTTTGCGCCGGCAAAAGCGCCGTCCTGATCGTCGAGGAAGGCCAGCCCGAATTCATCGAGCATGAGCTCAATACCCTGGTCCGCAGGGCCGATCTGAACACGCGGATCGTCGGCAAGGCCATGCTGCCGCGATCAGGCGAATATACCGCCGCCGTGATCAAGCAGGGGGTGGCGCAATTCCTGCACGCGCATGCACCCGGCCGCGCGCCAGCGCCGGAGCCAGCCGCACCCGCCCCGCTGCCCGCCAGCGCCGTACCGCAGCGCCCGGCAGGGTTCTGCACCGGCTGCCCGGAGCGGCCGATCTTTTCCGCGATGAAGCTGGTGCAGAAGGACATTGGCGAGCTGCACGTCTCTGCCGATATCGGCTGCCATCTGTTCTCGATCCTGCCGCCCTTCCATATCGGCAACACGACCATGGGCTATGGCCTGGGCACCGCAGGCGCATCGGCGTTCAAGCCCGAAGGCAAGCGCGCGGTCGCCATCATGGGCGATGGCGGCTTCTGGCATAACGGCCTCACCTCCGGCATCGGCAATGCGGTGTTCAACAAGGACGACACGCTCACGATCATCGTCGACAATGGCTATTCCGCCGCAACGGGCGGGCAGGACATCCTCTCGTCCAAGGCGACCGCGCCGCAGCGCAGCACCAACAACCCGATCGAAAAGGCGGTGCGCGGCGTCGGCATCACCTGGGCGCAGACGCGCACGCGCACCTATGACGTTGCCGGAATGCGCGATGCCATCCGCGACGCGCTGACCTCGCCCGAAAAGGGCCCCAAGGTGCTGGTCGCCCAGTCGGAATGCCAGCTCAACCGCCAGCGCCGGATCAAGCCGCAAATCGCCAAGGCGATGAAATCCGGGCAGCGCGTGGTGCGCGAACGCTTCGGCGTTGACCCCGACACCTGCACCGGCGACCATAGCTGCATCCGCCTGTCGGGATGTCCGTCGCTCACCATCCGCCCCAATCCCGATCCCCTGCGCCAGGACCCGGTCGCGCATGTCGAGAACAGCTGTGTCGGCTGCGGCGTCTGCGGCGAGGTCAGCCACGCGGCGGTGCTGTGCCCGTCCTTCTACAAGGCACGCGTCATTTCCAACCCCAGCCGCACCGACCGCTGGCGGCAGAAGATGCGCCAATGGGGCATCGGCCTGATGCAGCGCCGTTCGGCGCGCAAGATTGCCGCGAGGGCGTTTTGATGTCTGCATCGGGTCGCATCTCTGTCGCCATCCTGGGCCTGGGCGGCCAGGGCGGCGGCGTGCTGGCGGACTGGGTCGTCCAGCTCGGCGCGCATAACGGCTATGTCACGCAAGGGACATCGGTACCCGGTGTGGCGCAGCGCACCGGGGCCACTGTCTATTATGTCGAGATGATCCCGGCCGGCGGGGCGACGCCCCCGCTGCTCGCGCTGATGCCGGTTCCGGGCGATGTCGATATCGTCGTCGCCTCCGAACTGATGGAAGCGGGCCGCGCGATCCTGCGCGGGTTCGTGACCGACCGCACGGTGCTGATCGGCTCCACCCACCGCGTCTATGCGATCGACGAGAAATCGGCTATGGGCGATGGCCGCGCCAGCGGCGAGCGGATCCTGACGGCAGCCCGCGAGCGCGCGCGCCGCTTCATCGGCTTTGACATGGACGGGGCAGCCGAGGCCGCGGGCAGCGTGATCAGCTCGGTCATGTTCGGCGCATTGTGCGCCAGCGGCGCGCTGCCCTTTGCGCGCACCGCCTTTGAAGCGGCGATCGTCGCCGGCGGCAAGGCGGTCGATGCCAATCTGCGCGGATTTGCGGCAGGCTTTGCCGCAGCTTCGAGCGATAGGCAGGCGGTGCTGGACGCACAGCCCGTGCCCGCCCTGCCCGTCGCCACCAGCGCGCAGGGCCAGGCATTCCAGGCCCGCATCGAGGCAAACCTGCCCCGGGCGGCGCATTTTTTCGCCATTGAGGGCGCAAGGCGGCTGATGGATTATCAGGATGCCGACTATGCGGACCTCTATCTCACCAGGCTGGAAGGCCTGGCCGGCAACGCGGATCTGATCGCGGAGGCAGCCCGCTTTCTTGCCCTGTGGATGTCCTACGAGGATACGATCCGCGTTGCCGACCTCAAGGTTCGCGAGGGCCGCTTCCGGCGTGTCCGGGATGAGGTCAAGGCCAGGGACGACCAGATCGTCCAGCTGACCGAATATATGCACCCCAGGCTGGAAGAAATCTGCGAGACCCTGCCCGCCGGCATCGGTCGCGCGATCCTGGCCAGCCCCGGGCTGTCGCGCCGGCTCGCCCGCCTGTTCGGCAAGGGCCGCCATGTCGAAACAACAAGCCTGCGCTGGTTCGTCATGCTCAACATGCTTGCCGGCATGCGGCGCTGGCGGCGCGGCACCCTGCGCTACCAGACCGAACAGGCGCGGATCGAAGCCTGGCTGGATCTCGTCCGCAGTGCCGATCCGGAGGTCGCGATCGAGCTGGTCAAATGCCAGCGGCTGATCAAGGGCTATGGCGACACGTTCGAGCGGGGGCTGGGCAGCTTCAACCGGATCATGCAGCGCTATCAGACTGGCGGGCTGACGGCGGCAGGTATTGCTCGGCTGCGCGAGGCAGCGCTGGCCGATGACAAGGGCGATACCCTGCAGGCCGCGCTCGCCGGTTGACGGTCAGCGCGGGCGGGCCTGCGCGGCGATCCAGCCATCGACCTTCTGCTCCAGCAAGGTCATCGGGAGCTGACCCTGCGCCAGGATCAGATCGTGGAACGCGCGGATATCGAACCGGTCGCCCAGCGCCTGTTCGGCGCGCTGGCGCATCGCGATGATCCGCAGTTCGCCCACCTTGTAGGCGACAGCGCCCGCCGGCGCGCCGATATAGCGCGCGAGCTCGGTATCGATGTTGATATCGGCCAGCGCGGTATTCTCCGCAAAGCACTGGCGCGCCTGGGCATAGTCCCAGCCCATCACATGAATGCCGGTATCGACAACCATGCGGCACGCGCGCCACATCTCGGTCGACAGGCTGCCAAAGGCCTCATAGGCATCACGATACACGCCCATTTCATGCCCTAGCCGCTCGGCATAGAGCGCCCAGCCCTCACGAAATGCCAGCAGGTCGCGGGCGCGGCGGAACGACGGTAGGTCCGGGTTCTCGTTGGTGAGCGCGCCATGGGTATGATGCCCCGGCGCGGCCTCGTGCAGGCTGAGCGCGGGCACCTCGTACAGCGGGCGCTGGTCGAGATGCGAGGTGTTGACGACGAATGTCCCGGCAAAGCCCTTGGCGAAATCCCCACCGCCGCCGCCGCGCGCAGTGGTATAGCCCTCTTCGAGTTCCGGCGGAACGGGGACGATCGTGAACGGCTGGCGCGGCAGTACCGAGAAATAGCGCGGCAGCAGGCCGTCGATCCGCTTGGACGCGGCGGCATATTTCTCGATCAGCCCCTCGCGGCTGGTGGCATAGAAGCGCGGATCGGTGCGCAGGAAGGCGAGCCATTCGGCATAGCTGCCCTCAAAGCCGGTCGAGGCAATGACCTTGTCCATCTCCCCGCGGATGCGCCTGACCTCGGACAGGCCCAGCGCGTGGATCTGCTCGGCAGACAGGTCGGTGGTGGTATAGTAGCGCAGCAGGAAATCATAATAGGCCCGCCCGCCCGGCACCGCTGCAATGCCCAGCGGCTTGCGCGCTTTGGCGCGATAGGGCCCGTCGATAAAGGCGAGCATGGCGCGCTGTGCCGGGCGGATATCCTCGGCCACCAGCCGCTGGGCATCGGCCAGCGCCGCCGGATAGGCCTTGAGCGGGGTGAGCATCGGGTCCTCGGCCACCGGCACGGCGATCTGCTTGCCCAGGATCGCCACCGCGACATCGACCACCAACGCCGGATGCGTCCAGCCGGTGGCCATGCCGCGCTCAAGATTCGCGCGTTGTTCGCTGAAATAGCCGGCAATCGCGCGCATGCGGTCCACCCAGGCACGGGCATCGGCTTCGGATCGCAGATCCAGCCCGCGCGCTGCGGAATAGGGCGTGTTGTAAAAGCCTTCATGCGCGACAAAGGCGAAACGCCGCTCGTCCTGGTCGATGCCTTCGATCCGCCACCCGATCAGAACGCGCAGATATTGGCGATCGAGCCTGTCCTCGCCCGCCAGGCCGGCTTCATCCAGCGCATCGAGCGCGGCTGCCATCCGCGCCAGCTCGGCCCGGCGCGCAGCCATGGCGACCGGAGTCTCGCTCGGCCAGCCGGTGCGCGACCAGGTCGGGTCGGATCGCCCCGCCTCCATCGGATATTCGGCAGAAAAGCGTTCATACTGGCCGACAAGATCGGGAAAGGAGGGCGGGCTTGCCGCCGTCAGCAGCGATGCCGCAGCGGCCAGCATCAGCGTTCGCACGACTATCATGGGTCGGCTGGCACGGGTCATGGGCATCGGCCTCTCATCTTGGGTTGGCGGGGTTCGCCCGCGCGTCGGTGGCGGATTGAATCGCAGCCGTTTTCGGCTAAAGCGCAGCCATGGATGCCTTCAGGTCGGGAAATCCCGGCGACCCCGCCTTTCGGGTCAAGAGATACCCGTTCTACCTGCTCAACCGTCTGGTGAGCCGGTACAACAGCATCATAGACCAGCGGCTGCGCGCGATCGGGCTGGATATCCCGAGCTGGCGGGTGCTGATGATCCTGGGCGAAAGCTCGCCGCGCGGATCGCGCGAAATTGCCGAAGCCGCCGTCATCAACCTGTCGACGATGACGCGGATCATCCAGCGCATGGCCGCTGCCGGACTGGTGACGACCGCGCCGAGCCCGGATGACGCCCGCGTGACCTTGGTCGCGCTGGCCCCGCTGGGCGAAAGCCAGCTGGCCGAGGCGCGCCAGGCCACTGCGCCGATCTTTGCCCATCTCACCAACGGGCTGGACCCGGACGATTTCGACCGCCTCGTCGCGCTGCTCGACCGGCTTCACGACAATCTGGAGCCGCTGGCCCCCAAGGCGGGTTGAGGGCGCATCGCTTCAGTTGGTCAGATAGGCCAGCGACATCAGCAGCTTGGGCAACAGCGCGGCACCGGCATGGAACCTGACCGGGCTGGGCGCGCGGGGGCGCACCGACAGGGCATCGCGATCGCCCGTCGCCAGCATCGCCGCGACCTCGGAGCCGATGGCCGCGTTGGTCGCGATGCCCCGGCCATTGCACGCCTGAATGGCGATGGCATTGTCCCCCAGCTCATAGATTTCGGGCAGGAACGACGTGTTCACCCAGGCAAGCCCATGCCACAGATAGTCGATCTGCGGATCGGGCATGGTGCTGAAATATTGCGACAGGCGGCGCTGCGCCTCGCGATAGCAGGCCTTGTCGCCATTCACCGCGAACGACATCGGGAAGGCGGAAATGAGATGGCCCAGGCCATCGAGCCGCGCGGTGAAGAGATAGGGCATCTTGTCGGTAAAGGCGCCGCCCCGGGGCAGGATCACCTGGCGCTGCGCAGGGTCGAGCGGCATCGAGGCAAACTGGAAGACGTTGAGCGGCAGCGAAGTACGCCGCATCGCCGGATGCAGCGCCGCATTGCCACCATTGGCGGCCAGCACCAGCCGTTGTGCCCGCACGGTCCCGCCCGGTGTCCGGCAGACCCAGTGCCCCTGCCGGCGCTCTAACTGCGTCACCGGGCTGTTGGCGAAAAGCCTGGCCCCCTGTTGCTGGGCCGCGTGCGCCACGCCGCGCACAAAGCCCAGGGGGTTCAGCCCGCCGCCCTCTTCAAAGCGCAGCGCGCCGCAATAGCGATCGGTGCCAAACAGCGCACGGGTCTGCGAGCCATCGATAAAGCTGACCTTGTGGCCGCGCGCCTGCCATTGCTGCGCCGTGGCCTGCTGCTGCGCGGCCAGCGCATCGGTATGGGCAGGCGTGTAAAAGCCGTCCTGCCGCATGTCGCAGTCGATCTCGTGCCGGCGGATCAGGTCGAATATATGCCGGCCGGAACGCCCGATCATGTCGGTCAGCCGTTCGCCAGCCTGCTGACCGAGCACGGTCTGGATGCTGTCCGGCGTGTGGCGGATATAGTCGGGCGCGACGATGCCGCCGCTGCGGCCGGTGGCCCCATCGCCGAACTGGCCCGCCTCGACCAGCGCGACATCGACATGGTGTTCGGCCAGGTGCAGCGCCGTCGTCGTCCCGGCAATGCCGCCGCCGATGATCAGCACATCCACATCGCGCGCACCGGCAAGGGCTTCAGCGCGTGGCGCAGGGCCGGCATTGACGGTCCAGACCGGCCCGGTCAGGCGCTGCTGGCGGTCGCGGTTCGATATCGCCTGATACTGCATCACGGCTTGACCGCACGATCGACAGCGCAGGGCATGGCGGCAGGCCGGCAAAGCCGATGCTTCCCCTTGAGACCTGCCGGATGGAACAACTTCATGGTGACAACTATCCTGTTCGCCCGGTGACAGGCGGTGAAATTTCTGGCGTTCAGATGGCGGCGTGCCGGGCGTCCGGCAGCGGTGCCCTGCGCCGCGCGACCGCGACAAACAGCAGCACGACGCACAGCGCGACGGGGGTGTTCATGATCATCGGCAGCGACATCTCGTTATTGCCGACGATCGACACGGCGATGAAAATGGCCGTGCCTTCCTGGCGCATCAGATGCTCGATGCCGATCGCGACATTCTCCCGATGGGTGAAGCCTGCAAAGCGCACGATGGTCATCACCACCGCGACCATGATCACATTGAGCGCCACGGTGATCCAGAACAGCGCGCCCAGATTTTCGCGCAGCACCGGCACCTGATCGTAGAGGATCACGGCAAACGAGCTGAAGAGCACGATGGTCGCGATGTTCTTGAGATAGCGCTTGAACCACAGCGCGAAGGCAGGCTGCCAGGCGCGCACCGCAAAGCCGGTCGCCGCTGGCAGCACGGTGATCGAGAAAATATCCCAGAAGAACGAGGCGAGCGGGACGTTCACGTCCGCTTCCAGCCCCATGAAGTGCAGCAACGCGAAGTGCGCGTAAAACGGCACGACGAAAATGTAGATCATGCTGAGGATCAGCGTCATCGACATCGACAGCGCCAGATCGCCCTTGGCCATATCGGTGAACAGGTTGGACAGCATGCCGCCCGGCGTGGTCGCCAGCAGCACGAAGCCGACCGCCAGCGCCGCCGTCGGCGTGACCGTCAACGCCAGCGTGACGCCGATGGCGGGCGGCACGATCAGCATCGAGCACACCCCGAAGATCAGCGCGCGGCGATTGCGGAACACCTGGCGGAAATCGTCCGCGGTCAGCGACAGGCCCATCGAGGCCATGATCGCGATCAGCGAGCCGGGCAACAGCCAGTTGCCCAGCAGGGCCATCAGATCAGCATAGGTCATGCGGTGATATCCTCAGGCGATTTCGAGCGACAGGGTGCAGGCACCGTTGCGGCGAATGGTCCGGCAATCGGCCTGCGCCTTGGCGAGGTCTTCATCCAGGATGCGCGCGCAGACATTCGCCTGGATCCAGCCAAAGGGCATCAGCAGGCGGCCGCCGGAACCGTAGAACAGGCCGATATCGTAGAAGTCCCCCGGCGGCAGGCCCCTGGTGCTGCCAGCCGCGAGATAGGCGAGCACGATATCGCCCGCATCGGGATAGGAGGTGGCGTTTTCCGGCGGGATCGCCGGATGCGCCATGCCTTCGGGCAGCGTGCTCGCGGGCATCGGCACCGAGATTTCCGGCCCGGTCCAGATCGCGTGGATCGCCTCGAACCCGGCCTTGCGCTCGGCCAGATCCCACAGGAATGCGGCCGATATCGGCGCGGCGTCGTCGAGCAGACGACACCGGGCAGAAAGTCCCGACTGCGGCTCTACCAGTCTGATGATGCGCATATCGCTCCCCCTATTTCCCTGCGACCATGGCGAGATATTCTTCCTTCTGCAGCGCGATCGGCACATTGCCGTTCAGCCACAGGAAGTCGTGAAACCGCTTCAGATCGAACGCCTTGCCTTCGCGCACGCGCGCCTCGGCCAGAAACTCGGTCGTCTGGATCTTGCCGATCTGATAGCTGATCGCCTGACCGGGCGACGCGGCGAAGAACACCGCCTCCTCGTGCGCGGTCTCGCGGTCCATCGGGACCATCGCCTGCAGATAATCGGCCGCCTGATCGATGGTGAACGTGCCGGTCGCGAGCTTCACATCGACCTCGACCCGCAGCGCGCGCAGCCGCGCGAAATTGTAGATGATCTCGCGCGACTTGGGCGCATCGTCCCACAGCCCGGCCTGCAGCATCATCTCTTCGGCATAGAAGCCCGTGCCCTCATTGGCACCGCTGTCGTAATAATGGCGGCGCAGCGGATTGGGATGCTTCCACCCCAGAGTGAGCTGGAAGAAATGGCCGGGCACGCCTTCATGCACGATGATCGGCCTGGGATCGCGCGCGATCGAAAGGTTGAAATAGCCAAGGTTCGGCGAGGGATCGGGCAGATAGACCGTCGCATTCTGGCCCACCCGGGTGCGGTCGGTCAGGTCGAACGTACGCCCCAGCCAGCCGATCGGCGCAAGATAGGCCGGGAATGGCAGCGCGTTGTAATGGCCGGCCCAATCGGGCACGGTCAGCAGCTGCTTGTCCTTCAGGAAGGCGCGGATATCGCGTTCGTCCGATGCCAGCTTCGCGACCACGGCATCGATCGATGCGCCGATCGGCAGTTCGGCCAGCCCCGCATTGCGGTTGCGTTCAAGCTCTTCGAACAGCACCGAACGCGTCCATTCCTGCCGCCCCATCTGCGCCAGTTGCTCGGGCGTATAGGGGTAGAGCGCGACGTTGCCGAGGAAATAGCGATAGCTTTCCGCCCCAACCGCAGTCTGATCGGGCAGCGTAGCGCGGCGAACTTGCAGATAGCTGGCATAGGCAGCGAAGGCCTTGATCGCCTTGTCGACTGCAGCGTCCAGCAGCTTGCGCTGCGCGCCACTGGCATGCGGTGCAAGGCCGCGCGCCATGCCGCGCAGGCTGTCGGGCACGATCGCGATCTGGGCCAGCGCGGCATCGACAAACGGGCCGCGCATGTCGTCGAGATTGGCCTGGCCGGCGGCGAGCACGGCTGGCGCATTGTCGAGCAGCCGGATGACCTGATCCACCCGCGCCGCTTCGACCGGCGGCGGCGGCAGCAATGTCTCGAACACCGGGTTCAGCGCCTGGGCGACATAGAAATGCGGCTGGCGTCGCCAGGCGGCGACATGATCGAGCTCCCAGTGTACCCGCGCCAGCGCCGAACCGACCAGCCGATAATCGACCTTTTCGCTGACGGTGCCGGGCTTGGCGGCCAGCGCCTTCCATTGCGCCTCGAACTGGGCCAGCGTCTTGCGCTGCTCGGCAACGGCCCCCGGCGACCAATCGGGGGTCCAGCCCTGCGGGCGCACGATGCGCGGAATGTCGTCGCTCGTTGCCGGCTGGGTGGTAGCGCGCCACGCCCAGAAATCGGCACCCAGCTGCTGCACCTCTGCCTGGGCCAAGGCGCCCTGGGCCGATGCAAGCAGGACGCCGCCGGTGATCCCCAGAAGGACTTTCCTCAACATTCTACTTCCTGTTCTTGACGTTGCGGTCAAAGAACTCTGCCATCTTCTTGAACGAGAAACGAGCCTGGCGCAGGTTGTCGCTGGCCCAGGCATGGTTGCCGCCGGGCAGCGTCACCAGCTCGAACATCTGCTCGCGGTCGATCATCTGCTCGGCCAGCGCAATGGTGTCAGAATAGAGCACCACCGGATCGCGCGTGCCGTGGATGATCATCAGCGGGTCCTTGATGCCCTTGGCCTGATAGAGCGCCGACTGCGCCTCGTAGCGTCCGGGCATGTCCGGTCCGTCGGGCGGCCCCATGATCCACATCTGCGCCGGGTAGGCGTGCCACACATTGGTGGCGGGCGCGCCCGCGATGCCCGCAGCATAGACGCCCGGCTTTTTCGACAGCGACATGATCGTCATCAGGCCGCCATAGCTTGACCCCCAGATGCCGATGCGCCTGGGGTCGGCATAGCCCTTGTCGATGAGGAAGCGGACGCCGCTTTCCAGATCGTTGATATCGGTCTCGCCATAGCTGTGCAGCTGGGTCTGGTTGTGGTCGCGCCCCTGCCCCCAGGAACCGCGAACGTTGACATTGAGGACGATATAGCCCTGCGCGACGAAATACTGGTCGAGCCCCCAGGTCGGGTGCGCACGCCTGCCGCCCCATTGGTTGCGCACCGCATCCGAATAGACCGACCCGACGATCACCGGATATTTCCTGGCCGGATCATAATTGGCCGGCAGGCTGATCCGCGCGACCAGGTTCACGCCATCGACATGGCTGGGAAACTCGGCATAGCCGATATTCGCCCAGGTCTGCTTGTAGAAGCCCGGCTGCGGCGATTGGGTGACCTTGGCGACCTTGGCGGGGCTGGCCGCATCGATGACGAACATCTCGGGCGGGGTGGTGTCGTTGCTGTACCAGTCGGCGATATGCCTGAAATCCGGCGAATAGACCGGCTCGTGCGTGCCTGCAGCCTTGCCGCTGACCTGCTGCACCGCGCCGCCCGCCAGGGGAACGCGATAGATCTGCCGGTCCGACAGATAGCTTTTGTTGGCGGTAAAATAGATCTGCCGGCGCGCATGGTCGATATCGAACTCGGCAATTTCCCATGACCCGCTGCTGATCTGGCGCGGCTTTTCTCCGGCGGCGCGCTGGTGGTAGAGATGCAACCAGCCATCGCGGTCGGTCAGGATGATCAGGCCGTCGTCACCGGGAGCCCAGGCGACCTGCCAGTCGGTCCGCAGATGCTTCGGCTCTCGCAGCTGATAAAAGGTTTCACGGGCACCGGTCGCCGCATCGAACACATAGATGCTGTGCTCCTTGGCCTCCATGTCCGATCCGCTGACGAACACCCGCTTGCAATCGCTCGACAGGCCGAAGCCCCAGATGTGATGCTTCGCATCGGGCCGTTCGAACATCCGGGTGGTGCCCGATGCCAGATCGACCAGGCCGACGGTTGCCCTGGTCGTTTCTTCGCCGGGAAAGGCGCGCACGACGCGGTTGTTCTGCAGCTCGCCCTTGGCGTGATAGAAGATGTCGCGCTCGGCCATGGCGCGGTCGTCCGACTGCTGGAAGACAATCGCCTTGCCGTCGGCCGACCATTGATAGTCGTCGATATAGATTTTCGGATCGTCGCTGCCGACGACGCGGCGCGCGGCCTTGTCCTCGGTCGCCGCCAGATCGCGCGTCCACAGCACGCCGCCCATGGTCACCCGGTTGCGGGCGTCGCCGGGATTGCCCGCGATGAACGCCAGGCTGCGGCCATCGGGCGAGACAGCCAGCCTGCGGATCGCCTGCTTGTCGCTTTCCACCTTGGCGATGGTGCCATCGGCGCTGCGGATGTGCAGCGCGCCGCCCAGCGTGAACGCGACGCGTCCGCCATCGAGCGCAACCGCCTGGGCAATGCCCTTCTGCTCTGCCTCGGGCTTGCTGTCTCGACCCAGAAAGGTCAGCTGCGTCTTCTTGCCGGTCTTGACCGAATAGGACCAGATATCGCGATAGCTAAAGCCTTCGTCATTCCACAGGAACAGCACGGTGCCGCCATCGCGCGACCAGCTATAGCCTTCGGGCGAGGTCCCGATCAGGCTCTTGGGCTGATAGAGTTCATCGATCGACAGCGAGGTGCCCGCGACATCAGATCCGCCATGCACCGGCGCATGCGGCCAGGGCCGATCCTGCGCCATCGCCGAAGACGACATCAGCAAGGCCGCCACTGCCATGGCCGACCGCAACGCACCCATCCGCTTCATCAACCCAACCCCAGTCTGGATTTGCCGCCCAGGCGGGCGACCTTGTGGCCGCAGCGACACGATGCCGCTGCGGCCATTCCGTTAGCAATCAAAAGTTGGCGGTGAAGCCCACCGTGAAACGCCGTCCGATCGCGTCGAACGTCTCACGCTCGAACAGATAGAAGGGCGGGTCGCGATCGAGCAGATTGTCGATCGAGGCGAAGAACCGGAACTTCTCGGTCACGTTGAGATTGGCGCTGAGATCGAAATAATGGACGTCGCCCGTCTCGGGCCGCGCCAGCAGCGGACGCGGCGTGCCCGATGCGATCGCTCCGGCAATGCGACCATCCTTGGTCGATTGCAGGAAGCGGTGACGCAGCGAGATCTGGAAATTGTCCACATCCCAGGTCAGGCGCTGCGTGATCCGCCAGGTCGGGTTGGCCGTCGTGCAGCTGCCGCCGCCGATATAGCCGGCACAGTCGACAGGAGCGGCCACCGGGCTGCCCTGCGTGATCGCCTCGATCAGATAGCTGCCCGCAATGAAGTAATTGAGGCTGCTGCCTTCCCGCAGCTGGTAGCGATAGTCGAGACGGAAATCGACGCCCGAGGTTTCCAGCTTGGCGATATTGGCGTTGAGCAGCGGCACATCGATCAGCTGGCCGTCGGGCGTGCGATTGCGCAGCGGCTGGCAGAAGATGTTGGTCAGCGACAGATTGGCGTTGCACGCATTGATCACCGACTGCAGACCGCCGCCGAACGACCCGATCGCATCGTCGATCTTGATGTTGTAATAGTCGATCGTCAGCTGAAGGTTGGGGATGAAATCGGGGCGGATCACCGCGCCGACCGACCAGGTGTCCGACGTTTCTTCCTGCAGGTTCGGGTTGCCGCCAGTGACGGCGCGGATCTGCTGGTTTTCCTGCTGGAACACGTTGATGACGCTGGCCGGAACGCCCAGCGCGTTGACGCAGAAGTCGCGCTCTGCCGTGGTGCGGCCCGCATCGGCGTTACAGAAATCGAGCGCCTGGGGTGCGGTGTTGGTCGCGCCGGAGAACAGCTCGACCACGTTCGGTGCACGCACCGCACGCTGGTAGAGGCCGCGGAACTTCAGGCCACGGAACGGCGAATATTCGCCGCCGATCTTGTACGAATAGACCTTGCCGGCCGTCGAATAGTCAGAGAAGCGCGCACCGCCTTCGAACGCCAGCAGCTCGAAGCCCGGCGTGTCGGCGAGGATCGGCACATAGACTTCGCCGTACAGCTCGGCCACGTCGAACGAGCCGCCGGTGGGGCTGAGACCTGCCGAACGCGACAGCGCCTTGCCCTGGACATAAAGCTGGTCGGGATCGAACTGCGAGCTTTCCTTGCGATATTCCGCACCCACCGAGATGCCGACATCGCCCGCCGGCAGCGAGAACAGGGTGCCGGTGACACTCGCACCGATCTGCTTCTGCTTGAGGTTGGTGATGTTCGTCAGGTCAGTCGAGATATAGGCCAGCATCTCGGGCGTCAGCGATCCGAAGCCGAACGGATTGATGGTGACGCAGCGGGGATCGGCCACGGCGCAATCGAACGGATTGGCCGGGTTGGTGAGGAAGCTGTTGGCGAAATTGTCGATCAGAACGCCGCCGCCCTGCTTGTCGACAATCTTGTTCTCACCCTGGTTGTAGAAGATTTCCCAGTTGAGCCGGTCGGTCAGCGCACCCTTCAGCCCCAGCACGATGCGATAGAAATCGCGGGTCTGGTCGCTGGTCCGGTTGCCGCCATCGAGCAGGCGGCGGTTGATGTTGACCGGCACCAGATTGTTGCCGTCCTGGTCCAGGTTCACCCGCAGGAATTCGCGCAGGCTGGCATCCAGATAGGGGTTGCGCAGATCGAGCTGGAAGCCGGGGATGAAGCCCGAGCTGCTCATCGGTACCGCACCCAAGGTCGAGTTGATCTTGTTCTGGACGTACGAGCCTTCCCAGAACGCGGTGACCGAATCGTTGATGTCGTAATGCCCCAGCACCGACGCCTGCAAGCGCTTCATCGGCATCTGCAGGTTGGTGAAGACGCGGTCGTTGAAACCGTCCGAGGCGCGATAGGCGCGCCAGCCTTCGGGCGCGAAGAATATGCCGGCGGTGCCGATCGCGGTTCCCGAGCGGTCGCGCAGGCCGACCAGCTGCGGCGCGAAGATCGTGCCCTGCGGCGTCACGCCATTGCCGGCGGGGACCAGGGTCGGCTGGCCGTTGACGATGGCATCGGCCAGGAAGACGGTGGCATGATCGCGCCGCGCACCAACCAGCTGGGCACGGTCGAAATAGCTGCCGTGGAAGACGATATTGCCGCGACCATCGGCGAAATTGCCGCCTGCGGTGAATTCCAGATTGTAGCGCGCGGCATCGCCTTCATCGCTGATGCCATAGAAGCCGCCGACTTCGAAGCCTTCGAAATCGTCCTTCATCACGAAGTTGACGACACCGGCCATCGCGTCCGAACCGTACACGGCAGAAGCGCCGCCGGTCACGACTTCGACCCGCGCCACCAGCGAGGGCGGCAGCAGGTTCAAGTCGACCACGCCGTCCTGCGACGCGCCGACGATACGACGGCCATTCTGCAGCACCAGCGTGCGCACCGCGCCAAGACCGCGCAGGTTGACGGTCGCCGAAAGGTTGCCCGAGTTCGACTGCGCACCGGCACCGGCCACGGCCTGGGGCAGCGCGTTGAGCAGCTGCTCGCTCTCGACGGTGACGGAAAGCTTGATTTCCTCTTCGCCGATCACGTTGACCGGGCTGTTCGATTCGACATCGGGACGCGGGATGCGCGATCCGGTGACCACGATCGATTCGCCCGCCTCGCCTTCGGCCTGGTCCTGCGCGAACGCAGCGCCCGTCATTGCTGTGGTCAGCAACAGCGCAGATCCGCACTTTAACGCTGCCCGATGAATTCCAACCCGCTTCATAGCCATTTTTAGCACTCCCTGATTTGAACGCTCACCTGCGATCGCCCCGGACGCCGATTTTGCATCGGTCATTCCCGTGAACAGTTGCGTGATTTTGAGCATATTGGGCCGGCGCCGTCAATCGCCCGGAAAGAAAAATATGTTTCAGCCCGGGTTTGAACAATTTTCGGTTGGTGGCTCGCGCCCGGCAGATCGATGGCATCCAGCCCCGGTAAAATCTCCAAGATATTGTTAAAAGTGGCATTTTCTTCGACAAATGGCGATTGGCGGCGGCGTTTTGCGCGGCCCGGGCGCGCGCGGGCCAGCGTTGCGTCTGATCGATGCGACCGTTGCTTTCAGGGCACCAATTCCACGCTTGACGAGACCGCCAGACCGGCACAGTATATTCAAATTCACGCATTTTTCGTTTTAAATGAGATGTCTGCCGGGTGCCGAGGGTTGATGGCATGCCGCCGGCAAAGCTGGAAGGAGACGGCCCCATGCGGATGGTATCGCTTGCAACACTGGCCATGCTGATCGCGGCGCCCTGCGCGCCTGCCCTTGCCCAAGCGGCGCCTGCCGCGCCGATCGAACGCTCGGTCGGTCCGCCCCAGGGCAGCGCCGCCTATGCAGAGCTCGTCACCCTGTTCACCCAGTTCAACGAATGGAAATCGCCCAAGCCGGTCAACGGCATCGTCGACTACAGCCCCGCGACGGTCGCCCGCCGCCGCGCCGAGCTCGCTGCGTTTCAGGCAAAGCTTCCGGGCTTTGGCGTCGCTGGCTGGGACCGGCACCAGCAGGTCGATTATCTGGCGGTGCGCGCGCAGATGGACCTGCAGGATTTCACCCTCAACATCACCAAGCCCTGGGCGCGCGATCCCGGAATGTATGTCGATGAGCTGCAGCGGCTGGCCTATTCCGATCTTCCGCTCGATGGCGCGCAGCGCAGCGCTTTCCAGGCGCGGCTGAAGACCATCCCCGCCTATCTGCAACAGGCCCGGATCAATCTTGATTCGGTCGCTGCCGATTATGCCGATCTTGCCATCCACAGCCTGTCGAACGGTGACGGCGTGGGGCACGGCATGCCCTATCGTGCAGTCGAACCCGCCGGGCTGATCGGCTGGTTTGCCGATCTGCGCGCCCGTGCCGAGAGCCAGCAGCCCGAATTGCTGCCCGATATCGATGCCGCGCAACAGGCGATCGCGGGCTTTCGCGACTGGCTGGTGACCGAGCGGCCCGGCATGACCGCAGCGGCAGGTGTCGGCAAGCCCGCCTATGACTGGTTTCTGCACCATGTCCGGCTGATGCCCTATACGTCGGACGATATCGTCACCCTGGCCGAGCGCGAGCTGGAGCGGCACTGGGCCAATTACACCACCGAACGCCACCGCAACCGCAACCTGCCCGAGCTGCAGTTGCCCGGATCAGGCGAGGAATATGAGGCGCAGCTGGCCGGCACCGATGCCAAGATTCGCGCCTGGCTGAAGGATGAGGAGATCATCACGATTCCCGATTACATCCCCGGTACCTATCAGGAGGTCGGGTTCAACGCCCCCTGGGTGGTGCGCCCGAAGGGCCCGATGTTCTGGGAACAGGTGCAGTTCCGCGACGCCTCACCCGATCATCTGCATGCGACTTTCCCGGGCCATCGCTTTGACGGCATGACCGGCCAGCGCGTGACGCACCCCATCCGCCGCCATATCAGCGACAGCGGGCGCACCGAGGGATGGGGCTTCTATCTGGAGGAAGCCGCGCTGCAGCTGGGGCTGTTCGACGACCGCCCGCGCACCCGCGAGCTCATCTACATTTTCGGCCTGTTCCGCGCGGCGCGGACGATCGGCGATGTGAAGATGCAGCGCAACGAGATGACGGTCGGGCAGGCCATGGCCTTCTGGAAGGAATGGACGCCCTATCTCGACGACGATGTCGCGCGGGTGGATGCGGGCATCTATATCCGCCGCCCGCCCGGCTATGGCATGACCTATACGATCGGGGCGATGCAGCTGCAGAAGATGATGGTCGATCGCAAGCGCCAGCTGGGCGATGCGTTTTCGATCAGGGATTTCCACGATTATCTGATGAACACCGGCCGCCTGCCGGTGTCGCTGCTGCGTTACGACCTGACCGGGCATGATGATGAAATCGGCAAGCTGTGGCGCCATGTCCCGTTGGCCCAGGCGATGGCCGGGACCGGCAAGGGCACGCCATCCGGACAGTGAGCCTCCGGCAAGTCAGGCCAGGATCGGCAAGGCGCGGGCTTACAGCCGCGCGCCAATCGTGCATAAGCCCCGCCTGAATCGCGCGACCGCATCTGCGGTTCGCCACTGGCTGGGGTTTGCTGCATGATGATCTGGGTCGATGCCGATGCCTGTCCGGTCAAGGACGAGGTCTATCGCGTCGCGTTGCGGCACCAGGTGGCGGTGACCATCGTCAGCAACAGCCCGATCCGGGTACCGGCGCATCCGCTGATCGCACGCACGGTGGTCAGCGATGGCTTCGATGCCGCCGATGACTGGATTGCCGAGCGCGCCGACACGGCATCGGTGGTCATCACCGCCGATATCCTGCTGGCCGATCGTTGCCTCAAACAGGGTGCAACCGTCATCGGGCCCAATGGCAAGCCGTTCACCTCCAGCTCGATCGGCAGCGCGATTGCCAAGCGCGCGATCATGGCCGACCTGCGCGCAGGCGGCGACAGCATCGGCGGCCCGCCGCCGTTCGGCAAGGCAGACCGCTCGCGCTTCCTGCAATCGCTCGACGAGGCGCTGGTGCGCCTGAAGCGCCGGGGTTAATCCTCGCCGCTGCCGATCGGCATGCCGGGCGGGATCGGTACCTCGGCCTGGTCGCTGGCCAGCATCGCTTTCAGCGCATCGCGATCCTTGAGCAGCCGCGCTGTCGAGAGCGCCCAGGCGCGATCCGCAGGGTCGGCAAAGCGCCGGTTGTCCTGCGCTTGCGCCCAGTCGTGCAGCGCCTGATCGATCCGGGTCGATGCCTCGACGCCCGATCCGGGCGCTGCCGCCGCCTTGGCGAGCGACAGGATGATCCGCGTTCCCAATGCCCGGCGCACCGCCGCCAGCCGCGTGTCGCGTACCGGCGCATCGACAAGCGCGAGCAGCCGCTGCGTCACAGTCTGCGCGCCAGGGCTGGCGGGATCGGCGCGGTGCTGATCGGCCATGCGCGCCAGCCTTTCGGGCGCGAGCAGCGCGTTCAGCGTCTGCTGCGCGGCCACCTGCGCTGCGGCCAGCGGATCGAACGCGGCCGCGCCCGCCATCGGCATGATCTCGATCTCGGTCTGACGGTCGCTGTCGCCTGAAAACCCGGCGGACAGCTGCGGCACCAAAGCGGGCGGCACATCGAGCGCCGCCGGTGCCAGCGTTGCCAGCAGCGATTCCAGCGCGCGCAGCTGATCGGCGGGCGGCACAGGCGCACCCTGGGGCGCGGCGCTGCTGCCCACGGCATAGACCGATCCGAGCCCTCCGAGCAGCTTGGCCGCCGCCTCGACCTGATAGCGGTGCACCAGCCAGATCGGCACGAACTTGCGGCGGAGGGCCGCAACCGGCTCGTCCGGGGCGAGCGCCGCCGGGCCGAAGCGCGAAACCGCAGCGGCGCGGACCTGCATCATCCGGTCAAGCTCTGCCACCGGATCGGCACCGTCATCCCACAGGCTGCCCCAGGGCTGGCTGGCCGAAACGCTGCGTGCATTCTCGTCCGACACGAAACGCAGCCCCTCGCGCTCGGCAGCTTCGGCCTTGGCGCGCGCGGCGGCATCGGGATTGCCGCTGACCGGATCGCCATAAAGCCAGTCTATCGCATGGACATCCCAGCGGCCCATGCCCACGCCATAGGCATCGCTGAGATCGGGAGCCCCGTCCTTCAGCCCGATACGCGGCGCGGGATAATCCATGACCGAGGCGCGGTCTTGCGTGCTGCCGGCAAAATTGTGCAGCAGTCCCAGAGCATGGCCAACCTCGTGCGCCGAGAGCTGCCGGATGCGCGCCAGAGCCACCTCGGCGGGATCATTGGGGCCGCCCTTGCCGGTCTTGTCCGCGCCGACCAGCCCTTCATAGATCAATATGTCCTGCCGCACGCGCAGCGAGCCGAGCAGCACCGTGCCCTTCAGGATCTCGCCGGTGCGCGGGTCGGTGACGGCATAGCCATAGGACCAGCCGCGCGTCGCCCGGTTCACCCAGTTGACGACATTATAGCGGATATCGAGCGGATCGGCGTCCTCCGGCAGGATCTCGACGCGATAGGCATCGATATAGCCCGCCGCCTCGAACGCCTGCTTCCACCAGGATGCGCCTTCGAGCAGCGCGGTGCGGATCGGCTCGGGCGCGGCATTGTCGATATAGAAAACGATCGGCTTGCGCACCCGCGAGCGCGGCGCATTCGGGTCCAGCCGCTCGAGCCGGAAGCGGTTGGCGAGATTCTGCACGATCTGTCCGCCCAGGGGCGCGGAGAAATCGAGGATCTGGGTCGCGAAACTTCCGCCGCGCGGATCGAAGCTGCGTGGGACATAACCGCTTTCGGGCAAGGCGATCAGGCTGTGACGGACGACCAGAGTCACCTGGCGGCTGTCGGGCGCGATGTTGCGCACTTCGGGCCCCGGCGTGTCGCTGGCATAGGTCTGGCGTGCCTCGAACTCCAGGTTCATCGGAAACGCGCGTACGGCATTGGGGTCTGCCGCGCTCAGGCCATCGACCAGCCGCCAGCCCTTTTCGCCGCTGGAGTTGAGCTGCGCGGTGATGTTGCGCGTGTCGCGCGCCAGAAACGGCGCAATGTCGACCAGCAAGCGCCCGTCGGGCGCGTCGATCGCCTCGCCCATCCACAGCAGCGAGGTGGCAAAGGCATTGGCGGCAGCCGCCTGTTCCGCCGGGGTGCCGCTGCTGGCGCGAAAGCGGGGATTTTCCAGCTCGAACGCAACCTTCTTGCCCATGCGGCGGACGAGCAGGATCTGCGCCGGGCCGGGCTGCGCACGATCCAGCCCGATCGGCGCAGAGCCCAATCCGGTGCGCAATGCGGTCGCATAGAGCATCCGCGTCACCACGCCATCGGCTGCCGCAGCCGGCAGCGACAGCAGGATGCGCCCGCTTTTGCGGTCGACATGCACCGGATAAAGGCCGTCCAGTTTTTCCGTGCCCGCAAGGGGGCTGGTGGCGGAAGCCGCCGGCGGCGCGGCCTCTGCTGCCAGCGGAACGGTAAGGGCGGCAAGGCCCAGGGCAAGTGCAAGCGAACGGTTCATTGGACCCCCAGTCTTTTCAGCAGACTAGGGGCCAATGTCATCAGCGGGCAAGCGGCTTTTGGTTTCTCCTGCGCCGCCGGTCGAGCCACAGCCCGATGCCGGCCATGAAGCCCATCAGCAGCAGCATGAAGGTTCCGACCACCGCATTCAGCCCGACCTTGCCGATGGGGAACAGGAAGTTCCATTTGTGGATGAAGCTGAAGATATAGCGTTCGGGCTTCTGCCAGTTTTCCGTCCGGTCGGCGAGCACGCCGGTGGTGGTATCGACGAACAGGGTCGCATTGACCGGCGCGCCATAATCGATGCGCCAGACGGGAAGCCGCTTGTTGCGGAAATCGTAATCCGGGCCGAAGCGGGTGACGATTTCCATGTTCCTGATCGCGCTGTCCGGTGCGCCGCTGAACCGTCTGCCCAGCGCCCTGGCCAGGGCCTTGTCGCCATCGGCCCAGGGCTTGCCGGTCGCGGCATCGATATAGAGCGCGGGGCCGGTCGGACTGACACCTTCAAATCGGGCGTTGCGGATTGCGGTGTCGCCCATCGGCATAGTGTGCCCCTGATGCGCGCTGTGATCGTGCTCGCCCTTGGGCGCGCCTGCGCCCGGCTGGGCGAGACCCAGGCGATAGAGCGCGCGGCCATCGGGCCCCTCGACCAGCGACAGCGCGTTGACATCAAGGCCCCTGGCGATCTCGGCCCAATCGCGCTCGACCGGATAGCGGGCGTTGGCGACATTGATCGAAGGCGAAAGCCGCAGCTGGCTGGTCGGCGCCTCCAGCGCGGCCTGCACCAGATGGATGATGCCACTGACCGAGAACATCAGCAGCGGCAGCGCGAGCACATAGCCCATCACCCGGTGCCAGCCTTTCGACCCCGGCAGCCGCTTGCCGCGCCGGATCGCAACGAGCAGCAAGATGCCGGTCACCGCCAGCGCCGCGAGGCTGCCGACCATCGCCGTGATGACGATGACGCGCAGCCAGTTGAGTTCCTCGGGCACCCATTCCCAGCTGTGCAGGAAACGGAACACCGTCTGCAACCGGGTCTTGGTGAGATTGTTCACCGCCGCCAGACTGCTGGTTTCGGTATGGACATAGGCGGTCAGCCGATCATCGCCGGCAAATCGGATGCGCCAGACGGGCAGCAGCCGGTTGACCCAGGGGTAATCGGCATCGAACGCCCTTTGCTGGACGATTTCGGCGACCGGGCGCTGCTCCTTGAGGAAATGCCGGGCGATGAACTCGGCCTGGCGGGCATCTTCGTTCGCCAGTTCAGCGCCGGTATCCAGCCGGAAATAGCGGCGCGGGGCTTGGGGTGTCTCAGTCACCTGCAGCAGGTTCCGGTCCTTGCCGACCACGACCTTGACCGCGCGCGCCTTGCTGATCCCGGCACGGGCGAGCACCTGCTCCACCGGCGCGGCACCGGCCATGTCGACCGGGCGCTTCGGCGGCATGAACTCCAGCTGCTGCGGGCCGAACAGCACCATGGCGATATGCGCCATGCCCGAAAGCCCCCAGATAAACAGGCTGATGCCGCCGATCAGCGCCAGCCATTGGTGCTTGCTCATCGACCAGCGGGCGAGCTTGGGACGGTTTGCCATGATGCTGTTCTCCCTTTCCGTTTCGCTCAGAAGCGGGCCTGGATGCCGCCGTAGATCGCGCGGCCGACACCCGGGGTGTAGATCGCAGCGCGTTCCAGCGACTGGTTGGCGTTGGTTGCGACGTTCGAGATGAACACAGTGTCGAACAGGTTCTCGACCGATCCGAACAGCCGCACGCCGGGGATCACATCGACGCCCGCGGTGATGCCGACCAGTTCATAGCCAGGGGCCCGCTCGGTATTGGCAAAGTCTGCCCAGGGGCCGTCGAACACCCAGCGGAGGTTCGCCGAGACATACCAGCTGTCCTTCTGCTCGAACCGTGCTTCGGACACGAAAATGTGCCGCGGCACCCCGGCCAGCTGGTTGTCGCCATAGGTCAGGTCGCCATCGAAACGGAAATCGTTGAACGTATAGGCCCCGCGCAGCGTGAACGCCTGACCGCGCGCCGCCAGCACTTCGCGCGCGACATAGACGTCGAGCCCCAGTTCGATGCCCTGATGGATCGTCTTGTCGGCATTGGCGGTGAACGAGACAAAGCCGTTCGCGCCCGGCAACCCGAAGTCGAGAAACTCGTTCTCCACCTCGCTGCGATAGAGCGAGACATCCCAGGCGACGAAATCAGCCTGGCCTCGACTGCCGATCTCGAAGGTCGTCGCGCGCTGTGCCTTGAGCGGCGCAAAGGGCCGCGCGCCGCCCGAGGTCAGGTCGGCAAGGCTGGGCGGTTCGAAGCTGCGGTTGATATTGCCATAAAGCTGCGCATTGTCCGCCAGCTGGTAGAGCAGGCCGAAACGCGGGCTGAACTGGTCATATTCGCCGCGACCGGAAATCTCGGCCAGCACCGCATCGACATCGCGCACCACCTTGACATACTGGCCGCCGACAATCGCGGTGAAGCGGCTGGAAAGGCCGAGATCGAGCTGACCGAAGGCGGTGAGGTTGGTCGAATTCTGTTCGGATTCGCTGGTCAACCCGGCGCGCTGCCCAGCCACATTGCGGTGACGGCGGGCGCGGTTGTCGGCCGTGGCGAAGCTGCCGCCCAGCGTCCAGCGGCTGACCGCATCGCCCAGCAACGTGAATTCGCCCAGTCCGCGCAGCGAGACGCCGAATTCATCCTCCTTCTGATCGATGATGCCGGCAAAGCGGGTGATCGCATGGTCAAGCGTGCGCCGGGCATACCAGCCGCCGATTTCCACCGTGCTGCTGCCCATACTGATCACAGTGAGGTTGGACAGGCGCAGCACATCCAGATTGCGGTCCCAGTCGTCGGCGACCGGGCCGGGATCGAGCACCGTCACCGGGCCGCCGGGTCGGAACGGACCCACCGTGACCGGGCGCCCCGCCGCACGGGGATTGGCGAGCGCATCGGCGAGGCGCAGCGATCCGTTCAGCTCGAAATTGTCGCTGAGCGCGGTGACATAGAAGCGCGTTTCGACATTGTCGCCCAGCTTGAAGCCGATATTGCCATGGCCATAAAGGCTGCGCACATCGCTATGCTCGCGAAAGCCGTCGTCACGCAGACCGGTCAGGCCGATATAATAATCGGTGTTGCCCGACACGCCCGAGGCGCTGAGATTGCCGCGCAGCGTGTTGAAGCTGCCGCCCTCGATCCGGCCCGAAAAGCGCGAATGCGCGGTGCGTCCTGTCGGCGAGACAATATTGACCGCGCCGCCCAGCGACGCTGCGCCGAATTGCAGGCCGTTAGCGCCCTTGAACACTTCCAGATAGCGGATGGTGAGCGGGTCGATCTCCTGGAATTCGGTCGCGCCGCTCGCGCGGCTGATCGGCACACCATCACGAAGCACGGTGAGCCCGCGCCGCTCGAAGCCCGAATTGAGGCCCGAACCACGGATCGAGATGCGCGATTCACGCTGCGCGCTGGTATCCGCGAACACTCCGGGGGTGAAGATCAGCACATCGCCAATGCTCTGCGCAAAATCCTCGGCGAACACGGTGTCTTCGACCAGGCCGACGCCGCCCGGCACCTGTTCGAGCCGCTGGCGCGCCTCTTCGACGCTGGGTGAAGTGGGGGTGCCGGCGGTGCTGGCGGTCACGACGATGACGGGATCGGTGCGCTGGCCGACACCCTGAGCGAAAGCGGGGGTGACAAGCATGGGGGAGGCACAGGCGAAAGTGGCCCCGCCCAGCAGGGCGGCGCGCAGAAATGCGGTATTCTTCATGGGTATCAGTCCCTGAACACGGGATTCACAGGTACGCGGCACGCCGGTGGCCCACGCACCCTCAAGGGCACGCGGTGGCGGGCTGCGAAAGCGTCAATGGTTCAGAGAAAGCTGGGTGGTCCGGTGGCAGGCGGGGTGGCGGCGTGATGCCGCGCGCGCAACAGCTGATGGTGCAGCGCAGGCGGCACCTCAGTGGTCGTCATCATCTCGGGCACGACGATCGCATCGACTGGAACGGCGAGCAGGCCCAAGCCGGCAAAGGCGCAGGGCGGCATCGGATTGTCCGCATCATCGCCTGAATCGTCTGGCTGCTGGCCAGCCTTTGCTGCCGCCAGCCTGGCATAATCCTGGTAGCGCGGATCATCGCGCGAGATGGTGGTCGCCTTGTTGCCGAGGCCCGAGCACAGCTCGATGGTCAGTCCGTCCGGCCCGAAATGCGGCATGAACCCGCGCGGCGCGAGCGCGCCGAACAGCATTGCCAGCAGCAGAACCGGCAGCGCGCGTCGGGTCAGGTTACGAAAGTGCCCCATCGGTGCGGCGGGTAGAACCGATCACCGCACGGATCAACCCTCAAACCGCAGCGCCGATCCGGTCAGGATGCGAAGTTGCGCGCGGCGGGCCGACGTGCGGGCGTGCGATTGCCGCTCAAGCTGCCCCGCAGCCGTGCCCAGAAGGTCGGCCTCGGCTCTTCCGGCAGCGTCTGGCCGGTAACCTTGAGCAGGTAGCGCGCCAGCAGCAATGCCTGGTTGCGCGTCATCACGATATCGCGCTGTTCGATGACATCATTGTCGAGCGCGATGCGCGATCGTGCGCATTCGATCCTGAGATCGATGCCGTTCGGCATGTCCAGATGCGTCCAGCCGACCAGCGCCGTGGGCGTCTGATCGATGGATTTCTGTTTAACGGCAGACGGTTGCAGTTCGTCGTTCATGGCCCCACTCCTTGGGGGATTAGCCGACATTTGTAACCTTCTGTCAAGAGTCTCCCCAAAACGGTGCTTGGTGCGACGGGAAACCGGCATGCTGCGGGAACCGGTAGCAGGGCTGCACGTAAGCACGGTGGCAGGCCCTGCCATTCCGCAAGGCCCCCTTTCCCGTACCAAAACAGGAGGAATTGACATGGCCACTGCAGCCAAGACCACCAAATCCGAAAATGTCGATACCGGCATCGAACCCAAGGATCGCAAGGAAGTCGCCAAGGCGCTCCAGCACGCCCTGGCCGATACCTATTCGCTCTATCTGAAGACGCTGGGCGTTCACTGGAACATCGTCGGCCCGTCGTTCTACAGCGTGCACAAGCTGACCGAAGAGCAGTATGAAGATCTGCACGCTGCTGCCGACGTGATCGCAGAGCGCATCCGTGCGCTGGGCGAAATCGCTCCGGCATCGTTCGGCGACTATACCAAGCTGTCGGTCGTCGATTCGAGCGAAACGCCGCGTCAGGCCGATGCGATGATCAAGGGCCTGATCACCGACAACGAAGCCATTGCCAAGCGCATGCGCGAATTTGTCGAAGTGGCCGAAGATGCTGACGACGTGTTCACTGCCGATCTGCTGACCGCACGCATCGGCAAGCACGAAGAAAATGCCTGGATGCTGCGTGCCCTGATCAGCTGATCACCGCGCATTCCATCCGGACCGAAAAGGCCGCGATCCAGGACGGGTCGCGGCCTTTTTCTTGCCCTGCGCTGCCAGGTGCCGAGGCGATCGAGCGGAGATTTGCCCTCAGGCGACACGACCCAGCGCAGCAAAAAACCCGCCCGGACATGGTCCGGACGGGCTTGGGAATTGTTATCGGAGAGCAAACCGGCGTCTAGCGGCGCTCGGGTCCGGCAATCTTGTCGAGTTCACTCAGCAGGGCATCGAACTGGTCGGGCAGCGGGCTGTCGGCGACGCCGTCATAGACTTCGCGCAAACTGCGGCCGATGCGCGCCTGGCGCATGACGACGGGATCGAAACATGAAGTACGCATGGCACTGGCCTCCAGACGATCTAGGGAACTGGCACCGCGCACTGTCTACACTTCCCGTCCAGCCTTAGGCTGCTGTCAAGATTGCGGGGCACAGACCGCCCCTGGGTTGAACATGACCGCGACCTTCAAAGGGCCGACGGTTCCCGGCCATATGCCGGATAGCTATTTCAGGCCGCGAGCGCGGTAACGCCCTCGCTCAGCCGGTCGAGCGTACCCAGAATGTCGCTCATCGCCTCATCGGCCGAATTGCGCTGACGACGCGTACCGATGGGTGAATCGCCGTCGAGCATGGCGACCAGCGCCGCACGGGCGCGCGACACGCGGCTCTTCATCGTACCGACCGCGCAATCGCAGATTTCCGCAGCTTCCTCGTAGGAAAAGCCGCCAGCGCCGACGAGGATGATCGCCTCACGCTGATCCGCGCCCAGCTGCATCAGCGCCATGCGCACATCTTCCAGGTGGAGCGGCGCCTGCTGGTCGGCATTGGCCGTCAGCGTGCGCTCGGCAACGCCCTCATCATAAGGCGCGGTAAACTTGTTGCGGCGCATCTGCGAGATATAGCAGTTGCGCAGGATCACGAAGGTCCAGGCGCGCATCGAGGTATCCGGACGGAAACGCGCACGCGCGGCCCATGCCTTCAGCATGGTATCCTGAACCAGATCATCGGCGACATCCATCTTGCCGCACAGGCTGTACGCAAAGGCACGCAGATGCGGGATGGTCGCAGCAAGCCGCTGCTTGAACGTTGCATCATCCAGCGGCACCACGGCCTCTTCGTCCCGCGCATCGGCGGCATTCGCTTCGGTCGACTGGTCCTGAATGATCGTCATAACTTCGCCTCTCTTAAGCTGCCCCCAAAGCAGCATGGATTGGTCCTCACCCGGCTCTGCAACCCGGGTCCTCACAACCCGTCGGCTCGCAGTGCCATGATCCAACAACCCCCCGCTACCGGGATGGTTCCAAGCGATTTGTCGGCAACCTGTATCCCAGCTTCGCGTTAATGGCCGGGCCAACCCCCAGAACATCAACAACAAGCCATTGAAGAAGAAGGATGATCCCCATGAACCGTAGCGCCTCTCTCCGTATCGTGATCGCCGCCGGCCTGGTCGCGTCGCTGCTTTCTGCCTGCAACACCGTCAAGGGTGCCGGCCGCGACGTCGAATCGGTTGGCCGTGCCGCCGAACGCGCCATCGACTGATCGCCTCGATCCATCGCGCAAAGAAAAAGGCCCGGATCGCTCCGGGCCTTTTTTGTAATCGGCTGAATGATGCACTATTACGCGCGGCCGCGCACCAGATGCATCACCAGGCTGGCCACGAGGAACAGCAGGAAAAGGAAGAAAAGGATCTTGGCAATACCTGCCGAAGCTCCGGCGATACCGCCAAAGCCCAGCACGCCTGCGACGATCGCGACGATCAGAAAGATAAGGGCATAACGCAACATGGTTCATCTCCGATTGGGATGAACCGGTTACGAAGCCATGGGCGATGCGGTTCCCTGGACGCCGTGAATTTAGCTTCCCGGCCCGATCAGCGGCGCAGCGCAGAACCCATCGGTTCGCTGGTCACCGGATAGCCCATGCCCTCGGGAATGCACAAGAACGGCTTGCCGTCGCGCTCTTCGATGAACGGCATGATCATCTGCGGCGGATAGTGCGTGGCATGCTCCACCGCATCGGCATGGCAGCCCAGCTGTGCCAGGCGTTCCATGTTGCGCCGGGTGGGGAAGATCAGCTTGACCTTGCCTTCATCCGCCATGGCCAGGGCATCGGATGCAGAGGCCCAGAACAGATGCCGGTTCTCGGTCGCATCGACCTCGACGATATGATCATGCCCGTCATAGCGCGCGATATAGAAGCGCGTGTCGAACACCCGCCCCTCGTTGAACGGCGGCCGCCAGCGCGTGAACGGGGTCAGCGCCGAAAGATCGAACTGCCATTGAGCCTCGCGGCACAGCGCAGAAAACACGCTGCCTGCATTCATCGCCGCCCTGGCTGCAGCCAGCGCCTCACGCTCGGGCGGAACGACAAAACCGATGCCAAGCCCGGTTTCCTCGATCGTCTCGCGAATGGCGGCGATGCGGGCGGCGGCATCATCCGGGTCCAGCTGATGATCGATGCTGGCGGCAATCGCATGGTCATCGGGATCGACCCGGCCCCCGGGAAACACCACCGCGCCGCCTGCAAACACCATTTGCGACGATCGCTCGACCATCAGCAGCTCGGGCGCGCCGCCTTCGGGGCAATCGCGGAAGATGACGATGGTGGCGGCGGGCGTGGCAGCGATCAGCGGTTCGCCGGTGCGCGGATCGACGGTCTGGATATGCGGGTCAGCGGTCTGCGGTTCGGGATCGGCCATGCACCCGTCATTGCCTATCGCGCGCAGACTGCCAAGCGCGAAAAATGCCAGCGCCGCCGGGTCAGTGGCGCAGGATCCGCTCGGCGATCCGGTCCGGCTCGATGCGATACAGCCGCTGCGCCGCTTCGCGCGCCAGCGATCCGTAGCGATCGGGCAGGTCGGCTGCGCTGCTGACTAGCTCCGCCTCGCGCTCGCATTCATCGACCAGCATGTCGAGCAGGCCGATCAGCTTTTCGCGTTCGGGCGAAGACAAGGCCGGCGACATCTGCGTGGGCGCGCGCCCGAAAAGGCTGAGCCCCTTTTGCGCCAATATGCCGATCATTGCTGCGTCTCCTTTTTTGCTTGCGATGCGATGAAGGGGATAACGGCAGCGGCGAGAGCCGGTTTAGGATTTTGATAACCATGATTCCCGGCGGGCCATCCACTCATTGCCGCAGATCATTCCGGCAGCTTCATGCCGTGAATGTAGAGCAGCATGATGCCCACGGCCTGCTGCATTTCGGTCCAATGGGATGGAGCGCAAGGCATGGCCTGGCCAAAAGCCGAGTTGGTAATGGCTATGGCGAGAAACTGGTTTAGCCTTTCCATCAGCAAGACCCGCTCACCAGGCGTAAGGGGTGGCAGGCAGATGCTGTCTGACCCGGCCCACATCACCAGCTTCTGGTCGAGCCGTTCTGCAAATAGATCGTCAAAGGGTACCTTGATCAGGTTTTCCCGGTTCAAGTCTCCGATCTGGTCATAAAAGGGCCAGATCAAGGTGCACAGCCGATAGCCACTGCACTTCGGGGGATCGATCCAAATCCCCGCATCGCTATCCAGCCAGTCCAGGTAATCGAGAAAGGCATCGACAGTCATTCTACCCCCACAGATTTGCAATCGATTGCAGAAGGAGGCGCTCTCTAGAACCATGCTGACGAAATGCAAGCAGAGAAGTCGATGACCGGCAGACCAGATGTAGCAGGACACTGGCTGGGCTGGCCTTGTAAACTGTATACTAGTACTGCCAAGTGGATCCAATATTATTCCAATAGGCTGCAGAGAGCCCGTATTTCGGGATATGTGCGGGAGAATTGGTTGGCGTGCCGTGCAGCACTGGGCGCAGTTTGCGCACCGCACCGGCTTGAATGATGAACCGCCAGACCGGTCTTGTGTCGAAAGTTTTTACAAATCAGCTGGAGCGTAGGGATGCGTTAACCATAGAGCCCTATGTAAAAGCTCGTAATTCCGCTGATGGCACGGCGCGTGCAACGTCGCACGTACAGTCATCTTCACTTCAGGCAGGGCGGCTCGCTAGTCAGGTCTCGCAGCCGCCCTGCCATCCCCTTCCCCTCAATGTTCCGCCAGCGACCGCAGCACCTGCATGGTGTGTGCGTCAGCCGGGAAGAATGTCTCCAGCGCCAGCTCGGACAGGGTGATATCGCGCGGCGTCCCGAAAATCGTCACCGTGGTCATGAACGACAGCCTGCCTGCCACCGTATCGATCGTCAGCGGCAGCGCGATCGGCGCGCGGCCCGGCGGCGCATTGTCATTCGCCGACCCGGGATAGCCGGCCAGCTCATCGCGCAGCTCGGCCAGCCCCGAATCGGCGGTCAGCTCGATATCGCGATCGAGCCGGTGAAGGATGTAGCTGCGCCATTGTTCATAGTTGACGATCTGCGGGGCAAGGCCATCGGGGTGCAGCGCCAGCCGCAGCACGTTGACCGGCGGTACCAGCAGGTGCGGCGCGATCTGCTCGGTCAGCAAGGCGAGCGCGCCATTGGCGGCGACCATGTTCCAGTGCCGGTCCACCGCCAGTGCCGGAAACGGCTCATGCGCCTTGAGCAGATGCTCGACCGCCGCAAGCGCCTCGGCCATTTCCGGCGCGGACAGGCCCGTCTCCTCGAACTCGGGGGCGAGCCCGGCCGCGAGCAGGATCTGGTTGCGCGCACGCAGCGGGATGTCGAGATAATCGGCCAGGCGGATGATCAGCTCGCGGCTCGGCTGTGCACGGCCGGTTTCGACAAAGCTCAGATGCCGGGTCGACATTTCCACCTCCAGCGCCAGTTGCAGCTGGCTGAGACGGCGGCGTTCGCGCCATTGGCGCAGTTGCTGCCCGGCGGGCTCCTGGGTGCGGCTATCGTGCTTCATGCGTGCAAGGCTAGCCGAGCGCGATAGCCAGGGCCATTACCTGGCAGGTCATCGAATCAACCCGCAAGGCCCACCACGGCAAAGGCCAGAAAGGCGAGCAGCCCGGCATTGCGGTTGCTGCGGAACTTGGCGAGCGGGTCCTGCGGGTCCGCGGGCCGGAGCGCCAGCACCTGCCACGCCAGATGCGCCGCCACCGGCAGCAGCGCCATCACCGCCACCCAATCGGGCCGCACCAGCCAGATCGCGCCGCCCCATGCCGCGATGGTGAGGATGTAGCAAAAGCCGACGCCCGGCCGCACGGCCCCGCCCAGCGCACGCGCGCTGGAGCGGATGCCGACCAGCGCGTCATCCTCGACATCCTGCAGCGCGTAGATGGTGTCATAGCCGATCACCCAGGCGATGCAGCCGCCGTACAGCAGTAGCCCGGCCAGCGGAACGGTACCCGCCACCGCCGCCCAGGCGACCAGCGCACCCCAGCTGAACACCAGCCCCAGCCAGACCTGCGGCCACCAGGTGATTCGCTTCATGAACGGATAGGCCGCGACCAGCGCCAGCGAGGCGATGGCGATCAGCGCGGCAACCAGGTTGAGCTGCACCAGAACGACCAGCCCGATCAGGCACAGGGCGAGCAGCCAGCCCCAGGCGGCCTTGAGGGTGACGGCACCGCTCGCCAGCGGCCGTCCGCGCGTGCGCGCGACGCGGGCGTCGAGATCGCGGTCGACAATGTCGTTATACACGCAGCCCGCGCCGCGCATCGCAATCGCGCCCAGCAGCATCCACAGCAGCAGCGGCCAGTGCGTGATCAGCCCGCCCGCCAGCGCCAGCGCATAGGCGCAGGGCCAGTAGAGCAGCCACCAGCCGATCGGCCGGTCGAATCGCGCCAGCAGCGCAAAGGGTCGCATCCCGGTCGGCAGCACCGACAGCAGGCCGCGGGTTTCGGTATCGGGGAGCGGGGTGCTGGTCATGGGGCAAGGCTTAGCGGGGATTCGCTGCGCACGAAACCTGCCGAACGCATGTCCCTGCAACGAATTTTGTCACCCCCGCGCAGGCGGAGGTGGCGCTTTCGAGGGAAGCTAGGGCCACTAGAGCCGCGTGCGAAGCGACCAGAGTTCGGGAAAGGCGCGTTTGGTGAGGGTCGTGTGCAGATAGGCCGCGCCCGCCGTGCCGCCGGTGCCGCGCTTCAGCCCGATGATGCGCTCCACCGTCAGCACATGCTTGTGCCGCCACGCTGCCATCGCATCGTCGAGATCGACCAGCTTTTCGGCGAGCTGGTAGAGGTCCCAATAGCGCTCGGGCTGGCGATACACTTCCAGGAACGCATCCTCCACCGCCGCATCGGGCGTGTGCGCCTGGGCAAAATCGCGCGTCAGCAGCGCAGGGGGAATGGCAAAGCCCGCACGCGCCAGCGCCGCAATGGCATTGTCCCACAGGCTGGGGGCGACCAGCGCCTGCTCCATCGCGCCAAGAGCGTGCGGACGGTCCTGCTGATATTTCAGGAATGCGCCATCCTTCAGCCCCAGCAGATATTCGACCGTGCGGAACTGATCGGACTGGAAGCCCGAGCTGGGCCCCAGCACGCCGCGAAAGCGGGTATAATCGCTGGGCGTCATCGTCGAGAGGATATCCCAGCTCAATGTCATCACCGCCTGGATGCGGCTCACCCGAGCCAGCCCCTTATAGGCTGGGATCAGCGCGCCACTGGCGACCTGGGCATTGGCCAGCTGCAGCTCGCGGATGATCTGCTTGAGCCACAATTCCTTGGTCTGGTGGATGATGATGAACAGCATCTCGTCATCCTCGGACGAGATCGGGTGCTGGCAATCGAGCAGCGAATCCAGCGCGAGATAGCGCGCATAGGTCATCGGCGGGGTCGTGGGATGATCGGTCATGCCCGCGTCATAGCGCCGGGGCAAACAAAGCGGAACCGCTTCAGCGCTCGCCTTGTGCGACAGCATCGGCAGCGGCCTGATCGGCCTTGCGGGTCGCCGCATCGGGATTGGCCTGGCGCTCGTCCAGCATTTCTGCGGCATCGTCGAGCGCGCGGGCCTCGCCCACGGTCACGCCGCCCGGGCCCGGATCGTTTTCCGCCGGCCCGCAGGACGCCAGACCAAATGACAAGGCCGCCAGCGCCAAAGCGCTGACGGCCCGTGTCTTACCTGCGCTTCCGAAGAAGCGAGGCATTACTTCTTGGCAGCTTCGCCAGCGGCAGCAGCAGCGTCCTTGGCAGCGTCCTTGGCTTCGCCAGCAGCAGCAGCGGCCTTGTCGGCGCCAGCTTCAGCAGCGTCAACGGCGCCTTCAGCAGCAGCTTCGGTGGCTTCGCCAGCAGCTTCGGTGGCTTCAGCAGCGGCGTCGCCAGCAGCTTCAGCAGCTTCCATGCCGGCGTCGGCAGCTTCTTCAGCGGTTGCTTCGGCGGTGGCAGCTTCTTCGGTCTTTTCTGCGCCGCAAGCAGCCAGAGCCAGCGAGAGTGCGGCAACCGATGCGATCGAAATAATGCTCTTCATCTTGAACTTCCGTCCTTGTCTAAATGGCTGATTGCAGCCCAAAAGGAGTTAAACACGTCACAACCGTGCCGACAAGCTTCAGCCAAGCCCCCACTGTCGGACGCGCGCATCTAGCGCCCAAATTTTTCCTTTGCAATCTTTTTGGTTGGGATAAGCGACAAAGCGTGACACGGCTTTACGTCCTGCTGATCGGCAGCACCACGCCGACCGGCCTGCGAAGCCGCATTGACCACATATAAAGATTTCTTTATATGCCCCTTCCATGGACATGGGAACCCTCTTCCGGGCACTGGCGGACGACAGCCGGCTGCGCATCATGCTGCTGCTGCAGCTGATGGAGCTGTCGGTGGGCGAGCTGGCGCAGGTGCTGGACCAGAGCCAGCCGCGCGTATCGCGCCATGTCCGCATCCTGGCCGAGGCCGGGCTCGCCGAACGGCACAAGGAGGGCAGCTGGGTATTCCTGCGCCCGGCCCTGCCGCGCCGCGACCATGAGGCTGCGCGGCTGCTCGACGCGTTCCTGCGCCGCGAGGACGCGGTTGGTCCGGCGCTGGCCGCGCAGCACGCCGAAGACCGCAAGCAGCTGGATGCGATCCGCGCGGTCCGCGATCAGCACGCAGCCAATTTCTTCGCGCAGCATGCGGGCGAATGGGATGCGATCCGCTCGCTGCATCTGCCCGAGGCCGAGGTCGAGGCCGCACTCGCCGCAATGATCGGCGATCGCCCGCTGGGCCGCCTGCTCGATATCGGCACCGGCACGGGCCGCATGATCGAGCTGTTCGGCCCCGCCGCCGATCACAGCACCGCGCTCGATCGCAGCCCTGAAATGCTGCGTCTGGCGCGCGCCAAGCTGCAGCATCTGGCAAGCGGCGAGGTCGATCTGATCCAGGCCGATTTCTATGCCCTGCCGCTCGCCGATCAAGCTGCGGACACCATCCTTCTGCACCAGGTGCTGCATTATGCGCAGAACCCGCAGGCCGTGCTCGACGAGGCAGGCCGCGTGGCTGCACCGGGCGCGCGAATCGCCATTGTCGATTTTGCCGCCCATGCGCTTGAAGAGCTGCGCGAGCGCGATGCGCATGCAAGGCTTGGCTTCAGCGACGAGGCCATGGCCGCAATGCTCAACCATGCTGGTTTTGCCGTGGCCGGTACGCGCAGCCTTTCGGGCGGCACGCTCACCGTCAAGATCTGGCTGGGCCAGCATCGCGGCGAGCCTGCCCGCATCCGCCCCCATTCCCAAACACAAGAAACGCCCAGAAAGGCTGCCGCATGACTCTCTCTCTGAAACAACTGGCCGAAGCGCGCGAAGCGCTGGGCACGCCGCTGTTCGCGGGGCTGGCCGGAGATGTCGAGGTGAGCTTCGAATTCTTCCCGCCCAAGACCGAGAAGATGGAAGAAACGCTGTGGGACACGCTGACCACGCTCGCCCCGCTGGCGCCGAAATTCGTCTCGGTGACCTATGGCGCGGGCGGATCGACGCGCGAGCGCACCCATGCCACGGTCGCGCGCATCGCCGCCGAAACCGCCATCCCGGCCGCCGCGCACCTCACCTGTGTCGATGCGACGCGCGACGAGATCGACGCCATCGCGCAGAGCTATTGGGATGCGGGCGTGCGCCATATCGTCGCGCTGCGCGGTGATCCGCCGCGCGCGGGCGAGAAATTCTCGCCGCATCCGGGCGGCTATGCCAATGCAGCCGAGCTGGTCAAAGGCCTCAAGCAGGTCGCGCCGTTCGAGATTTCGGTGGCCGCCTATCCCGAAACGCACCCGGATGCCGATTGCGCCGACAGCGATATCGACAATCTGAAGCGCAAGATCGATGCCGGCGCGGACCAGGCGATCACCCAGTTCTTCTTCTCGCCCGAAGCGTTTTTCCGCTTCCGCGACGCCTATGCCAAGGCGGGCATCACCGCGCCGATCCTGCCGGGCATCTTGCCGGTCAGCAATGTCGCCACCACGCGCAAGATTGCGGGCGTGTGCGGCACCGAGATTCCGCAATGGATGAACGATCTGTTCGAAGGGCTGGACGATCATCCGACCACCCGCCAGCTCGTCGCTGCCACCGTGGCTGCCGAAATGTGCCGCCGCCTCTATTCGGGCGGCGTCCGCCACTTCCACTTCTATACCCTCAACCGCGCCGAGCTGAGCTTTGCGATCTGCCACCTGCTGGGCCTTCGCGCCCCCAAGGTCGCCGCCGCCCCGGTGCTTCAGGAGAATGCCGCGTGACCCCGTCCGAGAAACTCAAGTCGATTGCCGCCACGCGCATCATGATGCTGGACGGCGGCTATGGCACGCAGATCCAGGCGCACCGGCTGGAAGAGGCCGATTTTCGCGGCGGACGCGAGTTTACCCATGACCAGAAGGGCAATAACGACATTCTCGCGCTGACCTGCCCCTCGGTCATCGCCGGGATCCACCGCGCCTATCTGGACGCAGGATCCGACATCATCGAGACCAACACCTTCAGCGCCAACCGCATCAGCCAGGCCGATTATGGCGCCGAGCATCTGGTGCGCGAGATCAACATCGAATCCGCCCGTGTCGCACGCGAGCAAGCCGATGCGGCAGAAGCCCGCGACGGCAAGCCACGTTTTGTCGCGGGCGCGATCGGCCCGACCAACAAGACGCTGTCGCTTTCGCCCGATGTCAACGATCCGGGCTATCGCGAAGTCGATTTCGACATGATGCGCGATGTCTATCGCGAACAGTGCGATGCGCTGGTCGAGGGCGGGGTCGATTTCATCCTCATCGAGACGATCTTCGACACGCTCAACGCCAAGGCTGCCGCGATGGCCGCACGCGATGCGGCAGAGGCTGCCGGTCGCGAGGTGCCGATCATGCTCAGCATGACGATCACCGACATGGCCGGCCGCAACCTCTCCGGCCATACCGTCGAGGCGTTCTGGCACGCGGTCCGGCACATCAAGCCGCTCACCGTGGGGCTCAACTGCTCGTTCGGCGCGGACCTGCTGCGTCCGCATCTGGCCGCGCTGGCACGCCAGGCCGATACGCTGGTCATGGCCTATCCCAATGCCGGCCTGCCCAACGACCTTGGCCAGTATGACGAGCTGCCCGAACATACCGCCAAGCTGATCGGCCAGTGGCTGGAAGACGGCCTGATCAACATCGTCGGCGGCTGCTGCGGCACCACGCCCGGCCATATCGGCGCGATCGCCCGCGCCGTGGCCAGCGCCCCGCCGCGCGCCATCCCGACGCTGCCGGTGCAGACCCGCCTGTCGGGCCTGGAACCGTTCACCATGGCGGCTTGAGCCAAATATGCCCTCTCTCGTTGAGCTTCGCTCGTCTGCGACTCAGGGGAGAGGGAAGAGCCGCGCAGCGGCGAAGGGAGAGGGGCATGTTGCAACCCTCTCCGCATGTTCCCCTCTCCCAACCCTCTCCCCTGAAGGAGAGAGGGCGAAAGTGAAAAAATGACCCAGTCCGCCACCCAGTCCACAGCCCAGTTCGTCAATATCGGCGAGCGCACCAACGTCACCGGTTCGGCCAAGTTCAAGAAGCTGATCATGGAAGACCGCTATGAAGAGGCGGTCGATGTCGCGCGCCAGCAGGTCGAAAGCGGCGCGCAGATCATCGACATCAACATGGACGAAGGTCTGCTCGACGCGCACGCCGCGATGACGCGCTATCTGAAGCTGATCGCTGCCGAGCCCGATATTGCCCGCGTGCCGTTCATGATCGACTCGTCCAAATGGTCGGTGATCGAGGCGGGGCTGAAATGCGTCTCGGGCAAGCCGATCGTCAATTCGATCAGCATGAAGGAAGGCGAGGAGGAATTCCTCAAGCACGCCCGCATCTGCATGGATTATGGTGCTGCCGTCGTCGTCATGGCGTTCGACGAGGTCGGCCAGGCCGACACGCGGCAGCGCAAGGTCGAGATCTGCGAGCGCGCCTACAAGCTGCTGACCGGAATCGGCTTCCCGCCCGAAGACATCATCTTCGACCCCAATATCTTTGCGGTCGCCACCGGCATTGACGAGCACCGCCGCTATGCCATCGACTTTATCGAGGCGTGCCGCGACATCAAGCAGCGCTGCCCGCATGTCCACATCTCCGGCGGCGTTTCCAACCTGTCGTTCAGCTTCCGCGGCAACGAGCCGGTCCGCCGCGCGATGCACAGCGTGTTCCTGTATCATGCGATCAAGGCGGGCATGGACATGGGCATCGTCAATGCCGGCCAGCTCGACATTTATGACGATATCGACCCGGTGCTGCGCGAAGCCTGCGAGGACGTAATCTGGGACCGCACCGAAGATGCGACCGAAAAGCTGATCACGCTGGCTGAAACCTTCCGCGGCAAGGACGAGAAGGCCGAGAAGGAAGCCGCCGAATGGCGCAGCTGGCCCGTGATCAAGCGGCTGGAACATGCGCTGGTCAAGGGCATCGACGCGCATATCGTCGAGGATACCGAGGAAGCCCGGCTTGCCGCCGCGCGCCCGATCGAGGTGATCGAAGGCCCGCTGATGGACGGCATGAACGTCGTGGGAGACCTGTTCGGCGAGGGCAAGATGTTCCTGCCGCAGGTGGTCAAGTCCGCGCGCGTGATGAAAAAGGCGGTCGCGCACCTCTTCCCCTATATCGAGGCCGAGAAGGACCCCAATGCCAAGGGCAAGGGCCGCATCATCATGGCGACGGTGAAGGGCGATGTGCACGATATCGGCAAGAACATCGTCGGCGTGGTGCTGCAGTGCAACGGCTATGAGGTCGTGGACCTGGGCGTCATGGTGCCCTGGCACGACATCCTGAAGGCTGCGAACGACAATCAGGCCGACATCATCGGCCTGTCGGGCCTGATCACCCCGTCGCTCGACGAGATGGTGACCGTGGCCGAGGAGATGCAGAAGGCCGGCATGCGCATTCCGCTGCTGATCGGCGGCGCAACCACCTCGAAGGTGCACACCGCGCTGCGCATCGCACCGGCCTATGAAGGCCCGGTCGTGCATGTGCTCGACGCCAGCCGCGCGGTCGGTGTCGCCTCGAACCTGGTCAGCGGCACGCTCGCCGAACCGTTCATCGCCAAGGTGGCGGAAGAATATGAGGCCGTGCGCCTCGCCCGCTCGGGCAAGGGACAGAACGACCTGTCGCCGCTCGATGTCGCGCGCGACAATGCGTTCGTCGCCGATATGGGCCAGAAGCCGCCCGCGCCGGTCCAGCCGGGCGTGCATGTCTTCGAGGAGTGGGACCTGGCGGACCTGCGCGAATGCATCGACTGGACGCCGTTCTTCCGCGCGTGGGAGCTGGCGGGCAACTATCCCGCGATCCTCACCGACGAGATCGTCGGCGAAAGCGCAAGCGCGCTGTTCGCCGATGCCAATGCGATGCTCGACCGGATCGTCGAGGAAAAATGGCTGACCGCCAAGGGCGTGGCCGGCCTGTGGCCCTGCCGCCGCGAGGGCGACGATGTGATCATAGACGCCGATGGCCAGGATGTGCGCATGCCCTTCCTGCGCCAGCAGATCGCCAAGCGTGAGGGCCGCGCCAACATGTGCCTGGCCGATTTCATCGATCCGGCGGGCGACTGGATCGGCGGCTTCGCGGTCACCGCAGGCCATGGCATCGATGCGCATCTGGAACGCTTCCAGGCGGCGCATGACGATTATAACGACATCCTGCTCAAGGCGCTGGCCGACCGACTCGCTGAAGCCTTTGCCGAGCGGCTGCACCAATATGTCCGCACCACCCTGTGGGGCTATGCGGCGGGTGAGCAGCTGACCAACGAGGCGCTGATCAAGGAACAGTATCGCGGCATCCGCCCGGCCCCGGGCTATCCCGCCTGTCCCGACCACAGCCAGAAGCCGGCGCTGTTCGACCTCCTCAAGGCCACCGATGCCACCGGGATCACCCTGACCGAAAGCTTTGCGATGCTGCCCACTGCGGCGGTCAGCGGCTTTTATTTCGGGCACCCGGAAAGCGCCTATTTCGGCGTCGCACGCATCGGCGAGGACCAGGTCATCGACTATGCTGCACGGCGCGGGGTCGATCTGGATACGGCGCGCCGCTGGCTGCGTCCCAATCTGGATTGAGCCATCGCGATTGACTCTGGCCTGACAAACCGCAAACTCCCCGCGCATGCCCTGCTGCGAGGGGTGTGCGGGAGGGGCATTGGCGCGTGACACCGTCTGAACTCAGCGCGTATTTCTTCGTGCAGATGGCGCTGATCATCGGCACCTGCCGCCTTGTCGGCTACGCCGTGCGCCGCTGGCTGGGCCAGCCGCAGGTGGTGGGCGAGATGATGGCCGGCGTGCTGCTGGGCCCTTCGCTGTTCGGCTTTTTCCTGCCCGATCTGCAGGCAGCCTTGTTCCCGCCGGAAACCAAGAACGTGCTGTTCGTCTGCGCCCAGCTGGGCGTGGGCCTGTACATGTTCCTGGTTGGCCTCGGTTTCCGCTCAGACCATTTCCGCGCCCAGATCGGCAGCGCGGCAGCCGTATCGTTCACCGGCATGGCGGTGCCCTTTATCGTCGCGATATTGCTCGCGCCGATGCTTCAGGATGTGCCCGGCCTGTTCGCCAGCGACGTCAATCAGTTTCAGGCGACGCTGTTCCTGGGCGCGTGCATTGCCATCACCGCCTTTCCGATGCTGGCGCGGATCATTCATGAGCGCGGCCTGACCGACACGAAGCTGGGCAGCCTGACCCTGTCGGCAGGGGCCATCGACGATGCCGCCGCCTGGACGGTGCTGGCGATCGTGCTCGCCAGCTTCGGCGACGGGCCGGGCGTCGCCATCAAGGCGATTGTCGGCGGGGCCAGCTTTGCCGCGTTCATGCTCATCTTCGGGCGCAGGCTGCTGGCGCCGCTGGGCCGCATCACCGAACGCAATGGCAAGGTCACCCATTCGATGCTGGCCGCGGTGCTGGTGCTGTTCATGCTGGCGGCCTTTGCGATGGACTATATCGGCATCCATGCGGTGCTCGGCGGCTTTCTGCTGGGCATCTGCATGCCGCGCGGCAAGCTGTCGAACGAGCTGCAGCGCCAGCTTGAACCGATCATCATGGTGCTGCTGATCCCGATGTTCTTCACCTATTCGGGGCTCAACACCCAGCTGACCGTGGTCAACAATGCCGAGCTTCTGGCCATTGCGATGGGAATTCTCGCCGCTTCGATCCTGGCCAAGGGCGTTGCCTGCTATGTCGCGGCGCGGATCACCGGGCAGGACAACTCCACCGCGATGGCGATCGGCGCATTGATGAACGCGCGCGGGATGATGGAGCTGATCATCATCAATATCGGCCTGCAGCGCGGCATTATCGGCCCGGCATTGTTCTCGATGCTGGTGATCATGGCGATCGTCACCACCTTCATGGCCTCTCCGCTGTTCGACCTGGTCTATGGCCGCAAGCACCGGTCGCCGCCGGTAACCGATGATGCAGCGCCTGTCCCCTGACGGGACGGCCGATGCGTTAACCCTCTAATACCAGGCATTTTTGTCCGCCGCATGATAGTCCCTGCGGCCATGACCGTGCTCCGCATTCTCCTTGTCGCCGCGCTGGCGCTGATCAGCGCCCTGCCCCTGTTCGCGCAGCAGCGCGCGATGCCCTATCGCATCGCCGAGACCGGCAAGAGCTACAAATCGCTGACCGATGCGGTGAACAAGATCGGCGGCGGAACCGGCACGATCGAGGTTCAGCCCGGCATCTGGCGCGATTGCGCGGTGCAGGAGGCGGGCAATATCACCTATCGCGCGGTGACGCCCGGTACCGCGATCCTGGATGGCGGCGTGTGCGAGGACAAGGCGACGCTGGTGCTGCGCGGCCGCAGCGCGCGCGTCGAGGGCCTGATCTTCCAGAACATCGCCGTGCGCGACGAAAACGGCGCTGGCGTCCGGCTGGAGCGCGGCGACCTTACCGTCGTCAACAGCCTGTTTCGCGACAGCCAGCAGGGCATCCTGACCGGCGAGGACCGCAACGGCCGGATCGTCATCGACAAGTCGAGCTTTTCGGGCCTCGGCCTGTGCGCGTCGGACTGCGCGCATTCGATCTATATCGGCGACTATGGGTCGCTGACCGTTACCCGCTCGCGCTTCGAAAAGGGCCAGGGCGGCCATTATGTGAAGAGCCGCGCGGGCCGCGTGACCATCGCCGATTCGAGCTTCGACGACAGCCGTGGCAATGGCAGCAATTACATGATCGACCTGCCCGGCGGCGCGAGCGGCGAGATCACCCGCAACATCTTCGTCCAGGGGCAGAACAAGGAAAACTGGTCGGCGTTCATCGCGGTCGCCGCCGAGGGACGCGCTTACAGCTCTGCCGGCCTCCAGATTTTCGGCAATGATGCCAGCCTTGCCCCCGGCGTCGAGCGCGCGACCTGGTTTGTCGCCAACTGGAGCCGTGACAGCATCCCGCTGGGCGAAAACCGGCTCGGCAAGGGATTGAGCGCCTACGACCAGCGGTAACCCCGCTGGCTCACCCGGCGTATAGCCCGCCGAACGGCCATTGGTTTTGGCCTGCAAACCCTTTACATGGCGGCGCATGATGTTGGCTGTTTTCCGGTCCCTGCTGGGCCTGCTTCTGCTGGGCCTTGCCCTTCCTGCTGCCGCCCAGCCTTTGCAGCGGGGGCCGAACAATATCGCCGCATCGCTGGTGGCAGAAAGCGCCAGCCCCGCGCCCGGCACCACCGTCGACCTGGCCTTTGCCATGACGCCCAAGACGGGCTGGCATGGCTATTGGGAAAATCCGGGCGATGCGGGCCTTGGCATGACGCTCGAATGGACGTTGCCCAAGGGCGTTACAGCGGGAAACCTGCGCTATCCGGTGCCGCAGACGTTGATTATCGCGGGGCTGATGAACCATGTCTATGAAGGGCCCTATGCACCTTTGGTGGCGCTGAAGTTCGACTCTTCGCTCGCGCCCGGCACGGTCCTGCCGATCAGCGTCAAGGCCGACTGGCTGGCCTGTACCGATGAAATCTGCGTCCCCGAAAGCGCGACGCTCACCACCAGCCTGACCGTGGGCAATGGCAGCGTCGACCAGACGGCGCGGACGCGCTTCGATGGCTGGCGGCAACGGCTGCCCGCGCCCTTGGGCAGCGAAGCCAGCTTTGCCCGTGACGGCAAGGTGCTGCGCATCGCCATCCCCTTCCCCGCCGGCGGCAAGATCGACGCGCCGCATTTCTTCGCGCGCACCGACAAGGCGATCCGCTACAGCGCGCCGCAGAGCTTCTTCCGCGATCGCGACCGGCTGATCGTCGAGACCGAGGTCGCCGGAACTGCCGCGCAGGACATTGGCGGCGTCCTTCGGATCGGCGAGCATCTGGGCCTCGACCTGATCGCCAGGCCCGGCAAGGTCGCGCCTGGCGGTACCCGGATAGATACCACGGCCACCGCCACCCCCGCGCAGGGTGATACCATGACGCTTCTGCTGACCGCGCTGGGCGGGGCGCTGCTCGGCGGGCTGCTGCTCAACATCATGCCGTGCGTCTTCCCGATCCTCAGCCTGAAAGCGATCAGCCTCGCCAAGGCCGGCGGCGACGAACGCGCGGCGCGGAGCGATGCGCTCGCCTATACCGCAGGTATTGTGCTGGTCTGCCTCGGGCTGGGCGGGCTGCTGCTCGCCTTGCGCGCAGGCGGCGAGCAGATCGGCTGGGCGTTCCAGCTGCAGGATCCGCGCATCATCCTTGCGCTGCTGCTGCTGGTCACCGCGATTGCGTTCAACCTCGCTGGCCTTTTCGAGTTCGCCACCGTTTCGGCAGGGGGCAGCCTGACGCAGAAACAAGGCGCGGCGGGATCGTTCTGGACCGGCGCGCTCGCCGCCTTTGTCGCGACACCGTGCACCGCGCCGTTCATGGCTGCCGCGATGGGCACCGCCCTGGTGCTGCCCGTGCCCGCTGCTCTGCTGGTCTTTGCCGGGCTGGGGCTGGGTCTCGCGCTGCCGTTCCTGGCCATCGGCTTCATCCCCGCGCTCCGCCGAAGGATGCCACGCCCCGGTGCCTGGATGAGTGTTTTCCGCCGGATCATGGCGGTGCCGATGTTCCTCACCGCGCTTGCCCTGGTCTGGCTGCTCGGCCAGCAGACGGGCAACACTGGCGTGCTCTTCGGCCTGGCCGCCGCAATGCTGCTGGCGATGCTGCTGTGGTGGCTGGGCGCACGGCAGGCGAGCGGACGCAGCGGCTGGTTGCCGATCATTCCTGCGCTTATCAGTGCAATCGCCGCCATCGCGCTGCTGCCGATGGATGCGGGCGCGTCAAGCGCAGAGGCATCGACCAATGCCACGCTGCCAACGCAGGCGTTCAGCGAGGCAAAGCTCGCTGAGCTACGCGGCGCAAACACACCTGTGTTCGCCTATTTCACCGCCGATTGGTGCATCACCTGCAAGGCAAACGAAGCCGCTGCGATCCAGCGCGAGGCCACCGCTGCCGCCTTCAAAAAAGCGGGTGTCGTCGTGCTGGAAGGCGACTGGACCCGGCGCGATGCCGAGATCAGCCGCTATCTCGAAGCGCAGGGACGCTCGGGCGTGCCGCTGTATGTCTGGTATGCGCCGGGCAAGGAGCCGGTGATCCTGCCGCAGGTTCTCACGGTCGACACGCTCACCGCGCTGCCCGGCTGAGCCCGGCCTATTCGCCTGCGCGCTCGAGTATCTCGGGCAGATAGCTCTCGCCGAGCGTGCTGCAGCCATCGGCCAGTTCGTCGAGATCGTTGGTCATGCCCTTGTCATCGGCGACCATGGCGACAGCGAACATCTGGGCCTGCTCCTCGAGTGCCTTTTCGGCCTTGGCGGTATCGCCACCGGGCGCAAGCAGCACGGCACCGGTCATGAACGCGGTGGCCAATTCGGTCGCATCGCCGCTGGCCTTCGCGTCACCTTCGGTCACCGCCGCTGCTGCAGAAAAGAACGCCGCGCAGCTCAGCAGCGAATCATAGCCTTCCTTGTCGGAAATTGCCTGGCCATGCGCAGGCACAGCCAGCGCGCCAAGCATGACGGCACCGGCGAGAACACGAGAGAAAGGCAAGGAAAGCATACACGACGTCCGATCTGATTTGTCCCGCAAAAATTGACGAGACCACGGTGCGACCCGCTGCAGCCACGGGTGCCGTTTTTCGGTCAGCTTGGCAAGGGGATCAGGCGGCGTGCTGAACGATGCGATCGAGCTCTCCATTGAGCGACCGTTTGGCTTCAAGCAGTTCATAGCTGTCCTGAAGCCGAAGGAAAAATCCCTCCGACATTCCGAAAAAGCGCCCCAGGCGCAGATCCAGTTCAGCATCCATGCGCTTTTCACCATCGATAACCGAACGGATATGCTCTGCACTCACGGCAATGGCATCGGCCAGGGCTTCGACGGTCATATCGAACGGTTCGAGAAATTCAGACAGCAGCAATTCCCCGGCATGATCGTTCTCAAGCCAGTCCGGATCAGTGGTAATCGACAATTTCGACGTCATGAGCGTCTCCGTCCTTCCAGACAAAACATATACGCCATTTTTTGTTAATGGAAATGGAATGCTGTCCCGCCCGGTCGTCGCTCAGCGCATGCAGGCGATTGCTGGGCGGGTTGCGAAGGTCGTTTAGCGACGTTGCTGCATCCAGGAACTTCAGACGGTTCAGCGCACGCTTCTGGATATCGTCCGGAAGCTCGCGACTGCGATTGCCGATCCAGATTCGCTCGGTTTCAGCATTTTTTGAAAGAAAGGATCATCTTGGCTTCCTCGTAAAGCCAAGCTTATGCAGCTCTAAACTGCTTGTCGCTATTTAACGTTTTCAGTCCCGCCAACCCTCAAAACTTCCGCTGCGTCTTCCCATAGCGCATCTTGCGCGTGCCCGGCTTGCCTTCGGTCGCCCGGCCCTTCGGCGCTGCCACCCGCTGTTCGACCGGAAGGCCGAGCTCTTCCGCCTCCAGCTTGCGGATTTCGTCGCGCAGGCGCCCTGCCTCCTCGAACTCGAGGTCGGCAGCGGCGGCGCGCATCTTCTTTTCGAGGTCCTCGATATAGGCGCGCAGATTGTGGCCGACCATGTGCGGGCGATCATCGACGCCGGTATCGACCAGCACGCTGTCCTTGCTCGCGACATGCGCGATGATGTCGCCGATATTGCGCTTGATCGTGGTCGGCGTGATGCCGTGTTCGGTATTGTAGGCCACCTGTTTTTCGCGGCGGCGATTGGTCTCGTTGAGCGCGCGCTCCATGCTGCCGGTGATGCGATCGGCGTAGAGGATCACGCGGCCCTCGACGTTGCGCGCCGCCCTGCCGATCGTCTGGATCAGCGAGGTTTCGGAGCGCAGAAAGCCCTCCTTGTCCGCATCGAGGATCGCCACCAGCCCGCATTCGGGAATGTCGAGCCCCTCGCGCAGCAGGTTGATGCCGATCAGCACGTCGTACACGCCCATGCGAAGGTCGCGGATCAGCTCGATACGTTCGAGCGTCTCGACGTCCGAATGCATATAGCGGACCTTGATCCCCGCCTCGTGCATATATTCGGTCAGGTCCTCGGCCATGCGCTTGGTCAGCGTGGTGACGAGCGTGCGATAGCCTTGTGCCGCGACCTTCTTGCACTCGTTGATCAGGTCATCGACCTGCTCCTCGACCGGCTTGATCTCGACCGGCGGGTCGATCAGCCCGGTGGGGCGGATGACCTGTTCGGCAAAGACGCCGCCGGTCTGTTCCATCTCCCAATTGCCGGGGGTGGCCGAAACGCTGACCGTCTGCGGCCGCATCGCGTCCCATTCGTTGAAGCGCAACGGGCGGTTGTCGATGCAGCTGGGCAGGCGGAAGCCATATTCGGCGAGCGTCAGCTTGCGCCGGTGGTCGCCGCGCGCCATCGCACCGATCTGCGGCACGGTCTGGTGGCTTTCGTCGATGAACAGCAGCGCGTTTTCGGGCAGATATTCGAACAGCGTCGGTGGCGGTTCGCCCGGCAGGCGTCCAGTTAGGAAGCGCGAGTAATTCTCGATGCCCGCACAGCTGCCGGTCGCCGCGATCATCTCGAGGTCGAAATTGGTGCGCTGCTCCAGCCGCTGTGCCTCCAGCAGCCTGCCTTCGATCTCAAGCTCCTTCAGCCGCTCGGTCAGCTCGAAGCGGATCGCCGCCGCAGCCTGCTGCATCGTTGGGCCAGGCGTGACATAGTGCGAGTTCGCATAGACCCGCACCTGGGCGAGCTTTGCGCCGGGCTTGCCGGTCAGCGGATCGAACTCCGCGATCGATTCCACCTCGTCGCCGAAGAACGAGATGCGCCAGGCGACATCCTCGTAATGCGAGGGAAACAGCTCGAGCGTATCGCCGCGCACGCGGAAATTGCCGCGGGTGAAGCTTGCATCGTTGCGCTTGTACTGCAGCGCGACGAGCTTACGGATCAGCTCGCGCTGGTCGACGCTTTCGCCCGCCTTGATGTCGAAGATCATCGCCGAATAGGTCTCGACCGATCCGATACCGTAGATGCACGACACCGAGGCGACGATGATCACGTCGTCGCGCTCGAGCAAGGACCGCGTCGCCGAATGGCGCATCCGGTCGATCGCCTCGTTTACCGAGCTTTCCTTCTCGATATAGGTGTCGCTGCGCGGCACATAGGCTTCGGGCTGGTAATAATCGTAATAGCTGACGAAATATTCGACCGCGTTTTCAGGGAAGAAGCTCTTGAACTCGCCATACAACTGCGCGGCGAGAATCTTGTTGGGCGCCAGGATCAGCGCGGGACGCTGCGTTCGGTCGATCACCTGCGCCATGGTGAAGGTCTTGCCCGATCCGGTGACGCCGAGCAGCACCTGGTCGCGGTCATGCGCCTGGATCCCCTCGACCAGCTCCTTGATCGCGGTCGGCTGGTCGCCTGACGGGGTGTAATCGCTCACCAGCTTGAACCGCCGCCCGCCTTCTGCCTTTTCGGGCCGTTGCGGCTTGTGCGGCACGAACGTGCCATCGGTTTGCGGCTCTTCAAGCCCGCGTCGGATTACCAGTTCAGCCATGCGCAGAGATATGCGGAGCGGGGGCCATCGGCGCAAGGGCGGCGATGCGATTGCCAAGCGCCAGGCGCATCTTTAGGGTCGGCGGCAACAAGGACAGACGGATCGCGCATCCCCAATCGCTCAACGGAGAATTTTCATGAAGATGCAGACTGTTTCGATCCTGGCCCTGCCGCTGATGGCGCTGGCCGCATGCAGCGGCGGCGGTGCGGACAAGGATGGCGACGGCAAGATCAGCAAGGAAGAGGTCGCCAAGGAAGCCGAATCGATCAAGTTCAGCGCGGGCGAATGGGAAAACAAGGTCGAGATCGTCGATGTGAAGTTTGACGAGACCAAGCTGTCGGCCGAACGCAAGGCGATGACCGGCGCGATCGTCAAGCAGATGATCGGCCAGGTGCAGACCACCAAGAATTGCCTGACCGAAGAGCAGGCCAAGAAGCCGGGGGCGGACTTCCTGGCCGGGGCTGCCAATGACGAGTGCACCTACAAGAAGTTCGACCTGTCCGGCGGCGCGATCAATGCCGATATCACCTGCAAGGGCCAGCAGCCGGGCCAGAAGGGCGACATCAAGCTGAACGGCACCTACACCTCGACCAGCTATGACATGCAGATGGAAATGGCGATGAGCTCGGGCGAGATGGGCACGATGACGATGAAGGCGAAGAACAGCGCCAAGCGCATCGGCGAATGCAAGGGCTGATCGCTCGGTTTATGGCGTCAAGCTCGTCGCCCCCGCGCACGCGGGGGTCCCGCTTCCTGAAGCAATTTTGGCGCAATAGCGGGATTCCGGCGTTTGCGGGAATGACGATGCTGGCGGCGTTGGTGGTCGCGGCACTCGCCACCCCCGCCGCCGCACAAGCCGACGACAATGTCCGCATCGAGCTGAAATTCTCGGCCGACCGGTTGGATCGCGGCAAGGTCTCGGGCCTCGCTCACCGCCCGTCGATGCGGGTAGCGACGCTCGACGATCCGGTGCGCATCGCCTCGATCTCCAAGCTCGCGGTCGGTGTCGCGGTGATGCGGCTGGTCGACAAACAGGTGCTCGATCTGGACCGGGACGTGTCGCTGTATCTCGGTTGGCGGCTGGTCCATCCGCAATTCCCGACGCAGAAGATCACGCTGCGGCTGTTGCTGTCGCACCAGTCCGGGCTGAAGGATGATGCCGGCTATTTCATCCCGCTCGATGCCAACCTGGCAGAGCTGATGGCCAGGCCCGAAGCCTGGGATGCAGACCACTCGCCCGGCAGCTATTTCCGCTATGCCAATGTCAACTTCCCGGTCATCGCGGCGGTGATGGAGGCTGCCTCTGGCCGCCGCTTCGACCGGATCATGACCGAGGAGGTGTTCGAGCCCCTCGCCATCCCCGCCTGTTACAACTGGTCAGGCTGCAAACCCGGCACGGCAAAGACCGCGATCACCCTGTACAATCCCGATGGCAGCGTCGCGCGTGATGACTGGACCGCCAGTCCCGATCAATGCGCCTATGTCCCCGCGAGCGATGGCCGCTGCGACATCGAGCTGTACCTGCCCGGCAGGAACGGATCGGCGTTCAGCCCGCAGGGCGGCATGCGCATTTCCGCCGGCGGGCTGGCGCGGCTGGGGCAGATGCTTCTCAATGGCGGCGACGGGCTGCTCACCCCGCAGTCCTTTGCCGAGCTGACCCGCGCGCAATGGCGGTTCGATGGCAGCAACGGCGATGACGACAGGGGCTATTTCACCGCGTTCGGCCTGGGCGTGCAGCGGATCGAACAGCCCGACGGGTCTGTCTGGATCGGCCATCCGGGCGAGGCCTATGGCCTGCGCGCCGGGCTGTGGGTCAACCGGGTCAGCGGCGAGGGCGTGGTGCGGATCAGCACCGGCCATGCCGAAGATGACCCGATAGGTCATTGCCTCGACACATGCCCATGATAAGTTGCGAACTGCAACTGGCCTGAGTCGGGCCGGACATGCAGGAGAGACACGATGATCGGCTATGTAACCCTGGGAACCAATGACCTCGACAAGGCGCGTGATTTTTATGCGGCATTGATTGGCGCGCTGGGCGGCAGCGAGTTGATGCGGATGGAAGAAAACGGCTTCACCCTGTTCGGCACCGTCTGGGGTGCGCCGGGCATTGCCGTGACCCGGCCCTATAATGGTGAGGCCGCAACGGCGGGCAACGGTACGATGGTGGCGCTGGCGATGGATGCGCGGGCCAAGGTGGACATGCTCCACGCCAAGGCGCTCGAACTGGGCGGCACGTGCGAAGGCGCGCCGGGCCTGCGCGGAGCAGAGGGCGACCAGGCCTTTTACGGCGCCTATTTCCGCGACCTCGACGGCAACAAGCTGTGCGCGTTCAAGGTGGGGCCTGCGGATTGAGGCCAGTTCCACGGACAGCCAGGGTTGTCACACGCGCCGTCGTGGGAATGACGATAGATTAAGCGATTCAAAGCGCTATAGTCGCTCCGGACGGCGCGTGAACGCCTTGGGGAAAAAGGGGAAATCGATGAACAGGGCAATAGCTTGGGGCTTGATCGGCAGTGCCATGGCACTTGCGCTGGGGGCACCTGCCCAGGCGCAGGATGCGCTCGGCAAGGCAGTGGCCAGCGATTATGACACCAAGCTGGAAAAGCTGTTCCTCGATTTCCACGCCAATCCCGAACTGTCGTTCAAGGAAACCCGCACCGCCAAGATCATCGCGGCGGAACTGCGCGCGGCTGGCGCCATCGTCACCGAAGGTGTCGGCGTGACCGGCGTGGTCGGCATCATGAAGAATGGCGACGGCCCGGTCATCATGGTGCGCGCCGATATGGACGGTCTGCCGCTGGTCGAGGACAGCGGGCTTTCCTATGCCTCGAAGGTCAAGCAGGTCGATATCGACGGCACCGAAAAGCCGGTGATGCACGCCTGCGGGCATGACACGCACATCACATCGATGATCGGCACCGCGCGCCGCCTTGCCGCGATGAAGGACCAGTGGAAGGGCACCGTGGTGTTCGTCGCCCAGCCCGCCGAAGAGCGTATCGGCGGCGCGGCCAAGATGATGCAGGACGGGCTGTACACCCGTTTCCCCAAGCCCGATTATGCGCTCGCCTTCCACGTTTCGGCGGGCACGCCCACGGGCAAGATCGAGATCCAGCCGGGGCTGACCGCTTCGTCATCGGATTCGGTCGACATCACCATCTTCGGCGTCGGCACCCACGGGGCCTATCCGCATATGGGCAAGGACCCGATCGTGATGGGCGCGGAAATCGTCATGGCGCTGCAGACTTTGGTCTCGCGCGAGATTTCACCTCTTGAGGCAGGCGTGGTGACCGTGGGGTCGTTCCATTCGGGCTTCAAGCACAACATCATCTCGGACAAGGCCGAGCTGCAGATCACGGTGCGGTCGAACGACAATGCGGTGCGCAAGACGCTGCTCGACGGGATCAAGCGCATTGCCGAGAATGTCGGGCGATTGAACGGCCTGCCCGAAGACAAGCTGCCCCAGGTCCGCGTGGGCTTCGAATCGACCCCGGTAACGGTCAACGACAAGCCGCTGACCGAGCGGATTACCAAGACCTTCGCCAAGCGGTTCGGCGCGCAGGCGCTGCTCACCAACGAGCCGCAGACCGGGATGGGCGCCGAGGACTTTGCCTATTTCGTCGCACCCAATACCGATGTGCCGGGGCTGTATTTCAATGTCGGCGGCACCCCGCAGGCCGATATCGACGCGGCCAAGGCGGGCAAGATGACGCTGCCTGCGCACCACAGCCCGTTCTTCAAGGTCGCCCCGCGCGAATCGATCACGCTGGCGACCGAGGCGATGGTGACGGCGGTGGTCGATCTGCTGGGCCCCGGCAACGGCCCAACTGCGGATTGATGCCCGCCTGATGCCAAAGCGCCGCGCCTGGGAAGAGGAAGAAGACGAGGCGGAGGCTCCGCCGCCCGAGCCGTGCTGGCTGTGCGAGCGCGATCTGGGTGAAGTCATCGAATGGCACCACCCTGTACCCAAGAGCAAGGGCGGCAAAGGCCGCGTCGCCGTCCACCCGATCTGCCACCGGACGATCCATGCGCATTTCACCAACGCCGAACTTGGGCGGGTCGGCGAGGATGTGGAGGCGTTGCGTCAGCATCCAGAGATCGCCAAGTTCCTGACTTGGATCGCGGGCAAACCAGCCGATTTCAACGCGCCGACCAAGAAGAAGGAGCGGTAGGGGGCGAGGCGGGCTCGGTGCGCTCGACGCAACTTGGCCAGCTCCCGCACCCTGCCCGCTCGGCACCCGCACCCCACCCCGCTCAGCCTGAGCTTGTCGAAGGCCCCGCGCTGAACGTCGCGATGTCACCTCCGTCACCCTGAACTCGTTTCAGGGCCCATTTCTCCCCACGCGGCTTCGGCTTGATCGGGCACGATGGGTCCTGAAACAAGTTCAGGATGACGTTATCAGACCTCGATGGGCAGCATAGCCCCGGACCGACCAGCGGGATGAAGGCGTAGATCCCCCTATTCCCCCTTGTCGGGCCGGCTGACGCTCCAATACTGCCAGGCGCAAAAGCCCAGGACGAGCACGCCCGACATCAGCATCTCGATGATGCCCAGATTGTTGACGATCCAGTCTTTCATTCAGGCCTCCCGTCGCGTTACAGACGCGCTCCCGCCACGCTTTTGCGGGCGTTTGGCCAGCGTATAGCGGATGATCAGGCTGACGCCGATGATGCTGGGCACAGCCCATATCAGCGGGTTGAAGACATGATCGGGCACCAGCCGGATCAGCCCGACAGACAGGAAGGCGGTATAGGCCGAAATGCCCATGCCGAGCAGCGCACGGAAATGTTCGGGCACATGCGCGCGCGGCGGAGCACTCGGGCGCCAGACATAGAAGAGCTGCGTCGCCACCGCAGTCAGCCCGACCACGGCGAGCGCGGCCATCAGCGGCTGACCGATCATCAGGCCGTAATAGCCGCACCATGCCGCAGAGGCGATCACCGCGCCGAACAGCGCGAGATAGTGCGGCGCGCGCAGCGCCGCGCGGTTGGCACGGTGGCGAACCACCGCCAGGCCATAGACCGCAAAGCCGATGGTGAGCGTGCCGAGATACAGCATCATCCAGCCGAACAGCCCGTCGAACAGCACGCGATCGGTGATCATCGGCAGGCGCTTTTCCGGACCATAGAGCGACAGCAGCGCCATCGCGATCGCCAGAATGCCGGCACCGATAAAGGCCAGCGTGGCCACCCGCCCCCATTTGCGATGCGCCTGCCCGCCCTTGCGCGCGGCAATCGGCACCCAGAACGCGATCAGCCCCGTCGCCCCGCAGATGACGTGAAGGACAACCAGGGTTTCGAACAGGTGCATTACCGAGCCAATCGACGAAAATCCTCCCCCAGCTTGCCGGGGGAGGGGGACCGCCCGTGTCGCGGGTGGTGGAGGGGCAGCGGTGAAGTGCAGGCAATGTGCGTCATGCCATCTCGCTTCCCCTCCACCACCGACCTGCGGTCGGCGGTTCCCCTCCCCGAGACAAGCTCGGGGAGGATTTCATTCGGTCAGTTCCCCGCAGCTGCTGCAGCAGCAGGAGCCGCTGCTGCCGCCGGGGCGGGTGCTTCCATGCCCGGCATGGCCGCAGCAGGAGATACCGGACCCTTGGGCGCCAGCGTCAGCAGCGCCGGATAGTCCTTGGCCATCTGGGCACCGCCCAGCGGCTTGCGCTGGATCTGGTGACAGGTGGCGCAATTGGCCTTGTAAGGGTCACCCTGCGGTCCAAGCCGGTTGGCCGGGAACACGCTGGTCAGCGGGTGGATATATTCCTGGTTGGTATTCTTGACCATCTGCAGGCCATACCAGGCCTGGGCACGCTGCGGGCTCGACTGGCCCCATTGCGCAAAGGCACGGCTGTTATGGCAATAGGTGCAGTTGACGTTCAGCGACCGCGACAGATGCATCATGATCGCATAATTGGCTTCCGCATCCTTGGTGCCCTTGAGATTGAGCGTCGTGGGATGGCGCGTCTTCGATTGCACCCGTGCCGCCTTGGCATCCAGACCCAGATACATGCTGGCCGTGCTGAGCGGCAGCGAAGCATAGGCGGTCACCGGGCTGGGCGTGTTCTGGCCACGCTTGTTGCCCATCAGACGCCCGTCGCTGGGCTTGGGATCGGTCCAGACATATTTCGGCACTGCATTGCCACGGTGGCAGGTATAGCAGGTCACGCCGGTCTTCTTGACGTGGTCCGAATAGTTCTGGTTGATGTTCTGCGTCATCTGGATCATCCGGCGCGCGACAACCTTGGTATATTTGCTGTCGTCGGCCAGATTTTCGGCATTGTGGCAGTAATTGCACCCGGCCTGTTCGGGCGGGGCATCGGCAGGGACGATCCACTGGGTGATCGCCGCCATGGTGTAATCGAACTCTTCCTGGCTGACATGACCCAGCACCTTGACGTTCTGGTACACCTCGGCTGCCTTCGGCCCGGTCGGGGCCGGGAGGGCATAAGGAGGCGGCGGAACGGTGCCGGGATCGATCTTGTTGTCAGCATCGGTGATCTGGGCGATGCCGGTTCCCCGGTAGCCGCCCTGCTCTGATGTCTTGGGTCCGATTTCACAGGCCGTGAGGGCCAGGCCCGCTATCGCCAGCGCGCCCAATGTGGTCAGTTTGGATAGGGTCAACATGGCTGTCAGTTCCCTTCTGCTGGGCTGGGAGCCGCAGGCGCAGCAGCGCCGGGGTCCGCAGCCATCAGGCTCGGCTCCGCAGGCACCGCTGCCGGTGCGACGAAGCTCGTGCTCGGATCAACAACACCGGTATCCGGATAGGCAGGGGCAAATCCATGCTCCTGAGCCCAGAGATACCAGTTATCGACAACCGTGCCGGTCAGCAGGATGCCGATACCGCCGGTAAGTGTGGTCAGCACTGCAAACCACCAGGCCCAACGATGGATCGATTCCATGGTGGCATTGAAGCCCATGGTCCAGCGCCAGAACAGGCCGGCGCGTTCACTGGCTGTGCCGCGATCGTAGATCTGTTCGATCTCACGCTCGCCACCATAGCGACCCACGGCCAGGATGGTCGCACCGTGCATCGCAAAAAGCAAGGTGGAGCCATAAAGGAAGGCAATCGAAAGCGCGTGGAACGGGTTGTAGAACAGGTTGCCGTAGCGGATCGAGAATGCCGCGGTCCAATCAAGGTGCGGGAAGATGCCGAAGGGTACCGCTTCCGACCAGCTGCCCAGCAGGAACGGGCGGATGATGCCCAGAACCAGGAAGAGCCAGATGGCGCTCGCAAAGGCCCAGGCGATGTGCGTGCCCATGCCCAGCGCCTTGGCGCGGAGATAGGTACGGGCCCACCAGAGCATGACCGATGCGGTCAGGAAGAAGCCGGCAATGATCCACCAGCCGCCTTCAGCCAGCGGCACGTAGACGGAAAAACCCCATTCAGGACCGGGCGGCTCCAGCGCGAGCCAGAACAGCTCCTTCAGGAAGCGGTTGGGGTTCCAGTTGACCGAGGCCATCATGTTGAGGCCGATGATCTCGAACGCCAGGAAGCCGAACAGCAGCGAGGCGAGCCCCAGCTTGCCGAGATAGAGCGGCCCCAGCTGCGCCTGGCCCAGCTTGCCCATCCAATAGCTGAATGCGGTGACGTTGATGCGCGGTTCGCTGTCGTCCTTGTGCGGCATGCCCATTTCGGGGTGCCCACGCAGCTGAACCTGGGTGAATAGATTTTGGTAGCGTGCCATGGTGAATTACCCCTCTCACATCCAGATCGGCAGGTTGAGCCACCAGGTCCACCATTCCGGCCAGCCGCGGGTCCAGAAGGGGCCGGATATGATGATGCACACTGCGCTCCAGAAACCGGCATTCAGCGCCAGCAGCAGGCCCACGCGGTGGATACCGAGCGTGCCGACCGAATAGCCGATCAGGTCGCGGAAGAAGGTGTCTTCATATTCGGGGGATTTCACTTCCTCACCCTTGGCCGGGTTGGTGGCCGAAAGGACCAGCGCGCCGTGCATCGAAAGCGCGAGCGTGGTGGTGAAGAAGAACGACACGGCGAGCATGTGTGCCGGATTGTAGTGGAAGTGCAGATACTGGTAGCCGACGTTAGACACCCAATCCAGGTGGCTGAAAATGCCGTACGGAAAGCCATGGCCCCAGGCGCCCAGCAGGAACGGGCGGAACACCACCAGCGTTACATAGGCAAAGATGGCGACACCAAAGGCGAACGGCACATGATAGCCCATGCCCAGCTTTCGGCAGATTTCGACCTCTCGCAACGCCCAGCTGACGAACGCGCCGATCGCGCAGACCGTGATGATCTGCCACAGGCCGCCCTCCTTCAGCGGCGCCAGGCCCAGGCCGTATTTCAGGTCCGGCGGCGCGATGCTGATCAGCCAGGGGTTCCAGGTTCCGCCCTGCGATGCACCATAGAAGATGAGCGCAGTGCCAAGCGAGGCGAAGAACAGCGTCGTGATCCCGAAGAAGCCGACATAAAATGGCCCGACCCAGAAATCGAACAGATCCCCGCCGACCAATGTTCCGCCTCTGACGCGATATTTTCTCTCGAAGCTCAAGAGCGCCATTGCCAGACTCCTTCGTTCGCCGCCGCGATGCTGTGCGGCGAGCGTGAATGATAATCCCCGTATGCGGGGTCTCGTTTGTTCTCATGCAACCAGTGAAAGGGGCGGACCGGTGAAAACCGGTCCCGCCGGTCCGCCCTCATCGCCTGGCAAGGCGACACACTGGCATTACCCTGATGTCAGGGTGTAATCGCCGATGCCGCAGCAACCGCCGCAGGTGCAGCTGCCGGCATAGGGGGCTCCAGCCAGTTGTAGCGATTCGTGCTCAACAGGATGAAGTGGATGAGAAGTGCGAGGACGAACAGGAAGACCGCAAGCGCAGTCAGGATCCTGTTGCCATCGAATGATTGCCACATTCTATGCATGATCAGGTTTCCTTCTTAGCTGAGCTGAACGTCGGTCACCGGGTCGAGGCTCGATGTCGCTTCATAGCCGGGCGTACCCGGGAACCAGGGGCGCCATTGCCAAACCAGTACGTGCGCGATGATCGCGACGATGGTGAAGAAAGCGAAACTGGCGACGAAGAGCTTGTGGAACTCCTTCGCCTCGCTTTCTGTGAGGTAGGTCGTGGGACCCATCCCTTCATCTGCCATGAGATATTCTCCTTAGCTTCCAGATTTGGAAGAACGCCACATGGGCGCCTTCCAGGCGATTATCCGTGCAGGCGAACCTGACGCGGATATTGGAGGCCCCGTCCCAAGGCCGATGACTGGACAAGGCGCTCACGCCACCTGGCCCATATTCTGTGCGACGGCTTCCTCCACCAGCCGCACCTCGGTTACTGAATCTTCGCCCGCGCGCCGGGCCGCCCTCTCCGCGGCATCGCGCAACGTCTTGGCGGCAGAAATGCGCACCAGTACCGGCTGCGCATCGACCAGCCGGTCAAGCCGCGCCTTGGCGTCGTCGGTCCAGGCGAGTTCCCGCTCGATCCTGGCCGGCGTCGCCGCCACGGCATCCATCTGGCTCGACAGCGGCAGGATGTGGAACAGCGCGTCGAACAGCGCATTGCACACTTCCTGCACCAGCCAGGTCGCACCCGAATAGCCCATCACCGGCGTGCCCGTGTAGCGGCGGATCACCGCGCCGGGGAAGCTTGCCGGAATGTACATGCCGCGCGCGCCGCATTCGGCCATGTACATGCGCTCGTTATAGCTGCCGAACACGACCAGCGGCGGGTTGGTACGGATCGCCTCGCGCACCGCCTCGTTGTCGGGCTTGACCCCGGCGGTGCGGCTGAAGGCGAAATTGCACGGCAGCCCCATGTCGTGCTCAAGAAAATTGCGGATGCCGCGCGCATAGGTTTCATTGGCATGGATGCCGAAGCTTGCGGTGCCGAAGAAATCCTGCGTGACCGAACGCCACAGATCCCAGAGCGGCTTGATCGTCGTGTGCTTCTCGCGGTCGATGAACGGCTCGGGGTTAAGCCCCGTGAGCTCGCCCAGCTTGCGCAGGAACAAAGTGGTCGATTCAAGGCCGATCGGCGCCTGGAGATAAGGCCGCTCCAGCGTTTCGCACAGGTTGCGGCCGAACTCGCGGTACATGCAGATATTGACCTCTGCATCGGCGAGCTTCTTGACGTCCGCCAGATGGCTGCCCAGCGGGAAGACCATGTTCAGTTCGCAGCCGATGCCCTCGACCAGCCGCTGGATCTCGGCAAGGTCGCTCGGCATGTTGAACGTGCCGTAGATCGGGCCGATGATGTTGACCTTGGGCTTCACGCCTTCCTTGCGGGGGGCGAGCGGCTTGACCTTTTTCGGGCCGAATTCGGTCCACAGCCAGGTCAGCGCGCGGTCTGCGGCCTGCCACTGATCCTCGTCGATGGTGCGCGGCAGGAAACGGCGAATATTGGTGCCATTGGGCGTCACGCCGCCGCCGATCATCTCGGCGATCGATCCGGTGACCACCACGGCGGGCAGGTCCGGGTCGAGCGTCTGCCAGGCACGGCGCATCGCCGCCTCGGTACCGGTCTTGCCCAGCTCTTCCTCGCCGAGCCCCGTGACGACGATGGGCAGCTCGTGCGGCGGCAGTGCGTCGGTATAATGCAGCACCGACGTGACGGGCAGGTTCTCGCAGCCTACGGGTCCATCAATGATGACCTGCAGGCCCTTGATCGCGGTGAACGCATAGACTGCGCCCCAATAGCCCCCGGCCCGATCGTGATCGATAATGAGCGTCATGTGCCCACCGCCTCTTCGGACTTGTTGAGGCCGACCATGCGGGCGGCGTACTTCTTCTTGAACTCGGGCCGGTCGACCGGCGTGTCGCGCCAGATGCCGGCATTTTCCTGGGTGCCGACGCCGTCGAAAAAGCTCTGCATCCGGTTGAACCGGTCCTGATTGGCGAGCGCGGCGTTGATGACAACCGCCAGCGACCCTGCACCTGCAGGGCCCATCAGCGGCCGCGCGGAAATGAGGTTGGTAAAATAGAGCGCCGGGATCGCCTCGCTCTTGGCGTGCTGGACCACAGGCGTGGTACCGATCGCCAGGTTCGGGCGGAATTCCTCGACCGCGGCAATGTCCTGTTCCAGGCTGGCGCGATACTGGATGCGCACGCCGCGGGCTTCCAGCCATTGGCGGTCGGGCTCGGACCAGCGCGTCCTCGGGCAGGCAGTGCCGACATAGGGCACGTCCGCGCCGCTTTCGATCAGCAGCCGGGCAACGAGCAGTTCGGAGCCTTCATAGCCCGAAACGGTGATGCGGCCCTTGATCGGGCTGGCATCGAGCGCCGCGCGGATGGCCGGCAGGAACCGGTCCTTGGCGGCATCGACCATCGATTGCGACACACCACAGGCGCGGCCCACGGCGTCGAGCCAGGCGGCGGTGCCATCGACACCGACGGGCGCCGACCCGATGACCGGGCGGCCAGCGGCCTCGAACTCGCGAATGCTGGCGGTGTAGAACGGGTGGATCGCGGCGACGGCGGCGCAATCGAGCGCGCTGTACAGCTCGCGCCATTCGCGCGTCGGCACGACCGGGCCAGCGGCCAGGCCCAGGGGCTCGAGCAATTGGCCGATGCCGACCGGATCGGCGGGGAACATTTCTCCGAGCAGCGTCACCGTCGGACGGTCGGGGCGGTGGCTGGGGGCTGCGACCGGGCCCTGCGCGGCTTCCTTGCGGGCATAGGCGAGCATCGCGCCTGCGAGCACGTCCTTCGCCTCGGCATGCGTCGGCACGCCGAAACCGGGCACGTCGATGCCGATGATCCGTACGCCGTTGATCTGCTTTGGCAGATTCTGGATCGGAACGCCCGATGCGGTCGGCACGCACAGATTGGTGACGACGACGGTGTCATACAAAGCCGGATCGGCCATCAGATGCACTGCATCGCGAATGTCTTCGTACAGCTTGCCGGTGACGAGCGTTTCCGAGCTGAACGGCACATAGCCGACCGAACGGCGCGCGCCGTAGAAATGCGAGGTGAAGGTCAGGCCATAGACGCAGCAGGCAGAGCCCGACAGGATCGTCGCGGTGCGCCGCATGCGCAGACCGACACGGAGCGATCCGAAGGCGGGGCACATGCTCTGCGGCTGATCGTGCGGGCCCTGGGAAGGTTCGGGCGGATAATCCGCCGTATAGCGCGCCAGAATCTCGCCCTTGCCCGCCTGCTCCGCAGCAGCGCGCATGGTGTCTTTCGACGCGCAGCCACCTTCGACCGGGACAGCGGCCAGCTCGATCCGGTCAGGGGTGCGTGGCGCAGAGGGGGCGGGAATATCGGTCATATCGCGTCGTAAACGACCTCCAGCGAAGCCTTTTCCTCGAACACGCCGCCGCGCATATCGGCTTGGGTCGCAGGGACCAGCTCGACATTGCCGCCGGTATCCTCGGGCTTGAACAGGCCGAGCAGACCATCCTGGGTCAGCGGGCGCGGATGCGTCGGCTGCGCATCGGCGACATTGATCGCCAGCTCCTCGAACAGCGACGCCCATTCGGTGTCGGGCCTGCCGATGATCTGGTAATTGGCCGACTTGCGGCGGATATCCTCGTTCGCGGGGATCGAGGCGAGCACCGGAATGCCCACGGCTTCGGCAAAGGCCTGCGCCTCGCCTGTGCCGTCATCCTTGTTGATCAGGATGCCTGCGACGCCGACATTGCCGCCCATCTTGCCGAAATAGTCGACTGCCTTGCAGACATTGTTGGCGACATAGAGCGACTGCAGGTCGTTCGATCCGACGACGATCACCTTCTGGCACATGTCGCGGGCGATCGGCAGGCCGAAGCCGCCGCAGACCACATCGCCGAGGAAATCGAGCAGCACGAAATCAAAGCCCCAGTCGTGGAAGCCCAGCTTCTCGAGCAGTTCGAAACCGTGGATGATGCCGCGTCCGCCGCAGCCGCGTCCCACTTCGGGGCCGCCCAGTTCCATCGCGAACACACCGTCGCGCTGGAAGCAGACGTCCTCGATCTTCACCTCTTCACCGGCGAGCTTCTTGGCGCTGCTGGTTTCGATGATGGTCGGGCACGCCTTGCCGCCGAACAGCAAACTTGTGGTATCGGATTTGGGATCGCAGCCGATCAGCAGCACGCGCTTGCCCTGCTGCGCCATCATGTAGCTGAGGTTGGACAGGGCAAAGCTCTTGCCCGATCCGCCCTTGCCATAGATGGCGATGATCTGCGTTTCCTTGGTGACCGGACCCGTCGCGACAGGATCGGGTTCGTGCGCGGCTTCCTCGCGCAACGCAGCCGTATCAGGACCAGAGTGTTCCAGCATCGTCATGCGCAATCGCTCCAATCGAGTATCATCTTGAGGCAGTTCGGGTCGGTGAACGCGGTCGGATAGGCAGCCTGTGCCTCCGCGACCGGCTGGACATGGCTGACCAGCCCGGCGAGATCGAGCGCGCCGCCAGAGACCATCGCGCGGATGGCGACCAGATCGTCCGGCCCCCATTCGGCGGCGACGCGGATGCGTGCCTCGCGCATGAAGGCGGGCGGGAAGGTGAAGCTCAGCGGCTGCTGATAGAAACCGGCCAGCGTCACCTCGCCGCACTTGGCCAGACGGCCGATCAGGGTGTCGAGCAGGGCACTGTCGCCGCTGACATCGCAGATGCTGCGATAATCGCGGCGCGAATCGCTGTCGGGATGGATGACGGCATAGCCGTGGTCGCCCGAGCGGCGGTCGGCATGGATTTCCCACACGGTGGGCGCGGGCGCGCCGCTGGCAATGGTCAGCCGGGCGAGCAACCGGCCCAATATGCCGTGCCCGACGATGAGATCGGGCGGCTCGCCACCGGCCATCGCATGGAGCGCGGTCGCTGCGAGCGCGAACAGCACACCGTCGCTGCCCCAGCTTTCATCGATCGGCAGCGCGCGGGCCGAAGGCACCACCAGCCGCCGCGCCGAACCACCGAACAGGCCGCGCGCATCGGCAAAGCAGTTGGCGCCGGGCACGAACACCCATTCGCCGATCCGTCCGCGACACTCGCTGCCGGAGTCGACAATGCGACCAACCGATTCGTAGCCGGGGACCAGCGGATAGCCCATTCCGGGGAAGCTCGGCATCTTGCCGGTGAACAGAAGCTTTTCGGTTCCGGTGCTGATGCCGCTCCAGACGATCTCGACGATGACATCGCCGGATTCCGGGGCATTCAGCGAAAGAGGACGAAGCGCAAGGCGGTGCGGCGCTTCAAAAATGACGGCCATTGCCTGCACGTTCGCGCTCCCCTTGTTCTTGTCGACAGGGCCCTGAAGAGGGACCTTCCATCAAGGTGTCATCTTATATTAACGCCTCCAAGTGTCAATCTAGGTTTACAGCTTGGGACGCATTAGTTCCGCGACAGGACGCCAGCGTTGCAAAAAATCGGACGGTTCAGGCGGTCGCGGCGATGACGCGGGTGACGATGGGCAGTCCGGTGCGCCGTTCAGCCCAGCCGGAAAAGCCGGCTTTGCCGAGCATCGCGCCGATTTCCTGGGGGGTGCGGGCTCGGCCCGACCCCATCGCCAGCAGATAGAAGCCGAAATAGGCATCGGCCATCGCCTCGGCCCCCGGGGTTCCCGCCATCGGCTCGGCGATCAGCAGGGTGTCGCCGGGCTTGAGCGCTGCACGCACCTTGACGAGCAGGCTCTGCGCCAGATCATCGTCATGGTCGTGCAGGATTCGCACCAGCGTGATCAGGTCATAGCCGGTGGGAATCGCATCGTTGCGGAAGTCGCCCGGATGCGGGGTAACACGCACACCCTTTTCGCCCAGCTGGCGTGCACCGATCGCGGTGACGGCGGGCAGATCGAACAGGCCGAAGTCGAGAGCGGGTGCCACCCTGGCCACGGCGGCGATGAACGCCCCTGCACCGCCGCCGACATCGAGCATCCGCCGGTGCCGGGCAAAGCGCCAGGCATGGGTGACCTGATCGGCGACCATCGGCTGCGATGCGGCCATCAGCTGCGAATAGGGCGAGACCGCCGCCTGATTCTCGCCTTCGCTGCCGTCGCCCAGCGCATAAGGCCAATAGCCCGCCAGCGCGCCCGGCTCGGTGCGTTCGCCGCGCAGCAGCGAAAGCGGATCGGCAAGATCGGCGTAGAGCAGGTGATGATGGCGAATCATCGCCACTGCGCCCGGATTGCCGATCAGCGCCACGCCCTGTTCGCCCAGCATCCACAGGCCGTCGCCGACCCGCTCGATCACGCCCAGAGCCGCCGCCGCGCGCAGCAACCGGTGAGTCGCGTCCTCGCCCAGCCGCGCGCGCGCGCCCAGCTCTGCCGAGGTCGCCGCGCCCTGTTCCAGCCGGGCGACAATCCCGCTTTCGACACAGGCATAGAGCGTCTGCGAATAGGTGAAGCCGGCGATGATATCGAACAGCCGCCGTGCCCTGATGCGCGACACGCCGCGCGTCAGCAGCGAGCGCGACGCCCAGGACTGGAAGGCCGGGCTTCCGATCATCCGGTTGCGCCAGCCGACCCAGCGCTGCTTGAACCCCGCCATCGTTATCAGGCCGCCACAGCCGGGCTCTGCGCGGCAAAGGCCAGGATCATCTCGGCCAGGCGATCGGGCGCTTCCTCGTGCGCCAGATGCCCCAGATCGGGCAAGGTGGTCAGCTCTGCGCCCGGGATCAGCCCGGCAGCGCGCTCGACCGAATCCTGCGGGATCATCGCATCGCGCCCGCCATGAACCAGCAACGCGCGGCCCGTCAGCCCTGGCAGGCTGGCCGACAATGTCTCCAGATCCCAGTTCGCCATCATGCCGATCGCACCGGCGCAATGGTCCGATGTGCGGAACAGCCGGTGGTACAGATCGATGCCCAGGTCATCGATGCGCGATCCGGTCGATTTCTTCAGGAACCGCGCGACCTCGCCCCGGCTGCTCGCCATCTGGGCAAAGATCATCGCGGTGAACGGGTTGACGAACAGCGCCCGCGCCAGCGCCGGGAACAGCCGCGCGGCCAGGCCCGGAAAGGGCATCAGCGCCGGCGTCAGGCCGACCAGCGTGGCATCCCAACGCTCGTCCAGCGCCAGCCGCGCGCCGATCGCCGCACCCGCCGAATGCCCGACGATCACCGAAGGCGCTGCATGGCCCAGCTTGGTCAGCAGTTCGCCAAGTGCCCTGGCCATGCCGGGAAGACTCTGCCCGCCCGATATCCGCCCACGCGTAAAGCCATGGCCGGGCATGTCAGGGGCAATCACGGTATAATGCCGGGCCAGCAGCGGCAGCAGGTCGCGCCAGCTATGCGTCGCCGCGCCCGTGCCATGCACCAGCAGCAGCACCGGCGCCTGGCCCGCTTCCGGCCCTGCGATCTGGACATGCCAATCGAGCATCGCGGTGTGCACGAAGCGGCTGTACGCGCGATTGGGCCAGTCCTGCCCTTCGACCTCCCAGCGAACCGAACTCATGACGCTTTCCCGAACTGCAGCGCGGATACCGCCTGCTCCACCCCCCGCGCATCGGCGCGCGGCAGCGCCAGATAGCGCGCGCGCATCGCGGCTGCAATCGCTGCGGCCTCGGGCTGGGGCCGGGCGGAGATATCGATGACTACGCCCTGCATTCCCGATCCGGCAAAGCGCCGCGCCGCCGCCAGCGCATCCTCGCCCGCCCGGGCGCGACCCGGCTGGCCATGCTTGTCGATATTGCCCTTGCCATCGGTGAGCAGCGCGACGAACGGCGTGCGCCCGCGTGCGGCCTGGGTCTCGGCCAGTTCTGCGGCGGCTGCCAGCCCCAGCGCGAGCGGCGTGCCGCCCCCGCCGGGTAGCTCGCCCAGCACCTTCTTGGCGCGGGTGAGCGATCGCGTCGGCGGCAGCAGAAGCTCCGCGCTGGTGCCCCTGAAGGCGATCAACGCCACCTGCGCGCGTTTGACATAGCTTTGCGCCAGCATCAGCTCGACCGCGCCCTTGGCCTCGGCCAGCCGCGCGAGCGCCGACGAGCCCGACGCATCGACCGCGAAGATCGTCAGCGCCTCGGCGCGCTCCTCGAAACGGCGGATGCGCAGGTCGCCCTTGCGGATGCGCAGGCGTTTCGCCGCGTCCGGTGCTTCCTGCTGGCGGCGGATTTCCTGCCACGGCACCGCCGCGCGCAGCGTATCGATCAGCGCCAGCCTTGCACCGCCGCGCGGCAGGCCGGGCCGCGCCCCCAGCGGCCGCCCGCGCGTCTGCGAGGCGCGCTTGCGCCCGGCCCCGCCGCCACCGATCGCCCGGCGGGCACCGCGTCCCTCGCCGATCCGCGCGAGCACATCCTTGGGGATAGAGGCGAGCGCGGCGGCGAGGATCAGATCGTCGAGCTGGTCGGGATCGTGCTGTTCCTGCTCGGACTCGGCATCACCGGGAGGCGGTTCGTCCTCGGCTTCGGGTGGTGGCGGAGGCGGTTCTTCGGCCTGTTGCGGAATGCGGGTGGCACGCGGGCCTAGCACCGTGCGCGCGGTGAAGGCGAGGTCTTCGTCTGTGGCGTGATCGCGTGCATGCCATTCGGCGTGGAGCCGCGTCGCGGCCTGCGCGAACAGCAGTGCGCGGGCGGAATCGACGCCGAGGGCCAGGGAGAGATTGGCGAGGGATTTTTCCGCATCATCCCTTTCTGTTTGTCCCGAGCCTGTCGGTGGGGCGACAGGCGGCACCGAAGCGCTCGGGCGCTCGGCACCGGGGGGGCTTGAGGTTGAGGGAGGCCCCATCCCCTCACACCAGAAGGCCACGCGCTCGGTCAGCGAAACCGGCGGGGCCTCGTCCTCGGTCCCGTCATCGAGCAGGACCAGCGCAAAGCCTGTCCCGGCGTCCATCGCCTGCGCGATCCGCCCGGCGACCATCGCAGAGAGCCGCTCGGCCATCGGTACGACGAGCAGTCCGCCCGCCGCCTCTTGCAGCAGCCCCGTCTGTTCGATGCGATGCCCGGCAGAAAGCGAGGCCGCAACATCGAGCCCGCCGCACAGCCGTTCCTCGTCGATATGCACCGGCACCCGGCGCAGCGGTCGCCCGTGAAAGGCCGCCGTGAGCAGCGCGAGCGCCGCATCGCGCTCCGGCCCTGGCCCGCGCAGCCAGATGCCGCCCAGCCGTCGGGGCGCTGCAGCCAGCAGCCTGGCCGCCATCAGTGTGTCGGTCATCCGAACAGCTCGGCAAGCGCCCGGTCGATGCGCGCCGTCGATCCCGTCTCGTCGAGCACATCGCGGCGCAGCCGGTGGCGCAGCGCCATCGGTGCGACCGCGCGCAGATGCTTGCGCTCGGCCGATTTGGCGCCCTCGAGCGCGGCAAAAGCCCGCGCGGCACGCATCAGCGTCAGTTCTCCGCGCAGCCCATCGGCGCCCACCGCGATGCACAGGCTGGCCGCATCCTGCAGCGTCGCATCGGGCATCGCCACCTTGGGCAGCGCCTTCTTGCCCTTGGCGATCCGCTTGACGATCTTGGCGTCCTCATCGGCCCATGTCGCCGCAAATGTCGCCGCATCGCGCTCCAGCGCATCACAGCGACGCATGATCTCGATGCGCTGCGCAATATCCTGCGGCGTCTTCACCTCGACCGACAGCCCGAACCGATCGAGCAGCTGCGGGCGCAACTCGCCCTCTTCCGGATTGCCGCTGCCGATCAGCACGAACCTGGCCGCGTGACGCACCGAAAGCCCTTCGCGCTCGACGAGATTTTCGCCCGATTGCGCAACATCGAGCAGCAGGTCGACCAGATGGTCCTCCAGCAGGTTGATCTCGTCGATATAGAGGTAACCGCGATGGGCCCTGGCGAGCAGCCCCGGCTCGAATGCTTTTTCGCCGCGCCCCAGCGCCCGTTCCAGGTCGAGCGCGCCCAGCACGCGGTCTTCGGTCGCGCCCAGCGGCAGGTCGACGAACGGCACCGGCACCTTGCCGGCCTTGGCACCCCTGGTTTCGGCGCATTTGTCGGGGCAGCGATCCGCCTCTTCGGGCGCGCAATTATAACGGCAGCCGGCAATCGCCACCATCGGCGGCAGCAGCGCCGAAAGCGCGCGCGCCGCGGTCGACTTGCCGGTCCCGCGATCGCCGAACACCATCACCCCGCCAATACGCGGATCGACCGCGCTGATCAGCAAGGCACGCTTCATTTCGTCCTGGCCGACGATGGCAGAAAAGGGAAAGGCCATGGCCCATGTCTAACACATCGGACGGCCATCACAAGCGGGAGTGTCAATCAAAGTTGACGCCCAGCTGTTCCTAAATCCTCCCACAGCTTGCTGGGGGAAGGGGGACCTCCCGCGCAGCGGGTGGTGGAGGGGCAGCGGGATGGCACGATGCTGAACCGAAGCACCACCTCGCTTCCCCTCCTCCACCGAGACAAGCTCGGGGAGGATTTTATTCGAACAGCGCCTTTCGCGGCCCGAGATAGCCGAACAGGTACGCCGCCACCTTGCGCATCTGGATCTCTTCCGATCCTTCGGTGATGCGATAGCGGCGGTGGTGGCGGTAGATATGCTCGAACGGCGTGTGCCGCGAATAGCCGATGCCGCCGTGCACCTGCATCGCCCGGTCCGCCGCCTCGCAGCACAGCCGGTTCGCCCAGTAATTGCACATGCTGACCTTGTCGGAAAGTTCGCGCTCGATCGCCTTGTGCGGCATGTTGTCCATGTCCCAGGCGGTCTTGCGGATCAGCAGCCGCAGCATTTCCGCCTGGGTCGCCAGCTCCACCAGCGGGAACTGGATCGCCTGATTCTCGCTCAACGGGCGACCGAAGGGCTTGCGATCCCGCGCATATTTCACGCTTTCCTCGATGCAGAACACCGCTGCTCCAAGCGATGACGCCGCCTGACGGATGCGGTTCTGGTGGACGAAGCTCTGCGCGAGCGACAGCCCGCGCCCTTCCTCGCCCAGCATCGCGCTCTCCGGCACCCAGCAATTGGTGAACGACAGGCGCGGGTGATCGGTGGGCATGTTGAAGGTCCAGAGATACTCCTCGATCTTCAGGCCCGGCGTATCGGTGGGCACCAGCAGGCAGGTGATGCCGCGCGCATTGCCGTCCTCGCCGCTGGTCCGGGCAAACAGCGCGCAGTGCGTCGCGACATGCATGCCGGTGATCCACATCTTCTCGCCATCGATGCGCCAGCCCGGCACGCCGTCGCGCGTCTCGCGGACGGCGCGCGTCTCCATATGCGTCGCGTCCGATCCGTGGTTCGGTTCAGTGAGGCCAAAGGCGGTGATGCGCTTGCGCTCGAACCCGCCCAGGATGAACTCCTGCTTCTGTTCCTCGGTGCCGAATTCCTCGAACATCGCGACAAACGGGAAATTGCCGACGATCGAATGCTCGTTCTGCAGGTCATTGTGCAGCCCCAGCCCCTGGGCGGCGAAATGCTCGCGGATCACCGCCATCCACAGGTTCGATCCGTCCTGGCCGCCGTACTTCTTTGGCGCAGAGAACCGCCAGTGCCCGGCGGCATCGGCGCGGCGCTGCGCCTCGCGCAGCAGCTCTTCCCAATCGTGCCTTGGCAGGCCGCCATTGTCGAAATCGGTCCGCGCCCATTCGCGGCGATGATCGAAAAAGCGGATATTGTCGTCCGCCTGTTCGAGCGGCTTGATCTCCTTGGCGATGAACGCGTCGAGCTCGGCCAGATAGGCGGTCAGCTCCGCCGGAAGCGTGAAATCCATGGGTGCATCCTCACATTATCGTTTGGATGCACTATGAACGGCTTTACGCGTCCGGCAAGCCTTATGCCGAGCCGGCGGCCTCCTCGCGCTTGCCGAGGCCCGACCAGTCGACCCGCCTTGTCACATACATCACCGCGGCCAGCGCCACGAACAGCAGCACCGATCCGATCAGCAGCGAATAGGCCTCAAGGTTGAGCAGCACATAGAGCAAAGCGTACAGGCCGAGCAGCAGCCCGGCGATGAAACCGGCGCGCTTGGCGCTGCCGAGCACCGCGGCGCTATAGGCGCTGATCAGCCCGATGATCGCGCCCGAGGCGAGCAGATAGGCGAGCGTAAACCCGATGATCTCTGCGAAGGCGAGCAGCAGCACGAAGAACAGGATCAGCCCCGCGCCGGTCAGCAGATATTCCGCCGCCGCGACCCGCGCCCCTGCAATGATGTCGAACATCAGGAACGCGAGGAAGGTGAAGCCGATGAACAGGAATCCGTATTTCACCGCGCGGTCGACCTGGCTGTAGAAGTTGACCGGCTCGATCAGGTCGATCTGCGCCATCTGTGCGCCAGCCCCCACCTGCTCGCCGGGCTGGGGCAGTTGCACGATCGCGCGGCCCAGCGCGAGATTGCTGATCTTGTAGCGCGCGGAGAAGCCCTTGTCGGTAACGCGGCGGCTGTTGGGCAGGAACTGTCCGGCAAAGCTCGGATGCGGCCAGTGCGAGCGCACGGTCCAGTCTGTTGCCTCGCCATCGGGGATCAGCATCAGCTGGCCATTGCCGCGCACGCCGAAGCGATAGGCGACATCGACAGGGGCTCCGGCGTTTTCCGACCAGTCGGCAAAGGCAAAAAAGCCCGATCCGTTGGTCGCGCCCAGCCCCTTGCCGGGGCGCAGCGGCAGCGCCTTGCCCGCCATGGCAAGCGCATTGTCGGCGAGCAGTCCGCGCGCATCGGAAATGCCGACGCGGATTTCGGCGCGGTCGAGCATCAGCTCCTCCGGGTTCACGCCGAAACGCTCCAGATCCTCAGGCAGCGCGAACCGCGCCTTGCCCTTGACCCGCGCTTCATAGACCACGGTTTCGTAGATCGACTTGGTCCGGCGCTCGGGCTCGACATCGACAGATGCGGTGTTGGTGACGGGGGCCAGCAGCAGCTCGCGCTCGATCGTCACCGCGCGCGACGTCTCCCTGCCGTTTTCGGTGACAGTCTCGACCGATTGCTGGCGATAGGGAATGACCATCACCGGCCCTGCGAGCATCTGCGGCCCGCCCCAGCCCTCGGCGACGCTGGCGCGCGCGGTTTCCGACTGGCTCTGCCGGTCCCAGACGAGCGCATAGACCATGAACAGCGGGATCGCGAGCAGCGCGCCGATCAGCACGGTCATGCCCAGCTTGAATCCTGGGCTGCGTTCCTTGGCCATGCGATCTAGGTCCCTTCACGGTTCATCGATGAAAATGCACGGGTGAGCTATGCCCGCGGAGCTGAAATGGGTGTGAACTACGTCACAGCGAATCGATGAGCAAGACGTTAACCCTGTGCTGGAAGCCGGATGCCCCACCCGTTCGTTGCCCGCTAGCAATCGGGGCGTCCGGCTTCCACTAGCCCTAGATCGCCACCCCCGTCATTCCCGCGCACGCGGGAATCTTACTCGCGCGCGTGTGTTGTGCCCAAAGCGGGACCCCCGCCTGCGCGGGGGTGACGACGATATTTTGCGATCAAGAGAGCGTGGGCGTCCAGATTGCGTTTTGCGGAATCTCTTCGCGCCTTCGCGCCTTCGCGTGAAAAATCGGGTTCACGCGAAGCCGCCAAGAAGTCGCGCGCAGCCGCCTCCCCTCACCTTTTCTCCATCGACAACCGCGTCATCAAGATCGCCGCGCGTTTCGCCTGGCGCTTGATGCTCGGCAGATCAACCGTTTCGCCCGGCGCATGTGCACCATCACCAGCAGGCCCCATGCCGACCAGTCCGTCGACATAGCGCGCGACGAACGAGATATCGCCTGCGCCGCGCTTCAGCGGATCGAGTTCGGCCATCTGTTCGAGGCCCAGGTCCGTGTTGATCACGTTCAGCCGTCGCAGCAGGCCGCGGTTGCCTTCGGTCGGGGCCATCGGGGGATAGCCCTGTTCGAACACGATCTCGGCGCTGGTGCCCGGCAGGTGCTGGGCGACGATGGCCTGCATCTTGGCCTTGACCCGCTCGGACTGTTCGTCGCTCAAGGTGCGGAAATCGCCGCGCGCGATGGCTTGCGCGGGGATGATGTTGGTCTTGCCCGCCGCCTGCGCGCGGACGAGATCGGTATCGAGCTGCGCTACCGATCCGCCCGCGATCAGGCCGACATTGAAGGTCAGCTTGTCCTCGGGCAGTTCGTCGTGGAACTGGTCGATGATCCGAGCGAGTTCGTAGATCGCGCCATGGCCCGCGCTGGCGGAAAAGATGCCCGAGCTGTGGCCTTCCTTGCCGGTGGCGTTGACCTGCCAGCTATAGGAGGAACGCCGCGCGATCGAGCCCATGTCCTTGCCGTCGACCTGGCTCAACCCTTCGAAGTCGAGCGCGACATCGGCCCATTGGCCCCATTTGATGAGGTCCGCGCGCGCGATGTCGATCGGTTCGCCTGCATCCTCCTCGTCGCCGGTCAGCACGATGGTGATCGTGGCAGCGGACAAGGTGCCCGCCTTCTGCATCGCATCCAATGCGGCGAACATGGTGATGACGCCGCCCTTGTTGTCCTCGATCCCCGGCCCCTCGAGCGTGGTTTCGTTGAGGCGGCGGACATTCTGGAACGGCGAATCGGGTTCGAACACGGTGTCGAGATGCCCGATCAGCAGCATCTTGGTGCTGCCCGGCCGACCGGTGCGTGTCGCGATCAGGTGCCCGGCGCGCCCCGCCGCCTTCTGGTCGATCCATTCGACCTTGAAGCCCAGCTTTTCGAGCTCGGGCGTCACCATCTCGGCCACCTTCTTCACGCCCGCCAGATTGCGGCTGCCGCTGTTCTGCCGGGTGATCGCCTCGAGCACGCCGATCCAGCGGTCGTGATCCTTGTCCACCGCAGCGACCATCTTCGCCTCTTGCGGGCTGAGCTTGGCCAGGGCGGGCGTGGCGACAACGGCCAGTGCGGTGGCAGCGGCGAGTGCGAATGTCCGGATTGTCATCAAATACCCCTTTGAGTGATTTCGAGTGAAATGGAACATTTCACGGCTCGGAAATCACGGCAAAACAGAAAGATAGACCCAGCTTTGATTTCATCAAAATCGGGGTCTAGCCGATATCGAATTCGCGCACGCCGCGCCGCTGGCGGATCGCCTCCACCCGGTCGCGCAGCTCGGCGCGGATCGCACGGGCGTCGCGCACATTGGTCACCTCGATCATCGTACGCGGATGCGGCGCGGCAGACGCAGCGCGCCCGGTCGAATCCGACGAGCTGATCTGGATGGTGCCATTGTCGAACATCTGCTGGATGATCGAGAATTCGACCTTCACGTCCTTGATCCGGTAGAGCTCGATCTCTTCCTCGCTGCGCATCAGGATGCCGCGCCGCATGAACAGCCGCTGGTCGTCGATCCAGAACAGGCTCGCTCGGTTTTCGACATAGGTCCAGGCAAGATAGGCCCCCAGCACCACCGCCAGCACCGCGCCGGTCTGCCAGCCATAGCCGGCATAGATTCCGCCGCCCAGAATGCCGAGGGCGACCGCCAGGATCAGCCAGCCCGTGCCCGACTGGAACAGATAGGCAAAGGTGGAAGAGCGGAACTCGATCCGGGGCACACCCTCCATCCGGCGCACGGCGGAGCGCGGCTCGATCGGACGGTGTTCGATAATGTCATGCGGGTCCATGGCGGGCTCCCTCCCCCTGTGATCGCGCTGTCTTAACCGGCATGACGGCGGCGGTAAACGGGATTGCTCGTCGCCTGGGAACAGTTGCGTTTCGTCGAAGCCGAAGGTGCGCCGGTCGAAGCCGCAGCGCATCGCCACCCGTAATGCCGCCAAGGACCGACTACGGATGTAGTTGAAACGCTGCGACACTCGGGCAACATCCGGACAGGCGGGGGAATTTCGTGAAAAGCCGGTATCTTGCATCTGCCGCGGCGCTGGCCGTGACCGCCGTGCCGGCGCTCGCCCTGGCGCAGGAGGCTGCGCCCAAGGACAGCCCGGCCCCTGCCGGTCAGACGACCCCGCTGCGCAGCTTCGAGCCTGCCTATTTCAACCAGTTCGCGCCGCGCACCGCGCTCGACATGGTGCGCCAGATCCCGGGCTTCTCGATTGCGGAAGGAGAAGACCGGCGCGGCCTGGGCCAGGGCGGCAGCAACGTGCTGATCAATGGCGAGCGCTTTTCGGGCAAGAGCAACGATGTCGTGTCCGAGCTGGGCCGCATCGGCGCGGGCAATGTCATCCGCATCGAGCTGATCGACGGCGCGACATTGAACCTGCCGGGTCTCACCGGCCAGGTGGTCAATATCGTCAGCAAGGTGGACAGCCTGACCGGCCAGTTCCGCTGGAGCCCGCGCGTCCGCTTTCGCCGCACCGATCCGCAATATCTGGACGGCGAGATTTCGGTCAGCGGCAAGGCCGGCAAGATCGCCTATACGCTCAGCGTTTCGAACGACAGCTTCCGCAACGGCAATGCCGGAACCGAGCGGGTGCTCGACGCTGCGGGCAATGTCACCGATCGCCGCTATGAGGAGCTGTACGTCAATGGCGACCAGCCGCGCATCGCCGCGGGCCTCAAATATACCGGCGACAGCGGCCAGATCGGCAATCTCAATCTGGTGTTCGAGCGCCCCTGGACCCGCATTACCGAGGATTCGGATGGCGAGGTGGTGCGCGACCGCGACTATCTGGAGACCGAGAAGGAATATAATTACGAGATTGGCGGCGATTATCTGTTCCCGCTCTGGGGCGGCAATCTGAAGCTCATCGGCCTGCGCCGGTTCGAGCACAGCCCGTTCTTCACGCGCGTGGTCCTCGACTTCGAGGACCGCCGCCCGAGCGAGGGCAACAGCCTGGCCACCGTGATCGACGAGACCGAGACGATCGCGCGCGCCGAATATGGCTGGAAGGCGGGCGGTGCCGACTGGCAGTTCAGCCTGGAAGGCGCGATCAACAAGCTCGACACCCGCGCCGAGCTGAAGCTGCTCGATACGGCGGGCCAGTTCGTTCCGGTCCCGCTTCCCGGATCGGACGCGGTGGTCGAGGAAAAGCGCGCCGAGATTGGCCTCAGCTATGGCCGCCCGCTCAGCCCCAATCTCACGCTGCAGACCTCGCTCGGCGCGGAATATTCGCAGATCATGCAGAGCGGCGCAGGCGGCCTGACGCGCAGCTTCATCCGCCCCAAGGGCTTTGTCTCGCTCGCCTGGAAGCCGAGCAAGCGGCTCGACCTGTCGCTGCGCCTGCAACGCGATGTCGGCCAGCTCAACTTTTTCGACTTCGTCGCCTCGGCTGATCTCGGCGCGGAGAACCAGAACAGCGGCAATCCCGATCTGGTGCCGCAGCAAAGCTGGAACATCGATTTTCAGGCCACGCAGAATCTGGGCGCGCTGGGATCGATCAACGCCAAGGCGTTCGTCAATTTCGTCGAGGATATCGTCGATCAGGTGCCGATCGGCCTGACCGGCGAAGCCCCCGGCAACATCGAAAGCGCCACCATCTGGGGCTTTTCGATCGACAGCACGTTCAAGATGGACGTGATCGGCTGGACCGGGGTGCGCTTCGACATCGACTATACCTATCGCAAGTCCAGCCTGCCCGACCCGTTGACCGGCCTGAACCGCCGCATTTCGGGCGATCTGATCCACGAATTCAGCGCCGAGTTCCGCTATGACATTCCCGGCGGCGACTGGGCGGTCGGCGCCAACTATTTCGATTTCAGCCAGGCCGACGAGGTGCGCCTGTCGCAGCTGGCCGAATTCCCGATCGATGGCGGGGACCTGGGCTTCTATGTCGAGAACAAGGATGTGCGCGGCATGACCGTGCGGCTGGGCCTGTCGAACATCATCGGCACCAACGAGGCGTTCCGCCGCACCTTCTATGTCGCCAGGCGCAACGGCCCGGTTGCCTTTGTCGAGGACCGGACCCGGTTTTTCGGCCCGGTGGTCAGCCTGGACATCAATGGCAGCTTCTGATGGCTGCCGGTTCATCGCCGATACAGCCGGCGAAAACTAGGCGGAACCCGGTGCGGCAAATCCTTGGCATTCCCCAAGGATTTGCGCTTGGCGCACGGGTGCTTAGCCGATAAGGGTTGCGGCCATGAACAAGGCGATCAAACTGGCTCTGGCAAGCGCGGCTGCGCTGACCGTGCTCTCCGGCTGCGCAGGCGGCAAGAACAAGGTCAACACCAACTATATCGCGCGCGATGTCAGCACGCTGTACATGGCCGCGAAGGACCGGCTGGACCGCGGCCAGAACAAGATCGCCGCCGAGCTGTTCGACGAGGTCGAGCGCCAGCATCCCTATTCGCCCTGGGCGCGCCGTGCGCAGCTGATGAGTTCGTTCAGCTATTATCTCGCCAAGGATCACAACAAGTCGATCCAGTCGGCGCAGCGCTTCCTGGCCATCCACCCGGGCAACAAGGACGCGGCCTACGCTTATTACCTGATCTCGCTCAATTATTACGAGCAGATCAGCGACGTCACCCGCGACCAGAAGATCACCCAGCAGGCGCTGGCTGCGCTGGGCGAGGTGATGCGCCGCTATCCTAACACCCGCTATGCCTCCGACGCACGGCTGAAGGTCGATCTGGTCAACGATCACCTTGCCGGCAAGGAAATGGAAATCGGCCGCTATTACCAGCGCAGCTCGAACTGGCTGGCCGCGACGCTGCGCTTCCGCGAGGTGGTCGACAAGTACCAGACCACCAGCCACACCGCCGAGGCCCTGTACCGCCTGACCGAATGCTATCTGGCGCTGGGCATCCCGGTCGAGGCGAAAAAGGCCGCTGCCGTGCTGGGCGCGAACTATCCGGGTTCGGAATGGTATGAAAAGGCCTTCGAGCTGACCGAGAAACACAGCGAGCTCATCGCCAGCTGACCGGCCTGCCGACCGTCATCGAAAAAGCCCCGAAGCGCGATGCTCCGGGGCTTTTTTGTCAGATCTGGCCGAACACCCAGCGCAGCACCGATTTCTGCGCGTGGAGCCGGTTCTCCGCCTCGTCCCAGACCACCGATTGCGGCCCGTCGATGACGCTGGCCGTCACTTCCTCTTCGCGATGCGCGGGCAGACAGTGCAGGAACAGCGCGTCCTTGTTGGCGCGCGCCATCAGCGCATCGTTGACCTGATAGGGCATCATCGCCTTGAGCTTTTCCTCGGCATGCGCCTGGCCCATCGAGATCCAGGTATCGGTCACGATGACATCCGCGCCCGTCGCCGCCTCTGCGGCATCGCGGTGGAAGCTGATCGTACCGCCGGCCGCGCGCGCCCGTTCAACAAATCCAGCATCAGGATCATAGCCATGGGGGCAGCCGATGCGCACGGTGAACTTCATCAGCCCGGCGGCCTCGACGATCGAGTTGAGCACGTTGTTGCCATCGCCGAGCCAGGCGACGACCAGCCCGGGCAGCGCCTTGCGGTGCTCGATGATGGTCAGCAGGTCCGCGACGATCTGGCACGGGTGCGACAGATCAGTGAGGCCGTTGATCACAGGCACGGTCGCAAAATGCGCCATTTCCTCAATCTTGGCATGATCATCGGTGCGGATCATGATGGCATCGCACATGCGCGACAGCACGCGCGCAGTATCCGCCACCGTCTCGCCGCGGCCCAGCTGGGTGCTGCCTGCATCGAGGATCAGGCTGGTGCCGCCGAGCTGGCGGATCGCCATGTCGAACGAGACGCGGGTGCGGGTGGAGTTCTTCTCGAACACCATGGCGAGCGTGTGGCCCTCCAGCGGCGCATCGGGATCGGCCTTGCCTTTGGGCCAGCCATGGCGCGCGTCCTTGCGATCAATCGCATCGTTGAGCATGGCGGCGATGGCATCGTGTCCGGCATCGGACAGGTTCAGGAAATGACGGGTCATCAGATGTCTCCCCCCTCCTCTCTCCTTTAGGGGAGAGGATACGGAGCCTTGGCAGCACCGCTGCCTAGGCGAAGTTGGAGAGGGGTATGCGATGGTGCACCCCGCCCCCTCTCCCAACCCTCTCCCCTGAAGGGGAGAGGGCTAGCTAAGTCTCACGCCGCCTCAGGCAACGCAAAGTCCCGCGCGCCGGCGGACAGGCGCTCGATGAACTCGTCGACATGCGCCTGCTCGATCACCAGCGGCGGCAGGATGCGGACCACATTCTCGCCCGCCGCCACGGTCAGCAGACCGTGATGATCGCGCAAATGCGCCACGAACGCGCGGTTCTCCGCCCGGTCCTTGAGCTTCAGGCCCAGCATCAGCCCCATGCCACGCACCGAATCGAAGATTTCGTCGTGATTGGGAATGAGCTGCTCGAGCGCACCGCGCAGCCGCTCGCCCATGTTGCGGACATGCGCCAGGAACTCTGGCGTGTTGACGACGTCAAGCACCGCCTCGCCCGCCGCCATGGCCAGCGGACCGCCGCCATAAGTGGAGCCGTGCGTGCCGATCACCATGCCGCGCGCCGCCTTTTCGGTGGCGAGGCACGCGCCCATCGGGAAGCCGCCGCCAATGCCCTTGGCGGTCGCCATGATGTCGGGCTCGATGCCGTATTGCTCATAGGCATAGAGCGTTCCTGTGCGCGCGACGCCGCACTGCACCTCGTCGAGCACCAGCATCAGGTCATGCTCGTCGCAAAGCGCCCGAAGCCCCTTCATGAATTCGGGGCTGGCCGGGCGGACGCCGCCCTCGCCCTGCACCGGCTCGACCAGGAAGCCTGCGACATCGGGGCCGATCGCTGCCTTGGCGCCTTCCAGATCGTCGAAATCGACATAGCGGAAGCCGGGCAGCAGCGGGGCAAAGCCCTTGTGCATCTTTTCCTGGTTCGACGCGCTGATCGTGGCCATCGTGCGGCCGTGGAACGCGTTCTTGAAGGTGATCAGCACCGTCCGGTTAGGATCGCCGCCTTCGGACTGGTGATAGGCGCGCGCAGTCTTTATCGCGCATTCGCACGCTTCGGCGCCCGAATTGGTGAAGAACACGGTGTCGGCAAAGGTCGAATCGACCAGCCGCTGCGCCAGATGTTCACCCTGCGGGCTGCCATAGAGGTTCGACACATGCACCAGCGTCTCGGCCTGTTTCTGAATGGCTTGCGTGAGGTGCGGATGGCCATGGCCGAGCAGGTTGACGGCGATGCCGCTGGCAAAGTCCAGATATCGCTCGCCACGTTCTCCGATCAGGTAACAGCCTTCGCCGCGCACCGGGCGCACGGCGCACCGGGGGTAAACGGGCATCAGCGGCGTGATCGTCATGGCAGCCTTGTCCTTCCTTCAACCGGTCCCGATCAAAAATCCGCAACCGCCCTTCCATCGGCACAGGGGACCACTGCACCAAACGTAAAAAGGCGACCCCAAGAACCAGGGCCGCCAGCGTGCGGGCCGCAGCTATAGCGCCGCTGTGGGCATGGGGTCAATGATGGCTGCACAAAGGGACTGGCGGCGCGCCTGCGGGCTTGCTAAGGGCTTGCGCCTTGGCGATGCACCCGTAGCTCAGCTGGATAGAGCGCTGCCCTCCGAAGGCAGAGGTCACAGGTTCGAATCCTGTCGGGTGCGCCAGTTTTTCCCCTTGGAAATCCTTTAGCCTTACGCCCCGTGGCTCGGTCTTTGCGCCGGTTTGGGATGCGCTGTGTAAGTCCAAACTCCCGGCCAAGGAGCATGGGGCTAAGCGCGACCTCAAAGCCAACGCCTCAGCCTGATCAGTGGCATCACGCCAGATTGGGCAGCTCCTGCTCCACCAGAACCGGCATTGGCGGTGCTGTGCCAGGGGCAGGAGTCGGCTTCAAGTCCATCGCTTCGAGCACGATGTCCGCTGCCTGATCCCAATCGTGGGGCTTGAAGTCGCTTTTGACGCGCCGTTCCCATTGCTGGCGCCATTGATGGTCGAAGGCCATGCGGCAAATGGCTTCGCGCCAGGCCCGTGTGTCATAGGGGCTGATATGCAGGGCGCAACCGGCGCTGGCTTCCGGCAGTGCCCCGGCATCCGAAGCGATGACCGCCTTGCCAAATGCGAGCGCCTCGGACACCGGCAGGCCCCAGCCTTCGTAATAGGAGGGGTAAACGCAAAACAGCGCATCATGGTAGAGCCTTGCCAGCATGGCATCGGATACGTTGTCGAGTAACAGGAATTTGTGCGCGATCCGGTCGTTCAGCTCGATATCGTCGAGGAGATCGTTGACCCGCCATCCCGGCATGCCGACCATGCATATCGTCGGCAGCCGCTCGAAATCGGCATGGCCCGCCATCTCGGCATAGACCTCGTACAACATCCTGTGATTCTTGCGTCGCTCGATCGTCGACACGAACAGGATATAGGTGCTCCTGGGCAGGCGTGCGGCTTCCTGACAGGTCAGATCTCCGGATGCCGGCAGGTTGCAGCCCAGCGGCACCACTGCCAGAGGCGGCGCTGTCAGGCCCTGGTTCTCGATGAATTTCAGCGCGTCATTGCGGGTGCAGACGGAGTTGCAGAGCAGGAGCGAAGACGCGCTGGTCAGCGCCCTGAAATAGTCCACCATCCTGGCTTTCGTCCCGCGAACGAAAAACTCCGGAAAATCGACGGGCAACACGTCATGAAAGAACCCGATGATCGTTGCCTGTCGTTCCTCGACGATTTTGTGGAACATCACGGGGTAATCCAGATAGCCATCATTGCTGACGGTCAAGAACCTGTCGCCCGGCCTGATGTCCGCCACCGGCGAGGATATGCGGGGCTCCTGACTGCGACGGAATCTGTTCCGCCATGCGAGGATCTGTCGCAACACGGGTTCGGCGCGACCGCCTTCGCACAGAAAATGATAGAATACCGCCTTGCCGCCCGCCCAGACCGCACCGCGCAACCGGGCAAGGACGGTGGCCTTGCCCGTCTCGGCCTGCTGCCCTGTCCAGCTCAGCGCTCCGGCAGGATCGACCTCATAAAATTCGCCGCCCACGAACACGCAATAGCGCATCGGCTCGTCGGTCTTCCCCACGAGGGCTGCAAAGAGTTCGCGCTCGACCCGGATAATACCTGCCGGGGGCCGCGACCAGAAATAGGACCCTGTAAAATGCAACCAGATCGTCATCTCGTATTCCGCGTCAGAACGTCTTCAAACATGCCGCCAGGATGCGGCGTGCAGCCGCTGGTGCGCCAGTTCCGCGCTGAGGGTTGAGGTCGTTCCGCTCGCCGACCTGGCTGAGGTCCGGCCTTCCGGCAGGCTCATGGCCGCTGCCCTGGCCCATGCTGTTGTCCATGCCCCCTGCCCTTGTCCCCGCGTGCCGAACAGGCACGAAATGGCGGATAGGAGTAAGTCGGAGACGAACGGACCACAAGCGCTGTCAATCGGGGCGTTTGCCTGCCTGGCCGCAACCACCCACAGCGGCAATTGCCGAATTTCGAAGACCAGAGCCGATGGGGCGCTCCCCCCGTCGGCTGCGCTCAGAATGCTGAGCACGCCCGGATGCTCCAGGGCGCCTGCCCATAGTCACCCGGATGAAGCCATGGCCGGTGCGCGGGGCATCGGGTGGGCAAAGCCATTGAAAGATCGGCGGAATGTGCGCTAGCGCGTTCGATCCGCTGATTCATGCATGACACACCCATGTCTCAATAATGCCACAGCGCTGAAAAATATTGCGGCGCAGCAGCGATGGAATTGACGAGATACCGGCTTTCCGGCGATGGACGAACCACCGTGGATCAGGCGCGCAGCCTGTCACTTTTCTGTCACATTGAGGACTTCCGATGAACTCATCTTCGCGCCGCCTGGTATCTTCCATCGCGCTTGCCGCCGCCGCTTTCGGTTGCGCGCTGGCTTCCCCCGCTGCGGCGCAGAGCGCGGGCGAGCAGGGTGAAGAGGGCGAACGCGGCGTCGGCGTCATCGTGGTCACCGCGCAGAAGCGCGAGCAGGACCAGCGCGATGTTCCGCTGTCGATCTCGACGCTGAGCAATGATGCGCTGGCAGCGGTTCAGGCAGGCGGCGGCGACATTCGCGGCCTCGCCGGACGCGTGCCCAACCTCAACATCGAAAGCTCGTTCGGCCGCAGCTTCCCGCGATTCTACATCCGCGGCCTCGGCAATACCGATTTCGACCTCAACGCCTCGCAGCCGGTCAGCCTGGTCTATGACGATGTCGTGCTGGAAAACCCGATCCTGAAGGGCTTCCCGATCTTCGATCTCGACCGGATCGAGGTTCTGCGCGGGCCGCAAGGCACGCTGTTCGGCCGCAACACGCCGGCGGGCATCGTCAAGTTCGATACCGTCAAGCCCGGCGCCGATGGCGGCTATGCCAAGGCCAGCTGGGCGCGGTTCAACACCATCCAGCTCGAAGGCGCGGTCGGCGCGAATCTGGGCAACGGCTTCTCGTTCCGCGCATCGGGCCTGTACCAGCACCGCGACCATTGGGTGGACAATGTCGACAATGGCCGGGGCGACGATCTGGGCGGCTATGACGATTTTGCCGGCCGCCTGCAGCTTCAATATGAGGACGGCCCGCTCACCGCGCGGCTGACCGGCCAGGTGCGCGTGCTCGACGGATCGGCGATCCTGTTCCGCGCCAACGTCTTCCAGCGCGGCAGCAACGAGCTGATCGGGCTGGGCGGCCCCGCTACCGAGTTCCGCCGCGACCAGATCCGTTCGGACGGGATCAATTTCCAGGAGCTCAACACCTATAATGTCGGCCTGACCGTCGACTATGATTTCGGCCCGGCGACGCTGACCTCGGTCACCTCCTACTGGAATGGCAATCTCAAGAGCCGCGGCGATATCGATGGCGGCTTCGGCAATGCCTTTGCACCCAGCCAGGGCCCGGGCTTCATACCCTTCTCGGCGCAGACCCGCGACGACGTGCCGAGCCTCGACCAGTATACCCAGGAAGTGCGCCTGGCCTCGAACGGCACGACCGGCCTTGGCTATCAGATCGGCGGGTTCTTCTTCAACGAGCGGCTGAACATCACCACGCTCGATTACGGTGCTCCTGCCGATACCGTTGCAGCGGCGGTCGCGGTGCAGCGCCAGGTGACCAACGCCTTCGGTCTGTTCGGGACGCTCAGCTACACCTTCGACAACGGCCTGATCCTGCAGGCGGGCGCGCGCTACAATGACGATGATCGCGACTTCGCCGCCGCGCGGCCGATCGACACGCGCCCCGGCTTTCTCGGCTTTGGCGGCCCGGTGCCCACGCTGCGAACCGAAGCCAAGGCGAATCTGCTGACCTGGGACCTGAGCGCGGTCTATCCGGTGAGCGATGCGGTCAACATCTTTGCCCGCGCCGCACGCGGCTATCGTGCCCCCTCGATCCAGGGCCGCCTGGCCTTTGGCCGCGCGCTGTCGGTCGCCGATGCCGAACGCACCATGTCCTATGAAACCGGCATCAAGACCGTGCTGTTCGATGGCGCGGCGCGGTTCAACCTGACCGGCTATTATTTCAACACCGAGGACCTGCAGCTGACCGCGGTCGGCGGCGGCGGCAATGTCACCGCGCTGCTCAATGCCGATGACGTCGAAGGCTATGGCTTCGAGGCCGAGCTGGCAGCGCGTCCCACCGATGGCCTCGATCTCAGCATCGGCATCGGCTTCAACGAGAACGAGATCAAGTCGCCTGGCCTGGGCGTGGCCGGATGCGGCGCGCCGTGCACCGTGCTCAACACACCTGTCGCAGGTCGCCCCGGCATCTTCTCGATCGATGGCAACCGCCTGCCGCAATCGCCCAAATGGTCGGTCAACTGGACCGCCGGTTACGCGCACCCCGTCGGAAATGGCGAGCTGTACGTGTTCACCGACTGGTATTATCGCTCGCGCATCCAGTTCTTCCTCTACAATTCGGTCGAGTTCAGCGATGACAGCCTGATCGAGGGTGGCCTGCGCTTCGGTTACCGCACCGCCGACGGCAAGTTCGATGTCGCAGCCTTTGCGCGCAACATCACCAACAATGTCTCGGCCACCGGCGGCATCGATTTCAACAACCTGACCGCCTATGTGAACGAACCGCGCGTCTTCGGCATCGAGGTCGGCACGCGCTTCTGATCGGAGCCGAACAGGCGTAGCGCGCGGACCCGGCCCGCGTGCCGCGCCCGTTCGGTCAGATCACCGGACGGCCCGCCAGACAAGTATCGAGCCCGGCCAGGATCGTCCTGAGCGAGGTCGCTTGCGTGGCCAGCGCATGGGGCAGGCTCACCCATTGGCCCAGCGGGAAGTTCCCGATCATCGCGGTGAAACTGGCCGTGGCCGTCAGCAAGCCGGACGTTTTCGCAATGGCAGCCTCGATTTCGGACGGACCGGCCAGCCCATCAAGCTCGCCCGACCATGGCGCATCGCCCTTGGCAGTGATCTGGACTTTGGCGGTCGTTCCAGCCTCGACGAAGGCAGGGCGGGGCAGCACCACCGCGTAGACCTTGCCCTTGGTACCGTTGCGCACCGTGAACGATACCGCCTTGCCTTGCGCATCGACCAACCGGGCCGCGCAGCTCGGCACCTGGTTCTGCACCGAATAGAGGAAGGTGAAATCGTCGATCTTGCCTGCCGTGGCGGTGCGCTTCTTGCCCGGCTGTGCGCTCTGGGCGCAGAGCGGTGCGCCGGCCAGGCCCAGCGAGATCAGCGCTGCCAGGACGGGGTGGGAGAAACGGTGGTGCATGCGCGATACTCCTGCTGCGGCACCGACAGGGTCCGTGCACTCGCAGAGCTGTAGAACAGTCATGATCGGCGGCAGCAACCGGGACTGGACATTCGTCCAGACGCTCAACCCCACCAGCCAAGCAATGCGCCGATCACCGTTGCGCCGCCGATGGGCGCGACGACCATCAGCACCAGGTTGAGGCCGACCAGCTGCAAAAGCCGCTTTTCCTGCGCGGGGTTCAACCGGCGGGGCGGCGGTGGCGGCGCACGGCGGGGCGGATCGAACGGCGGCCAGTCGGGATCGAACGGGACGAACATTCGACCAGCGCCTATTGCTGCTGGCCGAGTTCGCGGTTGAACCACAAGGCGATCAGAGTCGCCAGCGCGCCGGAGAGCAGATAGGCGCCCGCGGCCAGCAGCCCGTAATTGGCCGAGAGCCAGAGCGCGACCATCGGCGCGAAGCCCGCGCCAAACAGCCAGGCGAGATCCGATGTCAGCGCCGAGCCGGTATAGCGGTGCTTCAACGGGAAGAACGAGGACAAGGCGCCCGAGGACTGGCCGAAGGCGAGACCGAGCAGGATGAACCCGCCGAACATGAATGCCGCCTCGCCCGCGCCGCCCGCATCGAGCAGCTGCGGGGCGAAGCCGCTGAACGCGGCGATGGCGACAGCGGTGGCGCCCAGCAGGTTGCGGCGGCCATAGGCGTCGGCCAGCTTGCCCGAGGCGAGGATGGCAAGCACGCCCAGCGCGGCTGCAAAGGCCTCGATCAGCAGGAAGCGCACCGGCGATTCATCGGTGAACAGGAACACCCAGCTCAGCGGATAGACCGTGACCATGTGGAACATGGCAAAGCTTGCCAGCGGGGCGAAGGCACCCAGCACGATGATCTTCCACTCGCTGCGCACCGTCGACAGCACCGGTTCGGGCTGGAGCGTCTGGCTTTCGAAAAGCTCGGTATATTCGGGCGTCACCACGATGCGCAGCCGCGCGAACAGCGCAACGACATTGATCGCAAAGGCGACGAAGAACGGATAGCGCCAGCCCCATTCGAGGAAGTCCTGCGCCGGCAGCGCCCCGATGAGAAACGCAAACAGCAGGCTGGCGACGATCAGGCCGAACGGCGCGCCGAGCTGCGGGATCATCGCATACCAGCCGCGCTTGTCCTTGGGTGCGTTCAGCGCGAGCAGCGAGGCCAGGCCATCCCAGGACCCGCCTAGAGCCACGCCCTGGCCCATGCGGAACAGCGCGAGCAGCAGCGCCGAGCCGATCCCGATCGTCGCATGGCCGGGAAGGAAGGCAATTGCTGCGGTCGATCCGCCGAGCAGGAACAAGGCGATGGTGAGCTTGGCCCCGCGGCCATAGGCGCGGTCGACCGCGGTGAAGATCAATGTCCCCGCCGGGCGTGCGACAAAGGCGAGCGCAAAGATGGCGAACGACCAGAGCGTCCCTTCGACCGGGTCGAGATAGGGGAAGACCAGCTTGGGAAAGACCAGCACCGAGGCGATGGCATAGACGAAAAAGTCGAAAAACTCGGATGTGCGGCCGATGACCACGCCGATCGCGATCTCGCCCGGCCCCACCGAATGGCCATCGTCATTGATCGCACGCGCGTCGCGTTCGGCCTCGGTCGTGGGGACGGTGTTGGCCACCATGGGCATTTCCTTACAGGCTGGTTCGGGCGGAATTCTACACGCGCCTTATGCATCTTTGATCCAGATCAATGCACTTGGACAAAATGTCCTATGTGCGCGCGTGGCAGGCAGGTCTAATTGGACAGTCATGCCAAGTTCCATCACTCGTCTGCCCATGACCAGTCTGTCCGTGACACACCTGCGCCCCAGCCGCTGGATCGCCGCCGCCTGCCTGTTGCCGCTGCTGGGCGGATGCAACATGGTCGTGCTCGACCCGGCGGGCGATGTCGCGCAGCAGCAGGGCGATCTGGTCGTCATCTCGACGCTGCTGATGCTGATCATCATCGTGCCGGTGATGGCGCTGACCGGCTGGTTTGCCTGGAAATATCGCGCGGCCAATGAGGCTGCGACCTACAAGCCCGATTGGGACCATTCGACTCAGCTCGAGCTCGCCATCTGGGCGATCCCGCTGCTGATCATCATCTGTCTGGGCGCGGTGACCTGGGTCGGCACGCATCTGCTCGACCCCTATCGCCCGCTCGCCCGCACCGCGCCCGGACAGGCGGTGACTGCAAAGGACAAGCCGCTCGAGGTGCAGGTCGTGGCACTGCACTGGAAATGGCTGTTCATCTATCCCGAACAGGGCGTGGCGACGGTGAACGAGCTGGCCGTGCCCGAAGGCCGCCCGCTCAAGTTCCGCATTTCCTCCTCCTCGGTGATGAACAGCTTCTATGTCCCCGCCATGGCCGGGCAGATCTATGCGATGCCCGGCATGGAGACGAAGCTGCACGCGGTGTTCAACAAAACCGGCAATTTCGAGGGATTTTCCGCCAATTATTCGGGCGCGGGCTTTTCGAACATGCGCTTTGGCGTGCGCAGCATGACGGCGCAGGGCTTCGAGCAATGGGCCGCCAAGGCGCGCAAGGCCGGCCAGACGCTCGACCGCGCCGCCTATCTCAAGCTCGAACGCCCGAGCGAGAAGGAGCCGGTGCGCCGCTATGCCAGCGTAGAGGCCGATCTGTTCGACCGCATCGTCAACCTGTGCGCAGAGCCGGGCAAGATGTGCATGCACGACATGATGGCGATCGACGCGCGTGGCGGCATGGGCCTGGCTGGCCTGCACAATGTGCGCCAGCTGTCCTATGACAAGTTCGCCGCACGCGGCACCGGCGAGACCGCCAGCGACCGCTATATCGCCGAAAACTGCACCAATCCCGAGCTGCTCGGTGCCAGCCTGGCCCGGATCGAGGATCGTGTCATCGACCTCGCCACCCTGACCGGAGCAGGCCTTCCCCGTCCTGGCGGACCGCGCTTCCGCACGCGCACCGCCACCCCCAAGCCGGCCGAACTGACCCAGGTCAGCAATATGGACCCCGCATCATGACCGCGAACGCCGTCCCCTCGACCTCCGCTGCCGAGCCGAGCTTCCTGCTCGGCAAGCTCTCGTGGAATTCGCTGCCGCACGACCCCATCGTGCTCTCGACGATGGTTGTCGTCATCATCGGCGGCATCGGCCTGTTCGCGCTGGTCACGCGCTACAGATTGTGGGGCTATCTGTGGAAGGAGTGGTTCACCACCGTCGACCACAAGAAGATCGGGATCATGTACATGATCCTGGGCCTCGTCATGTTCCTGCGCGGCTTTGCCGATGCGATCATGATGCGGCTGCAGCAGGTCATGGCGTTCGGCGGGTCCGAAGGTTATCTGAATTCGCACCATTACGACCAGATCTTCACCGCGCATGGCGTGATCATGATCTTCTTCGTGGCGATGCCGTTCATCACGGGCCTCATGAACTATGTCGTGCCGCTGCAGATCGGCGCGCGCGACGTCTCCTTCCCATTCCTCAACAATTTCAGCTTCTGGATGACCACATCGGGCGCGGTGCTGACCATGGCATCGCTGTTCGTCGGCGAATTCGCCGCGACCGGATGGCTCGCCTATCCACCACTATCGGGCATCGCCTACAGCCCCAGCGTCGGGGTGGATTACTATATCTGGGCGCTGCAGATCGCGGGCGTCGGCACGACCCTGTCGGGCATCAACCTGATCGTCACGATCCTCAAGATGCGCGCGCCGGGCATGGGCCTGATGAAGATGCCGGTGTTCACCTGGACGTCCTTGTGCGCCAACATCCTGATCGTGGCGAGCTTCCCGGTGCTCACCGCCGTGCTCGCGCTGCTGACGCTCGACCGCTATGTCGGCACCAATTTCTTCACCAACGACTTTGGCGGGTCGTCGATGATGTACGTCAACCTGATCTGGATCTGGGGCCACCCGGAGGTGTACATCCTCATCCTGCCGCTGTTCGGCGTGTTCAGCGAGGTCACCTCGACCTTCTCGGGCAAGAAGCTCTTCGGCTATACCTCGATGGTCTATGCGACGATCGTGATCACGATCCTGAGCTATGTCGTGTGGCTGCACCACTTCTTCACCATGGGCTCGGGCGCGTCGGTCAACAGCTTCTTCGGCATCACCACGATGGTGATCTCGATCCCGACGGGCGCCAAGCTGTTCAACTGGCTGTTCACCATGTACCGCGGCCGCATCCGCTACGAGCTGCCGATGATGTGGACGGTGGCGTTCATGCTCACCTTCACCATCGGCGGCATGACCGGCGTGCTGCTCGCGGTGCCGCCTGCCGATTTCGTGCTGCACAACTCGCTGTTCCTGATCGCGCATTTCCATAACGTGATCATCGGCGGCGTGCTGTTCGGCATCTTCGCGGCGATCAACTACTGGTGGCCCAAGGCGTTCGGCTTCAAGCTCGATCCGTTCTGGGGCAAGGTCAGCTTCTGGTGCTGGGTCCCCGGCTTCTGGGTCGCGTTTGCGCCGCTCTATGTTCTGGGCCTGATGGGCGTCACGCGCCGCATGCGGGTGTTCGATGACCCCAGCTTGCAGATCTGGTTCGCCATCGCCGCTGTCGGCGCATTCATGATCGCCGCCGGGATCGCCGCGATGCTCATCCAGTTCGCGGTCAGCATCTGGAAGCGCGAGGCGCTCGCCGAGACGACGGGCGACCCGTGGAACGGCCGCACGCTCGAATGGGCGACCAGCTCGCCCCCGCCCGACTATAATTTCGCCTTCACTCCGCGTATCCATGCGCTCGATGCCTGGTACGACATGAAGGCGGCGGGCGTGGAGCACCCTGCCGATGGCTACAAGGACATCCACATGCCGAGCAACACCGGCGCGGGGATCATCCTGGCGGGCATCAGCACCGTGTGCGGCTTTGCCCTGGTGTGGCATATCTGGTGGCTGGCGGGCGCGAGTTTTGCGGCGCTGATCGCCACCGCGATCATCCACACCTTCAACTACAAGCGCGATTTCCACATCCCGGCAGCCGAGGTCGCCGCGACCGAAGCGAAGCGGGCGCGCCTGCTCGCCAGCGCGGGAGCCTGACGCCATGACAAGCGCAACCACAACGATCGCGGCGGGCGGTGACGCACCGGTCTATTACGAGATCGACGAGCATCCGCACCCCGAAGGGCACAGCACCATGCTGGGCTTCTGGATCTATCTGATGAGCGACTGCCTCATCTTTGCGATTCTGTTTGCCTGTTATGCGGTGCTGGGCGGCAATTTCGCCGCCGGTCCCGGTCCCAAGGACCTGTTCGACCTGAACCTCATCGCGCTCAACACCGCGATGCTGCTGTTCTCGTCGATCACCTATGGCTTTGCGATGATCGCGATGCAGGGCAGGAACCTGCGCCACACGCAGATGTGGCTGGCGGTGACCGGATTGTTCGGCGCGGCGTTCCTTGCCATCGAGCTGTACGAATTCTCGCACCTCATCCATATCGGCGCGACCCCGCAGCGCAGCGCGTTCCTCTCGGCCTTCTTCACGCTGGTCGGAACGCACGGCCTGCACGTCACCTTCGGCCTCATCTGGCTGGTGACGCTGATCGTGCAGCTGGGCCGCCATGGCCTCAACCCCGCCAACCAGCGCCGCGTTGCGTGCCTCAGCCTGTTCTGGCACTTTCTCGACGTGATCTGGATCGGCGTGTTCACCTTTGTCTATCTGATGGGAATGCTGTGATGAGCGCCAACACGCACGCCGAACAGGTCGAGCACGACAGCCACGGCATCGAGATCCCGCACGCCAGCTTCCGCGATTATGCCACCGGCTTCGTGCTATCGGTTGTCCTCACCGCCATTCCCTTCGCGCTGGTGATGACAGGCGCGCTGTCGCCTGCCGTCACGGCGGTGACGATCATGGGCTTTGCCGTGGTGCAGATCGTCGTCCACATGGTCTATTTCCTGCACATGAGCCCCAAGGCCGAAGGCGGCTGGTCGATCACCTCGCTGGTGTTCACGATCATCGTCGTCGGCATCATGCTGTCGGGCTCGCTCTGGGTGATGAGCCATCTCAACAGCAACATGATGCCGCAGGCGCATGAAGAGATGAGCCAGATCCCGTGACCCGGGCCCGGCCAGCCGCGCGGGTCGTGCTGGTCGTTGCGCTGCTGGCCCTTGCGCTGACCGGCTTTGCCCTGAGCGCCTGGCAGGTCCAGCGGCGCGCGTGGAAACATGCACTGATCGAGGCGGTGGAGAGCCGCAGCACCGCAGCGCCGGTGCCCGCGCCCGGCCCCGCCACCTGGCCGCGCATCAGCCAGGATCGCGATGCCTATCGGCGCGTGACCATCACCGGGCGCTTTGCCCATGACCGCGAGACGCTGGTCCAGGCGGTGACCGAGCGCGGCGGCGGCTATTGGGTGCTCACCCCGCTGGTGGGCGATCGCTTCACGGTGCTCGTCAATCGCGGCTTCGTGCCTCCCGAAAAACGCGACCCGAAGACGCGGGTGCAAGGCATTTCATCGGCACCGGTCACCGTCACTGGCCTGCTGCGCATCACCGAGCCCGAGGGCGGCTTTCTGCGCTCCAACGACGCCAAGGCTAACCGCTGGTATTCGCGCGATATTGCTGCGATCGCTGCCGCGCGACGCCTGGATCGCACCGCGCCCTATTTCATCGATGCCGATGCCGCGCCCAATGCGGGCGGCTATCCGGTCGGCGGGCTGACCGTGATCCGCTTCAGCGACAATCACGCCGTCTATGCCCTTACCTGGCTGGCGCTCGCGCTTGGGTGCCTGTTCGGCGCAAAGCTGGTATGGCAGCGGCGATGATCCCCACCGCCGCACCCCAGGTCACCGATGCCGTACGGCGCAACATGGCGCTGCTCATCCAGCTGCGCTGGCTGGCTGTCGGCGGCCAGCTGTTCACCATCCTGCTCGTCCACGGGCCGATGGACATCGCGCTGCCGCTGGCGCCGCTGATCGCCGCCATCTCGCTGCTCGTGTTCATCAACATCGTCACGCTGTACATGCTCCACCGGTTCGATGCGGGGCTGGAATATGCGCTGTTCACGGCCTTGATGTTCGATATCGCGGCGCTGACCTGGCAGCTGCATTTCACCGGCGGCCTCGCCAATCCGTTCGCGGCCCTGTTCCTGCTGCAGGTGGTGATCGGCGCGATGGTGCTGCGGCCCGCCGCGTCCTGGGCGATGGTTGCCGCATCGCTCGGCGCGCTCGCAGTGCTGGCGATCGATCCCGTGCCGCTCACCCTGCCGCCCGAATTGCAGGACGAGGAATTCAGCCTGTACCTGCAGGGCAGCTTCGTGTGCTTCGGGCTGATCGCGGTGTTGCTGGTCGCCTTCGTCACCCGGATCGCCCGAAACTTGCGCGAACGCGATGCCGCGCTCGCCGCGATCCGCCAGCGCGCGGCGGAAGAGGACCATATCGTGCGCATGGGCCTGCTCGCCTCGGGCGCGGCGCACGAACTGGGCACGCCGCTCGCCACGCTGTCGGTGCTGGTCAACGACTTTCGCGCGATGCCCGAACTGGAGGCCGTGGCCGATCTTTCCGCCGATCTCGACGACATGGAAAATGCGGTGCAGCGCTGCAAGACGATCGTCAGCGGCATCCTGATGTCGGCAGGCGAGGCGCGCGGCGAAGCGCCCGAGCGCACCACGATGCGCGCGTTCCTGCGCGATATCGCCGACGAATGGCGGGTGACGCGCGGGCTCGACACGCTCGAATATCACGACCGGTTCGGCCAGGATGTCGCGATCGTCTCCGACCCTGCGCTGCGCCAGGTGATCGGCAATGTCATCGACAATGCGGTCGATGTCTCGCCGCAATGGGTGAGCATCCGCGCCGCGCGCCAGGGCGATGCGCTGGAGCTCACGGTGATCGACAAGGGGCCGGGCTTTGCCCCCGAAATCCTGGAGGGCCTGGGCAAGCCGTACCGGTCGACCAAGGGCAAGCCCGGCGGCGGACTTGGCCTGTTTCTGCTGGTCAACGTGATGCGCAAGCTGGGCGGAGAGGTGCGTGCGGGCAATCGCGAGCATGGCGGGGCAGAAGTCACCATATGGCTGCCATTGGACGCCATCGCCTATCCAGCCGGAGTGCGGACATGACCACGGACCGTCATTTGCTGATCGTCGAGGATGACGAAACCTTCGCCCGAACGCTCCGCCGGTCGTTCGAGCGGCGCGGCTATACCGTGTCTTCTGCATCGAGCCACGATGGCCTCAAGCTGCTGCTGGACGAGGGGCTGGTGCCCACGCACGCGGTGATCGACCTCAAGCTGGCGGGAAGCGCCTCGGGCCTGACCTGCGTTCCGGCGGTGCGTGCAGCAGCGCCTCTCGCGCGCATCGTGGTGCTGACCGGCTTTGCGAGCATCGCCACCGCTGTCGAGGCGATAAAGCTGGGCGCCGACCATTATCTCGCCAAGCCATCGAACACCGACGATATCGAAGCCGCCTTCGCGCGCACCGAAGGCGATGCCGACACCGCGCTCGACACCCGCCAGTCGTCGATCAAGACGGTCGAATGGGAGCATATCCACCAGACGCTGGTCGATACCGGCTTCAACGTCTCCGAAACCGCACGGCGGCTGGGCATGCACCGGCGGACATTGGCGCGAAAGCTGGAGAAGCGGCAGGTGCGGTGATCGTCATTGCCATAACGAATTGCATCCGCATAAAACCATCAGTGATTCGCCTGTGAACACGTCAGTCTGGTAACTTGGGACCAACCCAAGGGTTCATCGGCCTTTGTATTGAACAGGCCTTGCCTTCACATTCGCCAAAGAAAACAAAGCACAAGCAGTTTATCTAAGAATTTTAGCAACTGGTCCTATTGGCGGTTGATTTGGCGCTCCTTCGCAATCATATTGCAGCCGCGTAAAATTCTGGTTCCACATAGAGGAAGCAGTAACCAATCTCGCCTAGCTTCGGTCAGAACCGGCACGGCGGATGGGAGACTGTTGCGTGTGTGATTCTGACTGCCTGCGGCGTCAGAACGATGATCAGATGGGTAAGGACAAGGGTGTGCCGTCGGCCCTGACAACAACTGTCGGCAAAAGGGTGGCGTGTCTGGCACGTCGGGGGCAAGGACAGCGAGGGTCAGGGTCTGGCCTTTGGCGGTTCGATGGATAGAGTATAAGGAATAGCGACATGACACTTACGAAACACAAAGAGGGCGTCATGACGGCCAGCCGCGGCGCGGTGCGTATGTATCCGAACAACAGCCTCGGGAAGCCGGTGCGCTCTTTTGAGAACACACTTTTCGCAATGGTGAAAAAGACCTTTACGAAGTAAGATTTTCTCTTCACATACATGCCCCCTGACCACCGGTCAGGGGGCTTTATTTTTATGTGGCGTAATCTGTGATGACCTATGCCGACGATCCAGGCGAATATCCCAATATTTTCCGACAGCTAGAAGAATCCGAAGCATTCTTCACTGAATTTGTGGGCAACCATTTTTCGGCAGCCCCTGATGAACTGCAATCTTTGGCCAAATGTAGCGTCACGATCGACCAGGCACGGCTGAGCTATGCCTATGATCAGTATATTCAGGGCATCGGGAGGTTTGCCGTTATCCTGGAATCAGGTGATCCTGACCATTTCAAGCGTGCCGGGGCGCTGCTCCATGCGATTTATTCGAGTCAGCCCATCACCGGCATCTGTTTCGATCCAGAGCTAGAAGACATAGACACCAATTCAACACCCATTGGCATCACCTATCACGATGCGGAAGACGCATTGTTCTTCGCGCGCTTCTTCAACGAATATCACAATGAGTTTCTCGGCTTTCAGATCGCGTTCGAAATCTGCCGCATGTATGTTCCGGGCACCCCGCAGACAGTAGATTTTGAATATGTGTACACCGTTTGCGTCTACCTGAAAAATGACGGCAATCTGAGTGTGGAATCGCTATTCATGATTTTCAAAAGCCTGTTGAGATAATCGCCCAAGCCGGCAGTGTCTCAAGGCCGCGCGCAAGCATCCAGGCCGTCGCGCTGGACGATGCGGATGCGGCGCGCGATGTTGTTGCCATAGCGGCGCACGAAGCCGCTGGGGTTCTTGACCGATCGCTTCTTGGGCAGCGGCAGCGCAGCGGCCATGCGCGCGGCCTGATCGCGGCTGAGCGACGCGGCACCCTTGCCGAAATAGCGTTCAGCCCCCGCTTCGACGCCATAGGTGCCGATGCCGGTTTCGGCGACGTTGAGATACACCTCCATGATCCGGCGCTTGCCCCAGATCGCCTCGATCAGCACGGTGAACCAGGCCTCCAGACCCTTGCGGAAAAAGCCGCCATTCTGCCAGAGGAACACGTTCTTGGCCGTCTGCTGGCTGATCGTCGATCCGCCCCGGATGCGCCCGCCCTGCATGTTGCGCCGCATCGCATCCTCGATTGCCTTGGTATCAAAGCCGTTATGCGTGCAGAACTTGCCGTCCTCGGCAGCGATCGCGGCAGAGACCATGTTGCGGTCGATCCGGTCGAGCGGGGTCCAGTCGCGCGTCGCGCCATTGCTGTCGGTGAGCATGGTGATGGTCGTGGGCGGCGGCACGAAGCGATAGAGCGCCACCATCACCAGCGACAGCAGGACAAAGCCGAAGATCAGCTTGAATACCCAAGCGATCAGGCGGGCGAGAATGCCCCGTTTGCGCGCCGCCATGCCGCCCTCAGCGCTTGTCGCGCCAGGTGACGGTATCGCCGGGCTTGATCCCCAGCTCGGCAGCCCGGCCGCCGGCAATTTCCAGCACCGCAGCGACCGGTTCGCCCGAGCTGATCGGGTCGAGCGAATAGGGCACCGCATTGGCAGCGATGCTCTCGACGGTGCCATCGGCGCGCACGAACAGCAGATCGAGCGGGATGACGGTGTTCTTCATCCAGAAGCTGGCGGGCTTGGGCGTCGGGAAGGGAAAGAGCATGCCCGCATCGGGGGCAAGCTCGGTGCGGAACATCAGGCCCTGCGCCTGTTCCTGCGAGCTGCGCGCCATCTCGACGGTAAAGCTGTGCGTCTTGCCGCCGCTCTTGATGGTCAGCGGCACCAGATCGAGCCCGGCAGGCGACAGGGCAGCCTTTTCAGCCGCCGGGCGCTGCGCCACCGCATCGCTGGGCGCAGAGGCATTGCACGCCACCAGCGCCAGCGTCGCCAGCATCGCCCCGCAGAATCTCGTCACCATTGGTCTCTCCCGAATTGCTCGTCCAGCCCCGCTATCTCCTCCATGCTATCGGCGAAAACAAGGGCGCGGGCGAGCGCAAAATCATGGCCGGCGCGGATAAACGCCTGCAATTGCTTCTGCCTGCGGTCGGGATCGGCAGGCCCTGTGGCGAACGGGCCGATGCGCTTGCGCCGGGCAAAGGCCAGCGCGGCCGCACCAGCCTGATCCCGCCCCGCCTCACGCGCGGGTGCGCGCTCCGCCTCGCCGACACCGGCTGCGACCAGGGCCTGCTCCACCCGCCGCGCGCCATAGCCCCGGCGCAGCAGCGCGCCGCTCTTCATCGCGGCAAATCCGGCATCGTCGACATAGCCAAGCTCGGCGCAGCGATCGGCGATCGCCTCGCAATCGGGTGGGCGTTCACCGGCCCAGCCGCGCTCGCGCACCTTGCGCTGCAGATAGTGCACCAGCCGCGCCCGTGTGGTCGCAAATCGCCCCAGATAATGCAGCGCCAGATCCTTCAGCGTCTGCTCGTCGAGCGGCTTGGGCGGGCGTTTTTCGCGCTTGCGTTGGCGATCGGGAGGGGTCATGCGCCATTTTTGTGCCACAGTCGGGTCGAATTTAGAACGCTTCTCATCGGCTAGAGCCGAAATGGGGCATTGTGGGATGAAGCTGGTTCATCCCCGGGCCATGACAGCAAGGGCAGACGCTAGCGGGTCCTGCCCCTGCAACGCGACAGACCGGAAATCCGGCGCGCGCAGAGGAAAGCAACGGGTTAATACGCATGATGCAATTGCAGCCGACTCCCACCGCCGATGCGCTTGAGCGCCGGTTCGCCGATTTCGCGACGCTGGGCGATGCGCTCGATTACGCGGCGCTTGGGCAACGCGGGTTCAACTTCCACGATCCGCGCGGCACGCTGGTGCGGCCCTATCCCTATAGCGAACTGCGCACCGACGCGCTGGCGCATGCGCTGCGGCTGATGGCACGCGGCGTGAAGCCGGAAGATCGGATCGCGATCGTCGCCGAAACCGGCGCGGAATTCGCCTCGCTGTTCTTCGGCGCGGTCTATGCCGGGGCCTGGCCGGTCCCGCTGCCGCTGCCCACCAGCTTTGGCGGCAAGGAAAGCTATGTCGAGCAGCTCAGCGTCCAGCTGCGCTCCAGCGATCCCAAATTTCTGTTCTACCCTGCCGAACTGGCGGAAATGGGTGGCGAGGCGGCCAAGCGCTGCGGTGTCGAGGGCGTGGATTGGGAGAGCTTCGCAGCCGAAGCCGCTCCGCAAACCGATCTGCCGAGCGCCAGCCCCGAAGATATCTGCTATCTGCAATATTCGAGCGGATCGACCCGCTTCCCGCACGGCGTGGCAGTCACCCATGCCGCGCTGCTGAGCAATCTGGCGGCGCATTCGCACGGCATGCACGTGTGCGAGACCGACCGCTGCATCTCGTGGCTGCCCTGGTACCATGACATGGGCCTAGTCGGCTGCATGCTGTCGATGGTCGCCAATCAGGTCTCGACCGATTATCTGAAGACCGAGGATTTCGCGCGCCGTCCGCTAGCCTGGCTCGACCTGATCAGCCGCAACCCCGGCACCTCGTGCAGCTATTCGCCGACCTTCGGCTATGACATCTGCGCGCGCCGCATCGGCAGCCAGTCGCGGGTCGAGGAACGCTTCGACCTGTCGCGCTGGCGGCTCGCGGGCAATGGCGCGGACATGATCCGCCCCGATGTCATGCAGGCGTTCGTCAACGCGTTTGCTCCTGCGGGCTTCAAGGCGAGTGCCTTCCTGCCCAGCTATGGCCTGGCTGAAGCGACGCTGGCGGTGACGCTGATGCCGCCGGGCGAAGGCATTGTCGTCGATCTGGTCGAGGAACAGCGCCTGTCGGGCGCGCCGGTCGATGCCAGCAAGCCCAAGCGGTACCGCTCGATCGTCAATTGCGGCAAGGCGTGCCGGGGCATGTCGATCGAGATCCGCGATGGCGATGGCCGCGTGCTCGCTGACCGCGAAATCGGCAAGGTGTGGACCGCTGGTCCCTCGATCATGCACAGCTATTTCCGGGATCCCGAGGCGACCGAGGCGTGCCTGGTCGATGGCTGGCTGGATACCGGCGACATGGGCTATATGGTCGATGGCTATCTGTACATTGTCGGCCGCGCCAAGGACATGATCATCATCAACGGCAAGAACCACTGGCCGCAGGACATCGAATGGGCGGTGGAGCAGCTGCCCGGGTTCAAGTCCGGCGACATTGCCGCCTTCTCGATCACCACGCCTGCAGGTGAAGAGGCACCCGCCGTGCTGGTCCAGTGCCGCACCACCGACGAGGCCGAACGACGCCGTCTGCGCGACGAAATCCGCGAAAAGGTGCGTTCGATCACCGGCATGAACTGCGTGATCGAACTGGTGCCGCCACGCACGCTGCCGCGCACCTCGTCGGGCAAATTGAGCCGCGCCAAGGCCCGCAACCTGTATCTCTCGGGCGAGATCCAGCCCTACGAACTGGCGGCCTGATCGCGGCAGCCTGCGGGTCGGCGGGTTTACCGCTGGCCCCCGCGTCCCTATATCACAGGGATATGCCGCCGATTGCGCCCTCCTCTCAGCCGTTGATGGCCCTGCCTCCCGTTGCGGCGCGCCCTCGGCATGCCTGGGTGAGCGGCATCATCATCGCGCTGTTCATCGCTCTGGCAAGCGCGCTGCTGCCCGGATCGATACCCTCCACCCAGACGGTGGGCTCAGCCTTCAACCCCGCAACCACGCAGGTGGCGCTGAGCCGCGAGGAAAGCGAACAGTTTTCCTTTGCCGCGCCCGTCGACGATGTGCCCAAACCGGCGCTTGATGGCGGCGATGCCGGGCGGTTTCACATCATCGCGCCTGCCGCCCTGGCTGCAGCAGCACTGGGCGAGCCCTATCGGCCGCTGCACACGGCATCGCCCCTGTTCCCCGATCTGCCTGCAGCCGCGCGCCCGGGATCGGGTCCGCGCGCCCCGCCCGCCCGCGCCTGATCTTCGCGCGGCGTCTTCTGCACCCCCAACATCTCCGGAATAGCCCGCAGGCCTGAGCCTGTGCCGCATCGACGTCGCGACTGATCGCCCGGGCCAGCCGCTCCCCGCCTGAGGCGGAGACAGCGTGCTGCCCGCGACCATCCCTCTCATCCCGAGAGATCAGATCATGCATCATGCCACCCCGCTGATCGGCACCATCGTTGCCGGTCTGGTCGTCGCGTTCCTGATGGGCGCGCTGGCCCAGAGGCTCAAGATATCCCCCATTGCCGGCTATCTGCTCGCCGGAGTCCTGGTTGGCCCGTTCACCCCCGGCTTTGTCGCCGATGGCAAGCTGGCCAATGAACTTGCCGAAATCGGCGTCATCCTGCTGATGTTCGGCGTCGGCCTGCACTTTTCACTGCGCGACCTGATGGCGGTAAAGGCGATCGCCATACCCGGTGCGCTCGTCCAGATCGCGACCGCCACTGCGTTGGGCATGGGCCTGTCCTGGGCGATGGGATGGACGCCGATCGCCGGCTTCATCTTCGGCCTTGCCCTGTCGGTCGCCAGCACCGTGGTGCTGCTGCGCGCCTTGCAGGTGCGCAACCTGGTCGAGACCGAACGCGGCCAGATCGCCATCGGCTGGCTGATCGTCGAAGACATCGTGATGGTGCTGGCGCTGGTGATGCTGCCACCGCTGGCGCGCATCGCGACCAATCCGGAAGGGGCGGACCTGATGTCCATCGCCCAGCCGATGGCCGCCACGCTGTTCAAGGTCGCAGGGTTCGTCATGTTCATGCTGGTCATCGGCCGCCGCGTGATCCCGCATGTGCTGCACTGGGTGGTGCATACCGGATCGCGCGAGCTGTTCCGCCTCGCGGTGCTTGCCATCGCGCTGGGGGTCGCCTTTGGCGCGGCCTTCGTGTTCGAGGTGAGCCTTGCCCTGGGCGCATTCTTTGCCGGGATGATCCTGGGCGAAACCACGCTCAGCCGCCGCGCGGCGGAAGAGACGCTGCCGCTGCGCGATGCGTTTGCGGTGCTGTTCTTCGTTTCGGTCGGCATGCTGTTCAACCCCCATGTGCTGGTCCAGCAGCCGCTGCCGCTGCTGGCGACGGTGGCGATCATCATCATCGGCAAGTCGATCGCGGCCTATGGCATCGCGCGGATGTTCCGCAAATCGCACCGCACCAGCCTGACCATCGCGTGCAGCCTGGCGCAGATCGGCGAATTCTCGTTCATCCTGGCAAGCCTGGGCACCAGCCTGGGGGTCCTGCCCGCAGAGGCGCGCGACCTGATCCTGGCGGGCGCGATCATCTCCATCTTCGTCAACCCCTTCCTGTTCAGCTGGGTGATGCGGATGCAGCAGCGCTTTTCCGATGCCGATGCGCTATCCGGCCAGGGCCCGGCGGGCGGCCATATCGTCATCATCGGCCATGGCCGGGTGGGCCAGCATGTCGCCGCCGCGCTGCAGCAGGAGCCAGGCAGCCTGGTGGTGATCGAGGACAATCCCGACAAGCTTGCCAAGGCGCAGGCCGATGGGCTTGCCACCGTGCGCGGCGATGCCGTGGACAATGGCATCCTGGAAAAGGCCGGGATCGGCCGCGCCAGCGCACTGATCCTCGCCATTCCCGAAGGCTATGAGGCCGGCGCGATCCACCAACGCGCCCGATCGCTGAACCCCGATCTCAAGGTCATCGCCCGCGCCCATTCCGAGGATGAATATGCGCATCTCGCCCGTCTGGGCGTGCGCCACATCGTCCGCGCCGAACAGGAAACCGCACGCCGCATGGTCGACCTGCTCCACGGCAGCTGACCGCGCGCCCGGCCCACCGACATCACGAAAGACAATCCATGCAAGACATCAAGCAACAGGGCGATGCGCCCGCCACCGACAACGAAGCGCTGCGCAAGCGCATGAAATCGCTGTTCAAGCGCTATCCCGATATCACCGCGTCCGAGCGCGACGAGATCGTGCGCTATCTGCGCACCGCACCGGTGCTCGACATCGGCCTGCTGAAGAGCGACGAGTCGCTGCGCTACCGCATCGCCGCCTTCGAGCAAGCCAATGCCCGCGCGCTGGGCAGCTCGCCGTCGGAAATCGCGATCCTTATCGCGATCTTCGCGATCGTCGCGGCCATATGTGTCGCATTATGGGACATGGGGGTGTAGCTGCGGCCACCCATCAATCGAGATCGCCATCATGGTCCTGCGCTCCGTTGATGATGCGCAGGATCGTGATGGCGTCTGCATCGATCCGGTAGAAAATCAGGTATTCCATGCACGCGCCGCCGCACGGCCTCACGCGCATAGCGCTCCACGGCCGGAAAGCGGCGCGGGAAATTGGCGATATCCGCGCACTTTGCCCGCAGCGTGCGGATAAAGGCCAGCGCATGGCTGGGGCTGTCTGCAGCGATATGGTCGGCAATGGCTTCAAGATCGCTTTCTGCCGCAGACGACAGAAGCACTTTCATACCTGGCGGTCCGGCATCGCGCCGTAGCGCGCTTCCAGCCGGGCAAATACTTCATCGGCCAGTTTGAGCTTGCCTGCATTGGCATCCTCCAGCCCCTGGGCAATCGCGATGTCGAGCGCGGCCAGCCGTGCCTCTCGCTCCTGAATCAGGCGGACACCTTCGCGCAGCACCTCGCTTTTGGAATTGTAACGGCCCTGTTCCACCAGCGAGGCGACGAAGCTCTCCAGCGTCTGACCCAGATCGGCACTGATCATGCGCACAGCCTCCTTGTCCTCGTATGTTATCAACTATTATCAAGCCAGATGCAAGGATCGCAGGGGGCGTGGATTTCGACCCCGTCCCCAGCCGCCATTTCCCTTGCACTTTACGGCTGTATTGTTATCTTAACACAGTAACACTTATCTCTTGCCCTCAAGGGCATCTCCCCTCATTTTAGGGAACAAGAGCGAACGGGAGCGCAAGGCCATGGCGACGCAAACTGCGATTGCGGACAAGAAACTGACGCTGGAGGCGCCCGATCCGGTGCCTGTCGTCACCGCAGCCGAGGCCACCGGGCTGGTGCCCGTGTCCGAAGAGGTGAAATCCAAGCTCGACGAGAAGGTCGACGGCTTCATCAGCGATCTGGTCGCGCAGGACGTCAACTCGCCCGAATTCGGCAAGCGCGTCGATCAGATCACCAATATGGGCCGCAAGGAAATCACCGATGCGGCGGGCCAGTCGAACCGTTTTCTCGACCGGCCCGTGCGCGCGATGGACAATGACAATTCGGTCGGCGCGAACCTGGCGCAGCTTCGCCGAACGGTCGAGGATCTCGACCCCGGCAAGAAGGGCGACCTGTTCACCCGCAAGAAGATTTTCGGCATCATCCCCTTCGGCAACAAGATGCGCGACTATTTCGACAGCTACAAGTCGAGCCAGGGGCATATCCAGTCGATCTTGGGCAGCCTGCAGAGCGGCAAGGACGAGTTGCTGATGGACAATGCCGCGATCGATGTGGAGCGGCAGAATCTGTGGGCGGCGATGGGCAAGCTCGAGCAGATGATCCATGTCTCCAAGACGCTCGACGCGCGGCTCGAGGCCAAGGCTGCCGAGCTGGAGATGACCGATCCGGCCAAGGCCAAGGCGATCAAGGAAACCGCGCTGTTCTATGTCCGCCAGCGCACGCAGGACCTGCTGACCCAGATGGCGGTCACGGTGCAGGGCTATCTCGCGCTCGATCTCGTCAAGAAGAACAATGTCGAGCTGGTCAAGGGTGTCGACCGCGCCAGCACCACCACCGTGGCAGCGCTGCGCACCGCCGTGACCGTGGCGCAGGCTTTGGTCGGCCAGAAGCTGGTGCTCGACCAGATCACCGCTCTGAACACCACCACCGCCAACATCATCGATTCGACCGGCACGATGCTGAAAGAGCAGACCGCCAAGATCCACGAACAGGCGGCATCGGCGACGATTCCCGTCGAGACGCTGCAGCGCGCGTTCCAGAACATCTATGACACGATGGACAATATCGACACGTTCAAGGTCAAGGCATTGGACAGCATGAAGACCACCGTCGACACGCTGAGCAAGGAAGTCGAGAAGTCCAAGGGCTATATCGCGCGCGCCGAAGGCGCATCGCAGGGCGGCAGCAGCGGCGCGTCCTCGGGCCCGTCCCTGCTCAGCTCGCTGGAGGCCTGAACCAGGCAGGCCCATGAGCAAATCGCTGACCAGCCAGTCCGACCAGATTCTCGCCGATGCCGCCGCGGTCAAGCGCCGGGTGCAGATGGGCCCGTCGATCGGCAGCAAATCGCGCGCCCTGAAGCGCGAGCATCTGTGGAAGAAGATCGCCGCGATCGCGATCAGCATCGGCGTCATCCTGGTGGCGGCCGGCATTGTCGGCGCGATCATCGACGGCATCGGCTTCTACGGCGTGCTGCTCACCGTGCTGGCGGCGGTCGTCGCCACCGTGGTGCTGGGCAGTTCGATGAAACTGCGCATCCCCACGCCTGAAAAGCTCGCCAAGGAGCCGCTCAAGGTGCTCGCGGGCAAGACCGAGATCTGGCTGGAAAGCCAGCGCCCCGCGCTGCCCGCGCCCGCCGTGACGCTGATCGACAATATCGGCGTGCAGCTCGACATGCTTGCACCGCAGCTCCAGACGCTCGAGGAAAACAGCGAACCCGCGCGCGAAATCCGCAAGCTGGTGGGCGAGCATCTGCCCGAGCTGATCACCGGCTATCGCAGGATCCCTGCCGCCATGCGCAAGGAAAAGCGCGGCGAACGCACCCCCGACGAGCAATTGCTCCTTGGCCTGGGCGTCATCGAACGCGAAATCGCCAGCGCCACCCGCACGATTGCCGAGGGCGACGCCGACAAGCTCGCCATTCGCGGGCGCTATCTCGAACTCAAATATGATGGTGTTGCCGACAGCCAGTGATTAGGCTGCAGCCATCATGCTCGACTTCCTGCTCGCCAGCCAGAACACGCCTTTTGCTTCCGCCATCGTGCTGATGTTGCTGATCGGCGGGCTGCAGGCCGCAGGGCTCGGCGATCTCGACACCGATAGCGACCTTGGCGATGCGGCAAGCGATGGCCTGCTGGCACTGCTGGGGCTGGGCCGCCTGCCTTTGCTGCTCTGGCTCGCACTGTTCCTGATGATATTCGGCGTGATCGGCTATGCCGGCCAGCAATTCTGGCAGGCGCTGACCGGAAGCCTCGCCAGCGCCTGGCTCGCCGCACCCGTCGCCGCCGCCGTCTCGCTGCCCTTTACCGGCGCAGGATCGCGCCTGCTGGCCCGGATCATGCCGCAGGACGAAACCACCGCCGTCGCGGTTGATTCACTCGTCGGCCGCTTCGCCACCATCCAGACCGGCACCGCCCGCCCCGGCTCCCCGGCCCGCGCGCGCGTCACCGACGTGCACGGCCACCCGCATTTCGTGATGGTCGAACCGGATAACGCCGATCAGGTGCTGCATGAGGGCGAAGAAATATTGCTGGTCCGCCGCGAGGGCGAGACGTTCAAGGCGATCAGCAGGGGTGGGCATTTTCTGCCGGGGTTGTGAGGGGGCCGCTGTTGGCACGCTCCTTAACCGCATTCGCTCGTCCTGAGCGGGTGAAGGAATGCGCAGATCACCGCCAAACCTGCTCCGATTGTCCTCGCAACACGCATGACGAGCGGTTAGCCTCCCAGACGAAATCACCGATTCCTGCCCGTCCAAGGAGCCCCCATGACCGACATCATCCCCAGCGGGGTCGTCACCATCGCCATGATCGTCGGCGTGGTATTCGCGTTCCTGATCATCTTCGGGCTGATCATCACCCGGCTGTATCGCCGCGCGACCAAGGAGATTGCGTTTGTCCGCACCGGCTTTGGTGGCGAGAAGGTGGTGATGAATGGCGGCGCGCTGGTGCTGCCGGTGCTGCATGAGACGATGCCGGTGAACATGAACACCGTGCGGCTGGCGGTGGAGCGCAAGAATACCGATGCGCTGATCACGCTCGACCGGCTGCGGATCGATGTGAAGGCCGAATTCTACGTGCGCGTGCGGCCCGATGCCGGCGCGCTCGCCATGGCCGCGCAGACGCTCGGCCTGCGCACGATGCAGCCCGAGGCGCTCAAGGATCTGGTCGAGGGCAAGTTCGTCGATGCGCTGCGTTCGGTCGCGGCCGGCATGACGATGAACCAGCTGCACGAACAGCGCAGCGACTTTGTGCAAAAGGTGCAGCAGGTCTCGTCCGCCGATCTGGCGATGAACGGTCTGGAGCTCGAATCGGTGTCACTCACCGGGCTCGACCAGACCAGCATCGAGCATTTCAACGCCAACAATGCCTTTGACGCCGAGGGTCTGACCAAGCTGACCGAGCAGATCGAGCTGCGCAAGAAGGCGCGCAACGATATCGAGCAGGATACCCGCGTCCAGATCGAGACCAAGAATCTGGAAGCCGACAAGCGCTCGCTGGAAATCTCGCGCGACAACGAGTTTGCGCGGCTCGAGCAGGAGCGCGAGATCGAGATGCGCCGCGCCGAACAGGCGGCTGAGGTCGCGCGCGAACAGGCTCTGCGCAACCAGGAGGCCGAAGCCGCACGCATCGAAGCGAAGAAGCTGGTCGACAGCCAGCAGATCGAGGCTGACCGCGCGGTGCAGCAGGCACGCATCGCGCAGCAGCAGGCGATCGAGATCGCCCGGCAGGAACAGCAGATCGCCATCCAGAACAAGAGCCGCGAGGAAAGCCAGGCCAAGGGCGAGGCCGATACCGCGCGCGCCACTGCGGTCGCCGCCGAGGAGCAGGTCACCACCGCACGCGAGACCGAAATTGCCGAGCGTTCCAAGCGCATCGAGCTGATCGAGGCGGCCAAGCAGGCCGAGCGCGATGCGATCCGCGTCAAGGTGGAGGCCGAAGCCGAGAAAGCCGCCGCCGCCAACCGCGCCGAAGCGGTGCGGCTGGAAGCCGAGGGCGAATCCGAGGCCGAAAAGCTGCGCGCCGAGGCGGCGCGGGTGCGCTTCGAGGTGGAAGCGGCGGGCCAGCGCGCGGTCAACGAGGCGGCGAACCTGCTGTCGTCCGACCAGATTTCGCTGCAGACCAAGCTCGCCTTGCTCAAGGTGCTGCCCGAGGTGATCCGCGAGGCAAGCAAGCCGCTGGAAGCCATCGATTCGATCAAGATCGTCAAGGTCGATGGTCTGGGCCAGTCAGGCGGATCGAATGGCGGGAGCGGTATGGGAAGCAGCGGCAACCTGGCCAGCGATGCCGTCTCCGCCGCGCTCAGCTATCGCGCGCAGGCACCCATCATCGACGGGCTGATGAAGGAACTGGGCCTCAACGGAAGCTCGCTCGATGGGCTGGTGGCAGGCGCAACGCAGATCGAGGCGGCTCCGGCAACGAACGACGCGCCGCCGCCTTCGGAGGGAACAGGGTAAGGTAGAAGGCGATATCTGCTCTTCAGCAGAATGCCAGACCGGTGCGCACTTTGAGAAAACTCGTGTCCGCTGTGGGCTCAGCCTGCGTGACGCTGGCTTGTCTGAACGCTTGCCAGCCCTCATCGCTCGAATTGAACAGCGCTGCCATTCGATACCAATATCGGGTTGAGGCGGACGAGTATCATTACCACGCTGTCTTTATCCCACAGGCACCGAACAAAGCAGCGCAGACTTTCTTCCTGCTGGGAGATTCCGGCATGATTACAGACCTCGAGCAATTTCAACGAGGCGATCCGATGGGCCAGATGGTGACTTTCAAACGGATCGGGACAAAGCTCGTTGTGGAAGAGCTGGGTCTGTCAGTCGATCGTTCAAATCGAGCAGCCCCGCCGGCCCCATCGACCTTGGCATCCGACTGGGGGATCGAGCAATTCACTGATGGAAAGGCAAAATATACGCTCGTATCGTGCGACGGCATAATGTCGCAGCGGTTCAGAAAGGAGTTTCCCAACCTTTTTCACTGAACCCCCGATCCTGATCTCCCCTTAAGCTTTGAGCCAGTCCCCGCCCGGCATCCGCTCCAGCCCATCGCGCGGCAGGTTCCAGACATAGACCATCGCTTCGACTGACCCATCTGCGGTCATGACCTCAGCCATCTCGCGGCGGTAATCATGCGGCGGTGGATCATCCGGGCCGCAGCTTTCGAACGCGTCGAGCCAGGGCAGGCTGGCGGCGGGATCGGTGAGGCGCAGCAGGTCGCCGGTGACGCGGTCCGTCCCGTCCAGCACCAGCGCCGGGTGCCAGCTCACGCGGTAGAGCGTGCCGGTGAGCGTGGCATGCCCCAACCATGCGCTCTCCTGCGCCAATCGCGTGGCATTGGGGTGGTCGCTGCCCCGGCGCAGGGTGCCATAGACGAAGATCAGCGGCGGGATCTGGATCGGCGGCATGATCTGTGCCTATCATGGACCTAAGCATTTTCAAGTTGACCGGTTACGGTCAACGGCTCGGAAAATGCGGCGATACAGGTCTGGAGCGTTTTGGCACTTTGCAAAACGCTCTCGGGAGAACATCGATATGCAGCGTTACTCCAGCTTTGCCGAATTCTGGCCCTATTACCTCAGCGAACACAGCCGCCCGCTGACCCGCGCCTGGCATTATGTCGGCACCTCGCTGGTCGTGCTGCTGGGGATCGCCGCGCTGCTGACCGGCAACCTGCTGCTGTTCGCGGTGATGCCGGTGGCGGGCTATTTCTTTGCCTGGGTCAGCCACTGGCGGATCGAGCGCAACCGGCCTGCGACCTTCACCTATCCGCTCTGGTCGCTGGCGGCGGATTTCAGGATGTGGGCGCTATGGCTGACCGGGCGGCTGGGGCCCGAGCTCAAGCGCGCGGGGCTGGCCTGACCTGTCGGCCGATCGGGGGAACTGCCTTGCCGCCCGGCGCGTAAGGGGGGGCACAAGGAGAGCCCCCGATGACCGAGAATGACAACGCCCAGCCGAGCGAACCGGTAGACTGCACCGAAGAGACCGCCCAGCGCGCAGGTGCGAAGAAGACCAGCCTCAACGACGCGGCCGAAACCGAAAAGCCGACCGAACCCGAAATCGACAAGGACGATATCAGCGAGGCCGACCTGGACGAGGCGATCGAGGAATCGATGGACGCTTCCGACCCGCCGTCGTTCACCCAGCCGTGATCAGGCCGGTCAGACGGTAATCAGCAGACCCGCCAGCGCCGCGCTCATCAGGTTGGCGAGGCTGCCTGCTGCGAGTGCCTTCAACCCCAGCCGCGCGATCATCGGTCGCTGGCTGGGCGCCAGGCCGCCGGTGACCGCCATCTGGATGGCGATCGACGAGAAATTGGCAAAGCCGCACAGCGCAAAGGTGACGATGGCAACGGTCCGCGCCGACAGCCCGGCATCCGGTCCGCCCAGTTCGATAAAGGCGACGAATTCGTTGAGCACGATCTTGGTGCCGAACAGGCCGCCTGCGCGCAGCGCCTCGTCCCAAGGCACGCCGATCAGGTACATGATCGGTGCGAAAACATAGCCGACGACCTGCTGGAACGACAATTCGGGCTGGCCGAACCAGCCGCCGATCCCGGCCAATATGCCGTTGGCGAGCGCGACCAGCGCCACGAATGCCAGCACCATCGCCCCCACCGCCACGGCCAGCTTGACGCCGGTCTGCGCGCCCATCGCCGCTGCCATGATGACATTGGCGGGGCGCTCGTCCTCATATTCGACATCGAGCGGCATCACCGCCTCGCTGCTGACATCGGCCGGATCGTCGGGCATGATGATCTTGGCCATCAGGATGCCGCCGGGCGCGGACATGAAGGCGGCGGCGAGCAGATAATCGATGCGGATGCCCATCGCGGCATAGGCGGCCAGGATCGTGCCTGCGACGCCTGCCATGCCGACGCTCATCACGGTGAAAAGCTGCGCGGGCTTGAGCGCCGCAAGATAGGGGCGAATGACCAGCGGCGATTCGCTCTGCCCGACAAAGATGTTCGCTGCGGCGCACAGGCTTTCGACCTTGGAAATGCCGATCAGCTTTTCGATGCCGCCGCCGACCCATTGGATCACGCGCTGCATGATGCCGAGGAAATAGAGGATCGACACCAGAGCCGAGAAGAAGATGATCACCGGCAGCGCGGCGATGGCAAAGCTGTTGCCGCCGACTTCGGGGCTGGCGAGCGGGCCGAAGATGAAATTCGTGCCGGCCTGCGCATAGCCCAGAAGATTGGCGACGCCGCGCGACATCGCCTGGATCGCGGTGCGGCCTGCGGGCACATAGAGCACCAGCACGGCAATGCCCGATTGCAGCGCAAAGGCTGCGCCGACCACGCGCAGCCTGATGGCGCGGCGGTTGTTGGACAGCAGCAATGCAATCGACAGGATGAGCGCAATGCCCGCCACCCCCAGCAAAATCCGTGTCATGCCCTGAGCCTGTGTCCCGTCTATCGAATTTTGAGATTGTCCCCGGTTCTGCCTAGCCAGATTGACGCGGCGGGGAAAGCGCGAACTGTGCCGCGCTGCGGCCAATGGATCAGCCGGGCTGTCGCCGCGCCACCTGCCAGCAGCCGGTGACGATCAGCGCTGCCCCTGCCAGCGTTGTCCAGCCGATCGTCTCGTTGAAGATCAGCCAGCCGAACAGCGCGCCCCAGATGAACATCGAATATTCCAGCGGCACCAGCGCTTGTGCCTCGGCGCGCGCATAGGCCCAGGACAGCAGCGAGAGCGACAGGATCGCCAGCACCGCCGCCAGCGTCAGCAGCCCCCAGCCCAGCGGCGCGGCCATGGCGGCATCGCCGGGCATCGCGCCGACAAAGGGCATGGCAAGGCCGATCCAGAAGCCCATGATGACATTTTGCACCAGCACGATTTCCTGCGGACTGGCGATCTGCGCCTGCTGGCGTTGCAGCACCAGGTTCCAGGCATAGAGCACCGCCGACGCCATGATCGCGGCGATGCCCTGCCATTCGGCCTCGCCCTGCTCTGCGCCCGCAGCAGCGCCGCCCAGCCATCCCAGCCTGCCCGCCGCTATCACCAGCACCCCGCCAAAGCCCAGCACCGACGCCAGCACCGCGCCACGCCCGATCTGCTCTTTCAGCAGCACGGCAGCCAGAAACAGCGCTATGATCGGCGCGATAAAGGTGATCGCCACGGTTTCGGCCATCGGCGTGCGGGCCAGGCCCCAGAAGAACAGCACCGCCATGCCGGCCACCACCGTGCCGCGCAACAGGTGCAGCCGCAGCGCCGCACCGCGCGCAATGCGCCGGTTGCCCCTGGCCAGAAACAGCACGCCTGCCAGCACCGATCCGATCACGCAGCGCCAGAACAGCGCCGCGATCACGCCGATGTCGATCGTCACCGCCTTCATCGCGCTATCCATCGCGCCGAAGAACATCATGCCGCCCGCACAGGCGAGGATCGCCAGCAACGGTGCGCGCGGGGCGCCGGTCAGGGGAGCGGGGGCAGAGGCCATGGCTGCGCTATCGCGGCGGCAGGCGCGCCTGTCCAGCGCCGAGGCGCAAATGTCCGGTCAGCGATCCATCTCGGCCAGTGCGGCGCGCGTCGCATCGCGATAGGCGGTGCCGTCATGGCGGTGCGCACCGACAAAATGCATGAAGCGGCAATCGGCATCCCAGGGCTCGGCCCAGTAATTGCCATATTGCGCGTAGGGCAGCAGGATCGGGTCGGGATCATTGGCGACCACGAAGCTCGACGTCACCTGCTCGCTGCCCCATTCGGCCATCGCCTCGCGGCCGAGCAGCCGGGTCATCTCGTCATGGAAGAAACGCGCCAGATCGCGCCCGTTGCCGCCGCGCGCAAAACCGGCAAAGCCTGCGCAGCCCCGTATATAGCCCAGCCTGTCGGCATCGGTGATGGCGGCGAGCGAGCGTTCCATCCGCGACTGGATGTGCCGCTCGTCGGCGGCGTTGTTGGGAGGGGGCGGGGCGAACTCGGTACAGCCCTTCACCCCGATGCCCCATTCCGGCCCACCCAGCAGCGTGAAGCTGCGGTTGCTGGTGATCGCATCGGCGACGACTCCGGGATGTCCCAGCGTCACCGTGTCGCTGTCGAGCTGGATGACATAATCCTCGGCGCGCCGGTCGAGGATCGAGAGGAACCGCTCCCATGCGCCGCCCGCCGGAAAGCCGTTATGGTCGACATTGGCAATGTCGATGATCTCGGGCGAACCGCAATGCCAGTCGAGCACCGCGCGGTCCTCGGTGGTCAGCGTGCCGTCCGACAGGATCACGATGCGCCCCCGGCGCAGATGCCCCCAGAACGACTTGACCGCGATCAGATAGGGCAGCAGCACGGCGGTGCCCATCATCGAGAAGATCACCAGCCCGTCATCGGCGGGGCGGATCGGCGCGGTCCCCAGCACCGGGCGGCACGCAGAATCATGCCGCCAGTTGTCCAGGCGCGTTTGCAGGCGATAGGGCAGAAAACGGGTCAACATGGTCGTGCGGTGTAACACCCGGCGGTTAACCGGTGGCAAACAGCAGCGCAGGATCACCCGGCTGCCAGGGCGGAACGCGCAGCATGATGCGGTCGAACAGATCGGACCCGATCAGCCCCGCCAGCCAGGCCTGCACCAGCACCAGCGGCTGGGCATCGAACCAGGGCTGATCGGTCGCGGCATATTGGCGGATGAACGGGAAGAGCGCGATATCGGCGAGCGTGCGCGCCGGCCCGCACAGGAAGGCGCTGGCGGCAAGACGCTGTTCGAGCGTCTCCAGCAGCGCCAGCCCTGCCGCGCGGTGCAGCAGCGGATCCTCGCCATGGCGCGAGGGATATTTGTAGCGGTCGAGATGGTGCTTGAACGGACCATCGAAGGTGGCGATCAGCGCGGCATCGTCTCCCGCCAGCCAGGCTTCGGGGTCATGACGCCCCAGCGCCCAGCGCATGATGTCGAGGCTCTGGTCGATCACCGTGCCGTCGGCCAGCACCAGCACCGGCACCGTGCCCTTGGGCGAGGCGGTCAGCATCGCCTCCGGCTTGGCGCGCAGCAGGATCTCGCGCAGCTCGACCGTCTGGCCGCTGACCTGCAGCGCCATGCGCGCGCGCATCGCAAAGGGGCAGCGGCGAAAGCTGTAGAGGATCGGATGCTGGGTCACCGCACCCGCGTCAGCCCAGCGACCGACCTGCGCGGCCCGCCAGTTCGGTAATGTAATGCCAGGCGATGCGGCCCGACCGGCTGCCGCGTTGCCGCGCCCAGAGCAGCGCGTCTTCGGGATCGAAATCCAGCCCATAGCTCTGCGCATAGCCGCGGATGATATCCAGATAGGCGTTCTGGTCGCAGGCCGGGAAGCCCAGGCTCAGCCCGAAACGGTCGGCCAGCGCCAACCGGTCATCCACCGCATCGCGCGGATTGATGGGATCATCCTGCTCGCCCATATGCCGTTCGACGATCGCGCGGCGGTTGGAGGTCACGGCCAGCCGCACATTGGCCGGGCGCGCCATCGCCCCGCCTTCGAGCAGCGAGCGCAACGACCGCGCAGCGCTAGCGGCTTCGGGCCCGTCAAAACCGATATCGTCGATGAACACCAGGAAGCGCCGGTCGGTATCGCCCAGCTGCGAAAACAGCCGGGGCAGCCCCGACAGCGCATCGGCCTCCCCGCCGACCTGCACCAGCGCCAGCGAACCGCCACCTGCCTGGATATCGGCAACCGCCGCCTTGACCAGCGCCGACTTGCCCATGCCGCGCGATCCCCAGAGCAACGCGTCATGCGCAGGCAAACCTGCGGCATGACGGCGCGCGTTTTCGGTGAAGCTGGCCTTTTGCGCATCGATGCCGCGCAGGCGGTCGAGCGGCACGGCCTGCAGGTGGTGGACCCCCAGCACGCTGTCGCCGCTCCAGACATAAGCTGGCGATGCCGTCCAGTCGGTCGGCGGCAGCGCAGGCGGCGCGATGCGTTCGAGCGCGGCGGCGATGCGGGTGAGGGGGTCGTTTTGGTCAGTCATTTCGCTCTGCAGCTAACGCTTACCATGCCCGTTCTCCGGCGAAAGCCGGAGTCCAGGGGGCGGATGGCACGATCTCGCTCTGGACCCCGGCTTTCGCCGGAGAACAGAATGCGAAGGATATGGCCACGATCAAGCCGCCAGCGCCTCGGCATCCAGCGCATAGAGCAGGTCTGCACCCGCCATGGCCGCCGCCTTGAGGCCGCTAGCCTCGGGCACCATCCGCTCCAGATAGAAGCGCGTGGTGACCAGCTTGGCCTTCAGGAAATCGGCATTGCCTTCGCCCGCATCCAGCATCGCCTGCGCGGCCTGGTGCTGCTTCAGCATCAGCCAGCCCGCGGCCATCACCGCCATCATCGTGCAATAGGGATAGCTGCCTGCGAGCCGGTCATCGACACTCGCGCCGACCATATATTCGGTCACCTGCGCGACATCGCCTGCCAGCGACGCCAGCGCCGGGTGATTGCCGGCATCGGCCTGCACATCGGCGATCAGGCCGCGCACGACATCGCCGCCCGCCATGCCCAGCTTGCGCCCGACAAGGTCTGCCGCCTGGATGCCGTTGGTGCCTTCATAGATCTGCGCGATGCGGATATCGCGATAATATTGCGCCGCGCCGGTCTCCTCGACATAGCCCATGCCGCCATGGACCTGCACGCCGAGCGAGGCGATCTCGCTGCCGAGATCGGTGCCATAGGTCTTGGCGAGCGGGGTCAAAAGGTCGACCATGTCGCGGGCGCCGGGCACGCCCAGATTGGCGCGATCGACCTGGCCAGATGCGAAATAGAGCAAGGCGCGTATCGCCTCTGTCCCCGCCTTCATGCGCAGCAGCATGCGGCGGACATCGGGATGCTCGATGATTGCCACCGGGTCGCGGCCCGCACCGGCGCGCGCCGACTGGACGCGTTCGCGCGCGAACCACAGGGCCTTTTGCGTCGCACCCTCGGCAATCTGCACGCCCTGCAGGCCGACATTGAGCCGCGCATTGTTCATCATCGTGAACATCGCGCGCATGCCGCCGAATTCTGGGCCGATCAGCTCGCCGACGCTCTCGCCTTCCTCGCCGAACTGCAGCACGCAGGTGGGCGAGGCGTTGATGCCCATCTTGTGCTCGATCGACACGGTCTTGATGCCGTTCGCCTCGCCCGGATTGCCATCGGCATCGAGCCGATATTTGGGCACCAGGAACAGCGAGATGCCCTTGGTTCCGGCAGGCGCATCGGGGGTGCGGGCGAGCACGAGATGGATGATATTGTCGGCCATGTCATGGTCGCCGAACGAGATGTAGATCTTCTGGCCGCGGATCGCATAGGTGCCGTCGCCGCGCGGGGTGGCGGTGGCGCGCAGGGCGCCGACATCGCTGCCCGCCTGGGGTTCGGTGAGGTTCATCGTGCCGGTCCATTCGCCGGTCGAAAGCTTGGGCAGGTACAGCGCCTGCTGCTCGGCGCTGCCATGATGGTGCAGCGCCTCGATCGCGCCGACGGTGAGGATCGGGCAGAGCGCGAAGGCCATGTTCGCCGCGCCGAGCGAATCAAGTGCAACGGTCGCAAGGCTGAAGGGCAGACCCTGGCCGCCATGATCCGCCGGGGCACTAAGCGCGCTCCAGCCGGCCTCGACATAATGCTGATATGCCTCCCGGTAACCCTCGGGCATCTTCACCGCGCCATCGATCAGCCGCGCGCCGACCGTATCGCCGATGCGATAGAGCGGTGCGAACTCGCCTGCTGCAAATTCACCCACGCCCTCGACAATCGCCTCGACCAGATCGGGCGTCGCCTCCGCAAAGCGCTCGTGCGCGGCAAGCTCGTCGATGCCGGTGATCGTCTTGAGGACGAACAGCTGCTCGGTGGTCGGTGCGGTGAATGTCATGGCGTTTCCCTGCTGTCCCTTGCGTTTCAGCGCTGTATAGGCAGCAACATGCCCGGTTCCAAGCCTTCTGACCCCCGGATTTCGCCCGCCGACCCCATGGGGATCGCGCGCGCGGTGGAAATGCTGCGCACAGGCCAGGTCGTGGCGCTGCCGACCGAGACGGTCTATGGCCTTGCCGCCGACGCATCACGCGCCGATGCCGTAGCGGCGATCTATCGCACCAAGGGCAGACCCGATTTCAACCCGCTGATCGTGCATGTGCCCGACCTCGCTGCCGCGCGCACACTCGTGATTTTTGACGAGCGCGCAGAAAATCTGGCCGCCGCCTTCTGGCCGGGACCGCTGACGCTGGTGCTGCCGCTGAAACAGGGGGCGCAGATTGCGCCGGCGGTGACCGCCGGGCTTCCCACGATCGCGCTGCGGTGCCCGGCGCATCCGGTGATGCGCGCGGTGCTGCAGGCAAGCGGGCTGTATCTTGCCGCACCGTCAGCCAACCGGTCGGGCGCGATCAGCCCGACCCAGGCCGAGCATGTCGCCGCCAGCCTGGGCGCGGGGCTGGAGCTGATCCTCGACGGCGGCGCAGCAAAGGCCGGGCTCGAATCGACGATAGTTGCGCTGCGCAACTTTGAAGGCGCACCGGCAGGCTGGCAGCTGCTGCGCCCCGGCCCGGTCGACCCGGCGGCGATCGAGGCGCTACTGGGCGAACCGCCCATCCCGCTGGCCGACCAGCGTATCGAGGCACCCGGCCAGCTTGCCAGCCATTATGCGCCCGGCAAGCCGTTGCGGCTGAACGCGCTGTCCGCCGCGCCCGACGAGTGGCTGATCGGATTCGGCGCGGTGGCGGGCGATGACATGCTTTCGGCCTCGGGCGACATGGCTGAAGCCGCGTCAAATCTCTACGCTGCGCTCCACCGCGCCGATGCCAGTGCCAGGGCACGGATCGCCATCGCGCCGGTACCGCCGGGCGGCATGGGCGATGCGATCAACGACCGGCTGGCGCGCGCCGCTGCCGGCTGATCTGGCTAGCCTTCGAACCCGGCCCCGACAGGCCAGCCGGGTCCGCGATAGGCGAGAACCTTGAACAGGCTGCCCATCTGGTCGGGCGACACGAGCCGGTCGAGCGCCTCTGCGACCTGTTTTGCCTGATCGGGCCGCGAGCGTCCCAGCAGCGCCGCACGCTGGCCGATACCCAGCGCCATCAGCCAGTCGCCCTGCCCCACCGGCCCATGGCAATCGATATCGCCCGCCAGCGCAATCTGCTTCAATTGCGCGAAATCGACCAGCGCGGTGAGATCCGAAAGGCCGGGGTCGCTGAACGGATCGACCTTCTGATGCGCGCGCACCGCCTGGAGCGTGCTGCCGGTCTGGGCTGTGGCATAGCCATAATCGATGAACAATGCGGCGCCGCCCTGCGCCTTCAGCCGCGCGGCAATCTCGTATGCCATACCGGCTGCAGCGGGGCAGCTTTCCAGGATCGTCCCCGGCGGGCTGCTGGCGAGCGCGGGCGGGACGACGCTGTCCATCGGCCGTGGTCCGGCAGCCGGGCGAAAGCGCTCGCCATCATGCAATACCACGCGCTCGCGCCAGCCCTGTTCGGTGCGCACCACCTGGCGGACCGGCAGCGCGTCGAGAAACTCGTTGGCAACGATCAGCAGCGGCCCTTCGCGCGGCACGCTGTCCAGCCCGTCATGCCAGGTCGCCTGCGGCAGCGCGATCTTCTGCGCCATGCGCAGCGCGGTGCTGCCTTCGATCAGGTGGACCCTGGGGTGGAAGTCGAACTGCGCCATCGCCCGCAAGGCATCGGCGGCCAGCGTGCCGCGCCCGGGGCCGAATTCGACGAACTGGCACATCGAGGGCTTGCCCGCGCGCTGCCACTGATCGGCGAGCCACAGCCCGATCATCTCGCCGAACATCTGGCTGATTTCAGGCGCGGTGATGAAATCGCCCGCCGCGCCGAGCGGATCGGTGCGGTTGTAGTAATGCGCGTTGGCCTCGGCCATGTAATGCGCGATGCTGATCGGACCGGTCGCGCCGATCAGCCGCTTGAACACCGCCTCCAGCCCCGGCGGCGCGTCTCCCCCAGCCTCGAACTCCTCCATCGGTTCAGGCGGTGGCGGGCAGCGGCCTCGCCGTACGCCCGCGCGAAGTGAAGATGAGGTACAGGCCGATCAGGATCATCGGCACGGTCAGCCACTGGCCCATGCTCATGCCGGTCTGTTCGGCAAATTCGATGAGGTGCGCATCGGGATTGCGGAAGAATTCCACCACGAAGCGCGACGCGCCATAGCCCGCCAGGAAGACGCCGCCCAGGAATCCGGGACGGTGGCGCACCTGCGTTTTCCAGAACAGCACCGTCAGCACGGTGCCCAGCAACAGGCCTTCCAGCCCCGCCTCGTACAACTGGCTGGGGTGACGCGGCAGGCCGTCCGGATCGGTGGGGAAGATGACCGCCCAGGGCACGTCGGTCGGACGGCCCCACAGCTCTGCATTAACGAAATTGGCGAGCCGCCCGAAAAACAGCCCGAACGGCACGACGCAGCTGACATAATCGCCGACACGCAGATAGCTCAGCTTGTTGCGCCAGGTCAGGAAGGCGATGGCGAGCAGCACGCCGATCAGCCCGCCATGGAAGGACATGCCGCCTTCCCACACCTTGAACACCGAGAGCGGGGTTTCGAACAGGTCGGGGCGATAGAAGATCACATAGCCCAGCCGTCCGCCCAGGATGATGCCCAGGGTCGAATAGAGCATCAGGTCATCGGCATGGCGCTGCGCCATCGGCGCGCCGGGCTGCTTCAGCATGCGGCCCATATACCAATAGCCCAGCAGGATACCGAACAGATAGGCGAGGCTATACCATTTGAGCTGGAACGCGCCGATCTGCAGGGCGACCGGAGACAAGCCGAGTTCCTCGAAACGGATCGCGGTCTTGGCGGCGGCAGCGCCAGTGGTCGAGGCTATGTTGGCGGCTAGCGCCGAAATGGGCAGGATCAAGGCTTTTCCCCACGGGTTTTCCCCTTCATAAGGGCGGATAAGCACAAGCGAAAGAGGAGAGATTTTGATGGCAACCGAGCTGGACCAGATGATGGATGAAGCGATCCAGGCGCTGACCGGCGAAGGAGGAATGCTCCCGCTGACGGTGCATGAGACATACGGCCAGAAGCTGCCCATGATTGCGTCGGCACCGCCCGCGCTGTCGCATTTCTTTGCCTATTTCTGCATGCAGCATGCCGATGCCGAATTTCTCGTCGATGGCGATACGCGCCTGACCTTTGGCCAGAGCTATGCCGCAGCGCGCCAGGTTGCCGCAGCTTTGGTCGCCGGCCATGGCATCGCCAAGGGCGACCGCGTGGGCATTGCCGCGCGCAATTCCGCCAACTGGATCATCGCCTATATGGGCGTGCTGATGGCAGGCGGCGTGGCGACGCTGCTCAACGGCTGGTGGCAGGGGCCCGAGCTGTGCGCCGGAATTACCGATGTCGATTGCACGCTGGTGCTGGCCGATGACCGCTGCGCCAGGCGGATCGCCGAATGCGGCGCTGTCGGAAATGCCCGCGTGATCGTGTTCAGCCATGACGGCCCGCCCGAAACGGGCCTTGCGCCGGTGCTCGAGGCGGGCGGCGACGCATCGACCGAGCTGCCCGAGCTGACCGGCGACGACATTGCCACCATCCTGTTCACCTCTGGCTCCACTGGCCAGTCCAAGGGTGCGTTCTCCGATCATCGCGGCGTGGTGCAGGGCGTGTTCAGCTATGTCGCGCAGACGCTGATGGCGCTCAATATCGTCACCCGCCAGGGCAAGCCGCCCGAAGGCCAGCCCGCCACGCTGCTCAACGTGCCGCTGTTCCACGTCACCGCCGAAGTGCCGGTGCTGCTGCAGAGCTTCGTCATCGGCCGCAAGCTCGTCCTCATGCCCAAATGGGATGCCGAAGAGGCGATGCGGCTGATCGAGAAGGAGAAGATCAGCTATTTCGTCGGCGTGCCGCTGATGAGCTACGAGATCGCGCAGCACCCCAATCGCGACAAATATGACCTCAGGAGCTGCGTCACCTTTGCTGCCGGCGGCGCGCCGCGCCCGGTCGAGCATGTCAAGCGGATCAAGGAGACGATGGACTGGGCCTTCCCGATCCTGGGCTATGGCCTGACCGAGACCAACGGCGTCGGCTGCGGCAATTTCAACGAGAATTATATCGCCAAGCCCGACAGCACCGGCCAGGCTTCGCGCCCGCTGGTCGACCTGGCTATCCTGGACGATAACGGCCATCCGCTGCCCCAGGGCCAGGTCGGCGAAGTGGCGATCCGGTCGGTCGCGAACTTCCTGGGCTATTGGAACAACGAGGCCGCGACCCATGCGGCGATCATGCCCGATGGCTATTTCCGCACCGGCGACCTCGGCTATCTCGACGCCGACGGCTATCTGTTCATCGTCGACCGCAAGAAGGACATCATCATCCGCGGCGGCGAGAATATCAGCTGTGTCGAGGTGGAATCGGCCATCTATGCGCATCCCGACATTGCCGAAGCCAGCGTGTTCGGCATTCCCGACGAGCGCTTTGGCGAGATTGTCGGCGCGGTCTATGTGGTGCGCGAGGGCGCCAGCCTGAACGATGCCGAGCTGACCGAGTTCCTCTCCGGCCAGCTGGCCGCGTTCAAGGTGCCCGCGCGGCTGTGGCAGAGCGCCGATGCGCTGCCGCGCCTGGGCACCGCCAAGATCGACAAGGTAAGCTTGCGCAAGTCCTATCAGGCCGCGGCCAAGGCCGAAGCGGGAGCAGGCACCTGACCTTAACTTTGCGCCTGTATCGCCATTTGCCATGAACCCTGTCGCCAACCAGCGCGCGATCATCGATCGCCGCGCGCTCGACGCGCGCATCTCCGAGTTCGCCACCGAACTGGGCGACAAGGCGCGCATGCCCGTCGTCACCATCCTGCGCGAGGCGCTCGCGGCAGGCAGGGCAGAGATCGCCGCGCGGCTGCATGCCAATCCGGCAGCAGGGCATGATTGCGCGGCGGCCCAGTCGTTCCTGATCGACCAGATCGTGCGGCTGATCCACGATTATGTCGTGCGCTTCCAGTACCCGGTCGCCAATCACAGCGCGGGCGAGCATTTCTGCATTGCCGCGGTCGGCGGCTATGGCCGCGGCGAGATGGCACCGCATAGCGATGTCGACATCGCCTTCCTGACGCCCATGCGCAAGAACAGCTGGACCGAGCAGGCGATCGAGGCGATGCTCTACATGATGTGGGACCTGGGCCTGAAGGTCGGGCATTCCAGCCGCTCGATCGACGAGATGGTCCGCCAGGCGCGCGGCGACCTGACCATCCGCACCGCGCTGCTCGAAGGCCGCTATGTCTGGGGCGACCAGGATATCTATCGCGAGGCATCGGTCCGCTTCTGGAAGGATGTCGTCACCGGCACCGCGCGCGATTTCGTCGCGCAGAAGCTGGAAGAGCGCGACGCCCGGCACAAGAAGATGGGCGACAGCCGCTATGTCGTCGAACCCAATGTGAAGGACGGCAAGGGCGGCCTGCGCGATCTGCACACGCTCTACTGGATCGGCAAATATATCCATCAGGTGCGCTCTGCCGCCGAACTGGTCGATGCAGGCCTGCTGACCATGACCGAATATCGCGGATTTCGCCGCTCGGCCAATTTCCTCTGGGCGGTGCGCTGCCATTTGCACGACATTACCGGCCGCGCCGAGGACCGGCTGACCTTCGACCTGCAGCGCGAAGTCGCGACGCGGATGCGCTTTGCCGACCGGCCGGGCAAATCGGCGGTCGAGCGGTTCATGCAGTATTTCTTCCTCAACGCCAAACGGGTGGGCGACCTGACCGGCGTGTTCCTGGCGCAGCTGGACGACCAGTTCGCCGCGCGCGACCGGCGCTTCATTCCGGCCATGCTGAGGCGCAGGCCGCGCAAGCTTTCCGGCTTCATCCTCGATCGCGGCCGCCTCGCGCTGCCCCGCCCCGATTTCTTCCGCGAAGACCCGATCCGGATGATCGAGATCTTCCAGCTTGCCGACAAGCACAAGGTGGAAATCCACCCCAGCGCGATGCGCCAGGCGAGCATGGACGCGCATCTGATCGACCGGCATGTCCGCGCCGACCGCCGCGCCAATGCACTGTTCATGGACGTGCTGTGCAGTCCGCGCGACCCCGAGCTGGTGCTGCGCTGGATGAACGAGGCAACGGTATTCGGCCGTTTCGTGCCCGATTTCGGCCGCGTCGTCGCGCAGATGCAGTTCGACATGTACCACCATTATACGGTGGACGAGCATTCGATCCGCGCCATCGGGCTGCTCGCCCGCATCGAATCGGGCGAGCTCAAGGACGATCACCCGCTCGCGTATGACGTGATGCAGAAGCTGATCAGCCGGCGGGTGCTGTTCGTCGCGACGCTGCTGCACGATATCGCCAAGGGTCGGCGCGGCGATCACAGCGTGCTGGGCGCGGAGGTGGCGATGAAGCTGTGCCCGCGCCTCGGCCTGACCGAAGCGGAAACCGAACAGGTCGCCTGGCTGGTGCGCTATCACCTGCTGATGTCGGCCACCGCGTTCAAGCGCGACCTGACCGACTACAAGACCATCGCCGATTTTGCCGCCATGGTGCAGAGCCCCGAGCGGCTGAAACTGCTGCTGGTGCTGACCGTTGTCGACATTCGCGCGGTCGGCCCCGGCATCTGGAACAGCTGGAAGCGGCAGCTGCTGGGCACATTGTTCGAATCGACCGAGGAGGTGCTGCGGCTTGGCCACAAGCAGCATGGCCGGCGCGAGCGCGTGATCGCCAAGCAGGATGCGGCCCGTGCCGCGCTGGGGCTGGACGAGGCGCGGTTCGTGCAACTGGCGCGCAAGCTCGACGATGCCTATTGGATCGCCGAGCCTGAGGATATCATCGCGCAGAACCTGCGCCTGATCGACGCGCACGATACCGAGCCGCTGACCGTGTCGGCCGAATTCTACCCCGCGCGCGGTGCGACCCTGGTGACGGTGAGCGCCGCCGACCATCCGGGGCTGTTCTATCGCATCGCGGGCGGCATCCATCTGGCCGGCGGCAACATCATCGACGCGCGCATTCACACCCGGCGCGACGGCATGGCGCTCGACAATTTCCTGGTGCAGGACCCGCTGGGCCGCCCGTTCATGGAAGAAAGCCAGATCGCGAGGCTCAAGACCGCGATTGCCGATGCGCTGGCCAACCGCGTCGCCTTGACCCCCAGGCTGATTGCGCGCCCCGTCGCCCGTCCGCGCGCCGAAGCGTTCAGCATCGCCCCGAATGTGCTGGTCGACAACAAGGCGTCAAACCGGTTCACCGTGGTCGAGGTCAACGCGCTCGACCGGCCCGCTTTGCTCAACCGCCTGGCCTTTGCGCTGTTCGACCTCAAATGCATCGTCCATAGCGCGCATGTCGCGACCTATGGCGAGCGCGCGGTCGATACCTTCTATGTCACCGATCTGCTGGGCGACAAGATCGACAGCAAGTCGCGATTGAAGACGCTGGAAAAGCGGCTGCTGGCCGCAGCCTCGCAGGATGCCGAGCAGGCGGTCGCAGCCTGAGGGCCGTCAGATCTTGCCCGTAAGGATCGCCCAGCCGGCCACGCCGTTCATGCCGGTATAGACGATATAGGCAGGCAGCGCGATCGTGTAGCCCAAGGCTGCAAAGCTGAGCGCGGAGAGCAGGATCAGATATTCCAGCATATAGCTGCCCCAGCCCCGCATGAAGCCCTGGAACAGCGCCCGCATCTGCGCCGCCATCGGGTGCGCCGATTCCATCGTCGCCCGGTGCAAGGCGAAGTTGATGATGCCACACAGGACGATGAGGATGGTTGCCATGGCGTTAATGTAACGCCATTCGGGCCGCGCTTGGAAGCCCCCAGTTGCACCTGGACGATTTCGGGACGCAAAACGCCGCGCGGGTTAACCGACCAGGCGGACGATCTCTGCGCCCGGCGGCTGCTTGGCCAGGCGGAAGACCGGCATTTCGCCCACGCCCTTGAGCGTGATCTTTTCCGGCAGCTCGAAATAGCGGTCGCCGCGTCCGCGCATCCAGGTGCTTTCGGAAACCGCGATGCCATCGGGATGCGCGGTGCCTTCGATGCGGCTGGCGATGTTCATCGTCTCGCCCCAGTAATCATAGGCCATGCGCGTCTCGCCGATCACGCCGCCGACCACCGGCCCGGTATGGATGCCGACGCGGATGTGCAGATCGATGCCGGTCAACGCACGCAATTCGGGCAGCCCGGCAATCACCGCCTCGCCAAAGCGGATCGCGGCATCGGCGCTGTTGAGCGCGGGGTTGTTGCCGCCGCTGATCGCGAGATACGCATCGCCGATGGTCTTGACCTTTTCCACCCCGGTCTGCGCCGCGCATTTGTCGGCCAGCAGGAAGAAGCCGTTGAGCAGATCGACCAGATGCCCCGGCGAAATGCGCCGCGACAGGTCGGAAAAGCCGCAGATGTCGATAAACACCACCGAGACATCGGGATAGGCATCGGCAACCACCTGCCCCGCCTTCAGCCGCTCGGCCACTGCCGGCGGCAGCACGTTGAACAGGAGCTCTTCGGTCTTTTCCTTCTCTGCCGCGAGCGCGTCTGACAGCAGGAAGCTCTGCCGGTGCGCCTGGCCGACCGACCAGTTGAGCAGCACCATGACCGCTGCGCTGGTGAGATAGGCGAGCAGCGCATAGATCGCAGGCACCAGATCGCTGGCGGTCAGCGCCACCACGGTGAAATAGACCGCGGCATGGGCCCCCAGCCACGTGGCAAACCAGCGCGTCTGCCCGGCAAAGGCGATCGCGGCAAAGGCCATAACGATCAGCCCGTTGATTGCGATCGAGGCGTGCAGCTGGACATGCTCGCGCTGCATCTCTTCATAGAGCAGCGCATTTTCGGCCATGATGAGGAAGGCGACACCCAGCAGGCTGGTAAAGTCGATGATCGGCCTGGTCGCATAGCCCCGCCAGAAGGTGGCGCCGGCAAAACTCGCCAAGATCGCGAGGGTCGGCAGCAGCAGCACCGAGAATTTCAGTTCGTCCGCGCGCGAGAAATAGAGCGGGTTGACCAGCGCATAGCCGATCAGCATCGCGGCAAGAAAGCCTGCGAACAGGCGCATGTGCACCACGCGCGCCTGGCGCTCGCCCGTGACGAACCGCGTTTCCAGCGCCGTGTCGAGAAAGCGCCCGGTCGCCGACCGCGCGGTATCCAGCGTACTTGCATCCTGCTGCATCATGCCCCCTCATAGGCCTGTTACGCCATCCGCATAGCCCAATAGCACGCGAGAATTGACAAACCGGTAATGTCGCCGCAGCCAAGACAGCAAAACAGGACAGAGGATGGCTGAATGACCGATTTCGACAGCTGGCGCGCGCGCTCGCCCTTTTACGACGAGAGCCATGAGGCGCTGGCGCAATCGGTCCGCCGCTTTGTCGCGCGGGAGATCGCGCCCTTTATCGACCAATGGGAGGCAGACGGCGAATTGCCGCGCGATCTGCACCGCAAGGCGGCCGAGGCCGGCATATTGGGCCTGCGTTACCCGGAAGAATATGGCGGCCATTCGGAAGGCTTCGACATCTTCCACGGCATGACCCAGACCGAAGAGCTGGCGGCGGTGGGCGCGGGCGGGCTTTCGGCCTCGCTGATGACGCACGGCATCGGGCTGCCGCCGGTGCTGGCACTGGGCAGCGAGGCGATGAAGCAGCGCGTCGCCCCGCCCGTGCTGGCGGGCGAGAAGATCATTGCGCTCGGCATTACCGAGCCTTCGGGCGGATCGGATGTCGCAAGCCTCAGGACCCGCGCCGAACGCCGCGGCGACCATTATGTCGTCAACGGCTCCAAGATGTTCATCACATCGGGCATGCGCGCCGACTGGCTGACCTGCGCGGTGCGCACCGGCGGGCCGGGCGCTGCGGGGATATCGCTGCTGCTCATCGACATGGACACGCCCGGCGTCACCCGCACCCGGCTGGACAAGATGGGCTGGCGCTGTTCGGACACCGCAGCAATCTATTTCGAGGACGTCCATGTCCCGGCCGAGAACCTGATCGGGCCCGAAAATGGCGGGTTCATCGGGATCATGCGCAATTTCAACGCCGAGCGGCTGGGCATGGCGATGGGCTGCTGCGCTTATGCGCGGGTGTGCCTGAGAGAAGCGGTCGAATGGGCCCAGACCCGCGAGACCTTCGGCAAGGCGCTGGTCAAGCACCAGTCGATCCGCATCAAGCTGGCCGACATGGCGCGGCGCATCAACGCGACCCAGGCCTGGGTCGATCAATGCGCCTGGGCCGTGGAGAACGGGCGCGACCAGCCTGCCGACTTTGCGATGCTCAAGGTGCAGGCGACGCAGATGCTGGAGCATGTCGCGCGCGAGGCCGCGCAGATCCTGGGCGGGGCGAGCTATATCACCGGATCGAAGGTGGAGCGCATCTATCGCGAAGTCCGCGTCAACGCGATCGGCGGCGGATCCGAGGAAATCATGCTCGACCTGGCGGGACGGCAGCTGTTCGGGGGGAAATGATCGGAAACGGAGGCGGTTGTTCCGCCTTCGCTCGATAATGGTCCGGCAAAGGCTGGCGAACGCACTACGATTTGCGCCCTTATGCACCCTTATCCGGGGAGGCTGCGCCATGGCTGCATCATGCGACGAGAGTTTTATTGCCAGCACCTATTACGAATCAATGCGCGACAACTTTGAAGGCTATGCCTGGGAAACTGATCCGAACAACCCGAATTCAAGCGAGATAAATAAGCAAAAGGCCGATCAGCTTCAAAAGCTCAAGGACGAGTTCGAAGAGCTTGATCCCGAAAAGGGCTACAAGCCAAAGCTTGGACAGTTGTTCAAGATCGAACTGGCGCTGGTCTGGCTCATTCCTGATGTGGCGCTGCAGGCGCGATTCTGGACGATAGAGGACCGATTTCAGCGGGTTGTACCCAAGTCCGTAGTCCAGTCTTACAAGAATACGCTGGCCAACCAATTGCCAGGACCAGTTCCGAATGCGGTATTGCGACAACGTGCGCGCAATCTGCTCGACACGATCCACGCGAATTATCTTATCAATCTGGCCCGTGAACAGCTGATCAGACGGCTGATGACCATACTCACGGCGGTCGCTGCACTTGTCCTGGTGGTGTGTGTGACGATCATTGCTGCAACAGAGGCACCAACCTTGCGTAGCATCGTGACGGTCATGCTGATTGGCATGGCAGGGGCGATGATATCGATCATCCAGCGCCTGCAAAAGGCGACTTCACGCGATGCAATGGTCGATGACGGGATATTTGAACTGATCGGATTGCGCATTGGCTGGGTCAGCGTGCTGCTGTCCGTGGCCATAGGCGGGGTATTCGCATTGTTCATCTACGTACTGATTGCAGCAAATATACTCGATCAGGTACTCCCCAAGATGAGTGCAGGTTCGGCAGACACGGGGGGAGGATCGCCGCTCAATGGTTCCAACGGCATCAGGGTGGACAGTTTTTGGGCAGACCAAATGTATCGCGCGCTGGGGCTTCGCGATCAGAGCGACCTGTTCAAGCTGTTCGTGTTTGCTTTTGCATCGGGCTTTGCCGAGCGTTTCGTGCCAGACATCATCAACAAGCTGACAAAGGATGTGTTGCCTGGACCGCAATCCCCCAATGGTCCGCCGGGAGGCACCAACATCGCTGACAACCGAGCGGGAATGAATTTGGATTGGGATTCGGCCACCCTGCCAGGCGAAAGCGCGACTATAGCCAAGGACGGTACCGAGGTTGACAAGACACCGGATATCGACGGGCCCGATGCACCATCGGAAGCCAAAACGCCGAGCCCACCGGCCACATAATCCGCTGCGACGCACAGCAGCGCCACCTTCTGGCATATGACCCAGCGCACTACAGGCAGGACTCCCGGAACCTAAAGGACAATGCTATCAGGCGACTCGCCTGCATGTCCTTGTTTTCCTGAGGAGCCTGCCATGCCCCTGCGCGTACGTCGTTCTGCCGTTTTCAGCCTCTCTGCCGCAGCGATCGCGGTGCTCGTTGCCAGCCCCTTGAGCAGCCAGCAGGCAGCCTCGCCCATCGCCCGCTATGATATGGATGTCGGCACCGTTACCGGGCTTGCCGCGATGGGCAGCGGCATGGGCGCTGGGCTTTCGATGATGTTCGGCGGGGGCGGAAACAAGCAGGCGCACGAGCTGATCCTGCGCCTGGGCTCGGCCAGTGCCGCCGCCGACGGCAAGCCCAGGGCGGATCACTTCATGCCCGCCGTCGCCAAGCTGGGCGCATCGGTCCCGCTGCTCACCCCCAAGCCCGGCACGCGCAGCGACGTGCCCGAAGATCTGCCCAAGGACTTCCAGCGGCCCAAGGGGCGGTTGCTGATCTATTGGGGCTGCGGCGCCAAGGCCGGTCCCGGCCAGCCGGTGGTGATCGATTTCGCCAAGCTGAGCGCGGGCCAGGTACCGCCCGACCTGTTCGCAGGCGCGATGCCGGTCGACCGCAGCGTGACCGCCGGCAACAGCAAGACCTATGGCGAATGGCCCAATGCCGAAACGCGCAAGCTGCTGAGCGGGGACAGCTCGCTGCTGGGTGAACACCGGATCGCCGGCAATTATTCGCCCGAGATCAAGTTTGCGCTGGCGCAGGACTTCATGCCCGCGATCACCGGCAAATCCTCTCCGCTGGCGGGCGGTGCGACCCAGATCAACTGGAACAGCGTCGCTAATGCCACCGGCTATTATGCCTGGGTGATGACCGCCAAGGCGAACAGCAAGGGCGAGTTCCAGGACATGGTCTGGTGGTCGTCCTCCGCCTCGCGCCAGTTCGGCGGGGCGCTGTGGGACTGGATTGCGCCGGCGCAGGTGGCCAGGCTCATCCAGCAGCAGGTCGTCATGCCGCCCAGCCAAACCAGCTGCACCGTGCCCGCTGAGGTGACCGCAGCCGGAGGCGAGTTCGCGCTGGGCAACCTTTATGCCTATGGGCCCGAGGCGAACTTTGCCTATCCGCCGCGCCCGGCCAACGCCAAGACGCCGTGGAAGCCGCAATGGACTGCGCGGGTGCGCTATCGTTCCAACTCGATGTGGCTGCTCAACGGCCCCGACATGGACGCGATGATGCGCGGTGACAGCAGCGAGGCCGAGCCGCCGAAGAAAAAGAAGAAGTGCAAGGGCGGGCTTGGCGGCCTGCTCGGCGCGGTGGTGACCGGCGAGGGCTGCTGACGCGAACCGGGGTTGGACCGCCGCTTTGTTCCTGCTATGTTCCAACTGCGATCTCGAGTCGGAACAAGAGGGGACAAAGCGATGAGCAACGTGATTTTCTATACCAATCCCATGTCGCGCGGGCAGATAGCCCGCTGGATGCTCGAAGAGGTGGGCGCGGATTACGAACAGCGCCTGGTGCAGTACGGGCCCGAGATGAAGGCGCCCGACTATCGCGCGATCAACCCGATGGGCAAGGTCCCCGCAATTGTGCACGACGGCCAGGTGGTGACAGAGTGCGCCGCGATCTGCGCCTATCTTGCCGACGCCTTTCCCGATGCCGGACTGGCGCCGCAAGTCCATGAGCGGGCGGCCTATTATCGCTGGATGGCCTTTGGTGCAGGCCCGCTCGAACAGGCGATCACCAACCGGTCGATGGGCTGGGAAGGCCCCGAGGACAAGCAGGCGATGCTGGGCTATGGCAGCTATGACCTGGTCGTCGATGCGCTGGCAGGCTGGCTGGCCGGGCGCGACTATATCTGCGGCGACCGGTTCACCGCTGCCGATGTCTATGTCGGTGCGCAGGTCGATTGGGGCCAGGCCTTCGGCACCCTGCCCGCCAACCCAGCCTTTACCGCCTATGCCGAACGGCTGCGCGCCCGCCCCGCCTATATGCGCGCCAAGGCCATCGACAATGACCTGATCGCTCAGGCCGAAACCGAGGGAGCCGGCGCATGACCCGGCAGGAGGGCGGATGCCATTGCGGCGCGGTGCGCTTTGCCGTCGACGCGCCAAGAAACGAGGACGAGGCCCCGCGCACGGCTTTGTGCCATTGCAGCGACTGTCGGCGCTGCGCCGGGGCACCCGCTGTCGGCTGGACGGCGGTGGCCGGCACGACCTTTCACCTGCTGAAGGGTGAGCCTGCGATCTATCGGTCATCCGAACATGCCGAGCGCAGCTTCTGCCCCCATTGCGGGACCGGGCTGTTCTATGTCAACGAGGCGGCGCTGCCCGGCCTGGTCGATATCCAGACCGCGACCTTCGACGATCCCGATGCCTTTCCCGCGATGGCGCATATCCAGACCGCCGATCGCATCGGCTGGATGAAAAGCGCCCATGAGCTGCCTGAGTTCGAGCGCTTTCCCGAAGGATAAAATCCTCCCCGAGCTTGCTGGGGGAGGATTTGGGTCTAGCCCATCACCCCGTGGGTCCGAACACCTTGGGCGCGCCGGTACCGGCCTTGCGGTCCTTGTCGCTGGCGGTGATCGCTTCCATAATCTGCGGATTGCGGAAGTCGCCATCGGCATAGTCGCGCGCGGACTGGCCGGCGATGGTATCCTGCTTGTCCGGGTTTGCGCCGTTCTTCAGCAGCAGGCGCACCATGGCCAGATCGCGCAGCTGCACCGCGCGGATAAGCGCGGTTTCGCCCGAATTGTTGGTTGCATCGACCTGCGCCTTGCGTCCCAGCAGCGTTTCTGCGCCTTCGACAAAGCGCAGGTTGGTCGCCAGCATCAGCGGCGTGACCCCGTTCTTGTCGCGCGCATTGGGATTGGCACCGCGCTGGAGCAGAAAGCCCATCCAGGTCAGGTCACGCCGCGCGGTGACGATGTGCAGCGCGGTCTCGCCGCTGGTCAGATCCTTGGTGTTGACGATGGTGCTGCCCGGCTCGTTCAGCATCTCCGTCGCCTTGTCGCCGTCGCGCTCGCGCACCGCCTTGAGGAAGTTGTAGCTGTCGGAAAACTGGGCCTGCGCGGCCACCGGCAGCAGCAGCGCCAGCGCGGCGAGAAAGGCCAGCGAAAACCGGTTCAAAATGCGGGTCATGCGATGATGCACGTGTGCAAAGTCCTCGTTCAGGGCGCGACCCGGTCAACGGATCGCGTTTGTGATCAAGCCCCCTTGAAAGCGGCTGCATAGCAGAGCATGGACGAAGCTGTCATGAACAAATCCCTTTTCGCCGCCATCACCGCCCCCCTTCTGGTCGCCCTGTCGCTGACCGCGTGCAACAGCAGCACCGCCAAGCCCGAGGCCCCGCTGGAAGGCGCGCGGATCGGCGGTCCGTTCGCGCTGACCGACCAGAATGGCAAGACGGTGAAGGACACCGACTTTGCCGGCAAATTCCGCATCATCTATTTCGGCTACAGCTATTGCCCCGATGTCTGCCCGGTCGACCTGCAGAAGATCGCCGCGGGCTTTGCAAGGTTCGAGAAGCAGCAGCCCGAGCGGGCCAGCCAGATCCAGCCGATCTTCATCACCATCGATCCCGAGCGCGACACGCCGCAGGTGCTCAAGCAATATGTCGGTGCGTTCCACCCGCGCCTGATCGGCCTCACCGGCACGCCCGAGCAGATCAAGCAGGTCGCCGACGCCTATCTTGTCATGTACAAGGCGCAGAAGCCCGCAGGCGCAGACCCCAAGGCCTATCTGGTCGATCACAGCCGCCAGGCGTATCTGATGGGCAAGAAGGGTGAGCCGATCGCACTGCTGCCCTATGACGGTACGCCCGAAGCGATCGCCGCCGAAATCGACAAATGGACGGCGTAAACCGCTTCTGGGAACAGCCGCTCGCCGGCCTGGACCGGGCGCAATGGGAAGCGCTTTGCGATGGCTGCGGCAAATGCTGCCTGCACAAGGTCGAGGATGAAGACACCGGCCGCATCTATCCCACCAATGTCGCCTGCCGCCTGCTCGACACGCGCACCGCGCGCTGCGCCGATTACCGCCACCGCCGCGCGCTGGTGCCCGATTGCCTGCGCCTGACCCAAGGCAATGTCGGGTCGATCGGCTGGCTGCCTTCGACCTGCGCCTATAATCTGCGCGCCCAGGGCCTGCCGCTGCCCGATTGGCATCACCTGAACACCGGAAGTGCCGCTGCCATGCATGCCGGCGGCCATTCGGTTGTCGGACGCGTGATCTCCGAAGTGCATGCCGGGCCGATCGAGCACCATATCATCGAGGCCGAATTGTGATCGGCAGCGGGTCCTCGCTCACCCGCCTTCTGCTGCGCAAGCCCGCGCCGTCCGGCAGCCCCGAGCGGCTGACCATCAACGGCCGCGATTATGCGCTGGTCGTGCGCCGTCATCCGCGTGCGCGCGCCATCCGCCTGCGCACCGATCCGGCCAGGGGCGCGCTGCTGCTCACGCTGCCGCGCCATGCCCGGCTGGGCGAGGGGATCGCCTTTGCCCGCACCCAGGCCGACTGGATCGAGGCCAGCTTCGCCCGCGCCGGCAGCGGCACCCCGATCGCGCCGGGCGCACTGATCCCGTATCGCGGCGCGGATCACCGCATCGACTGGGATGCGCGGCATGGCCGCACCGTCGTCGCCGCCGATGGCATCATCCGCCTGGGCGGGGCGCAGGATCTGGTAGAAGCCCGCCTCACCCGCTGGCTCAAGGCCAAGGCCAAAAGGCTGTGCACGGCGGATCTGGCCGATTACTGCGCCCGCGCCGGCGTTCCCGCGCCCGCGCTGGCGCTCAGCAGTGCAGCGCGCCGCTGGGGCAGCTGCTCGGCCAATGGCACCATCCGCATTAACTGGCGGCTTGTGATGGCTCCCGACATGGTGCGCCGCTCGGTCGTCGCGCACGAGGTCGCACATCTGCGCCACATGAACCACAGCGCCGATTTCTACGCATGGCTCGACGCGCTGTTCGAAGGCGACCGCAAGTCCGCCGACCGCTGGCTGAAAGCGCATGGGCGGGGATTGTATCTGGTCGGCGGGGGCAGCTAGGCGCTGCGCTAGCGCACAGGCAAAGGAGCCTCCCCCGCACGCGCTTCGCGCTACACCGTCATCGACGTGCCCCTGTAGATCCGTGCCCGATAGCGCGAATCCTGCGCGTCGGGCAGCGGTGCGCCGACCAGCAGGACGGCGCGGGCGAAGCGTTTCAGCTCTTCCTGATGCTCCACCGCGTTGCGCGGTTCTTCGGAGCGGATGCGGCGGGTGAGGTTGATCTGGTTGGTGGGCACATCGTGTACCAGCCGCTCGTTTTCCACCGCCAGCGTCGCGGTGAAGGCGTGCAGCGTCGTCTTGACGAAATTGGCGAGCGCAAAGGCCGGGCCGCTCTGGCCGAAGGGCACATCTGGCGAGACCAGCACCAGCTGGCAGCCATCATAAAGCGAGGCCTTGCGGCCGATACGGAAATGATGGGTGAGGTTTTCCTCACACAGGTCGCGGAATTCCTCGGGTGCCAGCATCGCGCCGTCCTCGAACAACCGGTCGGGCAGGCCCGCCATCGGCGTCGAGACCACGGTGGTCGGCCGTCCGAATTCGGTCAGCGCCTGGTCCATCGCGCCTTCGATGTCCGCGCCGCACACGCGCACGGTCACCTTGTCGGCGACTTCCTGGTCCAGCATGGCGAGCACGCCTGCGCCCCCCGCTTCGCTGCGGGTGAGCAGCACCATGCGCGCGACGCCCAGGCCGCCGATCAGATGGTTGGCGGTCTCCGCGATATAATCGGCCAGATGCTCGCCGATCACCCAGACGATCTTGCCCTTCATCTGTTCGAGCCGTTCCTGCTTGGGGCTGCCGAACATTTCGCGCTCGGTATAGGAGCGCTCGACGCTGAGGCCGCCCGAAGGCATGAAGGTCTCGCCGCTCACCGCGCGGTCGGCGAGGTAGAAGACCGTGGCTTGCGCAACTTCGCTCTCCTTGGGCATCGCGCCCAGATGCAGCTGCGACAGCACGCCGCGCCCGACCTTGTCGGCCTCCTTGCCGATGCGTTCCTGCGGCAGGTACGGCATGTCATCGGGCGGAAGCGCCATCAGCCAGCCGGTCAGGCCCTCGTTGGTGCCGCTGCGCTCCTGCCATTCGGGATGGCCGAGCAGATAGCCCGCCGAGCGCAGCCGCGCGAGCAGGCGACCGGCGATATCGGCGGTGAGCAGATAGCGGTCCCAGGTGCAGATGCCGTCGCCCTCGCGCGCGAGCTCCAGGCAAAGCAGCCGCAAGGGATCGGGCGTCGAACGGTCATGGCTGAGATAGCCGGTATCGTTGCGCGCCAGCCGGCCGAGCACATGCGTGACCTCTGCCCCCTCGCGGATCGATTCGATCACCGCGGCATAGATGGCGTTCAGCCGCTTGTTCTCGAGGATCAGGCGCGCACGGCGCAGGAACAGTCCGGGCTTGCCGCCTGTGCCGGACAGGCGATCGCCGTCGACCGGGCCGGGGGCAATCGCGTTGACCTGGATTTCGGGGCCCAGGAAGCGCGAGAAGCTTTCCACCATCGCACGCTGTCCGGCCTTGGACACCGCATAATCGGCGCGGTTGGGATAGGCGACGGCCAGGAATTTCTCGCCGCCGAAATAGCTCGACACGTTGAGGATATAGCCCGATCCCTGGCGCTTCATGATCGGCACGACATAATGCATCAGCAGGTAATTGCTGATCAGGTTGGCATCCAGCGTCCAGCGCCACATGTCGAGGCTCATGTCGATGACCATGTCCTCGGCGCCTGCGACCCCGGCATTGTTGATCAGATAATCGATCCGCCCGAACTCGGCCATGGTGGCGTCCGCCGCGCGGCGCAGCGAATCGAAATCGCTGACATCGACATCGGCCATGATCTTGACCCGGCGTTCGACGCCCGAAAAGCCGACATCCTGCAGCTCGCCGACGATGCGTTCGCGCGCGGCTTCCAGCTCGCTGGCGCGGCGTGCGACCATCATCACTTTCGCACCGGCGAGCGCGAGCAGCCGCGCCACCTGGCCGCCGATCCCGGCCGATCCGCCGGTGATCATCGCCACCTTGCCCAGATGCAGCCCGGTAATGTTCTCGGCAAAGCCCAGCATCGCCCGGCGCGCACCCGTTTCCTCGCCGATATTGGCGGGCAGGTAGAGCGAGGTTTCGGTGATCTTCTGTTCCTTGAAGACGATGCGCGTCGCATGGCCCGCGGCAAAGCGCGTGTTCTCGTCCTCTGCATTGGTATAGCGCACGATCTGGTTGCCCCAGGCGGCGCGCTTCTGCCGGCCTTGCGCAAAATCGACGCGCGATTCATCGCGCCAGATGGTGATCAGCTGCGCGATCGCGGCGGTGAGGATGCGGCCCGCCTTGTTGCCCTTGCCATCGCTGGGTCCGGACATGAACACGAAGCGCGGGTCCTGCATCAGGTCGGTGCGTGTCTTCCAATAGCGGCGCAGCGTCCGCGCGACCGCGATCGTGCCGGTCAGCTCGACATCGATCAGCGCATCGACCTCGGCATCGGACGCCGCGACCAGGCTGTCGCCGAAATGGCCGGCGGGCTTGACCGGCAGCACGATGGCGCTGTGGATCGCGCCATGCGCGTCCGAATAGGCGCGGATCGCCGCCTCCATGCCCTCGGGCTCGGCGCGGTTGAAGCGCATGATAGTGAGGCCTTCCTCGGCCCCTTGCGCTTTGACGCGTGCCTCGGCCTGCGCGACATCGACCTGCCGCGTCATGCCCAGCAGCACGCGCGCACCGCATGCCGCCTGGATCTTCGCCATTTCCAGCGCGTCTTCCCAAGCCTCGCCCGCCGCGATCAGCACGGTCAGGCCCGCGCCGTCGAGCGAGCGCATCGACGGGCGCGTCATATAGGTGGAGCGCGAATCCTTGCGCACCTGCATGCCGTGGGTGACGTCGATCTCGTTGCCGTTCAGCGCCGCGGATTCATCGCTGGCGAGGAACAGGCACGCATCGGCAATGTCACCGGGCACCGGCAGCGTCTTCTGCTTGGGCGCATCGCCGACCGCGCGCTCGAGCGTCATCCGGCCCATGAAATGACTGGCGGTGGTGTTCTCCGGCTCGCCCTGCAGCTTGTCCATCGCGGCAAACACCGTGCGAATACGCTCGCTCTCGATAGGGCCGGGAAAGACCGTGTTGACGCGGATGCCGTTCGCGCCCAGCTCCTTGGCGAGCTCCTGGCTCAGCGCGTTCAGCGCCGCCTTGGGCACGACATAGGCGGTGCGTCCATAATAGCGGGTGTGCGAGAAGATCGTCGAGATGTTCACCACCGATGCGCCCACCGGCATGATCGGCGCAGCGGCGCGGGTGAGGTTCCAGCTGACGCCCAGCAGGTTGCGCATCGCATCGGCGACCGTTTCGGTATCGCCATTGGCTTCCATCTCGGCGCGGGTCAGCGGCACGTTTTCCAGCGTCTGGCGGGGGCCGGCAGAGCCTGCATTGTTGACCAGCACATCGATGCGGCCGAGCGCCGCCTTGACCTGATCGATCCCGGCGCGGACCGAGTCCGGATCGGCTCCGTCGAGGATCACGGTGAAGACGCGCGCATCCTCCACCCCGGTTTCGTCGAGCAGCGCCTGCTTGGCCGCGGCCAGCCGCTCCTCGGTGCGTCCGGTCATCACCAGGGTGGCCCCTTCGGCGATGAAGCGGCGGATGATCGCGCCGCCCAGATTGCCGGCGGCACCGGTGACCAGCGCCACCTTGCCCGCCAGCCTGCCCGTTGCCGCCTTGCCGCCCGCCGGATCGACCTTCGCGCCCTTGCCTTTGCCTGCCGTCATGTCTTTATCTCCTGCCTGCCCGCACCGGGGCGGCTTGTGTGCGTTCAATCCTGGATGCGGGCCGCTGCGCTTGCCCAATATTCGAGCAGCTCGTCGCGGCTGCGCAGGCCCAGAGCGGGCAGCGCATGGTTGACGACATAGGTCGCGCCGGTATGCCGGTTGTCCCACATCGCCTGATGCGCCTCCGGCAGGCCGTCCCAATCGACGACCAGGGGCTCGGTGACCGAGAGCAGCCCGCCTGCAATCATGTTGTTCATCACCGTCACCTCGTGTGCGTTGCACAGGTGGGTGCCGTAGATATTGGCGGTGGGCATGATGATCCGGCGCTGCCGGGTCCAGACCTGCGGCGCGTAGAAGGTGTAGCGGCGACCCGCCATCTCCTCGGCATAGACCACGCGGCCGCCGAACGGCTTGACCAGCGAGGTCGACACGCCGAGCGAATCCTGCCCGGCGCGCTCGATCACCAGATCGGGCACCCCGCGCGGATTGCCGGGCGAGCCCAGGATCTTGCCGACCGCGGTGCCAAAGGGCTTCAACGTGTGCTGCTGATAGCGGCGCACGCCCTCCTTGAACCGCTCGATATCGGCCCGGGCATCGGGAAGCCTGGGCAGGGTCTCGGGCCATTCGAACTCACTGTCACGGCGCTTCAGCCCTTCCAGGCTGATGATGCCTTCGACCGACTCCTCCAGCCCCAGCGATTGCAGGAATTCGCGCTGCCCGTCGGTGGTGGTGACGATCACGGTGCGCGCCTTGTACAGCCGCGCCGCCTCGATCATTTCCAGACCCAGCGGATCGGCGAGATCGCGGCTGCCCGGACCATAATAGAGCAGCACCGATTCCCCGCCGCGCAGCTGCGCGCGGGCCAGCATGTCCGATGGCGCGGCACTGCCGGTCTTGCCCATGAAGCTGAAATGATAGCCCGATGACGCCCCGTAAAAGGCGAGCGTGCCATGCTCTTCCAGCAGCTGGAAGCTGCGTGGAAAGGCGCTTTCACCCGCGTGGCTGACGACGAAATCGGCGAGCCTGCCGCCGTTCATCCGGCGATATTCCTCCAGCAGTCCTTCGCCTTCGCGCTCCCAGGCTCTGGCCGCATCGGGATCGTCCGGCACCGGGGTGAAGGCGGCGATGAAGCGCGGGTCCTTGCGGTTCAAGGCCCCGACCGCGCCCTGATCCTTGACGAATGCGGCACGGTCGCTGCTCGACACCAGACCCGTCGCCTTGAGCCCCGACTTGATGCTGCTCTTCAGCGCATCGAGCCCGGTCCCGGTGGCAGAGCCTTCGACGAAGATCGTCTTGCCCGGCACGATTTGCAGCGTCGTGAACAGGCACCGGGTGATCGTGCCCAGGTTGAGCACATAGCTGCCCGCCTGCTCGAGCGTCAGATCGGGCGGCACGCGGTGCAGCTGCGGTCCCTGGACGTTGAGGAACTGCGCGTGGCTTCCGGTCTTGGTCTCATAGCCCTGGATCGCAAAGCCCGCGAACATCGGGTCGTTGCCCGCTTGGGGGGAGAGCAGGTCCGAGGTGCCCGAGTACACGACCACCATGTCGCCGACGCGCAACCGCCCTTCGGCCTTCACCTCGCTGCCCAGCGAGGCGACCAGCGCGAGCCCGCCCGATCCGGTGATCTGGACATCCTCGTCATGCCCATCAAAGGGGGAGACGGGGATGCCGGTGAGCGCCCAGATATCGTTGAAATTGACCTCGCTGGTCAGCATGTAGACCAGAGCCTCATTGGGCTCGGGCGCGACCACGGGCACGATATGCTCCCGCTCATGGCTAGCAGGTGGCCCGAAACGGGGCGCGCCGGTATCGGGATCGCGGCTGATGCCGAAGGCGAGCTGCCTGGGCGGGATCGCGGTGACGCCCGGATAGAAAGGCGCGCCGACGGGCAGCAATTGGCCCGAGGCAATCATCGCCGCCTTGTTGCCCTCATGCTCGTCGTCGATCCACACGCCGTTGCGGCGGACGGGGAGCGGCGGCGACTGCTTGTCCATGAACTGGCGGATGCCGGTCTTGCCGCCTTCGGGATCGATGATCGCTTCGGCAAAATGCTCGCCCTCGCGCTTCAATCCGGCGGCCATGCCTTGCGTCCAGCCGGTGCGCACCGCATCGAGCGCGCGCCGCCCTGCCGGCCCACGCCCCGCCCAGTCGAGCTGTTTCAGGATGCGCTGAAGGAACGCGTCTTCCAGCACCGAATCCAGGTCGATATGCGCCGCATTGGCCCAGCGCTTGGTCATCGCCTTGCGATCGGCAAAGGCCTTGCCCAGCGGGCTTTCCGGCCCGTGCCGCGCAAACTCGCGCACCATCGCATGCGCCATGCTCAGCACATCGTCGCTGCCATCGGCGACCTGTTCGATCGCGCCCAGATCCAGCGCTTCGGCAGCGCTGATCGCGCGCCCGCCCAGGATCAGATCGAGCGCATCGCGCAGCCCTTCGGCAGCGCGCCGTTCGGCGAGCAGGCGCGGCAGCCGCTGCGTTCCACCATAGCCGGGCAGCAACCTCAGGTTGATCTCCGGCTGGCCGAAACGCGCCATCGGCTCTGCAATGCGGTAATGGCAGGCGAGTGCGAATTCCATGCCGCCACCCAGCGCCACGCCCTGGATCGCGGCGATGCAGGGCTTGCCCATCGTCTCGATCTTGGCAAAGGCCAGCTGCGCATTGTTGGGCAGCACGCCGGCTTCCTCGACGCTGTTCACTTCCTCGAGCATCTGGCGGATATCCGCGCCCGCGACGAACGAGGCGGTGCCTTGCCCAGTAAACACCACCGCGATCACATCATCCTTGCGCGCAAGATGCTCGACCACGATCACCAGCTCGTCGATCGCGCGTTCGTTGAGCGCGTTGACTGGCGGGTTGGTGACGGTGACCGTCGCGACGCGCTTGCCGTCGCCCAGATCATTGTACTGGATCAGGAAATAGCGGTAGCGCTCGAACAGCGCCTGGTCCTCGGCCAGCTGCTGCTTGCGCTGCCAGGCGGCAACGGCAAGCTTGAGCGCATCGATGCTCTCCGGATTGCGCAGCGTCGAGGTGTCGCCGATATCGCCGCCCTCGACGATCGCGCGGACCATGCGGCGCATGTACTTGCCCGAACGCGTTTCGGGAAACTCTGCGACCTCCAGAAAATCCTGCGGCACCGCGACCGCGCCCTTTTCGGTGCGGACAAGGTCGGTCAGACGGCGGCGGTCGTCCTGGGTGAGCCTGCGTCCGGCAATCGTCGTGACAAAGGCAATCGGCGTCGCCCCCTTTTCGCGGTGCGGCGCGCCGACGACCAGCACATTGCCCACCGGCGATCCGGGATCGAGCGTCTTGTCGCGCAGGATCGCGCCTTCGATCTCTTCGGTGCCGATGCGATGGCCCGAGACGTTGATGACATCGTCCGAGCGGCCATGCAGCGAGAACGAGCCATCCTCGTGCCGGATCGCGAAATCGCCCTGGGTATAGGCCCAGGTGCCCTTCCAGCGCCCCCAATAGGTTGACGCGTAACGGGCGGCATCCCCGCGCCAGAGCGGGTTGACGCGGATGCCGCCCGACACGGGTTCCAGCGTGAATTCGTCGGTATCACCCCAGATGGTGCGGGTGAGATAGGGATAGGGAAGCGCGATGACGATCTCGCCCTTCTCGCCGTTCTTCGCGCGCCGCCACGGCACGCCGCCGGGCTCGTCGCGCTCCAGCCCGAATTCCAGATCGGGCGCATCAGGGTCTTCCACCCAGACATCGCCGACAATCCAGGGCAGCGGATAGGTGTGCGCATCGGGGCGAAGCGGAAAGTCGGTATTGCCGTAGAAATGCGTCCAGGCGATGCCGCCATGCTCGGTCGCCCAATAGCTGTTGATATACCAGGGCGTGACATGCTCCATCGCGAACGCCTGGACCGAGGGCGAGGTCGGCTCCGCGCAGAACGTCGCGACCTTGAGCGACGACATGTCGTAATTCTGGATGTCCTTGAGGTTCTCCGGATCCTGCATCACGCTTTTCAGGAAGGTGACGCCGGCCTTGAAGATCTGCACCTTGTGCCGCTCGATGATCGAGGCGAAGCGGCCTGCATGCGGGAAGACGGGCGAGCCTTCGGTGATGATCGTCGTCACCCGGCACAGCAAGGACCCTGCGATCAGATAGCTCTGCCCGGTGATCCAGCCCGGATCGGCGACGACGAACATGACATCGCCGGGCGCGGCATCGAAGGCCACCGGCATGGTCGCGGCGACACCGGCGCAATAGCCGCCATGCACATGCACGACGCCCTTGGGCTTTCCGGTCGAACCCGAAGTATAGATGATGAAATTGGGATATTCGGAATCGACTGGCAGCGGCTTCGACACGGCCCAGATCGCAGCCACGAAATCCGCATCGGGCAGCGCGAGCAGCGCGGCCTCGTCGGCGACATCCAGCCCGGACGCGCGCGCGGCATCCAGGATCGCGGCGCTCGCCTGGCCGGTAAGGTCATGGCTCCAATGGTCGCGGCCTGCATTCCATACCAGGTCGGGCTGCGCGGTGTGGCGCACCACGACCACCGCCTCGACACGCGGCGGAGAATCGACCAGCGCAGAGGCAATCGCCATGCGCAGGTTCGCGGCCTGGGCGGCGTTGAGGGCCGAGCCCTGCGCCAGATCGTCGAGCGCGCGACCGACACCGCGCATCACGTCCGATCGCTCGACCGTCACCTCGCCATCGAGCAATTCGGTGACCGCCCCGGTGATCGCATCGCGCACCCTGGCGTCCGCTGCGTTGGCGGGATCATCGAGCGCGCCTGCCAGCCGCTCCATCGCCGTGCCGACGCCGATGAAATTGTCGAGCGCAGGATCGGTATAGCTCGTCTTGAACGGCACCATCTGCGCGTTGCGATAGCTGCCATCGGCGGTGATCACGATCCGCGCACCGGCATCGGCAATGCGGTCGGACAGGGTCTTGTCGCTGAACCCGCCGAATACCGGCGTATAGATGATGCCGGCGCGCTTGGCGCCTTCGGTCCAGTAGATCTGCGCCGGGATCGACGGCATGTTGAGCGCGATGCGATCGCCGGCCTTGAGCCCCAGCGCTGTCAGTGCCAGCGAGCATTTCGCCGCTTCCAGCATCAGCGCCTTGCGGCTGACCGGATAGCAATCGACCGGGCCGCCGCGGCCGTTGTCGCTGGACATGTTCCAGCGGTCGCCCTCGAAGATCAGCGCGGTCTCGGCGCCATGGCCTGCGACCACATGCCGGTCGACCTCGTTGAAGCCGCTATTGGTATAGGCACCCTCGAACCAGCGCCAGTTGGGCGGATCATCGGCATTGAGCCCGCGTGCCCAGGGCATATAGTCCTGCGCCAGATCAAGGCTGCGCGGTGCGCCGGTGGCGGCATCCCAGCCGGTCCAGCCGCCGGCATCTCGATCGTAAAAGCCCCAGGCCTGATGCTCGGGCAGATACCAGCAGATGGCGCTGCGCGCCTGATCGCCATGAAAGGCGCCGGGATCGGCGATGCAGGCATTGCGCATGGCGGTCCAGCTGGCCGAATCGGTCAGCGGGTTGGCGCGCGGCGGAACAGCGGGGGACGCCACCATCTCGGGGGCAGTCAGAGGACGGGCCCGAGAATTCGGGCGTGAAGGGGGACCGACATGAGTTCGCAGCTCTCCTGCCGCTCCGGCCGATTACGATTCCCAAATCGCAAAGGCCGGTTACAGCGAACGAAACAAATGTCTCCCGCCCCGCAGATAACACATTGTTTCAACGAACGGTAGGGTTGTTCGCGCCCCGCCCGCTCAGCGCTGGTGCCAGCGCCCCACCGCGCGCGACACCGCCTGCATCAGCTGCATCCGCGCCGGGATGCCGGCCGTGGTCTCGGCCAGCATGACCGCTACGGCATAGCGGGTTCCATCGGGCGCGGTCATGATGCCGACATCGTTGTAGCCGGTCGAAACCGGGGGCAGATCCTGGCCGGTTCCGGTCTTGTGGAGGAACTGCCAGCCCATAGGAACACCCGCTTTCAGCCGGTTGGGGCCGCTGCGCGTGCGCCCAAGCGTGTCGAGCATCAGCCGGGTGGAGGCCTGGCTGAGCAGTTCGCCGCGCGCCAGCCGCGCCAGCGCATCGACAATCCCCTCAGGACTCGCCCCGTCGATCGGGTCGGCGACATAGGCCGAGAGCAGGTTGCGGCGCCTGTCGAGCGGCACCCGGTCGCGCGCCGCCTGAAAGGCGCGCCCGGCCGAGAGTTCCTGCCGCCACTCGACCCCTGCAATGCTGCTCTGGAGCAGGCGCTCGCCCGGGCCGAAGCGGATTTGCGACAGGCCCTTGCGCCGCAGGAAATCGGTCACGGCCGCAGGACCTCCAGCGGTCCGCAGCAACGCGTCATTGGCGCTGTTGTCGCTGGCGGTCAGCGCCTCGTTGATCAGCGAGCGCACGGTTTCACGCACGACGCCCTCGCGCGACACCCGCGCGGCAAGCGGCTGGTGGAACAGGGTCAGGTCATTGGCGGTGATCGTCACCTCCTGGTCGAGCGAGACCTCGCCGCGATCGACCTTTTCCAGCACGGTCATGGTCACCCACAGCTTGGAAACGCTCTGTTGCGGGAACAGCTCTCCGCCGCGCTGGCCGACCACCCAATCGCCATCAATGCGGCGCACCGCAATGCCGGTCTTGCCGGGAAAGCTGCGCCACAGCGCCTGCAGTTCGTCGCGCAGCCCTTGAGGAACCTCATTGGCGGCGCGCGGCGCCAGCGGCGGCGGCACCGGCTGGACGCGCGCGGGCGGCGGCGGCGCAGGACGCGGCTGCGCGACCTGTTTCGGCGTCGACACACAGGCCGAGAGCGCGGCAGTGGCAAGGATCAGGACCAGCGGGCGGGCGACCATGTCGGGCTTTCTAGCGGCTTGAAGGTTGGCGACCATGCGGCACGGCAAGTGTATCCGCGCTGAAGCGGTCTTGCCACGGGTTCCGGGCCGGTGGCCGCTTTTGCGGCGAACAAGGCGCTGGGCGCGATGAGCAGTGCATTCCTGGTGGTGCGACAGTCTCCCCTCCCCTTGGGGAGGGGTGCCCGCAGGGTGGGGTGGGGAGGCGCCGATGGCCGCATTCTGGCCCCCACCCCGGTTCAGCAAGCTGAACCTGCCCCTCCCGCAAGCGGGAGGGGAAAAGGCTAGGGCACCAGCACCGTGTCTTCGGCGACCGGCAGTAGATCGGGATAGTCGCTGTTATAATGCAGCCCCCGGCTTTCCTTGCGCTCGAGTGCTGAGCGGACGATCAGATCGGCAACCTCGATCAGGTTGCGCAGCTCGACCAGATCGGGGGTGACGCGGAAATTGCCGTAATATTCCTCGACCTCGCTGCGGAGCAGTTCGATGCGGTGGCGCGCGCGCTCCAGCCTTTTGGTGGTGCGCACGATGCCGACATAGTCCCACATGAACCGGCGGATCTCGCGCCAGTTGTGCTGCACGATCACCTCTTCATCCGAATCGGTAACCCGGCTTTCATCCCAGGGCAGGATGGCGGGCGGCGGCCCCAGCTCGTCCCAATGTTCGATAATGTCACGCGCGGCGGCATCGCCGAAGACGAAACATTCGAGCAGGCTGTTCGACGCCAGCCGGTTCGCCCCGTGCAGGCCCGACTGGCTGACCTCGCCCGCTGCATAGAGCCCGGGAAGATCGGTGCGGCCGTTCAGGTCGATCAGCACCCCGCCGCAGGTATAATGCTGCGCGGGGACGACCGGAATCGGATCGCGCGTGATGTCGATCCCGAGCCCCAGCAGCTTTTCATGGATCGTCGGGAAATGGCCCTTCACGAACTCGGGCGGCTGATGGCTGATGTCGAGATGGACATAGTCCAGGCCCAGTCGCTTGATCTCGTGGTCGATCGCGCGGGCGACGACATCGCGCGGCGCCAGTTCCATCCGCTCGTCGAAATCGCCCATGAAGCGATAGCCGGTCTCAGGGATCAGCAGATGCCCGCCCTCGCCGCGCACCGCCTCGGTGATCAGGAAATTCTTGACGTTGAGGTTGAACAGGCAGGTCGGATGGAACTGCATGAATTCCATGTTCGAGACCCGCGCGCCTGCGCGCCACGCCATCGCGATGCCGTCGCCGGTCGCCCCGCGGGGCGCGGTGGAGAACAGGTAGGTGCGCCCCGCACCGCCGCTGGCGAGCAGCGTTGCGCGCGCCGTCAGCGCCTCGACATGACCGGTGGCACGATTGAGCGCATAAGCCCCCCAGATGCGCCTGTCGCCCGAGGGCTGGGCGCGGTGCCGGTCGGCAATCAGGTCGATCGCGACCATATCGGGCAGCAGCGTGATATTGGGATTGGCCAGCGCCGCGCGTTCCAGCGCCTGCTGCACCGCCCAGCCGGTGGCATCGTCGACATGCACGATGCGCCGGTGGCTGTGCCCGCCTTCGCGCGTCAGGTGCAGGTCGTCGGCATGGTCGCCGCTGCCGCCGTTGCGGTTGAACGGCACGCCCAGGTCCACCAGATGCTGGATCGCCGCGGGCGCGTTTTCGACGACGAACTCGACCGTCTCGCGCCGGTTGAGCCCGGCACCCGCGACCATCGTGTCCTCGATATGGCTGTCGAAGGTATCGCCGTCTTCGAGCACCGCCGCGATGCCGCCCTGCGCCCAGGCGGTCGACCCGCCCGAGATATCGCCCTTGGCGAGCACCAGCACCCGGCAATGCCGCGCGAGGCTGAGCGCTGCGGTCAACCCTGCCGCGCCCGATCCGATGATCAGGACATCATGTTGCATCAGCGGTAGCCACAGGTGAGCAAGGAGCGTTGAGGGGCATCGGGACTTTCCTGAAGACTGACAATCCGTTCGTAACCATCGGGCTCTCCCAGTGACACATCCTTGTCAATCTCGACGGGAAAGCCGTTCTTGCGCAGCGTCGAGAACACGGCAGCCACAGGAGCGGCAAACTCGAAGCTGAACTCGCCTGGGTCGCCGCCTTCCGGGTACGTCTGGTGAATGGCGTACAAAGGCAGACCTAGCATCGTCCCTGACGTGCGGACGGCGAACGATGTCCAGCCATCATGCCGGGTCATCTCAACCTTATCAAATACCTGCATGAGCGGAGCCGGTGCGGCAATCTGGCCAACACGCAGGTGGCGGTCAGGATCGACCACGGCATTCGGATCGATCTTAACCATGGCCAGCAGAAAGCGGGCTGTTTCGGGGGACAAATTGCACAGTGCGGGGTCTTCGAAGGATAGCAATGCGTCCAGTGCGACCGGACCGCTCGACGGGCGGGATATGCAGCCGGAAACGAGGGCAGCGATTGCAACTGTTGCAAAAACGGCTCTCACGCCACCGCCTTGGTGAGGTTCAGGAAAACATCCTCCAGATCGGGCTCGCGGGTCGAGACATCGACGATGTCATAGCCCGCCGCGCGCACGCGGGTCATCACCTGGCCGGCGTTCAGCTTGTCCTTGCTGTAACCGATCTCGACGATGCGATCGGTGAGCTTGCTGACCTTGTCGAAATCCGGGTCGGCAGGCAGCGTGGCGATATCCTGGTCGAGCGTCAGCACGATCAGCTTTTCGCGCGCCATGCCGACCATCTCGGCGGTGGGCTTGTTGGCGATGAGCTTGCCGTGGTTGATGATCGCGATGCGGTCGCACAGCTCTTCGGCTTCCTCGAGATAATGCGTGGTCAGCACGATGGTGACGCCTGCGCGGTTCAGTTCGCGCACATAATCCCACAATTGCTGGCGCAGATCGATATCGACGCCTGCGGTCGGCTCGTCGAGCACCAGGATCGGCGGCGAGTGCACCATGGCTTTTGCGACGAGCAGCCGCCGCTTCATGCCGCCCGACAGCGTCCGCGCATAGGCATCGGCCTTGTCCTCCAGCCGCACCGCGCGCAGCAGCTCTGCGGTGCGCCGATGCGCCTTGGGCACGCCGAACAGCCCTGCCTGCAATTCCAGCGCCTCGGCCGGGGTAAAGAACGGATCGAACACGATCTCCTGCGGCACGATGCCGATCGAGGCCTTGGCGTTGCGCGGATCGGCGTCGATGTCGAAGCCCCAGATACGCGCCGAGCCCGAGGTCTTGCGCACCATGCCCGACAATATGTTGATCAGCGTCGACTTGCCCGCACCATTGGGGCCGAGCAGCCCGAATATCTGTCCGCGCGGAACGTCGAAGCTCACGCCGTCCAGCGCCAGCTTGTCGGGGGCCTTGCCTGCACCAGCGTAAACCTTGCGCAGCGTGTCGATCGATATGGCAGCCTCAGTCACGCGATGCGGATTAGCCCGATGGCTGGCCAAGCGCAAAGGGAAAGGTGGCGCGCCCGTGCTGTGTGCAGGTGCAGCACGAATGCTGCCTAAATTTTACGCAACCGTTCGCATCTGCACAAAAAATGTGCGCCTGACCGCAGGGCGGATTAGCAATTCGTTAGGATTCACGGCTTCTGCGCATTTGGCACGTGCTTTGCGTAGCTTTCCTGCGGTGACGGGGCCAACCCCGCAAGAATATTACCAAAGGGGGCGTAATGAAATTCATCATTGCCATCATCAAGCCCTTCAGGCTGGACGAAGTGCGCGAGGCGCTGACCAGCCTGGGCATCGCGGGCATGACTGTGACCGAAGTGAAGGGCTTTGGCCGCCAGAAAGGCCAGACCGAGATTTATCGCGGCGCGGAATATACCACCAACATGGTCCCCAAGCTGAAGCTGGAGATCGCGGTGAGCGACGACATCGCCCCGCAGGTGGTCGAAACCATCCAGGCAGCCGCCAACACGGATTCCATCGGTGACGGCAAGATCTTCGTTTTCGACCTGGCGGCCGCGACGCGCATCCGCACCGGCGAGACCGGCGACACGGCACTGTAAGGGGAAAGGGGAATGATGAAACCTTTGCACACAATTGGCGCTGTGGTCGGAACGACAGCGCTCAGCGTATTCACTGCGGCCCAGGCCTGGGCTGCCACGACCGCACCGGCGGTCGCCGAAGTGACCGAAGAGGTGGTGGAAGCCGCCGTTGCCGGGCCGATCAAGGCCCCCACCGTCGAACAGATGGCAGGCATGGTCGACAAGGGCGACACCACCTGGATGCTGATTTCCTCGGTGCTGGTGCTGATGATGTCGATCCCCGGCCTGGCCCTGTTCTATGGCGGCCTGGTGCGCACCAAGAACATGCTCTCGGTGCTGATGCAGGTGCTGACCATCGTGTCGGTGGCCGCTCTGGTCTGGGTCAGCTGGGGCTATACCCTCGCCTTCACCAGCGGATCGCCCTATATCGGCGGCCTGTCCAAGGCGTTCCTGGCAGGCGTTGACGGCACCACCTTTGCCGCAACCTTCTCGAACAACGTGTATATTCCGGAACTCGCGTTCGTGGTGTTCCAAATGACCTTCGCCTGCATCACGCCGGCGCTGATCGTCGGCGCGTTCGCTGAGCGCATCAAGTTCACCCCGCTGATCATCTTCACGGTGCTGTGGCTGACGCTGGCCTATTTCCCGATCGCACACATGGTGTGGTACTGGGCGGGCCCGGACTTCCTGCCCGATGCCCCCACCGATACCGGCCTGCTCTGGGGCATGGGTGCGCTCGACTTCGCCGGCGGTACCGTGGTGCACATCAACGCTGGTATCGCTGGTCTGGTCGGCTGCCTCGTGATCGGCAAGCGCCTGGGTTACAAGACCGAGAACATGCCGCCGCACTCGCTGGTGATGACGATGATCGGTGCCTCGCTGCTGTGGGTGGGCTGGTTCGGCTTCAACGCCGGCTCCAACCTGGAAGCCAATGGCGTCACCGCCGTCGCCTTCATCAACACCTTCGTCGCCACTGCCGCTGCCACCGTTGCCTGGGCCGTGATCGAACAGATCGTCCACAAGAAGCCCTCGCTGCTGGGTGCTGCCACCGGTGCCGTCGCTGGCCTGGTCGCCATCACCCCGGCTTCGGGTCTGGCCGCTCCGATGACCTCGATTCTGCTCGGCTTTGCAGCTTCGATCGTTTGCTTCTTCTTCGTCACCACGGTGAAGAACAAGCTGGGTTATGACGACTCGCTCGATGTGTTCGGCGTCCACTGCGTCGGCGGCATCATCGGCGCGATCGGCACCGGCATCGTCGCCGACCCGGCGCTCGGCGGACAGGGCTTCTTCGACTACACCGTCTTCCCGGCGGGCGTGGGCGAGTATGACATGGCCGCACAGGTCATCACCCAGATCAAGGCAGTGGGCATCACCGTCATCTGGTCGGGTCTGGTCTCCGCCGTGCTCTTCTACGCGCTCAAGTTCACCATTGGTCTGCGTCCCTCCGAAGAGGTCGAGCAGGCTGGGCTCGACATCTCCGAACATGGAGAGCGCGCCTATAACTACTGAGTTCACGAGTTTGGTCTGCGGCGGAAGGCTAGCACCGCCGCAGACCTCCAGAGGTTCCTCCTGCGAACTGACAACTCAAGGCCGGGATGGCGACATCCCGGCCATTTTTTTGCGTTCACGCCCGGCGCTTGTCGAAGCCCGGCAGCGGCCTATCGGTTTCAGATCGAAACTGTATTGACAAAACTGTCAGTAAGGTGAGACTTTCTCTCCATAGACCGCCCCAGGCGGCACCCCAGTGGGACATCGCAACCCCCGGATACGGATCGCACGCACCCAGTCCCGGATTGCACGCAAGGAGAGAGCCATGGCCACCGTTTTGAAAGATACCGGCGCCGACATGAACTACGACATGAGCGATTCGAGCTGGTATGTCGAAGATCGCTGGCAGGAGCCGTTCCGCCAGATGCGATCGCGCGATCCCATCCACTGGACCGAGAACGGCGCGTTCGGCAGCTTCTGGAACGTGACCAGCCACAAGGCGATCCAGCATGTCGAGGCGCTGCCCGAGATCTTCTCCTCCTCCTATGAATTCGGCGGCATCACGCTGGCCGACCGGGTCGATGACGGCACCGAGCTGGTGATGCCGATGTTCATCGCGATGGACCGGCCCAAGCATACCGGCCAGCGCCGCACCGTTGCGCCCGCGTTCACGCCGACCGAAATGAAGCGCATGTCGGACGACATCCGTCGCCGCACCGCAGAGATTCTCGATGGCCTGCCCTGGGACCAGCCGTTCGACTGGGTCGACAAGGTCTCGATCGAGCTCACCACCCAGATGCTCGCCATCCTGTTCGACTTCCCGTGGGAAGATCGCCGCAAGCTCACCGAATGGTCCGACTGGGCGGGCGATATCGAGCTCGTGCACAGCGAGGAGCTGCGTCAGGAGCGCCTGAAGCACCTGTATGAGATGGGTGCCTATTTCAAGAAGCTGTGGGATGCGAAAATCAACGCCGAGCCCACGCCCGACCTCATCTCGATGATGATCCATTCCGACGCGATGGGCGAGATGGACGAGTTCGAGTTCATGGGAAACCTCATCCTGCTGATCGTCGGCGGCAATGACACCACCCGCAACTCGATGTCGGGCCTGGCCTATGGCCTGCACCAGTTCCCCGACCAGCGCGAGAAGCTGGAGCAGAACCCTGCGCTGATCCCCAATGCGGTGCAGGAAATCATCCGCTGGCAGACGCCGCTCGCGCATATGCGCCGCACTGCGCTCGCCGATTACGACCTGTTCGGCAAGCCGATCAAGAAGGGCGACAAGATCGCGCTCTGGTATATTTCGGGCAACCGCGACGAGAGCGTGTTCGAGGATGCCGACAAGATCATCGTCGACCGCGAAAATGCGCGCCGTCACCTGGCCTTTGGCTATGGCATCCACCGCTGCGTCGGCGCGCGGCTGGCCGAACTGCAAATTTCGATCCTGCTCGAGGAAATGGCCAAGCGCCGCATGCGCGTGAATGTGCTGGAAGAGCCGGTGCGCGTGCGCGCCTGCTTCGTCCATGGCTATCGTTCGATGCAGGTGAGCTTGAGCAAATATTGAAGCTGCGTTGGCAGCGCCTGCGTAACTGTGGCATCGTGCCCGGCGAACCGGCCGGGACGATGACACGGGAAGTGACGATGCAAAGACGCGATTTTCTGCAGGCCGGGCTGTTTGGTGCAGCGGGCCTTGGCGTTCTGGGGATGGCAGGCTTTTCGTTCGGCGGCGCAAGCGCGCGGCCCAAGGGCAAGTTCGAGATCACCAAGAGCGATGCCGAGTGGAAGAAGCAGCTGAGCGCCGACCAATATTATGTGTTGCGCCAGGAAGGGACCGAGCGCCCCTATACCAGCCCGCTGAACAAGGAAAAGCGCGCCGGCACCTTCATCTGCGCAGGCTGCCAGCTGCCTTTGTTCTCATCGAAGACGAAATTCGAAAGCGGCACCGGCTGGCCCAGCTTCTATGCGCCGCTGCCCAAGGCGGTCGGCACCAGCACCGACACGCTGCTCGGCTATCCGCGCACCGAAGTGCATTGCAGGCGGTGCGGCGGGCATCTGGGCCATGTGTTCGAGGACGGCCCCAAGCCCACGGGCCTGCGCTATTGCATGAACGGCGACGCGATGCTGTTCCGGGCGGGTGCGGCATGAATTCATTATGCTCTCTCCCCTTCAGGGGAGAGACGCGGAGCCTTATCAGCTTGCTGATTAGGCGAAGCTGAGAGGGGCACAGCGCATCGCAGGCCCCTCTCCCAACCCTCTCCCCTCAAGGGGAGAGGGCTTCATGGGACTTAACCCACCCGCTTGACGCTGTCCTTGTGCGCGCCGACGCCGCCGACACGCGAGCCGCCACCGCCGCCGCCGGGACGGCCGCCGCCACCCGAGCGGCCACCGCCGCCACCGGGACGTCCACCGCCGCCCGAGCGACGACGATCGCCGTCGCGCTTGGGCCCGTAATTGCGTCCGCCCGAACCGCCACGTTCACCACCGCGACCCTGGGCGGGGCGCTCGGGTGCCTTGGCCGGGGGCGGCAACTGGGCTGCGGCCTCGGTAAAGCCCTTGGGCAGCGGCATCGGAACCGGCTTGACCTTGGTCAGCTTCTCGATGTCCTTGAGCAGCGGCCGCTCGTCATTGCTGACGAACGCGATGGCAATGCCATCCGCGCCGTTGCGCGCGGTGCGGCCGATGCGGTGCACATACTGCTCGGGCACGTTCGGCAGGTCATAGTTGAACACATGGCTGACGCCATTGATGTCGATACCGCGCGCGGCGATGTCGGTCGCGATCAGCACCTTGATCTCGCCATCCTTGAACGCGGCGAGCGCAGCGGTGCGCTGCGACTGGCTCTTGTTGCCATGGATGGCGGCAGAACGGATGCCCGCACCGGCCAGCACGCGCACCACCTTGTCCGCGCCATGCTTGGTGCGGGTGAAGACAAGCGCCCGCTCGGGCTTGATCTCGCGCAGCTTCAGCGTCAGCAGCGCCTGCTTTTCGCTCTGGCTGACAAAGGTCACATACTGTTCGACCCGTTCGGCGGTGGTCGATTGCGGCGCGACCTCAACCCGCACGGGGTTGTTGAGGAAACGCGCGCCCAGCTCGGCAATTGCCTTGGGCATGGTCGCCGAGAAGAAAAGGCTCTGGCGCTGCTTGGGCAGCATCGATGCGATGCGCTTCAAGGGCACGATGAAGCCCAGGTCCATCATCTGGTCGGCCTCGTCGAGCACGAAGATCTCGACATTTTCCAGCGTGATCGCGCGCTGTTCGATGAGGTCGAGCAGACGGCCGGGCGTGGCAACGAGCACATCGGTGCCAGCCTGCAGCTTGCGCTTCTGCTGGTTGATCGGCACGCCGCCGAACACGCAATTGACCGAAAGGTTCAGATAGCGCGCATAGACGCGCATGTTTTCGGCAATCTGTGCGGCCAGCTCGCGCGTCGGCGACAGGACCAGCATGCGGACGCCGCGATGGCTGCGGCCCTTGGCTTCCTTGGCCAGGTGATGCAGCGAGGGCAGCGAGAACGCGGCGGTCTTGCCAGTACCGGTCTGGGCGATGCCCAGCAGGTCGCGGCCTTCAAGCAATGCGGGGATCGCATCGCGCTGGATCGGCGTCGGGGTATCGTAACCCTTGGAATCGAGCGCGCGCAAAATGGGGTCAGCAAGACCCAGTTCGTGGAAATAGGACATAAATACTCTTCAAAAAGAGCAACGCGCGAACCTCGCCCATTTCGGGCGGCGCGCGCATTGCGGGGTTCAGAAGCCGCCGGATGGTTGTCCGGAAACTTCAGGAAAACGCCCCGCGTGAATTGGGATGTTCGAAAATCAAGCAGCGGGGTTTCAGGACCCGGCCTATCGCGTCAGCCTGCCCTTGGGGCGAGGCCGGAACGAAGTTCACGCTGCCGGTTCATAAGGGGCATTGGGAAGGATTCCCGTGCCTAGGCGCGCTGCTTGGAGCGGCATATGATGCCAAAGCGCCAGAAATGCAAGGTAAATCGCAGGAAGCCCGCGATACCGCCGCAATCAGGCGGCTTCGGGAACGTCCGCCGGACCGCCGATCAGCACATAGCGGCGGTCGCAATAGCCGCATTCGACATAGCCCTTTTCGTCGATCTGCAGCCAGACGCGCGGATGGCCGAGCGCTGCACCACCGCGAATATCGCTGGCGCCATCACAGGCGACGCGGGGGCTGTTGGTGCGAACGGTTTCAGGAGGCGTGATCATGGGGTTGCGATTATCAAAAGCTGCGGCCCCGCGCAATCGGGCTTTGCGCCACAAGATCAGGCATCGCCCAGCTTTTCCAGCACCACCCGCGCCCGGGCCGCGTCCTCGGGCAGCACCATGATTCGCGCCGGTGTCATGAAGCCCAGGCCAAGGCCCGCCATGCCGCCATCAAAGATATGCGCGTCGATGCCTTCAGCGCCCAGCGCAAGCCGCGCCATCTCCGCCTCGATGCGGTCGGCATATTCGGCAATGGCTTTCAGGCTCACGCGTGATCAGCCCTCAACATCGGTGAAATAGCGCGTGCTGGGCGTGGTCGGCAGCCCGTCGATCGACCGGGTGCGCCCGGCGGTCCTGGCGAGCCAGGCATCGGGATCGCTCTGCCGATGCGCCTTTTTGAGCGTCTCGCGCTCGCGCTGCATCTGCATCACCGGAACGCCCCAGCCGCAGCTGGTCTGCACGCTGTCGACCGTGATGTCGAAAATCTGGCGGGTGCCGGGCAGCATCGTGAAATGCGCGGCCAGCGCGTCCCATTCGGCATCCTGCGGCAGGACCGGGCGACCGCGCCCATAGATGCGCAGGATCAGCGCCGGCTGTTCGAACGCGCAAAACATGATGGTGATGCGGCCATCGGCGACCAGATGCGCGTGCGTCTCGTTGCCCGAACCGCCCAGGTCCAGATAGGCAACGCGGGTATCGCCCAGCACGCGAAACGCATCATAACCCTTGGGGCTGAGGTTGATCCGCGCCTCATCCGCCGCGGTGGCGACAAAGAAGATCGGCTGGCGCGCGATGAAGGCGCGGTGCTTGTCGTCAAGCGCATCGGAAAAGTCTGCCATCGCGGCATAGTGCGGGATGCCGGGGGACGGCGCAAGAGCACCCCTTCCCCCAGGCCCAAAAAGCCGTTACCGCAGGCCCCATGACGACCTCTTCCACTGCCGCAACACCCGGCATTCCGCGCTCTCTTTACGTGCTCTCCGTCTTTTATGGCGGCATGGTGTGCCTGGCGGGCGTGCTGGGCAACAAACAGGTGGCCATCGGCCCGCTGGCGGTAGAGGCGGGGATCTTTGCCTTTCTGCTGCTGGTCGTGGTGTCGAGCGCGATTGCCGAGCTGCACGGGCGCGACACCGCCAACAGCCTGGTCAAGTTCGGCTTCGTGCCGCTGCTGTTTTCGATGCTGCTGTCGTGGATCGTCTGGTCGCTGCCGCCCTCGCCCGACATGGCGCCGGAAAATGCCGATGCCATCCAGCTGATCCTGGGCGCGACGGGCCGCATCTGGGCGGCGGGCGTGTGCGCCTATGGCGTGTCGCAATTCCTCAATGTCTATATCTTCTCCAAGCTCCAGAACATGCCGGGCCGCTTCCTGGCGGTCCGCGGGGTCATCGCCTCTGCGCTGTCGCAGATCGTCGACACGCTGATCTTCGTCACCATCGCCTTTTACGGCGTCTTCCCGATCGGTCAGCTGCTGGTCGGCCAGATGGTCGCCAAGGTCGCGCTTTCGGTCGTATTGGTGCCGTTCCTGATTGTGTTCTTCGTGCGGCTGGGCAAAAGGCTCGACGCATGAGCGACCATATTCACGATCCCGCGCTGCTCGCCAAGGCAGAGACACTGACCGAGGCGCTGCCCTTCATGCAGCGCTATGCCGGCAAGAGCTTCGTCGTCAAATATGGAGGCCATGCGATGGGCGACCCCGAGCTGGCGCGCGATTTTGCCGAGGACATCGTGCTGCTGAAGGCGGTCGGCATCAACCCCGTGGTCGTGCACGGCGGCGGCCCGCAGATCGGCGCGATGCTGAAGCGGCTGGGCGTCCAGTCCGAATTCATCGACGGCCTGCGCGTCACCGACAGCGAGACCGCCAATGTCGCCGAGATGGTGCTGGGCGCAATCAACAAGGAGCTGGTGACCTGGATCGCGGCCGCTGGCGGCAAGGCGATCGGCATCAGCGGCAAGGACGCAGGGTTCGTCCGCGCCAGCAAGGTCGAGCGGACGATGCGCGACCCGGACAGCAATATCGAACGCGCGATCGACTTGGGCTTTGTCGGCGAACCCGAATCGATCGACTGCACGGTGCTCAAGACCATATCGGACGCAGGCATGATCCCCGTGGTCTCGCCGATCGGCGTCGGGCCGGACGGACAGACCTATAATATCAACGCCGATACCATGGCGGGCGCTGTTGCCGCCGCGCTGGGGGCATCGCGCCTGTTCCTGCTCACCGATGTCGCAGGCGTGCTCGACAAGGCGAAACAGCTCCTGTCCGACCTGACGCCGGCCGACATCGCCGCGCTGCGCGCCGATGGCACCATCACCGGCGGGATGATCCCCAAGCTTGAGACCTGCGTGCACGCGGTCGAACAGGGCGTCGATGCTGCCGTCGTGCTCGATGGGCGGGTGCCGCATGCGATGCTGCTGGAAATCTTCACCTCGCGCGGGGCGGGCACGCTGATCCGCGCCTGAGCCCAAGCCGTTTTACTCTTGTAATACACCCCGGATCGTCCTAGATATCCGGCCCTGGATATCCGAAAAGGCCATATTGAGAGACCTATGCAGATCCTGCTCGAAATCCTGGATATCATCCTCCAGGTGGTGACCTGGTTCATCATCATCCAGATCGTGCTGTCCTGGCTGATCGCTTTCAATGTCATCAGCATGCAGAACGACCTGGTGCGCCAGATCGTCGAATCGCTGCACCGGATCACCGAACCGATCTATCGCCCCGTCCGCAAGATCATGCCCGATCTCGGCATGATCGACCTGGCACCGATGATCGTGCTGCTGCTGATCATGATCCTGCGCAATTCGATTATTCCGCGTCTGTGGGTCCAGTTCGCCTAAAGCCTGTCCAGCCCCGCGCTCTGCTGTGGCAATGACGCGCATTTGTCGATAGAGCGGCGGGCATGACAGCCCGGATCATAGATGGAAAGGCCTTTGCGGCCGGTTTGCGCGAGCGTCTCGCCGCGCGCGTTCCCAGCTTTGTTGCACAGGTCGGCCGCGCGCCGGGGCTGGCGGTGGTGCTGGTGGGCGAAGACCCGGCAAGCCAGGTCTATGTCCGCTCCAAGCACAAGGCGACGGTGGAAGCCGGGATGCAGAGCTTCGAGCACCGGCTGCCCGCCGATACCAGCCAGCAGGCGCTGCTCGATCTGGTCGCCGCGCTCAATGCCGATGATGCGGTCGACGGCATTCTCGTCCAGCTGCCGCTGCCCGGCCATATCGACGACAAGGCGGTGCTCGCCGCAATCGATCCCGCCAAGGATGTCGACGGCTTCCATGTCGTCAATGCCGGCAAGCTCGCGGTCGGGGAAGACGCGCTCGTTCCCTGCACGCCGCTGGGCTCGCTGATGCTTCTCCAGGACACGCTGGGCGATCTCTCCGGCCTGCACGCGGTCGTTATCGGCCGCTCGAACATCGTCGGCAAGCCGATGGCGCAGCTGTTGCTGCAGCAGAGCTGTACCGTGACCATCGCGCACAGCCGGACGAAGGATCTGCCCGCGATCGTCCGCCTGGCCGATATCGTCGTGGCGGCGGTGGGCCGGGCGGAGATGGTGCGGGGCGACTGGATCAAGCCGGGGGCTTGCGTGATCGATGTCGGCATCAACCGCGTTCCCGGAACCGAGCCCGGCAAGACCAGGCTGGTCGGCGATTGCGCCTATGATGAATGCGCTGCGGTGGCAGGCGCGATTACCCCGGTGCCCGGCGGCGTCGGTCCGATGACGATTGCCTGCCTGTTGCGCAACACGCTGGTCGCGGCGCACCGGCGCGCGGGTCTCGCCGATCCGGAGGGGATGTGATGCGCGCTTCGCGGCTGGTCGCAGCGCTGCTGCTCGGCATCGTGCCGCTGACCGTTCAGGCCCAGTCCGGCCCGCCGAGAGGCGGCGATGATCGGCGTGGCCCGCCGCCGGGACCGCCCGGCCAATCCTATGCCAATTCGAGCGCGGTGCTGGTCGCCGAGATCGCCTTTGCCCGGGCCGCGCAGGACAAGGGCCAGTGGACCGCGTTTCGCGCCACCGCAACGCCCGATGCGCTGATGTTCGTGCCCCAGCCGGTGCTGGCCCAGGCCTGGCTGAAGGGTCGCGCCGATCCGGCCCAGGCGGTCAAATGGCAGCCGCAAAAGCTGTTCATGGCCTGCGATGGCCGCACCGGCGCATCGACCGGTGCATCGCAATTCCCCGGCGGCGCGACCGGGTATTACACCACCGTCTGGCAGAATCTGGAAAAGCCGCGCGCCAAGAAGGCAGACTGGAAATGGGTGCTGGACCATGGCGCGATGCTGCAACAGCCGCGCGCGGGCGATGAGATGATTTCCTCGCGCACCGCGGTGTGCACCGGCAACCCCAAGGCAGCGCTGGGCGCTATCCCGTTCGGCCCCGCTGCGAAGGGCGAAAAGCCCGCCGCCCCCGGCACCAGCGGCGCGCGCGCGTCGGCCGATGGCACGATGGTATGGCGCTGGGAAGTGCGCGCCGACGGCAGCCGGACCATCAGCATAGACTTGTGGAACGGCACCGGGTTCGACACCGTGGTGCGTGACGACGTTCCGGCGGAGGCCGCATGATCGAACTGTTTGTCTCAGCCTTCGTCACGCTGTTCGTGGTGATCGATCCGCCCGGCTGCGCGCCGATCTATGCCAGCATGACCACCGGGGCCAATGCCCAGCAGCGGCGCAGTATGGCGATCCGCGCGGTCATCGTGGCGGGCGGCATTCTGCTCGTCTTTGCGCTGTTCGGCGAGGTGCTGCTTTCCGCGCTGCATATCGAGCTCAACAGCTTCCGCATCGCAGGCGGCATCATGCTGTTCCTGATCGCGCTCGACATGGTGTTCGAAAAACGCACCGAACGCCGCGAGCAGCGCGCGCAGAAGGTGATCGAGACGCCCGAGATCGAGGATGTCTCGATCTTCCCGATGGCCATGCCGATGATCGCTGGCCCTGGATCCATCGCGTCGGTGATGCTGCTGGTCTCGCAGAACGAAGGCCTGGATCGCGCGCTGACGATCCTGGCCGCGCTGCTGACCGTGCTGCTACTGACCCTGGTCGCGCTGCTCGCTGCCGGACCGCTGATGAAGCTGCTCGGCGCGAAGGCCGAGGCGGTGATCACCCGCCTGCTGGGCGTGCTGCTTGCAGCGCTGGCGGCGCAATTCGTGATCGATGGGTTGAGGGCGAGTTTTCAATAGGGTGATCGGCTGGGAACTGCGCGCATTCGGCCGTGGTAGGCATGCACCCGGCTTTCTACACACGGCCACTGCGCTGGGCCAGCCCGCCCACCCCCGCTCATCCTGAGCCGCGGGCTTTAGACCCGCGCCCATACAGGCCGTATAGCGGGGCCTTCGACAGGCTCAGGCTGAGCGGAGTGGGAGTGGGAGCGGCCCAGTTCGTAATCGATGGGTTACGCGCGTGTCCTCGGTTTGGTCATTGATACTGCCACAGCCGGCAATTCAATTAAGCGCACCACCCCCGAAATCCGTAAATCTGGAGCTTGAAGCTGATTTTGGGAAACCGTAAGATCTGGCCATAGTTGAACGGGTGTAGGACACCTTTTAGACCATGAGTATCGGCCAATTCCTCGATCTGTACCGCCAGATAGGACCATTGCGTTTTTCGGTTTTCATAACTGGGCTTCTCGGGATTACCTTAATCTTGGTTCTGCTTGGTTGGTGGCTGGGGGAGCAGGTGGGGTGGCCAGAGCGCTATGGCTTTGCGTGCCATGGGCGGGGGTGCCTGATTGAGAGTCTTGCCCATTCGCCCAAGCTGTTGATACGTGGCAGCAAAGACGAGCTGGCTTTGTTCGCATACCTTTGGTCATTCCCAGCAATAGGCATTGTCGCGCTGATGGCAGCGCTCTTTATCTTGGCCAGACGACGGCATCGGGCATGGCGAAATCGCATTCGGCCGTGGCGGCCAGATTAATCGGCCCGAGTACAATCCACGTCATGCAAAAAGCCCGCCAGCCTCACGGCTGACGGGCCTTTCGTTGAGGCTGGCGCCCGGGCTGTCGCTTAGAAGCGGAACAGTGCCGAGAGCGAGTATTGCTGTGCCTGGAAGTCCTGGCGACCCACCGTGGTGTCGATCGACGCGGTGAAGTCGAAGGTCGGCTGCGAGATCGTCAGACCAACGCCCGCCTCTGCCCAGTTCCGGTCGTCCGAACGATAGGCGAAGTTGAAGCGGCCCGTGGTGCTTCCGGCGAAATTGGCACCGAAGAAGCTATCGCCGTTCATCACGTCATAGACGTAATCGGCATAGATGTACGGACGGAACACCGCAGTCTTCTTGGCGCTGGCCGATGCACCGACGCGCACCTGCAGGCTGTCGAACTTGTTGCGGTCGATATCCAGAGCCGGACCACCGCCCACTTCGCGCACATCGTCAAAGCCGATATACTGATACTGGGCCGCAATGCGCGGAGTGAACACGATCGTCTTGGTCTCGAACGGACGCGACAGACCCAGTTCGGCAGTGATCGACAGGCTGTCGTCATTGGTCGCCAGGTTGAACGTCGCGGTGTTGCCGATGACAACCGTGCGAGCGGTGTCCGCCGTGAAGCGGCCCGCGCTGACGCGGCCATCGACGATCAGGCCGCCCGGCGTGGTGACCGCACCGTAGATGCTGCCCTCGATCAGCTCGCCCGAAGCTGCCTGGCCGCGCACGACATTGGCATCGACGTCCGAATAGCTGCCCGAGATGCCGAGCACCACGCCATCACGCGGCAGATATTCGAAGCCGGCGGTGATGAAATAGCCATCGAAGAAGTCCCGGCGGCCATTGGTCAGCGCGGTCGGCATCGGAGCGGCCTTGCCGTTCAGATAGCCACCGCCCAGGTACACCGCAAAGCGGCTGTCGAGCGAGGTCGAGTCGGTGACGGTTTCGCCGCTGTCCTGTGCTGCAACGGCAGCCATTGCACCGGGAAGCACTGCACCGCTGGTGGCGGTGGCAGCGATGCCGAGCGGCTGGCCGATCATCGCGATCGTGCCGCCCATGTCGCCGGATAGGGCCGACTGCATGCGGGTGCGGTGGAAGCGCGAGGTGGCCGAGAGCATCGCTTCGCCGAGGTTGAGGCGAGTCGATTCAGCGAACGGTGCCAGAGCTTCGAACTGCGCCTGGATCTGGGCGGCCGACATCAGGTCGGTGCGCAGATAGACGTCAGCGAAGGTGCGCTCTGCACCGCGGTTGCTGTCGAAGATGCCCGCATAGGACGACTGGGTCAGCGAGCCTGCCGCGATCACGTTGCGATACAGGCCTGCGTTGATGCGCAGGTCCACGGCATTGACGCTGGTGGAGAGCACCGGCGTCAGGATGGCGCTGATCGGGGCGGCAGAGTTGAACGCTGCCGAAATCGTGCCGCCGGTGGTGACGATGCGATAGACGTCGCCATTCTTGATCGTGTAGCCGGCCACCGGCGAGACGATCACGCGGCCACCCAGGCTTGCCGATCCGGTGATCGCCAGGCGATCCGCAGTGCCGTTGCCGACATCCACCAGGAACTGGGTTGCAGACGAAAGCACCGCGCTGCCGTCAATGGTCAGCGTACCGATGCTGCCCACACCGCCAGGCGCCACGGTGCCCAGGATGCTGGTGACGAACGGTGCCTGGATGGTACCGGTGCCGGTCAGCAGACCTGCGGCCAGCGTGTAATCGCCAACCGAGCGCAGACGACCCGCCACGTTCACGGTGCCGCCGGTCTGGGTGATATCGATCAGGCTGGTGAGGTTGCCGGTCGATGCCACATTGAGGCCGGCGGTCCCGGCGACCGTCAGACGGTCGATGGTGACGACGCTCGACAGCGTGGTGGTGCCGGCAGCGCCCAGCGTCACGTCGAAGTAACGGCCAGCAACGCCCGTGCGGTTGTTGGGGTTGATGTTGTTGGGCACGAAGTTGGTCGCGCCCGGCAGGCCGTTGGCCAGCGTGGCGGTGGGCAGCGGGCCGGTGCGGAAGATGCCGCTACCGTTGCGCTGGGCCTCTTCGGCCAGCTTCTGCAGCGCAGCGGCGGTGTCGGCGCTGGCTGCAGGGCTCAGCGGCGTACCGATATCGGCAGTGGCCAGCTGGGTCTGCAGACCGGCAACGGCATTGTCGCCGGTGCTCAGCGAGTTGATCATGTCCGCGCGGGTCAGCGTCGTGGCAGCAGCAGCAGCCGGAGCAGCCTCGGTCGACGATGCGACAGCGGTTGCGGCAGTTGCAGCAGCAGCGGTTTCAACGCCGGTGGCAGCGTTCAGCGCAACCTGCTCTGCGCCGCCGTTCAGCTGACCGTTAAGGTCGGCGCGGCCGATGCCCGAGACGACCGTCGTACCGTCCGTGGTGCGAGCAGCCGGGGTAAAGTTGGTGCGGGTGGCAAGATCGCGGCACTCGTTGAGGCCCAGACCCTGGATACACACCTGGCCGAAGTCCGGATCGCCACCGGCAATGCCGAGGCCGAGACCGGTCGGCACGCCGTTGACCACCTGGCCGCTGGCATTGATGATGTTGTAGTTGGGATCGAGCGTCGTCACCCAGCGGCTGGCGTCTTCCCAGTTGCCGCTGCCGGCATTCGCGGTGACATAGCGATAGGGGTTGGTCGCCGCGATATAATCCCAATACAGGTAAAGCGGCTGATAGAAGCTGGTGGTGCCATAGCTGCTGAACGCCTGCGGGCCAAAGAAGCGGCTGCCGCCCGACAGGACGCCGATCTGCAGGTTCTTGGTCGACAGCGTGTTGCGCGAGGCCGTCAGGATCAGCGGACCGCCCGAGTCGCCACCGGCCGTCGTGCCTTCGCCAGCCAGCGCATCGTCGCGGTGGATGTTGATGTCGAACTGGTTGGCACCCGCCGTTCCGCGGCGCGGATCGTCAAAGTCGAGATTGTAGAGGTTCTGGCCGAGCGGCGGCGTGCCGGGCGCGGCAGGACCGAACAGGAATTCGTTTCGATCGTCGAGCGAAGCGAGCGCGCCGAGCATGTTTTCAGCAGCGCGCCGACGGAAGTCGACACCCTGGGTCGCACCGGAGGTGCCATTGCCCGAACGGCCATAGCCGGTGATCGTGACATGATAGCCGGTGCCGCGGACCGGATCGATGCTGGTCGGCGTCGGCAGCGGCGAGAACAGCAGTGCCCAGGTCGGGATGCGGGCCGCCGGGGTGTCCAGCGTTGCCAGCGCGATATCGGCCTCCAGGAAGCCCAGGCCCTGCGGGTTCAGCAGCGAGCGGGGATCATACTGGATCTGGTTGATGTTGAAGACGTTCAGCGAGGTGTTCGAACGGAAGCCGTTGGCGGACCAGTTCTGGAAGCCGGGACGCGCGTCGACGTTGAACGAGAAGGCAGCCGGGACGGTGCCATCGATGCTGCTGTAGTCGGTCTGGCGACGGTCGTTGACGCAGTGCGCGGCGAACAACACGGTGCGCGGGTTGATCAGCGTGCCGGTGCAGACGAAGCCGTCGTTGCGGAAGAACATGCCGACGCCATTCACGCCGCCCGCATTGTCGATGATCTGGGTGGGCGTCTGGTTGTTGTTCGGAACGATCGCGAGCGCCGGCGCAGAGGCCAGCGCGACGGCCAGTGCCGTTGCCGCGGATCCGCCCAGGATCGCCTTGTGAAGGTGAGAGGTCTTGAAGGTCATGAAAATCCCCTGCTCAACGTGTTTGTTGACCGGGGAAATTAGCCAGCGCGAAGCGAAAGGCAACGCAGCCGATCCGCTTTGGTTCCGATTGTGGCAACCTGTTGCCACATTGACACATTTTGTTACAGAAACGGCGTCGGACTATGCCCAATCCCCCCAAAAGAGGGGGGATTGGGCATAAAATAACGCGGCGAGATTACTTTCCGAGCGTCTCGGTAAGGAACCAGGCGCGCTCCTGCGCCTGGTCGGTCCAGTCGTCGACAATTCCATCGGTGGCGTTGTCGCCTGCCTGGCCGGCGAGCTCCTTGACCTCGCGCAGCTTGGCGACAAAGGCCAGATTATCGTCGCGCAGTTCCTTGAGCATCGCCTCTGCCGCAACGCCCGACTTGTCGTTGTCCGAGATCGAGCTGCGCCGCGCGATATCGCCGATCGAGGTCAGCGTGCGGAAGCCGTTCTTGCGCACCCGCTCGGCAATCGCATCGGTAATGGCCAGGATCTGGGTGGCCTGATCGTCGAGCAGCAGATGATATTCGCGGAAATGCGGGCCCGCGACGTGCCAGTGGAAATTCTTGGTCTTGAGGTACAGCGCGAAGCCATCGGCCAGCAGGCCGTTCATCGCCTCGGCCAGCGCCTTGCCGGCATTGTCACCCTTTTTGCTTCCCATGACGTTCTCCTGTCATTGCTGCGAATGCGTTTAACATAGGTTGGCTTTGCGCGATTCCTATGACGATTTATCCGCCCTGCCTGATCGATCGGGCCGATTCGTCAGACCAGACCGAAGGCCGAAAGGGCAAGCCCGCTGGCCAGCAGGGTGATCGCCAGCCCGGCGCCCAGGCGCACCACGCGCAGCGGCCAGTTGGCGAGCTCTGCCTGCCAGATGACCGCCGGTGCCAGCCCCAGCACGGTCCCGGCCCAGCCGCCGATCAGCGGCCAGATCCAGTCATGGCTGCGCGCGGCGGTGGCAGCGATGATGAACTGGCCCTTGTCCCCGAACTGGAAGATCGCAAGGCCGATCATGCCTGTAAGCAAAGGTCCGGTGCGCCATCCCGGCAGCGTATCGACCGGCCTGCGGGGGGCAAGCATGCCAAGCCCCGCAAACAGCAGCGACAGCGCATAGAACAGGCGCAGCGCGTCCAGGCTTATATACAGGCCGATCAGCTCCCCGCCCAGCGCGCCGATCAGCGCCATCAACCCGCTTGCGAACACAACGCCGGTCATCAGCGGCACAGGCCGATCGAAGCGCTGGCCAAGCGCCGCGCACAGCAGCTGCGCGCGGTCGCCGGCCTGGACGATCGCGGTCAGCAACAGGGTGGTGAAAAAGGCTTCCATCAGCGCACGTGATAGCGCGGATCAGCGCACTCCGCGCACCGCAATCGACGCCAGTACCGCAGCGCGCATGTCGCCATCGCCGTGATCGCAGGCAATCGCCTCATCCATGGCATCCAGATATTGCGCGGCCATGGTCCGGCTCCAGCCCTGGGCGAGCAGATGCTCGAGGCCATAGGCGAGGTCGCTGACGCAGGGCAGGCTGTGCGCCTCGGCCATGTGGCGCATCTTGCCGATCTCGCGCTGCAGATCGTTGCGTGCGACCCGGCGGGCGAGCGAACGGATATGCCCGGCCTGCATGCGCAGTTGCTGGCGCGCCAGCTTCAGCCGGTCCTGGGCGGGGTCTGATGCCGAATGATGCTGCATGGGTCGCGCTCCTGCGTTATGCCGGTACCGCTGAACGCTCGCACAAACCGGTTAAAATTTGGGCAAGCCTGTTTGCGCGTTCGCACGGCAGGGCCCGCCATGGCGGCGGCGCAGCTTGACAAGCCGATGGGCATGCGGCATGGGCCGCCTTCGCGTTTGAAGGGCGGCCAATGCGCCGCTCTTTGTGTTTGTGATTCTCACGGGTGGCGGCCTCAAGCCTTCATCCGGACCCGAATATCTAACCCAAAGGAACAGGTCATGGCCAAGCCAGCCACTGTCAAGATCCGCCTGGTCAGCACCGAAGGCACCGGATTCTTCTATGTTACCAAGAAGAACCCGCGCAACATCACCGAGAAGATGACCTTCCGCAAATATGACCCCGTCGCGCGCAAGCACGTCGAGTTCAAGGAAGCCAAGATCAAGTGATCTTGTCGGGTCTGTCGCGATGAACCGGCGATTCAGCGCCGGTTCAATCGCAACGGACCAGGGATTTCAGCGTATTTTCCTTTTGATGGAAGCCTGATCCCGATGCTGAAGACCCCGATGAAATCCGTTGCCGCCGTGCTGCTTGCCAGCGCGGCTGTTGCCATGCCTGCCGCCCTGCCCAGTGCAGCGATCGGCCAGCAGGTGGGCCAGGGCGGCGAACTCGCGCAGGTCTCGCGCCATCTCAAGGCCATGCAGTCGCTGCGCGCCAGCTTCACCCAGACCGACCGCAGCGGCCAGACACTGACCGGCACGCTGACGCTCAAGCAGCCCGGCCGCATCCGCTTCGAATATCAGAAGGACGCGCAGCTGCTGATCGTCAGCGATGGCCGCGCGCTCACCATGATCGACTATCAGGTCAAGCAGGTCCAGCGTTGGCCGATTCGCAACTCGCCGCTCGGCGCGCTGCTTGATCCCAATCGCGATCTCACCCGCTATGGCAAGGTCGTCCCCACCGGCGATCCCGCTGTGGTCAGCATCGAGGTGCGCGACCCCAAGCGCCCCGAATATGGCGTGATCACCCTGATCTTCACCCGCAGCGCCTCGGCCCCCGGCGGGCTGTCGCTGGTCGGCTGGGTCGCGCTCGATTCGCAGAACAAGCGGACCACGATTCGCCTTTCGGGCCAGCAATATAATGTCGCAGTCGCGGACAGCGCCTTTGCCTGGACCGATCCGCGCGGCAAGGGCCCGCGGCGGTAAGGCATCCGCGTACCCTCGCCCTGACGAACCGACCCACGGTATCGATGAGCTGCGAAAGATTCTCAAATCCGTTCACATGGCAGACAGGGTTGGCGCATTAAAACCAATCTCGAAGACGGCGATGAGGTTTCCCCCTGTTACCTGATCGAACCACCGGCTTCACCCAAGCGTGACGAACGCAACAAAGAACCCTCGTTCCAATGCCCCCGGGACGAGGGTTTTTTGCGCCCTGTCCCACGTTTAGGGCTTGGGTTTGGGGGAATCGCTGGTTAGAGCCTCTGCCATGGCTGCCCCTATCAAGATCGCTTCGTGGAACATCAACTCGGTCCGTTTCCGGCTGGCCTCGGTCCAGCGGTTCCTGGCCGAAGAGCAGCCCGACATCCTGTGCCTTCAGGAAACCAAGGTGATCAACAACGACTTCCCCGAAGGCCCTTTTCGCCAGCTCGGCTATAATTTCCAGAAGCTGCACGGACAGCCGATGCACCACGGCGTGGCGATCATCAGCAAGATGCGGCTGAGCGAGGATAACCGGCTCGACTGGCAGGCCAATGGCGAGGCGCGGCATATCGGCGTCAGCATCACCGGCCCGCTGGGCGGCACGGTGCGGCTGGAAAATGTCTATGTTCCCGCAGGCGGCGAAGTGCCCGATCGCGACGTGAACCCCAAATTCGGCCAGAAGCTCGACTTTCTCGAGCGCATGACCCAATGGTCGCGCGGGCTCGATGGACGCACGATCATCCTGGGCGATTTCAACATCGCCCCGCTCGAATCAGATGTGTGGAGCCACAAGCAGCTCATCAACACCGTCAGCCACACCGCGATCGAGATCGAGCGGCTGAAGGCGATGCAGGACGCCCATAACTGGGTCGATATCGGCCGCAAATTCTACCCCGCGCCCGAACGGCTCTACACCTGGTGGAGCTATCGCGCGCGTGACTGGTCGGTATCCGACAAGGGCCGCCGCCTCGACCATATCTGGGTCTCGCCTGACATCGTCGACACGGTGAAGAGCCATCGCGTGGTTGAACCGTGCCGCGGCTGGGCACAGCCCTCCGACCACGCACCGCTGATCAGCGAGTTCCTGTTCTGATGGGACGCGCCTGCCGGTATCCGGTGCCATGAACGCGCGCGCTGCGGCCCGGGCGCTCGATGCGCTGGCCCGGGGCTGGGACATTATCGTCGAGAGCGAGAGCGGCAGGCTTGCGCTGCGCCCGGTCGAAACCGGCGGCGCGCCATTGGGACACAACCGGCAGCTGCTGATCTCCGCCGCACGCGCGATTACCTTGAAGCTCGCCAACCAGAAAGAGGCCGCACGCCCCGATGCGCCGGTGCTGATCGCGGTGCCCGGAGAGCTCGACAGCGCCCGTGCGGTTGCGATTGCCGATCCCTCGCTCGATCTCGCGCAGCCGATGAAGGGGCCGTTTGCAGCCCAGCCGCTGCCCGCGCCAGAGGCCGCCGAAGCCGCGATGCAGCTCGCGCGGCTCGCCGGATTGCTGCCCGCCTATCATCTGCTTGGGGCCAGCGAGGCCGATTTCGACGCGCCGGTCGTCACCCCCGGCGATGTCGCCGCTTATGCCGACCCGGCGCAGCTGCGCATCGCGGCGCGCGCGCGGCTGCCGGTGAGCGCGAGCGAGAGCGCCGAGATCGTCGCCTTCCGCTCGGATGCCGATTTTCACGAGCATGTTGCGCTGATCGTCGGCACGCCCGATGACAGCATTCCCGTCGTGCGGCTGCACAGCGAGTGCCTGACTGGCGATGTGTTCGGCAGCCTGAAATGCGATTGCGGGCCGCAGCTGAACGGCGCGCTGCACGCGATGGCGCATGCGCGCTGGGGCATATTGCTGTACCTGCGCCAGGAAGGGCGCGGCATCGGCCTGATCAACAAGCTGCGCGCCTATCAGCTGCAGGACCAGGGGCATGACACGGTCGATGCCAACAATCGGCTCGGCTTCCCCACCGACGCGCGCGATTTCGCGGTGGCGGCGCAGATGCTGAAGGCGTTGCGCGTCCCCGCGATCCGGCTGATGACCAACAATCCGGAGAAGCAGGCGGTGCTGGCCAGCCTGGGCGTCGAGATTGCCGAGCGGCTGCCGCTGCAAATCGAGGCCAATCCGCATAACGCGCGCTATCTGGTCACCAAGCGCGACCGCACCGGCCACCAGCTGTGAGCGACACAGTGTTCGTCGATACGGCGGCACTAACCGTTACGCTGGGCGACTGGACCATCCCCTGCACCATCGGTCGCAGCGGCGCGTGTGCCGCCGATGCCAAGCGCGAGGGCGACGGCTGCACCCCGATGGGCATCTGGCCGATCCGCGCCGCGCTCTTCCGCCCCGGCCGCAGCAGCCCTCCGCCGGGTCTCGCGCTGCCCTGGCGCTGGACGAACGCACAAGACGGCTGGTCCGACGACCCCGCCGACCCCGCGTATAACCGCCCCGTCCGCCTGCCGCATCCCTTCAGCGCCGAGACGCTGCAACGCGAGGACATGCTCTACGACATGGTGCTGGTGCTGGGCCATAACGATGCGCCCCCGGTCCCGGGCGCAGGCAGCGCGATCTTCTTCCACCTGTGGAACGAGGCCAAGCTGGCGGCGGAGCGCAGCACAGAGGGCTGCGTGGCGATTGCGCGGGCAGATATGGAGACACTGCTGCCGATGCTCAGGCCGGGAATGGTGCTGGAGATCGGGTGAGCGAAACTAGCGGATCAATGCGTCTTTCCGCATCGGCTTGCACCATGTTAGTCCTACTGCATGAGTATGGACCGCTTTATTTCCCTATGGACACATCCGGGCTATCCGCCCGAGGCGGTTTCTGAAGAGGAGCTGAAACAAACTGAAGCTCGCCTTCATACGCATCTGCCGTCCGACTATCGAAGTGCGGTGTGTCAGTATGGCCTCCCGAACCCAGTTGGTGCCCTTCTGGACGCGATCGTCGACCGAGAGCTCGATCAGAAAGATGTGAGCGAATTTCTCACGCCATCTGATATCATTGACGTCACCCTAGAATGGCGCGATCTGGGTTTGTCCGAGGAACTCGTCGCCTTTGCTACCGACTGCATCGGTAACCTGTTCTGCTTTCCAACAGCCCCAGACATCCGTGATTGCCTCCCGGTAATTTGGTTCAACCATGACGACGCCACGATAGATATTGTCGCTCCTTCATTTTCCGAATGGATTGATGCGTTCTGCAGGATTTTGCAGCATTGAGCGAAACGTTCCGGTCCAGAACCGCCTGAGGCGAAGCTCGTTTGAGGATTCGAGCCCCTACCCCGCTCAGCCTGAGCCTGTCGAAGGCCCCGCTATACGGCCAGCGTGGGCGCGGGTCCTTCGACTTCGCGGGCTCAAGCCCGCAGCTCAGGATGAGCGGAGGTGGGTAAGATGTGCCTTTCGCGAGGCGGATTGAAGGCCAGCCAGGAGTGGTAAGAGCAAGCGCGTTCCCCTCCCTTGCAGGGAGGGGAGCTCATCGCGCGAGGGGCCGCCCCCTAGCGCCCCGCCATTTCCTTCACCCGCGCCAGATACGTCCGCCCCACCCTGAGCTCGCTGCCATCGGCAAGGCACGCGAACCAGACGCCGCCGCCATTGTGGCGCAAGCTGGTGATATAATCGTTGCGCACGATGTGCGAGCGGTGGAGGCGGACGAAGCGCGCCGGGTCTAGCCGTTCCTCGAGCGTCTTGATCGTCTCGTGCATCAGATAGCTTCGCGTGCCGACATGCAGCCGCATGTAATCGCGCTCGGCATCGATGCGTTCGATCAGGTCGGCGTCGATGCGCTTCAATTCGGAGCGATGCGGCACCCAGAATTCGCGCACCCAGTCGCCTTGCGCCGCTGCCGGTGGCTCGGGATTGGCGAGCACCGCGCTGCGGCGTTCGAGGACGCGGGCGACCGCGCGTTCGAGCCGGTCGGTGGCGACGGGCTTGAGCAGATAGTCGATCGCGGCGAGGTCGAACGCCTCGACCGCGAACGCCTGATAGGCGGTGACGAAGATGATCGCGGGCGACTGCCCGGTCTTGCCGAGCGCGCGGGCGACGCCCATGCCATCGAGGCGCGGCATGTTGATGTCGAGAAACACCAGTTCGGGCTTCAATTGTTCGGCCAGGCGCAGCGCGGATTCGCCATCGCTCGCGGTGCCGACCAGGCTGATCCGCGGCAGCCGCGCGCACAGCAGTTGCAGCCGCTCGACCGCCAGCGGCTCGTCATCGACGATCATGGTGCGCAGCGGCGCGGTCTCGGTCTCAACAGTCATGGCGCACCGCCGGCAGGGTCAGTTCCACCACAAAGCCTCCTTCAAAGGGAACATGCCATTCGATCCGCGCCGCGCTGCCATAGCGCGCGTCGAGCCGGTCGCGGACATTGGCAAGCCCGATGCCGCTGCCCTTGTCCGAATCGGTCGGGATGACATCGCCGTCATCGCTCACCATCAGGTGCAGCACGCCATCGGCCTCGCGCGCGCCGATGCGGATGGTGACGGGGCGCGTCGCGCGGGCAACGCCATATTTGATCGCGTTCTCGACCAGCGGCTGCAGGATCAGCCCGGGCACGCAGCAGCCCATCAGCGCATCGGGCACATCGATCTCGATCTTCAGCCGGTCGGGAAAGCGCACCTCCTCGATTGCGAGATACAGTTGCTGCAACTGCACCTCGTCCTCCAGCGGCACATCGTCGAGCGGATCGCCGGTCAGGCTGGTGCGGTAGAAGGTCGACAGGTTCAGGATCATCGATTCGGCCTCTTCGGGCCGGTTGCGCAGCACCAGCGTGGAGAGCGAGTTCAGCGTGTTGAACAGGAAATGCGGGTTCACCTGATAGCGCAAGCTGCGCAGCTCGGCCTGCTGCGCGGCCTGGGCAAAGCGCGCGGCCTTGCGCTCGGCGGTGCGGACCTCGGCGGCATAGCTGAGCGCGAGATAGAGCATCGCCCAGGACATCAGGAAATAATAGCTGGAGATCGCGAATTCGAGCACGTTGGCGACCGGATCGAGCGTGACGATATTCTCGGCCAGCTCGTTATCCTGAAACACGCTCATCGGATCATAGATGTTGAACGCGAAATAGTTGAACACCGAGATCGCCAGCGCAGCGGGCACCGCGCCGACACAGGCGGCGATGATACGCGGGGTGAGCGGCTTGTCCTCGAACCAGCGCAGCCCGAAATACATCGCGACATTGACCAGCACGCCGAACAGCGTGACCGCGACGCGGCGCACCACCAGCTCTTCCTGGGCGGGAAAATCCAGCACCGCCGCGCGCAGCGTGACGATGATCATGTAGAACAGCCAGAATCCCAGGATCGAGAGCAGGGCCACCTGCTGGTCGACACGGGGGCGGGCTTGGCGGGGAACGGGCAAGGTCATCACAAGCATCATTAACCTGCGATGACCCGCCTGTCTGCCCCATGGCCTTATGCTGGTCGAAGCCCGCGTCTCTTTGGTCGAAAGCGCGACGGCCCCTGGCCCCGGTTATTCGGCGAGCGCGATGCCCGGGCTGCGCGGGTCGGCATAGCCGGTCCAGCCCTTGCCGTTGAACTGCGCGGCGTTGAGCTTCGATCCCAGATCATCGACCACCACCGGCTGGCCAAAGGCGGCGAGCGCCTCGTTCATGCCGCCGAGCGGCGTCTTGCCCTCGACGATCAGCGAGCCGCCGCCGAAATAGATATTGGGTAGCGCCAGCGCCTCGCCTGCGGGAAGCTTGAAGTCGATCACGCCGATCAGCGCCTTGGTGACGTGCATGATGATGCGCTTGCCGCCCGCCGAGCCGACCGCGAGCACCGGTCGGTCCTGCGCATCATAGACGATATGCGGCGACATCGACGACAGCGGCCGCTTGCCCGGCTGCACCCGGTTGGCGACCTTCTTGCCGTTCTTCTCCGGCGCGAAGGTGAAATCGGTCAGCTCGTTGTTGAGGAAATAGCCATTGGCGATCAGCTGGCTGCCAAAGGGGCCCTCGACCGTCGAGGTCATGCTGACGATATTGCCGGCACCATCGACCGCAACGAAATGCGTCGTGCCCGCAACCTCGCTCGAGGCGGCGGTGGTGCGCAGCTCTGCCCCCGGCGGGGTTCCCGCCTCGTAGCTGTTGAGCGCCCTGGCCGGATCGATCAGCGCAGCACGGCTCTTGACATAGGCCGGGTCCAGCAGGCCGTTGACCGGCACCGAAACGAAATCGGCGTCGCCCAGATAGGTTTCGCGATCGGCATAGGCGAGTTGCATAGCCTCGCCGATCAGGTGCCAGGTCCCGGGATTGTCCTGCCCCATCGCGCCGATATCGTGCGGTTCGAGCATGCCCAGGATCTGCTGCACCGTGGTCGCGCCCGAAGACGGCGGGCCCATGCCGCAGATCTTGTAGCCGCGATAGCGCGAGCAGACCGGTGGGCGCTCCTTGGCCTTGTAGGCGGCCAGGTCCGCCAGCGTCATCGGCACCGGGTTGACGCTCGCCTTGCTGACCGCATCGGCCAGCGCCTGGCCATGCTTGCCCGCATAAAAGGCGTCGGGGCCGTTGCTGGCCACCGCGCGCAGCAGCTCGGCTAGCGCAGGATTGGTGACGCGATCGCCGACCGTCTTGGGGCCGGTCGCGTTCCAGTAGATCGCGCGCGCATCGGGGAAACGCGCCCAGATCGGTGCCAATCGCGCCAGCGCCTTGGCCAGCGCATCGTTGACGACAAAGCCCTCGTCCGCCAGCCGGATCGCCGGGGCGAACAGCTCGGCCCAGGGCAGCTTGCCCCATTTCTGGTGCGCCAGCGCCATCAGCCGGATATTGCCGGGCACGCCGACGCTGCGCCCGCCCTGGAACGCCTCGATAAAGGGCAGCGGCTTGCCGTCCGCGCCCAGCAACAGGCTTTCGCTCGCGGATGCAGGCGCCATTTCACGCCCGTCGATCGTGGCCAGCGTCCCCGTCGCTGAATCATGGTGCAGCATCAGCCCGCCGCCACCGATGCCCGAACTTTGCGGCTCGACCACGGTCAGCGCCAGCATCATCGCCATTGCGGCATCGGCAGCCGAACCACCCTTGCGCAGCATCTCCTGCCCGGCTGCGGTCGCGCGCGGGTCGGCCGAGGAGACCACGCCCTTGCCCAGCGGCGCGGTGGCAGAGCTGTCCTGCGGCGCGCCGGTCTGCGCATGACAGGCGATGGAGAGCGAAGACAGCGCCAGAGCAGCTGCGGCGAGGACGGTGCGGGGAATGAAACTCATCGCCGCGTTATAGCGCGAGAGGCGGGTGCGACAAGGCTTGGCTCAGGTCGCCGCGAGCGCCATCGTGGCGGGGGGCTTGGCAGCCCAGAGCTTCTCGTGAAAGAAGAAGGCGACGGCGTTGACCACCGGCTCGATAATGGCGAGGCCGCCCGCGATCTCGATCGATCCGGTAAAGGCATAAGCGACCGAGAAGCCGATGGTGAGGTGCACCGCCAGATAGCTCAGGGTCTTGGCAAGGTCGCGCGGCATTTCGATACTCCTGTACGGCAAGACAGGAGGTATTGATAATCATTTGCATTTAAATCCGCAAATGAGCGTTTTGCGCGAACGTGATCGACGGGTTCGATCAATTCAGGCGGCTCTTGGTTGGTTTCACGCGAAGACGCGAACCCCACACCCCTCAGTCTGCGCCGACCGCCTCGCTCAGCGTCGCAAAGCCATCGCGCTGCAGCAGCGCCTTCAGCCCGCGATTGATGCGCGCGGCCAGGCCCGGCCCTTCGTACACCAAAGCCGAATAAAGCTGCACCAGCGAGGCCCCGGCGCGGATGCGGGCATAGGCATCCTCTGCGCTGGCGATGCCGCCCACCCCGATCAGCGGAATGGCGCCACCGCTGGCTTGCCGGAAATCCCTGAGCCGCTGCTGCGCCAGATCGCGAAGCGGTGCGCCCGACAGCCCGCCTGCCTCGCCCGCATGGCGTGACCGGAGCGCCGGGCGCGAAATCGTGGTGTTCGACACGATCAGCGCATCGAGCCGCTTGTCCATCGCGATGCGGGTAATGTCGTCGATATCCGCCGGTTCCAGATCTGGCGCGAGCTTGAGGAAGACCGGGCAGCTGTGCGCGCCCCGCGCCTCCTGCACGGCATCGAGCAAGGCCGCCAGCGCGCCGGCATCCTGCAGCGCGCGCAGGCCCGGCGTGTTGGGCGAGGAGATGTTGACCGTGAGGTACCGCGCGAGCGGCGCCATGGTCTGCGTCATTACCGCATAATCGGCAATGCGATCGGCAGAATCCTTGTTCGCGCCGATATTGACGCCGATGATCCCGGCGCGGCCCTGCCCCGCTTGCAGCCGGGCGACGACAGCATCCGCGCCGTCATTGTTGAAGCCCATGCGGTTGATCACCGCCTTGTCCTCGACCAGCCGGAACAGCCGCGGGCGCGGATTGCCCGCCTGGGGCAACGGCGTCACCGTGCCGATCTCGACAAAGCCGAAGCCGAAACCGAACATCGCGTGCGGCGCTTCGGCATTCTTGTCGAAGCCGGGGGCAAGCCCGACCGGGGCCGGGAAATCAAGCCCCGCCACCTGCATGGCCAGCACCGGATCGGGCGCAGGCGGCGCGGAGGCAGGCGCAAGGCGGAGCGCGGCGATGGTCAGCCGATGCGCGGCCTCGCCATCGAGCAGATACAAGGCGGGCCGGGCGATCGAGAACAGCATGGCCAAGCCTATGGCTTTGCGACGGGCCGATGGTCAAGCGGCGGTGGCACGGTTTACCCATCGGGCCTGTCTGTATACGTTCGGGCCCAACCCTCTTCGAAACAAAGGAAAGCCGCCTGATGCTGCTGCGCCCGATTGCCCTTGCCCTTTGCCTTGCCGCCAGCCCGATGGCGCTTGCCATGCCCGCCAGCGCGCAGGATGCGCCTGCCCAGGCGCAGGCACAGAATGCTGAACTCGCTGCCTTTTTCGACCAGGTCGATGCCGACAATCTCGCTGCCTCGCCGCAGGGCAAGGCCTATCGCGGCGTGCGCGACGGCGATTACGGCAAGTGGAACGACCCCTCCGACGCAGCGGAGATCGCCGATTTCGAACGCGGCCAGAAGGCGCTGGCGACGATGAAGGCACGGTTCGACCCGGCACAGCTCTCGCCCGAGGATCGTCTGAGCTACCGCCTGTTCGAATATCAGGCCGAACGCGCCGCACGCGTGCATCCGTATCGTAAGAACGAGTATATCTTCGATCAGATGAACGGCGCGCAGAGCCAGATGCCCGCCTTTCTCATCAACATCCACCGCGTGGCCAGCAAGAGCGATGCGGAAAGCTATGTGCAGCGGCTGCAGGCCATGGGCCCGCAGATGGACGGGCTGATCGCCGAAGCGCGGAGCCGGGCCGATGCGGGGGTGATGCCGCCCAAATGGGTCTATCCCTTCGTCCTCGACGATGCGCGCAACGTCATCAAGGGCGCGCCGTTCGATGAGGGGGCGCCCTCCACGCTGCTCGCCGACCTTGCCAAGAAGGTCGAGGCGCTCGACATTGCTGCGCCTGAAAAGGCCGCGCTGATCGAGGCCGGACGGCAGGCGCTGCTGAGCAGCGTCAAGCCGGCCTATCAGCGGCTGATCGCCGAGATGGAGCGGCAACAGGCGATCGCGCCTGCCGATGACGGCATCTGGCGGCTCAAGGACGGCGCGGCTTATTACGCGCAGCTGCTCGCCAACTACACCACCACCGATCTCAGCGCCGACCAGATCCACCAGATCGGCCTCGACAATGTCGCGCGCATCCATGGCGAAATGCGCGTCATCATGGACAAGGTTGGCTTCAAGGGCAGCCTGCAGGACTTTTTCGCCTTTGTCCGCACCGACGACCGCTTCTATTTCAAGACGCGCGAGGACTATCTCACCACGGTCGATGCCAGGCTGAAGGCGATGCAGGCAAAGCTGCCCGAATATTTCGGCACGCTGCCCAAGGCGCCGCTGACGGTAAAGGCGGTGGAAGCGTTTCGCGAGAAATCGGCGGGCAAGGCCTTTTACCAGAGCCCCGCGCCCGATGGCTCACGCCCCGGCACCTATTATGTGAACCTCTACAACCTCAAGGACATGGCCTCGACCGAGCTTGAGGCACTGGCCTATCATGAAGGCGTGCCCGGCCATCACCTGCAGCGCGCGGTGCAGACCGAGCTGGGCGATCTGCCCCCGTTCCGCCGCTTTGGCGGGGTGACCGCCTATACCGAAGGCTGGGGCCTTTATTCCGAGGAACTGGGCAAGGACATGGGCTTTTACCAAGACCCCTATTCCGATTTCGGGCGGCTGGGCATGGAGCTGTGGCGCGCCTGCCGCCTGGTCGTCGATACCGGTATCCACCACAAGCGCTGGAGCCGCGAGCAGGCGATCCAGTATCTCACCGACAACACCCCCAACCCGCCGGGCGATATCTCCAAGGCGATCGAACGCTATGTCGTCTATCCGGGCCAGGCGACGGCGTACATGATCGGCAAGCTCAAGATCATGGAACTGCGCGAGAAGGCGCAAAAGGCGCTCGGCGCGAAGTTCAGCTTTGCCCGGTTCCACGATGCCGTCCTGCAAAGCGGGCCGGTGCCGCTGACGGTGCTGGAGGAGCGGATCGACAGCTGGATCGGGACGGGCGGCTGAATCCCCCGTATTTGGGGGAGTTTTGGGCAGCCCTTCGATTTTGCACGATTTTTCAAGATGTCGAATCTGTCCAATCGTCCGAATTTGCAACCGACTATATACCGCCTTGCGACCCGAAGGGCTCAAGGCGGAGACGCCAAGAGTTCTTTTCCTAAGAGGCGATCCTGCTTTTTTGCGGGGTCGCCTTTTTTTTGGTCCGAAATGGAGCTATACCCCAATCCGGGTCGACATAAGGATAAACCGGCGAGGGGACGATGGCGCAGACGCTACGCCCGTCGAACCGGTATTTGGGGTCGCCAATGCCACATCTCGAATACGCCCTGCCGGGCGAATCGCTACGAGAGTTTGTTTCCGTCTATTACCGCTTCAACTGCCCCGAGCCTTTCGTGGCAGATGGAGAGCGAGCGGCGATTGCACAGCTGCGGCTGGGCACGTGCGGGCGGGTGACGATGCATTTCCCCGATGGCAGCTCCACCACCTGCACCGGCGCGGTCGTTTGCGGCCCCACCACGGCTGCCGTGCGATTCGAGATCGAGGGGCCGTTCCACATGTTCGGCATGGGGATCACCGCTGCCGGATGGGGCGCGCTGACCCAGGCGAGCGCAGCCGATTTCGTCGACAGGATCGTGCCCGCATCGACCATCTTCCCCAATATCGACCAGCGGCTCGAGCTGTTGCGTACGCTCGATTCGCTACCGCAGATGTGCGCTGCGGCCGACGAGGTGCTGCAGGGGTTCATCGAACAGGCATCGCCTGAGATGGTGGCCTTTACCCGCATGGTCGATGCCTGGCTGGCCTCCTCGGTCTCGCCGATGGTGACCGACCTGCATGCGCAGAGCAAACTGTCCGAACGCCAGCTGACCCGCCGGGTGAAGCAGCTCTACGGCATGCCGCCCAAATATCTGTCGCGCAAATATCGCGCGCTGCGCGCCGCGCGATCGCTGATCGATGCCGAGCCCGACGAGGCGGATTTCCTGCGCGATGCGTTTTACGACCAGTCGCACATGATCCGCGAGCTCAAGCTGTTTGCCGGAACCACGCCGACCCGGCTGCGATCGGGCGAGGGTGAGCTGGCGCGGATGATCGACCAGCGCAGCCAGCTGAAAGGTGCGATCAACCCGCTGGTGGCCGAAACCTGAAAGCAGCGCTCAGCCGAGCAGCACCAGCTCGAGCAGGTTGAAACCCTCTTCGCGGCGGTAATCGGCAATCTCGGCCCAGGCGCGGATCATGGCGAGGCCCGCGCCGCCGCCGCGCTCCATGTTCGGCATGTCGGACATTTCGGCCGCGCGCGGATCGAACGGACAGCCATTATCGGCGAGCAGGATGCACACGCCCGCCGGGTCACGCTCCAGCGCCAGCCAGCCGCACAGACCGCGTTCTGCCCCGCCATGCTCGTAAACATTGGTCACGGCTTCCTCGACCAGCACCGCAAGCTTTGCACCCTGGACCGGGGCAAGGCTATGCTCGGCGCTGAAGGCCTGTGCCAATGCCACCGCGCGATGTACCGATTCGGGACCATTGGCATCCAGATCGCAGCGATACGGTTTGAAATTGCGCGCAGTCATGGTGCAGGTTATGCCATGCTGGCGGGCAAGAGGGGATGCATATTATGAAATGCGCACTGCTTGTTACATTTTCGCTGCTGGCCATGACGGCTCAGCCGGCCTGGGCCGATATCGGCCGGGTCAAGAAAAGCGCCGGCATCGCCTCGATCGAGCGCAAGGGCGCGCGCGTCAACCCTGCTGTCGGCACGGCATTGCTGCCGGGTGACGTGCTGGTCACCGGCAAGGGCGGCCAGATTGCGGTATCCTTTGCCGACAACACCCGCTTTTCGGTCGGCCCCAACAGCCGCATCGCGGTCGACAAGTTCGATTTCGACCGCACCACGCGCAGCGGCACCTTCGAGACCCGGGTCGAGCGCGGATCGCTCGGCGTCGTTTCGGGCCAGATCGCCAAATCGCGCCGCGACGCGATGAAGGTGCGCACGCCGACATCGCTGCTCGGGGTGCGCGGCACCCGCTTCATCATCAACGTGCCCGAATGATGCGCGCGGGGGGTATTTCGATCGCGCTGCTGCCGCTGATGCTGGCGGGCTGCGCGGGACCATCGCTGCTGCTGCTCGACAATGAGGACGGATCGACCGAAGGCGCGCTGGCCGTGATCGACGAGGGCTGCGGCAATCCCGACGGATCGACCATTGCCGGATCGTTCACCCGCACCAAGCTTTCCGGCTGCGCGCCGCGGCCCAAGGGCGTGGGACAGGCCGGGTTGAAGCCCGACGAACGCAGCCTGATCAACGATCTGCCGCCGCCGCCTGCACGCTTCATCATGTATTTCGTCCCCGATACCACCGATCTGGCACCCGGGTCGGAGGGAATGATCGATGCGCTCGCCGAGCATTTCAAGGCGCGTCCGGGAGCGGAGATCGAGATCATCGGCTATACCGATACCGTCGGCAAGGAAGGGTATAATCTCACCCTCTCGCAAAAGCGCGCCGACGAGATCAAGGTGCGGCTGGTAGAGCTGGGCTTCCCGCCCGAGGTGATCACCACCACGGGTCGCGGCGAAACCGAGTTGCGCTTTCCCACCCCTGACGAAACCGAAAATGGCGGCAACCGCCGGGTGGAAATCATCGTCCGCTGACCATCGGTGCTTGCCTGTCCGGGCATGACCGTTACCAACGATGCCTCACGCTCGTTTTGCAGAGGCCCGATGCTCACCGATATCCAGATTTCGCGCGCCGCCAGTCTGAAGCCCATTGCCGGCATTGCCGATTCGCTGGGGCTCGATCCGCAGGCGGTCGAACCTTATGGCCATTACAAGGCCAAGATCGACCTCAAGACCGCCGGGCTCGATAGCGCCGGCCCGCGCGGACGGCTGATCCTGGTCACGGCGATCAACCCCACGCCTGCGGGCGAAGGCAAGACGACGACATCGGTCGGGCTGGCCGATGCGCTAAACCGGATCGGCCACAAGACCGTGCTCGCCCTGCGCGAACCCTCGCTTGGCCCGTGCTTCGGCACCAAGGGCGGCGCGACCGGAGGCGGCTATGCGCAGGTCGGGCCGATGGAAGACATCAACCTGCACTTTACCGGCGATTTTCACGCGATCACCTCTGCGCACAATCTGCTTTCGGCGATGATCGACAACCATATCCATTGGGGGAATGCGCTCGATATCGACGTGCGCCGCGTGGTGTGGCGGCGCGTGCTCGACATCAACGACCGGGCGCTGCGCTCGATCACCCAGTCGCTGGGCGGGGTCGGCAACGGCTTCCCGCGCGAAAGCGGGTTCGACATCACCGTCGCGTCCGAAGTCATGGCCATCCTGTGTCTGGCGCGCGATCTGGAAGATCTGGAAGAGCGGCTGGGCCGCATCGTCATCGGCTATACCCGCGCCCGCCAGCCGGTGACAGCCAGCGACCTCAAGGCCGCAGGGGCAATGGCGGTGCTGCTGGCCCAGGCGATCAAGCCCAATCTCGTCCAGACGCTCGAGGGCAATCCGGCGCTGCTGCATGGCGGGCCGTTCGCCAATATCGCGCATGGCTGCAATTCGGTGATCGCGACACGCGCCGCCCTGGCGCTGGGCGATTTCGTGGTGACCGAAGCCGGGTTCGGCGCGGATCTGGGGGCGGAGAAATTCTTCGACATCAAGTGCCGCCAGGCCGGGCTTAAGCCTGCCGCTGCGGTGATCGTCGCCACGGTGCGCGCGCTCAAGATGAACGGCGGCGTCGCCAAGGCCGATCTGGCCGGCGAGGATGTCGAGGCCGTCCGCCGGGGCAGCGTCAATCTGGTCCGCCATATCGAGAATGTCCGCCAGTTCGGCGTGCCCGTGCTGGTCGCGATCAACCATTTCCACAGCGACAGCGATGCCGAGATTGCAGTGCTGCACGAGGTTGCAGAGGCGCAGGGGTGCGAGGCGCATCTGTGCCGCCACTGGGCCGAGGGTGGCGCGGGCGCGGAAGGCCTGGCGCATGCCGTCGCCCGGGTCACCGCCAGCGACGAGGCTCGCTTCCAGCCGCTCTATGCTGATGACCTGCCGCTGATCGCCAAGATCGAGACGGTTGCCAAGCGCATCTACCGCGCCGAATCGGTCTCTGCCACCTCGGCGGTGCTGGCACAGCTCCAGCGCTGGGAAGAGGCAGGCTATGGCCATCTGCCGGTGTGCATGGCCAAGACGCAGTACAGCTTTTCCGCCGACCCCGCGCTGCTGGGCGCGCCGACGGGCCATGTCCTGCCGGTGCGCGAGGTGCGGCTGAGCGCGGGTGCGGGTTTTGTCGTCGCGATCTGCGGCGAGATCATGACCATGCCCGGCCTGCCCCGTGTCCCGGCAGCCGAAAGCATCCGCTTCGATGCCGAAGGCGAGATCGAAGGCCTGTTCTGACGAGCTTCCCCCTCCCGCGAACGGGAGGGGAAAAACCTGGTATCAGCCGTTCACGTCGGCCTGAGTCACCGGCACGATGCGGATTTCGACGCGGCGGTTCTGCGCCCGGCCGTCTTCGGTGGTGTTCGACGCCACCGGCTGCGATTCACCGAAGCCGCGCGTCGCCAGACGCGCCGACTGCACGCCGCGGCTCGAAAGATAGCTCGACACCGACTGCGCGCGGCGCTCGGACAGCGTCTGGTTATACGCATCGCTGCCCGTCGAATCGGTATGGCCGTACACGTCGATATAGGTGCTTTCATACTGGACCAGCGTCGAGGCGACGTCGTTCAGCGTGTTGCGGAACTCGGGCTTCACCGCCGAGCTGTCGACATCAAAGGTCACCTGGCTGGGCATGTTGAGCAGCAGGCTGTCGCCATCGCGGACGACATCGATGCCGGTTCCGGCGGTCTTCTGGCGCAGCTCGCGCTCCTGCTGGTCGAGATAATAGCCGATGCCTGCACCGGCGACTGCGCCGATGCCTGCACCGACGATCTTCTCGGTGCGATCGCGGCGACCGCCGACGATATCGCCCAGCAGATAGCCGCCCAGCGCGCCGCCGATGCCGCCGATCGCCGTGCGGCTGATGCGCTGCTGGCCGGTCTCCGGATCGGTCACGCAGGCGCCGAGCGCCAGGCTGGCCAGGCCGGCAAAGGCTGCGATACGGATGGTCTTGCTGTTCATCATGTGCTCCCGCGATAGGTCATTGGTCTCACGGACGCGTCGCTGCGTCTCATCCGCTTATTCGGTTTGGCGGCTGAATGGTTCCCGAACCCAAATGTAACTTCGTTTAATTTCCGCGCCGGGCGCGAGCGGCCAATGGCTTCATTGCAGGTGCGAAAGCACGTGACACACCGCGCGCCTGCGATATAGGGTGTCAGCTTAACCCCATAAGGCCCGATGGACCCTCTTCCCCCCTTTCCCTGGCTTGATGTCGTCATCATTCTGGCGCTGATCGTGCTCAACGGCGTGTTCGCGATGTCGGAACTGGCGATCGTTTCCGCGCGCAACGCGAAGCTGGAGGCGATGGCCCGCGATGGCAGCAACGGTGCGCGCACCGCGCTGCGGCTAGGGTCTGACCCGGGCAAGTTCCTCTCCACCGTCCAGATCGGCATCACGCTGATCGGCATTCTCGCCGGTGCATATTCGGGCGCAAGCCTGGGCGCCCCGGTGGGTGAACGGCTGGCGCTGGTCGGCGTGCCGGCCGATGTCGCCGATAGCGCTGGCTTTGCGCTGGTCATCGGCGTGACCACCTATCTGTCGCTGGTCATCGGTGAACTCGTCCCCAAGCAGTTTGCGTTGCGCAAGGCCGAGGAACTGGCGGTGATCATGGCGATCCCGATGGACCTGATGGCGCGTGGCGCCGCGCCCCTGGTGTGGCTGCTCGACCGGTCGAGCGCGCTGATCTTCCGGCTGCTCGGCCTCAACCGCGAATCGGAAAACATCGTCACCGCCGAAGAGCTGCAGATGATCTTTGCCGAGGCGACCAAATCGGGCGTGATCGAGGAATCCGAACGCGCGATCATCTCGGGCGTCGTCCGCCTCGCCGACCGCCCGGTGCGCGAGGTGATGACGCCGCGGACCGAGGTCGACTGGCTGCCTGCCGAGGCGGGGCTGGACGATCTTCGCCGGATCATGACCGAATCCCCGCACAGCCGGCTGCCCGTCGCCAATGGCTCGGTCGATGCGATCATCGGCATCGTCACCGTCCGCGACCTGCTGACCGCGATCATCGAAGGTGCGCCGCTGGATCTGGCCGCGCTTGCCCGCACCGCGCCGATCGTGCCCGACCGGCTCGATGCGATGGATGCGCTCAAGGCGCTGCAAAAGGGCGAAGTGCCGATGGCGCTGGTGCATGACGAATATGGCCATTTCGAAGGCCTGGTCACCCCCGCGGACCTGTTGCAGGCTCTGGTCGGCGATTTCGCGTCGGACCAGGGCGAAGGCGATTCGCCGATGGTGGTCGTCCGCGCCGATGGCAGCCTGCTGATATCGGGCGCGCTGCCCGCCGATGCCATGGCCGAGCGGCTGGGCATGACGCTGTCCGAGGATCGCGATTATGCGACGGCGGCAGGCCATGTGCTGCACTGCCTGCGCCACCTGCCCAAGGAGGGCGAGGTGTTCAACGATCAGGGGTGGCGGTTCGAGATTGTCGACATGGACAATCGCAAGGTCGACAAGCTGCTGGTCAGCCGGATCGACGAGACCGACTGACCGGTTGACGCTCGCTTATTGCGGAGCGCCGCCTGCGCCCGCACCCGGCGCGCCGACCGCGCCGATATTGCCGAACAGATCCTGGAAGAAGGTGCGGTTGCGGCCCAGCGTCGGCGTCTTGTCGCCATCGGGATCGACCTTCGCGACCTGGTCCAGCCCGGTGAAATCGACCGCCGCGACATTGCCGGTCTGGTCGAACTTCACCCGCATCACCTGCTGCGCGGTCGGGCGCGGATTGGCAAAGGCGAGCTGGCGCGTATCGCGCGCGAAATAATACCATTCGCTGTCGCCGAACTGGCCGGTAAAGGTCGGACGGCCCAGCGTGCGCTCCACCGACTGGCGGTTGTCCACGCCCGGCAGGATCTGGCTTGCCAGCGTCTGGTCATAGATAAAGCCCTGATGTCCGCGCAGCTGGCCGCAGCCTGCGAGAAGCGGCAGGCAGGCCACCATCAGCCCCAGGGCAGCGCGTGATCGCAGGCGACGGGGCGCGCGGAGGGTCTGGGCTTTGCTGGTCATCATTCTTCCTTGGCGGTCAATCCGCTGTTCCTGCGGCGGTCTGGCGACGGGGCCCGGCCCTGTTCCCAAGCCCATTACCATCTCTTGCAACTTGCCGTTGCCGCCTCAATATGCACTAAGCCGCTGCATCACAAGTAGCCAATGAATTGTGGCTTAACGCCGCATTCCTCTCCTGCATCACGCCAGACCCCTGAAGAGGCTAGACCCGATGTCCGTCCTTTCCCGATTGTTCAGCCGCAAGGACCCGCGCGAGATCGCGCGCAGCGCCTATGACCGCATCGTCGCGCTGGGGCGCGACCCTTATTGGTATCTCGATGGCCAGGTGGAAGACAGCGTCGATGGCCGGTTCGAGGCGGTGACGATGGTGCTGGCCGCTGTCCTGCTGCGCCTGGAAAATGACGACGCCGATCCGAAGGTACGCCAGTTTTCGGTGTTCCTCGCCGAACTGTTCGTCGACGACATGGACGGACAGCTGCGCCAGAACGGCGTCGGCGATCTGATTGTCGGCAAGCATATCGGCAAGATGATGAGCGCGCTGGGCGGGCGGCTGGGGGCCTTTCGCGAGGCGCTGGCAAGCGGCGACGGGGCACAGCTTGGCCAGGCGCTGCGCCGCAACCTCTATCGGGACGCACCGGTGGAAGAGAGCGCCGTTTCCGCCAGCGCCGATCACCTTTCCGCGCTGTATGCGCGCTTGCGCACCGTGCCGGCAGAGGCGGTGATGCAGGGGGCGTTCTGATGCAGGAGCCGACCGAGTTTTCGCGCCCGATCGATCTTCGCGCGCTGCCGCGCCAGATCATCGAGGTCAGCGCCGATGCGCCCGAGCGCGCTGCGCTGGCGCGCCGGTTCGACATTGTCTCGATCACCGCGCTGAAGGCCAGCGCCCAGGTCGAGGAGCGCGCAACGGGCGTCGAGGTTTCGGGCCGGATCGAGGCCGAGCTGGTCCAGGCCTGCGCGATTTCGGGCGACGACTTCCCGGTGGAGATCGCCTCGGACTATCGCCTGCGCTTCCTGCCGGAAAGCGATTACGAGGCAGCGCTTGCCGATTCGGGTGAAGAGATCGAGCTCAGCAGCGAGGATCTCGACACCATCGCCTATACCGGCAGCACCATCGATCTGGGCGAGGCGATCGCGCAGACGCTGGCGCTGGAGATCGACCCTTATGCCGAAGGGCCCGGGGCCGAGGCTGCGCGCGCCGAATATGGCCTGTCCACACCTGAGGCGAGCGGGCCGTTCGCAGCGCTGCAGGCGCTGAAGAAGCAGCCATAGGGCGTTTTCCATCCGGCCGTTGACGGTCGGCGGCTCTTGCGTTGCGGCAACCCCAGATCAGGGCCTTTCCGCGCATCGCGCAAGGGCTTCAGGGCTTGGGCACACCGACATCATCGAGCAGCCGGTCGATCGCCGCCAGCGCGCGTCTGTATTCGGGCGAATCGATATTGCTGTACGTTTGCTCGAACAAGGCGGCATCGATCCCCTCGGGCTTGCTGAGCGCCTCGCGCGCGAGCAGCTGGTCCTGGGTGACCGCAGCGAGCCGCGTCTGGACGAACCGGGCAAGTTGGGGATTGGCGGCAGCGCGCGCGAAACGCTCGCCCGAGCGGTCGGCGGCCAGATCGACAAACGAAAAGCCGCTGCCGCCCTTGAGGCTGTCCGACAGTTCCTTGAACGCGCCCAGCGACTGCGCGACCGATCCGCCCAGGCTGATACCGAGCGCAGCTGACATCGCCCAGTGCTTGGCGAGGTCATTGCGGCCTGCCAGCGTGACCGGCTGATCCGGGTTGGTGCACCGCGCCACCAGCGGCAGCGCAGCGCCCGCCAGCCGGTCGCGATATTCGGGGATCGTCCGCATCGCCACGGCCATCATCAGCCCGCGATTCTGTTCGACAATGGCGAGCTGCGACGGGCGTGGCAGGCTCCAGGCGCGGCGGACGATGGCAGCCAGATCGGCATCGTCGTGCAGCGTCAGCGCGCAATAGGCGCGCGCGACCCAGCCAGGGTCGGTGGCATTGCCGCCCAGCCGCGCCAGCCCGGCCAGGGCGGCACTGCGCCCCGGATGAATGAGCACGACGCGCGCAGCCTCGGGCCCGATCCGCACCAGCGGCAGCGTCTCTTCGAGCGTCTTCGCCTCCGCGCTGTCGGCCTGCACCATCGACCAGCCATGGGTCATCACGATCCGCGTCAGCCAGGCGGGAACAGGCAGATGGCCGATCCTGGCGCGGACCACCGGCAGCGCGCGGCCATCGCCCTCGCTGTGCACGCGTGCCTCGATGTTGAGCCAGGCGCCCAGCGGCAGGCTGCGGCTCAGCCGGGCCACCAGCGCGGGCCGATCCGCGGCGCGGGGCCCTGCGGCCACCAGCCGGGCATCGACGCGGATCGGTGCCATCACCTGGCTGACCAGCGCGGACAGGCCGTCCAGCTCGGGCTGGCGCAAGGTTATGACCTGGCGCTTGCCCGCGACATTCTCATCGCCTGCCACCTGCCGGACGACGCCGCGCGCCAGATCGACATTGCGCGCATCGGGCGGCGTGGGCGGTGGCACCTGGGGTTCGGTGCTGATGGCCAGCAGCACGCAGACCAGAAGCGCGACCGCAAGGAAGCGGAGCGCGGCCAGCCAGCGAAAGCGGGCGGGCGCGGCCTGGGGAGGATCGCCGGAGGTCATGCCATGGCCATGTGGGCCCGGCCCTGCTCCAGGCAAGCAAAAAGCGCCGAAATCACAAGGATTTCGGCGCTTCTCGCAAATGCTTGAACTGCAAGCCGGATCAGGCGGCGGGCAGCGCGGCCTGTGCCTGCTTGACCAGGCCCTTGAACACTTCGCCTTCGTTCATGGCGAGGTCGGCCAGAACCTTGCGGTCCAGTTCGATGCCGGCCAGCTTCAGGCCGTGCATGAAGCGGCCATAGGTCAGGCCTTCCATGCGGGTTGCGGCGTTGATGCGCTGGATCCACAGAGCGCGGAAATTGCGCTTCTTGGCCTTGCGGTCGCGATAGGCATACTGACCTGCCTTTTCAACGGCCTGACGGGCGATGCGGATGGTGTTCTTGCGACGGCCATAATAGCCCTTCGCCTGGACGAGAATGCGCTTGTGCTTGGCGCGGGTGGTAACACCCCGTTTGATGCGTGCCATGAGTTATATCCTTGTGAAAATCGAGAGAAGGGGTCCGGCGGGATCAACCCAGGCCGTAAGGAGCCCATTTCTTGATGGTCTTGGCATCGGCGTCCGAAATGACGCTGGTGCCGCGATTCTGGCGGATATACTTGGCATTGTGGCTGATCAGCCGGTGACGCTTGCCAGCGACGCCGTGCTTGATCTTGCCGGTGGCGGTGAGCTTGAAGCGCTTCTTCACACCGCTCTTGGTCTTCAGCTTGGGCATTTTGGTCTCCTTCATGGAAGTCCGTACACAAGCGAACATGGCAGCCCATAACCAGCCAGCCCGCTTATTCGGAAGCGTGCGCGCCTAGCGGGATTCTGCGCCAATTGCAAGGCACAGAATCCCACAAAGGGCTTAGAGCCGGTGCATCGCGCAGATCTTGTTGCCGGCAGGGTCGCGCAGATAGGCGAGGTACAGCTTCATGCCGGCGCCTTCGCGCACGCCCGGCGGGTCTTCGATCGCGGTGCCGCCATGTGCCAGGCCCGCTTCATGCCAGGCATCGCAGGCCTCGCTCGAGCTTGCGGCAAAGCCGATGGTGCTGCCATTGCCGCAGCTTGCCGGCTGGCCGTCGATCGGCTTGGTCAGCAGGAAAAGCCCGCCATTGTTCATGTAGATGACGCGGCCCTTGGGGTCGACCATTCCGGGCTTGCCGCCCAGCGCAACCATGGTCGCATCGTAGAACGCCTTGGACGCCTCGATATCGTCTGCGCCCAGCATGACGTGTGAAAACATGGAACTCTCCTGTTGTTAACCGGCCAACTCTTAACCGGGTGATTAATGGCGATGGACAAGCCGTCCGGCCCCCGTCAATATCCGGCAGCGCAAAGACAGCCATTGGCCGCCAAAGGTCAAGACAAAATGGGCTGGGCAAAATGGAGAGGGACAAGGGCGATGAGGCTGAAAGCGGCTCTGGGGGCGGCGCTGGCATTGCTGGCTGCAGCATGTTCGGGCGAAACGGCGGACAAGGCGACCAATACGACCGGCATCGATGGCGCAAGGATCATCAAGGCTGATGGCAGCGAATGGCTGAGCTATGGCCGCACCTATGACGAGCAGCGCTTCAGCCCGCTCGATCAGATCAACACCGGCAATGTCGGCGAGCTGGGCCTGGCCTGGTCGGCGGACCTCGATACCGCGCGCGGCCAGGAGGCAACGCCGCTGGTGATCGACGGCAAGATCTATGTCACCACCGCCTGGTCCAAGGTGAAGGCCTATGATGCCACCACCGGCAAGCCGCTATGGGATTATGATCCCAAGGTGCCGGGCGAGACCGGGGTCAAGGCATGCTGCGACGTCGTCAACCGGGGCCTCGCCGCCTGGGGGAACATGCTGTTCCTCGGCACGCTCGATGGCCGCCTGATCGCGCTCGATCGCGGCACCGGCCGCGAGATCTGGAGCAAGGTGACGGTCGATCAGGACAAGTCGTACACCATCACCGGCGCGCCGCGCGTGATCGACGGCATGGTGATCATCGGCAATGGCGGTGCGGAATTCGGCGTGCGTGGTTATGTCGCGGCCTATGATGCGGCGACTGGCAAGCAGCTTTGGAAATTCTACACCGTGCCCGATCGGCCCGGCGCGAACGAGGCCGAGCATCTGAAGGCTGCCGAGACGAGCTGGAAGGGCGAATACTGGAATATCGGCGGCGGCGGCACCGTCTGGGACGCGATGGCCTATGATCCCGAGCTTGGCCTGCTCTATGTCGGGGTCGGCAACGGATCGCCCTGGAACCAGGCCTATCGCAGCCCCGGCGGCGGCGACAATCTGTACCTGTCCTCGATCGTCGCGATCAAGGTGAAGACCGGCGAATATGCCTGGCACTACCAGACCACGCCCGGCGAGACCTGGGACTATACCGCGACCCAGCACATCATGCTGGCCGATCTCGACATCGGCGGAAAGACCCGCAAGGTGCTGATGCAGGCGCCGAAGAACGGCTTTTTCTACGTGATCGACCGCGCGACCGGCGAGTTCATCTCCGCCAACAATTTCGTGCCGGTCAACTGGGCGACCGGGGTCGACCCGAAGACGGGCCGTCCGATCGAGAACCCGGCCGCGCGCGTCGACAAGACGGGCAAGCCCTTCATCGTCTCACCCGGACCGCTGGGCGCGCATAACTGGCACCCGATGGCCTATGACGCCAAGCAGAAGCTGGTGTTCATCCCCGCGCAGATTACCAGCTATCCCTATATCCCGGCAGCAGGCTGGAAGCCCTCCAAGCTGGGCTTCAACGTCGGCATGGACACCGCGTCCAACGCCATGCCCGCCGACAATGCGGTGCGCGAGGCGGCGAAAAAGGCGACCAAGGGCGTGCTGATCGCCTGGGACCCGGTCGCGCAGAAGGAGCGCTGGCGGGTCACATTGGGCGGTCCGTGGAATGGCGGCGTGCTCGCCACTGCGGGCGGTCTGGTGTTCCAGGGCAATGCGATGGGCAATTTCGTCGCCTATGATTCAGGCACCGGCAAGAACCTGTGGAGCTTCGAGGCACAGACCGGCGTCGTCGCCGCACCGATGACCTATAGCGTCGATGGCCAGCAATATGTCGCGGTGCTCGCCGGATGGGGCGGTGCCTGGCCGATCACCGCTGGCGTGCTGAGCGACATGTCGGGCCCGGTGCGCAACATCTCGCGCCTGCTGGTGTTCAAGCTGGGCGGCAAGGCGAAGCTGCCTGCGATGCCGGCCGCAGATGACCTGCCGCTCGATCCGCCGGGCCTGACAGCGGCTGCCGATGTCGTTCAGGGCGGCGCGGTGCTCTATGGCCGCTATTGCACGGTGTGCCATGGCGATGCGGCGGTGCAGGCTTCGGCGCGCGGCGGCATCATCCCCGATCTGCGCTATTCGGGCACGCTTGCCAGCGCTGAAAACTGGCAGATGATCGTCCATGACGGCGCATTGAAGGACAATGGCATGGTCAGCTTCGCCACGGTGATGACCAAGCCGCAGATCGACAGCATCCGCCATTATGTCATCGCCCGCGCCAATGAGGACGCGAAACTGGCAGGCGGCCCCAAGCCGAAAAAGGTGGCGATGAAATAGGGGTTTTCGGTACGCTTGTCCGGCATCATCGCCGGAGCCGGACATGACGATCACGATCACTGCCATCGCCAGATCTCCCGATCGGGGTGAGGGGCTGGCGCGCGACATGCCGGTGCGCTGGGCGCTTGAGGAGGCGGGGCTGCCCTATGCCGTGCGGCTGGTCCCGTTCGCCGCAATGAAGCAGCCCGCGCACCTTGCGCTCAATCCCTTCGGGCAGATCCCGACCTATGAGGAAGGCAATGTCGCGCTGTTCGAATCGGGGGCGATCGTGCTGCACATTGCACAGCGGCATGGCGGCCTGCTGCCTGATGACATGGCCGCCCGTGCGCGGGCGATCACCTGGATGTTTGCCGCGCTGACAACCGTCGAACCGCCGATCTTCGATCTCGACATGCTCGGCCATACCGACGGCGACAGGCCCTGGTATCGTGATCGGCTGGCAATCCTGCAGGACCGTGTCCGCAACAGGCTCGGCGTGCTGACTCAGAGGCTCGGCGTATCGGACTGGCTGGAGGGAGACTTCAACGCGGGCGACCTGATGATGGTCGCGGCGCTGCGCCGTCTCAAGGGTTCGGGAATCGAGGACGAGTTTCCGGTTCTAGCGGCCTATGTCGCGCGCGGGGAGGCACGGCCTGCCTTTGTCCGCGCGTTCGAGGCACAGCGCGCAGCGTTCATCGCCAGCAACGGGGCGAATGCGCCATTGTAATGGTGGAGCCGAGGGGAATCGAACCCCTGACCTCGTCATTGCGAACGACGCGCTCTCCCAACTGAGCTACGGCCCCCAAAGTCCCGGCGTTCTGCTCGGGTAGCGCCGGGATATAATAAGTTGCCCGGTGGCTATCCAGAGGAAATTTTTGTGCGGTCAGTTGCCGCTGGTGGTCGGCAACACCGTGGGCAGCACGGGCGGCTTGCCGGCAGGCGTTGCAGCAGGGGCTGTGCCGGGACTTGCGACTGGCTGGACGGTGTTTGTCGCCTGGCCCATCTGCGCGGCCTGGGCTGCGCGCATTTCCGGGCTACCATACAGCGCGATCCATTTTTGCAGATCGCTCTGATAGCTTTCATAGGACGCATAGAAGCGGTCGAACACGCCTTCCAGCGTCGGCAGCGCGCGGACCGAGAAGGCGACCAGGTCCTTGGACGGCAAGGCCGCCGCTTCCTGGCCCAGGATCAGCGCGGCATTGCAGAAGTCGCCCTTGACCGGCGGGAAGGCGAAGAAATTGTAGACCTGCGTGTTTTCGGTATCGCGGATGCGCGCATAGCCTGCGCCATAGCGCTTGCGGTACTTTTCCTCGACGGTGCGATTGATGCGGTCGAGCTCGCGCTTGTGGGTCTTGAGGAACAGGTTGTAATCGTCGGCGATACGGAAATGCTCGGGGTTCTGGCAGTTGAGCGCGGCGACGTTGAACGCGGCGCGGAAATACCAGAGCTTCTCATTGTCATCGATGTCGCGCATCGGCGTATCGCGCAGGCCATCGGCGCGCAGCATCGGGATGCTCATCGTGGTCACCGAGTTGGACGGCGGGGTCGGCATGCGCGGCGGCGCGACGGGCACCGGCGGCGGCGGCGGCGGCGCGACCGCGACGGGCGCGGGCTTGGCCCCGCCACAGGCCGAGACGAGGGTGGTCAGGCCAGCCGTAGCGGCCAGCATCATTGCACGGCTAAGGGCCATACGCGCCATTTCAGTATCTCCCGGTGCCGCTTGCGGGGCTTTGCCAGCCGCATGCGTTCTCATGGGCATGGTTTATGCCCGCATCCGCGCGATCTCAACACCAAAACGGTGAACCGTTAAAGGGCGGCCATCCAGGGGCCAGCCAAAGCCGGGACGAGCCGAGTCCTGCGGGCGATCAGCCGAGCGGGGCCTGCAGGCAAAAGAAAAGCCCGGCGGAGGGGAATCCGCCGGGCTGTCAGGGTTCCAGTGCTTTTCCGGGCAGATCAGTCGCGACTGCCCATGATGCTCAGCAGCGCCTGGAACATATTGATGAAATCGAGATACAGGCTGAGCGCACCCATGATCACGACCTTGCCCATCATGTCGGTGCCTGCGACATGCGCATACATGCTCTTGAGCTTCTGCGTGTCATAGGCGGTCAGGCCGGCAAAGATCAGGACCGCGGCATAGCTGATCACCAGGCCCATGACCGACGACTTAAGGAAGATGTTGAGGATGCTCGCCACAATCAGGCCGACCACACCCATGATCAGGAAGCTGCCCCAACCGGTCAGGTCCTTCTTGGTGGTATAGCCGAACAGGCTGAGGCCAGCGAAGGCAGCGGCGGTCGAGAAGAACGCCAGCGCGATGCTTTCACCCGTGTACACGAGGAAGATCGTCGACATGCTGAGGCCCATCAGCGTCGCAAATCCCCAGAACATCGCCTGCAGCGCGGGCGTGGAGAAGCGGTTCATCCCCAGGCTCATCGCGAAGATGATCGCGAGCGGCGAGAAGATGATGACATATTTCAGCAGACCCGGACCGAACATGATGTCGGCAGCCATGCCCGACTGGGCAAACAGCAGCGCAACGACACCGGTCAGCAGGATGCCGCTGGTCATGTAGTTGTAGATGGACAGCATGTAGGAACGCAGGCCTGCGTCAAAGGCAGCGCTCGGCACACCGGTCTGCGCATTGATCGAGCCGGCGCGCAGTCTGTCTGTCGCACGAGGATCAAAACGGTCAGCCATCGAAAAAATCTCCTTTGCCCGGCATTGTTGCCGGATAGACACAATATCGCCCGTCACCGGCGAATTTTCAAGCGAAACCGGTTTTCAGTTCGTCGCGCCCTGATACGGTACACTTCTTACCAGGCGATTGTTCCCCATGAGACTGTTCTTCGCGCTTGTACCGCCCCCGCCGATCCGCGCGCTTCTGCTGGCGCGGATGCAGGGGCTTTTGTCGGCGCGCTGGCAGAGCGAAGCGCAGCTGCACGTGACGCTGCGCTTCGTCGGTGAGACCGACCGGCACGGGGCGGAAGCGCTGATGCTGGCACTGCGTGCGGAACGGTTCGCGCGCCCGGAGGCGCATCTCGACGGCTTTGGCGCCTTCGACCGGCGCGACCGTGTCGACCAGCTCTGGGCGGGACTGGCACCGCGGACGCCACTGGCTACGCTGCACGCCCGGCTGGACCGGCTGTGCGTACGGTGTGGATCAGAGCCCGAGGCGCGCAAATATGTGCCGCACATCACGCTCGCCCGCTTTGCCCGCAGCACCGCGCCCGATTCCAGCCAGGTCGCCGCCTGGATGGCCGCGCAGCCGCCGCTGCCCGGCGACATGTTCGTGTTCGAGGAGTTGCTGTTGATGCAGAGCCATACCGGGCATGGCGGCAGCGTCTATGAGACGATAGCGCGCGTCCCGATGCGCGGCTGAGCGTTCAGGGCTGGAAAGCGGCGACGATATCGGCGGTGACGCGCGCAGGGCGGCCGGTTGCCTTGTCGAGCATCGCCCAGGTCGACACGGCGCTGACGATATCGCGGCCTCTGGCATCGGTGAACGCGGCATGGCGGGCAAAGCGCGCGCCTTTGGGGGTGCCCGGAACCCAGGTCCTGCCGATCGCGGTTTCACCCAGGCCGATATTGCCGCGATAGTCGATCTCGTGCCGCACGATCACCCAGAAATAGGCCGCCACATGGATGGGGTCGGCGGCGGCATTCCAGTGCGCCACCGACAGCTCCTGCAGCCACTGGACCCAGACGGCATTGTTGACATGGCCCAGCTCGTCAATGTGCTCGGGCCGGGCGGTGAAGGGGAGACAGAAGGTGGTCATAGGGTGTTTGCCTAGCTCCGCCTCGCACAGAGCTCTCCCGAGTTCCCGAGCGAAGTCGAGGGACGTGATCTCGAACAGTTGCGTAAGGCCCCTCGACACGCTCGGGACAAACGGATTGGGGTGCGAAAAAGAAAAAGGCCCGGCTGACGCGATGCCAGCCGGGCCTTGTGTTCAATCCGCGTTGGTATCGCTGGCCTTCTTGGCCGAACCGCGCGCCTTTTTGGGCTTGCCGGCCTTGGGCGGCGCGGGGACGATTTCGAAGGCCATGTTGCCGTCCTTCATATGGACGTTGACCTCGCCGCCCTGCACCAGCTTGCCGAACAGCAGCTCTTCCGCCAGCGGCTGCTTGATCTTCTCCTGGATGAGCCGCGCCATCGGGCGGGCACCATAGAGCCGGTCATAGCCGCGTTCGGACAGCCAGTCGCGCGCTTCTTGGTCGAGCCGGATATGCACGTTCTGGTCGGCCAGCTGCAGTTCGAGCTGCAGGATGAACTTGTCGACCACGCGGGCGACAACCTCGGTTCCCAGATAGCCGAACGGCACGATGGCATCGAGACGGTTGCGGAACTCGGGGGTGAACATCTTCTTCACCGCCTCGTCCGACGCATCCTCGCGGCTGACATCGCCAAAGCCGATGCCCTCGCGGGCCATGTCCGCCGCACCCGCATTGGTCGTCATGATCAGCACGACATTGCGGAAATCGACGGTCTTGCCGTGGTGGTCGGTCAGCTTGCCATTGTCCATCACCTGCAACAGGATGTTGAACAGGTCGGGATGCGCCTTCTCGATCTCGTCGAGCAGCAGGACGCAATGCGGCTGCTGATCGATCGCATCGGTGAGCAGGCCACCCTGGTCATAGCCGACATAGCCCGGAGGCGCGCCAATCAGTCGGCTGACCGAGTGCCGCTCCATATATTCGGACATGTCGAAGCGTTGCAGCGGAATGCCCATGATGTTGGCAAGCTGCCGCGCCACTTCGGTCTTGCCGACGCCGGTGGGGCCGGAGAACAGATAGTTGCCGATCGGCTTGTCCGGATCGCGCAGCCCTGCACGGCTGAGCTTGATCGCGCTGGACAGCACCTCGATCGCCTTGTTCTGGCCGAACACGACGCGCTTCAGGTCGCGATCGAGATGCTCGAGCACCCGCTTGTCGTCCTTCGACACCGATTTGGGCGGGATGCGCGCCATTGTCGCGATCACGCTTTCGATCTCGCGTGCGGTGATGATCTTGCGCCGCTTGGCGGGCGGCACCAGCATCTGCATCGCGCCGACCTCGTCGATCACGTCGATCGCCTTGTCGGGCAGCTTGCGGTCGTTGATGTAGCGCGCCGAAAGCTCGACCGCGGTCTTGATCGCATCGGGGGTGTACTTGACCTTGTGATGATCCTCGAACGCGGTGCGCAGACCCTTCAGGATCTTGATCGTGTCCTCGATCGTCGGCTCGTTCACATCGATCTTCTGGAACCGGCGCAGCAGCGCGCGATCCTTTTCGAAGTGGTTGCGGAACTCCTTGTAGGTGGTCGATCCGATGCAGCGGATCGAGCCGCTGGACAGAGCGGGCTTCAGCAGGTTCGACGCATCCATCGCGCCGCCGCTGGTCGCGCCAGCGCCGATCACGGTGTGGATCTCGTCGATGAACAGCACTGCATGCGGCATCTTTTCAAGTTCCGAAACGACCTGCTTCAGCCGCTCCTCGAAATCGCCGCGATAGCGCGTGCCGGCAAGCAGCGCGCCCATGTCGAGCGAGTAGATGACCGCCTTTTCCAGCACCTCGGGCACGTCGCCCTCGACGATCTTGCGTGCAAGACCTTCGGCGATCGCGGTCTTGCCGACGCCGGGATCGCCCACATAAAGGGGGTTGTTCTTCGAACGGCGGCACAGGATCTGGATCGTGCGGTCGACTTCAGGGCCGCGGCCGATCAGCGGATCGATCTTGCCGGCCTGTGCGCGCGCATTGAGGTTGACCGTGAACTGGTCGAGCGCACTGTCCTTCTTCTGCTTGGCGGCGGCGTCCTGCTTGTCTTCCTGCGGCTCTTCCGCACCGCGCGGGGTGCGCTGCTCGGCGGGCTGGCCGCCCTTGCCGATGCCATGGCTGATATAGCTCACCGCATCCAGACGGCTCATGTCCTGCTGCTGCAGGAAATAGACGGCATAGCTCTCCCGCTCGGAGAACAGCGCGACCAGCACGTTGGCGCCGGTCACCACATCCTTGCCCGAAGACTGGACATGCAGGATCGCGCGCTGGACGACGCGCTGGAAGCCGGATGTCGGCGCAGGGTCGGTCTTTTCGGCGACCTTGAGCGAATCCAGCTCGTTGTCGAGATAATGGGTGACGGCATCGCCCAGCTCGCCCAGGTCCACGCCGCAGGCCTGCATCACCTGCGCTGCGTCGGCATCGTCGATGAGCGCGAGCAGCAGATGTTCCAGCGTGGCATATTCGTGACGGCGGTCGGCGGCATTGTGCAGCGCCTGGTGCAGCGTCTTTTCAAGCGATTCGGCAAAGGACGGCATAATGCGATACTCCGCAGCGGGCGAAATGCCCGCCTTTCATTCAATTCGCCCGGGGGAAAAGAGCCGGGCTCCTCATCGTCAAGCGCCTCATTGCCATTGCCCCATATCCACTCCGGGGCGCTCCACTCCGGACAATATAGGCGCGCCTCTGCGCAAATCCAGCAGGCTCAAAGCCACTCGTCGTGATTATTCACAGCAAATCCCATGCCAGATGAACGACCATGTGCACGACAGCAGACGGTCGGGCAGACTTGGAAGCAGCGGCGCGCCATGGGCTGGAAGCCCGGGGCGCGCTTCAACTCTTGCGAAACAGCGCTTCGGCGCTCAGCCGATGCTTGGCGGCAAAGGCCTTGCGCGCCTCGCACCGGCCGATTTCCGCGCGGCACAGCGCGATGCGCGTGTCCAGTTCGTCCAGCGAATAGGCATCGATATCCTCGCTGCCCAGTTTCTGGGCAGCATCGGCACGCAGGCGCGCGAGGCTTTCGTCAGGCTCCATGGGACTTATTGTTGACCCCGGTGCCTTAGCTGTCAATATGGGTGTTTACAGAAGTTGACGGGTCGGTCCGTTAACGGGGGGAGCACCAGGTCATGACGACCCTGGAAATGGCGACAGTAATTCCTGCCACCATGCAGGCAGTTGATTATGCGGAGCCAGGCGGGCCGGAAGTACTTGTTGCCAACGAAACCCAAGTGCCGGTGCCGGCAGCTGGCGAGCTATTGATCCGCGTGGCAGCAGCAGGCGTCAACCGGCCCGATGTGATCCAGCGCCAGGGCTTTTATCCTCCGCCGCCGGGCGCGCCGCACATTCCTGGACTGGAAATAGCCGGCACCGTTGTGGCCGCAGGGCCCGATACCGACGATGCGCTGATTGGCCAGCCGGTCTGCGCGCTGGTCGCAGGCGGCGGCTATGCCGAATATTGCGTCGCACGCGCCGACCACTGCCTGGTCGTTCCTTCGGGCATATCGATGGCAGAGGCAGCCGCGCTGCCCGAAACCCTGTTCACCGTATGGCACAACCTGTTCCAGCGCGCCTATGCCCGCGATGGCGAGACCGTGCTTGTCCATGGCGGCACCAGCGGCATCGGCACGATGGCGATCAAGCTGGGCAATCTGTTCGGCCTCAAGGTCATCGTCACCTGCGGCAGCGACGACAAATGCGCCGCCGCGCTGGAGATCGGCGCTGCGCATGCCATCAACTACAAGGCGCATGATTTTGTCGAGGAAGTCCAGCGCCTGACCGACGGCAGGGGCGTGGAGATCGTGCTCGACATGGTGGGCGGCAGCTATTTGCCGCGCAACATGGCCTGCCTGGCCGATGATGGCCGCAACGTGACCATCGCAGTGCAGGGCGGCATGAAGGCGGAGATATCGGTGCTGGAGATCATGCGCCGCCGCCTGACGCTGACCGGATCGACGCTGCGCCCGCGCTCGAACGGCTTCAAGGCACTGCTCGCCGACGAGATCGCGCGCGAGGTCTGGCCGCTGGTCGCGACCGGCGAACTCAGCCCGCTGATCCATAGCCGCTATCCGCTGACCGAGGCGGCCAAGGCGCATGCGCAGATGGAATCGGGCGATCTGGTGGGCAAGATCGTGCTCGAAATCGGCCAATAGCCGCGCAGATTCCCGCAATCTGTCATCAAGCCGTCATCGCTATGCGATTCCAGTTGTCACATTAAACCGCCATTGGCGTGGTCCCGAGGATGCAATATCCGCAAGGGAGCAAGCGCCATCATGGCACTGGACGATTTCAGCGACCCCATCGGCGCCTTTCTGGCCGGCATGCAGACTGGCGACGGCTTTGCGGCCGACGACTTTGCCAATGTTACCGGCTTTCCGGGCGGCCAGCCCTATAGTCCCGAACCGCCCGCCGACGCACGCCGCCGATACCGCACGGTGTGGATTTCCGACGTGCATCTGGGCACGCGCGGCTGCAATGCGCAGATGCTCATCGACTTTCTCGACCATGTCGACAGCGACACCATGTATCTGGTCGGCGACATCATCGATGGCTGGCGGCTGAAGAAGAAATTCTACTGGCCCGCCGCGCATAACGACATCGTCTGGCGCATCCTGAAGCGCGCCAAGCGGGGGACGCGGATCGTCTATATCCCCGGCAATCATGACGAGATGTTCCGCCAGTTCAGCGGCCTCAATTTCGGCGGGGTCGAAATCCGCCGCGCCGCCTTCCACGATACCGCCGATGGCAAGCGGCTGATGGTGCTGCATGGCGACGAGTTCGACACGATCATGCTGGCGCACCGCTGGCTCGCCTTTGTCGGCGACACGCTCTACCACTTGCTGATGAGCCTCAACATCGGGGTCAACTGGGTGCGGCAGCGCTTTGGCCTGTCCTATTGGTCGCTGTCCAAGATGGCCAAGCACAAGGTCAAGAACGCGGTCGAGTTCATCTCGCGCTTCGAGGAGCTGGTGGCGCGCGCTGCGGCCGAACGCGGCGTCGATGGCGTGGTCTGCGGGCATATCCATACCGCCGAGATCCGCCAGATCGGCGGGGTCGAATATTATAACGATGGCGACTGGGTGGAAGGCTGCACCGCGCTGGTCGAGCATTTCGACGGGCGGATGGAAGTGCTCCATTGGGCCGAGATCATGAAGGAACGCCAGGCCGCCGAGGCCGAGGCACAGGCACGGGCGGACCGCGAGGCGGTTGCGGCCTGACGCGTGCTGCACGACCGGAAAGGGGCATGCCGATGCCGGAGCGCATGAAGATCGCGATCATCACCGATGCCTGGGCCCCCCAGGTCAACGGCGTGGTGCGCACGCTGTGCGCGGTGACCGATCGGCTGCGCGCGCTGGGGCATGAGCTGCTGATCGTCTCGCCCGATCAATATGCCTCCATCCCCTGCCCGTCCTATCCCGAAATCCGGCTGGCGCTCACGACGCGGCACGGCGTGGGCGCGCGGCTCAGCGACTTTGCCCCCGATGCGGTGCATATCGCCACCGAAGGGCCGCTGGGCATTGCCGCGCGCCGCTTCTGCCTCGATCACGGCTATCCCTTCACCACCGCCTATCACACCCAGTTCCCCGATTATCTGGCGCGGCGCACCGGGCTGCCGGCGGCGATGTTCTGGCCGTTCATCCGCTGGTTCCACAGCCCCGCCTCGGCGATCCTGGTGTCGACCGAGACCGTGCGCAAGCAGCTGCGCGCCCAGGGGCTGACCCAGCTGGTGCATTGGGGGCGCGGCGTCGATCTTGGCTGTTTCAGCCCCACAGCGCCGGTCCCTGCGCTCTATGCCGATCTGCCCCGCCCTATCCAGCTCTATGTCGGGCGCGTGGCGGTGGAAAAGAATATCGAGGCATTCCTCTCGAGCAGCCATCCCGGATCCAAAGTCGTGGTCGGCGATGGTCCCGCGCGCGAAGCCCTGTCCAGGGCCTATCCGCACGCGCATTTCGTCGGCGCGCAATCGGGCGAGGCGCTGGCAGGCCATTATGCCGGGGCCGACGTGTTCGTCTTCCCCAGCCGCACCGACACCTTCGGGCTGGTGATGATCGAGGCGCTGGCCTGCGGCACCCCGGTGGCCGCCTTCCCCGTATCCGGCCCGCTCGACGTGCTGACGCCCGGTGCAGGCGCGATGGACGACAATCTCGACCAGGCCATCGCCGCTGCGCTTGGCCTCGACCGGGCAGACTGCCTGGCTGCCGGCCGCAGCTTCACCTGGCAGGCGAGCACGGGCCAGTTTCTGGACGCTCTCGTGCCGATCACCGCAAGGCTGGCCATGGCGGCGTGAAATCCTTGGTGGTTTCTGCCATTTCATAGTATGCAAGGCACGGGTCGCCCCAGACAATCCATTCAGCAGGCAGGGGTGATATGAAACTAGCCACGTTCTTCCGTGTCACGCTCCCATGCGCGCTTGCGCTTGGCGGGGTGATGTTTGCCGGCCACCAAGCACTCGATGCCGCCGACCATTTCGATCCGCCCGCGCGCACAGGATCGGACACCAATACGGCAGGCTTTGATATCGCCGCCGATATTGCCGATCTTTACGCCTTTCACGATGCCAACAACGTCTATCTTTCGATCGGTTTCGGCGGCCCCTCGGCGACCAGCCTGCCGGCATTCTACGATCCTGACGTGCTCTACATGATCAACGTCTCCAATGCCGGTTCGCGGACCGATGTGGAATTCCCCATCGAGATCCGCTTCGGCCGTGACGGCACCAATCCGGGGATCGAGGTCCGCAACCTGCCGGGGGCCAGCCTGGTCCGCGGCCCGGTCGAGCGCAACCTGACGACGCCCAACGGCATCACGGTGCGCGCCGGATTGTTCGATGACCCGTTCTTCTTCGATCCCCAGGGGCTGCGCGATTCGCGCGCGACCGGCAATCTGTCGTTCAACAATGCGCGCAACCGCTTTGCCAACCTCAACAGCACGTTCGTGATCATCTCGATCCCGCGCCGACTGCTCGACCAGGGTCAACCGCTCGATATCTGGTCGACCTCGGCCCGGATCAGGAGCTGAGGCCATGATCATGCACCGCACGCCGCTCGCGCTCGCTTCCGCCCTGGCCCTCTCCGCCATGCTGTCTGGATGTGGCAGCAACGAACCGCAAACCAACGCCATCGTCATCCCGCCCGTCGCGGTGGCCCCCGCGCCGACCCCGACCCCGCCGCCGCCGACCAGCTTCGATGTCGGCCCGTGTCTCAACCAGACCGTGGTGCCCGGCCGCACCGTGGCCAATCTGGTCGTCCCGGACCTCGTGCGGCTCGATCTCAACCAGGCCGCAGGCTTCCCCAATGGCCGCCGCTTTCTCGACCCGGTGATCGATGTGACCCTGGCGGTGGTTTTCCTCGACCTTGCCAAGCACCCGGCAACCACTTTTGCGGCGCTTCCGGTCAATCCCAATGGCATCGACCAGCCGCTGTCCGCCGCCTTCCCGTTCCTGGCGCCGCCGCTGGGCAGCCCGCCGATCGCAAGCGGGGCGGGCAGCAACTTCACCTTCCGCAGCGACCTGCCTTCTGCCTATACCCGCGTCGACCGCGCTGGCATGCCGGCGGTCGCCACCGCGCTCGTTTCGGGCAATCCGTCCAAGAATGCGTATAATGACGACACCCCGGCAATCGATGCGACGGGCAAATGGGTGCCGGAACTGTCCAATACGCTGACCATCCTGACCAACGCCCTGGCCGACGACTTTGGCAGGCTGGGCCTGAGCATCTGCGCGCGGCCCAACGGATAGGCGCGGCAGGATGACCGCTACGACCCTGCCAGCGCGGCTGGCGCCCTGGAAATGGTGGATCATGGCGCTGGCCGTGCTGGGCAGCCTGTGGGCGATCGACCGGTGGAACAACGCGAAACCGGCACCCGAGGCGATCAACTGGCAGCCTTCGCCCTATTCGGGCAGCGGCCCGCCGCTGAGCTATGCCGAGGCGATCCGGCGCAGCGATATCGCCATTGCCAATGCGCAGGCCGCTGCCAGGGCCGGCGCCGATCAGTGGCTGATGCATGAAATCCATGCCAGCGAGCTGATGGCGCGCGCGCAGCTTTCGGGCGATTATCGCGATTATGCAGCGGCGCAGGCCGCGCTCGACAGAGCGTTCGCGGTCGCGGTCAAGGGCAGCGGCCCGCATCTGATGCGCGCCGCGCTCGATTTCAGCATGCATCGCTTGGCAGGGGCCGAGGCGCAGCTTGCCGCGACCGATGCCTATGCCGTGCCGCCCGATCCGGGCGACCGCGCCGAAATTGCAGCGATGCGCGGCGACATTGCCTTTTATCGCGGGGATTATGCGGCGGCCTGGGCGCTTTATGATGCGGCCGATCGCCTCGTGCCGGGATCGGCCCATTTCCGGCGCGCGATATTCGCTGCGCGCACCGGGCAGGTCGATCTGGCCGATGCCTATCTGGCCGAGGCCGAAAAGGGCTATCGCTCGCCCACCCCGCAGACCCGCGCCTATATGCAGCTGCAGCGCGGCATCCTCGATCTGGACCGGGGACGGCTCGATGATGCGATGGCGCATTTCCGCGCAGCCGATCGGCTCTTCCCCGGCCGCTGGCTGATCGAGGAGCATATGGCGGAGGTCCTGACGCTGCAGGGCAAAACGCGGCAAGCCGAATCGCTCTACACCGGAATCGTCCAGCGCACCGGCCATCCCGAATTCATCGATGCACTGGCCGCCATTGCCGCAGCGCAAGGCGACAAGGTCCGGGCCGAACGGCTCTATGCCCGGTCCTCCGCGCTCTGGGCGCAGCGGCTGAAGCTGTTTCCCGAAGCGACCTATGGCCATGCGATCGATCATTGCATGGCGAAGCAGGACTGGCCGTGCGCGCTGCGACTGGCCGAAGCCAACCACAAGGCCCGCCCTTATGGCGAGGCGAAAATCAAGCTGGCTGCGGCTTTGCTGGCCAATCGGCGCACCGACGAGGCGCGCACGGTGATAGACGCGGTGCTGGCCTCGCGCTGGCGCACGCCCGATCTGTTCGCCACCGCAGCGGATATCTATGCCGCGAGCGGCCTTACCCGCAAGGCAGCACAGTATCGCAGCGCCGCGAGGAAGATGAACCCCCTCGCCTGACCAGCGCAAACGCCCAAGACGCTTGCTCGCAGCGCAAGTTTCGCTTATGCCTGCCCGCACATTCGGCCACCCCGCGAGGGGTGGCCATATTTTTTTGCAAAGGAACGCGCATGTCTGCCAACCCCCAGCCGCTGATGCCGCACGCGACCGCATCCTGGATGGTCGACAATACCGGCCTCAGCTTCGAACAGATTGCCGATTTCTGCGGCCTGCACATTCTGGAAGTCCAGGCGATGGCCGACGACCTGGCCAGCAGCAAATATACCGGCCGCGATCCGGTGCGCGCGGGCGAACTAACCATGGCGGAAATCGAGAAGGGCCAGGCCGATTCCGACTATCGCCTGAAGATCATCGCCGGCCCCGCCCAGGTGCGCCGCACCAAGGGCCCGCGCTACACGCCGGTTTCCAAGCGCCAGGACAAGCCCGACGGCATCGCCTGGATCCTGCGCAACCATCCGGAAATCTCCGATGCGCAGATAGGCAAGCTGATCGGCACCACGCGCAACACGATCGCTGCGATCCGTGACCGCAGCCACTGGAACATCTCGAACATCCAGCCCAAGGACCCGGTGACCCTGGGCCTGTGCTCGCAGCGCGAGCTGGACGCGATCGTCGGCAAGGCCGCCAAGAAGGCCGGCATCGCCGAACAGGCGCCGACCGACACCCGTCTGGGCGGCGACCGCGAGGCGCTGATCGAGGAACTGCGCGCCGAGCGCGAAGCCGCCAACCGCGCCGCCGAGGATGCTGCGCGCGAGGCCGCGATCGAATCGGCGCTGCTGGGCGATGACGCAGCCGCCAGCGAAGACCAGAACGGCTGATGGACGACGTGGCGGCCCCGGAAGAGCTGGCAACGCGCTCCGGGCCGCCCGCTTATGACGCGTCGCTCGCCGACCATGGGCTTGAGCCCAAGGAGTTTCGCGGGCTGACCTATCCGCTGGGCGATCATGCGCCCGGCTATGGCGAATATTTTGCCATCGCGCCGGGCCTTGGCTGGACCCGTCTGCCCGTTCCGGGCTCGCTCGACCATATCAACATTTGGCTGCTCGACGACCGCGACGACCAGGGCGAAGGCGTCGCCATTGTCGATACCGGGCTGTACATGCCGGCCTCGACCGATGCGTGGAAGACGCTGTTTGCGCAAGGGCTGCAGGGCCGCCGCATCACGCGCGTCATCGTCACCCATTTCCATCCCGATCATGTCGGCGCGGCGGGATGGCTTTGCCGCCGCTTCAACGTGCCGCTCTGGATGAACCGCACCGAATGGCTGATGGCGCGGATGCTGACCGCCGATGTGCGCGAGCAGCCGCCGGAAGAGGCCATCGACCAGATGCGCCGCGCCGGATGGGACGACAAGCGGCTCGACGAGATGCGCGCCAGGGGCTGGGGCAATTTCGCGCGGATGGTCTCGCAGCTGCCGATCGGCCATGTGCGCATGGACGATCGCGCCGAGATAGAGATCGGCGACCGGCGCTGGACGGTGATGACCGGTGGCGGCCATACGCCCGAACATGCGTGTCTGGTCGACAAGGCCGGCCAGATCGTCATCGCGGGCGACCAGATTCTGCCGCGCATCACCAGCAACGTCTCGATCATGGCGAGCGAGCCCACTGCGGACCCGTTGCACGAATGGCTCGACAGCATCGCCAAATTCCGCACCGCGCTCACCGGCGACGAGCTGATCCTGCCCGCGCACGGCTTTCCCTTTACCGGCGTGCACGCGCGCCTTGATGCGCTGGCCGAAGGACATCACGACCGGCTCGATGCGCTGGAAGCGGCGCTGAAGGAGCGCGAGATGCGCGCCGTCGATACCTTCGGCATCCTGTTCGCGCGCAAGGTCGATGAAAGCGTCTACGGCATCGCCACCGGCGAGGCATTGGCGCATCTGCGCTATCTCGAATATGCCGGGCGCGCCCGCTGCACCGTGCGCGATGGAGTCGCCTGGTATTCAGCCTGACCGGTAGCGGGCTTCGGCCTCCGCCATGTAATCACGGATGATCGGCAGCGCGTGGCGGCTGCGCGCGAACTGCACCTGATAGTTGCACATCCCGCCATGTTCGAACGCAGCGGTCGCACCGGCGAGATAGAAGGTCCACATCCGGAAGAAGCGCGCATCGTACAGCGCCTCGATCTCCGCCTGTTTCTCTACCGTCCGCTGATACCACAGGCGCAGCGTATGCGCGTAATGCAGCCGCAGCGTCTCGACATCGGTGGCGATCAGTCGCGCCGGTTCGCTGGCGCGCACGATCTCGCTCAGCGCCGGAATATAGCCGCCGGGGAAGATATATTTGCTGGTAAACGCATCGGTCGCGCCGGGGCCGCCCAGCCGCCCGATGGTGTGGAGCAGCATCACCCCGTCCTGCGCCAGCAGCTTGCGGCACTGCTGGAAGAATGTCTCGTATTGCGGCACGCCGACATGTTCGAACATGCCGACCGAGACGATCCGGTCGAACGTGCCGGTGAGCGCGCGATAATCGATCAGCTCGAACGTGACCCGGTCGGCAACGCCTGCCTCCTCGGCCCTGCGGCGCGCGACCTTGAGCTGCTCGTGCGAGAGCGTGATGCCGAGCACATCGACATCGGCGATACGGTTCAGATACAGCGCCATGCCGCCCCAGCCGCAGCCGATATCGAGCACCTTGAGGCCGGGTCGCAGCGCGAGCTTGGCGGCGATATGCGCCTTCTTGTCGTCCTGCGCCTGTTCCAGCGGGTTCGCAGGATCGGTGAAATAGGCGCAGCTATATTGCTTGTCGGCATCGAGAAACAGGTCGTAGAGCCGGTCGTCGAGATCGTAATGATGCGCCACGTTGCGCTGCGAACGCCCTGCCGGATTGATCTGGTCGATGCGGCCGCCGAGCGCCTTGGCTATCCTGCGCAGCGGCCCTTTCGGCTTGAGGTCGCCGCCCTTGTCCCATGGCGCATTGGCGCGGACGAGCGCGATCAGCTGCATGATATCGCCGCGCTCGATGATCAGCCGGCCGTCCATATAGGCCTCGCCAGCGCCCAGGCGCGGTCGCATGGCGATGAAGCGCGCGACATCGGCATCGGCCAGGCGCACCGCGACATCGGGAAAGCCGGGGGTCGGCGCGCCAAAGCTGCGGGTGCGGCCCAGATGATCGGTCAGTTCCAGCACACCCTGCCGGACGATCCGGCCCAGAAAGCGGTCCATCAATGCCATGACAAGCCACTAGATGGGGATGGAACGGTCAAATGCCAGCATACCATTCATAGCCCGCTGCATCTTCCCAATAGCCCCCGCCCCCGCCATAGGCGAGGCGATAGTCGGCCACCGCCTCAATGCGGCGGACATATTTGGCGTGCTTGTAGCCCAGATGCCGCTCGACCCTGAGGCGCAGCGGCGCACCATTGCCGATCGGCAGCAGCTCGTCGTTGAGCGCCCAGGCCATCATCGTCTGCGGATGGCGCGCATCGACCATGTCGATGCTCTCGTAATAGGGCCCGGCGCGCAGGGTGTCGGCGCAGTGGAAGACCAGATAGCGCGCGCTGTCCTTGACCTGCACCTTGTCGAGCAGATGGGCGAGGTTGACCCCGGTCCATTTGCCGATCGCGCTCCAGCCCTCGACGCAATCGTGCCGGGTGATCTGCGTCTGCCGGGGCATGGACCGGATCTGGCCGAGCGCAAAGCGCGTCGGCCTTTCGACCAGCCCGTCAATGGTCAGCGTCCAGTCGGAAAACGCGGTGGCAGCCTGCTTGAGGTAATCCGCGTCGGTCGGCGCCCGCGTGCCATTGGCGGGGACCGAGCGGCCGATATCGCGGGGTGCATATTCGCGCGCCAGCCGGTGCTGCCCCTGCAATGCGCGCTGCACGGCCATGTTGCCCGTTTCCGCCAGCCGCAGCGTATCGCGCCAGCCCTGATTGGCGTTAAGCGCATCGCAGCCGCTGAGCAGCCCGCCCGAGGCGACCGCGAGCGAGCCGACCAGCGCGCGGCGGGTGAGGACAAGGGGGCTCTTCACCTCATTCATGACCGGTGTCCGATCGTCATGCCGCGCAACAGGGCAAGCGGCTTGTGCACGATCACCAAGGCAACGTGCAGGGCCATGAACCCGATCAGCGAAAAGGCGATGATGAAATGCAGCGAACGCGCGGTCTGCCGCCCACCGAACATCATGCTGGGCCAATGCAGCGCGGCATCGGTGCCCGGCGACATCGCAAGGCCGGTGACGATCATCAGTGGAAGCAGGATGAAGATGACCGCGATATAGCTCAGCTTCTGCAGCGGATTATACGCCTCTCCCGGCGCGGTGTGGAAATGGAACCGGGCGTGATCGACAATCGTCCGCCACAACGCGCGCGGATGCCATTCCGCCGCACGCATCGCGATCATCCCCCGGATATGGCCGTTGAACAGGCTGAAGATCATGAAGAACAGCAGCCCGAAAGCGAAGATCCAGGCGAAGAAGAAATGCCAGTGGCGCGCATCGGCGAGATTGTAATCGCTGGGGATTGTTACCCAGCCGGGAAAGGCGCGGCTGCGCATCTGGCCTTCGCCATCCTCGTAGCGGCCGAGCACCCCTGTGGTATCAACCCGGTTGCCGCCGATTTCCAGAAAGCCGCGCGGGCCCTGCTGGCCGATCACCAGCCAGGCCGGCTCGTCGCGATTGCCAAACTCGCCCCAATAGAGCCGGGGATGCGCGTTGAAGATCATCAGCCCGGACATGAACAATGTGATCAGCGATACCAGATTGACCCAGTGCCAGATGCGCGTCGTCACGGCGTGGCTGTGATCGGGCTCGGCCACGGGCGGCGCGACCTCCGGCTGCGCCAGAGGCACGGCAACAGGGTCGGCAGAGTCGAGGGCGGCTATCATATCGGTCATTCGCAATCCATGGCCATAAGGTTACAGTCCTTGTGCGAATCCGTCCCTGTTCTTACGCGACGAAAGGCCGAATGTCATGCCCGCCCCAGCTCAGGTCATCTCGATGACCCCCGATCCGCTCGAACCTTATGCCATATCGCCGGGCTGGAAGGCGGGCGGGCTGCTGTTCCTCTCCGGCCAGGCGGCGATCGACGAGACCGGCGCGATCGTGGGGATCGATGATTTCGAGGCGCAGCTGGCAGCAACCTTCGCGAATATCGACCGCGTCCTGGCGGCAGGCGGCAGCGACCGCAGCCGTATCATCAAGGTGACGATCTATCTCACGGACATGGGCCATTTCCCCGCGATCGTGGAAGCGCGCAGACGCTATTTCACCCCGCCCTGGCCCGCCGACACGATTGTCGAGGTCCGCGCGCTGGCGCTGCCCGAACTGATGGTGGAGATCGATGTGATCGCGCTGGCGGGGGAAGGCTGAACCGGCTTCAGGCGAAGCTGTCGGCCAGGCGCAGCAGATCGACCTTGCGCCGGATGCCGGTGCGCTCGAAAATCTGCGCCAGGAACACGCGCGCGGTATTGCGGCTGATCGACATCAGCGCAGCAGCCTCGTCGAGCGCATAGACCCGCCGCAGCACATCAAGCAGCTGGGCCTGCCGCCGGGTCAGTCCGAAGGCGCCGACAAAGACCTTCTCGGCCTCTGTGCGGTGCTTGAGATAGGTCACGCTGACCCGGGCGCTTCGGAGATTGGCGGTCTGCGGCAGCGGCGATACGCGGGCCATGGTATCGGCCAGCGGGGTCTTCAAAGTCAGCTCCAGCCCGGTCTGCGGAAAGGCGTTCTGCAGCATGCCATAAAGCGCCGTGTGGAAATCGGGCAGCAGGTCCCCCAGCATGCCCTCGTCATCAAGATGCGCCAGTCCGGTCAAAGCCAGGCGAAAGCGGATCACCCGATCCGACACGAAATCTTCCGACGCGATGCGCATCTCTTCATCCACATCAAAGGCAAAGCAATCGATGTTGCGCAGCGGATAAATCGGCCCCTGGCTTACCTCGTTCGTTCCAGGCTGCTGCTGCAGCAGCACGTTGATGGCGTTGAACTTGTCATAGAAGCGCTGATAGAACTGGACCAGATCGGTATGGTCACTGCCGCCCTTGGCACGGTGGACCGCCAGCCCGACCCGGGTATCGCCGACACAGGGCATGACCAGCATAGATGCTTCGGTCGGCGCGCTGGACTGTTCCAGCCACTGCCAGAATTCCTGATGCTCGTCCGCCGTATCGGGTCGGCGCAGCTCATCGTCAAAGATCACGCCATGGCTGGCATAACGCTGGGCATAGATGATGCGCGGATCGATGCGGTGGTAATGGTCTGCATAGGCATCGATCATCGCCTGATCGAACCCGAACGCCCCCAGCGACCGCACCATCCGGTTGTCGCCGAACATCAGATCCATCGAAATCCCGTCCGCGCCGATCATCGGCGCCATCGATGCCAGGGCTTCGGACCAGCTGCAGCGGCCCATCGCCGCATCGGCGATGAATTCGTCAAGCCTGTCGAACCGATTGGAAAGAACGATCATCGGGCGTCTATTGTCCCGGATTCGAACTGCGCGTGATGACATAATCGTCGCGGCCGTCGATCGAGACGGTCAGCCGAATGCTCCAGTCGGCCGACCCGCCGAACCGCACATGGCTGAGCACCCGGCCCGCCTCTTCGATCGTGCCGAAGCTGCTGGTGTTGACCGAATTGTTCGACGTGCCCGACCGCGATTCGATGCGGAAGCGTCCGCCGCACTGGCAGGGCGCGGCAGCCATCACCTTGGCATCGATCAGCGCGCCGTCCTTTTCGACGACCAGTGTCACGGGCTGATCCTGGGGAAGCACGGCGGCCATCACCTCATGCCCCGCTGCTGCAGGGGCTGCGGCCAGGGTGGCGGAGGCGGCAAGCAGGGTTGCAATCCATGACGCATTATCGGGGCTGCGGTGCATTGGTGATCGCTCCCAAAATCGCATCGATCGCATTGGTGGCATCGGCCGGGATGTCGGTGGCCTCTTCTTCGGCGGGAGGGTTCTGGGCCGTCTGTGCGGCGGTGACGACCGCCGCAATGGCCAGATCGTCATTGCTGAGATCGGCGGTGCGGCCGGCCCCCAGCCGTCGCGCCGTCGCATCGGTGGCATCGCCGCCGGCAATGCCGGAATATTGCTGTGCCAGCAGCCGCTGTTCGGCGGACAGCTGGGGCTTCTGACGTCCGGCAAACTCGCCGGCGCGCGTCTCGATCGGGCGGGCGCAGATATCGGGGCCGGAGCCTGGCAGCGCATCGTCGCACACATCCTGGCCTTCCAGCTTCTGCGCGCCGAGCTGGCCTGCATCCTGGCCTGCCGCGCTGAGCTGGCGGGGCGGGGCGGGGTTGCCCGATGGTGAGGAAAGCTGGAAACCCGAAGTCAGGCCTGCACTGTCGCTGCTGCCCGTGTCGATCGGCTGCACCGCCAGCGATCGGTCGGGCGACGAGGCCTGATCGGTCGCGACGGCAGCGCTGCGATCAGCGGTCTCGCGCGCATCCGCCTCGCTCTTGGCGTCGGCGCTGTCCTGGGCGGAGGCAATGGGGAGAAGCTGGGTCGATGCGATCGCGACCAGCACGATCAGGCTGAGCACGGCAAAGCGCGCGATTTCGCGACCGGTGGGCAGGTGCAGCCGCAGGAAACCCGGCCTCGCCATGTCAGGTGCCCCCGTTGGATTGCGTGATCGACATCGCCTGGTTGCCGCTTTGCACGATCTGCAGATCAGACAGCCCGCTGCCGTTCTGCACCCAGCGCAGCTGATTGGCCGATCCATTCTGCGTTGCGGTCATGGCGTTATTGTCACCCAACTGGACCAGCTCGGCCCGGTTGTCCGACCCGTTCTGTCCCAGTTGCATCTGGTTGCCTGATCCCTGTTGCGCAAGCATGGCGGTGTTGACACTACCGGCGCTAGCGGATTGATCAAGCAAGATTATATTGCTCTCGCCCTGCTGCGCGACGACCGCAATATTGCCGCCGCCATCCTGCGCGCTCTGGTTCGACACGAACGTGTTGAGCAATCCGGCCTGGTCGATCTCAAGATAGGCGCTGCCGGCCCCGTTCTGGGTTGCCTTGGCAGAGTTGTTGTCGCCGTCCTGCCCGATCCGGGCGAACTGGCGGGTGGAATTCTGTGTGATGCTGGCCGTGTTCGCATCGCCGATCTGCGCGATATAGGCGCTGGTGCGAAGCGGTGTCGGCCGGGCAAGTTCGATCGGCTGCGCGAGCGCGGCCGTGGTGCAGGCACCCCCTGTGGACCCGGCGCAGGGATCGGCCGGGCTGCTTTGCGCCTGCACCGTCTGTGCCCCCAGAACCATCATCGCGGCGATGGCCAGCCTGGCAGAATGTGTGCGCATCGAAGCTCTCCTGTAGTGCCCTTGGGGCAGCCCCGCAGTCGCGGCGCTGCCCCTCAGGTCATCGGGTGTCAGTTGGGTGCACCCTGGGTCACGATAGCGACCATACCCGTGCCCGACTGGGTCACGAACGAGTCGTTCAGGCTGGAGTTCTGGGTCACTTCAGCGACATGACCCGTACCCGTCTGCGTGATGAACGAGTCGTTGTCGTTGCCGAGCTGCTTCACTTCGGCCGTCTGGCTGGTGCCATCCTGGTCGATGCTCGAGTCGTTACCCAGACCGCTCTGGACCACATCGGCGTTCAGCGCCACCGATCCGCCGTTGCCGGACTGGTCGATGAAGCTGGTGTTGCTGCCGCCAGTGCCATCCTGCCGAACATTGGCCGAAAGGCTGGTGCCCTGCTGGTTGGTGAAGGCACGGTTGAAGTCCGAAATCTGCTCGATCCGGGCTTCGTTGCCGCTGCCGCCATTGCCACCCTGGCGAATTTCGGCACCGAAGACGGCCGGGTTGGTGCCGCCATTGTTCTGCGTACCGACCTGTGAAATGAACGCCGTCTGGTTGTCGCCGCGCTGGAAGGTGCGCGCGGTATTGTTGTTACCGGCCGGTCCCTGAGTGATCGTGGCGACCTGATTGTCACCCCGCAGGAAACCGAAGACATTGTCCTGGCCCTGATCGACATTGGCGAGACCGCCAGCACCGTCCTGCGTGACATTGGCCAACTGGTTGTTGCCACGCTGCTGGATGTTGGTTTCGTTGTTGTCGCCGCCCTGGTTGACCAGGACATTGTGGTCGCGACCGATATCACCGCCCTGATTGACGAATGCACGGTTGTCATCACCCGTCTGGTTGACGACGGCGTCCTCGTTGAAGCCGCGCTGCGTGATCTCCGTGCGGTTTGCACGACCGTCCTGCAGAACCCTGGCAGTATGGTCAGAGCTGAGATTGGCTCCCTGGTCGATCAACGCACGGTTATTGTTCGCGCCCTTCTGGGTGATATTGGCTTCGTGCAGGCCACCGGCCTGGCGCACCGTTGCGGTATTGCCATCGCTGAGCTGGAGAACACCCGCAGCAGCCGTGCTGCCGACGCCGTTACCGGCTCCACCCTGCACAACATCCGAGATGTTGCTGTTGCCCGACTGGGCAACATTGGCGATATTCGCGCCCACGCCCTGCTGGGTCAGGGTCGAGGTATTGAGATCACCGCTCTGATTGACCAGCGCCTGGTTGAGACCGCTGGTCTGCGTGACGGTCGACTTGTTCTTGTCACCGCTCTGCAGCACGGCAGCGGTGTTCAGGTCGCCAGTCTGGACGACGTCGGATTCGTTGTCGTCGCCGCTCTGAGTGACATTGGCAACATCGAGATCGCCGCTCTGCGACACATCCGAATCGTTGCTGAAGTTCGACTGCTCGACGCGGGCGGTCGAAAAATCATTGGTCTGCGACACCTTCGAGATGTTCTCGCTGCCCGACTGGATGACCGTAGCGGTGTTGTTGTCGTCGCTGCTGCCGGTACCGTTGTCCTGCACGATCGACGAGTCGTTCTTGTTGCCCGACTGGGTCAGCGTCGCGTTGTTGGTGTTGCCGCCCTGAGTGACGACCGAGACACCATTGGTGCCGCTTTGGCCCACGGTCGCGCCGCCATTGGTGCCGGTCTGAGTGACGGTCGACTGATTGTTGACCGTCTGCGCCATCGCCGGAGCGAGGGCGAAGATCGCCAGCGAAGATGCGCCGGCAAGAAGAAGCTTTTTCATTTCGAATTCCTAAAATTTGAGCAGGGAATACCGGCTGGCGTCAGGCATGCCTGCGCCAGCCGGCCGTCCTTCAGATCAGTTTACCGGCGGCGCGGCAGGCACGTTCTGCATCACGGTCGCCGTGTTGTTGCTGCCCGACTGGGTGATCGTCGACAGATTGTCGTTGCCACCCTGCATGACGGTCGCAACGTTGGCGTTGCCGCTCTGCAGGATATCGGACTCGTTGCTGATGCCATCCTGCGTCACGTTGGCGAAGTTGTCGGCACCCGTCTGGATGATCGACGAGTCGGCCAGGCTGGAACCAGAGGTCTGGGTCACCTTGGCTTCGTTGCCGCTACCGCCAGTCTGTTCGACCAACGATGCACCGTCCTGACCGAGCTGACGAACTTCGACAGCATAGAGCAGGCCGTTGCCGACTGCGGTGTTGGCTGCCGACTGCAGCACGGTCGAGCTGTTCTTCTGACCGATCTGTTCGACATACGCGCTGGAGTCAGCAGACTGCGTGATCGACGATGTGTTATCTTCATCAAACGAACCGATGCCCACAGGCGTGGTCGTCTGGATAACGACCGCTTCTGCACCAGTTGCACCGGCATTCTGCGTGACCGTCGAGACGTTCTGGCTTCCGGTCTGGGTGACGCTCGCCGTCGCGGCGCTGTCCTGCGAGATCAGCGACGTGTTGGTCGGGAAGTCCGCACCATTGGACGTCGTGTTGCCCAGCTGGCTGACCGTGGCCGAAGCATTGGCAGCGGTCTGGGTGATCTCGGAACGATTGTCACCATAGTTGCCGCCCTGGGTCACAACCGCCGTCGCATCACCGCTCTGGTTGATCTGCGAGTTGTTGAAGATACCCGACTGGGTCAGCGTGGCCGAAGCACCCGCGCCCGACTGCACCAGTCCCGAACGGTTGAGGTCACCGGTCTGCGTCACTTCTGCAGTGGTGCCAGCTCCGCTCTGGAGGATGTTGGAGAAGTTGCTCCGGACGGTGTCACCGGCGGGATCGTCAAAGCCCGATGCATTGCGGATGCGGGTACCATTGCCCGATTCCACAGCGGTCTGGACGACCTTTGCGTTTGCGCCAGCACCCGACTGGTTGATGGTGCTGTCGTTCTGGGCATTGTTCTGCTTGACATCGGCAATGGCGACAGAGCTCTGCGTGATCGTCGAGGCGTTGGCATTGCCAGTCTGGACGACAAATGCATCAGCGTCGGCCGACTGGGTCACGGTGGAAGCATTGCCGTTGCCCGTTTGGGTCACGTCTGCCTTTGCGCCGTCTGCGGTTGCGGTCTGGGTTACACTCGATGTGTTGTTCAGGCCATTCTGCGAAACCAGCGCATCCGCGTCGTCTGCAGCCTGCTCGACGATCGAGACGTTGCCATCGCCAGTCTGACCGACAATGGCATCAGAACCGACACCGCTTTGATTGACGGACGAGCTGTTCGACGGGAAGCCGTTGGTCGGAACGTTCGCCAGCTGGGTCACGGTTGCGGTGGAAGCCGCCGACTGGGTGACGGTAGACAGATTGTCGCCCTGACCGACACCGGGGCCGCCCAACGAAGGGTTACCGGTCTGTGTCACCGTTGCTACAGCACCTGCCGCGCCTGCAGTCTGATTGACCGTGGAGCGGTTGAATACGCCCAGCTGGGTCACAGTCGCGTTTGCAGCCGAATTCTGAGTGACGTTCGAGAGGTTCAGTTCGCCGGTCTGCTTGACCAGAGCGGTCGCGTTGTTGGCGGTCTGGGTGATGAACGAATCGTTGTTCGGCGGTGCGATTCCATAGCTATCGACGCCGTTCTGGATCACCGTCGCCGTAGCATCGGCCGACTGGGTGATCGTCGAACGGTTTTCGTCGCCCGACTGCGTCACGTTGGCGGTGGCGCCAGCAGAGTCCACCGTCTGGGTCACCGTCGATTTGTTGTCATTGCCGGTCTGCGCGATTGAGGCTTCGGCTGCCGCGTCCTGAAGTACGGTGGAATCGTTGCGATCACCGACCTGCGACACGCTTGCAGTGGCACCCGGAGCGAGCGAATCCTGGTCGACGAGCGAAGTGTTGTCGTCACCGGACTGGCCGACCGTGGCGTTGTTCTCGTTGCGGTTCTGAAGCACGTTGGACTTGTTGCCGGCACCGTTCTGCGTCACTTCAGCCGTGTTGAGAGCACCGGACTGAACGATGTCCGACTCGCTGTCGCCGGTCTGATTGGCCTTGGCGACGTTGCCCGCACCACCCGACTGAGTAACTTCCGAATCCGAGCTGTTCCCTGCCTGGTCGACTTCGACCGTGTTGCGGCTAGTCGTCGTTCCAGCGCCGCTCTGCGTGACGACCGACGTGGCATTGCTGCCAAGCTGGCTGACATCGGCGCTATTCTGCGCGCCGCTCTGCGTGATCGTCGAGCTGTTGTTGACGACGGTCTGTGCCACTGCCGGCATGCCGATCATCAGCGCAAGCGCCGAGACCGAGGTGTAAATGGAGGTCTTCATGGTTGATAATCCTCTGTTCAAGGGTCATAACCATGCTGCTCCGGAAGCAGCATTGCCGCCGGGGTCAGCATGATTGTTTCACACGCACTCATTGTTGTCATGCTCGCGCATCGGAGTTGCAGCTCCGGTGCGCGAGTTTTGTCAGGTCTTTATGTCAGTTCCGAATGCCGCCTGACCGGCTCCGGCTCTTGTTCGCGATCCTGGAGCATTTCTGCCCCCCATTCGGGGGGCATCGCCGCTCCTGAGTTGCGCCTGCATCCACGCCGCTAGCTGTGACGCAGGGCATAGCTTGTCAGTTGATTTCCGAGCTTACCTCGCTTTTCTTCCCGTTCGTTTTTCTGTCCTTCACCTTCATCGGGGCCAGCTTGCGTGCCTTTTCCTCGGCGCGCTGAACCTGTCCCGGTGTGAATTTTCCATCGCGTTCCTGCTGATATTGCAGCAGCCTGGCCATGCCGGAGTCGCGATCCGCGAAATCCCAGAGGCGCAGCTCGACGCCTTCCATCACCAGCGCATAGACCGCCTTTTCGATCGCCTGCTGCAACGCAAGCTGATCGGGCTCGTTGGTGGTGAAACCGGCTTCGGCTTCGAGCAGCTCGCGGAATGCGACAAACTTGAAGGCGCTGGCGCCGAACGCCTGCGACGCGATCGTTTTGGATGCGGTGACCGTCGTCAGCACTTCGCCAGTGCGCACCGATACCGCGCGCAGATAGACCGTCACCGTGTCCTGGCGATATTCGGTGCGTCCGCCGATGCCCAGGAAAGCAGCGCCTGCGCCGCCGGTCAGCGTGTTGCTGTCATAGCCGATGATGCCGCCTTCCAGCAGGACGCCGGCGAACAGCAGCGCGGGCAGCGCATCGGGATTGACCGCGCGCTCGCCCAGATACCGTTCGCGCATTTCGCGGATGATCTGGCGCTCGTTGAGCAGGTTCTTCAGATTCTCGCGCTCGACAATCGTGAACCAGGAACGGTCGCCGACATCCTGCAGCGCCTTGACCAGCACCGAGGCTCCGCCCTGACTGACCGCACGCGAGAGGGTCTGGCCGGTGGCACTGGGCTTGAACTGGCCGGTCTGGTCCGTGAAGCTGTACACTGCCACGGCAACCTGGCGCGATGGCTTGGGGATACCGCGCAGCAGCAACTGGGTCTGGGTAGCGTTGGGCAGATAGGCGTAGCTGGTGGTTTCAGGCAGAAAAGCCTTGCCGCTGCCGCCAACGGTGGTGCAACCGCTTGCCATCAGGGCGAACGAAAGGGCTGCCAGGCCGGGAATGATGGGGAAACGCATGGCTCAGTCGACATCCACAAAGGTCGGAACGACGATCACGGTCTCTTCACCGGTATCGTCATTGATGATCGTGATCGTCACTTCGGTGAGCGAGCGGATGAATCTGACAGTCTGACCGCCAAAACTGATCGTGCCGCTTTCCTGCGGATTGTCACCGAAAATCGCGGTAACAATCTGTGACGACAGGGCGGATAGAAGGCGTGACTGCAGCTGCCGGGCGAAGATGTCGGCCTGCGAGCTGCTGCTGCTGGTAGCAGGATTGGTGAAATCATTCTGAGCGTTGGCGACGCCAAGCAAATGATTGGAATTGAATGGGTTTCCACCGAAACTGGGATTGACAGGCTGGTAGACGATGTCCTGTGCAACGGCTGATTGACCGAGCGGTGCCATGATGGCGACCGCTCCCAGCCAGACCGCCGTTAAGGCCCTGACCGTGCGTCTGTACGAGTGCACAACCTATCTCCTGCAGCTTGCCCCCGGAGGCCTTTTGACCTCTCAACTGGCATAAAATTCATGCGACTCGAATTTTGTTAATCGGACCTTAGGGGTGATTAACAGTGTGTAAAATAATGCAAAATGACTATGTAATACATCCATTTTGGGGGTATCTGGGCCTGGCAGGGCATATCTGCAAAGGTTTGCACGAACCCGAAATCGCGCATTTCCGGCAATCTGGGTGGTTAACGCAGAGTCGAAAAGGGCGGGCCCGAGCGCACCCAGACTCGGGAATATGTCGTTCAAAACCGACGGGATTTTACAATCTGTCCGGTTTCGAGACAAAGGGAAAGCTGAACCTTACATTTGTGCTGCCTGGTTCCAGCGGAAGCGGCGGTGAATCAACGGCTTGCAGCGATGGAATTCGATGGGTCAGACCGTGGACGGTGACGGTGACGTCCTTATCGGCCCGATCAGTCGCATATCGATCGATACGCGAGGGGCATGATTTGGATGAGTTGCACATCTGATAGCGCCCATGTCCGCTATCCCCCCAGTCCGCAGGATCGAACGCGCACCCTTCAGACAGCGCGTCCGCTAAACGCGTGCCATCGTCTCCGGAAGCGAAGCTTTGGAGGAGATGGTTGGTTGAGAACAGCTGGGTGTGTCGGATCGCTGAATTGGCCGCGAACAGATGTGCTGGCTGTGCCTTGTCGTGCACATGGTACGTGCAGTTGTTAGTGAAGATCTGCGTTGGTTGCGGGAGCAGGATTTGAACCTGCGACCTTCAGGTTATGAGCCTGACGAGCTACCGGGCTGCTCCATCCCGCGCCACCAACTTTGCGTCCTTGTGAGGACGTGTGCCCTAGAGGGCAAAAAACCGCCCTGGCGTGTTGGCCTGGGCGGTTTTTGATCATCATGAATGGGTTTTTCCATGCGCACCGGCTTCAATGCCTGGCGACGCCCTACTCTTCCAACGCTTAAGCGGTAGTACCATCGGCGCAGTCAGGTTTCACGGCCGAGTTCGAGATGGGATCGGGTGGGGCACTGACGCTATGGCCACCAAGCAATGAAGCAGGTGCACATGGTTTTTAATCGATGCTGTTACATTCAAGTCCTGCCATTCCTGGCAAGTTATAGGCGTAGTTCTGGCGAATATCCGGCTCAATCATCCGTCACCAATGTTGTCATTGATGGTGGAACTCTCAAGCGCGAACAGAGTAATTAGGACCGGTTAGCTCCATGCATTACTGCACTTCCACACCCGGCCTATCAACGTGGTGGTCTTCCACGACTCGATGATAACTTATCTTGAGGGAGGCTTCCCGCTTAGATGCTTTCAGCGGTTATCCCGTCCATACATAGCTACCCTGCTGCACTGCTGGCGCAATGACAGGTACACCAGAGGTATGTTCAACCCGGTCCTCTCGTACTAGGGTCAACTCCTCTCAATTATCGACGCCCACGGCAGATAGGGACCAAACTGTCTCGCGACGTTCTGAACCCAGCTCACGTACCACTTTAATTGGCGAACAGCCAAACCCTTGGGACCTGCTCCAGCCCCAGGATGTGATGAGCCGACATCGAGGTGCCAAACGATTCCGTCGATATGAGCTCTTGGGAATCATCAGCCTGTTATCCCCGGCGTACCTTTTATCCGTTGAGCGATGGCCCTTCCACGAGGGACCACCGGATCACTATGACCGACTTTCGTCTCTGCTCGACTCGTCAGTCTCGCAGTCAGGCGAGCTTATGCCATTGCACTCTAACAGACGGTTTCCAACCGTCCTGAGCTCACCATCGCGCGCCTCCGTTACTCTTTAGGAGGCGACCGCCCCAGTCAAACTACCCGCCACAGAGGGTCCCAGCACCGGATAACGGTGCGTGGTTAGACATCAGAAAACAACAGGGTGGTATTTCACCTATGGCTCCACGACAGCTGGCGCCGTCGCTTCAAAGCCTCCCACCTATGCTACACAGTTCTTTCCTAATGCCACTCTGAAGCTGCAGTAAAGGTGCACGGGGTCTTTCCGTCTAACCGCGGGTACTCCGCATCTTCACGGAGAATTCAATTTCGCTGAGCATGTACTGGAGACAGTGGGGAAGTCGTTACGCCATTCGTGCAGGTCGGAACTTACCCGACAAGGAATTTCGCTACCTTAGGACCGTTATAGTTACGGCCGCCGTTTACTGGGGCTTCAATTCAGAGCTTGCACTCCTCCTCTTAACCTTCCAGCACCGGGCAGGCGTCAGACCCTATACGTCGTCTTGAAGCCGACTTAGCAGAGTCCTGTGTTTTTGCTAAACAGTCGCTACCCCCTGGCTTGTGCCCCCCACACGTGGTTGCCCATATGTGGGGCCTCCTTCTCCCGAAGTTACGGAGGTAATTTGCCGAGTTCCTTCAGTACACTTCTCTCAAGCGCCTTGGTATACTCTACCATCCCACCTGTGTCGGTTTAGGGTACGGTCTATACGGTGGGGCTATTTCCTGGGACAACTTCGAAGCCAGACCAATCCAATAAGGCCTGACAACTTACGCCATCCGTCACACACCACCAGGCCCACGAATATTAACGTGGTTCCCATCGACTACCCCCTTCGGGCTCGTCTTAGGGGCCGGCTCACCCTGCTCAGATTAGCTTTAAGCAGGAACCCTTGGGATTTCGGCGAGAGGGCATCTCACCCTCTTTATCGCTACTCATGTCAGCATTCTCACTTCCGATACCTCCACGGTCGGTTACCCTCCCGCTTCACAGGCTTACGGAACGCTCCGCTACCGCGTGCTTGCGCACACCCTAAGCTTCGGTACGTATCTTGAGCCCCGTTACATTTTCGCCGCAGGATCTCTTATTTAGACCAGTGAGCTGTTACGCTTTCTTTAAAGGATGGCTGCTTCTAAGCCAACCTCCTGGTTGTTTTGGAAATCCCACATGCTTTCCCACTTAGATACGATTT